>NZ_FRAC01000006.1:583853-777271 GCF_900142215.1 Anaerocolumna jejuensis DSM 15929 | reverse complement strand
ACTACTAATGCTATTGAAAGCCTGAATGCAACTTACCGGAAGCTAAACCGCCAAAGAAGCGTATTTCCTAGTGATAGCGCACTTCTGAAAGCCCTGTATTTATCTACTTTTGAGGCAACCAAGAAATGGAATATGCCACTTAGGAACTGGGGACAGGTCTACGGTGAACTCAGTATCATGTATGAAGGACGGCTACCTGAATAATCATTTATTCATACGTATTTTTTACAGGCGAAATATCCGCCTGCTATTGACATGTATCAGCATGTGATGTTATATATAAAACAAGGTCTGAAAGCTTATCGCTAAGCCTTCAGACCGGCTATTATCATAGAAGATCAGCATTTACAGACTTTTCTTCACACACTCGCATTTCCTGCTAACAATTATAAAGATAAATGGAGGTGGATGGAATCCACCCTAAAATTAGGCACTTACATTTAATCAGATAAATAATTATGAAATGTTAATTGATATAGATCTAATTTGAGGAATCGGTTGTAACATAAACATTTCCCATTGAGGCTTTTGCTTTCACCATCGCTCCTCCACCATTCATTACGCGCTGCTCTTTTGCTTGCATAAATCCTTTTGTTTCTATGGTACATCGGGCATCTTGGGGTAGTAAAATATTTATGTCACCCGTAGTGATTTTCGCATTGACTTCTTTCGTATTGCTCAGCTCTGTCAATTTTATATCCACCATTCCGGTGGTGACAGTAAAATTGGAATTTCCAAGAATCCCTATATTCTGAGAAGAATGGATACTTCCAACACCACAATTCACATCGAAGGCTGCCTTTATATTTTGCAGATCAATATCACCGGTATTGGTACTAATACGTATGTCTTGTAAATTTGCGGGTACCTCAACGGTATAGTCAATAACAAGCTCGGTTGTCGATCGGTATTTTTGAGCTTTTAATTTGAAAAGATCCTTTTTTTGATTTTTTTCATCGACTGCTTTAAGACGAATTTTGTTTCCTTTTTTTGAAATGTTTAATTGAGCTCTATTTGCCAATTCCTCTGCCAATTCTTTTGTTGTGGCTTTGACATTGGCGTCCATGCTCACTTTCAAATGGCCCCCATCGGAAGGCTTGAGGATAATACTTCCAATTTGATTTTTTATTTCTAGTACCGTTAAATTATCCACATTTTCTTCCCGTATTTTGTTTGTAAGAGCACCTTCATTTTTTTGAATCTGAGAAATTTCTCCTGATGTAATATGGCTGCAGGCTGCAAGCCCTATTATGAAAAACGGTATTAAAAAAATACATACGATTGCTTTAATTTTTATGTTCATGTTCCTTCTCCACAAGTTATTCTATATAGATATAATGTTACCAAATTACCCCTTTTTATGTCAATATATATTTGTCTGGAGTTTCCTCAGATTTATCCTGTAATATGCATAGAACTTGCTCCAATTGATTTCAGCTAAAAGAAATAGGCCGACACAAAATATTGTCATTTTGTGCCGACCTTTTCTAATATCATGCATTAATTATCAAATTCATGTAAGTGTATTTGCTTCGCTTATTATTAGATATGTCAAGAGACGATTTTTTTTATACTTAATTCTTCAATCCTTCTATAAAGAAACGTTGTAGACCAGATAGCACTTATTTCCTTGTGCGACCTTGATTATGGAGTTGATAATCTGCACTATCTCATAATTTTAAGTTTTCTCAAGTCGCTTACCTTAAAATAAAATTTACCTTTAACAGATTTATAACTAATTTCATTACTATTATATACAACCCCTTCATCAAGATCAGTTGGGACATCTTCTATATAATAATCTTTAGAGCTATATGAGGATTCTCCACAAACTATGTTAATAGTGGATTCAAGTTTTAAAATGGTTACATCAAAGCTGCTAAGAGCTTTTTGTGAAATCCACCCACTATTATCTTCTAATACTGTTACGCCTACAGTAATACCAGAATCTGTATTAAGCTTCTCATCGAATCCAGAGCCTTCCACCGTACAAATTGTTAGTTCTGTATAACCAACTTTTTTAGGAATTATATTAAGAATGTTTTCTTTACTAGATGAGCCCCATTTAGTATCAATTAAGTTAGGATTTTTAATCATAACAGCCAATGATTCATCGGATTTAGGATTTTTTAAAGATACCTTAAGCGTTTGAAATTCATCTAATGTGCAAGTAATACTCTTCTTATTAGTAATAATGCGATTTTTTACAGTGATTGTGCATGTGAATTTTTTGTTATTGCTGCCGGAGCCGATGGTAGCTGTTATAGCGGCAGTTCCTTCCTTTTTAGCTTTTACCTTGCCTTCTGATGTAACAGACGCTACTTTGGGATTGTCAGATTTCCACATTATAAAATTGGAATACCCATCAATTTTCAAGGAATACTGCGCACCTATGTAAAGAGTCAAATTGGTCTTATTAATAGAATACTTTGATGCAGCATCAATTGTCTGTGCTGGCCCTGCTATTGTAACTGTTATAACTAGAGCCAGAAATAATGATAAAAACTTTTTCATGATAATTCCTCCTATGTAAAAACTACCTTAATTATGCCTTGTTATGTAAATTTTGTCAATATTAAAGTACACATGTTTGCTATCCATGATGCGATTTTCTAACTCCATGCCAAATACCAAACTGGCTTTTAACAGTAGAAAGATGGAAAAATAATGGAAACATCTCCCCTCACGAATGAGGGGCAGGAGTGTGTTCAATGTCTGCTTTTAATAGCTTTAGCTGTTATATAATTAGAAGATAATGTAAAAAATGATTTTAAGAGTTATAATGAACTTATCCAGGTTTTTAATGCACTATATAATAAGGGGGGGATAATATGATTAAAGCTTTTTTGGTAGAAGATGAAAAAATTATCCGAGAAGGAATACACCGGATGATACCATGGTCTGAATATGGTTATGAGCTTGTTGGGGAAGCAAAAGATGGAGAAATTGCATTGCCGCTGATAAGAAAGACGGAGCCTGATGTACTAATTACTGATATTAAAATGCCATTTATGGATGGTATTGAATTAAGTAAATTAGTGAAGAGAGAGCTGCCTGCAACTAAGATAGTAATGATCAGCGGATATGATGATTTTGAATTTGCACAGCAGGCAATATCAGTGGGAGTTGAACGGTATCTTTTAAAACCAATAAGCCGTAATAGTTTAATTGAAGTTTTGGAAGATATTCATGTGAAATATGATACAGAAAATGCTCAAAAGAATTATTATGAAAAATTTAGAAATGAGATACAGCAATATGAACAGCATTCCAGAAGAGATTTTTTTGAAACTTTAATTTCAGGCCATGTTAATCTTCATAAAGTATATGAAAAGGCTGCAAAATTACAAATTGACATTGTAGCACAATGCTATAGTATTATTTTGTTTTCCATGAACTCGGCTGAAAGAAATCAGGGCTTTTATGACGGTTATTCTGAAGATATGGCCGAGCTGCAAAATCACCTGGATGAGTTATTTTATAACAGACCGGATTATATTCTCTTTCGTAACCAGATTTTTAGTTATGCTGTTCTTGTAAAGGGTGAAGGTGATAAGATTGCGCAGCAGACGGAGGAATGCGTACATATCCTGCAGCGGTTTTTTCATGAAGGAGGCGGGCATATTGACTGGTTTATCTGTACGGGAAAAACAGTTGACAGGCTTAGCTTACTGCCGGAGTGCTACCAGGAAGCAATGCATGCATTTGCTTCCAGATATCTTAATAAATTCCGCTATGGGGCTAATGGAGAAAATTATCAGGAAACAGGTAAAAGTTCTGAAGGCTTAGAACTTAAGAATATTGATGTAAGTGTTATTAATCCGGAGGTTATTCTAAATTTTTTAAGCAATGCCTTACTGGATGAAGTGAATGATTTTACTGCTAATTATGTAAAAATGGCAGGGGAAGAGGCATTAAAATCGAGAATCTTCCGTCAGTATATTCTCTTGAATTTTCATTTCAGTGCAGTAAGTTTTATACAAAAATTAGGATATTCCAAGGAAGAATATGATCCATTCATTCCATCCATTTGTTCGGATGCAATTGTTTCAATTAAAGAGGTAGAAGATATCATGGAGAAAATCCTTGAAAAGGGAATCAGGCTTCGGGACGAGAGTACCAAAAGCAGGTATAAGCGTGTTTTGGAATCAGCCATTACTTATATTAACAAAAATTACACAGATGATAAGATTTCCCTTAACAAAGCGGCTTATGCGGCAAATGTCAGTGCGAATCATTTCAGTGCCTTATTCAGCCAGGAAATGAATAAAACCTTCATTGAGTATTTGACGGAACTGCGAATGAACAAAGCAAAGCAGCTTCTTCGATGTACGGATAAACGTTCTGGTGAGATTGCGTTAGAGGTAGGTTATAAGGATTCTCATTATTTCAGCTTTTTGTTCAAAAAGACGCAGGGATGTACGCCAAGTGATTATCGGAATAAAAAGGAGGGGTATACATGGGATTGCAAAGGAGCAGAGTTGCCCCGGTAAGCCTGAGCAAAAAATTAAAACGAATTATTCTGAATATGCTTTTCCCTCTTGCATTCTGGGTATTACTGGCTCTACTGTTTCTTGGGTATTATGAGATGCAGTATGTACAGATAACACGTAATGTAAGTTTAAGCAGCAAGTTCAGCATGGATTTTAAAGAAACAATCGACCTTAAAATGTATTATTATACAGTTGGAAGTAAGCAGCAGACGACCCTGCCCATATCAGATGTAGAAGATGCGATAAAACTTGCGGACTCTTTAAGGCAGACGACCTATCGAAAGGAAAGTACCAGGACTCTTCAAAACATTCTGGAGTATTGTGATAATCTTGAAAAAAAGATGTATATGATAAAAAATACGAAGGATTATGACAGCAGACAGGTACAGCTGGAAAATAATATTTATGTCCTGACAAAACTGATTCAGGGCAAGATAATTGATTATATTTATTATGAAGCAGGGTATATGGCTTCTCTTGAAAAAAAGATGGCTAATAATATCAGGATGGTAATACTCCTGGCGGTATTATTCGTTTGCGGAACAATACTCTTTTTATTGCATTACGGGCTTAGATTCTCGAAGAGTGTCACCGTACCAATAGGTGAATTATGTAAGAACATTAATCTTGTTGGAGGCGGAGAATTTACATTGCCTCAGATAAATTCGGATTATGTTGAAATTGCTCAGCTTAATTCGGGAATTCAAAAAATGTCTAAGCAGATAAGTCAATTACTTAAGAGTGCAAAAGAAGAGGAAGAACTGCAGCATAAAACGCAGCTGCAGCTGCTTCAGGCTCAAATAAATCCACATTTTTTATATAATACCCTGGATACGATTGTATGGCTCGTTGAGTCCGGACAATATGAAGAAGCCGTCAATATGCTTACAAATCTATCTGTCTTTTTCAGAACAATGCTGTCAAAGGGTAATGATATTATTACGTTAGGCGAAGAGATTATGCATACAAACAGCTATCTTGATATTCAGAAAGTCCGGTATCAGGATATTTTAGAATACAGTATTGATATACCGGAAGAGCTAAAAGGAGTAAAGGTACCCAAACTGACCATACAGCCCCTTGCTGAAAATGCATTGTATCATGGGGTAAAGGAAAAAAGAGGAATGAGTAAGATTAGTATTACCGGAGAGGTAAAAGGAGAGGACATACTCCTGACTGTTACAGATAATGGTATCGGTATGCAGCCGGATAAGCTTGAAGCTATTAAAAATGCTCTTTTACACTCCGAACGTATAGGGTTTGGATTGAGTGCCGTCCATGAAAGAGTTAAACTTTATTATGGTGATTCCTATGGCATTACCATAAATTCGGAATATGGTAAGGGGACGACTGTTCAAGTTAGAGTACCTGAAAAAATTGAACATTTATCATAAAAAAATGATATAAAATAAGGCATAAAAAAAGTGGAGAAATTATTGAACTTAATCCATAAGAATCTTAATGGATGTTTTAATAAATATATTTATAATAATGTTTAGAAATAAAAAATAAGTAATGGGAGGATTTACAATGAAAAAAAGAATGATTGCTGCGTTGATGGTATTCTGCATGATATTAACCTTTACAGCATGCGGCTCCAACTCAAAAGATGTAAATGCAGGGAGCACGCCGGATGCCAAAGCACCCACAGACACTTCCAAAAGTAAGGATTTGATTACTGTCGGTTTTTCTCAGGTGGGAGCGGAATCCGACTGGCGTACCGCAAATACGGAGTCAATGAAGTCAACCTTTAGTGAGGCAAATGGTTATGAACTTATATTTGATGACGCACAACAGAAACAGGAAAACCAGATCGCAGCTATTAGAAACTTTATTCAGCAGGAAGTGGATTACATAGTACTTGCACCTGTAACAGAAACCGGCTGGGACACGGTATTGCAGGAGGCAAAGGATGCAGGAATTCCGGTAATCATTGTTGACCGTATGGTAAATGTATCGGATGATAGTCTGTATACGGCATGGGTCGGCTCTAACTTTGAGCTGGAAGGCAAGAAAGCCGCAGCGTGGCTGGATGCCTATTTAAAAGCTGCTGGAAAGGATAAGGATGAAGTTAATATCGTTGATATCCAGGGAACTATTGGCGCTTCTGCTCAGATTGGACGTACCAAAGGCCTTGAGGATGCAGTAAAACAGCATAGCAGCTGGAAACTTCTTGCAAAAACAACTGGTGAATTTACCCAGGCAAAGGGACAAGAGGTTATGGAATCCTTACTGAAACAATATGGAGACAAAATTGATGTAGTTTATTGTGAAAACGACAATGAAGCCTTCGGGGCAATTGATGCTATTGAGGCAGCAGGCTATAAGGTAGGAGTAGATGGTGATATGATCGTAATGTCCTTTGACAGTACCAATGCCGGACTGAGTGATACCCTGAATGGAAAGATAACACTTAATACCGAATGTAATCCGCTTCATGGGCCAAGAGTAGAAGAAATTATCAAGGATCTTCAAAGCGGCAAAACAGTTGATAAACAAAAGTATGTAGAGGAAGGTATCTTTTCATTTGAAAATTCTGTACCATCAATTAAGATTGATGGAGTTGATTATCCTGTGACTCAGGTAACCAAGGATTTAGCAGCTCAGCGAGCCTATTAAGTTAAAGGATGCCTGTAGGATAAAAATGTGTGGTGGCACGATATAGTATATTCGGTTGGATGGACTATATCGTGCTATTTTCATAAGAAATTATAGAGAAAGCTCATCTGAAAGAAGGCAGTTGACGTAATTATTTTAATTAGTTATGTCCATAAGAAGGCAGGTGCTTAAAAATGGATCAAAATGTAGTATTGAAAATAGATAATCTCAGTAAGTCCTTCCCCGGTGTGAAGGCCTTATCAAATGTGAATTTTTGTTTACGCAAGGGTGAAATCCATGCATTAATGGGAGAAAATGGTGCCGGCAAATCAACCTTGATTAAGGTACTTACCGGAGTACATGAATTAGAGTCCGGAGAAATACATATTGATGGAATTAACAAAGCAATTATAAATCATTCTCCTCAGGAAGCACAGGGGAATGGGATTAGTACGGTATACCAGGAAGTGAATTTATGTCCTAATCTGACTGTGGCAGAAAATCTATTCATCGGACGAGAGCCCAGAAAGGCTGGAATGATTGACTGGAAGACGATGAATCAAAGGTCGGAGGTATTACTTAAGAAATTAAAGATTGATGTTTCTTCGGCACAAATGTTAGAAGAATGTTCCATAGCTATTCAGCAGATGATTGCAATAGCACGTGCTATAGACATGAAATGTAAAGTATTAATTCTTGATGAACCGACTTCTTCTCTTGATGAAGACGAAGTAGAGAAGTTATTTGATTTGATGAGGCATTTACGTGGCGAAGGTGTAGGAATCATATTTGTAACACATTTTCTTGAACAGGTCTATGCCATTTGTGACCGGATAACCGTTTTAAGAAATGGTGAGTTAGTAGGTGAATATGTTACTGAGAAATTACCTCGCATACAATTGGTAGCGAAAATGATGGGGAAAGATATTGATGACCTTGCAGATATTAAGAGTGAACAAAAAAAATTTACAGAAGAAGAATCCCTTATTGTGGCAGACGGTTTAGGTCATGCGGGTTCAATAAAACCGTTTCATTTAGAAATAAATAAGGGAGAAGTAATCGGTTTAACCGGGCTTTTAGGATCCGGGCGTTCAGAGCTTGTACGAGTCATATATGGAGCAGATAAGCCGGATAGCGGTAAGCTGATTTTCAAAGGAAAAGAAGTGAAAATTAATACGCCTTTGGATGCTATGAAGCTCGGAATGAGTTACCTGCCGGAAGACCGTAAAAAAGAAGGTATCATTCCGGATTTATCCGTACGTGAAAATATTATTATTGCCTTACAGGCCAAAAGAGGAATGTTTAAGCCGATGAGTAAAAAAGAGATGGAAGAAGCGGCAGATAAATACATTGATTTATTAAATATCAAAACAGCCGGCAGGGAAACGCCTGTCAAAAGTTTGTCAGGAGGCAATCAGCAAAAGGTAATAATAGGAAGATGGCTTCTAACTAATCCGGAATATTTAATATTGGACGAACCAACCCGCGGTATTGATATTGGTACAAAAACAGAAATTCAAAAATTAGTGCTTGAATTGGCGGAGGAAGGAAAAGCAGTTTCCTTTATATCTTCTGAAGTTGAGGAAATGCTTCGTACCTGTTCCAGAATGGTTGTACTCAGGGATGGAAAAAAAATCGGTGAAATTAGTGGAGACCAGCTGACACAGGAGACAATCATGAAGACAATAGCCGGAGGAGAGGACAGATGAATATTACCTGTAAAAATTTTAAATCAGGCTTCAGGAAGCTATCAGGGCGTCGTTTGTTTATGCCATTTATCTGCTTAGTCCTGGTTTTATTGGTTAATGTGATAAAAACACCGGATTTTTTTGAGATATCCATAAAGAATGGGGTTTTATACGGTTATTTAATTGATATTATCAACCGTGCTTCTGAGCTGGTCATTCTTGCAATTGGTATGACCCTTGTTACGGCAGCTTCCGGAGGGCAGGATATCAGTGTGGGAGCAGTTATGGCTGTGGCTGCAGCTGTTTGCTGCCAGATCCTTTCCGGAGGGAAAGTTACGACAAACACATTCGATAATCCTTTGCTACTGGCAATTTTGATAGCATTGGCAGTAGCTTTGTTATGCGGTGCTTTTAACGGTTTTTTGGTATCCAGGCTGCATATTCAGCCGATGGTCGCAACCTTGATTTTATATACAGCAGGCAGAGGAATAGCACAGCTGATAACGAAAGGACAGATTACTTATATACGGGTAGACAGCTATAAAACAATGGGAGGTTATATTGGCAGCTGTCCGGTTCCAACTCCCATATTTTTTGCGGTTATCATGGTAAGCATTGTATATCTGATACTGAAAAAGACAGCTTTGGGATTATATATTGAAAGTGTAGGTGTGAATGGCAGGGCATCCAGACTGGTTGGGCTGAATTCAACAAAGATTAAATTCCTTACCTATATCATTTGCAGTGTCCTGGCAGGAGTTGCAGGAATTGTTGCTTCCAGCCGTATCTATTCTGCAGATGCTAATAATATCGGCTTGAATATGGAGATGGATGCCATATTGGCAGTTGCCTTGGGCGGTAATATCTTAAGTGGCGGTAAGTTCAGCTTAATGGGCTCGGTTATTGGAGCGTACACCATACAGGCTTTAACTACGACACTATATGCTATGAATGTATCGGCAGACCAGCTTCCGGTATATAAGGCTATTGTAGTTATTATCATTGTTGTACTTCAAAGCAGCACATTTAAGAAACAGCTTGCAGGCTTAAAAATAAGGAAAGCATCTAAAGCGATAGAAGGTGGGCAGTAGAGATGATGAATAAAATAAAGGGAAAGACAAAGCTTAACAGTAACTCATTTTTGCTTATGGTTACGGTTCTTATGTTTCTGTTAATGTACATAGCCGGAATGATTATTTATCAGGATAAGGGATTTGCAAAGCCTCAGATGTTTCTGAACCTGTTTATATCAAATGCAGGGCTTTTAGTAATTGGCTGCGGTATGACGGTGGTTATGATTACCGGAGGTATTGATATTTCAGTTGGTTCCGTCACTGCTTTGGTTTGTATGGCAGCAGCGTACTCGATGGAAAATAAAGGACTTAGTGTATATACGGCAGTAGCAGCTTCAATTGGTATCGGAATAGTATATGGTATTGTTCAGGGGTATCTTGTTGCCTATTTAGATATTCAACCATTTATTGTGACACTGGCGGGTATGTTTTTCGCACGTGGAATGACGGCTGTCATTAGTACGGAAATGATATCGATTAAAAATGAATTGTTTCTCAAATGGGCAAATTATAAGCTGTATTTACCTTTTGGAACAGTGAATAAGAAAGGAATATACCAGCCTGCCTATATTTATCCTACGGTAATCATAGCACTTGCTGCAGTTATTTTAATTACCATTATGCTAAAATATACAAAATTCGGACGGAGATTGTATGCAATAGGAGGAAGTCAGCAGAGCGCTCTAATGATGGGGCTTAATGTAAAAAAGACCAAATTTGAGGCATATATATTAAATGGTTTTTTAGCCGGACTGGGAGGTTTTTTATTCTGCCTGAACAGCGGGGCCGGTTTTGTTGAGCAGGCAAAGGGAATGGAGATGGATGCCATATCGGCAGCTGTCATCGGCGGTACTCTTTTAAGCGGAGGAGTAGGAACGGCAGTAGGAACTTTATTTGGCGTTTTAATCAAAGGAACAATAACCAGCCTGATTACCACCCAGGGAACGTTATCCAGCTGGTGGGTGAGAATAGCATTATCGACCTTGCTGTGTTTCTTTATTGTATTGCAGTCAATTATTTCATTTTCAAAAAAGAAAAGGAAAAAGAAGACAGGTTCATGATATCAGAGAAAAAATTTCAAATAGGGGGGAGTCTTCGGCATGGGAGACTTCCCTCAAAATATAGTAGGAATCCTTCACTTGATTTTGTTCGGTTCTGCGTATATACTGAGATAAAGATATCTTATGGAGGACTATAAATGCTTGATTATATATCCGTACAGCAGGCAGCAATTAAATGGGGGATTTCAGAACGCAGAATTCAGAAGCTCTGCGAAGAAAACAGAATAGATGGTGCTGTTCGCTTCGGTCATGCATGGGCGATACCAAAGGATGCTGAAAAGCCAGTTGATAAGCGAAAAAGGAAGATGGACGATGAGAAATAGAATTTTACTTTTAGAAGATGATATTAGTTTAGTGGATGGGTTGAAATATTCGTTAAATCGTAATGGATTTGATGTTGAACTTGTCCGTACGGTAGAAGAAGCTATGAGCCATCTGCCTGAGATTGGTGCATATGACTTACTGATTCTTGATGTAACATTGCCGGATGGGACAGGCTTTGAAGTTTGTGAAAAAGTTAGGAAACAGGGAAAACAGATACCTATTATATTTTTGACCGCTTCTGATGAAGAGGTTAATGTTATCAGGGGATTAGACAGCGGCGGTGATGATTATGTAACAAAGCCGTTTAAGTTAGGAGAATTGTGTTCCCGGATTCGTGCTTTACTGCGTCGAACCGGCATATCAAATCAAAACAATAACACGGTTATTGAGTATGGTGATGTTTCAATTGATCTTTTAGGAAGCCGTGTTCTGTTGAGAGGAAAAACACTGGATTTAACAAGTGCAGAATATCGTCTAATTTGCTTGCTGGTAAGAAATGTTAATCGGGTAACAACACGCAATAGTATTTTAAATGAGCTGTGGGACAGTACAGGCGACTTCGTAGACGACAATACGCTTTCCGTTTATGTACGGCGGCTTCGTGAAAAAATTGAAGTTGATCCATCTCACCCTGAGCATTTAATAACGGTTCGTGGATTTGGATATCAATGGAACGAGGTATCTGTATGAACCTTGTTCGAGATAAACAGATAAGATATTTTGGTATCTTTCTTTTTTCCTTCGCTTTGCTGCTTTTTCTTTTCGGCATGGGATTGAATGCAGTGCAGGAAAAGGCCATGCAAAATTTATTCCTATCACATGATAGGGCAATTGTGACTTCTCTTATAGAGCAGGGCGTTTCCAAAGCTGTGATTGCCAAAGCAGTTATGAATACTGTCAGCAGTCCGGAGGGAACAGTTTTGCTTGCTAATATTGGTGTAACAGAACATACTGCGATAAGATTTCTTCCTTTTATAGCTGAGTTTCAGCAGGTATCAAGTTATTCCCTGCTGCTTGCAGGGGCATTCTTAACGATATTGCTTTTTATTGGGACATTTATTTTCTTATGGAAAAGGGAGCAGCTTTATCTCCAGGCGGCAAAAGTAATTACCTGTTTTACTGAGGGGGATTTTTCTTGCCACATGCCCCAAATGAATGAGGGAACCATTTATCGTCTCTTTGCTTCTGTAGACCAGCTTGCTACAATACTGCAATCAAAAAACGAAGCTGGGCATAAAGCAAAAGAGTTTTTGAAAAATACGATTTCAGATATATCACATCAGCTGAAAACACCCCTTGCTGCACTTGCCATGTATCACGAAATCATTTCCGATGAACCGGATAATATTGAAACTGTGACAGAGTATTCTGAAAAGACAGGCTTGGCGCTGAATCGGATGGAACAGCTTATTCAAGCCATGCTGAAAATTACCCGTTTAGACGCAGGCAGTATTGTCTTTGAAAAGGAAAGCTGCCGTATAGCAGAGTTAATTTATCAAGCAATCAGCGAGCTGACAACACGGGCAGACAGTGAGGGAAAAGAAATTATAATAGACGAATCACCGGAAGAAGCAGTCCTTTGTGATAAGCAGTGGACAAGCGAAGCAATTGGAAATATTGTAAAAAACGCTTTGGATCATACGGACTCCGGAGGAAAAATCCATATTTCCTGGAACCGAACCCCTGCAATGATCCGCATATTGATATCTGATAATGGCAAGGGAATTTCCCCGGAGGATTTGCATCATATCTTCAAGCGTTTTTACCGCAGTAAAAAATCTATGGATATGCAGGGAGTGGGTCTCGGCCTGTCACTGACAAAATCCATTGTAGAGGGGCAAGGCGGTATCATTTCTGTTCAAAGCACCTGGCATGAGGGAACTGTTTTTACGCTTTCCTTCCTTACGGAAATGTAAGCTGTTATTCACCCGATTGTAAGGTGTACCTGTTATTCTTAGCGGGAAAGGAGGTACTTGAATGGAAATTTTAAAAGTGCAGCATTTATCTAAAACTTACGGAAAAGGTGAAAATCAGGTCAACGCCTTAAAAAATGTTTCTTTTATATTGGAACAGGGAGAATTCGCAGCAGTAGTCGGTGAATCCGGTTCAGGTAAAAGTACACTGCTAAATTGTATCGGAGCCTTGGATACCCCCACCGCTGGAAGCATCTATATGGACGGGAAAGATCTGTTTTCCATGAAAGAGGAACAGCGTACCATTTTCAGGCGGCGTAATATTGGCTTTGTATTTCAGTCCTTCCAGTTAGTTTCTGAATTGACTGTTGAGCAAAATATCATGTTTCCGATTCTTCTTGATTACCGTAAGCCGGAGCAATCGGCAGTGAATGAGATTTTAGAAGTCTTAGGGCTGAAAGAACGCCGTCATCACTTGCCAAGCCAATTATCCGGAGGACAGCAGCAGCGTGTTGCAATCGGACGGGCACTTATCACAAGACCGAAATTGATACTTGCCGATGAGCCGACCGGAAACCTTGACAGTAAAAACAGTCAGGATGTAATCGATTTACTGGTTAAGGCATCACGCCACTATCAACAGACGATTCTAATGATTACACATAATAATAATCTGACTGCCTCGGTAGATCGTGTATTGCGCGTTTCGGATGGTGTGCTGACAGATTTGGGAGGGAAAGAGAATGAAAAGTTATCTTGATCTTGTTCCCATCTCAGCCAAAGTACATAAAAGGCAAAACAGAATGTCCGTATTTTGCATTGTTTTAGCCGTGTTCTTGGTAACCGCTATTTTCGGCATGGCCGATATGTTTATACGCAGTCAGATTATGCAGGCACGTATGGAGGATGGTAATTGGCATACAGCGTTTAGAAACATAAGCGAAGAGCAGGCAAAACTGATTTCGGCACGCCCCGAGGTAACCGCTTCTTCATGGTATGGCATTCTTAATTATAGAGGGAATCAGGACTATACTTTATCCGGTAAGAATGTGGCCATTATGGGAAGTGATAAAGACTGGATTACCAAAATGCAGACCAAAGCCATTCAGGACGGAGCGTTTCCTCAAAAAGACAATGAGGCCCTGGTAACTGAAAACGCAAAGACGATGCTCGGGTTACAAATCGGAGATCAGATTTCAATAGATACGCCTGGTGGAACAAGTCTTGAATTTGAAATATCCGGATTTCTACAAGATTTTTCCAAGACAATGGAAGAGGATTCTTACGCAGTTGGCTTGACAACCAAGGAATTTCGTTCTATATTTCCCGAAGTTTCAAACGGTGAACCAGCGGATTATAATAGCATCTTTTACGTGCAGTTTTCCACTCATTGTAATATACAGAATACAATCAGTGACATAAAGTCTCAGCTTGGACTTTCGGATAAACAGGTTTCGGAAAATACAAAGCTGCTCGGCTTACTTGGCCAAAGCGGTAATTCTTTTATGCTGCAAATATATAGTTCGGCTGCTGTTCTATTTATACTGGTTTTACTGGCTGGCATTATGATGATTGCAAGCAGCCTGAACAGCAATGTCGCACAGCGTACTGAATTTTTTGGTATGATGCGCTGCATTGGTGCAACTCCAAAGCAAGTTATGCGATTCGTCCGAAAGGAAGCCCTTGGCTGGTGTAAATTTGCGATTCCGTTAGGTGTTTCAACGGGAATTGTTGTAATCTGGGTCTTGTGCGCTATGCTGCGTTATCTTAGTCCGGAATACTTTATAGGGATGCCTGCCTTTGGAATAAGTCTGCCAAGTATCATGGCCGGTATCTGCGTGGGTATTCTGACCGTTCTCCTTGCCGCTCGTTCCCCGGCAAAAAAAGCAGCCGGAGTCTCGCCGTTAGCAGCCGTATCAGGAAATGCAAATTCTTTACAGCCTGTGCGCAAAGCCGCTAATACTACATTATTTAAAATAGATACCGCCCTTGGTTTTCATCATGCAAAAGCAAGCAGGAAGAATTTTATTTTGATGGTAGGTTCTTTTTCACTGAGTATCATACTTTTTCTTTCGTTTTCGGTCACGATTGATTTTATGCACCATGCGCTTACACCTTTGAAGCCGTGGACACCGGATTTATCCATTATCAGCACTGACAATACCTGTTCTATCAGCGGCACCTTGTTACAAAAAATTCAAGAAAATCCGGCGGTCAAACGGGCATACGGTCGAAGGTTCGCATATGACGTGCCAGTCACGGTAAATGGGGAAGAAAAAAAGATTGATTTGATTTCTTATGAGGAAAACCAATTCAAGTGGGCAAAGGACTATTTGCTGGAGGGCTCATTGGACACGGTTCAAAACGTGAACAACACTGGACTGATAGTTTTTGAACAGCAGAATAACACAAAAGTTGGTGATACTGTCACCCTGCACACAGAAAATAATTCAGCTGATATAAAAATTGTCGGTTCGCTTTCTTCAACCCCTTTTAACAACGCCCCTGACGTCGGAATGATTATCTGTTCTGAAAATACCTTCCGGCAGCTGACCGGCCAAAGGGATTATACGATTATCGATTTGCAGTTGTCTAAGAAGGCAACAGAAAACGACATTGATAAAATTCATAGATTAGCTGGTACAAAGGTTACCTTTTCTGATAAACGCGCGGGCAATCGCAGTGTAATCGGCTCTTACTACTCCTTTGGATTGTTTATCTATGGGTTTATGGCTCTGATTGCGCTTATTACAATATTCAACATAGTAAACAGCATTGCAATGAGCGTTACGGCTCGTATGAAACAATATGGTGCATTTCGTGCCATCGGCTTAAGTAATCGGCAGCTGATAAAAATGATCATTGCTGAGGCTTCAACTTATGCAATCACAGGAAGTGTTTGCGGCGGTATTATCGGATTAATACTGAACAAGTTTTTGTATGCAAGTCTTGTAACCTTTCACTGGGGCGAACAATGGAATATTCCATTCGCAGAAATTGCCATCATAATAGCAATCGTATTTTTGTCTGTTATCTTAGCCGTACGAGGCCCGGTAAAACGAATTCGCGATATGTCAATTGTAGATACCATCAGTGCACAATAATAATAAATACTTTCTAAATGGCTCCGTTTAATGGGGCCATTTTCAGTTTACGGAAATGTAAGCCTAAATTCAAATGAATTAGCAGACTACAAAAAAATATGGTAATATTTTATAGAATATTCTTATCAGTTGTTTTCCAATTTTAACCGATTAATTATATAGGGATGTATGATGAAAATGTTAACGTTTGCTTTAGCAGCAGAAAATTTATTGCGGAGAAGGCTTTACGGAATCGGATTACAAAGGGTTAAGGTGGTTAAAATGGCGGATGGATCAAAATATGTAGTAAAAGATTTGTATAAGTGTTTTATTAAATCAAAGGGCTACCTGAATAATACGGACAAATGGTCGATATCAGAAGACAATAAATATAAAATGACATTTACATTTAAATAGGGAGGAATAACCAGATTATGCGTAAGCTCATAATAAGTTCGATACTTATACTTGGCATGTTGTTTCTTTGTTCTTGTTCATTGGGAAATTCAAGAACAGAAATGCTTAACAAAGATAGTGATGAAACAAAAGCACAAGCGCGTTTCGAGGAGGTAATTGAAGCCATTAAAAATAACGACAAAGATGCTTGGAAGACAATATTTTCAAAACAAGCTGTAGATGATGCGGATGATTTTAATGGTGGAGCTGATCAGTTAGCCGGATTTATACAAGGGGAAATTAATTCATGGGAAAAACTAGATGGACCTACAGTGTTTGAATCAAATGATTATGGACATGTAAAGAAAGAAGTCAGTTCATATTATTATGTAAACACTGATAAACAAAAATACTTCTTTTTGTTACGAGATTACCCGGTTGACACAGATCATCCTGATAATGTTGGCCTTTATATGCTCCTGGTTGTAAAAGCAGAAGACGAAAAAAATATATATGACGGCGACCAAAAGATATTATATGACGGTAAAGAAAAGATATCACATGCTGGAATCTATATACCGATAAAATAACAGGACATGTAAAAATTAATCAATAGGCTCCCGGTCAAAGGGCGGAAAGCCAGGATGCAATCGCAGCGATTAAGGACAAAGATAGAGAATCATTAAAATCATTGTTTTCAAAAAAAGCCTTAGACGAAGCCAAATATAATATGTTAAATTAGAAAGAGAGGGATTCAAATGCGATTATCTGGAAAAACATGCATCATTACGGGGGCAAGCCAGGGCCAGGGCAAGGCGGCAGCTCTATTATTCGCAAAGGAAGGTGCTAAACTGGTCCTCAGTGGACGTCGGGCTGAGACCTTGGAAAAGGTTCGGGAAGAAATTATATTGCAGGGTGGTACAGCCGTTTGCTTTGTCGCTGACAGCTCGGTTGAAGAGCAGGTCAGGGAATTAGTCAGGTTTTGTGCTGATACATATGGAAGGCTGGATATCATGTACAACAATGGCGGCTCGTGTACGTTTGGCCCCATTCACACGGTAAGTACGGAAGACTTTGAATATTGCATGAAAAATGAACTCTACAACGTGTTCTTTGGTTGTAAATATGCGGTCTTACAGATGCTTGAGCAAAATCCCCAAGGAGGAACCATTATCAATACTGCTTCTGTCATGGGGCAAAGAGCCTTTTCGGGCAGTCTCTCCCACGCCACTGCCAAAGCGGGAGTGCTTGCCATCACCCGATCTGTGGCCCGCGACTATGGACGGCAAGGCATCCGTTGTAATGCTTTATCTCCAGGTTTTATAGTGACCGAGGGAACGGAAGAAAACACCAAAAATGAAAAACTTGTAGATTTTTATAAAAAAACACAGGTCATCGACCAGCTTGGTATGCCGGAAGACGCGGCCTCTGCCGCACTTTGGCTGGCCAGTGACGAAGCCCGTTTTGTTCATGGAGCTACAATCGTGGTGGACGGCGGGACCGAGGCTACTGTTCTCGGAGGAATTGACGGTTATTAACAAGCTGACAATACTTTTAAAACTGGAAAAAATGTTCCTTGTTTTCGGGGAGTTATAGCAGCTGTTTAAGCTGTAGCGATACTCCATCAGGGTCGTAAACATAAAAATAGCGGCTATTGGTATCGGGCGTACGGATATCGGAAGCATTAAGTCCTTGTGAGATTGCAAGGTTGTGCATCTCTTCCAGCTTATCGGTCAAAAAACAGATAAAAAATCCTTTTCCCTCAAAGGTTTGCATTTGCGGTGCTGACACAAGTTCAATTTCTGTTTCTCCTGCCTTATTGGAAAGAAATGCAAGTTCCGCAGGTCCGTCTTGGAAACGGCGGACAACCTTCAGTTCTGCCATGGTTTCATAAAACGCAATCGATTTTTCGAGATCCCGGACCATAATTGTGAATTGCTTAAAAAACATAGTAATCCTCCTTTTGTTTGTTGAAGGTAATGTGCTTAGTTATTTTATTTCAATTTATTATACCCATCAGATGCGTGAATAACAAGACAGTACCTTTTGTAGTAATGTGGATTAAAGTTTATATCCAACAAAATGGGGATGCCCCCACTTTGTTTCAATTTAGATTTTTCCCTCCAAAATAAGTTCATGGCCTCGCTTTAAGATGCGTATAAACTCAAGAGAGTCACGCTCTCCGAGCGCTCTGAATATTTTTTCATGCTGGTCTATTGCTTTCTGATAAACTCCTGTGATATGCACCCGTCCATTATCGGTAAGTATCACAGAAACTTTTCTCATGTCTTTGGCATCGCTCCCTCGAACAATATATTTCTTTTTTTCAAGGTTTTTCAAAATATTCGCAATCCGCCCGGAAGAAAGGCCTAGATTCTCTGCCAGTTCACCGGCAAATACGTTATTTTTTTTATTATAATGCATCCAAAGTAAAACGCCGTCTTCACCCTTGTTAATCGGCTCAACTGCACTAAAAAAATCCTTTGAATGTGAAAAGTTAATTATACAGATTTCTTCTTCTGCGAGTTTTCTGTAATCCATATAAATACCTCCTTCCAAAAAACCTTTCGGTAGAAGTTACTATACGACAAACCATGATTTTTGTCAATGAATGATATTAACAAGCGGCTTTGAGAGTACTTTCTTGAAGCGTGGAAAGCTGTATCTTGCTTATACCTCTTCTTAATGTTACATCATATCATCATTATCAGTAATCCGATTACCCTTATGAACAATGCGCAGACCCAAGCAATTACACATTGTCCGATTACAATACCGGTTGCCCATTTACCACCAAGTTCTCTCTTAATTGAGGCGATTGCCGCGACACAGGGTGTATAGAGCAGACAAAATACCAGCAGTGCTGCCACAGAAAGAGGTGTAAGGGCTGACAACAGACTT
The DNA here is from genome assembly GCF_900142215.1 of Anaerocolumna jejuensis DSM 15929. Classification (GTDB taxonomy): domain Bacteria; phylum Bacillota; class Clostridia; order Lachnospirales; family Lachnospiraceae; genus Anaerocolumna; species Anaerocolumna jejuensis. The sequence goes on along the minus strand of NZ_FRAC01000006.1, from coordinate 757,741 downwards.
TCTGTACTGCCGAATAGCACGGAAAGAGTAGATACAACGCTTTCTTTTGCAATAAATCCGGCAACCAGAGATGTCACTATACGCCAGTCACCAAAGCCGAGGGGGCTAAAGATTGGTGCTATGTATCCGGCAATCACAGCAAGGACGCTATCTTTAGATTCCGTGACAATGTTCAGACGGAAATCGAAGGTTTGCAGAAACCATACTATAATCGTTGCAATGAAAATAACGGTAAAAGCTCTTTGCAAGAAGTCCTTTGCCTTATCCCACAGAAGATAAACAACATTTTTTGCACCCGGCATACGGTAATTCGGCAATTCCATTACAAAAGGCACGGCCTCTCCCTTGAATAGTGTATCTTTGGACAGCAGGGCAACGAGGATACCTGCAATAATCCCGAAAAAGTAGAGTCCAGCCATGATTAAACCGCTGTATTTCGGAAAAAAAGCGGCTGTAAAAAATCCGTATATTGGCAGCTTCGCCGTACAGCTCATGAAAGGTGTAAGCATAATGGTCATTTTGCGGTCACGCTCGGAAGGAAGAGTACGGCTTGCCATTACGCCCGGTACGGTGCAGCCGAATCCAATCAGCATCGGTACAATACTTCTGCCGGAAAGACCGATTTTTCTTAGCAGTTTATCCATTACGAACGCAACGCGTGCCATATAGCCGGTATCTTCCAAGATAGAGAGGAAAAAAAACAAGGTAACAATGATTGGAACAAAGCTCAGAACGCTGCCAACTCCGTTAAAGATACCGTTTATGATGAGTGAATGCAGGACCTCGTTGACTTTAACTGCCGTAAGAGCCGAATCAATAACTCCGGTCAGCCATGCTATTCCCGATTCCAGCAAGCCTTGTAAAAATGCACCGATTACATTAAATGTCAGCAGGAATACAAGCATCATGATTCCGATAAAGGCTGGAATGGCGGTGAATTTACCGGTGAGAAATTGATCAATTTTTTTGCTTCTTTTATGTTCTTTGCTCTCCTTTGGTTTTACAACCGACTTATCACACAGTGCCTTAATAAAAGAGAATCGCATGTCCGCAATAGCCGCCGCGCGGTCGAGTCCTCTTTCCTCTTCCATCTGAATGATAATATGTTCCAGTGTCTCTTTCTCATTTTTTGACAGTCTCAAAGCATTAAGAACAATACTGTCGCCCTCTATCAGTTTACTTGCGGCAAACCGTATAGGTAATTTGGCAGCCTTGGCATGGTCTTCAATCAGATGCATGATGCTATGTAAGGCTCTGTGAACCGAACCGCCGTTTTTTTCCTTGTCACAAAAATCATTTCTGCCTGGCCGCTCCTGATATTTTGCAATGTGAAGTGCGTGATTAACGAGTTCATCTACACCCTCATTTTTGGCTGCTGAAATGGGAACTACAGGAATTCCGAGCGCTTCCTCCATTTCATTAATATTTATAGTACCGCCGTTGCCCCGCACTTCGTCCATCATATTTAACGCAAGAACAATTGGAACGTTAAGCTCCATTAACTGCAACGTAAGGTACAGATTGCGTTCGATATTGGTCGCATCGACAATATTAATGATGCCTGTTGGATTTTTGTCTAAAATAAATTGTCTCGACACAATTTCTTCACTACTATACGGAGAAAGAGAGTATATCCCAGGCAAGTCGGTCACAAGTGTTTCTGAATGGCTTTTCAGTGGTCCGCTTTTCTGATCGACTGTAACGCCAGGAAAATTGCCGACATGCTGATTTGAACCGGTTAATTGATTGAACAAAGTTGTTTTACCGCAGTTCTGATTACCGGCCAGTGCAAAGGTAAGCTTTGTGCCTTTAGGCAATGGGTTCTCATCCGCTTTTGTATGGTATTTTCCGCTTTCTCCCAAGCCGGGATGCTTCCGTTTGCTTTCATGCAGCGTTGTTTCATTTTTCAATGTCTGATTTTTGCCGGATGAAAAGGAGACAACGGCAACTTCTATTTTTTCGGCATCGGCAAGGCGCAGTGTCAATTCATATCCATGGATTAACAACTGCATTGGATCACCCATCGGTGCATATTTCATCAGCATTACTTCTGCTCCAGGAATCACACCCATATCTAAAAAATGCTGCCTAAGTGCGCCTACGCCGCCAACTGAGGTTATGACCGCCGTTTTTCCGAGTTCCAGATCTTTTAGTGTCATAAATTTTTTAGGTCCTTTCTAAAATACTCTTACTAAAAGGTATCTACAGTTTTGTATTGATATATTATCTTTCAGTAGAAGTTAGTAATCGCTAATTATATTATGCCAACAATAACTATTTGTCAAGTGATTTTTAATGGAATCATCTAGCGGAATATAATGGCAGCTAAAACAAGTTGTGTCTTGACAAAGATATTTACTCAATGATATAATATTCAACGTTGAGTAATGGAGGTGAAAAAGATTGACAAGGCTACTTGTACTTGGAATATTGGAGGTTCAGCCCATGTCCGGCTATGATATTCAGCAGGCATTGCAGCTGACAGACGCAGAGCGTTGGGGGGGTGTATTGATTGGCTCCATCTATCATGCATTGAAAAAAATGGAACAGGAGGGCTATGTTGCAGTTACAAGCATAGAACAGACAGGACACCGTCAAAAAGCGGTTTACGCAATTACGGATGCGGGGAAAATCTATCTCCAGACGCTGATTAAGGATGCATTAAAAACCTCATCCGTGATTTATCCTTCAACCCTGTATTCCGGCCTGTCTTTTTATAATAAGCTATCGGCAGAGGAATGCCGGACAGCTCTTAAGCAGCAGCGCAGCGTTCTAATAGATGAATATAATGCCGTAAAGCAGGGACTGGAAGCCAAAGATGAGGCCATGCAGCATAACATTCCCCCAATGGTAATGCTTATAATGGATAACATGTTTTCCATTATAAAGCAGCAGCAGGATTTTATTGATAAGGCTTTGGCACTTTTAGATACTGAAAATTAGAATTTCTCCCTCCTATAAGAGGGAGAAAAAATAATCCTAATACTCAACGTTGAATAAACAACATTAAACAACAGGAGGTTAAAATAGTGAATTTAATTGAAGCAAAAGGAATACGCAAGCAATTCCATAGCCACGAGGTTGTAAAAGGAATTGATATGGAAATTCAGCAGGGTGAAATTCTTGCTATGATTGGAACTAATGGAGCCGGAAAGTCGACCACATTGGCAATGCTGTTGGGAATCCTGCAGCCGGACTCCGGGAAAATCACACGTTGGAGAGAGGATTACCGGGCACATGTAGGGGTTCAGCTTCAGTCCACACCCTTTTTTGAAGGGTATACGGCCGAAGAAAATTTGCAGCTGTTTGCTGCCCTTTATCACGTAAAGCTTGATAAAAAGCAGATATACAAAAAACTGGAAGACTGCAATTTGCAGGAGGCCAAAAAAACCCCTGCATCGCGTCTGTCCGGCGGACAACAGAAAAGACTTGCTATTGCCGTAACTACCATACACAATCCGGATTTAATCGTACTTGACGAACCGGCGGCAGGGCTTGACCCCCGTGCCCGCCACGATATAAAAAAAATGATTCAGCAGCTGGCGGAAAATAAGACGACCGTGCTTTTTTCATCCCATGATATGGAGGAAGTATCCCATATAGCAGACCGCATCATTTTAATGCACAATGGGCAAATTGTTACGCAAGGCCGGCCGGATAGTCTTTTACAGCAGTATGATGCGGAAAATCTTGACGATCTATATCTAAAATTAACCGATAACATATAATCGAAGACGTAAAGGCTGAAAGAAAATATAATAAAAGAAAGGATGCCACACTTAGATTCTTTCAGCCTGCGAAGCTAGTTTCGCATTTTTATATTGTGGCTGTACCGCAGGCATACCTGCGGTATTAATGGAGTTAAAAATGAAAACAATATTCAGCCTTACCTTCAAATCTGCAAGCCGGGATCCCTTTTTACTGTTATGGTCGCTTTTACTGCCAATCGGAGGCTCGATTGGCTTGGGAGTATTTATAAGATCCCCGGAATATCCACAGCACATATTAACCGGCATGATGGCCGCCAGCATTTTATTCTATGCATTTATGACTACCTCCTTTGCTATATTGACACAACGCCGGAGGGGCGTATATAATCTGCTGCGGGTGACACCGATGTCCCTTTGGAAATATGTGTGTAGTATATCAGGTGCTTGGACTTTGATTTCTTTAATATGTGCGATACTGATATTACTGTCAGGAATAATTGTATTAAAATTGAATATTTCCATACCTGCCTTTTTAGCCTTGATTCCCATCCTTATCCTGGCAGCTCTCAGCTATGTTTTCTTCAGCTTTTTTATTGCCAGTCTGAGCCGGACGGAGAATAATATAAGTATACTGACAAATATCATTACCATGCCCCTGTTATTTAGCAGCAGTGCGTTTTATTCCTTGAAAAGTGCGCCGGAATTTATTCAAATAATCAGCCGGTTTAATCCCTTTCAGTGGTTTGTCAACGGATTGCGCAGTGCTTTTGACTTAACCTGGGCCAGTTACTTGACCAATATGGGACTTTTATTACTTATGGTAATTGCAGCACTGATAGTAGCATTGAAAACCTTTCGATATGCTGATGTTTAAGGAAACGTGTCAATAAAAGGAATGGAATGGCTGTGAGATTAACTGCCTGTTGATTTATATTCACTTGACCGGTTATTGAAAGGCTGCAGGGATTATGGTTATAATAAGCATGACCGGTCAAGGAGGAAATACTTAATGAATATAGGAAGAAAAATAAAAAGCTTACGCTTACAAAAATCAGTAACCCAGGAGGAACTGGCAGGGCATTTGTCTATTTCTGCACAGGCTGTCAGTAAATGGGAGAATGAAATAACAACTCCGGACATTCAGCTTCTGCCGGAACTATCTGCTTTCTTTGGAGTGACAATTGATGAACTGTTTGATGTGGAAGATCAGACACATCTTGAACGGATTGAAAACATGCTTCACATTAAGAGAATTTTATCAAAAGTAGATTATGATTATGCGGAGCATTTTCTGAAGGAAAAGATGGAGGATAATGCTCACAGGGGAAAAGCACTGAGTTTATTGGCGGACCTGCATAATCATGAGGCGGCCATGCACAATGAACAGGCTGAGTACTATGCGAAAGAAGCTTTAAAGGAAAATCCAACCTGGAAGTGTAATCATGTAGCTCTCTTGTGGGCTCAGCATGGAACTATGCCAGATTGGAACTATTCGAATCACCATAAAAGGATTGCCTATTATCAGCAGTTTGTGAAGGAAAATCCCGATTATGCAAGAGGATACTTATACTTATTGGATGAACTGATTGCCGATGGCAGACTGGAAGAGGCGGAAGGTGTACTGGCACAGATGAAGGAAGTTGAGGATGACTGCCGCGTGAAGATGTATGCAGGGGAAATAGCCTGGGCGGCAGGAAAGCATAATGAGGCTTATTCTATATGGGCTGATATGGTGAAGCAGGAGCCTGATAACTGGCTGGTATATGCCTATACCGCAGACCGGTATGCGGCAGGCTGCAGATATAAGGAAGCAATAGAATTCAACAAAATGGCATTTAAATTACAGCCCAGTCCTAAATATATGGATGCAGCAGAATGTATTGCGCATATACATGAGATTACGGGCGAATATGAAAGAGCAGTTGAAGCATGGGAAGAGCTGATTCGTGAATTGGAGACCGAATGGAATATTACCGAAGGAGAAGCAATAGATAGGCCATTAAGGGAAATTGCACAATTAAAAGAATTTGTGAAAGAGTAGTACTTAGTTACAGCCTTATAAGAGGTGAGGCAGAAAACATTTTTATTCCTTTTGTTACCCTTTAATTCAGACTCAATGCTAATTATTTAGGGCGGGATTCTGATATGATATCTACAAAGTAGATTTGGTTATTTGCTTTATCTACTTTGTAGATATCATATCAGAATCCCGCCCTAAGACTGTATGGAAAGTTATTTTTTCCTTGGCTTTATATTACGTATTTTAAAGTTTATGAAATAAACCACCACTTATTGTTAAGCATTCTCTACATGGAACTATGTATGAGATATTTTTATAAGGGAGTTAATTTAAATTTTTATAACAAAAAAGTTGGAATACTGTTACCATATATCCCAACGTGATTATGAAAGCTTTTTTAAACATAGTACAGTATACACTATATCATAATTAGAAATTAAAGTCTAGTAAAATTTTTGATATCCGGTACAATTAATTTACCTGTTAAAAAATTCTAAAAGGAGGTTGTAAGTGAATTCGATAGTATCCGATTGGTATGAAAATAAGGAATATATTGCTGAATTGGCTTTCCCAACTTGAAGGGCTGGTTAAAGGGACCGGAAGATAATGTTATTTTACAATGCTTGTGTAAAGGTGGGAGGGATAAAAATGAAAAGAGATAGTTCAACAGAATGCTGGAATAAGGTGGGAGTAGAAGAATGGATTGAGGCGGCGCAGAATAATGATTTCCGCAGGTATTATATTATGCCTTTTACATTGGATGCAATTGGAGAGGTGGGAGAAAAGCGTATTTTAGATTTAGGCTGCGGGGAAGGAGGGTATTCAAGAGCACTTGCTGATAATGGGGCAGTTGTTACTGCTGTTGACTGTTCGGAAGCTTTATTGGCTTATGTTGCAAATGAACTTTTCGATTTGCAGCAAGATGAATATGATATTGTTTTATGCTCTATGATGTTAATGGATGTGGAGGACCTTGATGGTACATTAAAAGAAATCCACAGGGTATTGAAATCAACGGGAAAGGTATACCTTTCTATTCTTCACCCATGCTATAAACCAAAGGAAAGCAAGTGGATACCGGAAGATGGTAATATTAAGGTAGTTGTCACAGATTATTTTAAGCCCGCTGAATGGGCAGGAGAAATTAAAGGAATAAATGCAGCTGTTATTTATCGCCACAGGACACTTTCGGATTATATTAAAGCATTTAACAGGAACGGATTTATACTGACAGATATGAATGAACCCATTCCTAAGGAGGAACATTTGAAGTATTCTGCCAGAATTGGATGGCTTAGTAAAATACCTATGTACCTCTTTATGGAACTGGAGAATAAATAATGGGAGGAAGGAAAGAGATGATAACATTAAGAAAAATAACCTTGGATAACAGGAGGGAATTATTTCGGTTAGAGGTAACAAAAGAACAGCAGCATTATGTCGCATCGAATCTTTCCAGTGTTGCGTCCTGCTATGTACTGGCAACAAACGGAGGCTGCCCGTTGCCTTTTGCTATTTACGCTGAGGAGCAGATGGTTGGATTTGTCATGATAGTTTATGGGAATACAGGCTACGACCAGCCGGAAATGGCAGAAAACAATTATTGTATCCTGCGTCTGATGATAGGGGAGAATTATCAGAGGCGTGGGTATGGTCGTGAAGCTATGGTCAAAATACTGGAATACATGCGTTTATTTCCGGCAGGAAATGCTCAGTATTGCTGGATACCCTATGAACCGGATAATACAGTGGCTAAAAGCCTCTATGAAAGCTTTGGGTTTCGCGACAGCGGTGAAATATACAACAATGAGCGGATTACCAGGTTACAGCTGTAATTACTACCAAGAAGATAGAAGAGTGCAAAGTGAATAAATCCCCAATGCCGCTAAAAGAAGCAGCATTGGGGCGGTAAGGAGAAAGCTTGTAAGCACAATTACTGTTTTCCCATCAGTACCGTTAGCTTTGAGGCAATATTAACATTTAAATTGGCCATAATATCCGCTCTCTTGGAAGCCCTCATATTCGTTAGAATTTTAGCTACCAAATGCAAATCCCCTGTCATATTGCCTAAAATAGATGCTGCGCTTTTGGCATCCATTTTAGAATAGGTATCAACGAAATCAGAAAGCTTGGCTTTCTCAGCAGCCTGAGCATCAGCAGTTTGAGCAGCAGCACTAGCTTGAGAACCAGCGTTAGTTTGAGGATTAGAGGCAATTTGATTATTTTTGCCAGCTTTCGTTCCGGCAGCAGCTTTTGCTTTTACTGCTGTTTGTGAGGAAGCGGCTGCTTTGGCACCTTTAGTAGCTGACTGTTTCCCTGCAGCTTTTGAAGTATCTGTTGGTGTCGTGGTAACAACTGGGCTATCAGTTGCAGATGATGAATCGGCAATAGTGCTGCTTTTATCGGTTGTTGCCGATGGGTCCTTTGCAACAGAGGAAGAAAGACTTTTGGCAGGCAATATTTTGTTAAGTCCATTGACATTTCCGATTACCGGAGCCAAAATGCCGGAACCAAAGCCTCCGACATCGGCTTTTATCATGCCTGTAAGGATTCCAAGGAACAGGGTGATTAATGCCAAAAGCAACAGGACATTTTTTAATCTGCTGTCTGTTCCATTTCCCTGTAAAACAGCAATTTCTTTATTCATATCTTTCCTTTGCTGTTTTAATTGTTTTATTTTTTCGTTATTTAAGTTTGCCATATTGTTTGACTCCTATCTTTTGTATTTAATTCCGGGATTGAGAGAAGAATATCGATATATTTATGATTTTAGAATAGAGGATGCTTCTTGCTTCCCTCTAAACAGATTATAAATTTTTTCTAAACACCGGATAATATGGCTTGGGGCTGTATTCTTAAGCATGAAAGCAGGCGGCGTTTTAATTGGATGAAGTTTATATAAATTTTATTATTTCGTTAGGACATCTTTAGGGTATGGGGATAAGCTGGTATAATAATAGAAGCAATTGGATAAGTAAAATAGTGGAGATGACTATGACAATAAAAAAGAAATTGGTATTTTCTAATATATTGATGATTGTTATACCGGTTATTGCGGCAGCTGCAATTTTGGGAATCCTGTTGGAAGATACGGGCAGTAAATACGGTGAAACAGTGGAAAATATGCTTTATGATCAAAATGGGCTGTACTCTGCACAAAGCATTGTTTTTGCATTCAGAGAGGAATTTATGAAGCCGGAATTGGTGCATGACTATGTGTCCGGAGAGAGAGCCGGGAATAAAACAGGCAGCTCTGACCTTATAAAATCAAAGAAAATGCAGAAATTAGCTCAGGAATTAGCTGATCTGGGCTATCATTTTTCGATTAAAACCGGCGGCAATTCATTCTTTGACAATATAACGGAAGAAGAGCGCACGCTGATGGATGGGTTTGTTAAGGATACACTGGATAAAAGCGACAGCCTCACAATGACATCAAAGGACACCTCAATCATAATCCAATCGTTTTATGTAAATAAGAATAAATTGGAAATAGCTGCAATACACACGGCAGATATTAAAGCCAAGAAGGGAAACCAGTCCTATTTGCGGAAATATATTTTTAAATCTTCCGTAATATTCATACTGGGAATACTGGTGGTGGTTGTTTTAATGAATATGTTCCTGACCTGGTGGATTTCAAGGAATATCCTTATTCCGCTGGAAAAATTAAGTATTGGCAGTCATAGAATTAAAGATGGAGAGCTGGATTTTCAGCTGGATTATAAAAAGGCGGATGAATTTGGAGCCTTGTGCCAGGATTTTGATGAAATGAGAATTCATTTAAAGGACTCCGTTGAGGAAAGGCTAAGATACGAAAGGTACAGAACGGAATTATTGTCCGGAATATCCCATGATTTAAGGACACCCCTTACTTCGATAAAAGGGTATGCAGAGGGCTTAATGGACGGAATAGCAGATACACCTGAGAAACAAAAGCGTTATTATAATGCAATCCATATAAGAGCAAACGATATGGAGGGGCTGGTAGATAACTTAAGTACCTATACCCATCTGGAAAACGGACAGGAGCATTATGATTTTAAATGTGTGGAATTTCAGGAGTATTTAAATAAAGTGATACAGGAATATCAGATTGATTCCGTAAATAACCAGGTAAAAATACAATGTAATTTTACAGACAACAAACTATACGTGAATATTGACAGCCAGAAAATGCAGCGTGTTATTCTTAATATCTTTTCAAACAGTGTAAAATACAGGATGGGAGATACTTCAGTCATAACAGTAGAAACAGGGCAGGAGGATGATTACGCCGTCCTGCGTATTACCGATGACGGTCCCGGTGTAAATATAGATGATCTGCAGCATATTTTTGAATGCTTTTACCGTGGAGATGTATCCAGGACAAGGGCCGGGGATGGCAGCGGACTGGGCTTAAGTATTGTTAAGCAGATTGTTGAGGGACACAATGGGAAGCTGAAGGCTGAAAACAGAGGCGGATTATCAATTATAATATGGATACCTTTCTGTGAAAATCCTGCTGATAATTAACGGGAGAGGAGATTAACGTGAAAAAAATTTTAATCGTTGAAGATGACGAATTAATTGCTGAATTAGAAAAGGACTATTTAGAGGCCAGTAATTATGAAACAGAAACTGTGGGAAATGGGATACTTGGCATGAAATATGCAAAAGAAAAAGATTATGATCTGATTCTTCTGGATGTTATGCTGCCGGGCTTAAGTGGATTTGAAATATGCCGGGAGCTTCGGAAGGACATGGATATTCCGATTATCATGGTCACAGCCAAGGGGGAAGATATTGATAAAATCAGGGGCTTGGGGCTTGGAGTGGATGACTATATTGTAAAGCCCTTTAGCCCATCGGAACTTGTGGCAAGGGTAAAAGCACATTTAGGAATACATGAACGCTTACTTTTTAAAAACGAAGGGGCTCAGAAAAAGAATGAAGAAATAAATATAAAGCAGTTAAGGATTCTTCCCTTATCCAGACGCGTTTATGTAAATGACCAGGAAGTGATACTGGCCAATAAGGAATTTGAATTATTATTATTTTTAGCAAGAAATCCCAATATAGTATTCTCGAAAGAGGTATTGTTCGACAGGGTGTGGGGAATGGATGCCATGGGGGATGCCTCTACGGTGACCGTGCATATTAACAGGCTCCGGGAAAAGATTGAAGCCGATACCTCAAAGCCGGAATATATTGACACCGTATGGGGAGCCGGTTATCGGTTTCAAGTGAAGTAGAAGGAATTCACAGGCAAGGGCTGTTGCTATAGGAAGCTCTGCGGAGTAGGACTTGCCATAATGTACTGTTAGACAGGCAAATGGTGTGATTTGTATGCTATAAGCGAACATTTTACGTACGATTTTAGCATAGAAATCATGTCTGATGTCAGTCAACCGGTGTGTATGGCAGGTCATACTCCGCAGAGCATTATTTTGCAGCAGCCCCTTGCATTCACAATAAAGTAAACAAAAAAGCCAAATCAGCTGTATACCTTCTATGATTATTATTTGTTTATAAATTGTTTAAGCTTTGTTTTTTTAAAGTTTATTACATAGTGGTAGAGTATATAGCATAGGAAACATAAGAACTCCTTAGCTATCATTTAGCTGATAAGAAGCGGCTATTTTGACAGAACAGTCAAGTTATGGAGGAAAAGAGCAAAAAACGATGGAGGCAAATGATGATTAATTATTTACTGGGCTTGGACAGCAGCATTCTATTGTGGATACAGGAATTTGTGAGAAATGCCTTTCTGACACCTGTTTTTGTGATAATAACAAGGCTGGGGAACAGCGGGGCAATCTGGCTGGTAATTTCCGTTATAATGCTTCTGTTTAAAAAATCAAGAAAAGCAGGTATCATGTCGCTGGCTGCACTTCTTGGTTCCTTTCTTATCGACAACGTGCTTCTGAAAAATCTGGTTGCACGAATAAGACCCTATGAGGTCATAACAGGTTTACAATTATTAATTGAAAAACAATCGGATTTTTCCTTTCCGTCAGGACATACGGGAAGTTCCTTTGCAGCAGCTGTCATACTGCACAGGGAGTTGCCGAAAAAATGGGGGATACCTGCTCTGGTTTTAGCAGCCTTAATAGGCTTTTCAAGATTATATCTGGGGGTCCATTATCCTACGGATGTTATTTGCGGAGCCTTGATAGGCAGCTTAATTGCGGTAACAGTACGGAGAATATATTATTATATGAGGGAGAATGGAGCTTTGAAAGGCATGATACGATATTTGGAATAAGCTAAATATCCCTTCCATTATTGGGTATACTAAGATAACAGCTATTGTATTGGGTATTATTATTATTATTATTATTATGCTGGTACATTCATAATTGTAAAAAAGAAGAGAAGCAAGGAATAATTGTATGCACGTCAATCAGTGAAAAGGAGCAGAGACTATTAATGAACAAGGGAAAAATTTTTTTGGCAGTAATCGTCATTATGATAATGTTATTGACAGGCTGTGCTCCTGTGAGAACAATGATCAGTGCAATTACAGTGCCTACTTCCGTAAAAACTGCTGAAATCTTATCAGCATCACAATTATAGGAAAGTACAAAAGCAGTTAGTAAATTTAAAGGGTTTGAAATTTGTGCAACACGAATTTCAAGCCCTTATTTTATTGATGTTACTTTTGTTTGCATATATCTTTTAAAGATACCATACTAAGATTGGAAATGTTATAGGATTTATTCCACATAAAACCTTAATAAATTATATTATTTATTTTTATGAAGGTTTTTTATAACAAATAATATAAAAAATATAGGATATTTCTTAAAATGAACAGATGCTATAATATCTTCATGTTAAAAATACGTGGTACTACAATATGCTGATTTAACAGGAGGAAATGAAATGTCAGATTCATCAGCAGTTATTCAGAAAAAAGCACCGGTCAAAAGTAAGGCTAGGAGTAAACGGGGATTTAAGATGTTTCTCCTAATATCACCTTTTTTGTTATTAAGTTTTCTATTTTCCTATTTTCCCTTATATGGATGGATCTATGCTCTATATGATTACCGGTCTCCGCTTAAGTTATCCCAATGTGCCTTTGTTGGCTTGAAATGGTTTAAGATGCTGTTTACGAATAAAGTACAGCTGATGGAACTTGGTAAGGTCATGACAAATACATTTGCCATGAGTACCATAGGAATTGCTACTTCCTTACTGCCTGTCCTTTTTGCTGTACTGTTAAATGAAATCAAGTGCAGCTGGTTTAAAAAGCTGGTGCAGACCTTAACTACAATTCCAAACTTCATAAGCTGGGTCCTGGTATATTCCGTGGCATTTAACCTGTTTTCCAGTACTGGCTTGATCAATAATCTGCTGCAGGAATGGCATATAACAACAGAAGCAGTGAAGTTCTTAGACAGCGGAAAGCATGTCTATCTTACCATGTGGTTATGGAGTACGTGGAAAGGCCTTGGCTGGGGAGCAATTATCTATCTTGCCACCATATCCAGTATTGACCAGGAGCAGTACGAGGCTGCAAGAGTAGATGGTGCGAACCGGTTCAAATTAATGAGATACATAACCTTGCCGGAATTGATGCCAACCTTTTTTGTTTTATTGATGTTATCCGTTGCCAATTTTATTAACAATGGATTGGACCAGTATTATGTATTCCAGAATGCTTTTAATAAATCCAGAATACAGGTACTTGACTTATATGTATATAACATCGGTATGACAGGTAATAGTCTGTCACTTGCAACTGCAATCAGTATGATGAAAAGTGTCGTCAGTGTTACCCTTTTGGTATTTGTAAATTTCATATCGAAAAAAGTAAGAGGGCAATCAATTATATAGAAAGAGGTTGGTTATATGACAAAAGCTAGGGCGAAAAAAAATTATTCGAAACAGGACGTATTTTTTAACATCATTAATTACACCGTATTTGCGCTTTTTACACTCATATGCGCTTACCCTTTCTATTATTTAATCATCAACACAATCAGTGCCAATAATTTAAGTGCCAATGGTGTAATACGGTTTTGGCCTCAGAGCATTCATATTGAGAATTATATAAAGGTTCTTCAGCTGAAAGGTCTTTCAGGTGCAGCACTTATATCCCTTGAAAGAACAGTGATTGGTACCTTCTGCACCGTAATGGCTTCTGCCTTCTTGGGGTTTATGTTTACACAGGAGCTGATGTGGAAACGAAAGCTGTGGTACCGCCTGATGGCTATAACGATGTATGTCAATGCAGGCCTGATACCTACCTTTATCACAATGAAAAATTTAAATTTAACAGATAACTTTTGGGTTTATGTTATACCTGCAATCGTTCAGCCCTTTAATATCATTTTGGTTAAGACCTTTGTGGAATCAATACCTGCATCCTTACAGGAAGCAGCAGAAATTGACGGGGCCGGGATACTGACAGTGTTTTTTAGAATTATCTTTCCGACCAGCAAGCCAATTCTTGCTACCATAGCAATATTCTCTGCAGTCGGCCAATGGAACTCTTTCCAGGATACTCTGATATATATTACAAATCAGAAATTATACTCACTGCAATATTTGCTGTATACATATATCAACCAGGCAAATTCCCTGGCGCAAATGATAAAAAGCAGCGGCGGAGGCACTAGTCTTAATATGGAAGCCCTGGTGACCCAACAGACACCAACTTCCATTCGTATGACTGTTTCGGTTATTGTGGTACTGCCAATCCTGTTTATTTATCCGATCTTTCAAAGGTATTTTGTAAAAGGTATGATGTTAGGTTCTGTAAAGGGGTAAGAGCAATGAAATAAAAACTTAGGTTTTTATTATAAATAATAATATTTAAGGAGGATAACATGAAAAAGAAGGTAATCAGTATTTTATTGTGCCTAATATTGGTTATGTCAATGTTCTCTGGCTGCAGCAAAGAGAATAACGGCAAGGATGTTTCAAAAACCAATGAAACATCGGATTCAAACACCGGTTCAAATGCTGATAATGCTCAGGGGGCAGCAAAGTATAAGGATTTTATTACCGTGGATGTTTTTGATTCACAGGCAAACTACCAGGGAATCCAGTCCGGCTGGTTCGCAAAAATTATTAAAGATAAATTCAATATGGAGCTTAACATTATTGCTCCCAATGTAGCCGGCGGTGGTGACACCTTGCTGCAGACACGCAGTGCCGCAGGAAATTTAGGTGACCTGATCTTTACTTCAACAGCCAGCGGCAGACTTCAGGATTTGGTAACAGCGGGATTGGTTCAAGATATGACAAATTTGATGAAGGGCAAGGAAAATCTTGCAAAATATCAGGATGCTGTCGACTTTACCAATAAGAAGATGGTAAAAGATCCGGGCGTCTGGGCAATTCCTTCCGAGGTATCGGAGAGACCTGCAACTACAAGAATGGGCGGTACCACATTAAATTTCGGAACTTATATCAGATGGGATTTATATAAGCAGTTAGGTTATCCTAAGATGAGTACATTGGAGGACTTACTTCCTGTAATGAAAAATATGCAGGACATGGCAGGAAAGAGTGATTCAGGCAAAAAGGTATATGCCTTTTCAATCTTTAAGGACTGGGACGGAGATTTCATGAAAGCTGCCAATGAAATGGCATCCATGTATGGCTATGCTCCCATGGGTTTTGTATATGCCAAGGCAGATGATTCAGCAGAACCCCAGAGTGCCCTTGATGATGATTCACTCTATATCAGAGGCCTTAAATTCTACTTCCAGGCAAACCAGATGGGATTGTTAGATCCGGAATCAACAACCCAGAATTATGATACTTTATCCAATAAATATAAGGATGGAGCAGTGTTGTATTCACCCTGGCCCTGGTTATCATCTGCTTATAATACAACGGAGCATACATCAGCAGGCAAGGCATTTAATACGGCAGCTATCGATGATTTTAAGTTATATGCATGGGGATGTTATTCAAAGGGCAATCCTAATAATGCAGTAATGATAGGCAGTAAAGCAAAAGACCCTCAAAGATTGATGGATTTCATTGATTGGTTATATTCTCCCGAAGGCCTGGAAGTAGCTTATGCAGGCAGCATATCAGGTATAAAAGATCTTATGTGGAATGTAGTTGATGGCAAGCCGGCATTAACTGACTTCGGTTACCAATGTATGACAAATGGCGATAAAACAGCTATGCCCGAGGAATATGGCGGTGGCAATTATGCAGATGGGATAGAAAGATTGAATTATAAAGTTGTAGGCGATGGAGAAATTAACCCCGAAACCGGATTCTCTTATAATTATCAATTTTGGGATAGCTATGTTAATATAAACTTAACGGATGTTGAAAAGGATTGGCAGGCTCACATGAAAGCAAAAAATGCTGCAGAATTCTTTGATGCCAATAAGCAGATCGTTGTATCCCCGGGAAGCGGATATGCTGTTCCTTCCGAAAAGTCGGATATTACAACAATCAGATCCCAGATTAAGTCCACAATTGTAGAATACTCCTGGAAAGCAGTATTTGCAAAGGATGAAGCTGAATTCAACAAATTAATAAAAGATATGAAAGACACAGCCATTGGCTTAGGCTATAATGATGTAATCGCCATTGATAAGGCTAATGTGGAGCAGCAGAAGCAGGAAAGAATTGCAGTTTCAAAATAAGATGCAAATGTAAACAAATGATATTTTAAATATTTGTGATGATAAATGGACTTTATAGTAAAAACTCCTTATGTGGTTAAGCTATAAAGTCCATTTTGAAAACTTTAACTTAAATTAATAAAGTTTTAGCTTGCTTTAATGGCTTTATAAAGGAAATAAATGCAATTTTTTTAGCTAACGTATAAAGCTCAATTGACATAAACAGATATATAATAGTAAAATGATTTTGTTACTTAGTGAAATATGCATAAAGATAGGATAATATGGGGTAATTTATGTATACAGTTTTAATCGCAGACGATGAAACAATCATTAGACGAGGCATAAAGAAAATAGTTAATTGGGAGCAGCTTGGATATAAGATTATCGCGGAAGCATCGGACGGTGAAGAGACCCTTTCATGCTTAGTTAAATTTAACCCGGATATCGTGTTAATGGATATTAAAATGCCTCTTATGGATGGCCTTGATGTAATACAAAGTGCACGTGCGTGCAATTATAAAGGCAAAATTATTATTTTAAGCGGTTTTTCTGATTTTGCCTATGCACAAAAAGCAATCCGGTATGATGTTAAATTTTATTTAAATAAACCAATTAATGAGGAGGAATTGGAAGCTGCCTTGCTATCCCTCTCAAAAGAACTTAATGAGGAAGCAATTCATAAAATTACGGTCAACCATTATCGTGAAAAAGCGAAAATATCCATATTGAGGGATCTGATTAATGGAAGTGCCGATGTATCAAAAATAAATTTAACGGATTTAAATATGACAGCCAATCTTTATCAAGTGGTCATTTATGAGAAATACAGTTTTAATATTGCTGATATTTCCTATAATTTTTCCGAGTTATTAAGGGTTACGAACCAGGACAGCAATTCCTATGAAAGTGTAACGGTCGATGACAATGAAGTAATAATACTAAAAGGGGAATTTGCAATAAACCAGTTCAACCGGTTTTTAGAGAAATTTGAATATGATTTGAAGCCGCAGAAGGGCTCGCCTCTTGACACTTTGTTTATTGCCTATGGTAGAATCATAACAACTATAGCAGAGCTGCGCACTTCCTATCTGGATGCTTTTCAATTATTACAGAGGCGTTTTTTTTGTGCCCAAAACCAGCATACCATAGGTTATCAGACAATGGCGGAGCTAAATCACGATACCCTCGAGCTTAACAATGAAATAATAATGGAATACTTCAATATGCTGGTGAATTTCATCCAGTCGCACAATCGGAATTTATGGGTAGAAACGCTGCATGATTTGGAGAAAAAGCTGAACCTGTGTGAGGATACCATAGCTGATATCAAGCTGTTTTTATCGGATTTGTTCATACAGATCAAGGATAAAATCAGTAACCTGTATGTAGTTAGTAAAATACCGTTTCCCACCAACACACAAATTATCAATTTTATAACAACGAGAAATTATCTCTATGAAATCATTACGTTTTTTACAGAGCAATTTGAGATTATTATGAATTCCATTGGCGGTTCTTCAAGTGACAGCATTATAGACAGTGTGATTTTTTACATTCAGCACAATTATATGGAAAACCTGAAGCTTGAAAGCATTGCCTGCTTGTTTGGCTATAACAGCTGTTATTTAGGAAAAATATTTCATGAAAAAACAGGGGAGAGTTTCAACTACTATGTAGATTACATAAGGATACAGAATTCCATTAAGCTGTTAAAGCAGGATAATATGAAGGTATATGAAATAGCTGAAAAGGTAGGATATCGCAGTGTTGAATATTTCTATACCAAATTTAAAAGATATACAAATCTGACTCCTACCGAATTTCGAAAGCAGCAATTGCCGGTATAATGTCATATTGCGAAATCAGAAATTACTGAGATAATATATTTAGAAACAGCAATTGACGATATAATTCCATATTTTGAAACGGTAATTGCGAAGATGATTTTATAAACACCGCTTAAAATTCTTTACGGAACTGGAGAGTTAAAATGAACTATTTATTCAACGATGGATGGAGCTTTACCCAACAGGAAATTTTTACACCTCTTGAGGCTATAAATCAAAGGGACATTAAATGGTCTGCCGTAGACATCCCTCATGACTGGCTGATTTACAATATGCAGGATTTATATGAAACCGGCGAAGGCTGGTATAGAAAACACTTTACTGTGGAAGACATGGAAAATAAGGTCATCTGTTTATATTTTGAAGGTGTTTATATGGATTCAGCCGTTTACATAAATGATGCCGCAGTGGGTGAGTGGAAATATGGTTATACTTCCTTTGAATTTGACATAACAAAATATTTGCATCCCGGCGAAAATGAAATCAAGGTTAGAGTGACCTATCAGAGCTTAAACACCAGGTGGTATTCAGGAGCAGGAATATATCGGAATGTCTGGCTGAAAATATTAAATCAGGCACATTTTATAACCGATGGTATCTATATTGCCACCCAAAAAGAGAAGGACGGCTGGCTTGTGGAAATTGATTCGGAGCTGATAGAAGAGAATCATAAGAACAGCCGCGCAATGTTAAGAACTTCGATTATGGACAGACAGGGAAGGGTAGCTGCAAGCAGGGAAGACAAACTTACTCTTACAGCTGATAAGACAAGGGAGAAGCAGTCGATATTTTTAGAGGATATACGGGAGTGGAGTTTGGAAGAACCGTATTTATATCAGCTGAAATCAGAATTAATTTTGGAGGATGAAACTGTTGATTCCGTTGTTCAAAGCTTTGGCTTCAGGACCCTGCTTTTTGACAGGGAGGAAGGCTTTTTTCTTAACGGGAAATATACTAAAATACATGGAGCATGCCAGCATCATGACTTAGGTGCATTAGGAGCGGCAGTAAACAAAGAGGCTATCAGAAGGCAGATAGAATTATTGAAGAAAATGGGGGTTAATGCCATAAGGACCTCCCACAATATTCCGGCGGTTGAACTGATGGATTTAGCGGACGAAGCAGGTATTTTAATTGTGTCAGAAGCCTTTGATATGTGGGAAAGGCCGAAGACGGAGTTTGATTACGCCAGATACTTTAATGAGTGGTGCGAAAGAGATGTTGCCAGCTGGATACGAAGGGATAGAAACCATCCGAGTATTATAATGTGGAGTATCGGCAATGAAATATATGATACCCATGCAGATGAAAGAGGATTGGAAATCACCAGGAGGCTTCGGGATTTAGTACTTCTTCACGACCCGAAAAATAACGGAGTTATTACCATTGGCTCGAACTTTATGGCAGGGGAAAACGCACAAAAATGTGCAGACGAGCTGCGGATAGCAGGTTATAACTATGGCGAAGCATTGTATGAGGAGCATCATAAAAAGTATCCCGATTGGGTAATATACGGAAGCGAAACGGCCTCTACTCTTCAAAGCAGGGGAATCTATCATTTTCCGGCGGATAAAACAGTAGTGACCCATGAAGATGAGCAATGCTCTTCCTTGGGGAACTGTTCGACCAGCTGGGGTGCAAAAAATACCCAGAAGAACATTACCGATGACAGGGATGCAAAATATTGCCTTGGGCAGTTTATCTGGTCCGGATTTGATTATATTGGCGAGCCTACGCCTTATTTTACAAAGAATTCTTATTTTGGGCAGCTTGATACAGCAGGCTTTAAGAAAGATTCCTACTATATCTATCAGGCAGAATGGACGGATTATAAGACAAATCCTATGGTTCATATATTGCCCTACTGGGATTTTAATGAAGGGCAGCTTATTGATATAAGAATCTATTCCAATGCACCCAAAACAGAGCTGTTTGTCAATGAGATATCCATGGGAATATTTGAAGCGGACCATAAAAAAGGGATACAATTATCCGGTGAATGGCAGGTGCCTTATCAAAAGGGCTGTATCAGGGCAGTGGCATACGATGAAATGAATACTATAGTAGCAGTTGATGAACAACGCTCCTTTGGCGATGCTGCCCAAATAGTAATAAATCCGGATAAGACCGTAATGAAAACAAACGGCATGGATATGATCTTTATAGAGATTTCCATGACTGATGAGAAGGGCGTACCGGTAGCAAATGCGAATAACCGTGTTGAGGTTGAAGTTACAGGAGCAGGCCGCCTGGTTGGATTGGACAACGGAGACAGCACGGATTATGAGGCTTATAAAGGTACCAGCCGCAGGCTGTTTTCGGGAAAACTCCTTGCCATGGTTGCAGCAAAAGAGGAACCTGGAATTATTCAATTTAAGGTTTCATCGGAGGGCATGAAGCCGGAAGAAATAATTTTTCATTCCCTTGAGGATGAAAGAATAAGAGGAGTTTCGGCTCTGACAGAAAACAGGAAGTCGGATAGCATCAAAGAAATACCCATCCGTAAAATTGAGCTGAAAAATCATGGAAAAGGTGCTTTGACACAAGAAAACAGGTCCGTAAAGGTTACTGCCAGAATATTGCCGGATAATGCAACATACAAGGACATTGAGTGGAAGGCCATTACAGCAAACGGTATTATAACAAACATTGCGGAAATTGAAGCACAGGGTACAGAGGCGGTAATTACAGCGCTGGGTGATGGTGAATTCCGTCTCCGGTGTACGGCAAATAACGGCTGTAAAGTTCCGGGGATAGTGTCTGAACTGGAATTTGAAATTACAGGCTTGGGTGAAGCCGCTTTGAATCCATACGAATTTGTATCTGCCGGCCTGTACAATAGTAGTAATACAGAAATCCACAGTGGCTTATCGGGCGGTGTTTCTACTGAAAATACGCAGAATTACATTGGATTTAAAGGAGTTGATTTCGGAGATTACGGTTCGGATGAACTGAGGATACCGATATATTATTTGGGCAATGACCCCTTTGAAATTGAAATATGGGAAGGAATGCCGGAAGAAGAAAATGCTTCTCTTTTATTGAAAACAATTTATCACAAGGACTTTATCTGGAACACATACCAGCCGGAAATCTTTAAGCTTCCAAGAAGGCTGAAGGGAATTTCAACACTATGCATAGGTGTAAAAATAAAACTGGATATTCAGGGATTTCAGTTTAAGAAATATGAAAAAGCCTATGAAATCATAGAGGTAAAAGACAATAGCCAAATCTACGGTGACTCGTATAATATTACAAAGGATGCCATAGAAAATATAGGAAACAATGTAGTGCTGGAATTTGAGAATATGGACTTTGGCCAGGAGGGCCTGGACAGCATTGTTCTATTCGGCCGTTCACCGATTGATATTAATACAGTACATATTCAATTTGATAAGGATAGCCATTGTGAAAAACAGCTGGTGGAAATTCCTTTTTCTGAAGAATATGAAAAACATGAGTTTAAATTAAAAAACATCACCGGATGCAATAAAGTTAGCTTTATTTTCTTACCTGGCAGTAAGTTTGACTTTAAATGGTTTCAGTTTCAAAGAAAAAACTGAATTTGTATTTGTTAAGTTAACTTAGGCTGCGTGCAAAAAAGATTGTGTGAAGCGGCATAATGCCTGCTACTGGCTTAAGTTATTTAGGGTATGTACAAAAAAGATTGGTGAGAATTGGCTCAATGCCTGCTACTGGCTTAAGTTCATTTAGGGTATATACAAAAAAGATTGGTGAGAATCGGCAATGCCTGCTACTGGCTTAAGTTCACTTAGGGTATATACAAAAGATTGATGAGAATTGGTACAATGCCTGTCATGGCTTAGTTTAACATAGGCTATATGCAAAAAGATGGGGCCGCTGTAAAAGAAAGTTCATACCGATATCCTGCATAAATTCATTTATGTATGCAATATCCGGTATTAGTTGTTCTTTTGCGGCGGTCTCATCTTTTTGTTAGTTTTAAAAATCATTAACCTGGCTGGTTACCGGGATTTGGGTTTTAATACTTTCATTTATTTTAATGATTCTATTTATTTTATTGCTTCCATTTATTTATTGATTCGGAATAAGAGGAAGTACCAATTGTACATGAGTTCCCTTTTCGGTGGAGCTGATAATTTTCATATAATAAGACTCTCCGTAGAATAAACGTATACGTCTGGTTATATTACTCAGCCCTATGCTGCTTCTGTCGGCATCATAGTCAATATTATCAGTTAACAGACGGTTTAAATGGTTTAGTTTATCACTGGTCATTCCTGTTCCGTTGTCCAGAATATCGATAAATAATTTTGTATTAAAGTCGGTATTTATAATGACGGAAACATACCCATTTTTCGATACATTCTCAAGCCCATGCAAAACTGCATTTTCTACGATGGGCTGAAGTAAAAGAGGCAGTATCTGATAGTCTTTGGCAGAAAAATCATCCGGTAATTCTATTTTGTAATCCAGCCGTTCTTCGAAACGTAACTTTTGTATTTGCAAATATACGTCAATATAGTCCAGCTCATTTTTAAGGGTGGTTGAAAAGGTCTCTGCATTCTCAAGCACATAATGCATGGATTTTCCAAGTAACTTTATGGCAGAAGCTATATTCATGGTTCCGGCATCGATTGCCAGCATACGAATAGTTTCAAGTGTGTTATACAAAAAGTGAGGATTGATCTGACTGGATAAAATCTTAAATTCCATCCGCTGCTGCTGATTCAGCAATTCTTTTTCCTTCAGTTTTGATTCGAACATTGCTGCTTCTTTTTGCTTTAATGTAGTAATCATATATTGCAGGTCTGCAAAGGTTTCCGTCAACTCATCATCCCCCCGAAGGGTTTCAATCACGTCAAAATTACCCATAGCGGCACTTCTCATAGCAGTCCTTAAGGAATTAACTCTCGTACTAAAAAATTTCGTATATAATAAAATGCCGGCCAGAGGAATGAAGATTGCCAGCGATATGATTGCTATACACATTATCATAATTTTTGTGATATTGCGGTAAGCTTCAAAATCAATAGTAGTTATATAGAGCTTATCCTTTGATTGAAATACCGGTAAGGAAGAGACATGTCCCAGTACATTGGCATCCTGGAAATTAAAAAGCCCCTTATACTGATAATAGTCCGTATTGTAGTCAATGGGAACATCCTGGGGCTTCCCCTGCATTGAACGGGTAGTGCTGAAAAAAACAGGATTGTTGTTTAAAGAAATAGCGGTATATAAATCATTGTTCTGAATTCGGTTTTTAATAAAATTATTGCTGATTTTAATAACAACAATAGCCTTGTATTTTGATTGAACGGTCTGAAAAGAACGTATCAGCATCAGTTCCCTGGCAGGATTGACGGCAGTATCCGGTGAGGAATAAGCCCATTTACAGCTGGAGGGAATCAGGACCTTCGATACTAACTGCTTATAGATGGAGGGATTAATATGCTTAATATATTTGGTTTCAGGCAGCGTGGTATTATCCGTATATACGGTTATGGAAGAGATAAAAGAATAATTTTGTACATAGTCTTCGTAGGGATTATAGTTATTAAGAGAATTATTTGCTTCTTTCGCATCTAGGTAGGTTGTTGTCAGAATCGATTTCAGCATATTATCCGATATTAAATCGGTTGATATATTGTAAACATTTATCAGGCAATCCAGCATTATGGATTTTACACGTATGTTATCAGATTCCAGCTGTGTACTGGTCTGCTTGTACAATGCTTTCATAAAAAAGGTTGTCAGATAAGTACCTATAAATAAAACAGGTATTATAATTAACGGTATAAATATAAGATACATCTGCTTTTTAATTTTCATTCTGGATACTGGTTTTGTAATATGAAACATATGTATAATCCCTCTCTGTAATTATTATTGAACGCTTCCCTCTTTTTGAAGCCTTCATTTTTACAGAAAGACTGTCGGAAATGGCCTCACCGCATGTAAGAGGGGTGTTTGTTTGAATGGATAAATTAGTTCTGTTAGTTAATAGCATTATAACAAAAATCTGGTAATAATTCAAACGAATCCCCTTGGATTCAGCATGCAGACAGGCTGAGCTGAAGCTTTACACATCGCTCCAGCAGCAGATTTTCATCTCAGTCCAGCAGCAGGAAAGCAAGAACTACTCCCACTTAAAAAAGAAGAGGGAGATACATATACAAATCACAGCAAGTGCAGCCATTACAGCAATGGGGATAAAAACACTATCCATGGGCAGACCCAGTGAAGCCGCTTTCAGTAGCTTAATACCCTGGGTCAGAGGCATAACATCCGCCACTTTTTGAAGTGGTGCGGGCATAACTTCATAAGGCAAAGTAGCACCTGAAAAAATCAGCATTGGAAAGTACAGCAGGCTTGCTGCGGCACTTGCTATTTTCATGTTCGGGGCAAGTCCCCCTACCATTAATCCAATGCTGAACATAGAAAGCATAACCAGCAAATAGGCGCCCAGGAATTTAAGCCAGGAACCATGTAATTGATAGCTGAAAAAAACTGCCCCTGCTATATAAACCAGAA
Source organism: Anaerocolumna jejuensis DSM 15929 (assembly GCF_900142215.1). Taxonomy (GTDB): domain Bacteria; phylum Bacillota; class Clostridia; order Lachnospirales; family Lachnospiraceae; genus Anaerocolumna; species Anaerocolumna jejuensis. Next base: position 733,062 of record NZ_FRAC01000006.1, on the reverse strand, counting down.
TGAGTGAAAGGATGGAATAAAGTGCATAGATTGCAGTCTGAACCGCTAAAATAAGGGCGGGACTGGTTGGTGTGACCTTGAACCGTTTTAAAATCTTCCTGTTTCGGTAATCGGATACGACTAACGGAAGTCCCATAACTCCGCCGGCACAAATTGCAATTGTTGCCACTGCTCCAAAGGATTGCTCCAAAAAGGTATAGTCCGCTCCATCAAAAGCAGGCTTATTTCCAAAAACAGCCCCTAAAATAACCACCATAACAACAGGCATGCATATTGCAAAAATGAACATGTCCATTCCGCGAAGGGACAGCCTGCTTTCTGTAATAAATAGTGTTCTAAATGCCCGCATTTTCTTCCTCCTCATTCGTATACCATAGATACGCATCTTCAAATTTATCATAGGGACTGGCTGCAACTGCATCCTGTACTGTCCCGTAAAATATGCTGACTCCATTTTTTAGAATCATGATCTTATCACACAGGGCTTCCACCTCGTCCATAAAATGAGAGGTCAGCAGAATGGTCAAGCCTTTTGCTTTTAAGTCAGTGAGGCTTTTCCAAACATCCCGCCGGGCCTTTGTATCCAATCCGGTTGTCAGTTCATCTAAAAATACGACCTCAGGGTCCGGAATAAGTGCAAGAACTATAAACAGCCGCTGTTTCTGGCCTCCCGAAAGCTCACTTACATCGCTTTTCAGCTTGTCGGAAAGCCCAAACTGTTTTAATAGAGGCATATAATCCAGAGAGGTTTTGTAAAGGGAGGAGGTGACCTTACAAAGCTCAGACACCTTTATTTTGTCCTGATAATTAGCCTCCTGAAATTGAACACCCACCCTCTCAAAGAGCTTTTTCCGCTCCTTGTGAGGATTCATTCCCAAAATGGACACCCTTCCCCTGTCCTGCTTTTTGGTACCTAAAATACACTCAATTGTAGTGCTTTTTCCAGCACCGTTTGCACCCAGCAAGCCAAATACTTCTCCGGAGCAAATAGAGAAATTGACGTTTTCTACGGCTTTTACATGGGCATAGGACTTGCATAATTCTTCTACTTTAATGGTTGTTTCCATGCGAATCATCCTTCCTGTTTTATTAATTTCATAAAATAGAATAATACTGGAAGGAAGGCTGGTGTTAAAGTGTAGGGTTTTATAATTTTAATAAAGTATAAAATCTGCTGTTATGATGGACGCAGTTTTAAGATATGAAAGGGAAAAACGGGTTTAGGATGTGGAAACGGACGATGAATTGGACTTTCTGTTTAGGAGTTTTGTTTTCAAGGTTCCTTATTCCACTAGAAACGCCGGCAGCTATTCCTGGCAGGCAAAGCTGCTCCAAACTCGCTGGGAGGATGTGAAGTACGTGAAATGTATTGCGCTCAGACAGTGGAGCTGCTTTACCTAGTCATAGCTGCCGGCGTTTAAGTGTCATTAAGGAACCTCTCAAGACAAAACTCCTAAACAGAAAGCCCAATTCATCTGGGTATTTCAATTATAAATTTTTTATGTTTTATTTTTAATGTTTTATTTTTTCTTTGTTATTTATGAAGTGATTAGAGAGGGGAATAATTGATTTAGTAATTCGTTTAATGTTTTGAGAATGAGAGAAATTAATGAATGAAACTGAAGTATTGGATATTAAATTTTATTTAGAATAAGATATTCTCTAGTTTTTTAAATAGTTTAAAATGAAGTTAGCTAGCATAAATACAAGAGTTTTTATTTTAACTATGTAATATTGTTCAGTAGTTTAAGCTATAAACAATCGTTCTGCATATTTTTATTCTGCAATATCATATATCCCCCTGCCTTATAAACCTTTAACCTTCATTAATTAACAATGCACATAGTGCATATAAAACTCAATTGCAACAATCAGATAATTAGGGCTGTATTCCTTCGGATTTCTATTGAAGGGCTCCCTAATGACACTTAAATGGCAGTAACTATGACTAGAGAAAAGGATACCACTGTTCGAAGCTCTCAACAACACATTGCCCAAACATCTACAGCGAGTTTGGTATCATTTTCTCTTCCCAGGAATAGTTACTGCCATTTTAGTGGAATTTGGAGCCCTGAACGAGAAACCCGAAGGAATACAGCCCTAATTATCGTCCGTTTCCCAATCCCCCCCATAACACTTCCCCCTCATTAAATAAAAGACATATTTACAAAACAACAAAACCAAAGTATAATAAAGCTATAAAACAACCAAATAACAGGAAAGGAAAAGGAAAACAACACATTCCCGGTATAAATATATGAAAATCCTAGATACAAAGTTTGTAAAAGGCTTTATTAAAATGGCAGATGATGGCTTTCAGCAGGGCTGGCATGAAAGAAACGGAGGAAATCTTTCTTACCGTTTAAAGGAAGAAGAAGTAATGGAGGTAATGCCAAGACTTTCAAACAACGATGAATGGCATGATATCGGTACCAGTGTTCCCACACTTGCCGGTGAGTTTTTCCTGGTAACAGGAAGCGGAAAATATTTCAGAAATATCAGTGTTGACCCGGAAGTATGCATTACGATTATAGAAATTGATTCCACGGGAGATAAATACCGTATCAGATGGGGGCTGGCCGAGGGAGGAACTCCTACCAGCGAATTGGCGACCCATTTAATGAATCATGAGGTGAAGAAGGCGGTTACCGGCGGTAAGCACAGGGTTATTTACCACGCACATACGACAAATATTATAGCACTGACTTTTGTACTTCCCTTAAGCGATAAAGTATTTACAAGGGAGCTATGGGAGGCTGCAACAGAATGCCCGGTGGTATTTCCAAAGGGTGTTGGAGTAGTTCCCTGGATGGTTCCCGGAGGCCGTGATATCGCAATAGCAACCAGTGAACTGATGAAGAAATATGACGTAGCCATATGGGCACACCATGGAATGTTCTGCTCCGGAGAGGATTTTGATTTGACATTCGGCTTGATGCATACAGTTGAAAAGTCAGCCGAAATCCTGGTTAAGATTTTTTCCATGTCCGGTAAACACCAGACCATAACACCGGATAACTTCAGGGACCTGGCAAAGGCCTTCCATGTAGAACTTCCGGAAGAATTTCTTTACGAGAAATAATATTTAGAGCGAAGCATAGCTGGATATCATAAAAGACCTTTAATAAACAGTGCACTGCACCTGACCGTTGGTTAGTTGCAAGGCGCTGTTTTTATGTTAAGAACCATGATTAATTGCAAGCGACTGTTTATATATAAAAACCAAAATTTATTGCAAGGGGCTATTTATATAAAACCCTTGACTAATTGTAAAACCCTAATTTTATGTAAAAACCAGTATAATTTTGCACAAAGTATGACCAACCGAACTAGGGGTAAAATGCTGAAAATGCAAAATATAGTTAAATTTAGCTGACATTAAAAAAAATTTAATGTTAAAATTAATATATAAATTATTTTGGAACAATTAACGATTGCTGAAAACTACGGTTCTTCAGCATATAGGAAAGGGTTATTGTACCGGAACAGGAGGACGTAATGTTTGTAGTAGGAGAAATGAAATCGGAAGTTTATAATGGGAAAGTTACACTGCCAAAAGAATATCAATTAAAAAAGAAAAAAATAGTTGGGAAATGGAAAGATAGGAACACATTATATCTTTCTGATTCACAGAGTGCTTTGAATTATACCGCAGGAAAAGAGGGAACTGTGTTTGATGCAGTCATAGATACGAATGAACGGTTACGGGTACCGCCTGAGTATGAAAAAGGCAGGGTTAAAATAAAAGGGTGTATTTCAACAGTCAGACTTTTATTTGAAGTGTAAAAGGAGGAATGAATACATGTTTCTGGTAAATCATTATATTATGTACGGCGTGGTAGGAATTTGCAGAATCAGGAGTATCGGTAACCTGGATGGAGAAGGTCTGGACCCTGCAAAATTGTACTATACCCTGGAGCCCTTACAATCCAATGGCAGTACCATATACACTCCTGTGGAAAACAATAAAGTCAGGATGCGAAGTATTATTTCAAGGGAGGAGGCTGTGAAACTGATTCAGGAGGTGCCTCAGCTAAAACCCATCCGGATATTGGACGATAAAAGATGCGAACAGATTTATAAGGAAGCATTGAAGGAAAATGACTGCTGTGAATTACTGCAGCTTTTTAAATACTTGTCTGATAAGGAATATAAAAGAAGCGGCAATAATCAGAAATTATCCGCCATGGATAAGAAATATATGGATTTAATAAAAAGCAGGCTTTTTGGAGAGCTTGCTATCGTTCTTGGGATACCGTGTGAGAAAGCCGAAAGTGAAATCGTGGAGAGAATAGAGGCAACTAAAGTGAAAGGGAAGTAGATCATATTCATGTATGACAGAGCAAATCAGATAGTTACGAAAGAGGTTGGAATGGCAGAATTAACACCGATGATGCGGCAGTACAGGGAGATAAAAGAACAGCATAAGGACTGCATCCTCTTCTATCAAATAGGGGATTTCTATGAGATGTTTTATGAGGATGCAGTCATTTGTGCCAGAGAACTGGAAATAGCCCTGACCGGCAAATATGTAGGGCAGGAGGAGAGAGCTCCTATGAGCGGGCTTCCGTGCCAGAATGTCGATAGCTATTTATGCAAGTTAATTGAGAAGGGTTACCGGGTGGCCATTTGTGATCAGATGGAAGATCCGAAAGCCACAAAGGGGATTGTTAAAAGGGAAGTTATCCGTATTGTGTCACCGGGAACCAATCTGAATGCCCCGGCTTTGGAGGAGGGGAGAAATAATTTCCTCATGTGCCTTGTACAGGCAGCCGGGGTCTTTGGAATAGCCGCAGTGGATATCACTACCGGTGATTTTTTTGTTACAGAGGTTAAAAGTGAAGGAAGCGTAATAAATGAAATCAGTAAATATACGCCCTCAGAAATAATATGCAATCAGAGTTTCCTGAACAAAAGGGAATTTATGATGGCAAGGGAACAGCTTTCCATAACTGTTTCGAACCTTGACGCTGTTTATTTTGAACCGGATGCCTGCAGGAATATTCTGTTGAGGCATCTTTTTATTCCTGCCCTGGATAGTCTTGGCTTAAAAGAAGGGTCAGCCGGTGTCATTGCCGCTGGAGCCGTTTTATTATACCTGTATGAAACTCAAAAAAATTCCCTGGCCCACCTGACAGAAATTACTCCATATACGGTTGACAATTATATGGTTCTGGACAGTACGGCAAGAAGAAATCTGGAATTGTCGGAAACTCTCCGGGAGAGGCATAAAAAAGGCTCCCTGCTGTGGGTGCTGGATAAGACTAAGACTGCAATGGGGGCAAGGCTGCTGAGAAGTTACATGGAACAGCCGCTGACAGAGACAGAGGAGATCAATAAACGCCTGGAAGTAATTGAAGAACTGAATTCCTCTGTTATAAGGAGGGATGAACTCAGAGGTTATCTGGAATCCGTGTATGATTTTGAAAGGCTGATCAGCCGTATCAGCTATAAAAGTGTCGGGCCGAGGGACTTTATCGCCTTTGGGACTTCCTTGGCCGTATTGCCGTCCATTAAGCAGCTTATATCTGGAACCGGCACAGTTTTGCTGAAAGAAATATACATAGAGCTGGATACCCTGGAGGATATCTGCAGCCTGATCCAAAGGGCATTTACGGAGGATTCCCCCCTATCCCCGAAGGAGGGAGGAATTATAAAAGACGGGTATCATGAGGAAGTAGATAAATTAAGGAGAGCTAAGACAGAGGGAAAAACCTGGATTGCTGAACTGGAAGGGAAGGAAAGAAAAAGAAGCGGAATCAAGAATCTGAAAATAAAATATAACCGTGTATTCGGATACTACCTGGAAGTGACCAAATCCAATCAAAATCTGGTACCGGATGAATGGATCAGAAAACAAACCTTATCCAATGCGGAACGGTATACTACCACAGAGCTGAAAGAGCTGGAGGAAATTGTGGTAGGAGCAGATGATAAGCTCTTGACTCTGGAATACAATTTGTTCTGCCAAATAAGAGAAGGGATTGCAAGGGAAGTGCCCAGAATAAGGCAGACGGCAAGAGCTGCTGCCCAAATGGATGTATTTGCTTCCCTTGCTTATGTGGCGGATAAAAACCGGTATGTGCGTCCTGATATCAATAGGGCGGGAATCATAGAGATAAAGGATGGACGGCATCCGGTTATTGAACAGATGTCCCCTGAAATTGATTTTATTCCCAATGACATCTGCCTTGACAAGAAAGAGAAAAGGATATCCATACTCACAGGTCCCAATATGGCGGGAAAATCCACTTATATGCGGCAGTGTGCCTTAATTGTACTGATGGCGCAAATGGGCAGTTTTATACCTGCTTCATCCGGAAATATCAGTATAGTGGATAGAATCTTTACAAGAATCGGTGCCTCGGATGATTTAGCTGCCGGACAAAGTACGTTTATGGTTGAAATGACAGAGGTGGCGGAAATTTTAAGATATGCGACCCCAAACAGCCTTATCATACTGGATGAAATCGGAAGAGGAACGTCTACCTTTGATGGATTGGGAATAGCCTGGGCAGTGGTGGAATATATTGCGGTACAAAAACGGATGGGAGCAAAAACCTTATTCGCTACCCATTACCAGGAATTAACCCGCCTGGAAGAGAAAGTGGAAGGAGTCAGCAACTATTGTGTTGCCGTAGAGGAAAAGGGAGAGGATATTATTTTTCTTCGTAAAATCATTCCCGGAGGTACGGATAAAAGCTATGGAATCCACGTGGCAAGGTTAGCCGGCGTACCGGATAGTGTTTTGGAACGGGCTGGAATAATCATTGAGAAATTAAGCCAAAAGGATGGGGCTGTAAGGAGCTTTTCCATTCAGAAAGACAGAAAAATAACCAGGGAAGCAATTCCAGGTCAGACAGAAAAAATAATTGAGGATTTAAAGAATTTAGACCTGAATTCCGTTACACCGGCTGAAGCCTTTCTTTACTTGACAGAATTATATCAAAAAGTAAATGAGGTAAAAGGGGGCAGCCTGGCAGCTGATTAATAACAAAAATTGTCATAATGATATTGTAATATTGCACAAAAATATACCGAACAATGTACGAACAATTAACCAAACTTCAGCCGGCAGGAGAGATTTTGCTTTCAGAACGCTAAAATTCTTGATAAAATATGAGGTAGCATGGCATATGGTTGGTTCATAACCGGGCATTTCACTTTCTATTTGGGCGGTTTCGCGTAAACTTACTAATAAGCAGTATCGCAAGTAAACTTGCGATGCACATGGGGATTAAAATGAATAACAGGATGGACAAGTTAGAGAATTTATTTACAGATACCTTTGATAATGATATGCCAGCTCAACAGGATGAGATTATAGAAGAAAACAATTTAACGGGACCATGGAAAACGAAGGCATTTAGGAAAACAAATAAGCCGGGCAAAGAGGTTCCGGAAATGGATGCAGCAGAGGAACCCCCTGATATGGAAGTTGCGGAAGAGATAGATGGCAGCTATGATTTAACGGAAGTACAGGGAGTAGATATACAGGAAATAGATACACCGGAAGTGGATATACCGGAAGTGGATATACCGGAAGATTCTGTTAAAATATATTTAAAAAGCATAGGTAAAATACAATTGCTGGATCAAAGAAAGGAACTGGAGCTTGCGAAAAGGATAAAAGCTGGAGATGAAGAGGCAAAGGAAGAGATGACAAATGCAAATCTGAGGCTTGTAGTCAGTGTGGCAAAACGCTATGCGCGGGGAAGCGGCATGACTTTGTCCGATTTGATACAGGAAGGAAATCTTGGGCTCATCAAGGCGGTTGAAAAGTTTGATTACCGCAAAGGCTTTAAGTTCAGCACTTATGCAACCTGGTGGATAAGGCAGGCAATAACCAGGGCAATTGCGGACCAGTCCCGGATTATCAGGCTGCCGGTGCATTTAAAAGAGCAGATGAACAACATATCAAAGTGCAGCAAGCAATTCCTTTCGGATACCGGAAGGGACCCGACGGTAGCCGAATTGGCGGAGCGAATGGGGATGCTGCCGGGAAGAATGGAAGAAATCATAAAACTGTATGACGATGCGATTTCCCTGGAAACGCCCATTGGGGAAGAGGATAGCCAGTTGATAGATTTTGTGGCGGATGAGAGTATGGAGAACCCCTTTACATCTGTAGAGCAAATCATGCTGAGAAAACAGATTAATGAAGTACTTTCTTCCCTTTCCTTAAGAGAGCAGCAAATCATCAGACTGCGTTTTGGCCTGGAGGACGGAAAAATATGGACCCTCCAGGAGGTGGGAATGGCGTTCCAGCTTACAAGGGAGCGTATCAGGCAGATTGAAGCAAGAGCAATTCTAAAGCTGAAGGGAAAAAAGGAAGTTCAGGAACTGAAGGCTTATTTGGATAATTAAAAAACATTCGCTGGTTCATGCAGAAAGTGCAGAAAGGATTCCATGAAAAACAAATCATTTATAAAAATAAAAGGTGCAAGGGTTCATAATTTGAAAAATGTGGACATCAGTATACCCAGAAATAAGCTGGTAGTAATAACGGGAATCAGCGGCTCCGGCAAATCCTCCCTGGCTTTTGATACAATTTACGCAGACGGCCAGCGAAGATATATGGAATCCCTGTCTTCCTATGCCAGAATGTTTTTGGGGCAGATGGAAAAGCCGGAAGTGGATAGAATCGAGGGCTTATCGCCAGCTATTTCCATAGCGCAGAAATCCACCAACCGCAACCCACGTTCCACCGTAGGCACAATTACGGAAATATATGATTATTTACGTCTGCTGTATGCCAGGATTGGTATTCCCCACTGTCCAAAATGCGGCAGGGTTATCAATAAACAATCGGTTGACCAGATGATAGATACGATAATGGCTTTACCGGAAGGAACAAAGTTCCAGCTCCTTGCTCCCGTAGTAAGGGGAAAGAAGGGACGCCACGAAAAGATATTGGAGCAGGCAAAGAAAAGCGGTTATGTTCGTGTGGTTATAGATGGCATATTGCATGAACTGAATGAAAGCATTGAGCTGGATAAAAATATCAAGCATACAATAAGTATTATTATTGACAGGCTGGCGGTAAGGAACGGTATTGAACCAAGGCTGGCGGATTCCATTGAACATGCGCTGAAGCTGGCGGAGGATATTGTGCAGGTGGATGTTATAGGGGGAGAGCCAATTATCATCAGTGCTAATTATGCCTGCCCGGAATGCGGAATCAGTCTGGAAGAAATCGAACCAAGGCTTTTTTCCTTTAATAACCCTTTTGGTGCCTGTCCGGAATGCAGCGGCTTAGGCTATAAAATGGAATTTGATGAGGATTTGATTATACCTGATAAATCCATCAGCATAGATGAAGGCGCGATTATTGTTCCCGGCTGGCAGTCCTCCAAGGAGGAAGGAAGCTTTACAAGGGCTGTCTTAAAGGTGCTTTCCGAACGGTTTTATGTCAGGCTTGATATGCCTTTTGAATCCTATTCCAAGGAAGTACATGACATACTGCTATATGGCACCGATGAAAAAGTGGATGTCCATTACAAAGGGCAGAGGGGTGAAGGTACCTATTCCATTGCATTTGAAGGGATAATAAAGAATGCCGAAAGAAGGTACCGGGAAGGTGCGGAGGTTGTAAAAGCAGAATATGAAACCTACATGAATACTATACCCTGTAAAGCCTGCGGCGGTCAGAGGCTGAATAGGGAAGCCCTGGCTGTGACGGTGGCAGAGAAAAATATTTATGAGGTTACGGAATTGTCCATAAAGGAACTTTATGATTTTATAAAAAGCATAAAGCTTTCGGCATTTCAGCAGACCATTGCGGAGCAGATACAAAAGGAGATTACGGCCAGAGCTGAATTCCTGCTTGACGTAGGCTTAAAATACCTGACGCTTGCCAGAGCAGCTGCCACCTTATCCGGAGGCGAGGCGCAGAGAATAAGGCTTGCAACCCAGATAGGGTCCGGCCTGGTAGGAATCACCTACATTCTGGATGAACCCAGTATCGGACTTCATCAAAGAGATAATGACAAGCTGTTAAATACACTGTATCATTTAAGAGATTTGGATAACACCGTTTTGGTCGTGGAGCACGATGAAGACACCATAAGAGCGGCGGACTATGTTATCGACATAGGTCCCGGTGCCGGGGAGCATGGCGGTGAAATCATTGCAGCCGGAACTGCCGAAGAGCTGATGATCAATGAGGCCTCCGTAACAGGTGCCTATCTTAGCGGTAGAATATCCATTCCCGTACCTGAAACCAGAAGAGAGCCCAAAGGGTATTTAAAGGTTATGGGAGCTGCCCAAAATAATCTGAAAAACATTGATGTAAGTTTTCCTTTGGGAGTGGTTACCTGTGTGACCGGTGTGTCCGGCTCCGGAAAAAGTACTCTCATTAATGAGATATTATATAAAGTCCTTGCCAGAAGCCTGAACAGGGCAAGATGCATTCCGGGAAAATACGAGAAAATAGACGGCATGGAGCAACTGAATAAAGTGATTAACGTGGATCAAAGTCCCATCGGCAGAACGCCGAGGTCAAATCCGGCTACCTATATCGGGGTATTTGATATGATAAGGGATTTATTTGCGCAGACGGCGGCAGCAAAGGCAAAAGGCTATGGAAAAGGGAGATTCAGCTTTAATGTGAAGGGCGGCAGGTGTGAGGCCTGCAGCGGAGACGGAATCATAAAAGTGGAGATGAACTTCCTGCCGGATGTTTATGTTCCCTGTGATGTCTGCCAGGGAAAGAGGTTCAACAGAGAGACCCTGGAAATCCAATATAGAAACAAAAATATCCATGATGTTCTGGAAATGACAGTGGAAGAAGCTTTGACCTATTTTGAGAACCTCCCCAGGATTCGGAATAAAATCCAGACCCTTTATGATGTAGGTTTATCCTATATAAAATTGGGACAGGCCTCCTCCACCTTATCCGGAGGAGAAGCCCAGAGAATCAAGCTGGCAGCCGAACTCAGCAAGCCCGGAACCGGTAAGACCGTTTATATTCTGGATGAACCCACCACCGGTCTTCATTTTGCAGATGTTCATAAACTGACGGAGATTTTAAAGAAATTAGTTCAAAACGGCAATACGGTAATCGTAATAGAGCATAATCTGGATTTAATCAAGACAGCCGATTATATTATTGATTTGGGCCCGGAAGGAGGAGACGGCGGAGGAACGGTCGTATGCCAGGGAAAACCGGAAGAGATTATTGATAACAGTGAATCCTTTACCGGACAGTATTTGAGAAAGTATTTGCAAAGAGCGGAATAGCAGGATAAAAGTAAAATAGCAGGCAGGTAAAGCAGTTTTGAACTGCCCCCACAAAGTTAGATTTTAGGTCTAACTTTGTGGGGGCACATCATTTTGCTTTACTCTTACCTGCTTTTATTATTACAGGGAAATCTTGTCCGTGTTGTTGAAGCCTACAATTACAAAGGCCTCATTAAAATGAATTTCGTAAATATCCATCATTGGACCCGCATAATCATAAGTAGCCTGGAAGCCAGGGAATTTACGGATAAAATTATCTTTCAGATCATGTACGGTAAGCTCACTTTTCTGAATGCTGGCATTTGTTACCCTGACTGCGTCGGGACCAACAGGAATTGTAGTAAATGCAACCTTATTATTTTTAGCAAATTCCGCTGTCTTAGGAGACTGGTTATAAGTTGCTATGTAAGCAACTCCCTCCTTCTGTTCATCATAGCAGAAGGTCAGAATTCTTACATTTGGGACATTGTCAACTGAGGTTGCAAGAGAAAGCTCAACGGCGTTCTCCATAATTCTTTTAAATTCATTCTTAAAATCCATTTTGCTCCATATAATCCGATTATCCTATATAAGTTGAACTTTGGTTAGTGGATTATTTATCCTTTCTTTTTTATTCTTCTTAATTACTGGTGTAATATCTGGTTACAGGAGAAGTGTAACACAGGCACCTTGACATCTATATGTCAAGGTTGTATGATTCAAAAAAATAAATAAGGTGATGGAAATGAAAATTGAACGAATTATATCGATAATAATGCTTTTGCTTGAACGCAGGGTGGTCAGTGCTACGGCACTGGCAGAGACATTTGAAGTCTCCCGGCGGACCATTTACAGAGATATGGAAACAATTAATGGGGCCGGAATTCCAATTGTGGCTTATGCAGGCTCCGATGGGGGCTTCAGTATCCTGGAGCAGTATAAAATCGATAAGAAGCTCTTTACGTTATCGGATATAACCTTGCTGCTAACAGCTCTTGGCAGTGTACATGCTTCGTTATCCAATACGGAGCTGCTTCATACGATGGCAAAGGTAAAAGGACTGGTGCCGGAAGAGCATATCAAAGATATTGAACAGAAATCAAGCCAAATCACGATTGATTATACGCCCTGGTTTGGAAATAGAAATCTAAATGAAAATCTGGCAGTTATTAAAAATGCCATTTATGATAAAAAATATCTGAATTTTCAGTACTTTGATCAAAACAGCAAAAAAAGTAACAGAATGGTTGAGCCGTATCAGCTGATCTTAAAGGACTCCAATTGGTATTTGGTCGGCTATTGTACGTCAAAGCAGGATTTTCGTATTTTTAAAGTCCTGCGTATTTCATTACTTAACGTTGGGGAAGAAACATTTGAACCAAGAGAATTTTCCCATAAGCTGCTGCACTCCCTGGAAGCGGGAAGAAAAGAAATGATTATGGTAAAGCTTCTTATTGACAAGTCCCTGTACAGCCGGATGCTGGATGTAGTGGACGAGTCCGGTATGGAAGCAGTTGGTGAAGATAAGCTTCTGGTTCAGTATCCTTTTATTGAAGATGATTACGGTTATGGACTCCTGCTCCAGTTGGGAAGCAAATGTGAGTGTCTGGAACCCCGGCGCGTGCGGGAGGAGTTGTACAAACGAATGGAAAGTATGATAAAGCTATACAGGGAATAGCCCTAAGCTGAAGGTGATAATGATGGGGCCGGCATGCAATTTTCACACAAATGCCTGCGAAATCCTCTGCCAAATCTTGCGGCGAGCTGGGAAGGCATGGCTGTTAGGTAAATTGCCCTTTCATCTTCTCAAGCTGTATAAGCATTGTCTGTGCATTCTGTTTGGCGTACTGCAATGAAGACAGCAGCTTATCGCATACCGATATAATATCGTCGTTTTCCCTGGGAGTATCAATTATTTCCCGTATATCTGCCTCAGGGTCATTGGATAAAGCATTTAGCATTCGTAAAATCGCTGAAAGGGAGTAATTGGCACAACGCAGGGAACGTATGATTTTTAACCGCCGGATATCTTCTTCGGTATAAATGCGGTAACCATTCTGCTTTCGTTTCACCGTGAGCAAGCCATTCATTTCCCAATTTCTTAAAGTATCCATGGAAATATGCAGATGAGCAGCCGTTTCTTTTCTTGTTAAAGTAAGACTGCCCGTTTGGGGTTTATTATCCGATAGCAGCCTTCTGGTAATTGCAATAGCCTCTTCAGCATTTTTTTGCTCTGATTTTATCTGCTGCAAATAATGCTCAGTCAGGCTGATGGCTTTGTTAAAATTTCCGGAGGAAGAGGTCTTGATAATATCAATTGCCTGCTTTCTCAGACCATTTTGCAACACCTCTGCCTTTAAGGCAATCCTTGCAAGCTTAATCTGCTCCAGGTGGAAATCTGTAAAAACACGGTAGCCGTTTGCCTTCCGTTCCGGTCTGGGAATCAGTCCAAGTTCTTCGTATAGCCGGACTGTGTTAGGATGGATTCCGATGCTGTGTGCTATTTCTGCTGTTTTATAAGTCCTCATACGCTCCTGTCACCTCCCGCTTTGTACCTCCATTCTATCAGCTGATAAAAGTCTGGTGTTATAGTGGAGGGTTATTTTTACTTGATTTGGTTTCGGCAGGCTGCCATGGCTAATGTCCTTTAAAGTTAAACTTGCCGAAGCCCTCATACATTTCAGAATAACCCTTCATTTTTCTATAATCCTTCGGAGAACATCCAAATTCCTTTGTAAAGACATAGCTGAAATGCTGCCGGCTGTTAATACCCACAGAAACCGCAATATCAATAACAGGAAGTTTGCTGTTGGTCAGCAGAACGCTTGCTTTTTCCATCCTTATTCTTTGCAGTGTGCGGATGATGCTTTCTCCTTCTGTCTGCTTATACAGGCGCTGCAGATAAGCTTCGGAAACATTCAGCTTTTCAGCTATCATGCTGATACGGATATCACTGTCATAATTCTGCTCCAGGAACTCTTTGACCTTTTTTACATAACGGTTTCCTTTTGAGCCCTTTTCTTTGGCATCCGAATGCCTTGCCAGTATAAGTACAAATTGGGCAAGATAATAATTCAGTGCCAGACTGCTTTCCGCTTTATTGAGTTTTGAACTATTGTAATGCTGTATATACTCAATGAGGAACAGCATCTCGTTATTTTTATCCGATAGAAAGGAATAATCTTCGCCTTTATTCAGAAAAGCCTTCAGGCCGCCAGACCTTTGAAGCAGGTCACCGATTTTGAAATCCCCTGCTGCCTGCTCCAATAAAATTTCCATGTTAAGTATCCTGCAAAAGCCGTCACGTCTTACGGAAAGGGTATGGAATACGCCGGCATCAATTATAACATAATCCTCTTTTTTCAATTTTTGTGTGCGGAAATTTCCCTCTCTGTCAATACAGGTGATTTCACACTCTCCATAAGTCACATACATAATTTCCATTTCGTTGTGGGCATGAGGAGCCATTTCATAAATCGTTACATTTAAGGAATAGTAGCGCTTCAGCCGAAGCCACCTGGTTTCAATGCTGTCGTTATTCCATAAGCAAAAGCTTCTGTCCTTTTTCATCTTAATAACCATGCCTTTCTCACAGCCTGCAAACTTTGGGCCGAGGATTTCGCAGGCGCAATCTTGTGTGAATTATGCTTCTCAATAATTCACACTAACTGCCATGCATATCTGATACTGCCCATATAGTAAGTTTAAAAATGCATTCTTCTTTGGTATTCGCCAATACCGAAGGCAGTAATATATAGTAATTATAAAATGTCAGAATATCTTACATATGAAAGCCTGTATATATAATGACTTCCCTCCTGTGATTTTAAATATTATACACTATATTCATAAGAAAAAGAATATCAGAAGAAAGTACTTTAAGCTTTTGTATTAAATCTGTTTATTAAGGAAAGATAGTTATAGTTTAGTGTAAAAATGCGTTGTATTTTTCAGATTTCTATTTAAGCAGTATCGCAAGCAGACTTGTGATATGCATGGAATTAGCATTGATTAAAGGAGGTTCTGTATGTATATATCCGTTTTTTATGAACATATCCTGGAAGCGGCAGCCCAGGAGAACCTTTCGGTAGAAGAGGTTCTAAAAATAGTAAAGTCCAGCCAGATTGATGGAGTCGAGCTTGATTATGGGCGGTTATTGGACAAGGAAGGCGAAGGTGAAAGAATATACAGGCAGCTGGCTTCGGAAGGGCTTGCTGTAAATGGAGTATATGGATTTTTTGATTTTGGAAAAAAGGCAGATTATCTTCCGGGTGCTGCTTTCATTGATCAGGCTGTGGGAATCGGTGCCAAAAGTGTACTTATCATACCCGGATTTATAGAGGAAGGCCTGGAGAAGGAGAGGGCGGAAAAAGAAATCCAAAATATGATGGCTGTTGTGAGGGAATTGGCAGCCATCGGACGGGAAAAGGGCATCACGGTAGCAATGGAGGATTTTGATGACATAAAAGCACCCTTTGCCACGGCAGGCCAGTTATTAGCTTTTCTGAAGCAGGTACCGGGATTGACCTGCGCCTTTGATACCGGGAATTTTTTGTATTCCGAGGAAGACGTAATACAAGCCTTTGAGCTTCTGGCACCGTATATTGGTATTGTGCACTGCAAGGACCGTTCCCTTACACCCAAACGCGGTGAAGAGCCAAAGCTTACAGTAAAGGGCCGTGCCATGTATTCATCACCGGTAGGTTTTGGCGATATTCCAATGAAACAGCTGATTTCCTTAGTAAAAGAAAATGCAGGAAAGCAAAACAGGGGGGACATGACGTTTATTATAGAACACTTCGGTTCCCGTCATCAGTTAGAAGATATGCAAAAGTCGGCAGCCTGGCTGCTGGCCCAATAATATCATCCAAAAAAGAAAGGAAAGGAATCTTATGAGTTTTATTACAATTTATGAAAATAATATCCATATGGTACTTGAAATAACGGAAGACCAGCAATTAAAGCTGCTGCATTTTTCAGCACTTCCCTTTAACCAGGCTGCCATTAAGTCCAAAAGCATGGAAGGAAGATTTAATTTAGTAGAAGTGGATATTGCCGGTCTTGACCGACCCTTTGAACGGCACGGGACAAAATATATAGTAACAGCACCGGGCTGCCGGATGAAGTATGACAGCCATAAGGATTACCGTAATCATCTGGGCAGAAAGCTTGAATTCATAACCTTTGACGAAGAAACCGGGATTTATGTAACAAGCCATATTCAGTTCTATGACGAAGTTTCCGTAATCCGTTCCTGGAGTGAGGTACTGAATAAAGGCAGGGAAACACAGACCTTAACCTATATATCCTCCTTTCATTATACCGGGATTGAAAAGGAAGGGATACTTCCAAGAGATAAGAAAATGTCCTTAAAGATTCCGCATAATTCCTGGCAAAGAGAGCTGGACTGGCAGACCTATACACTGGAGCAGTTAGGCATCAGCCAATCCCAGCCGGATGTGGAGCAGCGTTCCTCGAAGGCAGTAGGAATTACCAATACCGGTAACTGGTCTGCAAAGGAATATCTTCCTATGGCATATTTAGAGAATACGGAAACCGGTACAAATCTTTTCTGGCAGATTGAGCATAATGGCTCCTGGCATTGGGAGATTTCAGACCAGGCAGCCCATTTATACCTGGCTCTCAGCGGTCCTACGGAGACGGAATCCCACTGGTATAAGGACTTAAAACCGGGGGACAGCTTTGCCAGTGTTCCTGTTTCAGTTGGTGTCAGCTGCGGGAATTTTGATAGTGCTATGGGAGAGCTGACAAAATACCGCAGAATCATCCGAAGACCCAATAAAGATAATGAAAGTCTTGCAATTATTTTTAACGATTATATGAACTGCTTATGGGGAAATCCCACAGCGGAAAAAGAATTTCCTTTGGTTGATGCGGCGAAGGATGCCGGCTGTGAGTATTTCTGTATTGATGCCGGTTGGTATTCAGCCGGACCCTGGTGGGATAATGTCGGTGAATGGCAGGAATCAAGGGAGCGGTTTCCAAATGGGTTAAAAGAGGTAACAGATTATATAAGAGGCAAAGGGATGGTTCCGGGAGTATGGCTGGAATTAGAGGTAATGGGTATTAATTGTCCTAAAGCGGAACAGGTTCCGGAGGATTGGTTTTTTGTGCGCCATGGCAAAAAGGTGTATGACCGTTCCAGATATCAGTTGGATTTTAGGAATCCCCAGGTCATAGACTATGCAAACAGTGTTATCGACAGGCTGATTTCTGAATATGGCATCGGCTATATTAAGATGGATTATAATATAGAGCCGGGAATCGGTACGGAATTGTACGCCGATAGTATCGGTGACGGCTTATTAGGCCATGAAAGGGCTTATCTTGCCTGGCTGGATTCGATATTTGCAAAATACCCTGAGCTTATCATTGAGAACTGTTCCAGCGGCGGACTTCGGATTGACTATGCAATGCTGTCCAGGTATTCCATACAGTCCACCAGCGATCAGGAAGATTACCGCCGTTATGCTACAATAGCTGCCAATTCCCCCTCAGGACTGACCCCTGAACAGTCGGCCATCTGGTCCTATCCGTTAACCCATGGGGATAAGGAGGAAGTGGTATTTAACATGATAAATGCCATGCTGCTTCGTATACATCAAAGCGGTCACTTAGGTCATATCGAGAAAGAGCGAAGGGAGCTTGTAAAAGAAGCCCTGGATTATTATAAATCCATTCGCCAGGATATCAGAAAATCCCTGCCCTTCTGGCCTTTGGGCTTATCAAAATTCTCAGATACCTGGGTGAGCCTGGGACTCCGGACAGAAGATAAGCTCTATGTGGCAGTATGGAGAAGAAACAGTGAAGAGGAGACTTGTACTCTTCCGATAGAATATACAAATGGCAGGAATTGTTCCGTTAAATGTGTGTATCCAGGCTACGAAGAATGCAGCTATAGCTGGAACGGTATCAATCAGACCCTTACTGTAATATTGCCCAAGCAGTTTACCGCCAGATTATTTGAAATAACCCTTCTTTAGAATAAAGCTGGCTTGGAATAGGATACTGTTTTTAAAGCGGGTCCATCTGAAAATATATTTTAATCTCCATCATATCTCCATATCTTTTTTATAGAATCTAATTACTGATTTGGATGTCATAAGTTGACCTCAATAAAACATGGCTTTGATTTATGTCATCCGAATTATAGTTGGATTACAAATAAAAAACAGAGGGAGAATATCAATTTTATGAATGCTATGACTCATTACATGGAATTGCTGGCAACCAATCAGCCCTGGCAGCTGCTTATCTTTATGGCAGTTCCCGTCATTTGTGCAGAGACTCTTGCCATAACGGAAATGATTATCCTGTTTACAAGGAATATGACAGGAGCGGCAAAGAAGGTAAGTAAAGCTACAGGTATCTTTGCAGGTATTTATTTTCTTGGAATTTTTATTTATTTGTTTATAAATGCCGTTATACCTCTTACAACATCAGGTGGGTGGAGAGGACCGGCGGACGTTATTGCAGTTGGGTTCTATCTTTCAGGTGTAATTCCTTTTATGGGAATGTTTTTACTTGAAACAGGCTTGATTGGAAAGAAGCGGGATGAAACCGGCAAGTTAAAGCTCCATGCTGTATTTGTTGGTATTTTCCTTGTTGTAGCTCATATTGCCATGATATTTGGTATGCTGAACCCGGATTTATTAATAATGAAAATGTAGCATTATCTTCATAAAGAAATAAAGCTTAAGCCGTGCTGTGATAGAACAATTGCCGCACGGCTTAAGTTAACTGTTTTATTTGCAATTGGAGTCTTTATAGCACCAGAACCAATCCATGCAGCTTAGTCCCATATCCTGTGGGTTATTGGTACGTTGGATTAACTGGTCATAGGTACCCGGCGGCGGAACCATAGAAGGCATGTCAGGCTCCCAGTTTGCCGGAGTGACAACCTTACATCTGTCCGTCGTTTGAAGGGCAGTTAAAAGGCGCAGGATTTCATAGATATTTCTCCCGTTAGTTAAAGGATAAACTAATATGGCACGAACCATTTGCTCAGGGTCAAGGAAGAATACATTTCTGACGGTTTCCTGTTTATTGACCCCGGGAGCTATCATTCCGTAGAGGTTTGCAATGTCACCCATGCGGTCGGCAATAATCGGGAAAGGTATCTGAATACCGGTCAGAGTATAAATCTGATTTACCCATGCCAGATGGGAAGGGTTACTGTCAATACTAAGCCCGATCAGTTTTGCATTCAAATCTTCAAACTGATCATTTGCCTGTGCAAAAGCAATAAATTCAGTTGTACATACCGGTGTAAAATCACCAGGATGTGAGAATAGAATAACCCAGAGCCCTTTGTAATCGGACAGATTCATTTGTCCGAAGGTTGTCATAGCAGTAAAATCAGGAGCCTTCATACCAATGGTAATATTCATAAATATGCTTTATTTACCTGATAATTGTTTATAATACTATATGACAACAGAAGGGATATGTTAATGATTTCCCAATAAAACGAGGAGGAGGAACCTGCATGTGCAGATTCCTCAATTATG
This sequence comes from Anaerocolumna jejuensis DSM 15929, assembly GCF_900142215.1. GTDB lineage: Bacteria > Bacillota > Clostridia > Lachnospirales > Lachnospiraceae > Anaerocolumna > Anaerocolumna jejuensis. Next base: position 713,311 of record NZ_FRAC01000006.1, on the reverse strand, counting down.
AAAAAGTATATGTTAGCAAGGTAGTGAACCTTGTTGTTATCTTATGTACTTAGTATATCGTTCAAATGTGTCCATTCTTTGAAGTACTTTTGAAAAGATTGTGAAAATAAGCTTTGAAAGTTTTCGTATTTTCATTTAAAATTAGATAAGAGATACTATTTAAATCTTAATTGCTAGGTATTAATGTCTATGAGCCGATAATTAGGAGCTGATAATGTTCAGGAAAGAGTTAAGAGCTAATACTTAATGGCTGATTGTTGAAAGCTGAATCAAAAAAATAAAAGTAAATTATTTGAAATTAATTAAAGCCGAAAGCTAATGAGAGCAGAAAGCCGATTAGTACAAAATCTGAAAGCCTATGAAAGCTAAAAGCTGATGAAAGTAAAAAGCTTAAATAAAAGCTAAGAATAAAATAATACTAATTGAGAAAGAGAGGATCATGCCATGCCTGTTATAGACATGCCTTTAGAAGAATTACGAAATTATCAGGGAGTAAATCCGCGTCCAAAAGATTTTGCACAATACTGGGAGAGGGCCATAGGAGAAATGAAGTCGGTAAATCCCAATGTAGAACTGACTCCGTCAGCCTTTCAGGTGCCTTATGCCGAATGCTTTGATATGTACTTTACAGGGGTCAGAGGTGCAAGGATTCATGTGAAATACCTGCGCCCTAAGAATGCTTCCGGCAAGCATCCGGCGGTATTGATTTTCCATGGCTACAGCTCCAATGCAGGTGATTGGAGTGATAAGCTTAATTACGCGGCTCTTGGATACTCTGTCTTTGCAATGGATTGCCGGGGCCAGGGCGGTCATTCAGAGGATGTGGGCGGTGTGAAGGGAAATACCTTGGATGGGCATATCATCAGAGGACTTGATGACGAGGCGGATAATTTGCTTTTCAGGCACATCTTTCTGGATACGGCAGAGCTGGCAGATATTGCCATCAACATGCCGGATGTAGACCCCGGCAGGGTATATGCCATGGGCGGCTCCCAGGGCGGGGCACTTACCCTTGCCTGTGCATCTTTAGAGCCAAGAATCAGTAAGCTTGCCCCCACATATCCATTTTTAAGCGATTATAAGAGGGTTTGGGATATGGATCTGGCAAAGGATGCCTATGCCGAAATAAGGCAGTATTTCAGGATGTTTGATCCTGCTCACCAGCGGGAAGAAGAAATCTTTACAAAGCTTGGCTACATTGACATACAGAACCTGGCAGGCAGAATTAAGGGGGAGGTATTATTTATCACCGGCTTAATGGATACTATCTGTCCTCCTTCCACACAGTACGCAGCCTATAATAAGATAACCGCTAAGAAGGAGCATATTATTTATCCGGATTACGGGCACGAGTTTTTACCGGAAATAAGTGATAAGGTCATGCAGTTCTTTATGAAATAGCTATATCGGAAGAAATTAGAATACTGAAGGCTAAAAGCCCGGACTTTTCAGGGGTTCATCCACGATAAACGCTTGAAGGAAGTTTATGGAAACGGACGATGACCAAGGGGGTTGTTTGGGAGTTTTGTTACGCGAGAACCCTTATTCCACTAAAGCGGCAGAAAACGTGACTGGCAGGCAAAGCAACGCCAAACTCGCTGTAACAATTATGGCTGTGTTAGCTATCAAGCTCAAACAGTGGCATTGCTTTACCTAGTCACGTTTCCTGCCGCTTAAGTGTCATAAGGAACCTCTTGAGACAAATCTCCCAAACACCCCCCTTGGTCATCTGTGTATATCCATTATTTGGTCTCATGCATTTGCCGTGTCCAAAACCCTATAAGACCAATCAAAACAACAACTGTCCAAGGGTCTATTGCCAACCCCCAGATGATTTTGGCTTACCTTTTGTAATTTTCTATTGAGGAGTTCCCTAATGACACTTAAATGGCGGCAGCTGTTCCTAGGTAAAATTATACCACTGTCTGAGCTCACAGCTCTGCACAAATACAACCTTCCAGCGAGTTTGGTATAATTTCACCTGCCAGGAACAGCTGCCGGCATTTTAGTGGAATTTGGAACCCCGAACGAGAAAATAACAAAAGGTAAGCCAAAATCATCGTCCGTTCCCACAATCCCCCCTTTTCCTCCCTTATTACAATCCGCAAGCTTCATCTGAAACGTCTTTATAAATGTGATTTTTTATGCTATAATAACCCTTAATACAAACTGAAGCCTATTCAGGCACACCTATGTGCCGTTGTGATCTTTGGAAAGAAGGATAAAAAGTGTCTGATTGTTATTGTAGCGAAGGGGATATAAAACGTAAGATACGAAATCTTAAAAAGATGGAACTAAAATTAAGATTCCATCAATATGATAGCAGCACTGATCATAAAGGCCGTGCAGTACAAAAGAGCCTTCCAAAAGCACTGGTATGGGATGAATTTTTCTGCCTCCAGGATAATTGCCGTAAGGCAAGGTTTAATATGAAGGATTTACTGGCAATGGACAGAGAGGATATTAAGAAAGTAATAAGCCAGTATTATTATGCTGTTTATTATAAGATATTCCAGGAAACAGGAATACTGGACAACAGCCTTTATAATCCGGATATTCTTATGAAAATGGGACTCTCCTTTGATGCCGATGCCAGGACGATTAAGAAGCGCTTTCGGGAGCTTGCCAAGGAATATCATCCCGATGCAGGCGGAAACAGTGAGAAATTCATGGAACTACTGGAGCAGATGGACTCCTTGCATCTAAAAGATAATTAAAATAGGGCAGGCAGCAGTTATTCGTAATTGCATGCCTGTTTTTTGTTTGCTGTAATTCTTCCTCTTCCTGAACTTTGTTTAAATTACCATATTATTCTGTTATATTGACGGTGCAGCGTATTTTAATTCCGTCCTCTGCGGCATAGACGTAGGCTTTCCCCTTTTGCATACCTGTTATATTACCGGAAGCGTCAACAGATGCCACATTAAGGTTACTGGAAGACCAGACGGGAGTATTGCCGGAGGATACTGCTGCATTGAGCTTTTTCTGTTCTCCCTTTTTTATGGTGATATTATAGGTGTCAAAGGTGATTTCCGGCTGTCTTACGTTAATGGTGCAGGTTTTTGTTACTCCGCTTACAACAGCGGTGATAATAGCAGTACCATGTTTTTGTGCGGTAACCAGGCCGTTTTCTGCTACTGTGGCGACACTCTTTTTGTTGGTCCTCCAGCTGGGGGTCAACTTGGAGGAAACCACGGCGGACAGCAGAAAGGTCTGCCCCCGGTAAAGGGAAAGGCTTGTCCGGTTAAGTGAGATAAGGGGAGCTTTCACGGTGATGGTTATACTGGCAGTGCTTTTATTTGCTGTGGCTGTAATAGTGGCTTTGCCAGGTTTTTTACCGGTGACCACACCATTTTCATCTATCACAGCGATGCTTTTTGGACTGCTTTTCCAGATAACCGGAGAGCTGTTGGAAGTTTGGGCAGAAAGGGTGAGGGTTTCACCTGCTTCGATGGAAGTCTTTGAGGCTTGTATGTCAACGGTTGTTTTCCGGACAGTAATCCTGCAGGCTGCCTCAGCTTTATTGATTTTAGCTGTTATCGTTACTGTTCCGGCACTTTTAGCGGTTATGCTTCCGTAAGTGCTGACAGAAGCAACCTTAGAATTACTGCTTTTAAAGGTCGGAAGGCTTCCGTTGGAGGTGACGGCATATATTTGAAATTCATCACCGATATTAAGGGTAGTGTTGTATTCCGATATTATTACGAAGGGTATTGTGTCAAAGGTATCAGCCTGAAGCTGCGTGGCTGGCAGAAATATAAGAGCGGTGCATAAAAGAATGGATATTAGGATTTTCTTACTAGATGACATTTGATTCCTCCTATGGACAGAGGAAAAAAATTACAGCAAACTAACGTAATTGTAACATCCGGCAGTATATTTGTAAATAGGGGAATCCCTATTATTTTACTTTATTTTTTATGTAAACTTTGATACAATATCTACATGGCTTCTTTCCACCTGCATACAGATGCCAGGAGTCGTTTATTTTGAAAAAAATAAAGAGCGTGAGGTGTTTCCATGAAGGTATTAATCTTAACCTGTAATACAGGAGAAGGACACAACACAGCAGCCAAGGCAATTAGTGAATATCTGACAGAGCATGGACATAATGCTGTGGTACTTGGATTTATGAAACTGGCAGGTGTAAAGCATGACAGGAAAATAAGCAGAGCTTATATATTATCAACGAAATATGCACCGCATATATTCCATCTTTTCTATAAGGCAGGAGCCGTAATATCTTCACCAAACAGAAAATCTCCCGTTTATTACTCAAATGCCGGCATGGCAAAATACCTGAATAACTATTTAGAAGAACACCCGGATTTTGATATCCTTGTGGCTACCCACCTTTATGCAGGTGAAACCCTGACCTATATGAAGAGAAAGGGGATGTTAAAACAGAAGGTGGTATCGGTACAGACGGACTACACCTGGAGTCCTTTTTGGGAAGAGACATTATGTGATGCCTATGTCATACCCCATGAAGAGCTCACAGAGAATTTTACATCAAAGGGTATCCCCGGAGAAAAGTTATATCCCCTGGGAATTCCGGTAAGAATGGAATTTTATAAAAAGTTAGACAAAAAGAAGGCAAGAAGGATGTTAAAATTGCCGGAGGATAAACCCATATATCTGATAATGGGCGGAAGTATGGGCTTTGGAAAGATCAGAAGATTTACGAGACAGCTGATCAAATGCTGTACCGGCGGAGAACATGTCATTGTTATCTGCGGCACCAACGAGTTTTTAAAAAGCACTCTGAAACGGGATTTTCAGCAAAGCAAAAATGTACATATCATAGGGTTTACCAGCAAAGTATCTCTGTATATGGATGCCTGCGATGTAATATATACAAAACCGGGGGGACTTTCCTCCACGGAGGTCCTTATAAAGAATAAACCTTTGATTCATACGGCACCCATACCCGGCTGTGAAATAGATAACCTGAAGTTTTTTGTTCCAAGAGGAATTTCAGTGGCACCAAGGGGGATTTCAGAGCAGATTAATTTGGGAAAGAGGCTGGTAAATGACAGGGATTATCGGGAGCAGATGCTTGCTGCCCAAAGGCATTATGCCAAGATGGAGGCCCCTTCGGATATCAGCCGTTTACTGGAGGAGATGGTAGTTAATTCTTAATATCGGAATATTTAAGGGGAGGAGCTTATATGAGATATCTGTTATTCATAGCAGCAGGCTACTGCTGCGGAAGTATCCTGTTTGCTTATTTTTTGCCTAAAATATTATATGATGTGGACATTACAGAGATCAGCGATGATAAAAATCCCGGAACCCATAATGCTTTTAAATACGGAAGCAAAGTGGTTGGTACGGAAGTACTTATCTTAGAACTGTTAAAGGGCTTTCTTCCGGTATTCCTGGGTACACAGTTTTTAGATGTCAGTAATAATGTTTTTGCAGTGGTCATGGCAGCCCCGGTTTTAGGCCACGCATATCCGCTGTACCGCCATGGAAGAGGGGGAAAGGCAATAGCAGTGACCTTTGGAGTGCTGATGGGATTATTTCCTATTATTACGCCCTTATCCCTATTGGTATTTTTTTACCTGCTCTTTTCCTGTGTTATCCGAATAAGCCCGGATTCCTGCAAGAGCATCGTCACCTTTTTGTGCTTTGGTGTATCGGCTTTGCTGCTTATTGATATCAGAGCGGTTGCAGCGGGCTGTGTAGTCATAACGGCCATTGTTTTGTACCGGCATTATCAGAAGCATATGACAGAGAGCCTTGAAATTTCATTATTCAGAAAAAGAGTTGTTTAATTACATAGGAGAAGCAAATGGACAGGGAAGAGTGAAGAAAAGTGTAGTTGCAGTACATTATGGATAAATAAAAACAGTGAAGCATCCCTGTATTAATATGGAAGGAGATGCTCCACTGGATTTATTTCCTGTTAACCTCTTTGGGTATTATCTGTTACTGGTTTTTTTATAATTGGAAGCAACTTCTTTCCAATCAACAATCTCAAAAAATGATTTGATATAATCAACACGCAGATTCTTATATTTCAGATAATAGGCATGTTCCCATACGTCAATTCCAAGAATAGGAATCCATTCACCCTTTGTTTCCATAATAGGGTTATCCTGATTGGGGCTTGAGCTCACCTGTAAGGCTCCGTTCTTATCAGCTGACAGCCATGCCCATCCGGAGCCGAATCTTGCAGCTGCGGCCTGGGAAAGCTTTTCCTTTAGTGCATCAAAGCTGCCAAAGTCCTTCCGGATTTGCTCTGCCAGTTCACCATCCGGTTCTCCGCCTCCCTTAGGAGAAAGGCTTGAAAAATAAAGATTATGGTTATAGAAGCCACCGCCATTATTCCTCAGGGCATTCTTTTGTGCCTCATCTGCAATGTCTGAGAGAGAAAGGAAGATTTCTTCAATGGACTTGCCTGCAAGCTCCGGAGACTTTTCCAGGGCAGCATTCAGATTATTTGTGTATGTGGCATGGTGCTTTGTATAGTGAGTCACCATCGTAAGCTCATCAATGTGAGGCTCCAGTGCGTTAAAGTCATATTTTAAATCTACTTGTTTAAACATAATCAGTCACTCCTTTTTATAATAGTATATTTAATGATAATGAGAATTAATATTATTTAATGTGATTACATTATGCCACATTAATTAATTTAATGCAATACAATTTTCTAAAATTTAATAATTTTTTATTTCACTTATTTTCAAAGCAAAGATATATGCCTTTCTTACTATATTTTATAAAGTTTTATCAAAGTAAAAAAAATTATTCTTAATATGGCAGTTTTGTTATTGACAGGCAAATTCAAATTAATTAAACTTGAAATTATTTATTTAATAAAGTAATATTGACAGAAGATAATAAATTACGTAGGAGGAGAAATATATAGGAAGCAGTTAAGCTGTCTATATATTAAATTTATTTATGAAGCTATTGAAAAATCTATCAGTCAGGGTAAAGCTGATACTCAGCTTTCTCATTATTTTAGTATTCGTTATTTCTACTGGAATTATAGCATCCACCAGTGTGAACAGGGTTTCAAAGAATGGCGAAGACATGTACGGCTATAACCTGAAAAGCATTGACATTCTGCATCAGATTAAGGAGAATAACCTGCAGATTAAAGCTTATTTATTGGAGGTGGTATATGCTCAGGATATGGCGACGACAAATACAATAATTCCTCTGATTGATAATCTGAAAACAAAGAATACATTGTTAATGAACGGCTATGAAAAGAATCTTCTGAAAGCGGATAATAAAAATGCATGGGATACCTATAAGGATGAGCTTACCAAATATAGAGATTCCAGGGAAGAAATTCTTAAATATGTGTCTCAAGGCAACAATACCATGGCAAAAGGCATGCTGGCAGAAAATGAAAAAAGCAGGCTTACAATGCAGGAACAGCTGGACAAAATGGTTGGAACGAACCAGAAAATAGCGGAAAGCAAAAATAAAGAGAATAAAGACAGCGTTTACAAGGTAAGCTTTGTCACAATTTTATTCTCTGTCCTTGGCGGATTTGCAGCCTTGGGATTTGGTTTCGCTATTTCCTTCCTCATAACAAAGAATTTAAAAACGGGATTACTCTTTGCCCAGGCTTTGGAAAACGGAGACCTGACCTATAAGGTACACTCCAGAAGCAATGACGAATTTGGAAAGATGCTTCTGTCTATGGGAAAGGCTCAGGAAAGAATGAGAAATACGGTGTCGGATATTATGGATAAGACCATGGAAGTAGCAGCCTCCAGCCAGCAGCTTTCTGCCGCTATCGAGGAGGTTTCAACTACCTTTACGGCCATTAACTCCAACACAGAAAACATTGTAAGCGGAATCCTGGATGTGAAAACCGCCACAGAAGAACTCACGGCAACCATAGATCAGGTCAATTCCGGCGTAACCCAGCTTGCAACCAATTCTTCCGATGGCAGCATGCACTCTTTGGAGATTAAAGACCGTGCCGTAAGCATCAAAGATAACGGAGTGAAATCCAGAAAGCTGGCAGATGAACTATATAGTGAAAAGGAAGAGAAGATACAGCAGTCCATTGAAAAATCCAAAGTAGTGGAGGAAATATCCATAATTGCAAGCTCCATTGCTTCCATCGCGGAACAAACAAACCTCTTATCCCTCAATGCGGCAATTGAGGCAGCAAGGGCAGGGGAACACGGCAGAGGCTTTGCTGTGGTTGCCGATGAAATAAGAAGTCTGGCAGAGCAGTCCACCAATTATGTAAAGGATATTGCAGAGCTTGTGGGAAAGGTCATCAGCTCAGTAAATGATCTGGCTGAGAATTCAAGGGAAGTATTGCAGTTTGTAGATAACAGGGTACGCGAGGACTATGATTTATTTATTGAAACCGGTGAAAGCTATGAGAAAGATGCTATCTATGTAAATGGACTTTCCCAGGATACGGCCTCCATGTCGGAGGAGCTTAATGCATCAACGGAAGAAATCAGCAGTGTAGTCCAAAGTATAGCAGGTAATATGGAAGGAACAGCGCAAAGCTCGGAAGAAATATTAAAACGAATGGACATAACCTCGAAGTCAATCGAAGACATGTCTAAAATGGCACAGAATCAGGCAATGATTGCGGAAAGCCTTCATAAAGCAGTTTCCGTTTTCAAAGTAAAAGAATAGAAAAGAGCCGGCTGCTTAGCAGCCGGCTCTCTTTTTCTATTTATTATAAATCTGAATGGGTTGGTTTCAGATTCTTATTTCCTAAGCAAGAGTATTAACAGCTTTGCTTAAACGGGAAACTTTTCTTGAAGCAGTATTCTTGTGATAAACGCCTTTGGATGTTGCTTTATCAATCTCAGAAATAGCAGCAAGTAAGCTTGTCTTAGCAAGTTCTTTGTCACCGGCAGCCACAGCGGCATCTACTTTCTTTATTGTAGTCTTAACTTTAGACTTGATAGCCTTATTTCTTAACGCTTTTGTTTCATTCACTAAAATACGTTTCTTAGCAGATTTAATGTTAGCCAAATCGTACACCTCCACAACTATATTTAAATTTTGATTCTTTGTTTCATTAAATCCGGACACGGACGTTCTAATGTAAACATACCATTATATAGTATTATAAAGCCTAACCTATGTCAATACATAAATTCAAAAAATATGCAAAAAATAAATAACAAGAACATAGAAGGAGGAATTATATCCAATGGGTAAATTAAATATGCCAAGGACTGACCTGGCATTGGAAGCCAGGGAAACTTTTCCCGAGGACGATGTTGAAATACAGGGAGTCCTGTTAAAAGAAGAATACAATAAAAAAAGGGATGTAAAGGTAACGACAGTTACGATCAAGGATGAGAGAGGCTCCAAAGCCATGGGAAAACCGATTGGTACCTATATTACAATAGAGGCTGCAAATCTTGATGTGAAGGATGAGAGCTTTCAGGAACCCATAGCCAAGGAGGTCGCCAAGTATATCAGACAAATGGCCGGTGAAGTAAGCGGAAAAGAAATCCTGGTGGCAGGGCTTGGTAACAGAGAGGTCACTCCCGATGCACTTGGCCCCCAGGTAGTGGATAATCTTCTGGTGACACGGCATTTGAAGGAAGAATATGGAGACGAGTTTCTTACTAAGAATAAGATGGGAAATATCAGTGCCATAGCACCGGGGGTCATGGCCCAGACAGGTATGGAAACCAGTGAGATTTTAAAGGGAATTATTCAGGAGACCAAACCGAAATTGGTCGTGGTGATAGATGCACTGGCTGCAAGAAGTGTAAGCAGGGTCAATAAGACAATCCAGATAACGGACACCGGCATCAGCCCGGGGTCAGGAGTTGGCAATAACCGAAAGGCACTTAACAAAGAAAGCCTTGGAGTCGATACGATAGCCTTAGGTATTCCTACGGTTGTGGATGCGGCCACCATTGTAATGGATTCCATGGAGCAGTTTATGCAGGGGCAGGGGTTTAAAGAACAGGAGATTAATCAGTTTACCAGTGAACTTGGTGAGCAGAGCATGCGTAATTTGTTTGTAACGCCTAAAAACATTGATGAAGCGGTTAAACAAATCAGCTATACAGTTTCTGAGGCTTTAAACCAAAGCTTTGTATAATAATTTTTATGAAGATGGTTTTTATAAATAGGATGTTTATATAATTTATAGATAAGAATGGTTTGATTGGCAAAAGGTTAGTTTTTCAAAAGGGGACGGCAGTTTGCACAAAATAGAAAGCTTCCTGCTTCATTCCAATGTATAAGAAGTCCTAATTCTCTGAAGCTTTTGTGCTGGACATATCATCAAACAGATAACTCGCTACGCTCAAACAATCTGTTTGAGGATATAGCACAAAAGCTTCAGAGAAAAGGACTTCTAATACATTTCCATAGGCGCAGGAAACTTTCTATTTTGTGCAAACTGCCTGTTGTTATATTGAAGCAGGACATTTGCTGATAATCATTTAAGAATTATTCGGGTGTCAGAATAGCATGTTTATAGAATGTGTACCTGGAGAATACATAGAGGTAAGCTAAGGCTAATTTATACCACCTGAATCAAGGATTTGATATTTAAGTTAATTATAATTTGTTTCTGTTTAAATTGAATTTCAAAGATAATTGTATTAGGAAGAAACTACAGCTTACCGGATGGCAATCTTATAGGATAGCCATAGTTTTTTTAGTTTATCCTAAAATCTTATCTCATAACCTTATCCTGATGCTGTGAAATTTGGGGGAAAATAGGTTGTTTTATTCTGGAATACGGAGCATGTCTTAAAATTTTCTTAAAATAACCTGGAAATGTTATCAGATAAAAATGTGAAGCATATGATAAATAAGGTGTTACTTTTTAATACTTAATACTTTATGAGGAGTTTGCTATGAGAAGATATCGCTATAAGGCTGAAAGATTTTTCTTTATGACATTATGGACAATTATACTAATACTAAGTTTTACAGTACTGATTAAGGGAATCAATGTACTCGGCAATAACAGTCTGGCGAAATCGAGTGAGTCTTTAAAGAAAAAATTTGTAACGGTTCTTTCTAATTATGTTTTGGAAACACACAGCCCTCTGCTGCACTACGTGGAATATACAAACGGAGACAGCAGCGGATATGCTTTTAACGGAATCATACATAGTTTTCCTATAAACGAATACGTAGCCAGGGCGGATACCACCAGTGAAAGGCAGTACATAGAAAACAATCCTCTTCTTTATACGACAAATAATCATACCCTTATGGGACCGACCGAATATTTGAACTTAATTATGCAGGGAGCAAGAGCGGCAGGCGAAGAAACTGCTGCAAACAGTGGGACAGATGATGGGGCAGTCGAAACGGAATCACAGGGCATTAGCAGCACCATGCTTCCCGTTGACATTATAAACGGTGAATTCTACATGGAAAATGAAGATACCAGCTCGATGGATGACTATGCGAAGCAGGCGGTCAGTTCGGGCAGCGGTGAGCACTATACGCTGAACCAGCTTGAAAACAAAGCTTTTTTATATAATAATTTTTATATCCTGGATAAGAGCACATCCATTAAGGAATCCCTGTTTGATGCAAAAAAGCTTTTGGATAAAGATATGACATTAAAAGCAAAAGCAGACAAGCCGCAGATACTGATTTACCACACCCACTCCCAGGAGGCTTTTGCCGACAGCAGGGAAGGAGCAGAGGAGGATACCGTTGTCGGGGTAGGAAATGTACTGACCGATCTTCTGGAGAAGACCTATGGGTATAATGTTATTCATGATAAAACGAAATATGATATGATGGGGGGATATTTGGACCGTAATCTGGCTTATAATTATGCAAAGGATGGTGTGACCAAGATTATTGACAAGAATCCTACCATAGAGGTATTAATTGATTTGCATAGGGATGGCGGCAATAAGAGGGCTGTCACCATAAATGGCGAGAAGGTCGCCAATGTGATGCTGTTTAATGGGCTGAGCAGAAATTCCAAGAATGAGGATATTGCCAACCTGTATAATCCCTATCTCCAGGCAAATTTAGCTTTTAGTCTGCAGCTTCAGCTTAAGGGAAGGGAATTGTTTCCGGGATATATGTATAAGAATTATCTAAAGGGCTTCCGCTTTAACCTGCATCTGCGTGAAAAATCGCTGCTAGCGGAAGTAGGGACCAGCAATAATACCGTGGCAGAAGAGAAAAATTCTATGAAATACCTGGCTGAAGTATTAAATCAGGTATTATCCGGAAAAAATTAACGGAGGATTACCGGACTTAAGTATTCAAAATTCTTGTCACTGCCAGTCTGATATGCTATAATACCCATATTGACCGAATTTAAAAGGTTTGAAAAAAGATTAATATTGTTTTGGCAGAATCGCAGGAGAGCTTGCGGTATGCATGGGTATTAAAGGGATTATTTTATATTGGCAGGAGGAACATAAATGATTGAACAAAGCAATATTCGCAATTTTTGCATCATTGCTCATATAGATCACGGCAAATCAACCCTTGCGGATCGTATTATAGAAAAGACAGGGTTACTTACCAGCAGGGAAATGCAGGCTCAGGTTCTGGACAATATGGAACTGGAGCGGGAAAGAGGCATTACCATAAAGGCCCAGGCGGTAAGGACCGTCTACAAGGCGAAGAACGGAGAAGAATATATCTTTAATCTCATTGATACGCCGGGACATGTGGATTTTAATTATGAGGTATCCAGAAGCCTGGCAGCCTGTGAGGGAGCAATACTGGTCGTAGATGCCGCACAGGGAATCGAGGCCCAGACCCTTGCCAATGTATATCTGGCACTTGACCATAATTTGGATATCATGCCTGTTATTAATAAGATAGACCTTCCCAGTGCCGAGCCAGAGAGGGTAAAGGCAGAAATCGAAGACGTAATCGGCCTGGAGGCACAGGATGCCCCTTTAATATCCGCCAAGATGGGAACCAATGTTGAAGAAGTATTGGAGCAGATCGTATCAAAGATATCTCCGCCCAAAGGTGATGTGAATGCTCCCTTAAAGGCACTGATATTTGATTCCAAATATGATTCCTACAAAGGCGTTATCATATTCTGCCGTGTAGTGGAAGGAAAGATTACAAGGGGAACTGACATCAAAATGATGGCAACAGGAGCCAGTGCCGAAGTAGTGGAAATCGGAACCTTTGGAGCAGGTCAGTTTATTCCCTGTGAAGAACTGACAGCCGGTATGGTAGGATATATTACAGCCAGCCTTAAGAATGTGCGGGATACCAGAGTCGGAGATACGGTAACAGATGCGGATAACCCCTGTAAAGAAGCACTTCCCGGTTATAAAAAGGTAAATTCCATGGTCTACTGCGGTATGTACCCGGCAGACGGTGCCAAATATCCTGATTTGAGGGATGCGCTGGAGAAGCTCCAGTTAAATGATGCGGCACTCCAATTCGAGCCGGAAACCTCTGCGGCTTTGGGCTTTGGATTCCGCTGCGGTTTTCTGGGACTTTTGCATCTTGAAATCATACAGGAAAGACTGGAAAGAGAATATAACCTGGACATTGTAACAACAGCTCCGGGTGTAGTATATAAGGTTCATAAAACCGACGGACAGGTACTTGAGATAACCAATCCGTCCAATTTACCCGACCCTTCCGAAATTGAGTATATGGAAGAACCCATGGTAAGTGCGGAAATTATGGTGACGACGGAATTTGTCGGCGCCATTATGAATTTATGCCAGGAAAGAAGAGGTATTTATCTTGGCATGGAATATATGGAAACTACCAGGGCGCTGTTAAAATATGAACTTCCTTTGAATGAAATTATCTATGACTTTTTTGATGCCTTAAAATCCAGATCCAAAGGCTATGCATCCTTTGATTATGAAGTGAAAGGATATGTCCGGTCAGAGCTTGTGAAGCTGGATATCCTCATTAATAAGGAAGAAGTGGATGCGCTTTCCTTTATCGTACATGGGGAATCTGCTTATGAGCGCGGCAGGAAAATGTGTGAGAAGCTGAAGGAAGAGATACCCAGACAGCTCTTTGAAATTCCAATTCAGGCAGCAGTCGGAAGTAAGATCATTGCCAGGGAAACGGTAAAAGCTATGAGAAAGGACGTACTTGCCAAGTGTTACGGCGGCGATATATCCCGTAAGAGAAAGCTCCTTGAGAAGCAGAAGGAAGGCAAGAAGCGTATGCGTCAGGTAGGTAATGTTGAGATACCACAGAAGGCATTCATGAGTGTCCTGAAGTTAGATGAGGATTAGTGTGAAATAAAAAGCATTTCACATCCTGATTTATGGCAGTGCCGCATCTGCAAACAGATGTGGCATGCAATGGGAGCTGGATTGAAAAATGCAACGCATTTTTAATCTTTTTATTTAAGCAGTATCACAAACAAGCTTACGATATGCAATGGGAGCTGATGGCAGTTTCACTAGTAAACTTGCAAAATGCGTGGCTTTTAAAATGAAAACTCTTCTGCTGTGGCAAAGGCAGAGGAGTTTTTTTCAAGGATATTAAAATTTTTTATTAATATAGGCAATAGAAAAAACATCGGTTAACAGGGAGGAAAATATCTTGGAGGCTAACATACTGGTAGTGGAGGATGATGAGGATATCAACCTTATAGTCAGGCGGTATCTGGAGAAGGAAAATTATAAGACTGCCGGGGCATTTTCCGGGACGGAGGCCAGACTTTTGCTGTCTATGAATACCTATGACCTGATTATACTGGACCTTATGATACCGGGAATTACAGGGGAAAAGCTTATGGATGGAATACGCGGGCAGTCCAATGTGCCTGTTCTTATAATATCTGCAAAGAGTTCCCTGGAGGACAAGGTAGGAATGCTAAAGGCCGGAGCCGATGATTATATGACCAAGCCATTTGAAAGAGAAGAGGTCCTGGCCAGGGTGGAAGCCCTTCTCCGAAGGAGCAGGCTTTCAACAGCAACGGCAAATACGGCAGCAAACAGCCTGTCAAAGGCAGATTATGTGCTGAAGCAGCTTGTTCTGAAGCCTTCCTCACGGGAGGTGCTGGTGAAGGATAATCCCGTGGAATTGACGGCCTATGAATTCGATATTCTCTGTTTTTTAATGAAAAATCCCGACTGCGTTTATACCAAAGAGCAGCTGTACCAGGAAGTGTGGAATTCCGGATATTACGGTGAGGATAATACCATTAATGTGCATATCAGTAATATCCGCAAAAAAATAAAGGAATTTGATGATGAAAGCTATATTAAGACGGTCTGGGGCATTGGATTTAAGATTGATAATAAATAAGGAATGTCTCTTCTTTATACTTTCTTTAAGTTTGGTTAAGTACATCTTTAATCCTTTTTGTTAAGCTGTTATATGTAAGCCGGTATTAAGAAACGGCAATCATTACAAAGGGAAAGGAGATCAGGATGGCAGAAATTATTGCAGCAGCCGGAAACCTGTCAAAGGAGTACCAGAATACAAAGGCCTTAAGTAATATTAATTTTGGATTAAGGCGGGGAGATATCTACGGGCTGGTAGGAAAAAACGGTGCCGGTAAGACGACCTTGCTACGGATATTGACCGGCCAGGCGTTTCTAACAGCAGGAAGTATATCCTTATTCGGGGAAAGCTCAAAAGAGGGATTAAGTAAAGGAAGAAAAAGAATCGGTGCTATCATTGAAGAGCCCGGCTTTTATTCCTATATGACGGCAAGAGAGAATCTGGAGTATTACAGAATACAAAGGGGAATACCGGGCAAGCGGTGTGTCCAGGAGGCATTGGAGGAGGTTGGCCTGGTAGATACGGGGAATAAGAAGTTCCAGAATTTTTCGCTTGGGATGAAGCAAAGGCTTGGACTTGCCCTGGCTTTGATGAACAAACCGGAGATTTTGCTGCTGGATGAACCGATTAACGGGTTGGATCCCTTCGGAATTGTGGAAATAAGGAATCTCTTACTGAAGTTGAATAAAGAAAAGAAGATTACCATACTTATTTCCAGCCACATATTAACGGAATTGACGAATCTGGTTACCTGTTATGGCTTTATTGACAGGGGAGAACTGATAAAACAGTTGTCAGAAGAAGAACTGCTGAAGGAGTGCGGCAAATACCTGGAGGTTAAGGTTGATAAGGCGGAACGTATGGCTGCGCTGCTGGAAACAAAATTAGGCTGTCACGCTTATAAGGTGACCTCCGATTACAGCCTTCATATTTTTGAATATCTTAATCAGCCGGAGCTTATCAGCCAGATGGCTGTGGAAAACGGTATCGGATTAAGATCGATTGCCCCTAAAGAAATGAACCTGGAGGATTATTTTATGCAGTTGGTAGGAGGTAAAGATGATGAAGCAATATATGAAAAGTGAGTTTTACCGCATCTTCCACAAATCAAGCACCTATGTCTTTATAGGGGTTAGTTCGCTGCTGTTATTAAGCTCCAATGTGGTTCTGGCTGTGGTGAAGCATATGGATAAAAGCTTTCCCTATGCAACTACCCGGTATTCGATTGGAAACCTGTATTCAAGCTTTGCAGCTATTTACCTCTTGTGCATTATGATAGCTTCCATGATATTCGGCAACGAGTATGGCAATCATACTATGAAAAACAGCATTTCCTATGGTATTTCACGGGGGACTTTATACTTTGGAAAGCTTATGGCTGAAATTGTTTATGCCGTTATTGCATTTGTTATAATTTCCGGAATTCATATTGGAAGTGCCTGCCTGCTGCTGGAAAATTCGGGGCAGGTAAATATTAACCTGTTTTTAAAGACGGCAGCCTTATTTTTCCCTCTTTTAATCTTTGCCATATGTGCCAGCAATTGCTTTATCTTCCTGTTAGACAATATTGGGTCGGCAATTGCGGCAATTACGGGATTACTGGTAGCCTTACCGCTGATATCCAATCTGCTGGGGATGTGGTTTGAATTTTTCCGTAAGCTGTCTCAGATTTTACCCTGGAATCTGATAAATAACACACAAATTGACTTTAATAAAATGGATATTATACTTCAATGGCATGAGAAAACAGGCTATTATTACTGGCTGGCAGGCATTATACAGTCGGTATTGGTGATTCTGGCAGGTTATCTGATATTTTCAAAAAAAGAAATCAAGTAGACAGAAAGGGCGGCATACATGATTTATCTGGGTATAGGATTGTGTATCATAGGGATTATACCGGCTGTTTCGCTTTTCACACTGATACTGATACTGAAATCGGTTAATGGACAGATGGACGAAATTGAAAAGCAGCCGGAGGAGAACAGGCAGCTTAAGAATCCTGATACCAGTCATTGCATGGAGGAGCTTTTACGCCGCATAAACCGTATATACCAATCAAGGCAGCAGGAAAGAATCCGCCTGCAGCGAAGAGAAGAAGGAATTCGGAAAGAGATTGAAAATATCTCCCATGATTTAAGGACACCCCTGACTTCCATACTTGGCTATATTGAGCTGATGGAGGATGAGGACATTTCAGAAAAGGAAAAAGAGGAATATCTGAAAATCATCAAAAAAAGGGCCAGGGGACTTAAAAGCCTGATTGATAATTTTTATGATATTTCCAGGCTGGAAGGAAAAAATTATCCTATTACAATGGAAACAGTACCGGTTCAAAGCACCATCCGTGAGACGGTCCTTGGCTTTTACCGGGAATTCGAGGATAAGCATATTCAGGTAGCGGTTGAGCTGGAGGAAACAGAGTGCTTTATTGCTGCCGATAAGGTACAGCTTAACAGAATACTTACGAATCTGATACAAAATGCATTAAAATATTGTAATAAATTTTTTGAAATACAGCAGGAGTGTAAAGCAGGGACCTGTTATATCCAGTTCAGAAACGATCAGGAGGGTATGAAGGAAGAAGAGCTTAACCTGATTTTTGGCAGATTTTATACCAGGGATGCTACCAGGAGCAGAGGAAGTTCCGGCCTGGGACTTACTATTATAAAGCTGTTGGCCGAGAAGCAAAAGGCATCTGTCAAAGCCTGGCTGGAAGAAGAGGTGTTTGTCATTGAGCTGCAGTTTCCTGTTGATGATATCACCTCCGAAAAGCAGAAAACAGAGTATCCGGAATAATCCAGGCTGCTCTGTTTTCTGTTTTTCGTGGCTGTGTTACTTGCGGCTTGAGTGTCATAAAGAGCTTTTTAAATGCAAAATCCAAACCAATCCACTGGTCCTCTATCAGGGTATCCTTAATTCAGTTTCATACGTTTGCGGTGCTGATAAATCTTATGTACTGATAAATCTTATGATTGTTGTGAATCCATATACTTTCGTGTTATACTTACTTATTATAATTCTGTTTAAAGAAATGACAAGAAATACAACTGTCAGGGAATATAGCTGTTATCCGGCAGGAGCCGTGCTTTCTGCCGGATTTTATTAGAGGTAACAGATGATATATATATATAACATAAGACATAAGGCTTAAGACATAAGATTTAAGACATAAGACTTAATATATAAGACTTAAAATATACGACATATAAAGATTTATGCTGTCGGACAGACTTGACAGTATATACTGACAGCAAGGAAGAGTAAGGAGGTACTGTCTGTTGAATAATAAGAAAAATTTAGGTCTATATCTTCATATACCCTTTTGCGAAAGAAAATGCCTTTATTGCGATTTCCTTTCTGCGGCGGCTGATAAAGAGACCAAGGACAGGTATGTGAATGCCCTGATAAATGAAATTACCAGCTATAAGGAATGGGCACAGGACTATCTGGTTAAGACCATATTCCTGGGAGGAGGAACTCCCACAAGTCTTAGCGGGGAAAACATTCTAAGAATAATGGAAGCGGCAGGAAATACATTTTTTCTGGATTCGGACACAGAGATTACCATTGAAGCCAATCCGGGTACAGTTGACAGAGAGAAGCTTCTTGCTTTTAAGGAGGCAGGTATCAACCGTATCAGTATGGGGCTTCAGTCAGCGGATAACAGGGAGTTAAAGCTCCTTGGAAGAATCCATACCTATGAGACCTTTGCCGAAAACTACTGCCTTGCCAGAGAGCTTAAGTTTGACAACATCAATGTGGATTTAATGTCCTCCCTGCCGGGGCAAAGCCTTAAGGATTGGATGTCCACCTTAAAAAAGGTGGCGGATCTGGAACCGGAACACATATCCGCCTACAGTCTGATACTGGAGGAAGGAACTTACTTTTACCGTAAATACAGTTCCCTTCCTTTGGATGAAGAGCTGGACAGGCAGATGTATTGGGAAACGGAGCATTATTTGAAGGACAGGGGATACCGGCATTATGAAATTTCCAATTATGCCAGGGATGGAAGGGAATGCCGCCATAATAATTCCTATTGGATAAGGGAAAATTATCTCGGCCTGGGACTTGGAGCATCCTCTCTGATAGAAAATACAAGGTTTCGCAAGGAAGATAATCTGGAAGAATATATAAGGAACGCAGGTGACCATGCTCTGACGGATAAGGAGCAGGAAGTGCTTACGGTGAAGCAGCAGATGGAGGAATTTATGTTTCTTGGACTCCGGCTTACCCGGGGAATCAGCAAGGCAGCTTTTCAGCAGAGCTTTCATGTAACTCTTGAGAACATATATAAGGAAGAATTAGACCGCTCCATAAAGGAAGGGCTGCTACAGGAGAACGGTGACAGGCTCTGTCTGACAGACAAGGGAATTGATTTAAGCAATACGGTTATGGCAAGGTTTTTGCTGGACAGTGAAATTGGGTAAATACAGCCGCTGCCGCAAAGTAATTTCCTGAAAAAAACAGCAGAATCATGAATAAAATCCTTGAAAAAATTTGAAAATAGCACTTGACAAAAGAAAAGTTAAGTGCTATTTTATGTATAAAGATATTAGCACTCTACCTGAGTGAGTGCTAACAATCAAAGAGCAGGAGGGATTCAATGGAACTGGACGAAAGAAAATTGAAGATATTACAAGCTATTATCCGCAATTATCTGGAGACAGGAGAACCGGTGGGTTCAAGAACCATTTCAAAGTTCACCGATTTGAATCTCAGCTCAGCAACCATACGTAATGAGATGGCAGATTTAGAGGAATTAGGGTATATATTGCAGCCCCACACCTCTGCCGGACGTATCCCTTCAGATAAAGGCTACCGCTTATATGTAGATACGCTGCTGGAAGATAAGACCCACGAAGTTGAGGATATGAAGGAACTGATTCTGGAGAAAGCCGGTAAATTGGACCAACTGCTAAAGCAGGTGGCAAGACTTCTGGCAGATAATACAAATTACACCACATTGGTAACGAAGCCTCAGTACCGCAGTAAAAAAGTCAAGTTTATCCAGCTTACCGAGGTGGATACCACACATATTTTAGCTGTTATCCTCATAGAGGGTAATGTTATTAAAAATAAGATTATTGAAGTTACAGATTGTCTGGATAAAGAAATTATATTAAAGTTAAACATTGTATTTAACACTTTCCTTCAAGGACTGGACCTGGCAGAGATAACCATGTCCCTGATACAAAAGATGAAGGAACAGGCAGGAAACTATAACTGGCTGGTAAGTAATATATTGGATGCGGTGGCAGAAGCCATCAGTGAGGAAGAAGAAGTAGAAATCTATACCAGCGGTGCCACTAATATTTTAAAATACCCGGAATTAAGTAATGTAGACAAGGTAATGGAGCTGATTGATACACTGGAAGAAAAGGATCAGCTTTCGGAAATGATCAACAATACACTGGATCCTTCGGAGTCCGGTGAAATTCAGGTCTACATTGGCAGTGAAACTCCTATACAGGCTATGAAAGACTGTTCCGTGGTTACAGCAACCTATGAGATAGAAGAGGGCGTTTACGGAAAGATAGGCATTATTGGACCGAAGCGTATGGACTACGAAAGAGTTGTAAATATATTGCATACCCTAATGGGGCAATTGGACGATATATTTAAGAAAAAAACCTAACAGAAGGAAAGGTGGTTTAAGTAAGTGGAAGATAAAAAGAATTCAATGGATGAAACCGTAAAGGAAAAAGATATCAAAGCGGATCCAGAGGCAAGCACTGAGGAAACGAAAGAGGTCAGAGGAGATAAAACTCTTGATACCCCTCTCGAAGAATCTGATATAGAGATGGCAGAAGAAGAAAATTCCGAGGATGAGGATGCGGAAGATACACCGAAGGATGATCAGAAATCCGGCAAATCTTTCTTCCGTAAAGACAAAAAAGAGAAGAAGGATAAAAAAGACCTGAAAATAGAGGAATTAAATGACAGACTGATCCGTAACATGGCGGAATTTGATAATTTCAGAAAGCGCTCCGAAAGAGAAAAGACCCAGATGTTTGAAATCGGCGCAAGGGATATTATTGAGAAGATTCTCCCGGTTATCGATAATTTCGAGCGTGGCCTTGGTGCCATATCGGAAGAAGAAAGGGAAAGCGCTTTTGCACAGGGAATTGAAAAGATTTACAAGCAGATGTTCGCAGCCCTCTCCGATGCAGGATTAAAGCCTATTGATGCCGTTGGGAAGCCTTTTGATCCGAATTTCCATAATGCCGTGATGCATGCCGAAGATCCGGAGCAGGGAGAGAACCTGGTAGCGGAGGAATTCCAGAAGGGTTACACCTACAGAGACACCGTAGTAAGACATAGTATGGTTAAGGTCGTAAATTAAAGCAACAGCTTATTTAAGCGAATCCACACAGATTCACTTTCATAAATAGAAAGATTAATAAACATAATAAAAGCAAACACTTATTGATAGAAGGAGGAACAAATCATGGGTAAAATAATAGGAATCGATTTAGGTACCACAAACTCATGTGTTGCAGTAATGGAAGGCGGTAAACCCGTCGTTATCGCAAATACCGAAGGAGCAAGAACAACTCCCTCCGTAGTTGCTTTCACAAAAACAGGAGAAAGATTAGTTGGTGAGTCTGCAAAGCGTCAGGCTGTTACCAATTCAGATAAAACAATTTCTTCTATAAAGAGACATATGGGAACAGATTTCAAGGTTTCTATTGATGACAAGAAGTACACACCTCAGGAAATATCTGCTATGATTCTTCAGAAGTTAAAGGCAGATGCAGAAAGCTATTTAGGTGAGAAAGTAACAGAAGCCGTTATTACCGTACCTGCTTACTTTAACGATGCTCAGAGACAGGCAACAAAGGATGCAGGAAAAATTGCAGGACTTGATGTTAAGAGAATTATCAACGAGCCTACTGCAGCAGCCTTAGCTTATGGTCTTGATAACGAGCATGAGCAGAAAATCATGGTATATGACTTGGGCGGCGGTACCTTCGATGTATCCATCATTGAAATCGGTGATGGTGTAATCGAAGTATTGGCTACTTCCGGTGATAACAGATTAGGCGGTGATGATTTCGATGAAAGAATCACCAGATATATGATTGACGAATTCAAGAAAGCAGAAGGTGTTGACTTAAGCCTTGATAAGATGGCACTTCAGAGATTAAGAGAAGCTGCAGAAAAGGCGAAGAAGGAATTATCCTCTGCAACTACTACCAATATAAACCTGCCCTTTATTACAGCAACGGCAGAAGGCCCTAAGCATTTTGACCTGAACCTGACCAGAGCGAAATTTGATGAACTGACACATGACCTGGTAGAAAGAACTACCGTTCCTGTTCAGAACGCCTTAAGAGATGCCGGACTTACATCTTCCGAGCTTAAGAAGGTGCTCCTGGTAGGCGGTTCCACACGTATACCTGCCGTTCAGGATAAGGTTAGACAGTTAACAGGCCAGGAACCTTCCAAAACCTTAAATCCTGATGAATGTGTTGCTATCGGTGCTTCCATTCAGGGAGGTAAGTTAGCCGGAGATGCCGGTGCGGGAGATATCCTTCTCCTGGATGTAACTCCTCTGTCCTTAAGTATTGAGACAATGGGCGGTGTAGCTACCAGATTAATTGAGAGAAATACAACCATTCCTACCAAGAAGAGCCAGGTGTTCTCAACAGCCTCCGATAACCAGAGCGCAGTTGATATCAATATTGTACAGGGTGAAAGACAGTTTGCCAAAGACAACAAGAGCCTTGGACAATTCCGTCTGGATGGAATTCCCCCTGCAAGAAGAGGAATTCCTCAGATTGAAGTTACCTTTGATATTGATGCCAATGGTATCTTAAATGTATCCGCAAAGGACCTGGGAACAGGAAGAGAACAGCACATCACAATTACAGGCGGCTCCAATCTTTCTGATTCAGATATCGATAAGGCAGTGAAGGAAGCTGCTGAATATGAAGCACAGGATAAGAAGCGTAAGGAAGCCGTAGAAGTCAGAAATGACGCAGATTCCATGGTGTTCCAGACAGAAAAGGCATTGACCGAGGTCGGTGACAAGATTAATGCAGACGACAAGACAAAGGTTGAAGCTGACTTAAATCACTTAAAAGATTTAATCCAGAAATCCAATCCGGAAGTTATGTCTGATGGTGAAGTTGAGGATATCAAGGCTGCCAAGGAAAAATTAATGGAAAGCGCTCAGGCTTTATTTGCAAAACTGTATGAGCAGTCACAGGGAGGCCCGGCACCTGATATGTCAGGAGCACAGGATGGTGCACAAAATGCCGGAAACACTTACGGCGACGATGTAGTTGACGGTGACTACAAAGAAGTATAAATACAGTGATTAGATATTTGCTAAAGTTTTTGCTTGACGATTGTAGGATAATTCATTAAAATATGATTTGACTTGTCGAATCAGGTGAAAATGCAGATAAATTACAATAGGCAGTCGAAGGACTGCCTATTTCTCAATATAGAGAATAACGCTTTAAGGTTTTAGGAGGATGGACATAGTATGGCAGATAAACGTGATTATTACGAAGTGCTGGGGATTTCCAGGACTGCAACGGATGATGAAATAAAGAAAGCATACAGGCAGCTTGCAAAAAAATACCATCCCGATGCTAATCCGGGAGATAAAGAGGCAGAGGTTAAATTTAAAGAAGCCTCGGAAGCCTATGCTGTTTTAAGTGATGCCGATAAGAGAAGGCAGTACGACCAGTTCGGACACTCTGCCTTTGAAGGTGGTGCCGGCGGAGCAGGCGGATTTGATTTTAATAATATGGATATGGGAGATATCTTTGGGGATATCTTTGGTGATTTATTTGGCGGCGGCAGAAGCAGAAGAACCAGTAATGGACCTATGAAAGGACCCAATGTCCGTGCAGGTGTAAGAATTACCTTTGAAGAAGCGGTAACCGGAACGGATAAGGAGCTGGACCTGAACCTGAAAGAAGAATGTACTACCTGTCATGGAACCGGAGCAAAGCCCGGAACCAGTACGGAGACCTGTAAGAAGTGCGGCGGCAAGGGCCAGGTGGTATATACCCAGCAGTCTTTGTTCGGAATGGTTCGAAATGTACAGACCTGCCCCGATTGTAATGGAACAGGTAAGGTTATTAAGGATAAATGCAGCGTATGCTATGGAAGCGGATATGTAACCAGAAAGAAGAAGATACAGGTATCCATACCTGCCGGTATTGATAACGGCCAGAGCATCCGTATCAGAGAAAAGGGTGAGCCGGGTACTAACGGCGGAGAGCGGGGCGATTTATTGGTAGAGGTTACCGTATCCCGTCATCCGATATTCCAGAGACAGGAATACGATATCTTCTCAACAGCACCGATATCCTTTGCCAAGGCAGCTTTGGGCGGTGATGTTAAAATCAGTACCGTTGACGGAGATGTCCTCTACAACGTAAAGCCGGGAACACAGACCGATACCAAGGTAAGACTTCGCGGAAAGGGAATTCCAACACTGCGTAATAAGCAGGTCAGAGGTGACCATTATGTAACCCTTGTGGTTCAGGTCCCGATGAAACTTACCTCCGAGCAGAAGGAGCTTTTGCAAAAGCTGGAGGATTCCATGGAGGGAAAAGTGGAAGCAGAAAACCATGAGCCGGATAAGGAAAAAGGAAAGAGAAAACTTTTTGGAAAAGATAAATAATACTTCCCATAAGAGAACATTCAGGCAGTCAGGAGAAATGGTATGAAATGGGTAAAACTTACTCTTAAGACCTTAACAGAAGCGGTTGAACTGGTAAGTGATATGTTAATGGACTTAGGAATTGAGGGCATTGAGATCAAAGACAATGTACCGATAACCGAAAAAGAACGAAGAGAATTGTTTATAGATATCCTTCCGGAACTTGATACAGACAATAAGGAGGCTTTCATCAGCTTTTATCTGGAGGAAGAGGATAATAAGGAAGAGGTCATTCAGTCTGTGAAAGAGGGACTGAAAGAGCTGTCCCAATTTGTCGACACCGGCTCCGGTGAAATTGAAATATCCGAAACAGAGGATGTGGACTGGATCAACAACTGGAAAGCCTATTTTAAACCCTTTCGTTTAGATGATAACATTGTTATAAAGCCCACCTGGGAAGAGCTTACAGACAAAAAAGAAGGAGATATCGTAATCGAATTGGATCCGGGCACTTCCTTTGGCACCGGCTCCCATGAGACTACCAAGCTTTGCATTCTGGCTCTTAAGAAATACCTGACTCCCGGTATGCAGGTGCTGGATGTGGGGAGCGGCAGCGGTATCCTTTCCATCATTGCATCGAAGCTTGGAGCTGAAAAGGTTCTTGGAACGGATATTGACCCCCATGCTGTGGAGGCTTCCATAGAAAATAGGGGCGTGAATAAGATATCCGGGGAAAAGGCAGCCTTCTTAAGCGGAGATATCATGTCCGATGAGAGCTTAAAGGAAACCGTAGGAATGGAAAAATATGATATTGCCGTAGCCAATATTCTGGCAGATATCATAATTCCCCTGTCCGGAAAAATCGGTGTGCATTTAAAGCCCGGCGGGCTCTTTATCAGCTCCGGTATTATCAATACAAAGAAAGAGCGGGTTTTGGCTGCTGTAAAAGGAAATGGCTTTGACATATTGGCAGTGGAGGAAATGGGTGACTGGGTTTCTGTCATAGCGAGAAAGTAAGGGTTCAAAACCGGTATACGCCGATATAAATTTAGAAAGATCCTTTTTGAGGAAAGGTTATGATAGAAAATGCACCGTTTTTATATACAGAATAATCAAATACAAAATGGAAGTATCAATCTGACAGGAGAAGATGTCAACCATATAAAGAATGTCCTTCGGATGAAAACAGGAGAAAAGGCTGTCCTGTGCAACGGCGAAGGGAAAGATTATTATTGCAGTGTGCTTGAAATACGAAATGATATGGTGGTCTTTTCCATAGAAGAGGAAAAGGCTACCGGAACTGAACTGAGAGGAAAAATATTCCTCTTTCAAGGACTGCCCAAAAAAGATAAAATGGAATTAATCATACAGAAGGCCGTAGAGCTTGGCGTGTATGAGATTATACCGGTGATGACAAACAGAACGGTTGTTAGGCTGGAAGACGCCAAAAAAGAGCTGAAAAAGCTGGAGAGATGGCAGGCTATATCGGTCAGTGCCGCAAAACAGTCCGGAAGAGGTATTATACCAAGAGTCACAGAAGTTCACGGGTTTAAGAAAGCGCTGGAGTATGCAAAAGCTTTGGACGTGAAGCTGCTGCCTTATGAAAATGAAAGAGGGATTCCTTTCACAAGAGAGACCCTGGATAAAATAAATCCGACAGATAATGTCGGGGTTTTTATAGGTCCCGAAGGGGGCTTTGAGGAAAAAGAAGTACAGGAAGCAAAGCTTAATGGCTTTATTCCCATTACTCTGGGAAAAAGGATATTAAGAACGGAGACAGCCGGACTTACAGCACTTTCACTCTTAATGATGAAAATGGAAAGTGAAGAATAACGGCGTCTGCATAAGAAAACCTTTGCCTGTAATAGAAAACTTTGCCTGATGAAAAGAGGATAGAGATGGAAATTTATTTGGATAATGCTGCTACCACAAGACCCTATGATTCTGTTAGAAGAATCGTGTCGGAAACCCTGGATTCTGACTATGGGAATCCTTCTTCCATGCATGGAATGGGAGTGAAGGCTGAGAGGTATGTGAAAGAAGCAGCAGAAATCATAGCAAAGAATCTAAAGGCAGAACCCAAGGAGATAATTTTTACCTCCGGAGGAACGGAAAGCAACAATCTGGCAATTATAGGAACGGCACTGGCCCTGAAAAGAAAGGGAAACCACATTATCACAACTGTCATAGAGCATCCGTCAGTACATAACCCCCTGCTATTCCTGGAGGAGAACGGATACCGGGTAAGCTACATACCGGTAGATTCCCTGGGAAGAATAAAGGAAGAGGAATTGCTGGAAGCGGTATGTGAGGACACGATACTGGTTTCTCTTATGTATGTCAATAATGAAGTGGGTTCTGTTCTGCAGCTAAGTGAACTGAGCCGTAAAATCAAGGAAAAAAATCCTTCTGTTTATATACATGCAGATGCCATACAGGCCTTTGGTAAATACAGAATTTACCCGGCAAGGGAAGGAATAGACCTTCTGTCTGCCAGCGGACATAAAATACATGGGCCAAAAGGAGTTGGCTTTTTGTATGTAAACAGCAAGGTTAAGATAAAGCCCGTCCTCTTTGGAGGAGGGCAGCAAAAAGGAATGCGTTCCGGCACGGAAAATGTTCCCGGAATCGCAGGACTTGGACAGGCAGTGAAAGAATGCTTTTCGGATTTGGAAGAAAGAATCCGGAAGCTCTATGAGATAAAAGAGTACTTTATTTCCCAGGTAGGGGAGATAGAGGGGACCTCTGTGAATTGTATCGGAGAGAATATAAAGGATACGGCTCCTCATATTTTAAGTGTCAGCTTTGAAGGAATTAAGAGTGAGGTGCTGCTCCACGCTTTGGAGGATAAAGGGGTGTATGTTTCGGCAGGCTCAGCCTGTGCTTCCAATCATCCGGGACTTAGCGGGACCTTAAAGGCGGTGGGAATCCAAAAAGACCTTTTGGACTCCACTCTTCGGTTCAGCTTTTCAGGATTTACGACCAGAGAAGAAATCACCAGAACAGTCGAAATATTAAAGGAACTGGTTCCGGTTTTGCGTAAATACAGCAGGCGGTAGTATTTAAGAGGCGTAGCTGCAGAACTAATATTTGGCAAACTCAGATTAAAAATAACAGGTAAAATCATAGTAAGAATAACTGGTAACATCAGAGTAAAAATATACGTTTAACTCAGAATAAGAATATCCGATGCAACTGGAATAGGAATATCCAACAAGACCGGATAGAAAGAGGATTTATGTACAAAGCATTTTTGATAAAATATGCGGAAATTGGCATTAAAGGCAAGAACAGGTATCTGTTTGAAAATGCCTTAAGGGACCAGATTAAAAATGCCCTGAAAGAGCTCGGCAACTTTCTGGTAACCAAGGAGCAGGGGAGAATCTATGTAGAATGCCCGGATGATTATGACTATGAGGAAACGGTAGAGGCCCTTAAAAGAGTCTTTGGAATAGCATGGATATGCCCGGTCATGATAGTGGATACCATTGACTGGGAACAGCTGAAAACAGCTGTGGGTGACTATGTGGAAGAAAGATACCCTGACAGGAATTTTACCTTCAAGATGGAGGCTAAAAGAGCAGATAAGAACTACCCACTTACAACACCTGAGATGTGTGTGGACATGGGAGGTTATCTTTTGGACCGCTTTTCTGAGCTTAAGGTGGATGTTCATAATCCCCTGGTTCGTATTATGGTTGAAGTGAGAACACGCTCCTATGTTTATTCCGAGGTCATTCAGGGCCCTGGAGGAATGCCTGTAGGAACAAGCGGTAAAGCAATGCTTTTGCTTTCCGGAGGGATTGACAGTCCTGTTGCTGGATATATGGTTGCCAAAAGAGGAGTTGCCATAGATGCCGTATATTTCCATGCACCCCCCTATACCAGTGAACGGGCAAAGCAAAAGGTCGTGGACCTGGCAAAGCTTATATCACGCTATACAGGCCCTATAAAACTTCATGTTATTAACTTTACGGATATTCAGCTGTATATTTATGAAAAATGCCCTCATGAAGAGCTTACCATCATTATGAGGCGTTATATGATGCGGATTGCACAGGCCATAGCAGAGGAAGCAGGCTGCCTTGGACTGATAACCGGAGAGAGTATCGGACAGGTTGCCAGTCAGACCCTCCACAGTCTGGCATCTACCAATGAGGTCTGCACCATGCCGGTATACCGTCCGCTAATTGCCTTCGATAAGCAGGAAATAGTAGACATCTCGGAAAAAATCAATACCTATGAGACTTCTATTCTGCCTTTTGAGGATTGCTGTACCATATTTGTGGCAAAGCATCCTGTAACAAAGCCCAGCCTAAAGGTAATCCGCCATTCGGAAAGATCGTTGGAAGAAAAGATTGAAGAATTAACAAAGACAGCCCTGGAAACCGATGAGATAATAATGATTTATTAAAAGAATAAAAATTATAATAATTAAAGGAATATAATTTAAAGCAGTAAAATAGAAGTAATAAAATTGAAGCAATTGAAATTAATTCCATAGAAACTGAATTTATAAATTTTGAATTTGTAGATATTGGAGTTTCAGAAATTGGAGTTACAGAAATTGCAGCGATAGAAAAGAAGGACCGCCATACTTTAGGTAATCCGGATGGAAGAGGTTCCATGATTATCCCTTACACTGGAATTAAGACACCATATATGTTTTTTGACAGTGCAATTAGGAAGATCAGGGCCTTTTTCTATCCTTTGCAATTACCGCACAGCAGCCTCTGAAATGAAATAAAAAAGAGGATACAAATTACGTATCCCCATTAAGTAACCCTTGACCTTTCGTTATTCAACGATATAAGGATTTAAAATACTAAGAATCTTTTCTACGCTATCTTCGCTATGAATATTTAAATCGATGGGCTTGGATAAATCCAAACTGAAAATACCCATGATTGATTTTGCATCGATTACGTATCTACCAGATACTAAATCAAAATCAGAATCAAACTTTGTGACATCATTTACAAAGGATTTAACCTTATCAATTGAATTAAGAGAGATTTTAACAGTTTTCATTGTAACTCCTCCTTTATTATAGATTTTGCTAGGATAATCACCTATCTTTATTACACATATATACTACAATTTCGGGTTTTAAAAGTCAATATACAAAGTAAATAAAAAAAAGCATGGACGAGGGCAGATTGCACTAAGAACCAGAATATACAGGCCCTATGCTTCTCGATTTACAAGACAGGAAAGGATATGAATGGAAATTCAGATGAACAGGGATGATAAACTTAAGACAGCGGCTTTTCTTACACTGGGCTGTAAGGTGAATTCCTATGAGACAGAGGGAATAAAAAAGTTATTTGAAGAAGACGGCTTCCAGGTAGTTGAATTTCATGAAAAAGCAGATGTTTATGTGGTGAATACCTGTACCGTAACCAATATAGCAGACAGAAAATCACGCCAGATGCTGCATAAAGCCAGAAAAATGAATGAAGATGCTATTGTTATGGCAGTGGGCTGTTATGCCCAGGCAGCCGGGGAACAGCTGAAAGAAGACGAAGCAATTGATATAGTGGTCGGAAATAATAGAAAAAAAGATATTATAAAAATACTAAAAGCTTATATTGATGACAATACTATAGATAGTATCATAGATGTCTCAAAACCGCTTGCCTATGAAGAACTGGAAATTGCAGATATATCTGAGAAGACCAGAGCCTATATTAAAATACAGGATGGCTGTAATCAGTTTTGTTCCTACTGTATCATACCTTATGCCAGAGGAAGAGTCAGAAGCCGTGGCACAGAGTCAATAATGAAGGAAGCAAAACACCTGGTGGACAGGGGCTATAAAGAAATTGTCCTGACCGGAATTCACCTTTCTTCTTATGGCATCGATATTGACAATATCAGTATCAGTGAAAATCACCATCTTCTGGATTTGATAACAGAACTTGATGCCTTGGAAGGACTTGAAAGAATCAGGCTTGGGTCATTGGAGCCTAGGATTGTTACGGAAGACTTTGTAAAGGGACTGGCAGCTTTAAGAACCTTCTGCCCGCATTTTCATTTATCCTTACAAAGCGGCTGTGACAGGACCTTGGAGCGGATGAACCGGAAATATACCACAGGAGAGTACTATGAGAAATGCTGCCTGATTAGAAGATATTTTGAAAATCCGGCAATTACAACAGATGTTATCGTCGGCTTTCCGGGAGAGACGGAGGAGGAATTCCAGCAGACAAAGGAATTCTTACAAAAGATAGACTTTTCTCAAATGCATATATTTAAATTTTCTCCAAGAAAGGGCACTAAAGCTGCTCTTATGCCGGAGCAGGTAAAAGAAGAAATGAAAGCGGAGCGCAGCAATATACTCCTGTCTCTGGAAGAGGAGATGGCAAAGAACTACCGAAAGCTTTTTATTGGGAGAACAGAACGGCTCCTGGTGGAGGAAGAGGTCGAAATTGACGGTATAAAGTACCAGACCGGGCACAATGAAAGGTATTTAAAGCTGGCGGTGAAATCAGAGGAAAACCTGGCAAATAATATACTTTTCGTGGCAGTAAAGGAATTTCTTAACAAAGAAATGATGATTTGTGAAAGTATGGATTGAAATTTGTTCCGTTTTATATTAATATATAAGTAAATACATTGTGCGAAACAGTATCAGTAAAGGACGTGAAGTTATGCAGGAGATGAATAATACGCAGTTTTTTAAGGTTCAAAAAGAAAATGAGATATCCGTACGAGAGATTATTTCTACCGTATATACAGCCATGACGGAAAAGGGCTATAATCCGGTAAATCAAATAGTAGGATACATCATGTCCGGAGACCCTACCTACATAACCAATCATAAGGGTGCCAGGAGTTTGATTATGAAAGTAGAGCGTGATGAAATTCTGGAACAGTTACTAAACGACTATATTGACCGCAATCTGAAATAAATATCAGGGACCCTGTGCTTATTGGAGCAATAGGGGCATACTTTAAGCAGGAAGGATTATTATACCGTTTGTATGTATAATGAATTTTTACAATATGAGAATTATGGGATTGGATTACGGCTCTGTAACTGTAGGAGTTGCAATCAGCGATGAGCTGTTAATAACAGCACAAGGTATTGAAACGATTAACCGTAAACAGGAAAATAAATTAAGACAAACCTTAGCCAGAATAGAAGAATTGATTAAGGAATATAATGTCGAGCGTATTGTTTTGGGCTACCCGAAGAATATGAACAATACCATTGGAGAGCGTGCTGTGAAGTCGGAAGAGTTCAAAGTGATGCTTGAGAGAAGAACCGGCCTGACCGTAATACTCTGGGATGAAAGGCTTACCACAGTAGCAGCCAGCCAGACCTTAATACTTGGCAATGTAAGAAGAGAAGACAGAAAAGCTGTAGTTGATAAGCTTGCTGCCGTTTTGATACTTCAGGGTTATCTGAATTATCTTAGCAACAAAGCCAAGGTTAATCTGCCTGACTAGCATTTAAGGTACAATAGGAGCCATAGAATGGAAGAACAAAAAAATCAAGTGACCTTTATTACGGAAGATAATGAAGAAGTCATATTTCATGTCATTGAACAGACCAAATTGAATGGGTATACCTATTTATTGGTAACTGACTCACAGGGTGAGGGAGATGACGGTGTAGCATATATCTTAAAAGATATGTCTGCCGAGGGAGACGAAGCCTCCCTGTACACTATAGTAGAAGAAGATGAAGAATTGAATCTGATAGCAGATATCTTTGAAGAGCTGTTAGAGGATGTTGAATTCGAATCATAATTAACGGTATTATCATGCCTGGGGCTGATTTTTACCAGAAAAAAATGAATTAAAAAAGAATGTAATGAAAATGATATAAAGGTGCAAATATTTAGTTGGATTACAGGTTTTCAGTGATATTATTACTTATCGATGGAAGCGGAAAGGTGATTGGAAATGCCTGATAAAAAAGATCGGTTTAAAATGCTGTTAAAAGAAAAAGGCCTTAAGGTTACCACGCAGCGAGTTGATATATTGGAAGCTTTAGAATTGAGGCCGGATAAGCATTTAACAGCTGAAGAGATTTATGAAATCGTAAGAGAGAAAAATCCTGATATTGGATTAGCTACGGTATACAGAACAATTCAATTATTAGCTGAATTAAACCTTATTGATAAACTGAATTTAGGAGATGGCTTTGTCCGGTACGAAATCGGAAATATGGATGAGGAAAAGAAAGCTCATCACCACCATCACCTGATTTGTCTGGGCTGTGGCAATGTATTGACCTTCCAGGGCGATTTACTCGATACTCTGGAGAACCAGATACAAAAGACCATGGGCTTTGAGGTGGTTGATCATGAGGTTAAGATGTACGGTTATTGCAAAGACTGTGCTGCTGAAAGAAAAAAAGAATAATCCTGTTAAATCAAATCTGATTAAATACTCTGTGCACTTTAAATATAATGGACTTTATTACATAACTAACCATTGGAGGTGCATTGTTTGAAAGAAGAAAACACAAATAAAAAGGGAGTTAAGGTTATCCCTTTAGGCGGATTGGAACAGATAGGAATGAATATTACTGCCTTTGAATATGAGGACAGTATCATTGTAGTGGATTGTGGGTTGTCTTTTCCGGAAGATGAAATGCTTGGAATTGACCTGGTAATACCCGATGTAACCTATCTGAAAGAAAACATAAGTAAGGTAAAAGGGTTTGTAATAACCCATGGACATGAGGATCATATCGGATCCCTGCCCTATGTATTAAAAGAGGTAAACGTACCTATTTACGCAACAAAGCTTACTATTGGTATTATAGAAAATAAATTAAAAGAGCATAATCTGTTAAAATCCACAAAGAGAAAGGTTATAAAATATGGCCAGTCCATTAATCTGGGGTGCTTTCGTATAGAATTTATCCGTACGAACCACAGTATTGCGGATGCAGCTTCTCTTGCTATCTTTACTCCCGCCGGAATTATTGTTCATACCGGAGACTTTAAAGTGGATTATACCCCGGTATTTGGAAGTACCATTGATTTACCCCGTTTTGCCGAGCTTGGTAAAAAAGGTGTATTGGCTCTTTTGTGTGAAAGTACAAATGTGGAAAGACCAGGCTATACCATGTCAGAAAGGACGGTTGGTAAAACCTTTGACAATATCTTTGCGGAAAATAATAAAAACCGCATTATTGTAGCAACTTTTGCTTCTAACGTAGACCGTATTCAGCAGATTGTAAATTCTGCGGAGAAATACGGAAGAAAAGTAGTGGTTGAAGGAAGAAGCATGGTAAATATTATTGCAACTGCTACTGAGCTTGGCTACATCACGATGCCAAACAATATCATGATAGATATTGAGCAAATGAAGAGTTATCCTGATGAGAAGATTGTATTAATTACTACCGGAAGCCAGGGAGAAGTAATGGCTGCGCTTCCCAGAATGGCAGCGTCCATTCATAAGAAGGTGTCTATCAAACCGGGCGATACGGTAATATTCAGTTCAACCCCTATTCCGGGAAATGAGAAATCGGTATTTAAGGTAATCAATGAATTATCCATGAAGGGCGCTAAGGTAATCTTTCAGGATACCCATGTTTCCGGTCATGCCTGCCAGGAAGAAATTAAGCTTATTTATGCCCTTACCAAGCCCAAATATTCAATACCCATTCACGGTGAATACAGGCATCTGATTAAGCATAAGGAATTGGCCCAGAACATGGGAATACCGAAAGATAATATCTTTGTCATATCCTCCGGTGATGTATTGGAACTTTCCGAGGAGCACGCAGGTGTTATTGGTAAGGTACCGGCACAGGGAATCTTTGTAGATGGACTTGGAGTTGGGGATGTTGGAAATATTGTTCTTCGTGACAGGCAGCATTTGTCCGAGAATGGATTGCTGATTGTAGTAGTAACCCTTGAAAAGTATACAAATCAGGTGCTTTCGGGTCCTGACATTGTATCCAGAGGCTTTGTTTACGTAAGAGAATCTGAAAACCTCATGGATGAAGCCAGAAATGTTGTAAGTGATGCTTTGGAAAAATGCCTTAGCAAAAATACAACGGACTGGGGCAAGATGAAGAATGAAATCAAAGATTCCTTAAGTGATTACTTATGGAAGAAGACAAAACGTAATCCTATGATACTTCCCATCATTATGGAGGTTAACTAGGAAATCTTATAGCAGGTAAGCTGTTCCGTAAGGCCGTTTTTGCAGGGCAATTGACAGCTGGTTTACTTCTTAAGAATAAAGGAGACAGTTCGTATGGCGGTAAGATCAACCTCTTCACGTGTTGCTTTGAAGGTAATAAGCACCATATTGAAGATTCTCTTGAACATTTTATTTTATACCATCGTAATCATACTCTTGGTTAAAATAAGTGGTATGGCACATGATTTTGGGTATCAGGTATTTGGAAAGGTAACGGCTTCAGAGGCTCCCGGTCATGATTCTACCATAGAGATCAAAAAAGGGGAATCCACAATGAATATCGCCAGCAAGCTGGAGGTAAACGGTATTATCGTTAACAAGTATTCCTTTTTCATAAAAGCAAAGCTTAAAAAATATAATCTGATGCCCGGAACCTATAAATTAAATACTTCTATGACCTACGATGAAATCTTTAATGTGCTGTCAGTACCAAGCTCTGATGAAAAAGCAGAGGGCACGGACGGGAAAGAAAGCTCCCAGGGCACGGAAAGTACCAAGAGCTCAGGCGGTACAAAAGATTCAAAGGGAACAAAAGATTCGAAGGGAACAAAAGATTCGAGCGGAACAAAATCTACTACCGAATCAAAAGACAAGGGCGCAGGGCAGTAAATTACAATAAGAAATAAAAAGCTGTAAGCGGAAGAATGGAACAACGGTACAATGATTTACCGGAAGGTTCCATAAAACAAAGAATGATTATAAGAGGCTGTCTTTATTTATGATTCTGAATCATTGATGAAGAACAGCCTCTCGTCAGGTAAAGGATTGGAGTACTTATGATAGTTGATGAACGGATAACCGCATATATTAATTCCTTAAGCATTGAATTGCCCCTCTATCTCAGTACCTTGGAAAAAGAGGCGGTAAAAGAAGAAGTACCCATTATAAAAAAGGAAACGCAATCCCTGTTACGGTTTTTATTGGCTATGAAAAAGCCGGCTCATATTCTGGAAGTCGGCACGGCCGTAGGTTTTTCCGCCCTGTTTATGAGCGAGTGCATGCCAAAAACCTGTGATATCACTACCATAGAGAAAGTGGAAATGCGCCTGGTAAAAGCCAGGGTAAACTTAAAAAATACAGATAAAGCGGATAAAATACGTCTGCTGGAGGGGGATGCTCTTGTTGTCTTAAAGGAGCTGGCAGAGAAGGAAGGGGAGCGCTATGATTTCATTTTTATGGACGCTGCCAAAGCCCAGTATATGAATTACCTTCCGGAAGTATTACGCTTATTGGCACCGGAAGGTTTGCTGGCAACCGATAATGTTTTACAGGATGGTACCGTTGCCCAGTCAAGATACGGCATAACAAGAAGGGACAGGACCATCCATACGAGAATGAGAGAATACCTGTACACCCTGACCCATTCGGAGCAGTTGGTAACAACAGTACTTTCGGTAGGAGATGGGGTTACATTAAGTATAAAACAATAGTAGATATAAGCTGATGGCTGTATAAATGAAATTAAAATTTTTACCTCTTTCAGGAATAAATTGCATATATTTCAGCCTTTTTATTATAACTATTTAATACATAAAGAGGGAAAAGTGAAAATTCAGCTTATATAAGTATTGAAGATATGAAACATGAATTTAAATAAGCCTGCAGATAGAAAGGTAAGGATAAACATATGTTAATGGAGGATTTAGGCTATAAAAAACCGGAATTGCTGATTCCGGCAAGCAATTTAGAGGTATTAAAGATAGCAGTGCTTTATGGCGCGGATGCAATATATATCGGAGGAGAAATGTACGGGCTTCGTGCCAAGGCAAAGAATTTCTCAAAGGAAGATATGGAAGAAGGCATCGTATTTGCCCATGCTCATGGTAAGAAGGTATATGTAACTGCCAACATCACCGCCCATAATGAGGATTTGGAAGGAATCAGAAAGTATTTTGAAGAGCTGAAGGAAATGAAGCCGGATGCTGTAATCATATCTGACCCCGGGGTATTTGAGATGGCCAAAGAAATAGCACCGGATTTGGAGCTTCATATCAGTACCCAGGCCAATAATGTCAATTATGCCACCTACCGTTTCTGGCACCGTCTGGGAGCAAAGCGTGTTGTATCAGCCAGAGAATTGTCTTTGGAAGAAATAAAGGGTATCCGTGATAACATACCGGAGGACCTGGAGATAGAAACCTTTATTCATGGTGCTATGTGTATGGCACATTCAGGAAGGTGTCTGCTGAGTAATTATTTTACCGGAAGAGATGCCAACAGGGGAGCCTGTACCCATCCCTGCCGTTGGAAATACTATCTGGTAGAAGAGACCAGGCCCGGTGAGTACCTGCCGGTAGAAGAGAATGAGAGAGGCACTTATATTTTTAACTCGAAGGATTTATGCATGATAGAATATATTCCTCAGTTAATTGATGCTGGAATTGACAGCTTTAAGGTGGAGGGCAGGATGAAGACGGCTCTGTATGTTGCATCCGTGGCCAGGACTTATCGCAGGGCAATTGATGATTTCTTTGAGAATCCGGCTCTTTATGAAAAGAACATCCTTTATTACAAGGAAGAAATTTCAAAGTGTACCTACCGTCAGTTTACCACCGGATTTTTCTTTGGTAAGCCGGATGCCGATGCCCAGATTTACGATAATAACACCTATATCAAGGAGTATACCTATCTTGGAATTATAGGAGCGAAGAACGGGGAGGGTTATTACCGTCTGGAGCAAAGAAACAAATTCTCAGTAGGTGATGAAATTGAAGTCATGAAACCGGATGGAAGGAATCTGATGCTTACGGTAAAGGGCATCCGTGATGAAGAAGGCAATGAAATGGAAAGCTGTCCTCATCCCAAGCAGGTGATCTTCGTGAATTTGGGTGAGGGACTTGAGGAGAACGATATTCTTAGAAGAAAAGAATAAGCAGGCATAGGGGGGAGAATAATGAAACCGAACTATAACAGAACCATACATGCTTGTTTCATCGGTTATATTGTACAAGCTATCGTAAACAATTTTGTACCGCTGCTTTTTATTACATTGCAGACAAGCTATTCTATCTCATTAAGCCAGATAACCTTACTGGTAACTTTTAACTTTGGACTGCAGCTGTTAGTGGACCTGTTGTCGGCGGGGTTTATTGATAAAATCGGATACCGTGTGTCTGCTGTGGCAGCCCATGTTTTATCGGCAGCAGGGCTTATTTTATTAACGGTACTGCCGGAAATGTTATCGGATCCCTTTACCGGTCTTTTAATTGCAGTTATGGTATATGCGGCAGGAGGCGGGCTTCTGGAAGTTTTAATAAGTCCTATTGTTGTAGCATGTCCTACGGATAATAAAGAAAAGGCCATGAGTATTCTTCATTCCTTTTATTGCTGGGGACAGGTAGGAGTGGTGCTTCTTTCGACCTTGTTTTTTCGCCTTGCCGGTATCGAACATTGGAAGATACTTGCTTTGCTGTGGGCACTTATTCCGGTGTTCAATGGAATACTCTTTTTAAAGGTTCCCATTGCTCCTTTAATTTCTGAGGAAAGTGAAGGATTAAAATTAAAAGAGCTGATAGGAAATAAAATGTTTTGGCTCTTCATGCTTCTTATGGTATGTGCCGGTGCCAGTGAACAGGCAGTAAGCCAGTGGGCTTCCGCTTTTGCAGAAAGGGGACTCGGTATAAGTAAGACCATGGGTGACCTGGCAGGCCCCATGATGTTTGCTGTCATGATGGGAACATCAAGATTATTTTACGGGAAATACGGAGAAAAAATAAATCTGAAAAGGTTTATGCTATTTAGCAGTATCCTTTGTATCGTATCCTATCTGGTAATTTCCCTGTCACCGTTTCCGGTACTTGGACTGATTGGCTGCGGTCTTTGCGGGTTATCAGTGGGCATCCTTTGGCCCGGTACCTTTAGTATGGCAGCACTGTCAATCCGAAGAGGTGGAACTGCCATGTTTGCCTTTCTTGCCCTTGCAGGAGATTTAGGCTGCTCTGCCGGACCGACACTGGTGGGGAGCGTGTCCTCCAATTTTGACAATAATTTAAAAGTGGGAATACTTGCTGCAATTATATTTCCGATATTTTTAATTGTTGGGCTTTTGCCAAAAAACAGAGTAACTTCTTAAAGAGATTTTGAGTTGCTGATTTATATCAGATTTAAAATATAAAATAAGCCCCATAGCTTTTCTTTGATATTTTGATTGAAAGGTATGCTGTTGTTTAGATGGGATAACCAAGAAATACAGGTGGTTATAACGTTAGCGGCAGTGTATTTTTCTTCAATATGAAAAGGGAAGTTATGGGGCTTTTTTGAGCAGATAAGTATGATCCAGATGCCAGATTGCCATGTTTAATGAGCTAGGGCAGATTTCTTACGGAAATCTGCCCTAAATTTTAAAAATAATTAATAAATGATAATATAATAATCCAGTATAATTTAGAATTAAACAGGTTCATTATGGATATGAATGGCTCTCATCAGGCCTTCCATATGTTCATTAGCAAAGTAAGTATAACAACCGTGGTTCATAAATTTACCAATTTTACTATTGACAAAATAACTGCTAGCAGATAATATAATATCAAAATGATATCATATTAATATTAAAAATCAACATGATTGATCAAGTTAAAAATTATAACTTTCAACTAAATATTAGAAATATTAAAGCTCTAATTTAATATTAACGAGGAGTTATAAAATGTAAATAATCAAAGACTAAATAACATTGAAGAAAAAGGAATTAAACCCTTTAGCGGTGGAATAGCGCTATTCCAGGTGCTAATTGGCGTTGAAATGTAGTATTAATAATATACTAACCCCATATAATTCAACTTAATCCGCTGCAATTATTAAATGTTCTCATCAAATCTTTTGCAATTCTTTAGAGAATTATAATTTATAAGTAAGGATTTGTTAATGACTAAACCTAAATTATATGGTAAAATATTCATGTTTTTTATAAAGGGTTAGATTAATAGTTGCTATATTAAAAATAGAACAACTGCTGTATTATAGCAGTCCTATGGAAGATATAAGTGTGGAAATTAAGAATATGGCAGCTGTAAATTTTTACTATAAAATACATTACAAGGAGATATGAGAGTGAAAAAGAAAATGCTTTCTTTCGTCATGGCAGTTATACTATCGGTGATGACAATGACAACGGTAACGAAGGGGGAGACAATTACTGCACCTGATGCAGATAAAAAAGTGGAGAATGCAGCTGGTTTTAAGTATGAATCAGGAAATGGTGACATTTCTCTTAAAGTAATGGAGATGCTGAAAGTAATTGCAAAAGATAAAAAGGGAAATTGGGGAGAAGAAAAAAAAGTAACCCGTGAAGAATTTGCTAAAATGTTAGTTCAGGTATCAAATTATTCAGGGAAAGTAAGCGGTAATGCCAGTGCAAGAATCTTTACCGATGTTTCTCCCAGCGGTCAATATTCCGGATATATCAAGCTGGCCGTAAATAAGGGGTTAATGAGTGGCTATCTGGGAGGAAAGTTTAAACCTCGCCAGGCTGTAACGCTGGAGGAAGCTGTAAATGGTGCCATTTTACTGCTTGGATACAGTAATACGGATTTCGAAGGCAACATTGCAGATGCAAAATACGGGCTTTATTTGGATAAGGGGCTAAATAAAAAGCTTAGTTTAAAAAGAAATGATACTTTAAGCAGAAAAGATTGCAAGAACTTATTTTACAATCTTTTACGTACTAAGAACAAAGAAAATACCTTATACGGAGAAGCATTCGGATTTGCCCTGGATTCAAAGGGAGAGATTGATTATGACAAAAAAGTGAATGATTCCTTAAAAGGTCCCTTTTTTGTAGCTTCAAATTGGGAAAATTCAATACCCTTTAAATTAAGTACGGCAAAGTTATATAAAAACAAGATAAGCTGTAAGAAAGCTGATTTTAATACAGGTGATATTCTCTATTATTCTACCGACTTAAAAACCGTATGGGCTTTTGATGCCGACAGTGATATCGGTTATAAGACTCTTCTTGATAGTACAAAGAAAGGTCCCTTTTTATATGGAAGCAATTGGAAAGAAAAACTTCCTTTTAGTATAGCAAGTGCTAAAATATATAAAAATGACAAGCTGGCCAAGGTGGTTGAGATTGGCAGTTCCGATGTCATATATTATTCCAAAGAAGCTAAGACTGTCTGGGCATATGATGAAAACGGAAATATGGATTATTTAAGTACTTTGAATAAATACAAAAAAGGCCCTTACATAGCAAAGGACAGCTTTATTAACAGCCTGCCAAAGAATGTGAAGAACGGCAAGGTCTATAAAAACGGTGAGCTGAGCAGCATTGGAAAAATAGCAGACTATGATGTGGTTTATTATTCGGAAGAACTGAAAACCGTATGGGCTTATGACAATAAGGTCTATGGAGTTTATGAGAGTGCAAAGCCCAACAAGGTGGCGCCTACTGAGATTGTTGTAGCAGGAAGTACCTATGCCATTGGCAGCCAGGCTGTAGGGTATGACTTATCCGCCCAGGGTAACATCAGGGAAGGAATGCGTGTTGTGCTGCTTATGGGCGATGACGGAACTGTGGCAGGTATTATGTCTTCCCAGACACTTGAGCCTGTTCTGGCGGGGTATGTGTTAAAGGTCGGAAAGCATGTATCCAAAGACAGTAAGGATAAATCCAATTTAAACGGTTATGTCCGTATAGTAGATACCAACGGCAACGAACAGGAATATGACACAACACTTACAAACATTTATGAGGGTGATACGGTAGAGGTAAAATACATATCAGGGGAAGCAGTAGTATCCAAAACATCAGCCCCACTAATCAGGGGAGAGGTAAACAGTGAAGCAACTCTTGTTAATAATATTGTCATTTCCCCCAGTGCCAGAATTATCGATGTTGTAAAGGGCAACTACATTAAGGTAAATGTAAAAAGACTGGCAGATATAGAATTAACAGGCCAGAATCTTATATACTGCGGCTATAATAAAGCCGGTGAAATTACGGATATGATATTGTCCGATGCAACCGGAGACCTTTTTCAGTATGGTATCCTGTTAACTTCCTACATAACAGAGGAGAAGGGATTCGATCCGGATTTAGGTGAGTATACCCGGAAAATAGGTAATTACACCTATGACATCAACGGAACCCAACAAACCTACACTACCGAGGGGGTCAGCTTTGGTGAAGCGACGGGACCAAAAGGGTTTTTAATTAAGGATAATCAAATAAAAGCTTTTAAAGGCTTGAATCAGATTAAAGTTTCCGCTATTGAAAAAAATCAGGTTCGGGGAGGAGAGGCATCTTATCCCATTTCAGATAAAGTGGCCGTATATGTTTGCAGTGACAAAAAGTATTATCTCACCAAGCTTTCCGATATCTCTAACCTGAATGAATATTACGTGGATGCCTATATTGATAAGATGAATCTAGAAGGCGGCGTAATCAGGGTTATTGTAGCAACAAAGA
The DNA here is from genome assembly GCF_900142215.1 of Anaerocolumna jejuensis DSM 15929. Lineage (GTDB taxonomy): Bacteria > Bacillota > Clostridia > Lachnospirales > Lachnospiraceae > Anaerocolumna > Anaerocolumna jejuensis. The sequence continues at coordinate 670,904 of NZ_FRAC01000006.1, read as the reverse complement.
AATAAATTGCCGGAAGACAGGTTGAAAAATGAATTATCCAATCATGAAATGGGTATTCAGGAAAGAGGATAATATGGCTAAAAAGGAAATAAACGGTGAGAAGCAAAAGAAAAAATTAAATCTTAAAAATATAAGGTGGAAAAAAGTAATTAAATATTGTGTTATACTTGCTATCATTGCAGTTGTTGCAATAAAGGCCGTAGGGTTTTTTAGGCCTGCCGGCAAGGTAGCTCAGGCACCTGTGCAAACGGCAGGGGTAACAAAGGGAAATATAGAGAGTTTGCTGAGCGGTAAGGGAACCATAGAACCTTTGGATAAGTATGAAGTAAATGCCCTGGTAAAGGGTGAGGTCCTTGCAGCTCCTTTCGAAGAAGGTGATTCGGTAAAGAAGGGAGATATCCTATATCAAGTAAGTACCAAAGATGTTAAAAATGGTATTGAAACCTCCTCCTTATCCCTTAAAAAAGCGCAAAAGAACTATGAAGATTCCCTGACAAAACTGGGAGATTTAAAAGGAACTGCCAAAATAGCGGGCTATGTAAAGAAGCTGTATGTGAAGCAGGGAGATAGCATACAGGCAGGCGGCAACATTGCGGATATCTATGACACTGATTATATGTACCTTGATGTACCTTTCCTTTCTTCCCTGGCAAAGGATAGCCTCATCGGAAAACAGGCATACATTCAGATGGATACTACCATGGAGAAATTAAAGGGCCAGGTTACGGCAGTTAACGACATGGGAGAAAGCCTTTCTGGAAATATATCAGTAAAAAAGGTAACTATAAAGGTTAAAAATCCCGGCGGATTAACAGCAGGAGCGACAGCTTTGGCAAGCATCGGTAAGGAGCAATGTGCCGGTGACGGTACCTTTCGTGCAGGTATGGAGCAGACCATAACAGCCGAAGGTTCGGGTAAGATAAATACGCTGAATCTGACAGAAGGTAAGTATATGAAGAAAGGAAGTGTAATCTACACCCTTTCTTCCAAGGAAACGGACAGTGCAATTGAAGACAGCAAGATAGCACTGAAGGAGGCAAAGCTGGCACTTAAAAACCAGGAAAATCAGCTGGACAATTACAGTATCAAATCTCCTATTTCCGGGCAGGTGATTCTGAAAAATAAGAAAAAAGGTGATACGATAGATCCGTCAGCCGACACTACAAAGGGTGCATTGGCCATTGTCTATGATTTATCGGCTATGACTTTCCGTATGAATGTTGATGAGCTTCAGATCAGAAATATTTCAGTAGGCCAAAAGGTCAGGATAACAGCAGATGCCCTTCCGGGTGAAGTGATAGAAGGAAAGGTAGAGAAAATCGGTTTAAACAGCACTACTACCAATGGAGTAAGTACTTATCCGGTTACGATCCGGATAGATAAGACCGGAAAACTTCTTCCGGGAATGAATGTTACCGGGAAAATTATAACAGCAAAAGCCGATAATGCCCTGCTGGTACCTGCTGGTGCAATCATGCGTGATAATATAGTCTATATAAAATCAAAACAGGATAAGGCCAAGAAGAATGAAAAAGAGAAGGCTGCCAGCGCTGATGGTGTACCGGATGGTTTCCGTGAGGCTGAAGTCGAGGTTGGAATCAGTGACGGAGCAAATGTAGAAATCAAGTCAGGACTGAAGGAAGGCGATGAGGTATATGTTCCATATGCAGATACCAGTGGAATCGGTATGGGTGGCGGAGGTTACAGCAGCAGTGATGGAGTAACTGTGACGACAGAGTAGGAGGAGACATGGATACAGCGCCTTTAATTGAAATGATAGATATACATAAGGTATATAATATGGGTGATACGGTAGTCAATGCCAATGATGGTATCAACCTACAGATAAATCAGGGAGAATTTGTAGCAATTGTCGGAAAATCCGGCAGCGGCAAGTCAACACTCATGAATATTATCGGAGCATTGGATACTCCCACCAGTGGTAAATACATCCTGGAAGGACAGGATGTCAGTAAAATGAAGGGAGATTATCTGGCCCAAATACGTAATAAAATGATTGGATTTGTATTCCAGCAATACAACCTGCTTCCGAAGCAAAACCTCATGGAGAATGTTTCACTTCCCCTTTTATATGCAGGAATGGGTGAGGGAAAGCGAAAGAAAAGAGCCTTGGAGGTTCTGGAAAAGGTAGGGATAGGTGATAAATGGAGAAATCTTCCCAATCAGTTATCGGGCGGACAGCAGCAGAGGGTATCCATAGCCAGAGCACTGGCGGGGAATCCTTCCCTTATTCTGGCTGATGAGCCTACCGGAGCCCTGGACTCCCGTACCAGCAGAGAAGTATTGGATTTGTTAAAGGATCTGAACCAGGAAGGAAATACCATTATTCTGATTACCCATGATAACTCCATTGCAGCAGAGGCAAAAAGAGTCATCCGGATAATGGATGGTAAGATTACTTTTGACGGACCGGTTGAAAAATACAAAGACTTTGTAAAGGAAAGTGAGGAAGAGCATGAATCCGATACAGGTATTTAAACTATCCTGGAGCAGTATCATAAGCAATAAAATGCGCTCCTTCCTCACGATGTTAGGCATGATTATCGGTGTTGCTTCCGTTATTATTATGGTAAGCCTTATGCAGGGTATGACAAGGGAAATGAAATCCTCCTTTGGATCAATGGGTGTAAATAATGTTACGGTTTCTCTCATTGGCCGAAATGGAGATGTGATAATTACAGAAAAAGACATGTATGATTATGCAAAAAAGCATAAGGATACCGTTAGGGCGGTAATTCCTAATGTTTCCCTTCAGACTACCATAAAAGGCAATGCTGATAAATTGGAGGGTGTTAACATTACTGGCGTGGATGAAAACTATGCCAAGCTAAATGACAAGAAGGTGGAAAAGGGAAGCTTCATCAATTATATGGATGTGGCTGACCTTCAAAAGACCTGTGTTATTGGCAGCTACATTGACTTAAAGGTCTTTAAACAGAAGGCTAAGATAGGGGATATTCTTAAAATTAATGGTGAATCTTATACCATAAAAGGGATACTGAAAGAAACTGCCGATAATGTAGAATGGTCCGATGATAATTGCGTTTATATTCCCTACACAACAGCAGCCAGGCAGGCCAATATCGGAAGTATCACCAGCTATTTCCTTATGGCAAAGGATACTAACGTGGTAGCAAAGGTCACCTCAGATATTAATGACTATCTCTTTAAAGTTTATCATGACAAAAAGTTCTATTCTGCAACGAATCTTATTGATATGCTAAAGGAGATTAACATGCAGCTTGGAATGATGACAGCCCTTCTTGCAGGAATTGCCGGAATCTCCCTTTTGGTTGCCGGAATTGGAATTATGAATATCATGCTGGTGTCCGTAACGGAAAGAACCAGAGAGATAGGTATCAGGAAATCCCTTGGAGCAAAGAAAAGGGATATCATGAGGCAGTTCGTTATGGAAGCCGGATTGACAAGCGGTATCGGCGGAATGGCTGGAATTCTTTTAGGAGCTTTTGCGAGTATCCAGATTGGAAAGGCCATCGGCTATAATGCAACGCCCTCCCTTAACGTTATCCTGATATCCTTTGGAATATCAGCAGGTATCGGTATCCTGTTCGGATATCTGCCGGCGAATAAGGCCGCAAAGCTTAATCCCATTGAAGCCTTAAGAAGTGAATAAAATAATAGAGTACTTAAGATGTGCAGTATCCGGAGCTGTTTTGGCAGGTTTTGGATACTGCTTTTTACTTTCTGAGACTTTATTTATTATTTTCTTTTATTTTTTATTATTACATGTGGAATATAATATAGCATTAAATAAACAAAAAGGTATATCAGTATTGAAAGGGTGGATTAAAGTCTGTATTATAAAAGAAATATATAAATATCAGCTAATTGCAAATATATTTGGAAGGCGCTATACCATATCTTTTTTTAAAGCACTTGCTAAAGTAGAGAGGATCGGAAAAACCGGACATCTGGGCTACAGTTTGAAGATTGGAGTAGCCCTGTTCCAGAAAATATTTGGCTTTTTGAAGCTTTTGTTCCTGGATATACTTAATGAGAAAGTTGCCGGTTTCCCTGTGGAACTGCCGGCTTAAATAATTTTCATTCAAATATAATTGTGCAGCCAGCCATTTTACGGACAGGGAAGGATTAGCAGTATTCTGTTCAATCAGCTCCATGGTTTTTTGCACCAGGCTTTTACCGGAAGATATTTTATGGGTACGGTTATAATCCAGCATGATTTCATAAAAATTTATAACAAAAGCAGCTCTCTCTGCTGGTGTTGTAAGCTCAGAAATTTCATTTATGGGGTCATAATATTTATGGAAGATATCCCTTAAAGGAGTCTTGTTTTCCTGCATGAACATAATTCCTGTCATTATAAAATCAATACTGATAATATTACAGTACTCTAATGAGGGTACATTTATGGGGAGTCCGCATACGGCATCCGTGACATAAGTTTTTAATTCGTCAAAGGCATTATTTCTTAGATATTTTAATACAGTTGATCTCATTTTATCAAAATCGATGGATATGGGGAGGGTATAGGACATAAAACTTTCATATGAGATTATTCCCATATCCATAATACCCTGGGTATATTTTTGAAGGTATTTGGTTTCGTAGTAGCATCTGTATATATTTTGATAGCCTGTATACCGGCGGCTATAGAATAGTGTCACCGGAAGATTTAATTCAAACAGAAGAGAATCCTTAAGGTTCTGACAGATAACTTCCCCATTGGGAATGACAGAGCTGTCCTGCTCGTTATAACCAAGAAGAATATTAATCCTGTAGGCAGGGTCGCTGAAAACAGCATAGTTTTTATAGTAGCAGAGAGCGTTTTCTACGCAGTTGATTATGGTATCAATTAAAGCCGTAAAATGCTGCCGGGCTGTTGACTGGATATCCAGGTTGTTGATATGGATGGAAATCATCCCGAATTTATCAGCCTGAATTGGTATTTTATAAAAACTGAAATTTTCTGCTATCTGCTCTTCTGAAAGAGGCTGGCAGCCGGAGACCAGCCAGTTCAAATACTTGTCCCTAATCATCTTTTCACTTAAGCCGGCTTTATTTTCAAGGGTATAGACATATTGGGACTGCTCCTCGCTGGTCTGGAAAAATGATAGGAGTTCTTTTATGAGAGCCTTTAATTTATCTTTTTCAACAGGCTTTAAAAGGTAATGGTATACCCCCATATTAAGTGCCTGCTGGGCACAGCCAAAGCTGTCATTTATGGTTAATAAAATATATTGGGTATGGGGGCATACTAGTTTGGCTTTCTCCACAAACTGCAAGCCATTCATATTGGGCATGTTAATATCGGTAATCACTACATGGGGGGATTGCTCTTTCATGTGGGTAAGAGCCTCTTTTCCGTCCTTCGCCCATCCCGTTACTTCAAAGCCCAGGGAACCCCAGTCCAGAATATTCTTAAGTCTTTTGATTACCAGAGGGTCATCATCTACAAACATTATTTTATACATATAAATAACCATACCTTTCTCACGCTAATTTCAAAGCATTTTAGGAAAGGTCAATGTTATGACGGTTCCTGTTTCTTTTGGCATAATTGTAAGTCCATAGGCTTCACCAAATTTAAGCCGGATACGTTCATTAATATTGGACAGCCCAAAGTGTTTTGGTATGGATACTTCCGAGGGGATAAATATCTGTTCCAAGGTCTTTTGCGGGATGCCCTGTCCATTGTCTTCTATGGTGATAACAATATCATCCTTCTCATTTACATGGAAACTTACGCCAATGCACCCATTGTATTCACAGTTTGAAAATCCATGAATCACAGAGTTTTCTACAATGGGTTGAAGAAGGAATTTCAATATTTTATAATCCTTCACTGTATCTTCTGCCTGTATATCATAAGTAAAAAGTCCGGGCTTTTTAATCAGCTGTATTTCAAGATAATCCTTTACAATCTGTATTTCTTCTTTTATTGTGATGATATTGCGTCCTTTGCTTAATATGAAACGGTAATACCTGCCAAGATGATGAATCATATTAACGGCTGTGGAATTTTCGCCGGCCTCTATCAAGGTAGTGATGTTATCCAGGCAGTTATACAAAAAATGGGGATTTATCTGGGATTGCAAAAGGCGCAGTTCATATTCCCGTTTATTGTTTTGTTCGGTATAAATTTGCTGGGTCAGCTGTTTGATGTTTTGCACCATTTTCTGAAATTGCCTGGCTAACAGGCCTATTTCATCCGATGAGTTCAATTCAATGGAGATATCCAGAGAACCTTCTCCGACTTTACCAGCAAAGGAGGTTAATTTCTGCAGGGGCCATACAAGGCTTTCTGCCAAAAAACGGGCTAGAAAAAAGGTGGTAATCAAGACCAGCACACCTATAATTAACAGAATCCGAACAAGCTCTAAAGCATTCTGGTAAATGGATTTATAAGGAATCAGGCAGATGACATGATATCCGGTCTCACCGACAGGAACGGATACGGCCATCTTTTTTTCCCTTTCATATACCAGTTCCCTGGAGGCAGTTTTACTTTCTCCAATCAAATGCAGCATGTCGGAGCTGATAGTTTTTCCGGGCAGAGAGCGGTTTTTGGCAGATATAATCTTTCCGCTGCCATCTGTAATCAGAAATTCTTCCTCCTGTGAATCGGATATATTGCTGTAAGACTGGTAGAAAAGAGATTCTTTTATATTAAAGGACAGAATTCCCAGGCAGTTGCCGGTTTTGATATCAATTAAGGTTTTGGAGATATTATAAGCACTTTTAACACTTTTATCTGTTGCCGGACGGATGAGTATCTGGCCGCCCATTGAGGTAATATAATGATATTCCTTTTGCATGTAATTATCAGGAGCATAAGAAACCTTGTCGGTTTTTATATCATAGATTCTATTGTCAAAAGTTTGGACATAACCGCTTGAAATCAGGTTTTCAATATCCATGATATTATAAACGGAGGTATGCATGGCACTGTAAAACAGATAGCTGCCATAGGTATCCTTTGTATAGTCGGCACGGATAGATTCCTGAAGAGTGGAGCTGGTTGAAAAAGCCTTTATATTGTACGTGGTATTGCTGATGATAAGCTCTGCCTGTTTGCCCACAAGGGTACATTTGTCAATGGCGTTTTGTATGGTTTCCTTTCTGCTGCTTCTCGCAATGACAGAAACGGACACTGTCAGTATAAGCAGAATGGATAAGACGATGAGGGGGATAAAAACAGTTAGTATTTTTTGCTTCAGATTTAATTTGTTCCAAAAGCTCAACAGAAATCACCTCTTCCTTTGTCTGATGTGTCAAAATATTCGCGTGGTGTAGTATTATTATAGTAATTATGAAGAAAAAAAGAAAGAAAAACAATCAATGTGTTGCCTTTTTTCCATGTCAGGTATGAAAATTCCATTTTCTATTGGGGAAATGTTTTATAGAATGTAATCATCACAAAAGGAGGTAAGGTATATGAAACTTATGAAAAAAATGATGGCCTGTATGCTTATTTTAACCATGGCAGCAAATTTTACCGCATGTCAGAGTAAGGTTAAGGAAGGGGAGAAACAGGGGACCAAGGCAGAGAAGGTCAAACTGAACATGCTTTTTAATGACACGGATGAGAATGTTCAAAAAGAGATGGAGTATGTAATGAAGCATCTTCCGGAAGTTTTACCCGATGTGGAGGTGGAGCTGGATATGAGTCCGGGAGATGCCCAGACATATGAAACAAAGGTCAGGACAATGATTGCTGCCGGCGGAGAAGAACTGGATGTTTGGTGGGAAAGAGGCGGCAGCTGGGCAGCTCCTATCTTAAAATCAGACAGTGCCCTTGCCTTGGATGACTATCTTAACGGCAGCGGTTACTGGGACAAGGTAATTCCTTCTGCCAAGCTCCCGGCGGCAGACGGACATATTTATGCGGTACCCTTTGAGGATATTGCGTATGAAATCATGTTATACAATAAGGGAATATTTGAAAAGTATAACCTTCAGGTACCAAAAACAGCAAGTGAACTGAAGAAAGTAGTGGAAGTACTGGCAGGAACAGAGTATGTACCCATAGCGGTAGGCGCAAAGGACGGCTGGTGTGCAGCAATGATGGTAGAGGGATTTGCTTACTCCGTTGATCCTCAGATTACAAAGAAGATTGTGGAGGGCACTGCAAAATTTACCGATGAACCCTACCGTAAAGCAGCCGGATTTATGAAGGAGCTGTTGGATATGGGAGCTTTTTCGGATAATGTTGCTTTAACGGGAATTGATGAAGCCTTGCCGATGTTTGAGAGCGGAAAAGCTGCTATGATGGCAAATGGGTCCTGGGCAGTAGCATCCGGTGCCGATAAGATGGGAGATGACTTTGGATATTTTTATTATCCCGTTCTGGATGACAGCAAGTTGGATTCCTATGGTAAAAATGTTGCTGGCGGCGTAAAGCAGAATTCAGGTATGATGGCATATGCCGGCACAAAGCACCCGAAAGAAGCAGCGGCACTTTGCCAGGCAGTATCGGAACTTCGCTGCCGTTACGTTTATGAAGAAAAAGGAAATCCCTTTACGGTATATAATCCGGATAAAATGGGCTGGAAAAAAGCAGTAGAATTTGCAGAACCTGTTGCACAGCTTGCAGCAGACATGCAGAAATTTGGCTTTGTCTACGGCCTGGTACAGGATGTGATGCCAACGGCTGCAGGCACTTCTGAGGTTATGCAGGATACCAGCATGTTCATGACAAATACACCGGAATATACGGTAGATAATTACCTGGCTGATATGGATAAGGCTGTACTGGAACAATAGTTTTAAAATCACCGCCGCCCTGAAAGGCGGCGGAAATTGACTGGCCTGGAGAGGATGAAACATGAAAAAAGTATTGGAAAATAAATGGTACATAGCCTTACTATGTGCCCCGGCGCTTATCTTATTTGCTGTATTTGTCATCTATCCCTTATGCAACATTGTAATCATGTCATTTCAAAATACGGATGGGCTCTCGCCTGCAGTTTTTGCGAGACTTGACAATTATAAAAGGATATTAAAGGACAGGGCCTTTCTAAAAGCGAACTGGTCTTCCCTGGGATTAAGTGCTTTGGCGGTGCTTTGCAATGCTGTATTGGGTATTGGTGTAGCCATACTTTTATGCACTTTAGGAAAAAGAACGCAAAAAGTCTTAAGAAGTGCTTTTTTAATCCCATTGGTCCTTTCCATTTCTGTCATTTCCCAGCTCTGGCTGACAGTTTATCATGCTGATTGGGGATTATTAAACAGCTTCCTTGAAAATGCTGGCCTTGGCTTTTTAAAGCACCAATGGCTCAGTAATCCCAAAACCGCTATGATATGCATTGCCATTGTAGGCATGTGGTGGTCCTTTGGCATGGATTTATTATTGGCCTATTCCGGAATCAAATCCATTCCGGAAAGCTATTACGAGGCGGCTCAGATAGATGGAGCCAATTTCCTGCACGTTACAAAAAGCATTACACTTCCCTTGTTAAAGGATGTGGCGAAGGTATGTTTTATCATATCTGCAACAGGAGGACTTTATACCTTTCCGCAGGTCTTTATTATGACAGGAGGCGGGCCGGGAGATATGACCCAGACTGTTATGATGTACATGTACAGACAGGCCTTTTCTAACCAGCGGTATGGTGTGGCCGCAGCGGTAGCAGTCCTGGCGATTGCGGAAACCTTTATACTGATAACTGTAATTAACAAGGTATTTGGGGAACGGAAAGAGAAAAAAAGAAAGGAAGTGATATCCCTGTGAGAATACAGAATAAGTGGATAAGGGGCCTCATTACAGTTATATTTATCATTTTTGCATTCACTTCCGTGTATCCATTGTTTTGGATGTTCATTAATTCCTTTAAAGATACCGATGTCATAATGACAGGAGATTCCTTCCGGTTACCGGAGGTCTGGAAATACCGGAATTATACCGACGCCATATTTGAGAGGCAGATTCCTAAGTTTTTTCTGAACAGTGTAGTGGTAACTGCCTGTACTCTGGTACTTACCATCATAGTATCCACGATGCTGGCCTATGCTTTAACCAGAATGCGTTGGAAGCTTTCAGGAAAAATCAATAATCTTATAATGCTCGGAATTTTACTGCCCTCCCAAATTGTTATCGTACCAATCTTTATCATGCTTCGCCAGATGCATTTAATTAACAATCCGGTTTCCCTGATACTTACCATATCAGCTTTTAATATTGCAATGTCCACTATTATGGCTTCCAGTTTTATGAAAGGAATTCCCTTTGAAATGGAAGAAGCGGCCGTAATGGACGGAGCGGGTCTGTTCACGATCCTTTTTCGTATCATAATGCCTTTAATAAAACCGGCAATAGCAAGTATGAGCATTAATATCTTTATTAACAGCTGGAATGAATTTATCTATGCATTGGTTCTTATAACAGGGGAGAAATACCGAACCCTTCCCATTGCACTAATGAATTATTCTTCCGGCAAATATGGAACAGATTATGGCGGAATGTTTGCGGCAATGGTAATAACAAGCATTCTTCCCATTCTCCTCTTTTTATTTTTCAGTAATGAGGTAGAAAAGACATTATCGGCAGGCGCAATCTTAAAATAGGAAAGGAGGTAGAAAATGCCTATTACATATGGGACTTATCTTGATAAGGTATATGGAGGATGGTTCGGAAAATGCCTTGGAGGAGCGGCAGGAGCACCTGTTGAAGGGATAAAAGAAATAATAGATATAAAAGATTTTAAAGAAATCATGAATACGGAGCTTCCCAATGATGATTTGGATCTGCAGCTTCTATGGCTTGAGGTGCTGCAGAAAAAAGGACCTGGCATAAAGGGAGAAGACCTGGCAGATGCCTGGTATCATCAGTGCTGGTATCCGTTCAGTGAATATGGTTATTTCTTAAAGAACTATGAAAGGGGTATTAAGCCGCCCCTTTCCGGGAGCTTTAACAATTCGTTTTTTTATGAAGGGATGGGCTGCCCTATCCGTTCTGAAATATGGGGATTTATATCACCGGGAAAGCCGGATAGGGCAGCAGAGTATGCCGCTATGGATGCCAGGCTGGACCACGGAGAAAATGCTGTCTTTGGAGAGGTGTTTTTAGCGGTAATAGAAAGTATGGCGTTTTATGAACAGGATTTAAGAAGCTTAATAGAAGAAGGATTGCGAAGAATTCCTTTCGGCTCAAAGCTTTACCGCTGCATCCAAATGGTAGTAAGCTGCTATGATACAAAGCTTTCCTATTTAGAAACCAGAGAAAAAATTCTGACGTATTTTGGACATCCTGATTTTACGAATTGTATTCAAAATATTGGATTTATAGTACTTGCCCTTCTATACGGGGATAGGAATATGGAAAAAACAATCCAGATAGCATTAAGCTGCGGATATGATACCGATTGTACCTGTGCGTCGGCAGCAGCGGTATTGGGGGTCATTTTAGGATACAGTAATATTGAGGACAGGCTGCTAAATCTGGTACAGGATAAACTTGTTATTGGAATTGACGTGAAACGAAAGGATAACAGGATAAAGACCCTTGCAGAAGAGACAGTACAAATTGGCCTTTCCATACAAGCCCAAAAAGAAGCAGGAGTTATCACAAGTATCCCGGATAAGGTGTCTCTTATTAGCTGGGAGGCTCCAGGAGACATAGAGATAAAGGTTGGATATGAGGAAATACCTGCTGTCTCGGCAGGCGGTGAATGCTATTTCACCATTCAGGTAACAAATCATAGGACTGCGGATTGGAAAGGTAAATTGCAGTTGGATAATCTGCCCTCCGGCTGGAAGGCGGACCTTATAAGTGCGGACATTACGGTAGAGGCGGATAAAAACATTATACTGCATAATAGAATAGCATTAGATGCTGAATACAATAGAATAAAAGATAAAAACATTATTGATATTAAATTAACGGAAAAAGGGAAGGAAGAAAGCAAAATCATCCAGTTTGGCATATGCGGTATGCTTCCGGTAAAAATACATGGTATTTTTACCGAGCAGCTTAAAAAGCAGGCAAATCCGGCTCACCCTTCCCCGCATCCTGAGGGCTGTGTATTGCCTTCAGTTGAGTGCATGTGTAATAATGAGGTCAGCCTTACCAGGGAATATCTGGAGGAAAATCTGCTGTTGGAGGAAGAATATCCATATATGGATATTCTTCATGCCCCGGAAGATAAACTTGATTTTGACAGGAAATACTCTGCGGAAGGGCCAGTGTGCTATTACTGCTCCTTTGATATCTGGTCCGATGAAAAAAGGAAGGTATGGTTGGTAGTTGGGAATAGTGACGGATTCAAAATATGGCTGGATAAAGAACTGGTATTGGAAAAAGATGAAATGCGTTACTGGACTCCCAATAATAATTCTGAAATAATAGAATTAAAGGAAGGCAGGAACAGATTTGTTCTGAAATTGCTGCGAAGAGGAAAGTATATGGATTTTTCTGTTGGCTTTCGGAAATTTGAAGGGAAGCATTATCATACGCAGAAGTGGATTACCGACCTGACTTTTTTACGGTAAATATTCTATTTTGTAGCTTATGGGGAAAAGGCAGGAGAATTTGATAGCAGGGTAGTTAAGAAAAGCAGTTCCACAGGGATTATGGTGGAGCTGCTTTTTCCCATAGCAGAGGGGAGGAAGCGGCAGAAAAAATCACAGGAATATCCTCTGCAAACCTGCCGTTTTCTTCCTTTTTTTATTTACATTTTTTTTAGAAAGCCTTATAGAAAATCACATTGATTTTTATACACAAACATGCTACAATGTAAGCCGATTATGTAATAGAAAGGTTGTGATGTTAGGGTTGGAGAAAAAGCTGACATTGTATGGCTTTAACAACCTCACAAAAACACTTAGCTTCAACATCTATGATGTTTGCTATGCAAAAAGTGAGAGAGAGCAAAAGGATTATATTGCTTACATTGATGAACAGTATAATTCCGAAAGATTAACAAAAATCTTATGTGATGTAACAGAGATGATTGGAGCTCATATATTGAATATCTCAAAGCAGGATTATGATCCGCAGGGTGCTTCTGTAAATATTTTAATTGCAGAGGGAGACCTTTCCGTGGAGCATATTGACGAATCCTGCAACCAGGGGAAATACACCGAGCATTTAAGAGAGACAGTGCATGGGCATCTGGATAAAAGTCATGTTACAGTGCATACTTTTCCGGAGTATCATCCTGATAACTCCATATCCACTTTTCGTGTAGATATTGATGTGTCTACCTGCGGCGAAATATCACCGCTGAACGCGCTGGATTATCTGATAGGGAGTTTCGACTCGGATATTATTACCATTGATTACAGAGTCAGAGGCTTTACCAGAGATGTTGAAGGCAAAAAATATTATATCGATCATGATATAACTTCCATACAGGATTATATCGATGATGTGACACTGACCAAATATGATGCCATTGATGTGAATGTATACCAGTCAAATATTTTTCACACCAAGATGCTCATTAAAGAAATAGAACTGCAGAATTATCTGTTCAATCTGGATGTGTATGAGTTGCCGCCAAAGCAAAGGCTTGAAATTACCAGCAACCTGCGCAAAGAGATGATAGAGATATTCAGCGGTATGAATATATATTAGTGGAGAGGAGGGAAGTCGGGTAAATACATCCCAACTGGGTAAATACTTTCCGACGAAATAATGAACTTACTCCTTCAGCAAAAAGCGCCTATTTTTGAGGCGCTTAAGAAGCATAAAGGGAACAGGGTAGTACCCTTTGACGTTCCCGGCCATAAAGGCGGAAGAGGTAACAAGGAGCTCACGGAATTCTTAGGTGAGAACTGTATGAAGGTGGATGTAAATTCTATGAAGCCTTTGGACAACCTTTGCCATCCTACTTCCGTTATCCGCGAAGCAGAGCAGATTGCAGCCGATGCTTTTGGGGCGGAGGCCGCCTTTTTTATTGTAAACGGAACGACTGCAGCAGTACAGGGCATGATCATGTCTGTCTGTAAGGCAGGGGACAAGGTCATCATGCCAAGAAATGTCCACCGCAGTGCGATTAATGCACTGGTAGTCTGCGGAGCAGTACCCGTATATGTTAATCCCGGCGTCAATAAGGACCTTGGAATCCCTCTGGGCATGTCCCTTGAAGAGGTAAAGAAGGCAATCCTTGCGAATCCGGAAGCAAAAGCAATCCTTGTGAATAATCCTACCTACTACGGCGTATGCTCTGACCTCAGGGGGATTGTATCCTTTGCCCATGAGCACAATGTAAAGGTGCTGGTGGACGAAGCCCACGGAACACATTTTTACTTTGGAGAAAATATGCCCGTATCTGCCATGGCAGCAGGTGCGGATATGGCGGCTGTCAGCATGCATAAGACAGGCGGTTCCCTGACCCAAAGCTCATTTCTGCTGTGCGGGGAAGGAGTGAATCCTCACCATGTAAGACAGGTGCTAAACCTGACCCAGACCACCAGCGGCTCCTATCTTTTACTGGTATCTCTTGATATCGCCAGAAAGAACCTGAGCCTTAACGGAAAAGAGCTTTTTGCAAAAACCGTGGAATATGCGGATTATGCCAGAAGTGAAATCAATAAGCTTGGAGGCTATTATGCCTTTGGAAATGAGCTGATTGACTATGATTGCATCTTTGACTTTGACCCCACAAAGCTCTCTGTCCACACCAGAGAGGTAGGACTGGCGGGGATTGAAGTTTACGACCTGTTAAGAGATGAATACGGAATCCAGATTGAGTTTGGAGATATCAGCAATTTTCTTGCCATTATCTCAGCCGGGGACAGAGCCATGGAAATTGAACGTTTGATTGCTTCCTTATCTGAGATTAAGAGGCTTTACGGTAAGGCTGACAATTCCGGAATGTTTGACCATGAATATATTAATCCGGAGGTAGTTGTTGCACCTCAGCAGGCTTTTTACAGTGAAAAACAATCCCTTCCGATAAAACAATCCGTCGGCCATATATGCGGAGAGTTTGTTATGTGCTATCCGCCGGGGATTCCCATTCTGGCACCCGGAGAGAGGATTACGGAGGATATCGTTAATTATATACTTTATGCCAAAGAAAAGGGCTGTCTTTTGACCGGTACAGAGGATATGGCAGTTAACAATATCAATATCGTGGAGGTGTAGGAATGGAATTATGGTATACGGAAAACCATACGGAGGAAGCACGTTTCTCCATTAAGATTGACAAGCAGCTGGTAAGCCTGCAAAGTGATTTCCAGAGGATTGATATTTTTGAATCGGGAGAATTCGGACGGATTCTTACTCTTGACGGCTATCTGATGGTTACGGAAAAGGATGAATTTATCTACCATGATATGATTACCCATGTGCCCATGGCAGTAAACCCTTCCATCAGCAAGGTGCTGGTAATCGGTGCCGGTGACGGCGGAACTATAAGAGAGCTTCTTCGCTATCCGAATATAGAGCATATTGATATGGTGGAAATAGACGAAGAGGTAGTAAGGGTATGCAAGGAATTCCTGCCTCAAACGGCCTGCGGACTTTCTGACCCGAAGGTTCATCTGTACTTTGAAGACGGACTTCGGTATGTCAGAGGAAAAGTGGGGGAATATGACCTGATACTTGTGGATTCCACGGACCCCTTTGGTCCGGGAGAAGGGTTATTTACAAAGGAATTCTATGGTAACTGCTATAGGGCTCTAAAGGAAGACGGAATCCTGGTGAACCAGCATGAGAGCATGTATTATTCCTCTTATGCGGCCTCTATGACAAGGGCTCATAAACGGATCCAGGATACTTTTCCGATTGCCAGGGTCTATCAGGCTCATATACCGACTTACCCTTCAGGACACTGGTTATTCGGCTTCGCTTCCAAAAAATATGACCCAATTAAGGATTTAAAGGCGGAAGCCTGGAATAAATTAGGGCTTAAAACCAGATATTATAATACAGAGCTGCATTTGGGTTCCTTTGCCATCCCCAATTATATCAAAGAACAGTTGGAAGAATTGGTGTAAAAAGCTGATAAGTAAAAAGCTGATAAGTAAAGCTGATTAAGTAAAAAGCTGATAAGTAAAAAACTGATAAGTACAAAGCTAATAAGTAAAAAGCTGATAAATAAAGCTAATAAATAAAAGCAGATAAATTAATAACTTAATACTCATAAGCAGATAAAATAAATTCTAAGTGAACGTAAAATAATACAATAACAGTCAGCCAAGAACACAAAGGAGGTCTTACTATGTCAAAAGCATTAATCATCGGTGCCGGAGGAGTTGCCGGAGTAGTAATTCATAAATGCTGCCAGAATCCTGAGGTATTTACGGAAATTTTAATAGCAAGCAGAACTGTTTCCAAATGCGATGCTTACAAGGAAAATGTAGAAAAAGAGCAGGGAAGCAATCCACTTTACGGAAAGGATACCTTTACGAAAATCAGTACTGCCAGGGTGGATGCCGATAATACGGAAGAGCTGATAGAATTAATTAACGGTTTTCAGCCGGATATTGTAATTAATGTTGCACTGCCTTACCAGGATCTTACCATTATGGACGCCTGCCTTGCAACAAAAACCGATTATCTGGACACAGCTAATTATGAGCCCCTTGATACCGCTAAATTTGAGTATAAGTGGCAGTGGGCTTACAGAGAGAAGTTTGAAAAAGC
This sequence comes from Anaerocolumna jejuensis DSM 15929, assembly GCF_900142215.1. Taxonomy (GTDB): domain Bacteria; phylum Bacillota; class Clostridia; order Lachnospirales; family Lachnospiraceae; genus Anaerocolumna; species Anaerocolumna jejuensis. The sequence continues at coordinate 654,310 of NZ_FRAC01000006.1, read as the reverse complement.
CGGAATCACGGCAGTTCTTGGCAGTGGCTTTGATCCCGGTGTAACAGGCGTGTTCTCAGCCTACGCCATGAAGCATGAATTTGATGAAATCCATCAGATAGATATCCTGGATGCAAATGCAGGGGATCACGGATACCCCTTTGCCACCAACTTTAATCCGGAAATTAATATCCGTGAGGTAACGGCTAACGGAAGTTATTTTGAAAACGGCAGCTTCATTGAGACAGAGCCTATGTCTATTAAGAGGGTATATGATTTCCCCGTAATCGGCGAAAAAGATATGTATCTGCTGCATCATGAGGAAATGGAATCCCTTGCGCTTAATATCAAGGGTATCAGGAAAATCCGCTTCTTTATGACCTTTTCCGAAAGATACCTTACACACTTAAGAGTACTGGAAAATGTGGGTATGACCTCTATTGAACCGATTGAATTTGAAGGGAAACAGATTGTGCCTTTACAGTTTTTAAAAGCCGTTCTTCCGGACCCTGCTTCCTTAGGACCAAGGACCAAGGGAAAAACCAATATCGGCTGTATCTTCCAGGGCATAAAGGATGGCAAGGAAAAGAAATATTATTTATACAATGTCTGCGACCATGAGGAATGCTACAAAGAAGTAGGTTCCCAGGCAATTTCCTATACTACTGGTGTGCCTGCCATGATTGGTGCCATGATGGTATTAAAAGGATTATGGAAGAAGCCCGGTGTATATAACGTGGAGGAATTTGATCCCGACCCTTTCATGGAGGAATTGAACCGCTGCGGACTTCCCTGGAAGGAATCCTTTGCGCCAAAGCTAGTGGACTAATGGAGGAGAAGAAAATGAAAGGTGTGATAAACTTTGATCCGAAGAGCTTAAAGACACCGGTTTACATTATGGACGAGTCTCTTCTGAAAAAAAATCTTGAAACGTTAAAATACGTTATTGATAAAACAGGCTGTAAGATATTACTTGCCCAAAAGGCCTTTTCCATGTTCTCCGTGTATCCCCTTATCGGAAAGTTTCTGCAGGGTACCACTGCCAGTTCCCTTTATGAGGCAAAGCTTGGCAGAGAAGAAATGGAAGGGGAGGTTCATATTTTCTCTCCGGCTTACAAAGAGGAGGAAATGGGAGAAATCCTGTCCCTCTGTGACCATATCGTTTTTAATTCCTTTTCCCAGTGGGGAAGATATAAGGACATGGTGAAGGAGAGCAGCAGAAACATTTCCTGCGGTATCCGTATCAATCCGGAATATTCGGAGATTGATACGGATCTGTATAACCCCTGCTTTAACGGCTCCCGCATGGGAGTAACTCTGGACCAGTTTAAGCCTGAGGAGTTAGAGGAGATTGACGGCTTGCATTTTCATACCATGTGTGAACAGAATTCCGATGTGCTAAAACGCACTTTGGAAGTAGTGGATAAGAAATTCGGACAGTATATGGCTGGTATGAAATGGGTGAATTTCGGAGGCGGCCATCACATTACCAGGGCAGATTATAACCTTGATACCCTGATTGAATGTATACTCTTTATCAAGAATAAATATCAGGTTGAGGTGTATCTGGAACCGGGGGAGGCAGTAGCATTGAATACGGGCTTCCTGGCTGCAAGGGTTCTGGATACCCTGCACAATGGCATGGATCTGGCCATACTGGATACCTCCGCGGCCTGCCATATGCCCGATGTTCTGGAGATGCCTTACAGACCGGAGGTAATCGGTGCCGGAAAACCGGGAGAGTATGCTTATACATACCGCCTGGGAGGACCTACCTGCTTATCCGGTGATATCATTGGGGACTACTCCTTTCAGGAACCTCTAAAACCGGGAGATGTCCTGGTGTTCTGTGATATGGGGCATTATACCATGGTTAAGAACAATACCTTTAACGGTATGGGGCTGCCTTCAATAGCCCTTTGGAGCCAGGAAAAGGGAACACAGATTATAAAAGAATTCGGTTATGAAGATTTTAAAATGAGATTATCATGAGTGTTACAGTTCAGCCTTCCTTGGATTTAAGTCTTTGGGAACGGACGCTGGTTTCTGATTCCATTCATTCATTTTCTGGTTCGCGGTTCCAATTCCACTAAAATGACTGAACGGAACAAGAAACCATCTGTACTTTACCTTAAAATTTCCGAGAATAAATGTTCAAGGCTAAATTGTAATTCATGAGGTAATAATATTTATTAGTGTAATGGGACTGCCTATTTTGTGACGGTCCATATTATTTTCTTTTGGGCATGGGAGCTCTTTTTCACTTTTTTACTTACTATTTGAGAACGTTCGCAAGCAAACTTGCAGTATTATACATGAGTGTTGATTATCAATTCTTCTTTTCTGTTATATAAATTCTTAAATTTCAGTCAAAAAAAAAATAAATCCTGTTATGATAAACAGTTTTCCTATTATAGAATCTGCTTCAGGTGTCAAAAATTAACCACAGCTTCCGTTTATGTATATTTGGAGTACTAAAATGCAGCAGCAAAACGATTTTTGCGGAACTAAGTGTATTTTTATACTTCAAATATACATTTAATAAACATGATGCATGGCATTTTGACCGCCGAATCAAATTTAGAACTTAAAGCAAACAACCTGATAACCAACATGGATTGCTGGCTTTAACAAGTAATATCTGTATATTTAAAGTGAAAAATGTATAATAATACTGTCTTATTTCATGAAATATCTGTATATCTATACAAAATGTCAATTTATAATTGACATTGTCGAAAAACATGATAGAATAAACCTAACCAAAAATCATATAAAACATATGTGAATAGTATGAAATAGGAGGCATTCCATGGACAGCATTGAATTACGCATTATTCATACAATTGATGAGAACAGGGAAAAGATTATTGAATTTGCAAGAGATGTATATTCCCATCCGGAGCTTGGATACAAGGAATTCCGCACTTCTGCAAAAGTAAAGGAAATCCTTGAGGGAATCTGTGAAAGAACAGAAGACAAGCTGGCAGTTACCGGCGTGAAAGGCTACCTGAAAAAGGAAGAGCAGGAGATTAACCTGGCATTGATAGGGGAACTGGATGCTGTGGTATCTCCCTATCATCCTTATGCAGATAAGGAGACCGGAGCCTGTCATGCCTGCGGCCATCATGCACAATTGGCAGGAATTATCGGCGCTGCCATTGCCCTGTCTGATGAAAGGGTAAAGGCTGCTCTTGACGGCAATGTTACCTTTTTTGCCGTTCCGGCAGAAGAATACGGAGAAATTGAATTTAAGCAGGGATTAAAGGCTCAGGGAATTATCCGCTATGGTGGAGGAAAGAGTGAGCTGATACGTATCGGGGCCTTTGAAGACGTGGACATTTCCGTGGTTCACCACATTACCAGTGATCCGGTTGACATCACAGTAGGAGGTGCCAAATCCAACGGCTTTGTGTCAAAGCTTATCCGGTATACCGGAAGGGACAGCCATGCTGCCGCAGCACCCCACAAGGGGATTAATGCTTTAAATGCCGCAAGTCTTGGACTCAGTGCCTTAGCTTACCACCGGGAGACCTTTCAGGACAGTGATTCTGTCAGAATACATCCCATCATAACAAAAGGTGGCTCCCTGGTGAATGTGGTTCCTGGTGAAACTGTTGTGGAAACACTGGTGCGGGCAAGAACCATTGAAGCAATCGAAGATGCGGCTGCAAAAACCGACAGAAGCTTTTCATCCGGCGCCTATGCTTTAGGGGCGAAGATAGAGATAGAGACAGCTCCCGGTTACCTTCCGGTCATCCCTCTTCCGGCCGATGAGGATATGTTTGAGGCAGCAAAGGGCATATTGCCGGAGGGAAGGGTTATAAAGGTGCCGGAAAGTGCTTTTATGACAGCTTCCACAGACGTAGGGGATTTGACCCATATACAGCCGGTATTGCAATTTCAGACCGGAGGGGCGGAGGGAGAGCTTCACTCCGATAAATTCCGGGTATTTGATGAAGAATTGTCCTATATCAATACGGCAAAGATAATGGCGCTTACAGCCTATAAATTATTGAAGGACGGAGCAGCTAAGGCAAGAAAAATGAAACAGGATTATCAGCCGAGGTTTTCACGGGAAGAATATATCGCCTATATGGACCGGTTGGAAAATACATTTGAAAGGGATTTTGCAGATGAGCGATGAAAGGATTGAAAGAAAAGAAGCAGTTGAGGCAGTAAGAGTAGCTTCCAGGCATTTTGCAGACCTTTATTTCTATTTTGTTAAGGCTCTGGTAGAAGATCTGGGAGAGGAAAAAGCAAAGGAAATCGTACAAAAGGTGCTTTTTGAACGCTCCATCGAGAGAGCAAAGCGAATGGAGGATAAGGCAGAAAAACTGGAAAAGGAAAAGGTGCCGGAAAATATCTTTTGCCTTACGGATGTACCTTTTCTTGGATGGGTTAAGGAGCTTGGTGTGAATCACTGTCCCTATGGGGAGGCGTGGCTGAGCAGGTACCAGGAGCATCCCTGGTTCCGTGAATTTGCAGCATTTTACTGCGATGTGACGGATACTTCCGTAGCCGAGCTGTTCACCAGGAGCTATTCTCATAAACTGACGAAGAATGTAGTTCTTGGGGATGAAAGCTGTGAGAGAATCTATTACAAGGATGAAAAAGTAGCATCGGGAGAATATACCTATGGGAAAAAAGAAGATTGATAAGCCGATACTGGCCGGACAGATAGTACTGATTATTGCCTTATTTGCAGCAATGGAATACACGGTATCAAAGGGAATCATAAACGGACTTTTCCTGGCCTCTCCCTCCCAGATGGCAAAGGAGCTGGTTAAGATGATAGAGCAGAAACTCATCTTAAAGCACACGCTGGCCACTCTTTGGGAATTTGCCGCCGGCTATCTGTTATCCGTTGTAACGGGAATACTCACCGGCGTGCTGTTTGTGGCATTTCCCAGGCTGAACCGCTTTTTGTCTCCTTTTCTGTCAGCCCTTATGGCAATACCAAAGGTTGCAATTTTTCCTTTACTGATTATCTGGTTTGGAATCGGCTTTACCAATAAGGTGGTTATGATATTTTTATTCTGTTATTTTACCATATTTGTAAATACCAGAAGCGGAGCGGAACAGACCTCCGATAACCATATCAAGGTGGCAAGGATATTTAAGGCAAGCAAGGCTCAGACCATTTGGAAGGTGCTGCTTCCCTCCGCTATACCAACGATATTCGCAGGGCTTAAGGTCACGGCAGCCACAGGCATTACAGGTGTTATATTTGCAGAAATGCAGGCTTCCCAGGAGGGGTTGGGCTATCTGCTAAAGGACGCTTCCTCCCTTTACAACACACCGAGAATTTTCGTTGTAATTATCTGGGTAACAATTCTTTCGGTTATACTGGTTGAGATTGTGGGTCTGATTGAAAAGAACCTGTTCATGAAATGGGCAAAGAGGTAATTTAAGAAGAGAAACTTAGGAAAAACTCAAAGGAATTCTCAAATACACTCAATAAGTGTAAGGTTGAAAGAAAATAGAAGAATGAAAGGTGCCATGTTGATTCTTTCAACCGTTTATAATGGCAGTACCGTAACAAGCATGCGGTATATAACGGGTATAATTATGAAAAAAATGAAAAAATTCACAGCTCTTGCGTTAACAGTTATTCTGGCTCTGGGAGCTCTTACTGCCTGCGGCAGCACTGGCAATTCCGGTAATGAAAAAGATGCATCTGTCACACCTAGCGCAGCTGCAGAAGCGGAAAGCACAAAAGAGCCGACGGCTGAAGCTGCGGCAGATCCCACCGAAGCTGCAACACAGGACCTGGTACATGTCCGCTTCAGCGCCTTTAACGGTATTACCAGTGCAGGCCTGCGCTATGGTTTGGAAAAAGGTATTTTTAAAAAGGCCGGCGTTGACCTGGAACTTGTTGAGGTGGATGATAAAATCGCTGCCCTTGCCTCCAATTCCACCGATATGGCAGATGTGAATACTTCCCAGGCAATCGTTGCCGCTCACTCGGGAGCTGCTTTTAAATTAGTTTCCTCTATGTTCCGTACCAAGGGTGCATTTCATCTGATTGCAAATCCTTCCATTAAATCCATTGCAGACTTAAAAGGCAAAAAAATTGGAATTGCTATCAAAGGCTCAGGGTTGGAGCTTACGGTACTGGAAATCCTGGACCAGAATGGCATTAAACCGGGAGATGTGACATTGATAGCAAACGGTGCTTATCAGCAGGCCTATGCAAGCCTTGTTGCCGGACAGGTAGATGCTACGGTTATTCATGAACCCTTTGTAACAATCGGCGAAAAGGAAGGAAAAGCAAAGCTTCTGGCCTTGGGCTGGGATTATGTGCCGGATCTTAATACCGGTGTTATCGTCGCAGGTGATAAGATAATTTCTGAAAATCCCGATGCTGTGAAAAAGGTAATCCAGGGCTATGTTGATTCCTATAATTATGCGAAAGAAAACTGGGAGGATTATATCAAGTGGAGCGCCAAGTATCTGAATCTGGATGAAGAGGTGGTCAGAAGCGCTTATGAAAGAGAAGATGTAATCTGGAAGAATGATCCGAACATTGACCTGGATTCCATTAATAAAACACAGGAACTTCAGAAAAAATGGGGCTTCCAGGATGAGGTATTTGACGTGACACCTTATGTAGATTTGAGTTTTCTTCCCAACAAATAAACAGGAGATGAAAAAATGTCCCGGATTGAGATAAAAGGTTTAAATATGGTATATCAGGGAGCGGATAAGACGGAAGCACTTACGGATATTAATCTTACCGTTGAGGAAGGGGAATTTGTAACCATACTCGGCCCCAGCGGCTGCGGGAAAAGCACTCTCCTTGAGATTGTGGCAGGCCTGATAAAGCAGACCTCCGGAACAATCTCCCTGGACGGTAAGCTGCTGGACGGTCCCAGTGATGATATTGGTGTCGTTTTTCAGGATTCTTCCTTAATGCCCTGGCGGACCATTCGGAAAAACATTGAATTCGGACTTGAGATAAAGAAAACACCCAGGGCAGAGATACGAAAGCTTGTAGACAAATACATAAATATAGTGGGTCTCAATGGCTTTGAAAACAAGTATCCCCATCAGCTTTCCGGTGGTATGAGACAGCGTGCCGGTCTGGCCAGAACATTGATCAATAACCCGGCAGTGCTGCTTATGGATGAACCTCTGGGAGCAGTTGACCATCTGACCAGACTTACAATTCAGGACGAAATTGCAGCCTTATGGAAAAAGGAAAACAAGACCGTTATCTTCATTACCCATGATGTTTCGGAAGCGGTGTATTTAGGAACAAGGGTAGTGCTTCTGTCTCCCAGGCCTGGAAGAGTAAAGCAGATATTCGAGGTACCCTATAATGGCAGCAGGAGCAGGAAGGATAAAGAGGTTCTGGATACTATTGATAAGATATATAGGGAAATCAATTCGGATGTGCCTGTAAAACCGGAAGAGAAAATTGAGTACAGAATATAGGAGGTAGGCATGAGTTTGGCAGACAAAGTAGTTAGCTGCGATGTCCTGGTAATCGGAGGTGCGGGTGCGGCAGTCATGAGCGCCGTATCTGCTGCCAGGGAAGGGGCAAAGGTGGTACTGGTTTCCAAAGGAAAGGTCGGAAAAAGCGGTAATACCATAATGATTGGCGGCGGATTCTCCATTGACGGTGAAAGTGCCAGTAAGGACTGCGGCCTTACGGAGGCAGGTCAGGCTGTTAATAAGGAAAGCCTGTACAGGAAGCTGGTTGCAAGCTCCTTTTATATAGGGAATCAGGAAATTGAAAAGCAATACGTGGAAAAAGGAGGCGAGGGGGTAAGAGAATGCTTATCCTGGGCGAAAAATGCGGGACAGAAGTTCCTGTTCGTACCGGGAGGAGCTGCCTGGATGACCTCCGGCCGTTCCTTTGGAAGAGCTGTAAAGCAGGGGCTGGACGAAAACAAGGATATCTTAAGGTTTGAAGATATAGTTATATCGGACATCCTTCTTTCTAATGGAAAAGCCTGCGGTGCCATTGGCTTTCACATTTATACGGGAGAAATTATTGAATTTCTGGCAAAGTCCGTTGTCCTGGCAACCGGAGGTTTTCAGCCCTTTTCCTTAAAGAATACTATAAGCGACATGACCGGTGACGGTATTGCAATGGCGGTAAGAGCCGGTGCAAGAGCAGTGGATATGGAATTCCTGCTCTTTATACCGACCATTACGGAGCCTTCCTTTGCAAGAGGCTCTATCATTCCCTATCTCTTAACTATTCCGGCAATCAATGAGAAGCTTCCAAGGGTTACGGATTTGGACGGAGAGGAGCTTGTGATTCCGGAGGAATTTGACAGCATTTCAAGAGGAAACAAGGTATTTAAGATAATATACTCCTACTATTGGGGGAAGGGTATTTTCGACAAGATAAATATCTATGGCAATAACCTGTACTATGATTTTAGTGAGTATACGGAGGAGGAAATCTATCAATTTTTCGAGCGGTTTGCCCAGAGGGAAGCGGTCTGGCATCCCGAAGGAAAATACAACGGTATCCTGATCAGGGACCTGGCTGATTATATCATAGCACATGATAAGAAATTAAAGGTTGGTCTGGGAAATGAATACAGTATGGGCGGTATTTCGGTAAAAGAAGACTTTACTACCGGAGTGGAAGGCCTTTATGCTGCCGGCGAGGTGACAGGAGGAACCTTTGGAGCCTTCCGCAGCGGTGACGGTCTGGTGGAAATGCTCGCTCAGGGAGTTACGGCAGGAAAGAATGCGGCACTCTATGCCTCTGCTAATGCTGCAAAGAAGCCGGATAATGAAGAAGAACTTCTTGGAGAACTGCTTGCACCCTTTCACAGGGAGGGCGGGATCAGCCCCTCCGTAATCCATAAAAGGCTGGAAAAAATTGCAGATGAAGGCTTTCATTTCTTTCGTGAAAAAGAGGGACTGGCAAAAGCCCTTAAGGATATTGAGGAGCTGGAAAAGAGCGCAGCGGAAGCTGGCCTGCAGACGAAGGAGAGGAAGTATAATCTGGAATGGTACCAGTATGTAACGGCAAGGAATCTTTTGTTCTGTACCCATGCGGGAATCCATGCGGCGGAGGAAAGAAAGGAAAGCCGGGGATGTCATATGCGTACCGACTATCCGGAGGTCAATAACAAGGAGTATCTTTATAATTTCTATACATCCATCAGGGACGGCAAACTGGCATTTACCTCTGAGAGGCCAAAGGATACCTTTACCCCTCTGCCGGAGAGGAATGCGGCATCCGTACCGGAATTTATACTGGAGCAGCTGGGAGGTAAGGCAGTTGAAAATCTTAATAGCAAGAAGTGACAGGGAAGAATTTGAAGAATACCAGGTAGAGGTAAAGTCCGGTGAGACTACTGTCATGGATATCCTGGATGATATCTATGAGAATCTTGACCACACTTTGGCATATTATAAGCACAGTACCTGTAACCAGGGAATTTGCGGAAGGTGCGCGGTGAAGCTAAACGGCAGAACGGTTTTAGCCTGTATGGAGAAGGTGGACAGTTCCCAGGACACAATAACCATAGAGCCGAAAAATGGAAAAGTAGTAAGGGACCTTGTGACGGAGTAAAAACATGGTACAGTCTTGCGGCAGAATATAATACTGTGTAATACTTTAAAATGTAGTTTTTAATAGTTTCTTTTATTAATTTTTTAATAAATACCAAAGCCATATCTTAGTTATACTTTTCTGTTTCATATTCTATATATAAATGCTGGGCATATCATTTCCTTGATATGCTCAGTATTTATGACCATTTCTATTTATTCAAGTTGAATCAATAAATCTATTAAAATATAAAATCCTTCCCCTGCATAACCAAGCAATGCCGAGGCATATTACGCAAACGATTGCTTAATTTTACATTGCACCCCCCAGACTAATAGAGTAATATTACATAGTAAACTTATAGATATAATATGAATTGAGGTGGAGCATTTATTATGCTGAACAAAACGATGTTTATCACAGCATATTTTCGATGTTGTATCATTTCGGTCATCGCACACCGAAGGGAAAGCGGTGACAGTATTCTGAACCATATTTCAAACAATCCAGTATAAAATTATGAGGGGGAGTTCTATTTATGAAATGCACATTTCTTACGTTAAGAAAGACAATGGTGTTTGCAATTGTTCTGGTTTTAATTACAAGCTTTTTGGGCGGCTGCTCTGGTAAAGCAGCTTTAAAGGCAGGAGGGAAAGCTTCTTCTGCAGAAGTGACTATCACCAATGTTTCCTACGACCCTACACGGGAGCTTTATGAACAGTACAACAAGCTTTTTCAATCCTACTGGGAGAAGGAAAAGGGTCAGAAGGTAGAGATTGTCCAGTCCCACGGCGGTTCCGGCAAGCAGGCACGTTCGGTGCTGGAAGGCAATGAAGCCGATGTGGTAACCTTAGCCCTGGAGGGAGATGTTGATGAAATACGTAAGGCCGGCCTGATAGAAGAAGGCTGGGTGAAGGAATTTCCAAAGAACAGTGCTCCCTATACCTCTACGATTGTATTTTTAGTCCGCAAAGGCAATCCCAAAAACCTAAAGGATTGGGATGACATCGTAAAGTCCGGCGTAGAAATTATCACACCCGACCCAAAGAGTTCCGGCGGGGCAAGGTGGAATTTTCTCGCAGCTTGGGCTTATGCCAACAGGAAATTTGCCGGTGACGAAGACAAAACCAAGGATTTTATGAAAGCCCTGTATTCTAATGTATCTGTATTGGATTCCGGTGCCCGGGGAGCTACCACTACCTTTGTGGAGAACGGGCAGGGGGATGTATTGCTGGCTTGGGAAAATGAAGCCTTCCTTTCTCTAAAGGAGCACCCGGATGATTTTGAGATTATAACGCCGTCCCTAAGCATTCTTGCACAGCCGTCCGTGGCGGTGGTGGATACCAATGTCAAAAAACACGGTACGGAAGAGGTTTCCAAAGCTTATCTTGAATACCTTTACTCAGAGGAGGCCCAGCGGCTGGAAGGACAAAATTATTACCGTCCGTCCAATCCTGATATTTTGAAGGAATTCAGCGGTACTTTTGATCTGAACATCGAACTGGTCAACATTGACGATGATTTCGGAGGATGGGCAAAAGCGTCGGAAAAATTCTTTGCAGATGGTGCCATATTTGATCAGATATATCAGAAATAAGGCTTGCTGCAGCTCGTTGCATAAAATCCAAATAGGGGGGATTAACACTTGTTTCATCTTATAAAATCTGGAAATAGAAAGAATAACGTGATACCGGGCTTTGGACTCTCCATGGGAATTACACTGACCATGCTAAGCCTGATTGTACTGCTTCCGTTGTTTTCGGTGCTTCTTGCCCTTTCAGGCTCCAATTTCGGGGACTTTTGGCGGGTTGTTACCGACAGGCAGACGGTAGCAACCTATAAAGTGAGCCTTTCCTGCGCGGCGGCAGCTACTACGGTAAATGTGATATTTGGAATTCTCCTTGCGTGGATACTGACCCGTTATACATTCCCGTTTCGGAGGATTTTAGACGGACTGATTGAGCTGCCTTTTGCCTTGCCCACTGCGGTTGCCGGTATTTCACTGACCACCCTGTACTCGGATAAGGGATGGATTGGCAGCTGGTTTGATAAAATCGGCATTAAAATCTCCTATACTCCTGCCGGTATCGTAATTGCCATGATATTTATAGGGATTCCTTTTGTGGTTCGCTCCATCCAGCCGGTACTTGAAAAGCTGGATCCGCAGTACGAGGAAGCAGCCCTGGCCCTGGGAGCCAGTCGTACCCGTATCTTTTTTAAGGTGGTATTTCCGGAAATCCTGCCTGCTGCCCTTACGGGGTTTGGATTGGCTTTTGCCCGCTGTATCGGTGAATACGGCAGCGTGGTGTTCATAGCCGGAAATATTCCTTATAAAACCCAGATTACACCTTTGATTATCATGAATAAGCTGGAGCAGTTCAATTATGCGGCTGCCACATCCATTGCCCTGGTAATGGTGGTTTTTGCCTTTCTCCTGTTGTTTGGCATCAACCTGCTTCAGGCTGGAATTAATAAGATTGCGAGGGGGTAACTATATTGAAGCAGCATAAAGTCAAGGTAATACTTATTCTTCTGGGCGCCATGTTTTTGATTGTCATGCTTGTTTTACCGCTTGCCACAGTGCTGGTCTATGCCTTAAGACAGGGTATTGCGGCCTTTTCGGAAGCGGTGACCGATGAGTATGCGGTTAAGGCGCTGAAGCTGACACTGTTCACAACCGGAATTACGGTCATAGTCAATACCATATTTGGAGTATTTGCAGCCTGGGCCATTGCCAAGTTTAATTTCAGGGGCAAACAGATCCTCACTACGTTAATTGACATTCCATTTTCCATCTCCCCTATTATTGCAGGGTTGGTGTTTATTCTCGTATTCGGGCGGATTGGATGGGCTTACCCCCTTTTGGAGACCTGGAATATGAAAATTGTCTTTGCCGTGCCAGGTATCGTATTGGCTACTATTTTTGTTACCTTTCCCTTTGTATCCCGTGAGCTGATTCCATTGATGGAGGCACAGGGAAGTGAGGAGGAGGAAGCAGCTGCCCTCATGGGGGCAAAGGGACTGCGTATTTTTTTTAAGGTTACTCTGCCCCATATTAAATGGGGACTGCTATATGGAGTGATTCTCTGTACCGCCCGCAGCCTGGGAGAATTTGGTGCAGTTTCGGTGGTATCGGGGCATTTGCGGGGAAAGACCAATACACTTCCTCTCCATGTGGAAATTCTGTTCAATGAATTCAAGCTCACAGCCGCCTTTGCCGTTTCCTCTATTTTGGTGGTAATTGCAATCATAATACTTATTTTGCGTAACATCGTGGAATACCGCGTCAAGAGAGAGGAGAGATAAGTTATGTATGTAGAACTCCGGAACATTAACAAAAGATTCGGCAGCTTTCAGGCGGCGGATAATGTCAGCTTTTCCATTGAAAAAGGAAAGCTGATAGGGCTACTTGGACCCTCCGGCAGCGGTAAAACTACGATTTTACGTATGATTGCCGGATTGGAAACACCGGATGGCGGAGACATTATCATTGACGGGCAGCGGGTGAATAACCTTTCTGCCAGCAGCAGGGGAATCGGCTTTGTGTTTCAGAGCTATGCCCTGTTTCGTTATATGACGGTATTTGATAACATTGCTTTTGGGCTTGAGGTGCAGAAGAAAGACAAAGCCTTCATTCGGGAGCGGGTAAATGAATTGATAAAGCTGGTAGGCTTGGAAGGACTGGAAAGGCGCCGGCCTCATCAGCTTTCCGGCGGACAAAAGCAACGGGTGGCCTTTGCCCGTGCTCTGGCACCAAATCCTCATTTATTGCTGCTTGACGAGCCCTTTGCTGCTATTGATGCAAAAATTCGCAAGGAATTGCGTACCTGGTTAAGGGATACGATCAATAAGGTGGGCATCACAAGTATTTTTGTTACCCATGACCAGGAAGAAGCAGTGGAGGTCGCAGACGAAATTATTATCACCAACAGCGGCAGGATTGAACAAATCGGAACACCCATAGATATTTATAAAAATCCTGCCACCCCCTTTGCTGCCAAATTCATAGGAGAATCTACGGTAATTGAAAATTATGGCCGGCTTCATGGCTTTGAAATGGATGAAAGCTACATAAAAGCCATAATCAGGCCGGAATTTGTGCGTGTTACCAAGATGGACCGGGAGGTGTATCCCCATGCTTCAGAGAGGGGGATAGTGGAAGCGGTTTTCTTTCGGGGTAATATGCTGGAATTACGGCTTGCTGTGGGAGAATTAAAATTCATCACGTACCATTCTCTGGAAGACGATGTGATTGCCGTGGGGGAAGAGGTCAGTATTTTAATTTACCGGCTGTATCTTTATAATGACAATCAGGTGCGGCTGGTGGAAAATATGGCATTCAAATCCGGCAGTACTTTCACAATCTGATCCGGACAAAAGGAAGGGAGCTTCATTTTGCAACAGCTCCCTTTATATGTATGCTCCGGCATTTAAATTTGCAACGCTTTCACGGATTGCCAGCTTGTTGGGCAAAAAGATTTGCATAGGCAGTCTGTGCCGCTTATGGATTCTGTTAAGCAGAGTCTGTACTGCAATATTTCCCATTTCAACGATTGGCATCCCCACGGTGGTCAGCATGGGGGAAACATAGCCGGAAAGTTCAATATTATCCATGCTGATAATGGAAAGCTGTTCCGGTACTTTTATTTTTGACTCCGTAAAGCGGCGCAGAGCAGCAATAGCAGCAATGTCGGTTGCACAGAAAATGGCGGTGGGAAGAGGCTTTGCTGTGTTAAGCAGATAGTCGGCACCCTGGTAACCGCCGGCTCCGTTTTGAGGGCAATTGCTTACAAGGCCCGGGGAAAATGCCAGTCCATGCTCGCGAAGGGTATCAAGATATGCCTGGTACCTCACCTCGCCGGAGATCTCTCCGATATAGCCGATTCTCCGGTGACCGTAAGCAATCAAATGCTTCATTGCAATTTGAGTCGCCTCATATCCGTTGCAGATGACCTGGTCACAGCTGGCAGAAATGATATTACGGCCCACATAGACGAGATTTTTATAGCGCTTTTCCAAAAAGTCCATATAATTTTTGTTAACCCGCCCAAGAATAATAGCACCATCCGCTTTGAAAGAACTTGTTTCTTCCGGTATGGAGTTCGGCTTCATGTCAAAAACCGAATAAGAAAACCGTACGGGATATCCCTGTTCCATTGCCTGCTGCTCAATGACTCTTGCGAGCTGGGCAAAAAACGGATCATCCTCCAAGGTCCTGGTTCTGCCCAAAATACAGGCTAAGGCACCGTCTGATGATTTCTGCTCCTTTATTTTTCCGCACTTTAACTCTTTGGCATTTAAATTAGGGGTATAACCTGTTTCCTTGATAATTGACCAAACCCGGTCCCGTACCTCCTTCCGGGCAAAGCTGTCATCCGGGGAGTTGATAATCCGTGATACGGTAGAAACAGATACCCCGGCCAGTGCCGCTACTTCTTTTAATGTCATACCGGAATCTCCTCACAGAAATAATATTAAATATATATGTTTAATATGATATGATATCCTGGAATAAATTTCAAGTGAAAATTTGTAAAACGTTTGCGTAGATTCAGCCTTGATTTTAGGCACCTTTTAGCAGCCTTTTAAATGCTTTCTTGTGTAACGTTTGCGTAATCGGCTCTGGATTTTCAGAAATATACCATATAGAATTAGTAATAGCATATTAAATAAATATATAAAGTAGGTGATTGCATGGAGCTGCAACTAAAAGCACTTACCACGGACTTTCTGATTATAGGTGGTGGTACGGCGGGGTGTTACGCGGCCTTGACTTTTGCGGAAGTGTCCGGCGGGAATGTACTGATTGCAGAAAAAGCGAATATAAAACGCAGCGGCTGCCTGGCCGCCGGAGTCAATGCTATTAATGCCTATATAGTGCCGGGAAAGACTCCGGAGGATTATGTAGATTATGCACGCAGGGATGCGGAGGACATCGTCCGTGATGATTTGCTGCGGACTATGGCAGAGGGCCTGAACCGAACAGCTGCCAAAATGGAGCGTTTGGGGCTGACTATCCTGAAGGATGAACAGGGGCAGTATGTTACACGGGGAAACCGCAATATAAAAATAAACGGAGAGAATATCAAGCCCATTCTAGCCGGTGCCGTTGCCTCCTGTCCGCAGATTACCGTATTGAACAGGGTAAATGTGTTTGACTATATCATAAAGCAGGGACGGATTCAGGGTGCTTACGCCATTGCTGTGGATGAGCCGGTTTTATATGTAATATCGGCAAAGGCTGTACTCTGTGCCACAGGTGGTGCGTCCGGATTATATAGGCCCAACCATCCCGGATTTTCCCGTCATAAAATGTGGTACCCGCCCTTTAATACAGGTGCGGGGTATGCAATGGGCATCCGTGGCGGTGCAGAAATGACTACCCTTGAAATGCGCTTTATAGCCCTTCGGTGCAAGGATACCATTGCTCCCACCGGGACATTGGCCCAGGGGGTGGGGGCAAGGCAGATCAATGCCCTAGGTGAAGTATATGAGCAAAAATATGGAATTACCACCTCCCAAAGGGTATATGGTACGGTGACGGAGAACCTGGAAGGACGGGGTCCATGCTATCTGCGAACGGCAGGCATTACCAAAACCCAGGAGGAGGATTTGCAGAAAGCCTATCTTAATATGGCGCCCGGTCAAACTCTTCGCTGGATTGAAAGCAGGCAGACACCCGGCAGAAAAAATGTGGAAATCGAGGGTACCGAGCCCTATATAGTCGGCGGGCATACCGCCAGTGGTTACTGGGTGGATGTGAACAGAGAGACCACCATCAGAGGGTTATATGCGGCGGGAGATGTTGCCGGGGGCTGTCCCCAGAAATATGTGACAGGGGCCTTTGCAGAGGGTGAAATTGCAGCAAAGTCGGCAGCCGGCTATATAAGGTGTGAAAGTGAAGCATTTTCGCAGTCCATAATCAATGGCAATACCGCAGATAAATCCGAGGGACATAACGGGAGCAAATGTGAAGATAGAACATTTTCACAGTCCACTATCAATGGCAATACCACAGACAGGTTTGAGGTAAGCAACGGGAGTGGGAGTGAAATAACTCCACCAGATATGGAAGAGGCTTGTAATAAGAAACGCCGGCTGGAGGGCTTTTTAAACTCCACGCAGGCCCCCTGCACTACGGATGAATTGGAGGAAGCCATGCAGGCTGTCATGGATGAGTATGCAGGCGGAATTGGCTCTAATTACCGCTTTTCAGAAAAGTCTCTTGTTATAGCTGAAGACAGAATCCGTAAGCTGGAACAGCAATCCGGCCTTTTGGGAGCATCAGGGATGCAGGAGCTGGTCTACATATTAGAACTGCAGGAACGTCTTACACTCTGCAGATCGGTAATAGCCCATCTGGCTGCCCGTAAAGAAACCCGCTGGCATAGCTTTGCCGAGTATACGGATTATCCCGATAGCAGTGATAAATGGAAGCTGTATGTAAATTCCAGGCTGGAGGATGGGAAGCTGAATATGATTTTCCGGCCATTGGTGCAGGAGGGAGGAAAATATGAGCATTGAGATTTCCAAGGAGATTTGTATTGGATGCGGTCAGTGCGCGCAAATCTGTCCGGGCACCCTGATAAGGCTGGGGGATACCGGTAAGGCATTCATTTCCCATGCAGAGCGTTGCTGGGGCTGTGCCTCCTGTGTCAAGGAATGCCCGGTGCAGGCAATTGCCATGTTCCTGGGAGAGGATGCGGGAGGCCTGGGGGGAAGACTTACTGTCCGCAGGGAAAATACCCTGCTGCATTGGATAATCACGATGCCTGACGGAGAAAAACAAATCATTACCTTAGACAGCCGTGATGCAAATAAATATTAGGAGTGAAGCATATGCCACTAACACATTTAGATAAACTGGAGGCTGAGGCCATCTACATTTTCCGGGAAGTAGCCGCCGAGTGCGAGCGTCCGGTCATGCTGTATTCCATTGGAAAGGATTCATCCGTCATGCTCCATCTGGCCATGAAGGCTTTTTACCCCGAAAAACCACCCTTTCCTTTTCTGCATATCGATACAAGCTGGAAGTTTCGTGAAATGATTGAATTCCGGGACAGAAAGGCAAAAGAGCTGGGGATTCAGATGCTGGTCTGCCGCAATGAAGATGCCATTGCCAGGGGGGTTAATCCCTTTGATTACGGTGCGGCCTACACCGACATTATGAAAACACAGGCCCTGAAAGAAGCACTGACGAAATACCAATTTACGGCAGCCTTTGGAGGAGGGCGGCGTGATGAGGAGAAATCCCGTGCAAAAGAGAGGATTTTTTCCTTCCGGAATGAACATCACGCATGGGACCCCAAAAACCAACGGCCGGAAATGTGGAAGCTATACAACACCCGGATGAACAAGGGTGAAAGTATGAGGGTGTTCCCTATTTCCAACTGGACGGAAAAAGATATCTGGCAATATATCCGCCGGGAAAATATAGACATTGTCCCCCTGTATTTTGCCGCTGAACGCCCGGTGGTATACCGGGACGATAATATTATTATGGTGGATGATGACAGGATGCACCTGGAGCCGGGGGAGACTCCGGAGCTTAAGAAAATCCGCTTCCGTACCCTGGGCTGCTATCCTCTGACCGGCGGAGTGGAGTCGGAGGCAGATACCCTGGATGAGGTGATAGCCGAGACACTTTCCGCCGTGACCTCGGAGCGTACCAGCAGGGTAATTGATAAGGAAGCGGCAGGAAGTATGGAACGGCGGAAACGGGAGGGATACTTTTAATGAGCAATGCAGAAAACGGGTTATTAAAGTTTATCACCTGCGGCAGTGTGGACGATGGAAAATCCACGCTGATCGGTCATATTTTATACGATTCCAAGCTTTTGTATGCCGACCAGGAACAGGCACTGCTGCTGGACAGTCAGGTCGGGAGCCGTGGCGGAGCAATTGATTATTCCCTGCTGCTGGACGGATTGATGGCCGAACGTGAGCAGGGAATCACAATAGATGTGGCGTACCGTTATTTTACCACCGAACAGCGGAGCTTTATTGTAGCGGATACTCCCGGCCATGAGGAGTATACCCGGAATATGGCAGTAGGGGCTTCCTTTGCCGACCTGGCGGTGATTTTAGTGGATGCTTCCCTGGGAGTTCTGAAGCAGACCCGCCGTCATGCCCGCATCTGTGCACTGATGGGTATCCGGTATTTTGTATTTGCTGTAAACAAAATGGATTTAATCAAATATAATCAAAAAACCTTTGCTGCAATTTCAGAAGATATCGGAAGGCTTCAGGCAGAGCTGGGACTGCAGGATACCGTTATAATTCCTGTTTCCGCCACCGAGGGAGACAATGTCACAGTGCATTCCGGTAAGATGCCCTGGTATCAGGGCAGCACTCTTTTAGCACATTTGGAAACAGTGGATATTTCCGGAAGCCTGCCGGAAGCCGGTTTTTATATGCCCGTACAGAGGGTCTGCCGCCCCGACCGCAGTTTCCGCGGCTTTCAGGGGCAGATTGAAGCAGGAAGGGTCAGTACCGGTGACAGGATTACTGTTCTGCCCAGCGGTGAAATTGCGGTAGTCAAATCAATTCATCTTGGAAACAAGGAAGTAGACAAGGGGGAACTGGGGCAGCCTGTAACCATTCAGCTGGACAGGGAAGTGGATATTTCAAGGGGATGTGTGCTGGCATGGGAGGCGGAATTAAAAATTGCAAATTCCTTTTCTGCCACCCTGTTATGGATGGATGAACAAGAACTGATTCCCGGCAAGGAGTACTGGGTTAAGCTGGGAACTAAACTGCTGCCCGCCATTGTCACGGATATCCGCCATAAGGTGGATGTAAACAATGGTATGCTGCTTCCTGCCGATTCCCTTTCAAAAAATGAAATTGCCCGGTGCGGGATTGTACTCTCCGAGCAGGCGGTGCTGGATGAATTTTGTTTACACAAAACCCTGGGGGAACTGATTTTAATAGACCGGGTGAGTCATGTTACGGCAGCTTGCGGTATCCTTGAGAGTGTCGGTGAGCAGAAGCCGGATGATGTTTTCCTTAGGGAGGATTCCATGAAACTGAAAGTCAACCTTTTTGACCAGTTTTATTACCATCCTGATATCCATACCATTCTGCGGCACAGTCCGTCACCGGTCACCTATGAAAAAGGGGATGAACTGCCCCTGAATGGTGAGGGGTATCAATATCCGGGGGATTTTGACCTGGCGGCGGATTCCGTTGTTGCCAATATACGCAACGGCATATTTAAAGGCTTTGGCTCACGTGAATCCAGGTATCCCCTCCTTGACAGATACGGAAATGAACTGGAGGCAGGCCAGCCCCCGGCCTTCGGAAAATACCATAAGATTCCGGTATGGGAAAATAATGAAAATAATGCAGAATTTCAGGAAAGAGGTGACTGATATGGCAGTTAATTACAAAGCCCTGAAGGATGAAGGATTTATGCGCCAGGTACAACAGGACAATTTCTCCCTGCGGCTGAAGGTGGTGGGCGGAAACTTAAGTTCAGAACAGCTTTTAACAATTTCTGAAATAAGCAAAAAGTATGGAGACGGGCATGTGCACCTTACCTCCCGCCAGAGCGTGGAAATTCCCTTTATCAAGCTGGAGGATGTGGAGGCAGTTAAGAAGGAACTGGAGGCAGGAGGCGTAAATACAAGCGTGTGCGGTCCTCATGTCCGCACGGTCACGGCCTGCCAGGGCAGCAGGGTCTGTCCTTCAGGCTGCATTGACACCTATGCCCTGGCCCTTGAAGTTTCTGACAGGTATTTTGGCAGAGTTCTGCCTCACAAATTCAAAATAGGAATAACCGGCTGCAGGAACAACTGTCTTAAGGCCGAAGAAAACGACTTTGGTGTCAAAGGCGGTCTTACAGTTGAATGGATTCCCAATGCCTGTACTCTCTGCGGTGTGTGCATTAAGGCCTGCCGGGAAGGCGCTTTAACACAGAGCGGCAGCGAAATTTTGCGCGATGTGGATAAATGCAGCAATTGCGGTAGGTGTGCCAAGGTCTGTCCCTTTCATGCCTGGAAGGGCAATCCGGGATATCTTCTTACTTTTGGCGGGACTTTTGGAAACATGATTGCCAAAGGAGAGCAGTTTATACCAATTATTCGCGATAAAGAAACGCTCTTTCGTGTGGCTGATACGGCTTTGGCATTTTTTGAGAAGCATGCCAGACCGGGCGAGCGCTTTCGTGGGGCAATCAACAGAGTGGGCTGGGACAGCTTCAAGTCGGAAATAGAGGCAGCGTACAAGGGCTGAATCAGGGGAAAAGGCATAAGGAATAAATAATTACAAAAATCTTTTATTAGGAAAGGCACTTAAGTAAGGCACAGGGCATAAATTAATAATAAACCCCAATCGTTGAGGTGCTTTTAGAGTGAAATCTTTTCCAAAGCCACTGAGCGCCAAGGAAGAAACGGAAATCCTGTGCCAATGCATGGAAGGCAGCAAAGAAGCAAGGGATATCCTCATTGAACGTAATCTCCGCCTGGTAGCGCATATTGTTAAGAAATACAATACGGCGGATAGAGAAATAGATGATTTAATATCCATTGGCACAATTGGTTTGATAAAAGCAATCGACACCTTTGACCCGGATAAAGGAATACGGCTAGCCACCTATGCCTCAAGGTGTATTGATAATGAACTGCTTATGATGTTAAGAAGCGGAAAAAGACAGGCAAAGGAAGTGTACCTCTATGAACCCATTGGTTCTGACAAGGAGGGGCATGAGATTAATCTTTTGGATATCATAGAAAGCTCGGAATCCGATATCATAGAAGATATAGAACTGCAGGGGAATGTTAAAAGGCTTTATGAACTGGTCAATAAGGTTCTGAGTAAAAGGGAAAAGCAGATTATCGAAATGCGTTACGGCCTTAATGCACAGGAAGAAGTAACACAGCGTGAAATAGCAAGTAAAATTGGGATTTCAAGGTCCTATGTATCAAGAATCGAGAAAAAGGCATTAAAAAAATTACGGGAGAATTTTGAGAAGGAATTCAGGGATATCTGATATTGAGCGGGAATTATAAAAGAGGCTGCTGCAAATAACTTAACTTACAGAAGGAGCAATTTGATTTCTCTGTAATGCACTGTCTGAAAGACCTGTTACCAGATTTATATGTGTAAACCGAACAATTTTTGTCCGATTAACATATGCAGATCTGATGATGTGTCCTGAAGCCGGTGTGTGAAGGGAAAACAAATTGCTCCTTCTGTATTTAAGGCAGGATGCAACAGTCTTATTTATTTCATAAAATTAACAGTTGTTTAGAATATGTTCAGTGCACAGCTCTATAATAAGTTCTGGAATAAGATAATAATAATTATTATTCTAAAGCAGGATGAATTGACAGATATCTTGAGGTTTTATTTCTATAATAGACAAAAAAATCTAAAATAAATAATAATAATTACTATCCTTACAATGATTGACAAAATACGATTTATACTGTATAGTAACAGCTAGGTACAAAGTACTATTGACGTATGGAAAAATATGTTGCAGAGGAATGTGTAAAATGATAAAAAGTCTGACAGAGAAGATAAATGATTTATCAATTAAGGTTGCTGTTGTAGGGCTTGGATATGTTGGAATGCCTATTGCAGTGGCCTTTTCTAAAAAAATCCCTACCATTGGTTTTGACATTAATGAAAAGAAAATAGAAGATTACCGGAAGGGGCTGGATACGACCGGAGAAGTTGGAAAGGAAGAGCTGAAAGATTGCCCGGCTGAATTTACGGCAGAGGAAGCGAAGCTGAAAGAGGCAGATTTTATCATTGTTGCCGTTCCTACACCGGTTAATGATGATAAAACACCTGATTTGACTCCTATAACAGATGCCTGTGAAATCATCGGAAGAAATCTGAAGCAGGGAAGTATTATAGTATTTGAATCTACCGTATATCCCGGAGTGACAGAGGAAATATGCGTACCGGTTCTGGAGCAGTATTCGGGACTTCACTGCGGAGTGGATTTCAGGATTGGCTATTCGCCTGAACGGATTAACCCGGGAGATAAGGAACACAGGTTAACCAATATTGTAAAGATCGTATCCGGCATGGACTATGAGACAACGGAGCTGATTGCCGGAGTATACGAAATGATAATAGATGCCGGTGTATTTAAGACAAGCAGTATTAAAGTGGCGGAGGCTGCCAAGCTGGTAGAAAATGCACAACGGGATATTAATATAGCATTTTTAAATGAAATAGCCATGGCATTTGAAAGAATGGGCATCTCTACGGGAGAGGTTTTAACTGCCATGGGAACAAAATGGAATGCCCTTAAGTTTACACCGGGCCTGGTGGGAGGCCATTGTATTGGCGTTGACCCTTACTATTTTATCAGCAGGGCAGAACGCTTTGGCTACCATTCCCAGATTATAACGGCAGGCAGAAGAATTAATGACGGCATGGGAAGCTTTGTGGCTGATGTCACTGTCAAAAAGCTGATTCAGGCTGATAAATTGATTAAAAACACAAAGATTTATGTCATGGGGATAACCTTCAAAGAAAACTGTCCCGATATACGCAACACCAAGGTCATGGATATCGTAAACAGGCTTTCGGAGTATCAGGCTGATATTTCCGTTACCGATCCGGCGGCGGACAGGAATGAGGTCTTAAGCCATTATCTGTGTAAGCTGGTTGAGCTGGAAGAAGTAAAAGAGGCGGATTGCCTGATTTTTGCAGTTGCCCATAAGGAATTCAGGAAGCTGACTGTCAATGACCTTGACAAGATGTTTAAAAACATGGCAAATGATAAAAAGGTAATCATAGATATAAAGGGAATGTTTGACAAACAGGAACTGGAGAGCAGGGGCTATACATACTGGAGCTTATAAAACAACAGGGGTGGTTTATGAAAATAAAAAGGAAAAACTGGATTATCATTATTATCCTGATACTGTGTGCCAGTATCGGGTGCGCCGGTATACTTGTCTTTAAGCTGAAGAATAAAGAAAAGGCTCAACCGGTGGATAAAAGGTTTGATGCTTCCGAAGATATACAGCAGGCATTATTAAAATTAAAAAAGGATGCAAAGAAATCAGAGACCATTACCGGTGTTCAGACCACGGAAAAAGTAATGGCCCTGAATTTTAAAGGTCTTGGCAATACGGCGAGCAGCAGTAAAATCCTTGAATTATTGGAGCAATATAGCATAAAGGGCACCTTCTTTCTTCCGGGTATCCAGGCTGCGGAGGATTCCGCTATCGTAAAGAAAATGGTAAAGGACGGTCACAGGGTAGAAAGCAATACACTGACCGGAAAGAAAAACCTGGAGAAGGAAAGTCAGAAAGAGTTGGTAACAGATTTTTGCAGAACCAATAATATCCTGAAAGAGATAACGGGAAAGGTACCGGAGCTGTTAATGTGCAATTCCACGGAATATACGGACAATGTATTGCAGGCGGCTTATGCTTCCGGCAATGAAAGGGTTGTAACCGGCACCCTCTACTTAAGCTATCAAAGCTTTAAAAATTATGAACAGGTCCTGGATTATGTAAAAGCCCTGGATTATGGAACAATATTGACGGTTAAGCTGGATGGTCCTTTGGAAAAGGATGAATATTCCAACAGTAAAAAGAACGAAAAACCGGCGGTGGACAAGCAGGCCGGGGTAAGTACCGAAGAGCAGGATAACAGCCTGTCCCAGGAGGAGAAGTTAATCCAGGTAGTCGGCTGGCTTTTAAAAGCACTTAGCGAGACAAAAGCGGAAACCGTTTTTACGGCAGATATCAATAACTATAAGGACGGAGATTTTGCGAAGGACTTTCAGTCATACCGTGAGAAGAACAAAGGAAAGCTGGCGGAGGTTTATACCAGAATTGCAACAGATGAAAATCTGCTTTCTTTTTCCTTCCGAGGGATTGGAAACGAAGAAAAGTTAAAGGAAATACTAAGATTTTTAAAAGAGAATCATTTAAAGGCTACCTTTTTTGTAACCGGGGACGACCTTTTGAATTACGGAAATGAAATCAGAATAATCCTTGAGCAGGGGCATCAAATCGGTAACGGCGGCCTGACGGGGAAGGATGTTACCCAAAGGGGTTTCAATGAGGTCTGCTTTGAGATCTATAAATGCGATAAGATACTAAAAGATAATTATGGAATTTCGACGGATATTTTTATGCCGGTGTACGGCAAATATAACGATACGGTAAGAGAGGCTGCTTCCGCACTGGGATATAAGCTTGTCTCTTACAGCAAGAACCCCATAACCGATAATACCATGTCCTTACAGGATATCATGAAATATTATAAAAATGGTTTTAAGAACGGGGATATCATATTCTTTTGGCTGAATGGCCATGATGATTTGCTGCAGGCAGTATCAGGAACCTACAAGCTGGCAGAAAAGCAGAATTACCGGTTCACCAGTGTGAAGACTCTGTTTGCAAAGCATTCAATAATGGTTGTAAAGAATAGTGATCCTGCAAAGACCTCAGGCAGCAAAGGCAATGCAAATAACGGAAAGACAAACTCTGAGGGTAATGGGGACAGTGACAAGGCGAAGGCTATGCTAAAACAGCTCCGGGCGGCAAACAAGGGAAAGCTGGCAGCGGAAGTGAAGGCTGTCTATACTACG
This sequence comes from Anaerocolumna jejuensis DSM 15929, assembly GCF_900142215.1. Taxonomy (GTDB): domain Bacteria; phylum Bacillota; class Clostridia; order Lachnospirales; family Lachnospiraceae; genus Anaerocolumna; species Anaerocolumna jejuensis. Next base: position 629,234 of record NZ_FRAC01000006.1, on the reverse strand, counting down.
GAAAAAGCCTTAAGCTATACCTTCACCGGTATCAGCAATACCAAGGTCCTGAAGGATGTATTAAATAAGCTTGATAAGCTTGGAGCAAAAGGAACTTTCTTTGTTACGGAAGAAGAAACCAGGAAATACGGCAATGAGATAAAAAAGATAGCCGATGCCGGGCATGAGATTGAAATCTGTCTGAATCCTTCAAAGGGAGAGGATTTTAATACGGTAGGCATGAGTATTCTGTCTGTACGGAATGCGGTGGAAAAAATCTGCGGTCAGAAGCCGGCACTGGTACGCTGCCCTTATGTCATTGATATGCCTAAGGGAATGCGGGAGGCTATTTCCAGTACGGGATGCACTATTCTTTGGCAGGATGTTAATTTTGTAAACTCGGCCATTGGTAAGCAGGGAACCTTTGAGGAGGTAGTAAGCCGCATATACAATGATGGAAATATCAGTGCCAAAAGAGGAGAAATCGTTTACTTCCGCCTCGATTATTATGAAAACCCGGAATTAATCGGAAAGCTTCTCCTGGACTTTACGGACAGAAGAGTTAATACGGTCGCATACCAGGAAAAGGGAAAGGCTGCTGCCGCCTATCAGATAAAACCTTTAAAGGAACTGCTTTACAGCAAGGAGGTTTATAGGTATCCGGTTGCGCCGGGCAGTGTGCTGGCGGACTTACAAAACCGTATATATGCAGGACATCTGAACAACCTCAGCGAGGAGGCTGTGCTCGATACCTTAAGTAAGAGATATATAGGAAACCCGGACATTGTATCAAGCGCCCTGCCCGGATTTACAACGGAAGAATTGGAAGGGTTAAATAAGACGGGTACCTTTACGAAGGATAAGGTTCTATTCCTGACCTTTGATGACTGGGGTTCAGATAAGCCGATTAATCAGCTGCTGTATGTCCTTCAGAAATACAATGTTAAAGGAAACTTTTTTATCCGGACCAATTATTTGGAGTCCAATCCGAATCTTCTCCGTGCAATTGCAGAAGACGGCCATGATGTAGGAAGCCATACGAATCAGCATCTTCCCTTTGCTGACTCCAATACAAAGCTGGATGAAGATGATATTAATGGAGAATATACCTCTATCACCGAGAAAGAGGCAGCAGAAAGAAAGCTGGATTTACAGCTTTCCTATAAAAAATTAGTATCTGTCATCGGTGATGTACAGATTAATGGAAAATCTGCACTGACTACAATATTCAGGCCTCCGACACTGGCTATGAGTAAGAGGGGGATGGAAACTATTCTGGATACGGGATTTTCCCATATTGTCAGCGGTGATTTCGACCCACATGACTATGCGGCAAAGGATGCAAAAGAACTGGCTGATAAAATACTTAACGGCATAGAGGACGAAGATGGTTCTGTACGGACTCTTCAAAACGGCAGTGTAATTGTCATGCATATGTCCGATGACAGCAGTACACCGAACAACAGGAATGATATAACTGCCGAAGCTCTGGATATGGTTATTCCAAAGCTTTTAGAGAGGGGCTACAGCTTTGCCAGATTGAGCCGGTATCTTACGGAGGAATAATACCATCCGGCGGAATTCCGCCTGGCAGCAAATAAGCAGCAGATGAGGATAACGATTGTATGAGATTATTGAAAGGTAAAGATAAGGACGTAAAGAACATTCTTTTACGGGAAAAGGAAGACAGGAGACTGCTTTCCAATGTGCCTGACAAAACCAGGACCCGTACCAATACGGACAGGCGGGGCAATGGCTATGTCAATGAGACTACCCAGAATGTAAATGACTTTATTGAGAATAAACAGGCGGGAATCCGGTATCAGGTTAACTATGAGGTGGAAATCACCTGTATAAAAAATAAGAAAAAGTCAAAAATTATCTGCCGGGGCATTGATATTTCTATGACAGGGATTCTCTTACGGCTGGAGGATAAAGCTATTTTAACGGCAATACAGGAAGCGGACAGCCTCCTGATCAAGTTTGAAATCCTTCCGGGTACCATGCCGGAAGGAATGGAAATGAAGGTTAAAATGCCGGCTAAAATAGCCAGGGTACAGGAGTTTGAAGACGGTATTTACTGCGGTATGGAGTTCCATGAGGGCCTGTCGGTCTATTCCGGAAAGAAAAAGAACCGATACATCCTGATGATATCAAGCTTTCTGATGTTTGTTATTGTTGCTTTCATTGCCTTGATGAGGGCGGAAAGCATCATCTATTTTAAATTTAATAAATGGCTTTATCTATACAGTATTGTAACGGCTGCCTTTCTGCTGAGTAAATATTTTTTCGGATTTATGTACCGGGAAGTTCCAGTTGATGTGAATTACACTCCCGGGGTAAGTATATTGATACCCTGCTTTAATGAAGAGGAATGGATTCAAAAGACCATATTAAGCTGTATCAACCAGGATTACCCCATTGATAAGCTGGAGGTAATCGTAATAGATGACTGTTCCTCGGACAGGTCCGTAGAAAAAATAAAAGAAATCATAGAGAAGCTGAAGCAGGAAGACGGAAAATTTGAAATCAGCAGCCGTATAAAGTATATTGTACAGGAAAAGAATTCCGGTAAAAGAGAGGCTCTTGCCAAAGGAGCCATGGAGGCCAAGCATGATTTGATAGTTTTTGTAGATTCGGACAGCTTTTTAAATCCCTTTGCCCTCCGGTATCTGGTGGCGCCTTTTAAAGACCCTAAAATAGGAGGGGTGGCAGGGAGAACGGATGTAGCTAATACCTATACCAACATTCTGACGAAGATGCAATCGGTACGTTATTACATAGCTTTTCGTATCATGAAGGCATCCGAAAGCTATTTTGATACGGTTACCTGTTTATCCGGCCCCCTTGCCTGCTACCGGAAGGAAATTGTCCTAAAGCATAAGGAGGAATGGCTGAACCAAAGATTTCTGAGGCAAAAAGCCACCTTCGGTGATGACAGGGCCATGACGAACATTGTTTTAAAGGAATACCGGACGGTCTATCAGGATTCGGCAATCTGTTCTACCATAGTGCCAAATCAGTATAAGGTTTTTTTAAAGCAGCAGATGCGCTGGAAACGTTCCTGGCTCAGGGAATCCCTGCTTGCCGGCAAGTTTATGTGGAAAAAGGAGCCCTTTGCAGCCTTGACCTTTTATATCGGCCTGCTGGTGCCCATTCTGGCTCCCATCGTCGTTACCTATAACTTATTTTATGTCCCTCTTGTTCACCGGGTATTTCCCAAAACCTTTATAGTCGGTATTCTGCTAATGGCTTTTCTCATGAGCGTGGCACAGTTGTTCTTACGAAAGAGTACCACCTGGCTGTTCGGTATGGTATTCTGTCTGTTCTATGAAGCAGTCCTGCTGTGGCAGATGCCGGTTGCATGGTTTACTTTTTGGAAATCCACCTGGGGAACACGAATGACCCCAAGTGACGTAAAGGAACAGAAAAAGAAAGAGGAAAGAAGACAGAGGCGGTTAAGCGGAGGATAATGAAACGTGTGCAGTACTGCAAAGTTGAATAAATGGTGGTGAATTTGATATGAAGAAAAAACGCCTTGACAAGGATAAGAGGAAAATAATCAGAAGCATACTGGAAGCAGTACTGTTAATTATTTTAGCGGTGGTGGTAATAAGGGCTTTATTTACCATGAAAAGCTACCAGCCCTATAAGGAATCAAAGGTGGAGCTTGGAAGCAATCAGGAGGACGGGTTTATAGCTGTTTCCTATATTGCGGTGGACCGTGAGGGAACCTCCAGCATGATAAGCGTAAGCAGGCTTGAGGAACAGTTAAAGGCCCTGTATGATAACGGCTATGTAACGATTACCCAGCAGGATGTACTGGACTATTATCAAAAGGGGAAAGCCTTACCCAGGAAGGCCCTGTTTCTGATGTTTGAAGACGGGCGCAGGGATACGGCCATCTTTGCCCAGAAGATAATGGAAAAGTATAATTTTAAAGGGACCATGCTAAGCTATGGAGATAAATTCGGCAGCAGGGATTTTAAATTCCTTACACCGAAGGATTTGCTGAACCTGGATGACAGCAGCTTTTGGGAGCTTGGCACCAACGGATACCGGCTTTCCTATATTAATGTCTTTGACCGCTATAACAACTATCTGGGGGAACTGAACTCTTTGGAATATGTAAAGGTAAGAAAATACCTGGGGCGGAATTACAACCAGTATCTTATGGATTTTATCCGGGATGCCTATGGTATACCGAAAGAAAGCTATGAGGAAATGAAGGAGCGTATCAGCGGTGATTACCGCCTGGTGGATACAATCTATACCAAGAAGCTGAAAAATGTGCCGGAGGTCTATGTACTGATGCATTCCAACACAGGCAGCTTTGCTAACAACGATAAAGTAAGTGAAATAAATGAGGAATGGATAAAGAAGCTTTTTGCCATGAACTTTAACCGGGAAGGTTACTCCTATAATACAACGGAGAGCAGTCTTTATGATCTTACAAGAATGCAGCCCCAGCCGTACTGGTACCCCAATCATCTGCTTATGCGGATAAAGGACGATACAAAAGCAGAGCTACAATTTGTCAATGGGGAGGAAAAAAGGAGGAAGAACTGGGAGACGGTAAAGGGAGCTGCTGAATTTAAGGCCTCCGATATTATCCTGACCTCCGAGTCCCAGGGCAACGGTCTGCTTCGTCTAAAGGATAGCAAGGATTATAAGAATCTGAATATTTCCGTAACCTTAACAGGAAATAAGCTGGGCTCCCAGGCAGTTTACTTAAGAGCGGATGAAAAGCTTAGCAGATATACCGCTGTCAGGCTGCAGAATAATTATCTCCTTGTAGAGGAAAACGGTAAAAACCTTCTGAAGCTCAATCTGGATGAATTTGACGGCAAGTCGGTTCAATCCCTTGAGGAAAACGAACAGGAAGCACTAAAAGAGGAATACAAGGTATATAAGGATGGAAGCAGTGCCTTTGGGACCAAGACAAGTATGGAGGAGCAGAAAAATCCGGATAACAAAGAGGCAAAGAGTGTCCGCCAAGGAGCAGAGCCTTATCTTCCGGATATCCAGATTAATGAAGCCGGAAACAGGAAGGTCGATATCATATTGGAAGGAAACAGCCTTACGGTTAAGATAGACGGCAGAACAGCAGCAGAAAAGATAGCAGTCGGAAACACGCAGCCGGGATATGTTTACCTGGAATCAGCCTGGGGGGAATATGGCTACAGCCAGCGCAATATTGCGGATGATGTTTACGACGGTGTATTCCATGAGCTTGTAATCTGGAATAATGAGAAACAGAATACAGCATTATACGATAACCGTTTAAAGGGTATGGATAAAACACAATATGAGATTAAAAATAAATGGAATCACCTTATAAATTGGTTTATTAAAGCGCTCTGATGTGTTAAAATAGTTCAAAGATCGGATATTCAGGAAAGAGGATGGAATGAAAAAGAAACTGCTTCCTATTGCACTTATAATGATAGCAGTACTTATGACAGCCTGCAGTACCAGGGATAGCAAGGAACAAAAGGATAAGGGGCAAAATCCGGTAAGCTCCGGGGAAAATACCGGCCCTGCGGATGATAATTCTGACGCAGCCTCTAAAGGACAGAAGGAGAGGGAGATATCCGGGTGGATTGTTTATTGGGATTCGGATATTTTGACCGAACTTTCTGACAGGGGTAAAAATATCGGAACACTGTGTTATTTCGCTTCCTATTTTAAGGAGGATCATTCACTTTTTCTTCCGGAGGAAGTGAAAGATACTTATAGCAAGGTGAAGCAGAAATACGGCAAGGAACGGTTTAAAAGCTATCTGACCTTTGTCAATGACATCAGAATGAATGACGGTACCTCAAAGCTGAAGGATACGGAGCTTTTGTATCAGCTGCTGGAGACAAAAAACAGCAGGGACAAGCATATTGCAGATATTCTATCCATGGCAGGGGAGGACAGCTATGACGGCATCGAAATCGATTATGAAGCGATCCGTGAGGATAAGACGCTCTGGCATTATTTTACCCAATTTGCAGAGGAGCTGTATCAGCAGGCATCAAAAAAAGGTCTGAAGGTAAGAATACTCCTTGAGCCCAATGCACCGGTGGATGAGGCAGCCTTTCCCAAAGGACCGGAATATGTTATAATGTGCTATAATTTATTTGGCTACGGGACCCAGCCGGGACCTAAGGCGGACAAGCCCTTTTTAGAAGAGATGGTACAGAAGATGAAGGGCTTTCATAATGTGAATTTTGCCTTAGCAACAGGAGGCTTTGACTTTGAGGAGGGCGGAGCTGTCAAACAGCTGACGGAAGAGGAAGCCATTTTAATAAAAAAGGATTATGGCGCAGAAACACAGAGGGATGACGGAAGCCGATGTGTTGTATTTTCCTATACTGATAAGGCGGGAAAAAACCATGAGGTGTGGTATGCGGATAAAGCTACTATCGATTATTGGTTACAGCTACTTGAGAATAATGGGGAATATAAGGTATCCCTTTGGCGGTTGGGCGGAAATGTGACAGTGGAACCCTGAATATAAACAGAAAAAGAAAATTAGAAAGATAAGGGTGCCACATGCGGAATCTTTCACTCATTTTATAGTTGTGGCTGTATCGCAGATAAGCCTGCGATATCCCAAGAGGATAAATAGGATGAAACAAATTGACATGCGCAGCATGGCTGATAAATTAATAAACCGGGAGACCATTGTCTATGTCATTGCCGGAGGCATGACGACGGCAGTTAATATGGCCACCTATTATGTGCTATGCTACTGGGCCATGATGAATCATCTCATTGCCAATATTATAGCCTGGGTGATTGCTGTAACCTTTGCCTATTTTATAAATGCAGGCTGGGTATTTCGGGATAAGAGAACTGCAGTAAAGGAAGAGCTGTACAAGATGATGAAATTTTTCCTTGCAAGGCTTTTTTCCCTTGGAGTGGAGGAAGGCGGCTTATTTCTTTTTGTTAGTCTCCTTATGTGGAACAACATGGCTGTAAAGGCAGGACTGGCTGTAATCGTTATTATAATTAATTATGTTTTCAGTAAGTTTTATATCTTTAACAGTACAAAAAAAACGACTGAGTGATAGGAATCGAAAAAGGCGGTTGAACAACCGCCTTACTTTTTTTATATTCTGGTAGACCAGCTGGAGCAATCCCATACCTTGGTTGCAAAGTCTTCGTAAAATTCAGGTTCATGGCAGATAAGAAGAATACTACCGCCATATTCCATAAGAGCACGTTTTAATTCATCCTTGGCATCGGCATCCAGATGGTTGGTAGGCTCATCCAGTAATAAAATATTGGTTTCCCTGTTAATCAGCTTGCATAAGCGTACTTTGGCCTGCTCACCGCCGCTTAAGACCCTTACCTGGCTTTCGATGTGCTTTGTGGTAAGGCCGCATTTTGCCAGGGCAGAACGTACCTCATACTGGGAATAGGAGGGGAATTCACGCCATATTTCTTCAATACAGGTATTGTTCTTGGCGCCGCTCATTTCCTGCTCAAAATATCCCTTAAACAGGTAATCGCCTAAAGCGACCTTGCCCTCAATAGGAGGAATAAGGCCGATGATGCTCTTAAGCAAGGTGGTCTTGCCGATACCATTGGCTCCCTTTAATACGATTTTGTCCCCGCGTTCCATGGTAAGTGTCAGTGGCTTAGACAGAGGCTCGTCATAACCAATTACAAGATGCTCTGTCTGAAAAATGAATCTTCCCGAGGCTCTTGCTTCTTTGAAGTAAAATTCTGGCTTGGGCTTTTCCCTGGCAAGTTCAATGACCTCCATTTTATCCAGCTTCTTTTGCCTGGACATCGCCATATTTCTGGTGGAAACCCTTGCCTTGTTTCTGGCAACAAAGTCCTGCAGCTCGTTTATTTCCTGCTGCTGTCTTTTGTAGGCACTTTCTAACTGGGCTTTCTTTACCTCATAAACCTCTGTAAATTTATCATAATCTCCCACATAGCGTGTCAGATCTGCATTTTCCATATGATAGATAATATTTATTACACTATTCAGGAAAGGGATATCGTGGGAGATAAGGATAAAGGCATTGTCATAGTCAATCAGATAGCGTTTCAGCCATTCGATATGCACCGTATCCAGGTAATTGGTAGGCTCATCCAACAATAGAATGTCCGGCTTTTCTAATAACAGCTTTCCCAGAAGTACCTTGGTACGCTGTCCGCCGCTAAGCTCTGTCACATCCAGATCAAGGCCAAGGGCATCAAGACCTAAGGCGTGACTGATTTCATCCACCTTTGTATCTATAATATAAAAATTATTATTATCAAGAGCTTCCTGTATGGTACCAAACTCCTCCATAATACCCATAAGGGTATCGGGATCTGCATCAGCCATTTGATTGCATAAATCATTCATTTTCTTCTCCAGTTCAAAGAGATAGGAAAAAGCAGATTTTAAGACCTCCCTGATAGTCATTCCTTTCTCCAAAACGGAGTGCTGATCAAGATATCCCACCCTGACATTCTTGGCCCATTGTATGGTTCCTTCATCCGGCATCAGTTTTCCGGTGACAACGTTCATGAAAGTGGATTTACCCTCTCCGTTGGCACCTACCAATCCGATATGTTCCCCCTTTAAAAGGCGGAAAGATACGTTATTAAAAATAGCTCTGTCACCAAAGCCATGGGTGAGATTTTCTACATTTAAAATACTCATAAGTACTCCTTGCAAATTTCTTTCTGATTTCTTAAAAGGCACTTAATAAATTATACATATTTTTTTAATATTTTCAAGTGAAATGTAAAGGGTAATCAGAAAGAAAATTGTAAAAATTCGCTTAAAAAGGCACTTTTCGTGAGAAGTGAACCGTCAGCAGAATTTAATTTTATGGAATTCTTTTCATTTTTGTGAATATCTGCTACAATAATAGCTGCATAAGCTGAAAAAATTTACATAGAATTTACGCTATGAAAGCATGTTATTGTTATAATGGCTTTACTTTGCAGGCTTAAATTTAACAATCAGAAAAGCCTTACAGGGAAAATAATAACAGGAAGACAGAATGGCTTCCAGGAGGTAATAGATTTGATAACCTATAGTGAAATTAAGAAGATCCCCCAGATAAAAACATATATACAAAAGGCAGATGAGGCTCTGGGTGCTTTAGGCTATACCGAGCACAGCTTTGCCCATGTAGGTCTGGTGGCAGAAAAAGTGAAGTATATACTTACGACCATGGGATATCCCCAAAGAACCGTAGAGCTGGCGCAGATAGCTGCTTATATGCATGATATCGGCAATGTGATAAACCGTGTGGACCATGCCCAGAGCGGGGCAGTTATGGCATTTCGTATTTTGGACAGACAGGGCGTGGATGCTGAGGACATTGCAGTGATTATATCCGCAATCGGAAATCATGATGAAAGCACTGCCTTTCCGGTAAATGAAGTGGCGGCAGCACTTATACTGGCAGATAAATCAGATGTTCGTTACACCAGGGTGAGAAACCGTGATCTGCCCAGCTTTGATATCCATGACAGAGTGAATTATGCAGTAAAAAAGGCCGAGACTGTTATAAATGAAGAAAAAAACAAGATAACCTTAAATCTTACCATTGATACAGAGTTTTCTTCCGTAATGGACTATTTTGAAATATTCCTGGAGCGTATGGTTTTATGTAAAAAAGCCGCCCAGAAGCTGAATTTAAGATTCCAGCTTGTTATAAATGAGCAAAAGGTGTTATAAGTGAAAAGCAGCCGTAGGGAAAGCAGGGGCAGAAGTAATGTTGGTGTTCTTTTGGCATTGTTACAGAGGCTCATAGAGTTTTTCTGACGTACTAACCAACTGTCCATTCAGTATGGCCCGCAAAGGTGCATTCTCTCTTTGAAGCTCCTGCCAGTGAGATGCACAAATTTGTCTATATACGGGAAGCACAGGTCTTTGAAAGGCAAGATACCGATGCCATTCTTCGGGAGCCACTTCACCCCAGCCACTTTTCTGCACGATATTTCCGTTTTCTTCAGCTTCCCATTCCGGGAGCTTGACAATAGAAACCTGTCCGCCGACCTTCCACTGATTCAACTGCTCCAGGAACCAATAAAATCCACACATTTCATCAGGCTGATTGCTGTACCAGATTCGAAAGGATTCTCCTGTTGCTGCACGTTCCTGAACCGTTTTCAAATCTTTATTTACCCTTTTAAGTATTTCCTGAGCCGCCTGACATCCCTCGTCACTCGGATAAACACTGTATAAGTGCTCCAACGTCTGCTTCCGCTTGATACCGGGCTGCTTCTCCGAAATATCTCCTATGCTCAGCGCCAAATTAAATCCATAGATGTCTGCCGGATTTCCACCCAAGGGAGTAGCGCGCTCCCACGCCAAGCGTGCCTTTTCCTCTGCTTCTCGCCTGGCAGCTTCGACTTCCTCTTTGGTTGGTTTGCTTCCATCTGCGTGACTCACGATAACGCCAATACTCCCACCTTGATATTTCCCCTCACCATAGTGCATTGCCATTTTAAGGCTTCCGCAAGCACTATCGCTGAATACGATCTCAATCATAATAATTATTCTCCAAGTCTCAGATTTACCTATCCATAAGATTATATAAAAACCTTTGGTCAACAACTGCTCGATTGATTCCAGTTTGCTATCGTACTTAATTTTACCATATAAACCCATGCATTACAATTTTACTTCCGTTTCTTTGCAAAGAGTATTTTGATATCAATATGAATTTATTTGGTGAAAAATAATGTTATAAAAAAGAAGGATATAAGGGGAAAGCTTACTCCAGAATAGAATCAGGGAATAACTGAAAATAAATGGAGAATTTTATCTGGTAGCTATTGACAAATTTTACTAATATTGGGTATAATGGGACAGGACTAAAGTCCTAGAGCAAGGTAGAGATTATGATGTTGGCATATAACTGAATTGTTCATATTAAAACGTCGACATTAAACTGAATTGTATATTTTAAAATATTGATGTTAAACTGAATTCCGCCTGAATTCAGTTTAAAAATTACTCACACAAGTAAATAAATTACAAATAATGCATAATATTTTCACGAATGCTTTAAGCGGAAAGAACTCTTAATAAATTGTACATAGAATATCTGCTGCCTTGCATGACTTATGGTATTGAAGAATGTAAAAAATAAATACGAATTTATAAAGGTGGAAAAGGATTTGTTGAATACAATGACACAGGTTATAGGGAGAAAAAAGAAGCGGTTGGGAGACCTTCTGGTGGACGCGGGAGTTCTTACGGAACGACAGCTTTCAGAAGCACTGATAAAACAAAAAGAGAAGCAGCAAAAACTGGGTATGACTCTAATAGACATGGGAATTACCACGGAAGAGCAGATTGCCAATGCTCTTCGGCGGCAGATGAATCTGGAGATGGTCACCCTTTCAGAAATTATTATTCCGGAGGAGATTATCGCACTGGTGGATGAATCGGTATTGCGAAAATATTCTCTGATTCCCTTTGCCTTCAGCAAAAGCAATCCGGGCATCTTACGGGTCGCTATGGCGGACCCTCTGGACATTATTGCTGTTGATGATATCTCCATCGTTACAAATTATCAGGTTGAACCGGTAATAACCACCCATAAGGATATTGCAGCAGCGATTGACCGTTATTATGGCAATGCAGAGGCTATGAAAGTGGCAGAGAGATATACCAGAGAACGCCAGGAACAGTACGCCTCCAAAGAAAAAGACGAGAATGTGCAAAGCGATGAAGTGAACAATGCGCCCATCGTACAGCTGGTAACGAAGATTATTGAACAGGCTGTTAGGCAGAGAGCCAGTGATATACATATAGAAGCATTGAGCAAGCAGGTAAGAATACGCTACCGGGTCGACGGCGTTTTAAAGGAAGTTATGTGCTATGAGGCAGAATTATTGCCGGCCATCATAGCAAGAATTAAAATAATCGGCGGAATGGATATTTCGGAGAAAAGAAAACCCCAGGACGGGCGTATTACCCACATTGTGGACCGAAGGGAATACGATATCCGTGTTTCCGTCCTTCCGACAGTATTTGGCGAAAAGGCTGTTATGCGTCTGGCCTCAAAAGAGGGGCTGACAAAGGATAAGAGAGAATTGGGCTTTTCGGATGAAGAGCGAAAGAGATTTGAAAGGATATTTGAAAATCCCCATGGAATGATTTTAGTTACCGGGCCGACGGGAAGCGGTAAATCAACAACTCTGTATACAGCTCTTAGCGGGCTGAATGTGGAAGGGGTCAATATTGTCACAGTGGAGGACCCGGTAGAGGCAAATATCAACGGCGTAAACCAGGTTCAGGTCAACCCCAAGGCAGAGCTGACCTTTGCGGCTGCCTTACGTTCCATACTAAGGCAGGATCCGGATATCATCATGATTGGAGAAATCCGTGACAGCGAGACCGCAGAAATTGCAGTAAAGGCTTCCATAACCGGACACTTGGTGGTCAGTACCCTGCATACCAACAGTGCAGCCAGTACTATAACCCGGCTTGTGGACATGGGGGTAGAGCCTTATCTGATTGCCGATTCCACCGTAGGGGTCATTGCACAGCGCCTGGTAAGAAGACTTTGTCCGAAATGCAAGATACGACGGCCTGCCACACCCCTGGAGAGGGATTTGCTTGGAATCCCCCGTGATAAGGAGCAGCTGATTTTTGAGGCAAATCCGGAAGGCTGCAATCATTGCAATCATACCGGATTTTATGGGCGTATTGGTGTATATGAGATTATGCCTGTTTCACAGGAATTAAAGGAAGCCATCAGCAGAAGGGCAGGTGCGGAAGAGATTAAGCAGATTGCCTTGAGAGAAGGGATGCATACTCTGCGGATGAGTGCTACCAAATATGTTCTGGATGGAACTACGGACATAGAAGAAATGAAGAAGGTATCTTTTGAATAATAATCAGAAGCCCGGCAGGGACATGCAGGTAAGCCATAAGAGTTAGGGTAGGGTACAGAAGGATGATTACAATAAAAGAGCTGCTGACCATAGCAAAGGAAAAAGGGGCATCGGATTTACATATAACAGTCGGAATCGCACCGAAGGTAAGGATTAACGGAGAATTGACCGACCTGGATTTTAATAAACTGTTACCGGAGGATACGGCGGCATTGGTGCTGTCCGTTCTGGCGGAGCATTTTCAAAATGTTCTCGGAGAAAAGGGGGAGGTGGATTTCTCCTACTCCATCCCGGGACTGGGCCGGTACCGTGTTAACGTATTTAAACAAAGAGGTTCTTATGCAATGGTTATGCGTCTGGTTGGAACGGTAATTCCTCAGGCAAATGAATTGGGAGTACCGGAATCTGTTATAGAGCTTACCAGGAAGAAAAGGGGTCTGGTATTGGTTACCGGGCCGACAGGAAGTGGTAAATCCACCACCCTGGCATCCCTGATTGATATTATTAACCAAACCTACAATACCCATGTTATTACACTGGAAGACCCTATTGAATACCTTCACAATCATAAGAAGGCGGTTGTAAACCAAAGAGAAATCGGACTGGATACCAATTCCTATGCCAATGCCCTGAGGGCGGCTCTGAGAGAAGACCCGGATGTGATATTAGTGGGAGAAATGAGGGACCTGGATACCATAGCAACAGCCATTACGGCAACGGAAACCGGTCACCTTGTCCTGTCCACCCTTCATACCATCGGTGCAGCCTCAACCATTGACCGTGTGATTGACGTCTTTCCACCCCACCAACAGCAGCAGATACGCATACAGCTGGCTTCCGTTCTGGAGTCAGTCATTTCCCAGCAGCTGATTCCGACTGCTGACGGTAAGGGTAGAGTAGCAGCTTATGAGGTCATGCATGCAACACCTGCAATCAGGAATCTAATCCGGGAGGCAAAGACCCACCAGATTCCATCCATTATTCAGACCAGCAAAAAAAACGGAATGCAGACCATGGATGATGCTATTTATGACTTGTATTTAAAGGGGAAGATTAGTGCGGACAAAGCAATACACTTTGCCCAGGAGCCTGCCGCCCTGGACAGAAAATTATTCTGATGGCAGAGGGGAGGGATTGAATTGGCGAGTTTTAGCTATGTAATCATAGATCAGAGAGGCAAAGAAAAACGGGGAGCCATAGAGGGGGACAGTGAAGAAAAGGTGAAATCTGCTTTAAAGGCAGAGGGATTGATACCGCTGTCCGTAAAGGAACAGAGTCTCTTAACAAGGGATTTGAACCTCGATATCGGCGGAAGGGTAAAACCAAGGGATTTAAGTGTATTCTGCAGACAGTTTGCCAGTGTTCTGTCGGCAGGTGTCACCATAATCAGTGCACTGCAAATGCTTGGTGACCAGACGGAAAAGAAGCGCATGAAAACTGCAATCCGGGAAATACAAGCCTCCGTGGAAAAAGGAGAGACCCTGGCTAATTCAATGGGAAGGCAGCCAAAGATATTTCCACCCCTGCTGGTAAATATGGTAGAAGCAGGGGAAGCTTCCGGCAGCCTTGAAATTACCTTTGAGCGTATGGCCCTTCATTTTGAAAAGGATTCCAAACTAAAGGGACTGATAAAACAGGCTATGATTTACCCTATGGTTATCTGCATTGTTGCAATTGGGGCAATCAGTATTATGATGACGGTAGTAGTGCCGAATTTCATTGCCATGTTTGAGGATATGGATACCCAGTTACCTGCAATTACCCAGTTTGTGGTCCGTATAAGCAGCTTTATGGTCAGGAAATGGTGGCTGCTGGCCATTCTCATTGCATTGGCAGCAGGAGGAATTATGGCTTTAAGGAAAAATCCGTCCAGCGCAGAAGTTTTGGGAAAGCTTGCCTTAAGGACTCCACTGTTTGGCAGCCTCATTATCAAATCCTCTTCTTCCGGTCTGGCAAGAACCCTTAGTACCATGATAACGGCAGGAATTCCCTTAATTGACGCGCTGCAGATTACTGCCAGAACCATGGATAATATCATTGTTAAGAAATGTCTGATGAATGCCAGCGAGGAGGTGGCCCGAGGGGTTCCGCTGTCAAAGCCTCTGGAGTATTCTAAAATTTTTCCTCCTATGGTCTACCATATGATAAGCATCGGAGAAGAAACTGGCAATATGGAGAGTATGCTGGACCGTGTGGCAGATTATTATGACGAGGAAGTGGAAGCTGCCACAAAGGCGCTGACAACAATATTGGAGCCGCTGATTATTGTAATAATGGCTCTGGTTGTGGGGGTAATTATTATGGCAATCATGTCACCGATGATGAGCTTGTACAGCAGCATAGATAAAGCATAGGGGAGAATTTGTTTAAATGTGGCTGTTGCCAATAACGCCATTTTTAATAAATATTTTATTGAAGGAGAAAGCAGATATGGAAAAGGTAAACAGGATGATTCCGGTTCAGGAAACAGAAGAAAAGGAGAAGAATAAGGGATTTTCATTGGTGGAGTTAATTGTTGTAATTGCAATTATGGCAATTCTGGTAGGGATAGTTGGAACGCAGGTATTGCCGTATATGGAAAAATCCAGAAAAGCAAAAGACATGCAGGTTGTAAGTGCGGTGTGTACTGCAGCAGTGACTGCATTTTCAGAACATGCCGGTGAATTAGGTGATGCAGCAATTACATATACATATTCAAATGCTAATGACCCAGCAGAAACAGCAGTAGGAAGTATTACCTCAGAACTTAAAACCTTACTTGGCGTTGCTGATGGGACGAAACTGTTTCCCGGATATTTTGGAGGGTCTACAGCTACCAAACTTGATTCCAAAGTTGGAAAAACAGCAGATGCCGTAGAGATTAAGTATGATACAGCTACAGGAGTTGTATCGGTTCAGTTGAAAAGTGGAGGAAATGACATTCTTGACCCTGTTAAATCAAAATAATAATTAATTATTCTGAAAGGACCCAATCATACCATGAACGTATTCCTATACATAATCATCTTTATATACGGTATCCTGATTGGCAGCTTTTTAAATGTCTGCATCTATCGGATACCCGGAAATGAGAATATCGTTACCACCCGTTCCCACTGTATGAGCTGCGGGTATCAGTTGAAATGGTATGATTTGGTTCCTTTCTTCAGTTATATTTTTCTCGGCGGCAGGTGCAGAAAATGTAAGACACACCTGTCCCTGCAGTATCCCCTGGTAGAACTTTTGAATGGGCTGCTCTATTGCATTATTTTCCTGGTAAATGGGTTTAACCCAATCAGTGTAATCTATTGCCTTATGACCTCTGCCTTGCTGGTATTGAGTGTAATTGACTTTCGGACCTTTGAGATACCCTTTGGCATTAATCTCTTTATAGGTATCCTGGGCTTACTCCGCGTGGGCTTGGATGGGGCAAACTGGACTGATTACCTTTGGGGCTTTGGCTCTGTCAGTGCTTTTTTGCTGCTGTTGTTTTTTCTAACAAAGGGCAGGGGAATCGGCGGTGGAGATATTAAATTAATGGCGGCGGCAGGCCTGGTCCTGGGGTGGAAGCTGAATTTGCTGGCATTTTTTTGGGGCTGTTTACTGGGCTCCATTCTGCACTTCACCCGGATGAAGATTAGCCATGCAGATAGTTTACTGGCATTTGGGCCTTATCTGGCGATGGGGATATTTACAAGTATGCTCTTTGGTGAAACTTTTATTGAGTGGTATCTTCATATTTGTATGTTAAAGTAGTGTCTTATTTTTTTATTGCAGTGTGTAGAAATGTGAAATTGCGTTAGATTCTATGTACTGCTATAAAAAGATAAATGATTATGTAACAAAAAGGGAGAAGGGTAAATGGCCAAAAGAGTATTAAGTATTGACATTGGAGTAATTCATACAAGGGTCTGCGAAATAGATTACGGTAAGAAGACGCCCCATCTATATAAATGTATTACATTCCCTACGCCGGAAAATGCCATTGAGGACGGTTACATCAGAGATAAGCAGGCTTTGGCGGCAGTTCTGCGAAAAGAGCTGGAGGCAGCTGCTATGAAGCTGACCGATGTGGTATTTACGATATCCTCCGGCAGAATTGCCAACCGTGAAGTAATTATTCCCCTGGTAAAGGAACGGTTAATCCAGCCTGTTGTGGAGGCAGGAGCGCAGGAATATTTTCCGGTGGATTTATCAGAGTATATTATCTCCTATAGTATTCTGGAGCGAATCAATACGAAAGAAACCAGAAGATTTAAATTATTATTGCTGGCAGCACCCAATAATCTGATTAAGAACTATTACAGCTTTGCAGAGGTGATGCATTTTACCATCCTTGCCATAGATTATACCGGTAACAGCAGTTTTCAATTATTAAAGAGGCAGGCGGATGAAAGCATCCGCTGTATTATTCAAATCAATGAGCAGAGCACGCTGCTGCATGTAATTGATCATGGTACCCTTTTACTCCAAAGGACAATACCCTATGGCACCAATACTGTTATAGAAGCCGTTTTGGAAAGTAAATCCGCCGGGCAGGAAAAGGAAGAGGAAAGTATCGAAGAGTTATATAAAAATAAGCCTGACAATTTACAAGCTGATTCATTTCTGGAAGCGGCTGTGACTGTTGAAGGGCTGGCTGGACAGAATCCTGACAGTCCCTTTGAAAATGGGGAAGTGATTACAGATGCACTGCAGTATTTAATAAGTAATGTAATCAGAGTATTGGATTATTATAATTCCAAATTTCCTGAAAAAAGGATAGAAAAAATCCATATCACAGGCCAGGGTAGTAAATTAAAAGGGATTTCACCATTGTTCCAACGTGAGACCGGTTATGAAGTCCAGATACTGGACCGGTTCCTGGCGGTTATCTTTCATAAAGGCATGAATCGGGAGGATATCGACCAAAGAGCCTATATGTCCGCAATCGGTGCGGTGTTAAAACCCATTGGTTTTGTATCCAAGGATATGAAGGAAAAAGAAGCAAAAAAGAGCAATCTTGGCATTTTACTGCTGACAGTGATTGCATCCCTTCTTATTTCAGTTGTATTAATAACTGTTTCCGCCATAAGTCTGCAGAGTTCAAAAGCGGAAAAGAGGGAGCTGGAAGCACAGATAAAGACGCTGACTCCTGTTGAAGGGGTATTTACAGAATATTCGTCAGCTCTGAAGGATTACAAGAGCATTGCAGACCTGTACTCGCTGACAGTCTCAAAAAATGAGCAGTTAAATAAACTGATAGCTGAACTGGAAGAGAAACTGCCTTCCTCTGCGGTGGTGTCTGCAATGGCAGTTACCGAAACCGGACTTAGTATGAATATCACGACAAACAATAAGATAAGTGCAGCAAAGCTGTATCTGCAGTTGAGCCATATTGACGGACTATGTGATATTTCCATTGCATCCATAGCGGAATCGGAAGATGATAATGGGATAAAAATGGTCACCTTTGCTGTGAACTGCCAATACAGCAGTGAGGCAGAAGCAGCAAAGGCACCGTAAGCAGGGGGATTAACATGAAATTAGAGTTAAAACTAACACAAAGAGATAAAAAGCTTCTGCTTGTAGCGGCATCCCTTGTACTATTTGCGGTTTCCTATTTTCTTATTTACCAAAGGAATGTAAATGCAGCACAGGAAATGAAGGTTTCCAATGAGGTGTTAAAATCAAAGGTTCAGGAACTGACACTTATGCAGGCTCAGAAGGGGGATAAGAAGGAGGAAACCGAAAGACTCCGCAGGAAAACGGAGGATATGGAAGCCAGGTTTCCTGTTAATTTAAGCACTGCAGATATTATTTTAATACTGGATGACATGGAAGCTGAAGCGGGAATGCAGATATCTTCCGCTGCTTTTACTGAACACCAGATTTTTTATACAGGTACTGCTTCCGGTGACGGGGCGGCATTAAGTTCACAAAGAACAGATACAGATATAACAGCAAATACAGCAGCCAGTACTTCTGCAGGTACGACAGCAAATACTACGGCAGGTACAGCAGCGGATACAACGGCAAATACAACAACGGATAAAACAGCAAATACAAAAACAGGTACAACAACGGGCACAACGGCAAATAAAACAGCAGATACAACGGTAAATGCATCAGCTGGTACAACAGCGGATACAACAATCCATGTCAATAGGGCGGATTCAGAGAATGCCGCTGTGAGCAATAAATTTACCGGTATGAAGTCGACGGTATCCATTTCTTTTAAAACAACCTATGAAGGCTTAAAAAAGACTATTGATTTTGTCCATGAAAGTTCCCGCAGGATGACCATTGGAGAACTGAATACTACCTATGACACAGCCACAGGTAATCTGACAGGAAGCATGACAATTAATATGTACATGCTAACCGGCTCCGGTGTTGAAAAGACCTATGAACCCCCTGCTATGGATGACATTAAGACGGGGCGGGACAATATTTTCGGAACGCTGAAATAGTATGCTATTGACATAGGTGGAAGCCAAAGGCGGAAAGGGGGACGTTCAGTTGAAGCAATGGAACAGGAAGAAAAAGAATCAGGGATTTTCATTGGTAGAACTCCTTGCCAGCATTGTGATACTTGCCATTATAACAGTTCCCCTTCTTAGCTATTTTGTATCCGCCTCCGTGTATAATGCCAGGGCAAAAGCAGTACAGGATGCGGTAGCACTGTCTCAGAGTATCATAGAAAGGTGTAAGGATAAATCTCTTGAGGACATTGCCAGGAGCTTTCATTCGGAGAATGGAGAGTTTTTATCAAAATTTGACCTGGTACCCGTAGATATGCTGGGAAGGGACCAAAGCCGCATAAAGGAAGTGGATGCAAGTGGCGCTGCGCTAGCAGGAACCGGGAGCTACGATATGGTGAGTGGTACTTTTAAGAATTCCGATAATGGTCTGCTGTATTATGCTATCAGGAATATTCAGGATGACGGCAAGGCTTATGATGCCCTCATTACCCTCGATACTAACATCCTTTCCGGTAAAACCTACTATGATACGAATGTAAATAAGCCACTGTACCAGATTAAGGCAATACAGGCTCCCCAGAATATCATAGGAGTGGAGACCACACAGGATGCCCGGGCTGTGATTTTGATGAGTGATCTAAACAGAAATTATTGTGAGGAGGAAAATGCTGCTCATGCCGGGGACAGCGGCTGGAGCTACAAGATTCCGGTTAACGGAGCGGCGATTCAGACTGCCTTATGCAGGGATATTTATATTAAGATAGAGCCCTATGAGGTCAGACCTTCTGAATACAGCACCAGTCAGGCAAAGGTGAAGCTTTACTATAAATACTACTCTCCGGGGATAGAGGGGTGCCCCCAGGCCCCGGACAGTGCCCTGGAGGCGGAGCCCCCTTTATATCAGGAAACGGTCTCCCTGGAGGATATGAAAAATGTCTATGTGTTCTTTCAAAGGAAGAAAGGAGTGGAGCAGATTGTACTGGATATTGATCCGGCAGTTGGAGTGTTTTTCAGGAGAAATATCAATCTTTACCTGCTGTGCCAGGCGGAAGATGCATCAAGCAATCTTGCTGCGGCCTTTGATGCCAGTATTAACCCCGTCGGTACCTCCTATTTGAAAGTGGATAAGGTATACTCCAATGCCGGTAAAGTTTCCAAAAACAACGACGGCAGCGATGTTAAAGAGGGAAGCGGTTATATTTCAAGTAAAGCCGCCCTTCGGATGATGGACGTTAAAGTTGATATCTACAAGGCAGGAGAACTTCTGGAGCCTGATTTTTTGTATGCATCCATTCGTTCGGCCAAGGGAGAATAGCCCCTTTAGGAAACAATAAGCTGCCAGATAACAGAGAGGAGCCGGTTATGGAAATACGGAGGAAAAATAACAGAGGTTCGGCATTATTACTTGTTATTATTGCAGTCTGCTTTATTGCAATACTGGGTTCACTGATTCTGTCCCTTACTATGACAAATATTCAAATGAAGCATATTGATTACCAGGCAAAGGAAAATTTCTATGAAACAGAAGCCGTGCTGGAGGAATTACATGCCGGACTGGAAGAGCTTTCATCGGACTGCCTGTATCAGGCCTATAATTATATCCTGCTTCATTATTCGGACATTACACAGGACACGAACAGTTCCGTAAAGAGTGAATTCGACAGTCATTATATCAGCCAGCTGGTAACGGCCCTATGCGGACAAGCCTATGCTCCGGCCTCGGTTACAGCCTATTATTATAAGCCGGAGGTGCTGAAGGGCTTCCTTAATTCCTCCAGAAACCCGGATGACACAATCCTCTATGGAAATACCGAGACTTCTACAAACACATTGAAGATTAAGCTGGATATTTCGGACCCGGACAAGGTGAATTCTGTTACCTTGCAGAAGGTTAAGATAAGCTTTGAAAACAGTAAGGGCTATGAAACCCGAATTACGACGGATATCTGTTTGACGGCTCCTAATCTGAACTTTAGTTCCGCCAGCATCTATCCGGAATTTACTAAGTATGCCCTGATAGCAGACCGGCAATTGCTGGTGGATGGCGGAACAGGAATCAGTATCGACGGGAATTTGTATGCGGGAGCCGAAGGAGTGAAGGTAAGTGCTGCCAATGTTACCATGCCGAATCCAAATGACCCCGCCGGATATAATCTGAAAATCAACGGAGATACCCTGATTACCAGAGGAAATCTCATAGTGGATCATTTTGCAAAGCTGTTCATCGGAGACAGGGCTGCCGGAAAAAGGATGAATGTATGGGCGGAGAATATTGCCACCACCGGTAATGAAGGGAGCGCCCAAAGGGCATATCTCAATATTTACGGTAATTGTAAGGTGGCAGACGATCTTATGCTTGGTGCGGAAAATAGTGATGTAACAATAGGAGGCAGCTACTATGGCTACAATTACAATAAGACCAATCAGAAAGTGGATGACAGTGAAATTCACAGCCTCGTAAACTCTAATTACAGCAGTGCCATTTTAATAAACGGACGCAGCTCTTCCCTGGACATGTCCGGGCTGGCAAGCCTTACCGTTGCCGGAAGGGCATTTGTCTCCAGAAGAAACCAGGCGGGAGCCACCGTGGCAGATGATATTATGACAGGGGAATCCATTTCCGTAAAAAGTGACCAGCTGGCTTATCTGGTTCCCGATGAGTACCTCTGGTGGGGACATAACCCGGTCATGGGATCAGAACTTGGCAAGCTGCCGGAAGGGCAAAAGGCAGTGCTCGTTCCTGCCGGAGCATTAGCGGATTTGCTGACGAACAGGCAGTACGTGGAATACCATTATCTTATGGGAGGTACCGTCCCCATGGTCTATTACTACCTGGAATTCAAGGACCAGGCTGCTGCCAACAAGTATTTCAGGGAATATTATCATAATTCGGAGAATAAAGAAAAGCTTGATGTTAATTCCGGAAGTTACTTATATGGAAATGGCATCAAATTAAGCGGAGCTCTCCTTCTGGCTGCCAATGGCCTTGTGACCGGAGAGGACGGAAAGCTGGCATTAGCAGGAGGAGTCCTATCCGACCCAGATTCTCCTGACCCTTCCTTATTAAGTGACGCAATCCGGACAGCCAGGGAGTATAAATCCAGACAGCTGTGCCTGGTGGCTGCTTCTTCCGGAGGAAATACAGGAGATTTCAGACTGGATAAAACCACCAGCCCCTTATTTAAGGCTATTATCAGCCAGGAGGGCAGCCAGTCCGTTATCGAGAAGGAAACATCGGAGGATAGTACGGCGTTGTCCAATGGATTTGTGAAGGACAACGGCAGTTACTATAAGAAGATACCGATTGATATGGGCGGAGACGGCTTTGCGGAGTATTCTGTTTATATAATCCGTAATGAAAGGGGTATTACCACCGACGATATCATAAGAGCTGCTGCCAGTGAGCTTAGTAATGGAATTATCATTACGACCGGTGATTTAACGGTAAAAGCGAATTATAAAGGAATGATCATATCCGGCGGAAGGATTCTTCTGTCAAACAGCGGGGTTCAAATCACATCCGCTCCGGAAATGGTCCAGAGCATCCTTTCTTACGCCCTTGAAAAGGAGAAGACGGAAGCTTCAGCCGGAGGATGGCATGGTATGGCCACCCGGCAATTTACCCATTACTTTACCGATTATGCCGGTAACGGCTATGGCAGCGGTAAAAATATTGATGAGATAAAGATAGCAGAATATATTACCTATGAAAACTGGAAGAAGAATGAAAGATGAGTACCATATCCAATGGGAGGGAGTGGGGCAATGAAAGACAGCCGGGGTATCACATTAGTGGAACTTATTATTGTAATAGCAATCCTTTCCCTGGCCGCGGCAATGAGCTTTGGCGGCTTACGCTATATCAAATATGGAAATGCAAAACAATGTGCTTATGAGCTGAATGCTGCTCTGGACAGAATCCGGCTGGAGAATATGAGCAGGGCAGAAAAGACTTATTTGTATATATACCGGTATGGGGATTCCTATTACATGACAGAAAGTACCTCCGAGCCAACGGCAGCACTCCTTGGAGATTCCGGTGTTCTGCTCGGTAACAGGCAGCTTGGAATTTCCTGGAAGACAAGTACAGAGCCGGCATCCGAGCAGGAAGTAGAAGATTTCCCTTCCGGAAGGTATATGAAAGTCAGTTTTGAAAAAAGTACAGGAGAATTAAGCGGCAATGGAACAGATTATTATAAATACATACTTATAAAGGACCGGGATGGAACAGTCCGCTATACCATCCGGTTAATCCAGGCATCCGGGAAGCATTTTGTAAAGTAAGGGTGCAGTCTTACAGGAAAACAGGCAGGTGGCAGTCTTATGAAAAAGTGTAACAACCGGGGGATTTCTCTTATCGAGCTGATAATAGGCATGGCAATTACTTCTATCATAATTGCCGCAATAATTTTATTTATGTCGGCCGGAAGCCGGGGCTATCAGGCAGCTCAATGTGAAATATCCCTCCAGACGGAAGCGCAGACAACCATGAACCGGATACGGGACTGTGTACTGGAGGGTAATAACATACGGTATGACAGCACAAATGCTGTGCTTACCATTTATCATAGTAGCGGGAATGGGGCTGCTGCAGCGGATACAATGGAAATCATATGGTTTAACGGCAGTGACCATAACCTGTATCTGTATCGGACCACAGCCGGGGAGAAGAATTCTGTGCTGGCGGATATAAGCCGCGGAAGCGTTACAGAAGACAATCTGATGGGGGAATATGTGAAAGACTTTTGGATATTACCGGAGGATGGCTTTACCTATGACGGGACTGGAGCTTCCGGCACAACTCTTACGGTTGGCCTGCAGCTGGAATATAAGGGCAGAGAATATAAGCTGGAGGAAGACATGAAGTTACGGAACCGAATCGTCAATATTCCCTGAACCGGCAGGATTCCTGCTCTTAAGCAATAAAAGTGCAATGGAGGTAAAGCTATGAAAAGAAGGACATTCAGGAAAAGAAAACAACTGTTCCTTGCTGTACTGACCTTCCTGGTAATCGGTTGTGTTCTCGCGGGGATTCATGAGCTGGTTTCTGCGGAAACTGCAAAGACCGGAGAAACTATTTTACCGCCTGCCAAGGATGGAGTAAGTGAGCTTGGGACCGGGCAGAATCCTTTGTTTATCTTAGAAATAGTTCCAAATAAAAGCTTTTCTGAAATCGGATATTGGATTCCCGGATGCGAGCCGGTGGATATGGATAAGCTGTCCCTTGACGAGCTGGCATCTACATACCAATCTAGACAGTTTTCAGATTGCAGCTTTATTACGGAAAAAAAATATGAATTTGAACTTTCCCCGGAGGAATTGGCTTCCGGTGCAGGTCAGTGGAAATTCTTTGATAATATAAGAGGTTACTTTCAGAAGGTATCCGACGGAAGCGGAACGATTAAGCAGGAAAAGAAGGGGACAGAGTATATCTATACCTATGTTGGAGAGGGGAAGGGCCAGTATATCTGGGTGCCGGGGTATGATTACAATGCTCCGACGGATCACACTGCCGATAAGGTCTGGTTCAGTGTAAAGCAGTATTCCAGAAGAAGGATGCTGTATGTCCATAAAAATACATTCTTAAAGGAAGCGGTGAGAGTTCCGGAAAGCAGAATCAGCGGCTATAAAACCGTAGTAATAACCGTCGATCCGGCAGATTTGGCTAATTCGGCAAACCTTGAATTAATCCGGAAGGCGGATATTATTTATATCAATGGAAAAAGCCATGACAGCGGAATGGTCAGTATATGGAATAAATTTAATAAAGAGGGTGAGACCCTGGACAACCCTCCCGCCAATTACAAAGGAGAGAATGACCTGACCTGGGATGCAGTAATGGCTATCTTTAACAGGATGGTATCCCAAAACAGAGCTTCCATTATATTGGATATAACCTCTGTTTATCTTTCGGGGCCTTCAGATAACAATGTCCATAAGCTCTGTATCATGCTGCTTCAGATGGGACCTGCTAATTTTAACCGCCTTCTGGTGGCTACGGGTAAAATAAAAACAACAACGGTAAACGGCAGAGTTACGGGTTATTACGCCGGAAAGGGCGGAAATGAGAAAATAACCCAGTGGGATCAGAATACCTTTCCGGATAACGGGGAAAAGACAAAGTACGGTGACCTGGTATTAAAGAATCCTTATATGACGGCAAGTAATATCACTGTCGGCGAGGGCGTTTATACCTATAATGGAGATATGAGCTTACTGGAGAATCTTAGTGAAAAGAATATCCGTGAGATTGGGGTAACGAAAGAGGC
Organism: Anaerocolumna jejuensis DSM 15929; assembly: GCF_900142215.1. Taxonomy (GTDB): domain Bacteria; phylum Bacillota; class Clostridia; order Lachnospirales; family Lachnospiraceae; genus Anaerocolumna; species Anaerocolumna jejuensis. The sequence goes on along the minus strand of NZ_FRAC01000006.1, from coordinate 603,688 downwards.
CTTTGACTTTTACGAATACTGGGATAAGTATGAAAAAGAAAATGCCGACCCTGACAGTGCCAGGAGGACGTCTCTTACCCCGGCAGAAGCTATCTTTTTCCTGCTGCACCAGAAATTTGACTGGGCGGATAAGAAGGAATTAAACATATTGGAGCTGGAGCCTTATGACAGCTTTATTTACGGCTCCTCCGGCTGGGAGAGCAGATACCGAAAATTCTTTCCGTCTTTTATGGGGGAAACAGAGGATATTCATGTTACTACCATGACCACCTATGATTATATCGGTAAGATGGAAGACATCAATTCCAGATATGATATGATTCTTCTTGGCTTAAATACCGGATACAAGGACATAACAAAGTACAACGATACCAATTTAAAGGGTAAGATTTATCTGTCCTTGGGAGACAGGGTAAATACAGACAACAGTATCCGCTATTCCGGCAATGATCTGACAAAGAGAAAATTGGAGCAGCTGAAAAATTTTATGCAGTCCGGTAAACCGGTTATGCTTGCCAGCGGTTTTTATACGGATGGAACTCGGAGCAAAGTATCGGAATATGTGGACAAGGCTACCTATGTATATGACCTTGCCGATGTTGTGAAGCAGCCGGGAATTACGGTAAATACAGAACAGGAACAGACAGATTACCGGGCCATGTATAAGGAAAGGGTCTTTTACGAGGATAATTTTAACAGCTACATTCTGGAAAGAAAATTATCGGACAATTCCTGCAGTCTGGAATTTGCCGATAAAAATGATGCTTCTGTGTATCCGGTGCCCTATAGCTATACGACCAAAGGAGACGGCAGTATATCCGCGGTACAGTACAACAGCAGCAATACGTTAAAATTCAAATTTAAAATAAAGGGCACGGCAGCTAATTATGCTGTAAAGCTGTATATAGACAATAATGGTGACGGAAAGTATAACGGCTCCCTGGATACACCTACCGATGCCAAACCAGAGGTTATCAGCAGCCTGGCTGTCAAGGACGAAGGCAACAGGAGTGTCAGCGTAAACTCCTTAAAACCGAATACCTGGTATACCCTTACCAGGCATCTGGATGCTTCCTATCAGGGAATTATTCCCTGGAAGCTGGAGGTAAATGCAGCCGCTAATGATTCCATACGGGCCAGTGAGATTAACTATACGGTCATTAAGCAAACCAGTGAAGCAAATAAGGTAAAGCTGAAGGTATTGCAGGTGGTTATTGATGCAGGCACCGGAGATCAGCCGACCAACCTCAATATGGAGACTGACTCAAGGTTCCGGAAATACTTGAATTCTGTTGCGGAGTACAAGGTCAATATAACCTTTATGAGTAACTCCACCTTTCTGAGATTATACCGGAACTGTACCGGGGAGGCTCAGCCGGGAAAATATGATTTCCTGAAGGATTATGATATGCTGATTCTGGGCTTCCGGGATTGCTGCAGCTATACCCATAATAAATATGCAAACCAGAATATACAGGACTTCATAAAACAGGGAAGGAGCGTTATTTTCAGCCATGATGTTATCTGGGATAAGGATGCGGGGCAAGAGCGCCTGTATAACGATGTACTCAGAAAGATCATGTCCCAGGACCGCTTTCATTTTACAACAGGAGTCCGTGAGAGCAGTCAGCCGGTCTATTACGATGATTCGGCCAATAAACTGGTATTAAATCCCATAAAAATATACGACAACGGAGCAAATTTAACCGGCGGAACGGATAAATACTGGAAATTCTACACGGATAACAGTAATAAGCTGTATTGGAGGAGCGGTAATGACTTTTATTATGACAGGAATAAAGCTGCAGGGAACAAAAACTGGGGGAATCTTTCCTTTATGGAAACTACCAGGATATCCGTTGCCAATAGGGGGCAGATTACCCAGTACCCCTTTAAAATCAATGATACCATATCGATTTCTGCTACCCATACCCAGTATTACCAGCTGGATTTGGAAGAGGATGACATGGTAGTCTGGTATAATCTGTCGGATAACAGAAGCAAATTAAACGGAGGAAATAATGACGGCTTTTATTCCTCCCGGGAAAATGATTCACGGAATAATTACTATATTTATAATAAAGGAAATATAACCTATACCGGTTTGGGACATACGGTTAATCTGACCGATGATGAAATTAAATTATTTATCAACACCATGATAAGTTCCTACCGTGCCGGAACAGCAAAACCAAAGCTTGTGGTTACCAATGAGGATGTCTATACGGTGGATGCAGGTGAGCAGTATCTATTTATAAATTCGGACACGGATACCATTACAACGACGGATACCAGCCAGGTAAAAACGGTTAAATTCCGGGTGGAAGAAGAAAGTGTGGTCAATACCAGTGACAGAGAATATTATGTTTCCTATTATGCATTCCTGCCAGATCCGTCTGACAGCACGAAAACAATCCGTACAGAGCTGAACCCACAGGCCGACAGCAGTTCTTCCGGTGTCCTTCCTACAAGGAATAAGGATACCAATGGTATCTGTACGGTTATAGCGGGAAAGGGTACGAAATTGAATTCGGACAATGAATTTGCCATTGATGTCCCGTTAAAATATTTTAATGGGGAAGGAAAGCTGCTCCTTGAATTGGAGTTGACCTCTTTGGGGAAAAATGAAGATAATAATCTGATTGTGCAAAACAGTGTTACAAAATTGACCTTGATTACAAAACCATATTTTGATTTGGATTAGTTGATTAAAAGTAGTATAATGTGGTAAAGTACACACTAATGGATAAAAGAGGTATTCATAGAATGGAAACAGAAAGAAAATTTTTACTTGGTAAACTGCCGGAAGATCTTTCAGCCTATAAGAAAAAAGAGATTGAACAGGGATATCTTTGTACAAATCCTGTTATACGGATACGCAAAAGTAATGAAGATTACTATATGACCTATAAAGCAAGAGTAAAAAATATGGCTGCCAGCACAGTGGCATTAGTCTGTGAGGAGGCAGAGTTTCCTTTGACGAGGGAAGCATATTATCATTTACGGGAAAAGGTGGATATGCGCCTTATCACAAAGACCCGCTATCTGATTCCTCTTTCTGACGGACTGATGGCAGAATTGGACATCTTTGAAGGAGAATTGAAGGGGCTGGTATTTGCTGAGGTAGAATTTAAGTCAGAGGAGGAAGCAAAAGCTTTTAAGTTACCGGACTGGTTTTCGGAAGAAGTAACCTTTGATGACAGATATAAGAATAACGTGCTTGCCATGACAGTAAATCTGGAGGAATTAAATCTGAATTTAAAGAAAAAGGAAAGTGCCTCTTAAGGTAAGAGGTCACTTTCCTTAGCTATTCTGGTCTCATTGGTATAGCTGTTAAGCTTGTTGAATTTTAAAATAGCCTTAAACAGATCACCGTCTAATTCAATATCAAAGGTTCCCTCCTGGATGGCGGCAAGACTCTTGGCAATGGACAGGCCCAAGCCGCTTCCCTCCGTATTTCTGGAAAGGTCACCTCTTACAAAACGCTCCATCAGCTCTTCCGAACTGATATTAAGCTTGGCGGCTGAAATATTATTTACGGAAACCACCGCCATATCATCCTCGGCAAAGATATTGATATAAGTCCTGGTGCCTCCCAAGGCGTACTTTACGACGTTGGAGAAAATATTTTCAATGATACGGTAGGTACTTCTGCCGTCGGCCATAATATAAAGAGGCTCCTGGGACACCGTAAGCACAGGCTCAATCTTATGGATATTGAACTTGTCTTCGAATTCACCCAGGGACTGCCTTACAAGCTCCACCAGGTTCAAGCACTCAAGGTTCAGTACCAGGGTACCGGAGGATGCCTTTGAGGCTTCTACAAGATCCTCTATCAATGTCTTAAGACGCCAGGTCTTTCCTGACAGCACCTCCAGATAACCCTGAGCAGTTTCATTACTAAGGTTTTCCTTTTTCAATAAATCCACATAGTTGATAATGGAGGTCAGAGGTGTTTTAATGTCGTGGGAGACATTGGCAATCAGCTCGGTTTTTAATCGCTCACTTTTGACCTTTTCATCAACTGCGGCAGAAAAGCCTTCACTGATATTGTTAATATCAAGGGCAAGCGAAAGAGAAGGTTCATGCATTTTTTCAACCGGTATCTTATGGTTTAGGTTACCATCCGCCAGTTTTTTTGTCTCATGGCTGATGATTTTAAAATCAATGACCTGTTTTAATATCACATAGAACAGAATCAGGTAACCCAGGATAATAATAAATAGGAAAAGCTGTATACGGTAGGGAACAGAAGCATACCGGTAAATCAGAAAGCCGGCAGCTTCAATGACAGAAAAAAGAAGGAGAAGTCCGGCAAAGCGGAAGGTAATGCTTCTTTCTGCAAAAAATCCCTTTATAAAGTCCTTAAGCTTAAGTCCAAAGGCATGAAGGTAGGAATTTGAAATCAGGACATTTTTTTTCACTCTGCGGACCAGACTCAGGAAGCCAAACATACAGAATGGATACAGGATAGAATATCCGATTCCAAGCAGTATGGAGTAATCAAAGTTATAATCCTGATACAGGTATTTGCACAGCCGTACAGCAATGGTGTAGAACAGGGCAATGCCGCCGGCTATCAGGATAAGGCCGGATTCGGTCTTCAGCCTGTCAAACCCCATGATAATAATCTGGTCGGAATCCTTCGAATGTCCGGTAAAAAATACGGTAAGTATTAAAAAAACAAGAAGCATGACAAAGGATAAGGGAACCGGGTGCAGGGAATTGGAATAGTTACGGTAGAGCACATTAAAATGGTGGTACATGGTTCCAAATTCATCAGCGGTATTGGGAAAATTATTTACAATTGTGGTGCAGATGATATAATCGCCCCTGTTGGTTTCCGTATTGTCCACTCCGTTTATGACGTTTCCTTTAATATAGTCAATTACCCAGCTTAGATTTTCATCATTCATATACTGGTAGTTGCGATTTACATTGGTGGCATATTTTTCAGTCTCTGTGTTAATGATAAGATAGGCATTATTGGTCAGCTTAACATGCTCTAAATATTCTTTCAGAGTCATTTTATTTTTGCTTTTCTCATTGGCCTTAGAAACCTTGTTTTCAAGAGCGGCAGAGGCGTAAACGGAGCCGGTATTAATATTTTTTACATAATACAGAAAATTGCTGTTGGTCTGATTTAAGATGGCATTGTAGTAGTCAAACTTTTCCTTCTCACTGCTGGCATCAGCATTTTTACTATGGGTCTTAGGGTTATCCACTTCTTTTTCAAACAGGGAGGAAATATCAGAAGAAGAGGAGTCGAAGCCGATACTGCCGGAGTAACCCTTTTCTCTGTAATCAACGTATACGGCTACTCTTTCAACGTATTTTAAAAATTTACTTTGGAATTCAGAGGTTTCCTTAAAATCTCTGGTATTTGTGGTGTAGGAATCAAGATAATTAAAAATATGATAAGTCCCTATTGCCAGGGTCAGACCGGACAGAAAGAGAGCTATATGTATCAGTATTTTTATATACATTGAGCCTTTGATTCTATTCATAAGAACACTGCCTTTCCAAAAAGCTAATATTTCTCAACCTTATAACCAATCCCCCAGGCTACCTTCAGGTATTTGGGGTCCTTCGGATTAATTTCAATCTTCTCTCTGATATGCCTGATATGGACAGCGACAATATTGTCCGCACCATAAGAAGGCTCGTTCCAGATCAGTTCATAGATTTCGTTGATGGAAAAGACCCGGCCTTTATTCTTGACCAATAATTTTAAAAGGTTATATTCAATGGGAGTAAGCTTTATCAGTTCACCGTCTACATAAACCTCTTTTCTGTCATCATTTACAACGAGTCCCCCGGAGGAATAGATATTCTGTTCCTCGGATACAATGCTGCCAAGCTTGGTATATCTTCTCAGAGCGGATTTTACCCTTGCAATCAGCTCCAGCGGATTAAAAGGCTTCGTTATATAATCATCGGCTCCCACATTCAGTCCAAGGACCTTGTCGCTGTCTTCTGACTTGGCAGTCAGTAATATAATAGGAAGAGTACTGTTATTCTCCCTTAATTTCATGGTTACACGGATACCGTCCATTTCCGGCATCATAATATCTAAAAGGACAAGATGCACTTCTGTGGATTCAATTTCATCCAAAGCTTCTTTTCCGTTATAAGCCTTAATAATATTATAGCCTTCCGCACTTAAATATATCTGAATTGCGTCTACAATTTCTTTATCATCATCACAAACTAATATCGTGTACATAGTATACCTCCGAAAATATTGTATTCCATAAGGTCATTATATCTTATTTTGTGTAAAACATCCAGTATTTATAAATGGAAAGGGGAATAAATGAGGTGCAGTCAAATAAAAGGGTGGATTTTTTGAAAGAGATATTTTATAATGTTATCCATTGAAAGAACCAACTGCGTAAAAAATTTATAATTATGCAAAATGTTTGGACAATAAAGTAAGAAAGACATTTGCTGTACCGAAACTGGCAGGAGGAATAAATAATGTATAAAATATTGAAAAAAGAAACCCTCGCACCCAATATTTATCTAATGGATATTGAGGCACACAGGGTTGCAAAATCGTGTTATCCGGGACAATTTGTCATAGTTAAAATGGATGAGAAGGGAGAACGCATTCCGCTTACCATCTGTGATTATGACAGGGAAAAGGGCAGTGTGACCATTGTATTTCAGGCACTTGGTTCATCCACAAAACGCATGGCAGCCTTTGAAGCAGGTGAAGAATTTAAGGATTTTGCCGGACCCTTGGGAAATAAATCAGAGCTAATTGATGAGCCCGTTGAGGAGCTTCATAAGAAGAACATTTTATTTGTGGCAGGGGGCGTGGGAACCGCACCGGTGTATCCCCAGGTGAAATGGATGAAGGAACAGGGGCATGATGTGGATTGCGTCATTGGAGCCAGGAACAAGGACCTTATTATTCTGGAAGAGGAAATGAAAAAGGTCGCAAAAAATGTCTATGTGGCAACGGATGACGGTTCCTATGGCTTTAAGGGAAATGTAAATGACTGCATAAAGGACCTTGTAAACAACCAGGGAAAGCATTATGACCAGGTGATAGCCATCGGACCTGTGATTATGATGAAATTCGTCTGTATCCTTACAAAAGAGCTTGGAATTCCTACCATTGTAAGTATGAACCCCATTATGGTGGATGGAACCGGAATGTGCGGAGCCTGCAGATTGACAGTTGGCGGCAAGGTAAAGTTTGCCTGCGTGGATGGACCGGAATTCGACGGACATCTGGTGGATTTTGACGAGTCCATGAAAAGGCAGCAGATGTATAAGACAGCAGAAGGCAGAGCTGTTTTGAAGGAAAAAGAAGGAGCGACCCACAAAGGTGGCGGCTGCGGCTGCAGCGACCCGGCGGACAGATAGGAGTTAAAAAATGGATGTATTAAAAAAAGTACCTGTCAGAGAACAGGACCCGGAAGTTAGAGCACATAACTTTGAAGAAGTTTGTTTAGGATATAATACAGAAGAAGCACAGCTTGAAGCACAAAGATGCTTAAAGTGCAAAAATGCAAGATGTATCGAAGGATGTCCCGTTAACATTGATATCCCGGGCTTTATAAGAGAGATAGAAAAAGGCGATCCCAGCAGTGCCTATAAGGTACTCAGCAACTATTCAGCCCTTCCTGCTGTTTGCGGAAGAGTATGTCCCCAGGAATCCCAGTGTGAGGAAAGGTGTATCAGAGGGATAAAGGGAGAGCCTGTTTCCATCGGAAAATTAGAGCGCTATGCAGCGGATTGGGCAAGAGAAAATGGAGTTAAACCTGATATGCCGTCAGAAAAGAAAGGCAAAAAGGTAGCGGTAATCGGTTCCGGTCCTGCCGGCTTGACCTGTGCGGGAGACCTGGCAAAGCTTGGCTATGACGTAACAATTTTTGAAGCGCTTCATGAACCCGGAGGTGTATTGGTATATGGTATACCGGAGTTTCGTCTTCCCAAGGAAAGCGTGGTTAAGAGTGAAATTGAGAATGTAAAGGCTCTTGGTGTTAAAATAGAAACCAATGTGGTAATCGGAAAATCCGTTACAATCGATGAACTGATGGAAGAGGAAGGCTATGAAGCTGTTTTTATCGGTTCAGGAGCAGGACTTCCGAAATTTATGGGTATTCCGGGAGAGAATGCAAACGGAGTATTCTCTGCCAATGAATATCTGACAAGAAACAACCTGATGAAAGCCTTTGATGCCACTTATGATACTCCCATTGCAGCAGGACAGACGGTGGCAGTAGTCGGAGGCGGAAATGTGGCAATGGATGCTGCCAGGACAGCGTTAAGGCTTGGCGCAAAGGTTTATGTGGTTTACAGAAGAAGTGAAGAGGAGCTTCCCGCCAGAACGGAAGAAGTTCATCATGCCAAAGAGGAAGGTATTATCTTCAAGCTGCTGACGAATCCCACGGAAATCCTTGTAGATGAAAACGGATGGGTCAAAGGCATGAAATGCGAGGAAATGGAGCTTTTAGAGCCGGATGCCTCCGGAAGAAGAAGGCCGGTGCCCAAGAAGGATTCGGAATTTGAACTCCCGGTGGATACAGTAATCATGTCACTTGGAACCAGTCCTAATCCCCTTATATCCTCCACAACAGAGGGACTTGATATCAATAAATATAATTGTATCGTTGCCGATGAGGAAACCGGAAAGACTACAAAAGAAGGAGTCTTTGCAGGCGGAGATGCGGTGATTGGTGCCGCTACGGTTATCCTTGCCATGGGAGCGGGTAAAAAGGCAGCCAAGGCAATTGATGAGTATCTAAATAATAAGACAGAGAAGAGTCTGTAAGTTAGGCAGAAGCATTACCTGAAAATACCAGTCCGGATATTGCCTGCAGGACAGGTGGAAAAACACCCCAAAGGCAGGCCGGACTGTGCAATAAGTAAAAAATGATTGCTAAATCAACGATTTATTGGTATAATATGTTGTAAAACAGGCTCTGTATAAAAGGAGAGTCCAAGAAAATTGGGGTACGATAATGTTAAATGCTATGATTAATCTTGAGTCACAGGGGGGAGATAAGAAGTATATTATACCATATCTTACGGGAAATATATTTTTTATTGTGGCAGGCATAGGAATACTTCTCCTAATCGTATTGCTTATCCTCCATAATAGAAAGAGTAGGGCTTTTAAAGCTTTAACAGGACAGAAGGAAGAGCTGGCAGAAGACTATCAAACGTTGGAAAACTCCTATGAAGAAGCTGTAAATACCAGAAATCAGTATCAGTTAAAGAATGAAGAACTTAAAAAGAGTAATGAAAAGCTTAAAAAGACAGCCTATACGGATCTACTGACCCAGCTTCCCAACCGCTATGCGTTAACGGAGCTTGTGGATAATGTCATGCTGACCCTTCGGAACGAAGAAGTAGTGGCCCTTATGTATATCGATGTGGATGATTTCAAACAGATTACAGATAATCTCGGCCACTCATACGGGGATGAACTGCTGATTGATATTACTCACAGGTTAAAACAGTCCATTGATGAGAATGACTACCTCTCTAGACTGGGAAGTGATGAATTTGTCATTCTGACACAGAATTTTACCGATATCGGTGAATATGAAGCAAAGATAAAAAAGATTCTAAAAGTGTTTGAATATCCCTTTGTGCTATCCTTAAAAGAATATTTTGTCACGGTCAGTATCGGCATCGCCATGGCACCAAAGGATGGGAAAACTACCCAGGTGCTCCTGAAAAGTGCGGATACAGCCATGTATTCTGCCAAGATGACCGGTAAAAATACCTTTGCCTATTTCAAAACCGACATGAATGACAGGATTATGGAGAAGATACAAAACCAGGCGGAGCTAAGGCGTGCAATCGAGAAGAAGGAATTTGTCGTTTACTACCAGCCCCAGATTGACTTAAAGACTGGCAAGATTACAGGCTTTGAGGCTTTAGTTAGATGGGAGCATGCAGAAAAAGGCGTTTTAAAACCCTCCCAGTTTATAAAGCTGTCAGAGGAAACCGGTCTGATTGTGCCTATTGGCCTGATGGTTATGGAAGAAGCACTGCAGCAGCTTAAAGGATGGCAGGATAAAGGCTATAAGGACCTTACCATGAGCATTAATACATCCGTCAGGCAGCTAAAGGATAATGACTTTTATCAGAAGGTAAAGGAAATCATAGAGCGTATAGGAGTGAATCCTGCGAACATAGAATTGGAAATAACAGAGTCCTCCGCTCTGCAGGAAAGCGAACATGCCAGACATGTGATTGAAGCGTTGAATGAGCTGGGAATATCCTTTGCACTGGATGATTTCGGAACGGGCTATTCCTCCATGAATTATTTAAAATTATATCCCATCAGTAACATTAAGATGGATAAGAGCTTTTTGGATACCTTGTTTACGGATGATTTTAATAAGAGTATAATTGAGTCCACCATTGCACTGGTACAGAGCATGAACCTGACAGTAACAGCAGAAGGTATCGAAAGCTGTGAACAGGAGGACTTCTTAAAGAGTGCAAGATGCAATAAGGCACAAGGCTACTTATACAGTGAGGCATTGCCGTCAGAGCAGGCGGATGCTTATCTTATAAGCAACAGATAATCAAAAGGTCATAAGTAAGAACAACACTGACTTCTGAATAAAACTTTGTTATCAATCATAAATTTAATGTAATTTAAGGGCTGAATTCTGTACCATGCAGGATTCAGCCCTTTTAGCGGTGCGTCCGGCGGACATATATTCTCAATTCTTTTTTTGAAGGGTCAGGATGTCACTATTGTGAAGGACTCCTCTGCTAAGATAAAAAAACAGGAGGGATAAGAAAGCCTCCCACAGGCTTAAGGCGAACAGGCCCCAGGCAAGCTTTCCAGCCATATAAAATGCAAAGGCAGCAATCACACCGGGTAGCATCACAAATATGATAAAGAGCAGGTAAATGATAAGTAAAAACCCCTGACTGATTACATCTTTGAAAATACGCTGTGACAGTAAATTGGCTGAAACCAGGAATATTGAGAATACACTGCGGCAAAGGGCACAGAGCAGTACGGTAACAGGATTCCAGTTCGTAAACAGCAATGGAAGCAGAAACATAAATAAGCTTTCCAGGATATGCTTTGCAATAATCTCACCATTGCTCCAAATGATTTTCTTAAAAGGAGATTCCGGTATCAGGTAAATATAATGGCTGTACAGTTCTTTCATTCCTCTGCCGGTACCAATGAAGAAGCTTTGAAGATACATGGATATGACAAGGAGTAAAACCGGACTGATATCGCCTTTACTAAAGAAAGCCGCTATATTAGCACCTGCTATCATTAAAAAGGAGCTGCCGTCAAGGAGAAAGAACCGGTTGCTTCTTGAGGACTCTAAAAGATGCTTATAAAAAATGGCTTTGGAGCCCAGGCCTTCAAGGGTTCTTTTTCCTTTTCTTATTTTTTTGTGAGTATTCGATATGGCATTGATATCACCTTCATTTATAGCTCTTTTCTTTTCGAAGGCAGTTTCTGTGGCAACCAAAACATCCTCATAATAATCTGAATGATATAAAATGATTACAGCCAGAAAGAGTACACCGGTAAGGAGAGTCAAAAGCAAGCTAAATCCCATTTCTCTGATATTTCCTGATAAATAATTTCTCAGGCTTTCCGTTATCCAGCCGGCAACAGGAAGAAATTTAAGAGCTCCCTTTTCAACAGAGGAAAGCAGGGCAAGCTTTAAATCACCGCTTCTTTGGAAGTTATTCAGGAAAAATAACAGCAATAAAAGAAAGGGCAGAAGAGCGATTACTTTGATAAGCTGTTTAATCGTTTCCTTCTGATTGGAGAGGATGTAAATAGCCAGTGACATGAATTCAAATAAAAGGAGAGACAGTACATAGCCCCCAAAGAAAAGAAGTAAATCCAGCGTATTAAGTCCAAGAGAAACGAAAGTGCTTCCCTGGAGTAAAAGAAAAATTCCGCCCAGCAGGCTTTTTCCGGCTTGGGAGCAAATACCGTAAGCCAATATATGCTTGGGATTTACAGGAGCACAAAATAGCAGGTTAACGTCACTCATATCAAAGAAGCTGCTTCCGGAGGAAAGCCCCTTTGAAACAGCACTGTAATAAAAGATAATGAGATAAAAGGCAAAAAAGACAAAAAGCCATTGAATATTTTCGGAACTGGCTTGTCTGGGCGGTGAAGAAAATGAATAAAACAGGGAATAGGCAAGGAATACAATAGCCAAAAGATAAAGTATAACCATGGCCGGCTTGTTGAGAAGCTGTCTAAACTTATTTTTAATGATTCTTGACATCAGATACAAGATGCTGTTCATGATTACCTCCTAATTTTTTGAATTGTCCCCTGTGGCATCAGAGCCCTCCGTAATGGCGAAATAGATAGATTCCAAACTGCTTTTACTGTCAAGGTCTTTTCTTTTCCTGCTCTCTATGATACTTCCATTTTTCATAATGTAGGTAGTGTCCCAGGCTTCTTCCATAGTCTCGATCATGTGAGTACTGATGATAACGGAGCTTCTGCTATCCCGTAAAGAAATTATTAATTGCTTGAGCTCCCGGATGGCATGGGGATCCAACCCCACAAAGGGCTCATCAAAGATAACAGCCTTGGGGCGGGGCAAAAGTGCACAGCAGATGCTGACCTTCTGCTGCATACCTTTAGAAAGCTCCTGTCCAAGCTTCTCTTTTTTGTCCGTTAATTCGAAGCGGGTCATAAGCTCCTTCCCATATTCCTCCCAGTCCTTCAGCCGGTAAGCTCTGGCGATGAACTGCAGGTGCTCCTCAACGGTCAGCATGGGATACATGGCAGGCAATTCAGGTATGTAACCTAACTGCCTTTTAGCCTCTAAGCTATGATTGTCATAGCCATCGATTATAATGGAGCCTTCAAAGCGCAGTAATCCGCAGATACATTTTATCAAAGTGGATTTACCGGCTCCATTTGCACCAAGTAAAACAGTTATCTCACCATCCCCTGCCTCCAGGTTTACGTCGTTATTGGCAAGGGTATTACCATATCTTTTTGTAACATATTTAACCTGAATCATAAAGACTCCTTTCGCGAATATCAAATCCTATATTTTATATGTTTCAATATATAATTGGAAACCTTTAAATAGGCTGGGTGCATATGGAATTATTATACATTAAATAAATAGATAAGTATACTGATAAGCTGTATTTTTAATTCTTTTCGTGGACAGATAACAGGTTATGCAATATAATAACTCTGGAAATGTTAGAGTTATCTTAAGTGATGTTAACGTATATGAAAAGTCAGTGACGACTGCGTTCTATCTAATACCAGTGCAATTGCAGAAGGGTGAGAGATAGCCCATAGTATAGAGGCAGTAAGAAAGAAGGTCGTATTAGTGCTGTAATACGAGGAGGTAAGTTTATGTTTGCAAAAAATAAATGGGGAGTCTTTGCTTTTATCATCATTGAATTGCTGCTTTATTCCATATTTATGATGGGGGATATTTCAGGACATCCGTCTTCTGGCACTGTGACTATGCTGAAATTTTTGTGTATCATTTTATGCAATATCTTCGCTTTGGCGTGTGCTGTAGAGTTTAGGCAGAGAGATAATTATATCCTGCTGGGTGCTTTGTTTTTTACCGGAATATCGGATTACTTTCTTTTGTTTACGGAGAAATTTACCTTTGGGATGATAACCTTTTGCATAGTGCAGATGCTTTATTTGCTGCGTATTTGGTTTTTGGAAGAAAGCCGGCAGGGAAGAAGAGTACTTGGCAGAATACTTGCCAGTATACTTTTGTGGGCGGTAATATTACTTATACTTTATAAGCTTAAAGTAACGGTCAATCTACTATTAACGGTATCTGTTTTCTATTTTATTTCCATCCTGCAGAATGTCATCACAGGGATTAAAAATGCAGTTCGCAGACCAGGCTGGAAAAATCTTATATTTGCGGCAGGTATGTTTTTATTCATACTCTGTGATATTAATGTTGGAATTTATAATATGAGCGGATTTATTGCTATTGAAAATGCAGCCTTTCAAAAATTATACAATTTTTCGGAAGTAGCAATGTGGATGTTTTATCTTCCGGCACAGGTATGCATTGCAGTAAGCGGTAAAGTTGGACAAAATGTATAAAATCAGCAAAGTATTTTGTTACATCTGATTTTGGATTTTAATTGAAATATTTGCTATAAACTGTTATTATGTTTATGTGATGGTATATTAATAGGTTTAATAGTTACTTAACTGCTTAGTTGTTTAACTGTTAAAGCGTTAAGTTATTTAGCTGTTTAGCAGTTACCTGCTCACCTTCTTATAATGCAAGGAAACTAAGTTTTCTTATTGATTTTATGTTTTTGGACTGTCCTGAAGGCTTCTAAGTATTGATTCTGGTGTTTTAGTCAATTTATTTCTTTATGGTATTACCCCATGTTACAATCCCAATATAAAACTATCAATAATTCTATTTTGTCTATGAAGTTGAAGCTGATTTTAGGTGTGAAAACTTCATTAGTCTTTTTGTAATTCATTTTTATTCTGATTTTATCTATTCTAAAAATTATTCTATTAAATTATTCCAAAACAATTAAATAACAAAGGAGATGTATATGCTGGATAAGTTTTATGAAGTAAATGATTTTACCGCATTTAACAAGCAGGTAAAACACAGGTTAGAAAAAAGCATGGGGGATGAATATGATATACTTCTGCATACCGTGACGAAGAATAATGGTGGCAGAAGTGAGGGAATCATAATAAGAAAAAAAGATGGATACTTTGCTCATAACCTTTATCTGGAAGGGTTATATAAAAAGTATATAAAGGGCATGCCGATGGAAGATGCAGTAAAAGAACTGGAGAAGGCTTATTATGAAGCTTTCAGTAATAAAGCAGAAAATACAATTGATCTCAATAGTTATGAGCAGATAAAAGATAATATATTTTACCGAATAGTAAACTATGAAAGAAACAAAGAAATATTATCAGAAATTCCCTATCTTCCGTTTCTGGACCTTGCCGTCACCTTTCATTGTCTGGTTCAAAATAAGAGCGAAAATCTCTCTTCCATTCATATAACCTACAGGCATCTTATAATGTGGGGGATTAATGTAAAAACAGTAACAGAGCAGGCAATGGAGAATACGCCAAGGATATTTCCGGCAAAGATAAATACCCTGGAAGAGGTCATTGGAGAGATAGCTTTTGAGACAGCTTTTCCAGGATTTCAGCCCATGTATGTCATTACCAATGCTATAGGAATTAATGGAGCCGGCTGCTTATTATACAAGGGTGTGATAAAGCAGGTGGCTGAAATTGCAGGAGGAGATTTTTATATACTTCCAAGCAGTATCCATGAAATCATAGCCATAAAAGATAGTGGTTTTATTAATAAGGAGGAGCTTGCCAGTATGGTAAAAGAGGTAAATACATCTCAGGTAGCAGAGGAGGATTACTTATCTGACAGTGTCTACTATTATTGTATAGAGGAAAAAAGGATTATCAAGATTCAGTAAAATATGAAATGATATAAATTATCTAAATGTATTTTATTGAGCAGTGTTTTCATAATTTCCATACATTTGTACATCCTATTAGTTGAATTAATCCCAAGGAGGAATAAATCTATGGAATTTGTGAAAATTACCGTCTTATCAGCAGGCTCACTGATCGTAATGTTTGTATTAACAAAGATTATGGGTGACCGTGAAATGTCAGAGCTTAGTATGTTTGATTATATAACCAGTATTACCATAGGCTCTATTGCAGCGGAAATGGCTACTTCACTGGAGGATGACTACAGAAGACCACTTCTTGCTATGGCGGTTTATGCTGTTATATGCATTGGAATATCCTTTGCGACCTGTAAATCCATTCGATTACGAAGATTATTTGAAGGCCATTCCCTTATTCTCTATCAAAATGGAAAGATTTATGAAAAGAATATGCTGAAGGCTAAAATAGATGTGGATGAATTTCTTTCTTTGTGCAGAGTATGCGGTTATTTTGACTTAAGTGAGGTACACACCGCCATATTAGAATCAAACGGCAAATTAAGCATTCTCCCCATGGTTAAGAACAGGCCGGTTACACCGGAGGATATGAATTTGAATCCCACCCAGTCCTTCCCTATGGCAAATGTCATCATGGACGGTAAAATATTACAAGCCAACCTGCAATGGGCAGGGAAAAACGAAGCCTGGCTGGAGAAACAGATGCATGCCCAGGGAATTAAAGATATCAAAGAAGTTATGCTGGCAACCTGCGATAGCAGTGACGGTCAGTTAAATATTTATGTAAAGGTTCAGAATGCTTCCAAGAATGATATGTTTTTGTAAAATCTGAGAACTCAGCCATTTGGTTATAGTTACTCAATCCTCGTTATCAAGTCCGCTTTCGTTATCAAGTCCGCTTGCATTATTATATTGTGGCAGATATAATAGTTTAGGAGTAAAGAACAAAATCTTCATTTATTACAATGGTTAAGCGGAGGAAGAATGTCAAAATTATATTTTAAATACGGCTGTATGAACAGCAGTAAATCGGCCAATTTGCTGATGATTAAGCACAATTATGAAGAGCAGGGATTCAGGGTCCTGTTAATAAAGCCCCGCGTAGATGACAGAGATGGCGAGTCAATTATAAAATCAAGAGTAGGAATTCAAAGCGATTGTATTACACTTGACGAGACCAGCTCTGTCTATTCCTGTTTTGATATAGAAAAAATAGATGTGGTTATGGTAGATGAAGCACAGTTTTTAAGTGAGAACCAGGTTAATGAACTGTACCAGATATCCTTTAAGGTACCGGTCATGTGCTTTGGATTGCTTATAGACTTTAGCCAGCACCTGTTTCCCGGAAGCAAAAGGCTGGTGGAACTGGCAGAGAGCATCCAGGAAATTAAAACTGTATGTAAATGCGGTAAAAAGGCAACAATCAATGCCAGATTTGACCAGTATGGAAGGGTAGTAACGGAGGGAGAACAGATAGATATTGGAGGAAATGAGAAATATCGGGCACTCTGTAAGGAATGCTATGAGGAATTAAAGGCTTCCTACAAATAAATTGTAATACTAAAAAATGGCAACAAAAAATGCACCTAAAGGGACTCGAACCCCCGACACGAAGCTTCGGAAGCTTCTGCTCTATCCACTGAGCTATAGATGCATAAACACATTTTACAATAAATTTTCCATTTGTTCAAGTAATTTTTTAAATTTTTCGAAAAATATAAAAAATGCCATAAAGTGCCATAAATTATTACGGAATTATTAAATATGTTACAGAAAATAAAATAAACGTATTGCAAAATCCTTTAATGTCTGTTATTATATATCATAGTTGATATGTACTATTGATTGGGATTGATTAAAGGAGATAACATGAAACTTAGATATAAAAAGATAATTGCTATGGTTACTGTATGCACAATGGGAATTGGAATGGTCACATTTTCAATCTCCAGACAAGGACAGGATAAATCTACTGCAGTAGAAAGAGAGGCACAAAACCTAAACGCATCCTATGACACAGAAGAGAGTGCGAAAACAGCTGATAAACCCAATGCAAAAGCGGCAGTATCTGCGGCATCTTTATTACCTACGGATACACCAGCTTCGGATTCTGAAGCAAGAGATGAAGCCAGTTTACTTTCTGCAGAAAAAAATCCTTTAGAGAAAAATACAAATAAGGAAATCGATACTCTTATTACTAAATATCTGAATGCAAAGTTAAGCGGAAAGATTGAAAAGTTTGAAGATTTGGTAGATAATACACAGCTTTTAGATATAAAGGACATTAGCAGAAAGACTAAATATATTGATAAGTATGAAAATGTAGAAAGCTATATTAAAAAGGGATTGGAAGAAGGCTCCTATGTTGTTTATGTATGTTATAATCTTAAGTTAGCCAGCATTGACACTCCAGCACCTGGAATGAATGAATATTATATTAAAACAAATAAAGATGGAAAGTTTTATGTTTACCTAGGAGAGGGCGATAGCAAAACGGATGAATTTCTTTCAAAGCTTTGTGATTCCTCTGATGTTGAAGACTTAATCTATAAGGTAAATGATAAATTAAAAACAGCTCTTAAAAAGGATGCTTCTTTGTCTGAGTTCTATACCAAATTGGAAGATTCTGCAAAGAATGTTTCTATGAATGAATAGTAAAAACATTTTAATTTATATCTGTAGTTATTACAGCGATACTTTGGAATAATGATGTTTATTTTCCAAAGCTTCGCTGTTTTTTTGCTATAAATATTGGCTTTTCTTGTATGTAAGTATTGGCTTTTCTTGTATGTAAGTATTGACCTTTCTTATTCGTAAGATGCTTGTACTTTTTTTCATTGGCTGTTATAATAAGTAAACATAGATTTTTTAGTATAGTGTAGTAAGTGTTATAATATTAGTAAGTGCGTAAGTAAGTTCTTTAATGGTGTAATATAGGGTGTTAGTATAGTAACGTGCTGTTACAATAATAGCAGGGTTTAGTTTTATTTAATTTTATTGTGTGGGTTGTTCACATAGATATGACGAATGCTGCAATACTAACAAGTTTTAATTTTGTTATTTGGGTATTACAAGTTTAGAAATATTAAGTGCTATTAAAATATCAGAATATTTTGATAGTAATATGAAAACCGGATAGGAGCCAAGATGGCGAAAAGAACGAAGAAATTATTACAAATAGATGAAACGACAGCAGGTGGTGATGGCGTAAGGCTTAACCGCTATTTGAGTGATTCAGGAGCCTGTTCCAGACGAGAAGCCGACAGACTTATAGAAGAAGGACATGTAACAGTAGATGGAGTACGGGCTGGTCTTGGTATGAAGATAACAGATGGACAGACAGTGCTCCTTGATGGTATGCCTGTGAAAAGGGAAGAAAAACTGGTCTTTATAGCTCTTAATAAGCCAAAAGGAATCGTATGTACAACGGATAAACGGGAGAAGGACAATATTATTGATTTTCTGAAGTTCGATAAAAGAATATATCCTGTCGGCAGGCTGGATAAAGATTCCGAGGGCTTAATTTTACTGACGAATGATGGCAGTATCGTGAATAAAATCCTGCGTGCTGGCAATTATCATGAAAAGGAATATGTAGTTACTGTAGATAAGCCTCTTACAGCAGAATTTTTAAATGGAATGGAAGCAGGGGTTCCCATACTTGATACAGTTACAAGGCCTTGTAAAATAAAAGCTCTTGATAAGTACACCTTCCAGATAATACTTACTCAGGGACTTAACCGTCAGATAAGACGGATGTGTGAATATTTCGACTATAAGGTACTGACATTAAAGCGGATTCGAATCATGAATATCCCTCTTGGACATTTACAGACAGGCGGATACCGAAATGTGACGGATAAGGAGATAGCGGGACTTACAGAAGCTATCAAGGATTCTGTTAATGAAGCAGTAGTAGATGTGAAATATATTGAAAGTATGCCTGCCAGAAAAGATAATAAAGGAAAGCAGGGAATAAGTTACAGGAATGAACCTGGGAATGGTAGAGTAAAATCAGTAAAGCTCAAAGAAAAAAATAGAGAATTGGTAGCAAAAGAAAGCAAATATAAAAAAGCAAGCTCAGTGGGTAGGCAGAAATCTACTAGTAGACAGGAATTTGTAGATAAACAGGAATCAACGGATAAGCTGAAATTTGAAGATAGGCAGAAGTCAGCGAATGAGCGGAAGTTTGCAGATAAACAGAAATCAACTAATGCGTCGAAGTTTGCGGATAAACGGAAATCATCGAATGGGCAGAAATTTGCAGATAAACAGAGAATTGCAAATGATCAGAAGTTTACAGACAAACAGAAATCAGCGGATGAGAAGAAGTTTGCGGATAAACAAAAATCAGCGAGTGGACAGAAGTTTTCAGTTAA
>NZ_FRAC01000006.1:0-583583 GCF_900142215.1 Anaerocolumna jejuensis DSM 15929 | reverse complement strand
GTTTGCGGATAAACAAAAATCAGCGAGTGGACAGAAGTTTTCAGTTAAACAGAAATCAGGGAATGATCAGAAGTTTGTTGACAAACAGAAATCAGCGAATGGGCGGAAATTTGCAGATAGGCAAAGAATAACAAATGAGAAGAATTTTGAAAATAGGCAGAAATCTATAGATAATCGGAAGCCAAAAGATAAACAAAATTCAGCCAGTGAACAAAAATTTAAAGATAAGCCAATATCTACAGATAAACAGAAATCATTCGATAAACAGAATATTGCAAGAAAGCAGAAATCTATAGGAAATCAAAAATATACTAATAACCAAAAACAAGCATTCAGTCATAAGGAAAATACCGCTGCAAAGGGAAAGATGCGGAGCCAGGATAGAAAATACTAAATATTATTTGGAAGGGTATTGAAAGGGATATGAAGGAAAAGCTGGAGAGACAAAAAGAACTTGTTAAGCTGTTAAATGAAGCTGGAAGGGTGTACGAGCAGGAAGACCGTGAAATCATGAGCAATTATGAATATGATAAGCTCTATAACGAATTGCTTTTGTTGGAACAGGAAACGAAAACAGTATTAACCGGAAGCCCCACCATAAAAGTAGGCTATGAGGTGTTAAGTGAACTTCCGAAAATAAGACATGAATCATCGATGCTATCCCTTGATAAGACGAAGGAAAAAGAGGACCTAAAGGATTGGCTCGGCATTCAAAAAGGGCTGCTTTCCTGGAAGATGGATGGTCTTACTATCGTATTAACTTACAGGGAAGGAAAGCTTTTCCAGGCGGTAACCAGAGGAAACGGTGAAATTGGCGAAGTTGTTACCAATAATGCCAAAGTATTCAAAAATCTCCCCCATACAATACCCTATACCGGTGAGCTGGTACTGAGGGGAGAAGCCGTCATCCGTTATTCAGATTTTGAAAAAATGAATGAAGAAATCCCTGAGACAGAAGCAAAATATAAGAATCCAAGAAACCTGTGCAGTGGCAGCGTAAGGCAGCTAAATAATGAAATAACCGCTAAACGTAATGTACGTTACTATGCATTTACTTTGGTAAAAGCGGACAACGTGAATGAATTTGAAAATTCCAGAGAAAAGCAGCTATCCTGGCTTGAGAGTATGGGCTTTGATGCGGTGGAAAGCAAGGCAGTAACAAAAGACAATCTGGAGGAAACAGTTGCCTGGTTTGCAGCCCAGATTCCCTCTATGGATGTACCCTCAGATGGTCTCGTTTTGACCTTTGATGATATGGCATATGGAGCTTCCTTAGGCTCAACGGCAAAATTTCCAAGAGACGCTATTGCTTTTAAATGGAGGGACGAAATAAAGGAAACTACCTTAAAAGAAATTGAATGGAGTGCGTCCAGAACAGGTCTTATCAACCCCATTGCAGTCTTTGAGCCGGTTGAACTGGAAGGCACAACCGTAAGCCGTGCCAGCCTTCACAACATCAGCATAATGGAAGGGTTGAAGCTTGGAATTGGTGATACCATTAAGGTATACAAAGCAAATATGATAATCCCCCAGGTGGCTGAAAATGTAACCCAGAGCGGTAATGTAGCAGTGCCTGATAAATGTCCCGTATGCGGTGAAGAAACCAAAATAAAGGAAGAAAATGATGTAAAGGTTCTTGTCTGTACAAACGAAGATTGTCTTGCAAAGAAAATCAAATCTCTAACCCATTTTGTAAGCCGGGATGCCATGAACATGGAAGGACTTTCGGAAGCTACCATTGAAAAGTTCTTAAATAAGGGCATCATCCACGAAGTATCCGATCTCTTTCATCTGGAGGGTTATAAGGAAATCATAACGGAAATGGAGGGCTTTGGTGAAAAATCCTACCAAAATCTCATAGCCTCTGTTAACAGGGCAAGAAATACCACAGCGGCCAGATTTCTTTACAGCCTTGGAATACCCGGAATCGGGCTTTCCACAGCCAAATTAATCTGCAAAGAGTACCAGAATGATTTTCCCAAAATCCAAACGGCAGAGGCGGAACGGCTAACCGAGATAAGTGGTGTCGGGGATGTAATTGCAAAGGCTTTTGTAGACTTTATGAATAAAGAAAGCAACCAGAAGATGATATTAGATTTATTGCCGGAGATAACCTTTGAAGTACAGGAGACAGGGACAGTGTCTGATGCCTTAGCTGGAAAGACCTTTGTAATAACAGGCTCACTGGAGCATTTTGAAAATAGAAATGCATTAAAGGATATTCTGGAAGAAAAGGGTGCCAAGGTAACCGGTTCGGTAACTGCCAAAACAGATTTTCTGATAAATAATGATAATCTTTCTTCCTCTACAAAGAATAAGAAGGCGAAAGAACTTGGTATACCGATTATTACAGAGGAAGAACTGCAGGAAATGATTAAGTAGGGATAGTGGTATTAGATATCTGGACAAAGATAAATAGAAATGGAAATATTTATTTTTGTTAAATGAAATCGATTTAGAATAGAGATTATTTCATAGAAATTATTTCATAAAAATCATATTAGTAGTTAAAAAAAGAAAAGTAGGTGATATTATGCCAATAAAGGTACAAAGTGAACTGCCGGCAAAGCGAGTGCTGGAAGATGAAAATATATTTATTATGGATGAGACCAGGGCTACTCATCAGGACATCCGTCCTTTGCGCATAGCTATCCTGAACCTTATGCCATTAAAAGAAGATACAGAAGTACAGCTATTGCGCAGCTTATCCAATACTCCGCTGCAGGTTGATGTTACATTATTATCAACTGCCTCCTATATAGGGAAAAATACTGCCTCAAACCACCTGGACCAGTTTTATCTGACTTTTGATGAAGTAAAGCACTTAAAATATGATGGACTTATTATAACCGGTGCACCGGTTGAGCAAATGGATTTTGAAGAAGTTACATACTGGGATGAATTGAAGACTATTATGGAGTGGACCAAGACGAATGTAACTTCAACCTTTCATATATGCTGGGGAGCCCAGGCAGGGCTTTATTATCATTACGGTATTCCTAAAATAAACTTAGAAAATAAATTGTTTGGTGTCTATGAACATCATGTATTGAATCGAAAAATACCATTAGTCAGAGGATTTGATGATGTTTTTTATGCTCCCCATTCCAGATACACCACAGTATCAAAGGAGGAAGTTCTGAAAAGAAAAGAACTGACAATCCTTGCTGAATCCAAGGAAGCAGGAGTCTTTATTGCCATAGCAGGTGATGGAAAGCAGATATTTGTAACTGGACATCCGGAATATGACAGAATTACACTTGATAGAGAGTATAAGAGGGATGTTGATAAGGGCATTGAAATTGAACTGCCACAGAATTATTATCCGGATGGGTTGACTTATGTCAGACCGGAACTTACCTGGAGGGCCCATGCGAATACCTTGTATACGAATTGGTTAAATTATTACGTTTACCAAGTCACTCCTTATGAACTGTAAGAAACCTTGAAAAGTCTAGCATTTTGGCTACTTTGGTAATTGGTGCAGATATCATAAAGTATCATGAATTTGCACAAAATATCATATCATTGGTGTCAAATTGGTGTCAGGAGAGAATTTTGCTGGTGTCAGGATTAGTATCTTTTAGAGAAAAGAAATTGTAGTTATAAACAAAAAAAAATACAGCTGCAGTATAGTAATCAGTGTGCCTAAATTACCCTTTAAATCTTAAATAAAGCATTTAATCTTTAACGATTGAATGTTTTATTTTTTTGCCCCAAAAAAATAGTTTGGACAAAAATATAAGAAGTGGACATAAACGACTGCAGATATATCAATTATAGATGTAGATATTAGGAGGAGAACTGAAAGACAGTGAAGAAATTGTAGTCCGGGGGAATGATATTATGAAGAAGAACTCGCAGGCTGTATCATTAACCCTCTCTATACCCTTCCACAGCCTAATTAGGTGGGATAGGTTGATAGATTGGCAACTATAAGCCCCCAAAGCAAAGAATGGCTAAAATGCCCTCAAGCACTATCACAGAGGGTAATAAAATAAAATAGAATGTAAGGAGAAGAACTATGACATTACAAGACTTATACACAAGAGTAGCCGATTTGCTAGGCAATCAAGGTATCGCAGATTGTCTATGCAATAGCACTTTCTTAAAGATAGACAGTAACAAAATAGCTTTTAAAACCTTTGTTGAGGTAAACAACATTGCATCAGCAAAAGAATTAAATACAGAGTACATTCTGCCTAAGCATATCCTACTTTGGAAAATGGCAGATTCAATGTGGTTCATGGAGGGAGCCGATACCGAAATAGCGTTTAAAGCAATATTAAAGGCAAAAACAGACTGCTGGGAAGTAACCAATATAATCAGGGTAGACAGTGATAAAGAGTACATTGAGATTATTCGTGATAGTAAATTAATCAGTATTGACGAGGTTTTTCTTAGAACTAGAAGAAAGGTCAAGGGTAGGAAGAATTTGATTTTATTGCCATCATAAGCATATTGCAGTAGAGGGTGCGAAGCAGAGCTTCGCACCTCGCATAGACAATTAAGCAACTAAGCAAGTTGTACCAATTAAGTAATTAGAGTTATTTGATAATAAAGGAGGCTGATAATTAACAAACGAGAGGGGTTTTTATTATGTATAGGATATCATTAAAGGAAATTATAGAATTAATAGCGATAGCCAAGACAGAGAAAGATTTAAAGAAATCAAAATGCCTAGAAACTAACGAGGATTATTTGAGTATTGAGGGTGAGACTATTATGGCCTATGTAAATAAGTTAAGGGGTAAGGTATCAAATGAGGATTTTACAAATCTTTGGGGCAATCCATATTTGTATTACAAACCATTTCAAGACTATTCTACTAAGATAACCTTATCTGATAGATTGGTAGTTTTAGCAGATTCAGAAGATAAGCAAGGTAATCCTATTTGCTTTTATTTGTACCAACCTGTTACTATGACTAATGAGGAATTTATATTAAGTTTGTCAGTAAAGCAACGCAATGATTGTTATGTGATTTATAAGGGTATGTTACAAAGGTTTAAAATTGTAAATAAAACAGTTGTTTATAAGGAAGTTGGCGAGCCAGAAGGGGTAACTCTTGGTGCTGAGGAAATAGAAAGTTTACGAAAAAGGGTATCGAAGTTAAGAAAAGAGTTATATGACTTATCTGAGTATATCGAGAGCATAACAAAATAGTGAAAAGCCGAGGGTAGAAAGCCTTATGATTCAGGTAACCTGCCCTTCCTTTATGCCATCATCCTATCTTACCAGAGCGATAGCGGGGGCTTTTCCAAAGCCCCCGCTATCATTGAGCAATTGAGGTATTGGTATCATAGAAAGCATTGGAGTAAAAGGTTGATAAGTAGAAACCCTTATACTATAACATATTTAGGGTATCAGTTTATAAAACTCCCTTCAAAAATCCTATTGGGAATTCCAAATTACATTTTGACCCTCTTTTTTCTTTACCATTCTGCCATTACTACCACTTTTCCAACCAGATTTGAAAAAGGTATACCCCGAACCAATCATTTTATGAGTTATAGCGAGAGAATTGAGTGGTCAACTTCGTAAAAATGCTCATTTTTACAGCCTTAGGAGATTAGGTTGGAAAGCAGTATCTATATTGTATTGTAAGGATTATCAGGGTATCAGCTTCGCAAAAAGTATGTATAAAAGTCCGAGTGTAGTTGAATTAAGAACATAAAGTGGGTAAGTAGTTTGTCATCACTCCATGCTAAAGGGTATTTATATTGCAGAAATGGTCAATTGAGGGTGCCGGGTTCCCCGGCACCCCGCATCCCGAATGAAGCAAAGTAGGAAAGACAGAGACAAGTGTGCAAAATTATGTATTGATATTACCAATCATCTCAAAATCCTATTGGGAATCCAAAATCACATTTTAACCATCACTTTTCCTTATCATTCTAACCTTATTACCACTTTCCCAACCAAATTCAGAAAAGGTATACTTCAACGAGCCAATAATATTGTATCTGTAATCTATTTGGGTATTCAAGTTCGCAAAAAGTAGTATTTTAGATGACCGAAGAGAGTAGGTTTAAAAGTGCCTTTGTAATTGATTTGAGAGGAAGAAAAGGGTATCAAGTTCGTGAGTTGAATGAGAATTGGTAGATTAATGTAAAAAAACTTTGTAAGAATGTAATATATCTTATTCATATGGTAATAGAAAGGTTTACAGTCTTTTGTCAAACTGGTATAATATACCAGTATAGCTTAAAAATAGACAAAAGCGAGGTAAGGTATGGGAGAGTTTAAAAGATTATTAAATAGGGTAATCCCTTTAGTGCTGATTCTGGTATTAGTATTATCGAGTGTACCAATTTCAGCATCAGCAGCAACAAAGAGTTATATTGCAGAACCAACTACCTTTAAAATTACAATGGATGGGGTAGGAATAACGGTTAGAAATTATGAAATTGATTACAAGAGTACTTTATATGTAAAGATAAGAGATATAGCAAGTGTTTTTAATGGAACAGATAAGTATTTCAGTGTTGCTTTTAATAGCAAAAAGAACACTCTTACACTAACACCGGGTAAAATATACACAGATATAGGCGGAGAAAATAAGAAGAGAACGAGTAAATCAGTAAGCGATAAAGCCTATGATAAGGGAACGAAGTTATATTTGGGTAGTAAAAAGCAGAGTGCCAAGGTTTATATTATAAACGATGAGCAGTATGTATCTCTTACTTCATTAGCAAAGATAATAGACTTTTCTCTAAAAAAATCTAAAAGTACTTATAAAATAGATACAACAACAGGGTATTCAGATGTGGATGCTGATTCTTCAACACAGAGTCCTTCACTGTTAGTTCCGAGTGATTCAGCAGGATTATTGAAAAATCCATTTCCAAATGCGGAGTTAATAAGAAATCCAAGAACTGTTGATGATTGTATTAATATATTAGCATACTTAATAACAAATAATCTTATGACCTATACTTTTGACGTAGATATATCCTATGAAGAAGCAGTCAAAGAAGGAGGACTTCAAGACTTATTCAAGACAGCAGCAAATCCAGAGGAAACACCAGAATTATTTCGAGGCGCAATATGTAATACTGATATTAGCATTAAAAGGAATGGGACAGGTACTCAGGTGATAGTAAAATTTAAAGGTTGGAGTACTCAAACGGGAGATAGTCTGGCCAAGTTAAATAAAGAGTATTTTATCAAAACACAGGCTGCAGTACAAAAGTTAATTGATAGTGGAAAAATTACATCTTCCATGACCGAATCCAAGAAAGCATTCCAAATATTTAAGTGGATATCTCTAAATGTATTTCCTGTACTTGACGAGTTCGATGATAATCCTAAATATATGAAGGAAAGCAGCGCTACAGGGTATGATGCAATTGTTAGTAAAACCACCACAAGTATAGGGTATACAGCATTATATAATTTGATGTGTAGATTTGTTGGCTCAACGAAGATTAACACAATGCAGGGTACTTCTTTTGGTAGGTCACATATGTGGACATTTCAAGAGTTGGATGGGAAAAAAGTTATAACTGATGTGGCAAATGGATTTGCAGATGGAACTGAGTTTATGCCTGCTTATTTTGCAATGCATACAACCGAAACAGATTACTATCTAAAATGGGATAAAGTAAAATATGCAGATTATGTTTCAAATTTTGAATATGTAGAAGATGTAGGAGATGAAACGTTTGATGAATGGTATAATGAGAATTATGGCGACGGGAGTGATATAGACTCAGAATAAATAAAACCAATAAGGGTAGGTTATCTTAGAGGGTATTCCTACTCTTTTCTATTGCTCAATATGTTTTCCTTGGCGCTTCGCGCCCCGCATCCCCAATCTCTCAATTTTTCAATTTGATGGTGTAAGTCAATGCAAATTTAGGTATAATAAAAAAAAGCCATTAAGGGAGGGTATCAGTATGTGTGGAAGGTATTATGTGGATGATGAAACTTCGAGGGAAATCAAGAAGATAGTAGAAGAACTGGACAAAAAACTTGGTAACACAAGTGCAAAAGCAAAGACAGGCG
The DNA here is from genome assembly GCF_900142215.1 of Anaerocolumna jejuensis DSM 15929. Taxonomy (GTDB): domain Bacteria; phylum Bacillota; class Clostridia; order Lachnospirales; family Lachnospiraceae; genus Anaerocolumna; species Anaerocolumna jejuensis. Next base: position 575,573 of record NZ_FRAC01000006.1, on the reverse strand, counting down.
AAATCTTTCCCACAAACGATGCAGCTATCTTAGTGGCAAAGGGTAGTAAAATAGAGCCGGATATTCTGAAGTGGGGTTTTCCGAACTTTAAAAACAAAGGGGTCATCATAAATGCTCGGAGCGAGACAGTCTTTGAAAAGCCAATGTTTAGAACAAGCCTAACTTCAAGGAGATGTATCATACCAGCAAATGGTTTTTTTGAGTGGAATGCTAATAAGGATAAAATCTATTTCACACCTCAGAATGAAAATATTATGTATATGGCAGGTATCTTTAATCTTTTTGAAAATGAGTCGAGGTTTGTAATACTGACAACGAGTGCAAACTCCTCAATTGAGGATGTACACGACAGGATGCCTTTGTTACTAACAGAGAACCAGATTGAAGAATGGGTATTTGATGACATGCGAACCTCAACAATCTTAAAGCAGACCCCATACTTACTTAACAGAAAGAGTGATTTTGAACAACAGACATTGAATTTGTTTTAGGGTATTATGACTTAAATTAAAGGCACGGTCAACCAACGTGCCTTTAGTAAATCTACGCTATTAAAATGCAATTTGCTTAATCAGTTATTTTCTAAATAAATTATTTCTTTTCCGTTTTCTTTAGCATATTCTATTTCATTTTTTACACTATCGCCAATATACCCATCCACATTTACAACAAAAATTGCATCTGACAAATCGATTTTTATTCTGTGTAATTCACCTAATAAATCTTTTTCGCATTCTGTCAAATCTCTATCCAAAATATGAGGTATAATTCCTATTACAACATATTCATTTTCTAGTTCTAGCCTTTCAGACATTTCTTGTATTTTATTCCAAAATCTTACCGAACCACATATTGTGACAACTTTTCTTTTCACTACTATTCCCCCTGATAAAATAAATCAAATTCTAATTTATTTAAGAATACCATAAGCAAGGCTAAAAATATAGGCTATGTTGTAATCCTTGGTTATATATGGGTATCTGCTTTTATTGGCGCTTCGCGCCCCGCATCTTCAAGGTCAAATTACTTTGTAAATTGTAAATGATTTCATCTTGAAAAACGAACATTTGTTTGATATAATGACATCAAAAAGGAGGCGAACATTTGTTTGGATAAACTAATTTTTCATATCGACGTGAATTCAGCTTTTTTGAGCTGGGAAGCTATTTATAGGCTTGAACACCAAGGCGGTACAGTTGATTTAAGGGATATCCCTTCTGCAGTTGGTGGTGACAAGGAGAAGCGTAGTGGTATCATTCTTGCGAAATCCACATCAGCTAAAAAATTTGGCATCCAAACAGGTGAGACTATTGGGGATGCTTTAAAAAAATGTCCTGAATTAACAATAGTACCGCCTCATTATAACTTGTATGAGAAATGTTCAGCTGAATTTTTTGATATCCTTTATAGATTTGCTCCGATAGTTGAAAAATATTCAGTGGATGAAGCCTATTGCGATATGACAGGTACCGAGGGTCTTTATGGTTCTCCTGTTGTAACAGCAAATCTAATTAAAGACACAATATATAACGAGTTAGGTTTCACTGTGAATGTAGGTATTTCAAACAATAAATTGCTTGCAAAGATGGGAGGCGATTTTTCTAAACCCAATAAGGTTCACACACTTTTCCCTGACGAAATCCAGAAAAAGATGTGGCCTTTACCTGTATCTGAACTTTTCTTTGTGGGTAGAGCTACCACGAAGAAACTCTTTAACTTGGGTATAATGACCATTGGAGATTTAGCAAAGGCAGATTTAAAGTTGTTGAGAGCACACTTAAAATCGCATGGAGAAGTTATCTATCTGTTTGCTAATGGAATAGACCCCAGTAGGGTAATAGGTACTCCTCCGGCAGCGAAAGGGTATGGTAATAGTGGCACAATACCTTATGATATAAACAAAGCAGAAGAAGCAAAATTAAGATTACTTGCTATTGCTGAAAATGTCTGTACTAGGCTGAGAATGGATGAGGTAAAGATTTCTGTGGTTGCAGTGTCGATAGTGTTTTATGACTTTACCCATATATCGCACCAAACCACGCTGTTTTCAGCTACCAATGTCACTACAGAGATTTATAAAGCAGTCTGTCAACTCTTCGATGATATGTGGGATAAACGCACCCCAATCAGACAACTGGGTATCCATACAAGTAAGGCGGCAGAGGACGATGGTATCTTTCAATATAACTTGTTTAATTTGGATAACTTAGAAAAGCAAATAAATTTAGATAAAGCAGTTGATGAAATTCGAGACCGCTATGGTAACGATTCAATAATGAGAGCTTGTTTCTTAAACACTCAAATCTATCATATGACAGGTGGGGTAGGTAGAGAGAAGCTTTCCGTGAATTATGACGAGGTAAAAGTATTATGATTCCAATCGATGTTAATGCCACATTTAATACTCTAGGAGCAATAAAGCCAATCTATGTAAGGATGGAGGATGACAGCCATATGCTGCATACCTATAAGATACAAGGGGTAGAGTTCTCGAAAGAGGATAAAAAAGCCGGGATAAATACAATTGTCTTTGTCTGTTATATAGAGGATGAGGGTATCCAAAAGCAATTGAAGCTCTCATACAACCTCAATTCTCACAAATGGGTACTGCTATGACATTATCTAATTCATCCCGATAGGCGGGGCATATAAAACCATATGCCCCGCCTATCCCCGCTTAACCAGCAGGTCAGTATTGTAAACATTGTATTTCCTATGTACTTATACACCTTGGCAGTTAAGGGTAAATATTTTTTGACCTTATCAAGACCTAATCAAACCAATGTGATAACTTTATAACCATTACCATTTTAGCCAGGCATAAGCCTAAAAAATCTAAGCCTTATTATTTCAAAACCTTATCATATAAGCATTTCAGCATCTTATCTAAAAACCTTGTAATTCTAAGGTTTCTCTGTATCAGCAGGAAATTCATAAAAACCAGCCATAATTCTAAGAGTACTAAAAAAATCATCTGATATTTTAGGTGGACACATGCAAAAATTCACTAATTCAAGATTTACAAAGTGAAATGGGTATTTATCTTACAATTACAAGGTATTTAACCAATCAAAATGTTCCTCCATTTTTATTATTTTTCGTAGTGGACAGCACGCTGTTTTACTTATCAAATGGGTATTTCAGTATCAAAAATAGGTTATATTTTGGGGTGGTCATTTTCCCAACTTTGGGCAAAAATATGGGCAGAAGCAAAATTTTTGGTATGACATAAATGAGGGACAGAAATTTTAAAATTTTTTCATATGCCAAGAACATAAATCCGGGACATAGATATGTCACCAGTATAATTTGTATAAAGGTGTTAATGATGTGGGTTTACTTATAACTTTGTTAGAGTTAAAATATTTCTATAGTTAAAATATGGGGGTGTTACTGTGGAATTAAGTGAAGTTTATTCGAAACTAATCGATGTTAGTCCGTTTACACTCAATTTTAATATGGGTGGAATGGTTTCAGAATGTATGTTATCAGTGTATGATGGTTTATTAGAACAAGACTTTGATGATGAAATACCAGAGAATGGTATAAAGTTGGGAGAAACGCGCGAGCAAGCAGAACTGTTAAAATCGGAATTACGTGTAATGAGAAGTAATCTTGAAAAACAAATAGAAGTAAGTAATGAGGAATATAAGAACTCGATAAAAACGAGAGAAGAAGCATTTTTATATAATGCTGAGCTTTTGAGAAATATCGACGCATATAGTGGTAGTGTTGATGAAGCCTATCAGAAGTATGCTAAGAATTATCCTGACTTTGATATTGAGACTTTTACATCATACATATATTGGAGAACACAAGTTAGGAACAAGAGGTATATTAAAGCAGCACCATGTTTTATTTATATGTATTTAAGGGAACTATGTAATTTTACTGAAAAAGAAACACCCGAGGAAGTATGGGGTATATTAAATGAGATGTTAAGTGCTTACTCTATTATGGAGGGTTGTAGTAGTATTACTCGATATATTAATAATTCGATGTTAGACTTTTCTTTACTTTATGGCGTACATATTGAAAATAGCGAATTGTATGTAAGAGACGCTTTACTGAGAAAGTATGAGGATACATTAATTAAGTATAAAATAAGCATAGGTAATTTTTCAAATACTTTTGATTACTTTAATAAACATTCTTCTTATAAGATTACAAAAAGCCGTTTTTATAGTGATAGATATATTGATGTAATTAAAAAGTGCTTTCCTATAGTCATGGAGGATTTATATAAATTTTTTCAAGATAGTAATTTACCAGTATTTAATTTATGGGTAGGAGAATTAGTGGATTGCCCATATAGGCTAGAAGAAACGATATATACAATAAATAGACAATATTATTCTGATAGATATATTCAAATTGATGATATATTTCATCTAAATATAGAAAACGAAAAAATAATGACAAAACAATTGCATGCATATAAAAATGATAAGGGTATGTGTGTATGTGGGCGTTCATATACAATGATTTATGTTCTACAGTGCTTTGAAAATGAACTTAGAAAGATAGTTGGTTTTAAATACAAACTGCATCCTAGTAATAATGAGATTGAGAAAATGTTATCGCGGTATGATGCACCATTGCTAAAGGAAATCATTAATATTTATACCTCAGAGGAGTTTTTGAGTACCGTTAGAAATGCTATTGAAAAGGCAATTAAATAATCATTGAAGGAAGTGGTAATGCTACGGTGTTGCCACTTCCTTTTTAAATGTCAAAAATAATTTTTATAACATATAAAGTCAGTAAATGGACAGAAAGAGCCAAACCCACTGCAGTTTAATCTATATTAAGGGTAGAAAGAACAGAAAGTGGGTAATAAATCTTGAAATCAATTGAACATACAGCCAAAGAAATAATAACTCAGATACTTTTGCCGGATGAGGAAACAGTATCCGAGGACTTATTTGAAGATTTGTGTGATATCCTCACTTATGGGGTATCTTCAAAGTCAGCTATAGCAAAATAGCTTTTATATAAATCCCTTTATAAAGTTAATTAGTAATACAAGCGAGAGAGCCGGGGCATATGGGTTACATATGCCCCGGCTCTCTGTCCCGCATAATGCAAAAGTTGGTAGTAAAAAGTATAATATGGACACCCATCAGACCATATGGACAATTAAACCTACTCTAATTAAATGACAGAAAGAGGGTAGGTGCTCAAGATGTTAAAAGCAAAAGTAGATGAATTAAGAAAAATCAAGTTAAATGAGGACTTAGAGAATCCAAAGGAAAAAGAGTTAGGTGAAGACTTTATAAAGCTAATTCGGGGTATTAGCGAACCTGCAATACATAATGATACACAGTATGCTTGGGATTCTGGTTATGTAAAGGCTTTAGAGGAAGTCAGTGAAATTTTGAAGAAACGGGGTATTTGCAGATAATACTCAAATGATAGGAGAGGGCAGCATTTTGAAAATGCTGCCCTCAAAATTTGAAATAATAATACTATATTTTTATATGCTTTTTTGCTAAAATATTATTGTAATATAATGGTTACAAAATAAATCTGGAGGAAAATTGATGGGGAAAACTAATGAAATAAAATATTCAAACTTAACAAGCATATATTTTACTGCTAAGGGTTTTCATAATAATTATGAATATTTAAAGAAAAAGCAAGTAGAATCAAAGGATAAAATAGCTTATGATAGTACTATGCCTGTTGCTGCGACAAATGGTTTTTTTGCAATAGAACTTTATCTTAAGCTTATATACTCATTTGATTATTGGGAAAAAAATGAAAGAAGCAAAGAAGAGCCATCTAATTTAACACAATATCCAAATGGACATAACTTAAAAGGGCTATTTGAATATATAGATGAGAACTCTAAAAGTGAAATAACAAAAATGTTATCTTCTAAAATTAGCAAGGACCAACTTTTAGCTAACTTAGAGAAATATAAAGATGGTTTTATGGATTGGCGCTATTTCTTTGAAAAAGGTGATATCTATGGTGATTATTATTTTATATCAAATACATTAGAAGTCTTGTATTCATATTGCGAAATCTATATGAATCATAAGTCTTATACCAATGAAAATTGGAAAGATGATTTTTCTCGAACAAGTGTAACTATGCATCAGGAGCCTGTATCTACGATGGAAGAGTTGAATGCAGTACTAGGAAAAAGTTTATCAGAAATAATTTATGATAAAGAATAGCTCATTAATTTCATAATGATTGGCTTGGGTATAAAAAAGAGGGTATTTCATAAGACATTTGTGACTTGTAGGATACCCTCTTTGTTTGCTCTTGACCAGTATGTAAAGATAATGCATGAAATAAAATTATTTGTTCTCACTAGAGTTCTTATCAAGTTTCGCTTGAATATATAATATATTTTTAACATTTAGAGTAGAAGCATAATCACTTAATGATTTTTTATCATCATAGAAATCAGCAATTTTATGGTCACCTATAAAGCATTGAAAAAACTCAGAATAAAAACTTCCAAGGTTTTTATAATGCAATTCTTTAGTGGTAACAGTATTAACACCGCGTGCCTTTACATGCTGTGCTGATACCACAAATACACCATCTTCTGTATATAGAAAGAAGAATGAATCTGAAGTAATTTTGAGCATATTTGAAGCCTGTTTCTGAATATCCGGATTATCGCCTGAATAGTATTTTCCAATTTCTTTATCTGCGTGTGGTTGGCATATTTTAGATTGAGCAATAAAAGCTTTTTTGATTTTTTCTGCTCCTAAATCCAATTCTAAAAACCCAGCTAAATCTGCACCAAATTCTTTTTCAGCATCATCTTTATAAGTATATACATTAAAATGTATTCCATTGATACTTTTACCTTTTAAGGCCTTAGAAATTCTACTCATTAAAGATTCATTCATTTTGCTTCTTAAGACTTCGGTTATCGCTTCTTCTCTACCTTCGATTGAAGCATCTTTACTTTTTAAATACTCGTTTATAGTATCCATTGCAATATTATTAACAGCTTTGTTAATCTGTTCTTGTAAATCTTGAGCTACAGCTTTTTGATACATATACCATCCCCCTTGGGCTAATTTGGATATTTTTTCTACATTATAAGATAAAATGGTAAGTTTTACAACAATTTCAAATTACAAAATGTCTAATTTGTAAGATATCTCAATGATACATATATGTATAAACATATTTATATAAATATGCATAAACATATTGACAAACATATTGGCACCCGCTATATTATAGATGCAGATAAGATATAGGAATGGAGGGGGTAGTTCATATGCCACAAGTTACAAAGTATACAAGTAAGGTTTTAGCGAGCTTCGAACCTTTAATGCATAAGGAATTACAAGCAATAAAGGATAAAGAAAATGTTGAAGTTACAGAATCAATAAGATTAGCATGTGAGCCTTACATAGCGGAGCACCTTACATTAGAAGAACGAGCAGAAATTAAGAAAAAGTATTTAGAAGAGTTAAAGAATAGATAAGCAACCAACTGGGTTAGTTGGAAAGCATAGAGTTAGAGGACTATATAGCACCTAAGGGGTATTGATACTCCGGGGATGCAGTATGGTTCTTTTTTATTACAGTAATATCAGAAAATTAGGACAGTTATTATAACAGATACATTAATGGGTATATAAAAATAATGAAGGGTAGGTAACCAATATGTTATCAAAAGAGCAGAAGATTGAGAAATTAATTGAGTTAGGCGGTAATCGTTGGACAAAGGCAGGTAAAGATAGAATTTACTTCAATAGACCAGTATTCGAGAAACTGCTTAATATCCAAACCTCTTACTATAACTCAGGTAATTTAAGCGGCTTTTGGATGGACGGAGAAGTAAAATCCAATACACAAGGAAACCGAATATTGCGTGAATTAGAAACAGGTAAATTTTACTATGATATAGCAGATGATAAATTTTGTTACTATATTATTTATGGTAATGATATAGCAGAGAAATTAAGGTCAATTATAGGACCTGCCGAAGCCGAGCAGAACTAAGAAAAGGAGAGTGTTAGATTATGGGAAAAGCAGTAACTGTAATAGCTTTATTAGTAATGGTTTGTGGACTTATATATGTGGGTAAGCCTAATAATGATAATGTAGTGTGTAATGGTAGCCTGTTATCAAATGTGGATGGTACCTTATCCATTGGTGCAAATTTCTCCACAAATAGAGATTATGATTACATTGTGACTGAGAAAAATAAGCAGAAAGGATTGGTTTTAGAAAAGGGTAAATCTGCTTTTGTACCAATCGGTTTTAATACAGTTACAGTAAATGACTTAGAGGGTGAGACACTTAGATTGGATTTTAAATAATTGAAGAGAGGGTATTTACTATGAGGAGAGCAGTTTTTAGTTTTGTAGCATCAATAGTAGTTTTTGGAATTTATTTGCACATGTTTAGAAATGACCAGTTATTGGTAAGTTTGTATTTAAGGGACACACAAGAGGTAGTGCAGTTTATAGATACAACTTATGTACAGGTTTTAAAAAGTTTTGAGATAGTGGCAGCCAATGTGATAGCAGCTCTGTGTGGGGTGGCTTTTGCAAGAATGATAAGTAATGTTGAGTTCAGGGTAGGAAAAGATAAATTTGCCGAAGCCGAGCTACAAGAAGGAGAGTATTAATTATGGTAAGGAAGTTTAATAATTTCAAGTTTTTTGTGGGTTTAGTAATAAGTATTATGTTTGTGGTGTGGTATATAGTATCTGCAGTACTATATGGGGCAGGTTCTGAAACAAGTGTTAGAATAATAGCTTTGGCTGTTTGCTTAATAATACTTGCACCAAAATCAGAATTATCTATGTTAGAGCGAGTATATGGTTATAAATTTAACTGGTTTAAAGACCCAGATATTGAATTAATCGAAACGGGTAAAATTAATGGGTATACAGCCTATGCGATTGGAAAGGAAAAAATAGAATCACTTTCCCAAGGCAGCAAATACATAATCATATTTGCGGATAATAGAAACAAGAGTGGTATGCTGATAACTGAATATAATAAAACCTTTATTGATAGTAATATAGCAGAGGTAAGTGAGTATTTAGACAACTTTGCAAAAGACTGGAGATACAGTAATAGTCTTAGAGGTCTGATAAAAGACATCAAAGCAATTAGAGAGATGAAGAAAAGTTGCTGAGAGTTTCAGCCAAAAAGATTTAGAGAGTTAAAGGACAATTAAGAGATATGGGTATTCAGCCAAATTGAAGCCCAAATGCTTAAGATTGTCCTTTTTGATTTGTATAAATGACAGTTATAAGGAAAAGTGGACATAAAAAGAGACAGAAAAGACCATAAGTAATGGAAAATAAAAATAATGAAAGAGAGGAAAATAGCGATGATAAAGAGGGTGAAAGATAGAGCAATTAGGGTAGTTTCTATGGCAATGGCATTATTCTTGGCAGTAGGTAATATAGGTACTGGTGTTACTATAAAAGCAGCGGATACATATTCAATGAGTTATCATTCTGAGATTTATTTAGATTCTGGTGAATTATTTGATACATTGTATCATGACGATGCTTTTAACGATTACTATATGACAGACATTGATACAAACTCATACAGTAGCGGAGATACTATAACTATACAGCGGAAGCCATTTTATAGAGAGGCAGTGGAGGGTAGTGCAGAATTACATAATGACATTGACGTTGATGTAAAGTACCCAAATCTGCAATTCTTAGGCTATAAACTGTATAAATCAGTTGGTGTTACAGTGCAGTATGTGGGTATTTGCCAAGTGGGAGATTCCTTTATTAATGATGGTGCGAGTTATTACGTAGAAGGTGTTTATCACGATACCAACTCAGGTAGTTCAATTGCATATGCAGCCGAAAATTTGACATCAGGTGATTACACATATAACTTAACTATGGATAACAAGGCAGTGATTAAGCAGTTTACAGGCAGCGCAGTAGGTACAGTATCAGTACCAAATTCTTTGGCTGGGTATCAAGTGACAGAAATTTTGTCAGGAGCATTCACTAATCTTTCTTCTGGTGATACCTTAGAGATACCAGATAATATGATTGTCCACGAATATGCAATCAAGAATTATGCTCCGGGAGTTATAAGATTAGGGCAGAATATAGTATTTCCAGATTCAAATCCAGTTTTTGGTTACCTAGGTTTTCCAAGATATTTGGAAAATGCATATGCAACAGATGGAGCTGGGTACTATAAGCAAGTCTTTATCAGTCCTAATACCACATGGGTAAAGCAACATGAGATAACCTATGCTCGTAATGATGGTACAGACTATACATACACTGATACATCACGGTATATTGCTGGTGAAGATGTATCATTAGTAACTCCACAAAAACGAGAAGATTATGAGTTTTTGGGTTGGACATTAGCACAGGCTTATACTGAGGGAGATACCTTATATAGTGCTAAATATACTATGCCAGCAGATGACGTTTTAATGTATGGTCAGTGGGAAGTAAGTGAAGATTTTATAGTAACCTATGACACATCAGCAATAGGTGGTCTTGGTACAATTACAGACCCAACAATTTATAAAGCAGGCGATGAAGTAACAATTCTTGATTGTAGTTCCTCCGCAGCATCAGGATATGAAATCGAGGGTATCTACGAAAATGCAGATTATTCAGGCACAAAATACTCTGCCGGAGATAAATTAACAATCACAGGTGATAAGGCCTTATATGTAAAATATGTAGCTATCGGGTATCACTTAACTTTTAATCTAAATGGTGGTACAGGTAATTTGGCAGAAGATACTAATGTTCATAAAGCAGGCGATGTTGTAGTTCTTCCAGATTTGACAGGTCTGACGAGGACAGGGTATAAACCAATAGGTTTTTCTACAAGTCCTTTAACATTGAGCAAATCAGCATCGTTAATACCATTTGGGCCAAATTTTATGAGTGGTATGGATATGATTTATACAACTAGTTACAGTGTATTTGATAACACATTGCTTTATGTAGTATGGCAAGAGGAAGAGGTTGTAGCCGGAAATTATATTACATATTTACCTAATGGCGGAACAGGTCTTGCACCAGTGGATAGTACTAATTATAGTGACATTTATAATATGAATTTTACAGCTAAGAAAAATACTTTTACTCGTGAAGGTTTTGATTTTGGCGGTTGGAATACAAAAGCAGATGGCTCAGGTATTCCAATTTCAGAGGATGAAGTTAGAAGTGCATTTACAGTGTTTGGGTTGGGAGCTGGTAAATTATATGCTCAGTGGACACCAAAAGCAAAGCAAAAGTTTAATCTTACATTTGATATGGGTATTGCATGGATGTATGTATCTGCTCCACCAACTGCACAGTATGACGAGGGTACAGAGGTAAGCTTACCAATTCCATCAACAACAAGCTTTATGACTTCTTTAACGCAAGGATATGCATTTAATGGTTGGGACATACCAAATCCTTATACAATAACAGCCGATACTTTTGCAACAGCACAGTGGCAAGCATTTTGTAAGGTAAGTTATTCAGGTGGTGCAATGGTAGCTAATGTACCGTTTGATAGTAATAGCTATCAGCCGGGACAAACAGTAACAGTTATGGGTCCAACACCGTTAACGGATGGATTTACCTTTACAGGGTATTACATAGAGCAGTTAGGCGTTACAGTGCAAATTGGAGATACCTTTACAATGCCGGGAACAGGGGCAAATCTTACAGCACAATGGACTCCCAATGCAGTAATCCCAGTAGAAGAAAAGTATCATGCTTATTATAGCGCAGGTGCAGATACAACAATAATTACACCAGTAGATACTAATGAATATGCAAAAGATGATACTGTAACAGTAATGAGTGGAATTATAGTAGATGGGTATACCTTTAAAGGATGGTGGTGTACAGAGCTATCTAAGCTGGTACAGCCGGGCGAACAGCTTACTATGGGTAAAGCAGATTTGCACTTTATTGCAATGTTAGAGGTAAATCAACCTCCAGTAGTAGTTCCTACTGACCCTACACCTACACCCGACCCTACACCAGTTGTAACAGGCCCGGCAATAGAGATTACACCTACACCGGAACCAACAAATCCTCCGGAACCAACAGAGGAACCGAGTGTTACACCGGAACCAACAAATCCTCCAGAACCAACGGAAGAGCCAAGTGTAACCCCAGAGCCGACCAATCCACCAGTTCCAACGGAAGAGCCTCCAGTAATAGTAACTCCTACACCAACTAATCCACCGGCTCCAACAGAAGTGCCACCAGTGGTAGTAACTCCAGAACCAGAACAACCTGTCATTGTAACACCTGACCCTGTTCCACCCGTTGTTGTAACACCTGTTCCAACAACCCCGGAGCCTACCAAGACCCCGGAACCAACAAAAGAGCCAGAAGTCATTTATGGTAGAGTGTTTGGTATAGTCATAGATACAGATGGTAAGCCAAGGGTAGGCGAAAGGGTAGAGCTACACTCTAAGCCAAGGGTTACTTATACTGATACCGAGGGTAGATACAGCTTTGAAAACGTGGAATTGGGTAATCATACTATAATCTTAAAGGGTTCAAAAATAGTGGAAGTAAGCGTTATTGTTGTGCATGATTTAACCTCAGGTGATAAGCAAGAGGTCAAGATAGATGATACAACAGAGGTAGTAACAGGTGCAGTTTCATTGGACGAGAACCAAACCGAGAGACAGATTGATTTTGAATTGGTTAAGGATGTGGTTGAAGATACAACTGATGAAGAGCCAATCGATGACACTACCAAGGAAGAGGATAAAACAGTAAAAGATGACACTGATAAAGGTAAAACCTCAGAAGATAACACTACTAAAGGTGATACAGATAAGAAACCTGTAAAAGTTGAGGATAAAGCTGAAACAAAGCAGCCTACACCTACACCATCTGTAATTGACCCTGAGATAGTAGAGCCTGAACCAACACTTGAACCAGAAAAACCCCCAGTAGATTTGGATGTAACATTGGGTATTGACGGGACAGAAGAACCAGAACCTACACCGGTGCCAGAAGTTGTTGAACCAACACCTTCCCCAGAACCTGTTAAACCGGTTCCTAGTCCAATAATTCCAATTGTAATTGCTATTATTGGTACAGTAGTTGCAACTGCAGGATTTTACTTCTTCTTTATCTTAGTGCGCAGAAGAAAGTACATATATGCAGTAATCAAAGATAAGGATGGTAATGTTATTGACCCTGAACGTCAAATTGCTAAGGTTGATAAAATGTTAGCAAGAGTAAATCTTTCAGATATCGAGGACATCTTGGGTAGTATGGAAGGTGTAACAGTTACAATCGAGCAGGCAACAGCAAATAAGTTAGCAGATTACAAATTAGAGATTATGGTAAAAGATAACGTTATTAAGACCTATCAATTTGAAACAGAAATTGAAGAGGATGTTATCATAACACTGTAATATCGCATAATGAAAGGATTACTCACAAAGGGTAGTCCTTTTGTTTTGGTTCAAGAAAAGTTTATAAATATTTTATAATTGACTAAAAAAGTACCATTTAAGTTGAGATAACAATTAGAACCTATATAAAGTGTCAATACAGGTGGTATTGACACACTGTATATACCGCGATACACTACACTTAGAGAAGAGGAAAATATAACCAGATTATGAAATGGGGCGAAAAAATGATTGATACTAAATATATGAAAAATAAAGAGGGTAGAAGAAAGGCAAGAAGTATAAAAATGTTTGATTGGGAAACTAAAAGAATTGATAAAGCAGCAAGAACAATTGGTTCAGACAGGTCAGAATTTATGAGAAGTTTAGCATTAACTGAATCAGATAAGATATTAGGTAAGGAAAAATAAAGCTACACAATGGTTTTGGGTAGTTAAGCATAGAGTTTTGGACAATAAAGGTTTAGTTGATAATGAGGTGTCAACTATCCATTATTGTCTTTTTTATTTTTCGAGAAAGAGGGTATTTTCAATGCAGATTTATGATAAGCAAGTAATTAATAGTATGGTGACTTTTAATTTAGTTAGTTCAAATGGTCAGATTATGGCAGTTATAGAGGATAAGAGTCATTTACTAAATCGCAGAGAGTGGTTTAATCGCGAGGACGTTAATAACCCAAATTATTTAAAAGAACTGAAAAAGGCAGAGAAAAGAGCTGAGAAAGCAAGAAAGTTAGGTAAAGACCCAATTGTTGATACAACAGCTTCCTTATCTGTGTTTGGTAAAGAGATTGACTCAGATAAGTTTATCAAGGGATTTAATACAAAGCTTAAAGCTGATGAAAAGAGCTTTACAGCCTTAAAAGAGGGTAAGATTATATATGCACATAAAGAAATTGAGGAATTACAATATGTAATCGACCAACTTGATACAGAGGAAGATACAATTTCCATGATGCATTGGATACAGTTTGGTAAAAGATTCAAAGAAGAAATTAAGGCATGGAAAGCTGAAAATGAAAATCGAGATAGAATGAGAAGTTTAGGGTATGATGACATCCGATGCTTTCCATTATCCTTTTTAGCACAAATACTATCATGTATTAGTTATGATATGGGTGCCAGTGCTGAATGTTTGGAAGATTATCAATCACTTAAACATGGGTATCTTAATAAATTTACGCAAGGTAGAGAATGTATAGAAAAAAGGATGATGTGTCCAGTTCTTGAATCAAGTTTACTTTTTAATGATTTGTCAAAATTTAAAGCAGTATCACTTAAATCTGGTCCTAATTTATCTGAGCAAGAACATCAGAAAATAGCAGATGAGTTTATCAAATTGGGTAATATAAAAGCAGTTGTACAGAAGTTGAAGTACACAGAAAAAACAGTTAGAAAGTGGGTTGACTGTTTGGTACCCAACAAAGAATTGTTTCTTATAGCATAAGGTGGTGATTGCTATGAAGCTTGAAAAAATTAGAGCAGCTATTGTAATTCAATATGATTATCACGATTTTAAAGCTATAACAACCAATCTTGGGGGTAATCCAGCTTACACAGGAGCTTTATTAAATGCAAAATATCAGAACATATTTGAGGTTGAAAAATTATTAAAAGAAGGTGATTTGGTTTATTTGGCGGAGAAGTTATATCCTAAGCAGTATCAAAGACATGAGTATATTATCTACCATGCTAAGGATTACAGAAATTATTTACAGCCAAGAACAACCTGTAGCCTATATAGAGATGTCATTGCTATGAGTAAGGGTAGGCCAGTGGAAATCGATAAGATATCTGCTGAAAAGTATAGGACTTTGTATGAGTTGGCAAATGAACGACAGGTAAGGTGCTTATATGTATATAATGTTGCGGAAAGTAGATGGTATACATATAGAAAGGTAAGCAAATATAAGGTCGAAAAGCAGAATGTGGATTATACAAGGTATATTCTTAATCTTCTTTATAGCAAAGAAATCAGGAATTTTACAAAGGATAATAAGGAGTGGCTAAAGGAACATGGAATGGATATATATTATTAAATCCATTTTATTAAGACCTAAGTATCTGCTGTCACAAAGTAATCATAGTGGTCTGCTTATCTCTTAATAAGAGATAAAAAATAGAATTACATATATAGGAAGAAGGCTGTAAAATAAGTGTTTTTAGAGTATCTGGAACACAAATAATGGGGTATATAAAAACCTTTATATAGCAGCGAAAACTAAGAATTTCAAGAAATGGGGTAGATTATATGAAGAATAAACAGGATATAGATAAGCAAGTTGCCTTAATTGTAAGTAATGTGATTGCGGGTGTAGAGAAAGATTTATTTAGTCAGTTAGATTTTAGCGATTTGCAGAGACAGTTAGCAGAGCTTAAGGTAACGGTATCAGTTATGCCAGATGTTTTAAGGAAATTTACTAAAGACCAAAAAGTTATATCAGGTGTTCAAGATATAGTGAAAGAGTATCAGAGATTGATTACTCAACAAGAAAAGGAGTTGGAAAAGATAGATGCTGTAAAAGAAGCAATTGATAAAACTATGTGGTGTATTGCTGGTGCAACACAGCAGATAACTCAATTAGTATTAGATAAAGAAACAGATAGTAATGGAAATCCGACATAAATCACTGCAGTAAAAGCAATAGAAGTAAGTTTAAGTAGAGGGGGTTATGACATGACAAGGGTAGAGGAAGCAAGGGCAGAGAGAGCAAAAGAAGTCTATAATAATATGGACCCGTTGGGGTTGGGAGTAGTAACATCTTTCGATGATTTGAATAATGCAGTAACAGATTTTAATGCAGAGGCAAAGAATGAAGCAATTGCTGAGAAAGTTGTGGCAGTAAAAGGTGAAGTTAAGGCTGAGGTAAAAGCAGAATTAAAAGTAGAGTTAAAAGATGATGTCAAATCAGAGGTTATACAGGATATGGAGACTAGATTTAATGAGTTGACAGCGCATCTTGCAGAGCAGAAGCAGGAGCAGAGAGGTAGCTTAGAAATTGATGGGGATGATACCTTACATAGTATAGGTGATTTGCAGATTGTTGAGGAGGCCTATGAAAAAGAAAGATTAGCCAGAGCAGTAAAAGAGGTTCTGCCGGAAACAATGGTACAACAGCAACCAGAACCAGAAGCTAAGAAAGTCAACCCGATAAGAAAGTTTTTTCTTTGGTTAAGGATAAAGATAAAGAATAACTTTATTTTTAAGATGTTTGTAGATGCATTGGTATCAGCGCTGGTTATGTTTGTTATTTATGAGGGTATTTATCTCTTTATGGATTTCAATGCACATAATGATAGTTATAATTTTATATCTTCCTTCTTAACAAGTATTGATGTATTAAAAGGGTATTTAGGCAATTTATATGAATTTCTGCAGAAGCAAATGAAATAGGAGGCGGTATTATGAGACTATTATGTTTTGGGTATATAAAGATATGTGATAAAGAGACAGGAAAAGTCCTTTTGGGTAAGCCAGTCGCTTTTAGTTATCAATATTTTGAAGTTGATTTAACAAAAGTGGTTAAGGGTATTGGTTTAGGTAACATTATCGTAAAATTGGATAAGCGAGCATTAAAGAAGCTAAAAGGCGATTGCCTTGTCCTAGTTGATGGTAATAGAGAAGCAAGAGTATCATTAGCCGGGGTGGATACAACAAAACCTTTGGTATTAACAGATTTGGAGCAGTATTTCAAAGCTACCGAGGAAAAGGAAGATATTTCACAGTGCATTAATCACGAGATGACTTTTCTTTTTGATGAGCTATGGTTATTGGAGAACCAAGAGAAATTTACAGATATGTTGGCTGGTAGAGCATAAAATTAGTTAAAGGATTTCAGAGTGTTTCATCTTTGAAGTCCTTTTTGTTTGCTATAAATTAGTGAGGTTTAAATTACAGATGGACATAAGCAAATCCAGTATACACATAAATCACTACAGAAAAATCTACTTTAATAAAGAGGTAAGGTAGGTGGTGATATGGATGATTAAAGATAAAGATATTGGGCAAAAGGTTTTACAGATGTATCAGCAAGGGTATAGCCGGAGAGCAATACAAGATATGTTGAAAGTGAGTGAAGCTCTAGTCAGTCGTTATCTTACAAAAGCAGGGTATAGAGCAAGAAGTGCCCCAATAACAGTTGAGCAGATTGATTATATTGAAGATTCCTATAGTAGTGGTCTTTCTATAAATCAAATAGCAGTTAATTTTGGAATAAGCCAATATGCAGTGCAATGTAAACTGAAACAACGTGGATATGACCTTAATGATAAGGTATCAGAGAAAGAAAAAGAGTACATACAGAGTTTGCGGGGAGAGGGGTACACAATAAACGAAATTATGATGAAAACCGGGCGTGGTTGGCAGACAGTAAAAAACCATATTGCCGGGAAATGAGGGGGTAATAATAATGGCAGAACAACAGAAGATAGTAACACAGAGAAGATATCAGGTTGTAGTAAATAGAATTACAAAGACAAGGATTTATAAGGATAATTTAACCGAGTTAACAAAGAATATAAATGAAAAATGGTCACCTCATAATAAAAAGGCTTTGATATTTGATGCACTAGGTTTTGGTTACATCAATTTTAAAACAAATGTGTTTGATACTAAATTGATGGGAGTATATAAATTTAATGATATTGTGCCACCAGATGTAGTAAATGCAGAGATACAACGGGGGCGAAATCCGTTCAAATCTACAAGACCTATGATAAATGCAGTAATTGAGCCTTATATTATGAGTAACGTTGAAGAGATTATATTTCACAAGGGTAATTTTGCAGATTTTCCTTATGATTTGCAGTTTGAATTACAAGGTATACAGGCTTTCCTTAATCAAAAGGCGAAGACACATTGTGTAAGATTACAGTGGTTTATTGAGGTAGAGCAAGAGTTCTCATATGACCTTTATCAAGGGTATAATCCAGATAAACAAAGTATCCGAAGTTTTTTTGAGGAGAAGAATGTTGCTTGTAAAGTATATGAGTTGCAACCTGAAAAAAATGAAGCTGGCTATTTGACTAAGTATGTATTAAATAGTGGTAATTATAAGTATGACGCTAAATATGACCCGAACGATAAAAATTGTAAAGGTGAAGAATACAGTTTATCAAAGTACTTTTATGAATATGACATGGCAGCCAAGAAAGTCTTAGAGGAAATGCAAAAACCTAAGGAGAAAAAAGAAGGCACAAAGAAAACTGAGGAACCAGTTGTATATGATGCACAGGTAGAAAGTGCAGTTAAAGCTACATTAAGCAAGTTGGAAACTTTCTATTCTCCACTTTGGGGGAAGAAGTATGATGCCATCTTTTGTGATACTGGTTTAAAGTATACTGTATCGGGTAGAAATATCTACAATAGAAATAAGTCTTTAGTGGATGCAATGTACTCAGCTTGGAAAGAAACATCTAATGTAGTAAATGTTGCTGATGTTGAATCACCTAAGTTTACTATGAAAGATGATTTCTCACCGGGTTTTCATCATTCAGTACTAAATGATAAGGTGTTGTGGATAACAGGGAAAGATGGTCAACCTGCTATAAAAAAACAATTATATAAAAAATATCTTGAAAAATATAATGAATACTATTCTTCTAAACCTGAACAATTAGATATATTAGAAAGAAATCTTACTAACTGTTTTGTTGTTAAAAGGTGGGGAAAGAATGATGTATTATTAAGATTTACAGGTATAAGACCAGAACAGAAAGAAGAGTTTGAAAGAGTATTTAGTGAAAGGTTAGCAGCAACCTATCGTGGTGGCAGTATGGCAGGTATGATAGCAAACTGTGAAATTAGCAAAGAGGGTATTGGTACTTTAACTTATATTATTAATTGGCAAGAGTTCTTAGATGAAATCTTATTTGCATATAAGCAGTACACTGAAAATGGAGTAAAGCCAAGTCTGACAAATGCTTTATTAGGATTGAAAATGGATGGTAGTCCGTTATCTATAAATCTTGTAGAGACAGGTCAAATGCTTACTACAATCCTAGCAGGTTCCCGTTCTGGTAAAGGTACTTTAACAATGGGATTATTGGCTTCTTTGTTTGGTGCAGGTGGTAGTATTGTTTATCTTGACAATAAGCCAGATATAGGCTCTATGTTATGGGATTTGGAAAGAGAATATGCAAATCAAGGATTGAAATTATTATCATTGGATGTAGGTAAAGAAATGCATGAGTTTACAGGCTCTACACCATTAAGAACAGGTGAACTTAACTTATTACCAAATGATGCGCATCAAGCGACTGCTTTTAGAACACTTCGATTGTGTAAATTATTTCAGCTTGTGACACTTTTGGGTAAGCATAGTAGTGAAATCTCTAAGAAATTGGGTATTACTACAGATAATTTATTCTTTATTATTGATGAGTTGACTTCCCTAAATGCAGATTATACTACTTTAGAGCTCTATGTGAAAGAAATGAGTAAAAAGTATAAATCTATAGCTGATAAGCAGAAAGCAACCGATGAAGATAAAGCATTGGCAAAGTATTATGCAACCCTTGAAAATATGATAATTCAGATGAATATTGACCTAGTTCAAGGTCTTACAAAGGACTGGGGTATGTCAGGCATCAGAGTAATCTTAGTAGGTCAAGAGTTAGGTGCAAAGTGGAAAGTAGCGGGTAAAGGTTTCAATACTTCTTTTGCCGGGTTATTAATGAACTCAACCCATAAGACCTTAGCCGGAAGAATCCAATCCAACCCTAATACTTATAGATTTGGTAAGTCAGGTGCAAAATTAGCAGAGCAAACAGGTGTATTTACATATAGCCAGTCTGCACCATCCCCAATTGATGCAGCAGGTAGTTCAACTTTAGGTTTAAATATAACTCAACTGCAAAAATTTCAGCAGTTTAGGTCATACTTTTCCTTAGTAAAGAACGATTTTAATTATGAGGAATTTGAATCTGAGGGTGCAGAAGATTATGTAATCAACCATCCAAAGAGATTTACCACACAGTTACTAAGCAACTATATCAATAAAGGTGAGGATGCTATTAACAGGGTAGTTAATGAGTTGTACGATGCTGAAGCAGGTAAAAACAGAGATGAAATATCATTTTCTGGATTGATAAAGGTAATGCAAGAGAAAGCTGGAGTATCTGATGAAACATTGATAGCTAATATGAATAAAGGATATCAGATTTTAGATGGTTTATTCAAACTATTAGGATTAGCACAATACAATCACTTGGAAGAATATTTGTGTGATTGTAGTCCAGAGGGTGTCTTTACCTTAGCAGAATTGAAGGGTATCCTTGGTTTGGCAGGTGGTACTGCACCTAGAAAGAAAGTAAGTGAGAGTGTTGATTTTGAGGAAGAACTTAATTTCTTCAACGGTTCAGAGCAGAATGAAAACTCACAGTACCAACAAACAACACAGACCGCTCCGAAACCTAAGACACAGCAAGCAAAATCCGACCAGTATCAGCAACAGGCAGCTAAACCTCAACCTAGTACCGATGAACCTGAAGTTACTTATAGATTTAAAGAGCCTGATAGAAATACAGCTTATAAATTTGCAAAAGTTTTACGCGATGTGCATATTAATGTACCTGATAAAATGGCTGATATGTGTGACAAAGGTGGAGTATTTAATAAGTTGTATGTAATGCAAGAGGTGACTGCTCTAATTTTAAAAGAGATAAAAAGTCATTTTGGTTCATTTAATAAAGTAACACAATTTAAAGTTACTTCAGAGGGTTATATAATTATCAATGATGTTGCAATAGCACCGCAGTTTAATGACTACTTTATAGATAGATTACCAGAGGAAATGCAATATAATGCAAGAGAAGGGTATTTAGCCGACTTGTTTAGTATGAGAGCAATTAATAAATTTAAACATTTGCGAGAATTCGAGATTGAAGATACTGGATTTGCTACAGGTAGAGTGCAAATAGAACTTGGTCTAAAATCTAAATCGTTTACTAATCTTTATGATACTTTTCATAATCTACAGAGTATTATTATTGGTGGTATACCTTATGTAAAAGGTGATGTGTTGCAAAATTTTGTGGAACCAAGACCTAGATTAAAAGACCTCAAAAATAGTATGTCAGCAATAAATAACATGAAAGTAAATCCTGATACCTTGGTAGGTAAAGTATTGCAAAGTAGAGTAGTTAAAACATTGGTTTGCTCTTTAGGGTGGACAGGTGGATTGACCGTCGCTTGGGGCTTGGCTGGCCTTATGGGTCCTTGGGGATTATTGTTTGGTATATTATTTGGTTCAAAGATAGTTACAGATTATAAAAATTCAAAACCACAACAACCTCAAACAATTACTCAGCAACCACAACAAAATAGTGGTCGTGGTTATAATGAGGGTAATAAAAAGAGTGGTAACACAGGGACTAGTAATCAGAGACAGAGTAACCAAAAGCGCAATAGTACTAGCAAAAAATGATAGAGAGCATAACAGTTATTACAGAGATTAACCATATAATAAGAAAGATACCTAATACTAATCAGTGTTGGGTATTTTTCTTTTTGTCTCAACTGCATTATGGCAAGGCTTCGCCTTGCCCCGCATCCCGTTCATCCAATCTATACATTAATATCCTTATAGTTGTAATTAAAACTGCTTGAGTAAATCAACCACACGCGGTAATATGAGACAAAATAAGGGAAAAAACGAGGTGACAGTGTGGGAGAGGAAGAAAACAAGCGGTATCTGCTGAATACCTTAAAGCTGACTGTTCAGATTGAGGGTATTCAAAAGGAAATCCAGATATTGAAGCAATTTTATTTTAATACAATCGCTGATTACAGATTTGACACTATTTGCAACAAATACCAATGGCAGATACTAGAGACAGAATATTTGGATGAAAAGCTTACCTTGTGCGAAATAATGTACCTTGAAATAGTGGATTATTTGACAGAAGAAAGCAAAACCCTGATTGATATTCAATATCCTGAGTGCTTGGGTATTGAAGATGAAACACAGTTTGCCCCGGTTTTGGTAATTCCTATTGATGAGAACCTGCCTTTTGACTAAAAAAGTATATTGAGCAGTTGTAAATTAAGTAGTTGGACATAAACAGAGACATAAAAAGTTATAAAAGTAAGAGAGAGGTATCAATCCAGTTCGGAGCAATGATATTAGAAAAATGGTAAATGGAGCAACTCGAAGAAGATTACAAAGGGGGTTCTTTATGTTTTTTTCTATCCTATGCAACTTGTAATCATTGGAGAGTTTGAGACTTGCAAGCAATAGAAAATATGCAACCCGTAAGTATAAGAGATTATGTGATAATCAGTGGGGGAGTAGGCAATCATAAAAATGTGTGGCTTCAATATGCCTCATATAATACATTTCAAGGTATTCCAACACATCACTTCTTCCGCAACAATCCAAGGTAAGGGAACGCCGTCCAGCGTTCCCTTACCTTGGGGAGATAGATTAAGAGTATGCACTATTGTTAAAGACAAAAAAAGAGTAAAGGAGCATTACATATGACACTAAAAAAGTTAATAGAAACCGCAGTATCCGGGTTAATACAAGAGTACCTAAGTCCATTGGAGCAAGCAAAGATAACCAACTTTATCATTGATAATTCAACCCTTTCAGTAACCCAAACATTATTAGCAGTAGAATCAGCATCCCTCTTAGGTATTGGTATTGATATAGCCTCCAAACCTATACCAAATTACAAATTTATAACCTTCTTCTGGGGCGACTTAGACCCCGATGTTCAGCCAGAAGCTGGCTTGCCAGCGCGAGAGTGGTTTATTCTCTCACATCGCAACTTGGAACAATTGGAGCGAATGCTAATTGTACGTGCCTATGATGACAAAGATAATGATTTTCTAAAAGGCGAAATGGTAGTCTTAATCGATGGTATCTTACAAGAGTACAAGGTGGAGAGCGAACCCCTTGGTAAGGGCGAGATTGGATTGGCAAGAGAATATATAGAATGGGTAGGAATAGAACCTTATAAAATAACCTATGCTATGGGCACCGAAGACCTCACAGAGACTTTTTCTTCACAGTATCAAGCCGAATTAAGAGTACTCCAGTTGCTAAGAGATGAAGCAAGAGGCATCCATGTAATAGAAACCTTAACAGACCGTGAGCTGCATTTTAGTGTTAATCAATCTGTATATGATACCCGTCCTTTAGTAGATGACTGTGACCTCAATATTATGTGGCACCCATGGGAGATACTTGATTTTACAGATAAATAAAGAAAAAGGATAGAGGGGTACTATGAGAAATGAAGTCTTGTAGTGCCTCTTTTTATAGGAAATGGGTAGTCCGAGAGCGAAGCCGAAGGCGAGCGAAAGATTGTTAAATAAGCAGATTGTAACGATTGAATATAATCTCATATAGGCAATATTGCAGGAGAGAAGGCACCGCTTTGGCGGTGCCCTCTCATTGCTCCCGATGCTAATTCACAAATTTTATGCAACCTGTTTATCCTTGTATTTTAAGCATCCCGCAGCTTTTAATTTTATAGACTGGACAGTTAAATAAAAAGCCATACAGTTTTTACAGCAGAAAAGATTATAAATATGAAAAGCGAAATATGAAAGGAGTAGGTCATTATGGAAATAGTGCCAGATATGGCGAAGTTAAAGGAAATAGAGTTAGATATTTTACAGGCGAAAGAGCTGTTAACAGTATCAGAAAGTAATGAATGGTTGTTAAGTGAATCAGTGGTTTTTCTCTTAGAACTGGGTAGTAAAGTAGTTATCTATGCAGATTTACAGGGACAAGAGTTTAAGGAGCAGATAGATAACAGGGTAAGTAAGATTAAGGAAATGATGGAGCAACGAGGTTATGCAGAATGTATAGGGTATCTGGGAAGTGCCTTTGATTATGTCCTGCTTGTAGTAAGAGGGTACTTATAAAACCTACCATATCTAACCTCTCATATAGCCAATAAGAGGTCGAGGGTGGCAACGCTCTGGCGTTGCCACCCCGCATCCCAGTTAAGCATCTTGTCTTATTATAGAAGTGATAGTATCAACCCACAAGAGTAAGCAGTATTGCAGTAATAGTAAGATAATCGAGCGTTAATAGATTACATATAACATTTCATTAAGGGTATTCAGAAAAGTAGTAATTATCGAATTGAACGAAAGAGGGTGGTTATAATGTATAGGGTATTAATAGCGGACGATGCAGTGTTTATGAGAACAGTAATTAGAAACAATTTGGAGAAAGCAGGCTTTGAGGTCGTGGCAGAAGCAGCCAATGGTAAAGAAGCAGTAAGCCTTTATAAGCAATATAAACCTGACATAGTATTTATGGATATCACAATGCCGGAGATGACAGGCATAGAAGCTATAAAGGAAATAAGAAAAGGGTATTGCGGTGCCAGAATCGTTGTCTGCAGTGCTATGGGACAAGCATGGATGGTCGTAGATGCAATAAGAGCAGGTGCAGTGGATTTTTTAGTAAAACCAATTGATGCTCAGAGATTGGTAGAAACAGCAGTAAGAGTATGCAGTGGCCTAGATAAAGGAGTATCAGAAAGCGATGTAAACAAAGTAGTAAACCAAAATACTATAAATTTCGAAGCATTAAAATTAAAATTAATGGTAATGTAAGAAAGGGGTAATGATATTATGAAACCAATAACAAAAGTATTTTTAGTAATAGGAGCATTGGTACTTAGCCTAGTAATCTGGGGTTTATTCTTTAATGGTGGTGGGGTATTGGAGACAGCTTGGACTGCATTAACAACACCAGTAAATAACACTTGGAAGTCTGTAACAGGCGGCACCACCAATATACTGCCACAGTTTAAAGAGACCGGGACTGCATCAGATACAGGTAGCCTTGATGCAGATAAGAATATGGGTGGTAATTAGAATACATAGTAATTAGGCAGACCGAGGGGCGCAATATATTGCGCCACGTTCTCTTGCTAATCTGCTTAAATATGTATCTTGTACCAAATGGATTAGATACTCTTATAAAGGGGTAGTATGCCTTAATTGAGCCATAAACAGAGCGAGGGGCAACGTCATGACGTTGCCCCGTCTATTTGCCCATCCCGCCAATAAGTAAAGTTGACATCTATTGTTTTGCCCTTGGACACAGGTACCCCGTAAGCTAAAAATCCTACTTTCAAAATTTACATACCTAATCCTCATTTATCATTGAAATTGCAAGCTAAATGCCTGGTTGAAATGTTCCTCCAACATCACCCTATTTTATGTATTGGTACACCCTTGCTTTTCCTTACCATTACTGCAAAACACTTCAAAAAATAGGTTATATTTCAGCAAAATATTTTCCCAACTTTTGAATAGATTTTGGACATAAAAGATTTTTTTGATATGGGACTTACAGACTACAGATATTTTAAAATTTTTTCATATATTTGGGACATACAAGTAGGGACAGTTGGTAGCCGATGCCTTGGACATAGATAAGCATCTTTTATGAAAATCCGATTCTCAAAATTTACATACTAAATCAGTGATTTTCATTGTATTTGTAATGTAATTCATTGATTGAAATGTTCCTCCAAGGGTAGTCAGATTCTTGTATTGGTACACCCCGACTTTTCCTTATCATTACAATAAAACACTTCAAAAAACAGGTAAGATTTTGACCATCAATTTTCCCAACTTTTGAACAAAAAATGGGCATAAATGATTTTTTTGATATGGGACATGAGTGGGACAGAAATTTTTAGCTATTTTACAGAATATGGATGAAATAAAATGGGATATCATTTGCTGTAAAAAGTAAAAATTAAGCAGATGATTATAGAATAAAATGGTGGATTCTGGTATACTGGGATAAAATAAATATGGGGAGAAGGTGTTCTATGTTTAAAAAAATGCAAGAGAAGTTAAGAGATGTGGGTATTGCACCTATATTCTTTATTGGTTCGGGTATATCGAGAAGATATATTCAAAGTCCAGACTGGATTGGATTGCTTGAAGATATAGTAAAAGAACGTGATATAAATTTTACTAAACTAGTTCAGAAGTATACAGATAGCGATGGGGTTGTAAACAACGAGAGTTTAGCGCTAGAACTAGAGGATGTTTATTTTGAACAATTAAAAGATAACGAAATAGAAGTGGGTGGCAGTAAACCTTATTACTTCAGAAAAAGAATTGCCGAGATAACGGAAGGGTTTTTATATGACAATCTAAATTCTATAGAAAGTAACTCTGAGGTAGTAGAGCTGAGAAAGACCAGACCAGCAGCAATAATTACAACAAATTATGATAGATTTTTGGAGACTGTATATGGGGATGATTATTCTGTCCTTGTAGGACAGAATTCTTTGTTGGAAAATGTAGTGGATGGGGTAGGTGAAATCTACAAAATTCATGGGTGTGTGAGTAGTCCAAATAGTATTGTTATAACTAAGTCAGACTATGATAACTTCTTTCATAAAAATCAGTATCTAAATGCCAAGTTATTAACCCTCT
This sequence comes from Anaerocolumna jejuensis DSM 15929, assembly GCF_900142215.1. GTDB lineage: Bacteria > Bacillota > Clostridia > Lachnospirales > Lachnospiraceae > Anaerocolumna > Anaerocolumna jejuensis. Next base: position 548,766 of record NZ_FRAC01000006.1, on the reverse strand, counting down.
TCCTAGAGTATCCAATAGTATTTATGGGGTATAGCATTAGTGACAGAAATATTATTAGTATTTTGTCAACCATATTTGCAATGCTGTCTCCTTCCAAAATAGAAGAGTTAAAGAGTAGAATGTGGTTTATTGAGCCGGGAGATAAAGATGCTAAGGGTAGTGTAAGGATAAATCTGAATAGTGGACACTACATGGATATTGACTCCTTTACATTGTCTGATTATGGAAAGCTATATAGTGCTATAAGTGATATAAGTATAAAAAGACTACCAATGAAGTTTCTAAAATATTTGAAATCAAATGTATATGAACTAATTGCGAGCCAAGAGTACAATCCAGCACTATTAGATGTAAATGTTGCTGATTTGGAAAAAATAGACGATTTTGATGATGTGAATCAGTTCGTAGGCTTGACATTTTCAACAGATAGAAAGATAGGTTTTTGCAATAATAAAAACCTTTGTAAAGCATTTTTAAAAGCTGACGATGGAACAAAATATGTAGAAAATGACCTATTGGATTATAGGACAAAAAATATTGTACCATTTTACAAGTTTATAACTCATGTATCAAAAGAACAAGCATTAGAAGGTATAGCAAATAAAAATTCAGACTTTTATAAGCAATTATTTGATGATGCATATGATTATAAAATAGAGATTGGAAAGAAACAGACTGTAGATTACAAGGGGAATGTTTCTAAAGATGAAATTGAATCCTATGCTGAGAAATTTGTTGAAGAAAATGGATTACAACCTAACCAGAAAAGTACAGTTATTCGTTATGTATTGTTACAGTTGATGAATACAAATATTAAGTTAATATCAGACAATAAAATTATTATTAGTGATTATAAAAATGAAATTGTAAAAGTAATGACTTATTTATCGAATGAGTATATCTGCGAAAATCAAACGGATATATTTAGCTTATTAAATAATTTGGGTATTGAGAAAATTGCAGAACATAACTTTAGATTTTTATTATGTCATATAGATAGAGCGCTCTATAGGAAAGATTAATACTGCTCTGATATGCATTGATACAAGCTAAGGGTAAAATAACTATGTAGGAGGAAGTTGCATGACTACAGCCGAATTAGAAGCAAAGGGTGAAGAACCAAAAGATGAAGCAGTTAAAGAACAAGACGTAAAGGCAAGGATTGTTGGATTTGCACGTCGCCATAAGAAAAAAATAATAATAGGTGCCAGTGTAATAGCTGGTGTTGTAATAGCTGGCGTTGTAGCATATGTATGGATTAAATCATCGAATGATGATGAAGACAATGATTATGATGGGTATGACGATAGCCTCAATTCTATTCCATATGCTGATACAGTTGATAAAACACCAAGAAATTATCCTAAAAGAGATATCGCTGGAATTGATGTTACTGGTTCGCACATCAAGAAAAACGAAAAGCAGTTTTTAGAGGATTTCTCGACGCAATATGATAGGTTTAAAGGTAAAGAACAAACTATTGTAATAAATCACGATGATGTTTACTCTGGTGGGCGGTATACAAGACAAACTACAACTAAGTATAGTTTTCGAGAGGATAGAATGGGTATTGATGTTAATATAAGTTACATAGATGACGATGACGGTCAAACTGATGAATATAATTATACAATAGATACAGGAAGAGATTTAATTAATTTCTTAAAGCGCAATAAAAAACTAAAGATGCTAGATGACGTGCAAGATATTGTTGATGTATAATCGAGAACCAACAGCAAATCCTTGCTTTAATGGGCGTGGTAGTAGACCATAGCACTTATAAAACTTAATCATATGCAGGGACAGAGGGGCAAAGTATTTTACTTTGCCCCGCTCTATTGCTCATCATGTATTTGTTTAAAAATGTCATAAAAGGATGTATCAATCAAGTTGTTGTGGTATAATCTGGATATAGCATATGTAAGGAGGGGTATCCTAATGATAGCTGAAGGAATGGGATGTAATTATTCAATAGATAATGATATTTTAACTATAAGTAATAAAAAGGGTAAAGTACTTTTGTCTGCACCTGCAGAAGAGTGTGAGATTTTGTTTTATAGTTCTCGTGAGCTGCTTGGTACAGGAGAGGTTGTATGGTATCATCCAGCTTTCAAGAAACCTATAATAGACAGATTTAATAAGAAATTTAGAGATATTTATGATAATCTCTTTGATACTTTAAAGGGTATTTGTATTATAAGAAATCTTTCAAGAGTGGATGCCGAGGTTTACCGGGGAGAAGAAAAGCAGTTAAAGAAAGACCAAGCTAAAGAAGCAGTGGCTACTAAAAGAGCAGAACAAAAGGAAAAACTGAAACAGGAATGGGCAGATAGACAGGCTCAACAAAAGGCAGAGATTGCAGCGAAGAAACGGGAAAAGGAACTTATTAAGCAAAAGTGTCAGAAGCTTATAGAGTATGAGTGTACCTGCCAGCGCTGTAATAAAGTCTTTTACTATGATAATATTGAAGAGTTGGATGCAGCTTCAAGACAATTATATTCTTTGGGTAGTCTTCTGTTGGGTAGGACAGCAACTGCAATGGTAGTAAGTGGACAAGCGAAGGATTTGGGTAAATGCCCATCCTGTAATTCAAGGGCTATTACTAAAAAAGAAAAGATAATCTGGTTGGATAAACAGGGTAATGTAGTGGAAATGCAGTAATTACAATGGAAAGGGTATTACATATGAGTAATATAGGGAGAAATGATAAATGTACGTGCGGTAGTGGATTGAAATATAAGCAATGTTGTTTAAGAAACAATAATCTGACCTTTGGCCAAATTGAATGTGAAGATAAAATGAGAACTATAGTTAAGAGTACTTATGATTTCATAAAGGAAAGAGATTTTCAGGGTAGCTGCCATATTACTTCTGCAATTATGTTCATTCTTTTATCAGAAGCAGGCTTTACAGATTTGGTAGTCAAAACAGGTGTAGTGGTAATAGATGAAAGTGTATTTGACCATTCTTGGTTAGAGTATAGAGGTCAGAAAATAGATATGGCAATTATGAATACATTACAGAACGGTTTAAAATTTTCACCCGTTTTTTTAGATAAATTAATTGGTGCTTCTGAACCATTAAAATATATCTATGGAATAAATAGAGATTTGGATGCAATGGCGGAGTTTGTTTTAAGCGAGTCACTAGGCGATTATATTTTGGGTGGTGAATCAGAAAATACAGTGGTTTATTTTGAAGATATAGCCAAGAGGGCAGGCATGCAGTTTTCAGATGCCAAAGATATAATAAGTAAATATACTGATACATAACGGGTATTGGATAGGAAGAAGCAATAAATAACTTCAAAATATAATATGGAATAGATAGGCACAGAAGGCACGACATAAAAATGTCGTGCCTTCTCTTTACCAATGAGCCCCGTAAAGTAATTTTGTATAATTTAAAATCATTGGAATAATAAGGTTGAATATATTAGACCTTTTGGAAGACACTATTTATCATAGTTAGAGCAATGCATTAAATAATAATCAATAAAAAGTGAGGTGAATAATAATGGGTAAGAAGAAAAAACAACCTAATTTAAGTCCAGAGGAAGAAACAGTATTAATTCATGGCTTGATTGATAAAGGATTTTCCCAAAAGGGTATAGAAGGTTTATTCCAAGGAAAATATTCGCAAAGTAAAATAAGTAATATGAAACAAAAAAAGGATGCTTATAATCAGGGTAGAAATGATAGAGAAAATGAGATAAAAACAGAAGTGTATGAGAAAGTTCTGAACAATCAGAGTAAAGCAGCTCCTATGATACTAGGAAGCGTAGATGATTAAGTAATATTACTACCATCGGTATAACTTAATAAAATGATTAATACAGATGAACAGAGAGGGACAAAGTGAAAACACTTTGTCCCTCTCTCTGTGCCCCGATAAATACAAAAGGTTAGGCTAATAAAAATATTAAAAGAATAATGTAAAAGATATTGCATTAATACTACACATATGCTATATTAAATGCACAAGTTAATTTAATACTACATATATGCAGTATTAATTGTAAATAATGAAAGGGGTAACAATTATGGGATTTAAAGATGATTTTCTAAGAAAGACTAAAATGCTCAATGCACATGGAGTAAAAGTAGGTGTTGATGAGGTAATGAACTTTTTGGTTAAGCCTGAAAGTGTTAATAAAATGATAATTGCCTCAGAAATGGGTTTACCAGTACTAACGTTAATAGGTAAAGAGCTAGAGATAATGTTTAATGAACATTCCAATTTCCCTGTTGTTTACCTTGGTAATGACAAAAACCCTACCGCTAGGCAGAATGTGGGTAGAATGATAAAGGTAGTAATGGAACAATATGGGTATACTCCTATTGATGGAGGACTATCAGAACAAGCAAGAATACCTGCGGTATCAGGTACAGATTACTTTTCCACTAGTGCTATCTATGCAAAAACAGGTGAAGCAAAACTCGAAATAGAGGTAATATCTAAAGAGATAGAGCAACACTAACTAGAAATTGAGTAGAAAATTCATATATCTAAAGTTGAAGGTGCAGGTTTTATCTGCACCTTTTATCTTTTCTATCGACACCACATCCTATACAGTCTCAGGGTATCTCTATATTTATGTCCCAACTATAAACTCACTTTATAAAAAGTTTATACTTTTTTTCTCCTTACAATCTCAATCTCCCCACACAAGCGATTCAAGAAACCCTTTAAAATCAAGGCTTTGAAGCACTAAAATTTCTTTACAATCTTCTTGACAGATGAAAAAATCAGCGTTATTTTATCATCAACAAGAGGGGGTTGAGAAAAATGTTAGATAAAAAAGCGCAGGTACATGCAAGATTAGATAGTAAACAGTTGGCAGTGTTACAGACTTATGTAGCAAAGTACAATATGAGCCAAGAGTTAATGATAGGAAAGAAGATAGATAATCTAAGATTACCAAAAGAGAAACAGGTCGCGAGGATAATATATAGGATTGAAGAGGAAACAACACCTACCGGGTGGTATGTGACCCCGGCGCAGAAAGTAAAATTAGGAAGATATGCAGAGTTATGGGGTATCACAAAAACCGAGGTAATCAAAAGAATTATAGATGGTATGGCTCGCGAGCTTGGAATGTGAAGTGGGGAAGTAATGAGGGGGAGATTGTAATGGTAACATCAAATAACACTAATATAGGACCAGTAGGTATCCTTATCATGATTGTTATTTACATTTTTGGTATTTATAATTCAGTGAATGCAAATGAACTTTATCTTAACTGTAATGATACCGTAGTATATGCAGAGGGTACAACCGCAGGTAATTTGGGTATAAGCAACAGAACACATAAAACAGTCCAAGCAGTTATTTATAGAGAGGATACCAAAATTATCATATATAAAAGCGCAATGTTACCAAAGGGTGGTTTTGTAGATAGTGATAAGCTGGGTATTGACTTGGAACCGGGTACATATGATTGCAAGGTTGCATTTCAAGGTTTAAATAGTAGTGGTAGTGTAGTAACTCTTGAAACAAAAGATATGCAGATAACAATACAGCAGTAATGAGGAGGGTAATCAAAATGAAAGAATATAAATTGAGAGAATGTGCAAGATTGAGAGAATGTGCAAAATTGGGACTTATTAGTCCATTTGATGAACGTTTAATTATTGCTGAATATGAAACAATGAAGAGGAGAGTGTTATTTGGTGGTATTGCTTTATTACTAATATTAGTTCTTGTGGTTACAGCAGTAGTTAATATAGGTAAAGAATTAAAGAAGCAGGAACTGGAACATAAGCTTACATGTAGTAAAGTAGTAGTATTTACAGATGGTACAGCAGAGGGTGAATTAAATATTAGTACTAACATAACTGAATCAGCCCAAGCAATAATCACAGTAAATGAAACAGGTGAAGTTGTTTATAAAAGCAAATTGATAGAATGGTTATTTGGCGTTGATAAAGATAAGTTATCTGCTGATTTAGAGCCGGGTAGATATGAGTGTACAGTAACATTAATCGGCTGGGATGACGATGGCTTTGAGTGGGAGCTGGCAACTAGAGATATGGTTATAGTAGTTCAACAATAGAAAGAAGGTAACAGCATGGATGGAGTTATCATTATAATAGTAGTAATTGGATTAGTAATATTAGCATCAGGCAGTGGTGATAGTTCAAAAAAACCTAAGCCCAAACGTAAACACAATCCTGATAACGACGATTAGTATAGAGTAGAGCATTAAGAGAAGGGTATTTTTCATAAGAAAGGGTGTTATAGCAATGGTAACATTTAGTGTAAATAAAGATGTATATGCAGTAATGCCTAAGGTGGCACAGTTAAATCTCAATCCCACAAAACAGATTGAGCAAGAGTGGTTGAGCGAGGCTTACATAAAGATAGTAGAGGGTAAAAAGGACATTGGTACGGTTGAGTTATCTGCATATGCTGAAATGTGTGAACGAGTTTCTGCCTTGGAACGTGCTAAGAAATGCGAAGTGGCTCTCCTTGATAGTACTGAAACAATAATGGGGTATGAGGGTATCCATACAGATTTAATAACAGATAACAAAGCAGAAGATGAATTTGGTGCGGTAGAAGCAACTGCAGATATTCAATACTACATAAAGAATTTTATGGATATGTGTGAATATATTGATTTAGAGGTGGGTAAAAACCTTTGGATATTACTAAATCACTGTATTCAGAATGATAAGAAAGCTCATTTAAAAATGAGAGCGCTAATACAAGAGTTTGAACATTTGGATGAAATAATTTCCTTTGTAATAAATAATCCTTGCTGTTTTACAGCACTGGCGAAGATTTTTCAATTCACAATAGAAATGGCTTCATAGCAAGGAAATTTGATGGCAGCATTACAAAATCAGCATCACTACATCCAATATTGCCATCATTGTTGTTAAATCAACATCACTAATACCTAATTTAGCATCACTATAATAGCAACATTTCAGAGTATGATGGCATATTCGTAGCAATGGTAAGGAAACTCAAATGGAAGATAATTTTTACCGAAGCCGTAAAACGACCAGATTCGCAAAAATTACCCTTACCCTAATTTTCCCTAACTATTGCCCCTAAAGGTGGTCAAAAACCTGAATCTGAACCTTACAGACCAGTACAAAGCGAAAATCTTGAGAGTAGGATGTAATTTTAGGTGTAAAAATAGAATTTGAGGGTAAAAGACTTGAAATGAAAGGGTAATTTGATGGCACTATCATAATGTATAAATGCCAACAAGAAAAATGTTGATGGCACTATTACAATTGATAATTACACAAGTGGCACAGTTGATGTTAAAAAATGAATTTGCCATCAAAAAGAGTTAAGGGACGTTGAGATTACAAGGAAACTTGTAAATTTGATGTCCCCTTTATTTTGGAATAAGAGAAAGAAGGGTATTCACCATGATACAAGCAGGTTTAGAAAGTGTGGCGCAAGGATACACAGGAAAGCATTTTGAATCCTCGTTATATGAGGTAAACAACAATAGAGCTTATCAGGCAGCCAAGGAGCAGTTTAAAAGATTTTATATTGACCTAAGACCAGAGGATTATGGAATTGATTGCGATGCTTATTTGACAGAAGAGGACTTTCTATTAAAAAGAAATCCAATCTTTAAGTTGGAACTTGAAATCAGAACCCATTTTGACCGTGAAATTGAATATAACCAATTCAATTTTTTTGGTAGAAAGCAAAAGTTACTAACGCAAGAGGTTACACCTTTCTGGTTGGTTTATAACCCGGAGTGTACCGACTGCTTATTAGTACCTTTCCCAACAATATTAAGAGGAAGAAGGGTAGTAGAAAGATTGAATCTAAATACTGAATCATCTCAGTATGATGAAATAGTAAAGGTTCCTAAGATATTCGGCAGTATAGGTACACAAAATCTTGACCGAGCAATCTTGGAATATTTTATTTCAGTGGCTAATCCAATGTATTCTGCAATATTTGGTGCAGATTATGAAGCCTTTGATATAAATAACCTTACTAATGAGGATGTAAGGCAATTGGCGAGGATTGCGAACGCAGCCTACAGAAACATATTTACTATTAAAGATAATTCAGCATTAGATTAGGATTACAGAAAGAAAAGGTAAAACCAATGAAGAGAACAATAAAATTATTAAGTACAATACTTTTAGCATTAACAGTCCTACTAGTAACACAGACCGTGGCAGTAAGTGCTGCCGAGGGCTATAAGCAATATGATTGCAACACCTATTATAAAGGGGTATCAAAAAGCAAAGCACAGACAATCAGTAAATATACAGCGGCAGTACCAACAGACCTCTATAATGCTTTCAAATCAGCGAGTACTATTTATATAGTAAAAAGTCTTGCAGACATTGATACAGATTTTACTTATGCTACAATAATTAAGGATAGTAAAAGTAAGATTGTAGGTGTTATTGTACCAAGCGCGGATAACAAGTCCTGCCAGACCTTTGTTATCACAACAGCATCAATCAAAGATGTTAAAAATGTACTGTATACAGCAGTTGGGTATTATTTAGATACCAATTATTATGGGTATATCTCGATTGAGCCTATATTTAAAGCTATATACAATGATTATGTGGCAGGTAATCCCACAACAAGTATCTCAGCACATGTGTTATTTGCTCAGTATTTTAGTGCATTTATAAGTAAATCCAAGTTGCCAACTAATGTGTATAATTTCTACGATGCTTTATGTAATCCAAGCGCAGCAACTACTACAAGCCTAAATACCGCAGCAATTTCAGGCTATGAAAGTGAAAATATTCTTGCTGATAAAAGGGGTACTATTACTTACAAACAGCTATCTGATGGCATAATCTATGATACATCCCTATCAGATACCTATGTCAAACAAGCAAAACCATGGCTTACCAGTATTCCTAAAAAGGCAATGGTTCGCTTTGTGAGTGACGGTTGGACTTTTATCTTAACAGATGAAAAATTGGTAATTGGTAGTAGTAATGCAGATTATTACACAGCTCTCTGCAACTATAAATACAAGTTATTAGTATTAGGGTAGACATAAGGCAGGCAAGCCAACAAAATGCCGTTCACGAATTTGGGCATTTTATTGATTATACTTATTCAAACGGTACATATCTATCAAACAACTCAGACTTTCAAGCACTTTTTGAAAAGTTTAAATCCACTTATAAAGAATCCGGCAGTGGTGCAAACGCAGGGTATGCGACAAGTCAGGCTACTGAGTTTTTTGCAACAACCTTTAAAGATTACCTTTTGTATAGTAATAAGCTAAAAGCACAAGTACCTGAGGTTTATTCCTATATGGAAAACCTAAATAAGACAGTTTTACAATAATAAAGTAGAGGCACCTTTAGCCGGGTGTCTTTTATATTATCTTATAATAGGCATTGCCATATTTTATCAATTCGCCTATAATTATTTATGGGGAAATCTGCAAATCATTGTCAAATAAATAAGTAATAAAGGTGGAAAGCTATGTGGATTGAATTTATGGCAGTAACGACAGTAGTAATTGGTTCTACTGTTTTTTATATTAGTAAAAGAAATTTTAAACGCCTACAAACAGAGCCAGATGTTGTAATGAATTTAGAAAAATTAGATATATTTGAATCTGAAATATTGCAACTAAGGAAAGATTATATAACCAGACCTCAAGAGGAAAGTTTAAAGTTAAAATACCAAGAAGTATATAAGGTGTTTTCAAAGAGCAAATATTCTAAATTGAAAAACCCTCTTATAAGTGAATTTCTAAGTACTTATTCCAATCTTGCGAATCTGGTTAAAGACTGGAATAATCTATTTGTTGAAAGTGAATTGGTAAAGCATAAGGTTCTCTTTGATAATATTGATGGAAAGTCTTTAGATGACCAGCAACGGAGAGCAGTTGTTGTAGATGAGCAAAGTAATCTTGTATTGGCCGGTGCCGGAAGTGGAAAGACTTTGACTATATCAGGTAAAGTTAAGTATTTGGTAGAAACCAAAAATATTAATCCAAGTGAAATTTTGCTTATTTCATTCACTCGCAAAGCTGCTGAAGAAATGAAAACTAGAATAGCTAATAAGCTACATATTGGGGTAGAGGTAAGAACCTTTCATAGCCTAGGTTTAGATATAATTAAGCATACATACCCTGTAAAGTATATTATTGCTGAGGATGGTTATTTAAGTCGATTAGTAGAGGCATATTTTAGGAGAAGTACTTTTAATGAAAAGAAGCAAATACAAAATATTATTAATTTTTTCAGCTATTACTTGAACATTCCGAAAGATTGGGAGCAATTTGAATGTCTAGGCGAATGTTATGACCACTATAAAAATGCTGATTTTGAAACATTAAAAGGTAAGGTTACCAATATAAAAAAAGAAGTTGAGTATGTAGCGGCAGATTTAAAAGTAAGAAAATATACATTACACGGAGAGACTGTAAAATCCTTGGAAGAAGTAATGATAGCAAATTTCTTATACTTAAATGGTATCAATTATGAGTATGAAAGAAGATATCCTTATGATTCTGGAGATATAAATAAGAAAGCATATCAGCCGGATTTTTACTTACCTGATTATGATATTTATATTGAGCATTTTGGTATTACAAAGGATTACCGCGCACCTTGGTTAACCCAGATTGAAGAGAAAAAGTATATTGATGGTATTGGTTGGAAAAGAGAGCAACATAAAGTAAATAAAACCAAACTACTTGAAACCTACTCCTATTTTAATAAAGAGGGTATTTTGCTTATAGAACTTGAAAAGTTATTAAAGAGCGAAGGTGTTAAGTTTGAAGAGGTTGATTATTCAATGATATATAAACAAGTATTTGAAAAGACTGATAATAAGTATTTCAAAGAATTCATCAAACTAGTGTCTACATTTATAAAACTATTTAAATCAAATGGGTATGATGAAACTTCCTTTGCTAGTCTTTTTACTAAGGCTAACATGCAGTCCAACGCATTCCTTATAGAACGAAGTAGGCTTTTCCTAAGCATTGTGCAGCCTATATATGATGAGTACCAACAAAGCCTTAAGTCCAGTGGGCAGATAGATTTTGATGATATGATTAATCTCGCAAGTGAAAGTATTAGGCAAGGTAGAGGTACTTTGGATTACAAATATATCATAATTGATGAGTATCAGGATATATCCTTGAGTAGATTTAACCTTATCAAAGAAATTAAAGACAGAGCAAAAGCTAAATTATTATGTGTGGGTGATGATTGGCAGTCCATCTATCGTTTCGCTGGAAGTGACATTACTTTGTTTACTGACTTTGGCAAGTATTTAGGGTACTACGAACTGTTAAAAATTGAGAAAACATATAGAAACTCACAAGAACTTATAAATATTGCAGCGAAGTTTATAATCCAGAATAAAAATCAATTACCTAAAAACTTGGTATCAGATAAGCATTATAGTAACCCACTTAGAATCATTGGGTACAAAAGGGATGTAATAACAGCTTTTTGTAAAGTTATATCTGAAATAGTAGATAATTTCGGAGAAGAAGCAGAAATAACTATACTTGGTAGGAACAGGTTTGATAAAGATGTATTGAAGGACCATGAGGAGTTTAGTGTTGATGAAGAAAAAATTGTATATGAAAAATATCCTAAGCTCAAATTAAGGTATTTAACAACACATAAAGCTAAGGGATTAGAAGCAGATAATGTTATTATACTTAACCTTGAGAACAAGTTATTAGGTTTTCCCAACAAGATTTCTGATGACCCAGTTTTATCTATGATACTTGCAAGCCAAGACAATTATGCTTATGCAGAAGAAAGAAGATTATTTTATGTTGCAATTACAAGAACAAAAAATGCAACCTATTTGTTAACTCCCGATGAATCACAATCAGTGTTTATAAGTGAATTAATCAAGAGTTTTAAAGTACATTATGAATTTAAGACCGATGAGGAAACAGTACATGACAATCCAAATTGCCCAAGATGTCAGACAGGTAAGCTTGTAGTCCGGGAAAACTCAACTAGTCATAAACTATTTCTCGGCTGTACGAACTACCCTAATTGTGATATGAATCTGAATGATATAGAAATCATTAATAATCAGATTATATGTAATGTATGTGGAGGGTATATGTCTAAAAGAAAGGGACCATATGGGGAATTTTACGGATGTACAAATTATCCGCTTTGTACAAATAAATTACCTATAAGAAAATAACTCAATAAAGGATGTGAAAGAATTTATGGCTAAACTAACGTTTGTTGAAAAAGATTGCTTTGTAAGACTGTTTGAAATGGAAGGTGGGTATGTTTTAGACTTTTCAAATAGAACTTTTCAAGAATTTGTTTATGATGTATTATCTATTGATATTTATATGAAGTATCCAGACACTTCAAAAGGCAGAATTCTCAAAGCTATAATGCAGGAATATGATAATGTTGCTGTTGGTAAGCTATTATTACAATTAATGAAATATATGCAATCCAAAAACATGATTAATGATAAGAATGGTGAATTATTCAAGCAATGTGCAGATATCGGAAATAGATTAATCGGTAGAACTGCTTCTAGTACACTTTCAAATGTTTCTTCAAATATTGTTACTAAACCGATTACATCTTTGATAGATTATGAAAAGTATTCAAAAGAGTTACAGAACCTTTCTATTTGTGAGGATAGCCCCCAGTCAAGAGGTTTTGCTTTTGAAAAATATCTAAAAGATTTTTTTGATGTAAATGTACTTCAACCAAGAGGTAGCTTTAAAATTGTAGGTGAACAGATAGATGGGAGTTTCATCTTACATAATGAAGTATATTTATTGGAGGCAAAATGGACAAATAAACCAATTGATAAAGGTAATTTAGTGATATTTAATGAGAAAGTATCATCTAAGTCAGGCTTTACAAGAGGTTTATACATAAGCTACTCTGGGTATTCTGAAGAAGCATTACAAACTTTTGCAAATGGTAGAACAGTAAATATAGTCCTTATGACGGTACAAGAATTAGCAATTGTATTATCACGAAAGAAAGATTTTACAGAATTCCTATGGAGTAAAGTCAGAGCATTAGCTGAGGAAGGGGATTTTAATAAATCTATTTTTGAAATATAGTAAAATAAATATATAGTTTTTTATTAGGCATCCTATGGGTGCCTTTTAGTTTATTATGGCAGAGTCGAAAACAAATGAGCATTGTAAAATGGTGTAAACTCTTCTATAATTAAAGGAAATGGTATTTTATGTATGTAAAAATTTATAATAAGGGGGCAATATGGGGTTATTAATTAAACGTTATTTTTATAGAATACCTTCAGTTGGAGATATAGTAAGAGTGACAAACAGAAGAATTGAAGCAATTGAACAAGATACAGTTCATGATGAAATGAGAAAATACAGAAATGCAGACATAAATGAAATAAGAGAAGTATATAAATCAGACCCAGATTTTATTGAGTTACATTGCTTATTAGGTCGCCAACGATTATATGGGTATATTGACTATAGAGATGGGTATGTAATCGGAAAAGGTAAAGATGGGGATTTATTTAAAATTAATATTGAATTGTACAAGGCACAACATCCTTTTGAGAAATTAGAAGAACCTGAAGATAAAATAGTAAAAACGGCAGTATATGGTTCACATTTTCGAAATTTAAAAATGTATAAACTTACTTACGATGAGCAGAATAAAGAGAATTTTTCTATTCATACAGATTGGGTAGATTATCAACCGGAAAGTTTCGTTTATGATGCTAATATGTATTGTGGATTACACTTTACGACCTTATCATCAGTACTGGATACATTTGATGATTTACACACAATTTATGGTCATAAATTAGTTGTATTATCATTCCCGGAAGAACTGCATAGTGAAATATATTACAATTATCAGTCAGATTATTGGTGTGGAGATAAGGTATATGTTGAAACTATTATGGACTTATCAGAAAGAAGGACTTGGGATTATATTATGAGTGTGCTGGAGTTTAAAGAAACCGAAGAAATAAGGGGATTTCTTGATAACTCAATAAAATATCTACATAGATTAAAAAGTGATGCTGGTTTAAGTTACGGGGATGCAATTTTATATCTTGAAACAAGAAAGAATATAAGCTAAATGGTTGAATTGACAGTATCAACTCAATCGTTTATACTGGTATATATTGCTTTATATGGAGGTGGTAGAGTGTGACAATCTCAGAGCAAATAAAGATATTATGTGTAAGGAATAATATTAGTGCAGCGGAATTAGCCAGAAGAATAGGACAATCTCCTCAAAATTTTAACGCAAAGATGAAAAGAGAGAGCTTCACTATTGCCGATTTGGAGAAAATGGCTGAAGCTGTTAATGCAAAGTTTGAAAGAAATTTTATACTATTCAGTGGAGACAAAGTTAAAGGAGAATAAGAACGATGAAATTTAGATTGGGTGAATTGTTTTGTGGTCCGGGTGGTTTAGCTTATGGTGCTATGAATGCCGAAATTGGAAATAAGGATTTTCAAATAGTACATGAATGGGCAACAGACTATGACCAAGATACATGTAATACTTATATAAAAAATATTTGCCCAGAACATCCTGATTCAGTAATTTGTGCTGATGTTAGAAAATTAGATTTAACCACATTACCTTCAATAGATGCCTTGGCATTTGGTTTCCCTTGTAATGATTATAGCCAAGTAGGTGAGCAAAAGGGTATGGATGGGACATATGGTCCTTTGTATTCATATGGAGTTAAGGTATTAAAGAAACATAAACCTATGTGGTTTTTAGCTGAAAATGTAGGTGGTATAAGGTCAGCTAATGAGGGTAACGCATTTGAAAAAATCTTAGGTGATTTGCAGAAAGCAGGTTATAGAATTTATCCTCACTTATATAAGTTTGAGGAATATGGAGTACCTCAGGCAAGACACAGGGTAATTATAATTGGTATAAGGAAAGACTTGCCTTATGAATATAAAGTTCCTTCTCCTGAGTTATATAAAGATATAGATGTTTCTGTAAGAACCGCTTTGGAAAAAGTACCTATAAGTAAAGATGCTAAAAATAATGAACTCACAAAACAATCAGAAAAAGTAGTTCAAAGATTAATGTATATAAAGCCGGGACAAAATGCATTTAATGCAGATTTACCAGAAGAATTACAATTAAATGTAAAAGGTGCAAAGATAAGTCAGATTTATAAACGATTAGACCCTGATAAGCCAGCCTATACAGTGACTGGTAGTGGCGGTGGTGGAACACATATTTATCATTATTCAGAGCCAAGAGCATTGACAAATAGAGAAAGAGCAAGATTGCAGACATTCCCTGATACCTATGAATTTGTGGGTAGCAAAGAAGCAGTTCGCAGACAAATTGGAATGGCTGTACCAAGTAAGGGAGCGCAGGTAATATTTGAAGCAGTATTAAAAACTTTTGCGGGTATACCTTATGAAAGTATACCTTGTAATATAAATGAATAAGTAAGGAGAGATGTGGGGTGTTAAATTATTGGTGGGTAACAAGACCAAAACGAAAATTAAATTCAATTCCTGAGGTGTTAACTACATTTGCTGATATGGCACTAGACCAAGAATGGCAAGGGCAAAGAAATGCTCATTTATCTTTGGAGGATGCATTAGAGCAAGCAGGATTAAAAAGAGTAGGCGAAAGAAGAGACCAAACAGGTGGTGGAGCTAGAACTTATAAAGCATGGGTAGCAAGCCTTGGATTAATCTTTACTCAGGAATCAACGAAACAAATTAAGTTGACATTAGCTGGTGAAGCAATAATGGCAGGTGAATCGCCTGTAGAAATATTAAAGAATCAAGTTTTGAAGTATCAGTTCCCCTCTTCTTTTTCCCAAAGTAGAGGGGTTCAGGTCTCTTCAAGGTTTAAAATTAGACCTTTTCGGTTTCTTTTAAGGCTTCTAAGTGATAGTCGTTTGGGGTTTTATCTTACAGAAGAGGAAATTGCCAAGGTTGTTATTACTGAAGCAGAAAACGAAAAAGAAGATTGCTACTTAAATGTAGTAGATAGAATACTACAATTCCGAAATTATGGTGATAGTTGTTTAGCTGTGGATTTCTTTGAGGTATATAAACCTTCGAAGGGAGAAGGTAGTAAAGACCATCCTTTTAGATATCTGACTGATATATCCAATACAATAGTTAATTGGATTGAATATACTCAATTAGCCAAACGAAATGATGAGAAACAACTGGTAATATTGGATGATAAGAAACAAGAGGTTGCTGAAATACTAGTTACAGTTCCACCTTTTATTGATAGACCCGAGCAACATGAGTATTTTCAGCGTAAATTTGGTATTGACCCTAAACATACAAAAGACCTTCGAAATCTTACAGCTACAAAAACAATTACGCATAAGATAATTGCAGAACAGAAAATTAAACAAGCATTTATTACTGAATCACTAAAATCACCAATAGGTAAGATAACACCATCTTTAGTCGATAAGATAACAGAGCAGACTGGTATAGACAATCAGGTTGTTGAGGAAACACTGCTTAAGCTATATCCACGTGGTGCTATAGGTTCGTTTATGTCAGAGTATTTTGAAATGGCATTTCGAGGTAGAGATGATGCTACGGAATTTGAGCTTGCAACAGTTGAATTATTTAAGACTGCCTTTGATTTTAAGGCGGAACATGTGGGACCGATTGGGTTGACTCCTGACGTTTTAGTCTTTTCAGATTCAGATAAGTATATAGGTATATTGGACAACAAGGCATATAGTAAATATACAATTAACAATGACCATAGGAATCGAATGGTACATAATTACATAAAAACTTATGGTTCAGGTCAGAAATATCCATTAAAATTCTTTGGATATATTGCTGGTGGGTTTGGTAATAACATAAATTCGCAGCTAAAATCTATTGTAGAGGAAACAGAAGTACATGGAGCTGTTATGAGTGTATCTAATATGATTAAATTGGTTGAAAATTACAGTTCAAATGGGTATACCCATGCAAAAATCAAGGATATTTTTACTGTGGATAGGCAAGTGTTATTATCTGACCTTTAATATGGTAATAATGGAGGTACATTATGGGTACTAGCAAAAAAGTCTTATTTAGCAACGTAGAACAGGTTAAACTCTATAGAGATAAAATAGTAAGCATCACAGAGAAGCACATGTCTGACCTATTAACTAATGGGTCAGGTATGGAGTTTCTGCGTAAGATTAAATTCACACAATCAGGGTATGACCCACTATTTCAACACGAGACCAATTTTATAGAGCAGGTGAATCAAACCTTTACCTATCTTGTATGTTTGGAGGCAGTAGAATACTTACTGAAAGAGCATCCAACAAAACGGTTTAATGTATGCTTTGGAACAGAAGCCGGCCACGATGTAGAATCAGAGGACGGTAGTGTTATCTGTGAGTGTTTTGCAGCAACTGCGCCGGATAGTAATGGCAAATTAGAGAAGGACTGCATCAAAGTTCATAGTAATAAAGTAGCAGAGCATAAATATGTAATTTTCTATGCATCAACCAATAAGCAGGTACACGTGGAAAACTTAAGGAAAAAATATTGTGATGTTACTATTAGAGCATTGAATTCCATATAAGGGGAGAAAGTAGATGAAAGGCGATAAGTACTTAGACTTAGAGAATTATTTAAAGAATAGTAATAAGGACTATTTAGAATTTACTTTTGAGCAGATAGAGGGTATTCTAGGCCAAAAACTTACACCGTCAGCCTATAACCATGCAGCTTACTGGTATCATCCTGAATCTCATACATTTCCTTTGGCTTGGCATAATGCAGGTTACAAATTGAAGAATTTGAATCTAAAGTCACAGAGTGTGGCATTTGTCAAAGATGATGCTTCTGGACATTTGAGTATGGTAACTAAACCCAATAAAATACTGCAAGAGCCACAAAGGACAATCAGCCGCACAAAGCCATCCATAGAAATTGATATTGTTATAGAAAAAGGAAACGAATTTTTAAAGAACCTCAATACTGAGAACTCAAGGTATTTAAGTTGGGAGCATTGCTATACAGCATTTGCGGATTGCAAAGAATTAACAGAGGACAAGGTTGACTTTTTGTGTCTGCATTTGGCTTTTTACTTAGCATCATGGGGAATGTATCGGGGGTCATCCTTCCTTTTGTGGAAAGATTATTTGGTACATAGAGATGCAGTAAAGGAAATATATAATCCAGAGTATAAGCCTCTTTGGGGTATAAGTTGTAATGACCTCTTAATAGAAGACAACTTGGATTTGATAATAAAACTATCAGATAAATTAAAGACAATATACATAGATAAGAGAAAGAATATTGATGATTTTGACGGGGTATCAGATATCCTAATTACAAAAATATTAATGGGTACTCTTGGTTGTGTACCAGCTTATGATAGATTTTTTGTTGATACTCTTAGAACTTATAAGATAGCTGCCGGAAGTTATAATAAAAGGTCATTAGCTGACTTAACACAGTATTATAATGATAATCGTGAGAAATTAGATGATTTCAAGAAGAGATTATTTGTCCAAAGGTGTATAAAATATCCAGAGATGAAAATCTTGGACATGGCATTTTGGTATATCGCATTTGAGAAAGCAGAAGATAAAGAATGAATTGATACTTACCAAGGGAGAGGGAAAAAATGAACAAGATTGACTTGCATCCGATACATGGAGAATGTCTGGATTATCTATTAGGGTACAAATTGCAGCATCCGAATTTTCATTTTGTACCACGCATTAAGGATAATAAGGGTAGGCTTTCAGATGGTTTGTATTTTCGAGGAAATGAAGAATATTTACAAATCACATTTTGGCTGGGTTCTGATTCACAAGAAAAAATCTATAATATTGCTATGGTTATAAATAATAAATCAAAGGTTTTCTTAGAGATTAGTTGTAGAGATAACGAGCAGAGAGCAGTCTATACAGACCAACTGACTGAAGTATTAGCAAAAGAATTGGGCAGAAAGTTTGAGAAGATAAAAGACCATAAGTGGCAATGGCATTATGCTAAAGATACTCCTTTTATGGAAGCTTTGAATGATTACATAACAGTGGCAAAACCTGTCATTGATAAGTATGTTATAAATAACCCTGCATCAGGTATCACTTTAGCGGATGAATCAGTAGATAAATATTTGGAGAAGTTACCGGGATACCATGCATACATAGAACAAGCCAAGCAGAAAGCTAAAAAGACAGGTGAAATACCAGTTAAGCCATCAGAGTATATGATGCAACTGCAACACAATGAGTTATCTAATGCTTTAAGAGATTATCTAATAGCGAAAGGGTTTGATAAGGTAGTAACTGATGAAAACTATGTAGATATAAAAGCCAAAGACCAGCAGGGTAATGAAATTTTCTACGAACTAAAAACAGCAGCTACAGTAAGGGTGGCAATTCGCCAAGCCTTAGGTCAGTTATTGGAATACAGCCATTATCCTATTACAAAAAAAGCTGATAAATTAATTATCGTTACAAGTTCTAAGCCTAAAAATGAAGATATACAATACCTTACAGGATTAAGAAAAGTATATAATATCCCAGTCTTTTATCAGCAATTTGATATGGATAAATTAGAACTATCACAAGAGTATTAATGTTTATGAGAGGGTATGATTTCCCTCTCATTATTCTTTTTTGCTTTATTAGGATATATTAATTTAGAACCATAAAGGTTACACTGTGTTTCAATTAGATAGTGATAAGCTGAAAAAATCTGATTTACACCACCTGTTGAAAGTGCCAATTAGTCTTGATTTTACAACGTTTTAGAACTTATTTAATTGTTACTTATCTATTGCTCTGAATTATCTTGATTTTATAACCTTTTTGGTTTTCTTTCAATAAATCCATTTATTCATCTGTTTTTGCATTTGCTTCGCAAATGCCCCGGCATCCCGAAGAACCATAAATAGAAAAGGAGCAATCGCCCCTAAAGATTGCTCCTCAATGCTTAAATGAAAAGTTTTACAATTGTAATAGTAGTATTTAAAAGTATAAAAACAATGCTAAATTTGTAATATGTGCTTGGTTGTATTTGCAGATTATCAATTGCTGTAATAATCTTCTTTATAAGTTTTTTCATACTGGTGTCCTCCTTAATTAGTATTCCAGATGACTGCCCCAAACTGCATCTGTCTTATATGATAGATATGTCAACATTCTTTTATAACGAAAAATGGTTCTATATCTGTCTAATGGAAAATATACCGATGAAAAATCCCAAATGTAGTTATACAGAAAAAATTTTTATGTTGAAATAAAAGGGTAATTTATATGCAGGTGGACAGTTGAGAAAAAAGGTGGACATAAAAGTTCGGAGATACATCCATATAAGTAGAGAGTTAATAAAAGTGATGGTATATATGAAAGGTAACATTGTAAAAGCAATGATAATCCTAAGTATATTACTAAGGCTCCTTCTGTCTATTTCTTTATACTAAGCAGGTGGAGCAAGCAGAGTAGGTTAGTTATATTGAGCAACCTAACTATGTTGAGCAACCAGAACCATATAGAGGTTAATCAATATCAACCACACCCATAGTCGTGAGAGCATCGCTCACATGACGTCAACCTGAGCAACACCACAATTTAAGCCAATTGTCTAAGGAGTTAATCCTCCTAAGTTTGTTTATATAACCCTTATTAATTTAGTTAAGCAAAAGAGCCGGGTCAAAGCCTCCCGGCTTTTTTGCGTTATGGGGACATAGTGATATTATGATTAAAGGGGAGAGTGCTATTAATTTAGAACAGTCCGAGAGGGTGGCACGTTTCCGTGCCACCCTCTCATTTACGCGATGCTCCTTATGAGCTCATTGTCCCGGATGCCCCCGTTGTAGTAATAGGCAACAGTAATATTGTATTCCCAATGATTCAGACACTTTCCATGTTCCCTACTGACTTGGGAGAGGGTAATGATTTATCGCAAAAACGAGAGACACTTTTCCTTAGATTTATAAGGAAACACCGCAGCAAATAGGTAATGAATTTATGTAAAATGAGTTAAGGTATATAAGAAAAGAATATTTTATTATAACTTATTTTCTGTTATACTGGAAGAAGTAGGTGCATTTAATATAGAGGGTATAAGGGGAATAAAGTAGTAATGAATAAGCAGGATTTTGATAAAATAGATGAACGATTGAAAAGTATCACAGAACAAACAGTTGAGCAGATTGAAATAAAATCTGATTTACCTCCCACAATAGAGCAACTGGAGGACAATAATAAAACATATGCTATTATGGCAGCCATTCTATTTATAGATATAAGAAAGTCTACCTACCTTACCGAAAACAGTCAGGCAAAAAGTATGGTTAAGATATATCGTGCTTTTATGAGGATGGCAGTTGATTGTGTCCGAAAGAATGGTGGGGTAACAAGGCAGTTTCTTGGTGACAGAATAATGGGAGTTTTCATTGATTCAAAGAATGAAAATGAGGAAGTTACTGAAAAGGCTGTAGATAAAGCGATTAATGCGGCAAGAAGTTTACAAACGGTAATAGATTATAGCTTAAATAAACATCTTAAAAATAATGTAAATGGAAAGATTATTGAATGTGGCATTGGTATAGATTATGGAAGGGTACTTGTAACGCAGGTTGGTATGTATGGTGTAGAAAGCGATACCAATAAGGAAAATGAAGTGGATTGTGTTTGGGTAGGAAATACAACTAATCATGCAAGTAAGTATTCAGACTTGGCAGCAGGTGGAGAAATATTCATTTCAAATAGTGTATATAAAGGGCTATCGGAAGAGTATAAAGAAGTCTGGACTGAATCAGCAAAATATAAGGGTAGTAAGCTGTTTCAAGGGTATGTAACCAGTGCCTACTATATGGATTTCACGGAAGAATTAGGACATCCAATAAAAGTTGAGGATGACAGCACATCAGGACGTGATACATCACAGCAACTGGCAGATGGTATAAAAGAAATCGAGACCCTGCAGAATAAGTTAATCCAACGTGAGCGTGAATTGGCAGTATTGGAAGAGAAGATAAAGAAAGAAAATCAAGAGTTAAATCGAAAGTATAATATTGAATATAGTGCAAAGGTAGAAGCAGTTGAAAAGAAAAATAAGGCTGAGGAAAACTTAAAAAGTGTCCTAATTACTTATTATAATTTCATAAATACACTGATTGATAAATCATTTTGCTACAAATATGATTTCATTGAAAAAATAGGTTTAGATTACTGGAAGGAGATAATACAAAAACTATACTTAGCAGGTGTCGCAATTGGATTAAGCATGGATGAAATAAAGACCAGAGCACATTCGTTAGTTGATGTATATGGGTTTTATGATATGCAAGAAGAGGCATATGATATTATGGTAGCGATGGCAAGGAATAGTGAAGTATGGATTAGTTGGAGAGATAGTGCAGTACAATGGGCTTGTAAAAATAGTGTAAGCTGGAAATTAATTGATGCGATAGAAACAAGACTAAAAAACGATAGTATACCTTATGATAAGAGAGAGTCATTTAAAGATTATATCGTTAAGGTAAAGAAGATAAGGGGGTACTAATTATGGTGCAGAATAATGATAATAAGCAGTATTTTGACAAAGAAGATGCCTACAGAACTCTTGAATTAACAAATTCATGGGTAGGAAATGTAGATACAAAGATTTCTTTTGCATTAGCTCTGGTTGGGGTATTATCAGCTTTTGTATTTAAAGGCGGATTACCTTCAGCGTTCCAGACCGTAATTGATAAGGGTAATTGGTCTTTAATAACAGGTGGGGATATAATAGCTGTTGTAATTGTAGTGCTATTGTACCTTGCAAGTTTTTCCTCATTAGTTCTTTTGTTACTTGGCATGATAGCGAGGACTAAAGCAAAAGGTGATTCAATATTCTTTTTTGGAACGATAGGAGCAAAGAAGTTAGAGGATTATAAAAGTAAAATCAAAGGTTATGAGGAAGAGCAGATAAAAGATGATTTGATAGAGCAAATACATACTAATTCTCAGATATGTAAGAAAAAGATGTGGTTTTACAATAAGGGTATACTGCTTATATTGGTAACAGTTATTTTGTGGTTTATATGTATGATATTTCAATTAATATAATAGTATAACGAGAGAGGGGCTTCTTTTCAGAAGCCCCTCCCTCTGCCTGCTTAACCCTCTCATGCATCCCGTGACCCCCGCATCAAAAAGATAAGCAAATTCAACACATTTTAAAAAGTATTGAAATTTCAACCTTTCAAGGCATTGGGAATTTCAAAATCATCGGTACCTGGTATTTATGTTGTCATTGTAAGCAAATTACACTTTCCCAATAAAAAGTTCGCAAAAATGACACCCTATTTAGCCAGTAATAATAAGAAAACTCTCTCAAAAAAAGGTAATGAGTAGGTTATCAAAGGAACATTCCAATAAGGGTATTTCCTTGCCTTTGTGGGTAAAACTCCCTCTCCATTTCGTAAATTTTGCAGATTGTAACAAAGGGTGCGGGCATGAAAGATGACCGCACCCCGTTGGTCATCCCGTGCTATGGTTAATCAAATACTAAAAACTTATAAGGTTCAATCTCCAATGCCTTTGCAATCCTAAAAAGTGTATCAAGAGATATAGGCTTAAGTATATTGGGTGCCTCAATCTGACCAATAAAAGATGTTGCAACTTCGAGCTTTGCAGCAAGCTCCTCTTGGGTATAACCCTTAGTTTTTCTATAATATGATATTTTTAATCCAATTCGGATATAGTTATCTCTGAATTCTTCTTGCATTTCAATATACCTCCCAGTACCTATAATTTTATTGAGTTGACGGGCAAATTGTTATTTGATAAACTTGTAATAAATATTACTGTATGAATAACATTTATTATTTGTTGGTGTATTAATGTAAAAAGAAGGAGGGTAGTTAAAGCTATTGGAATCAAAAGAAAAAACAGAAAAGTATAAAGGGAAAGGGAAAACAAATTTATGAAAAAAATTATGTCACTATCATTAGCAATTATGCTTTTAGTAAGCATAATACCAGCAATGCCAGCGCAGGCAGCAACACAAACCATTACATATCTAACAGAGGCAGTGTATGATTCAATTGGAGTCTACTCAGAAGGTTATGTATGGGTAAAACAAGGCGATACCTTTAAGTATTTAGATGCAAAGGGTAAAGTGGTAATTGATTTATCAAATAAGAAATATGTGGGTAAGAACGAATATATAGCCGAGGTTGGGGATTTCCATGATGGTTTAGCCTTAATTGCAGTAGCAAAAGAAGCAACTGAGGAAGACTTTGAATATGACCCATATCGGTATTATATTGATACAAAGGGTAATATTGCTCTTAAATCAGCGCAAATTGAAAAAAAGCCAAGTGGTTCACCTAGAATTAGTCCTACAGCAATCAGTGGTTTTTTTAGTCCTTTTTCTGAGGGTGTAACAGTAACAGATACCAGACCAGAGGATGGCAATGTAGCAATTATCAAGCCTGACGGTAGCGTTAAATGGTATTCAGGTTCAATGGATTATTACTGGTATACACAGGGTTTATTGTGCGCAGGTAGTTATGTGGATGGTGAACTGCTATGGGGATATGTAGATAAAACTTATAAAAAGGTAATCTCATATAAATATGAGGAAGCAAGACCATTTAACCAAAACCTTGCCCCAGTAAAGATAAAGGGTAAGTGGGGATTTATTAATAAGAGTGGTAAAACAGTAATAAAAGCACAGTTCGAGGACTTTGGGGTACAAGACAAAACCTACTCCTACCAAGTATTTAATGATGGACTTGCAACGGTTAAAAAGAACGGTAAATGGGGAGCAATAGATAAAAAAGGTAAGACGGTTGTTTCCTTTAAATATGATAATCCAGTAATCTTTAGCAATGGTTTGGCTTGTGTAAAGGGTAGCGATGGAAAGTATACCTATATTGATAAAAAGGGTAAAACAGTAATCAAAACTAAGTATGCAGATGCTAATTACTTCTCAAAAGATGGTATTGCTATAGTTGGTAACAACGGTACATATAAGCTAATTAATTCAAAGGGTAAGCAGATAGGTACTAAGACTTGGAAATTTGATGGTACCAATGTTTCCGGCATGACCCCGGACATTCTCAAGTATAAGATAGGTAATAAGTGGGGTATCGCCAAGATAGGCTAACATTGTATTCCTCATAATATGGCGCCACTTCAAGGAGTGGTGCTTTTTCAAATCCTAAAAGCACCCCGCATCATGTTATAATATTGGTATATAGAGGAAATGAGGTTTGAAAGGTTGATAATAAACAGTTTTGTATCAAATAAAAAATTGGTGTTGGATTTTAGCAATTTTATAGTTTCAGTAGATTGTAGTAATGCTATCACAAGGGTAGGCTTTGATGAAACAAATTGTAGCCTGATTTTAAGTACTTTGGAGGGTTGCAAGATATTGAACATTGAAGCATTGCTTTTAAATCAGTATTCCTATGATACCGAGATTATAGGCTGCTTAATTCCTAATAGTAATGATATAAAGCTGTACTTAAAGACTATCAAATCAATAAATTGGCTGGGTGTTATAGGATAAACAGAATTGGGTAGTAATAAAGGATATATTGTAGAGAATGGAAAATGTGGCATAATTGTAGTTAATAAATGGGAAAGGGTAAGGGAGAAACAAATGAAATTGAAAAGGGTAATTATCGCTATTGTAATGATAGCACTGTTGGTAGTTGGTGGTTTACCCCCAGAATCAATCCACGCTGAAACAGTAAGCACTGGGAGTACTGCATCCATTGATAGCGCAGTTGAGGGTGTTAGGGCAAAGCTTACTGCAGTGCAGGCGACAGTGGCAATTAATGTGGTAGATACAGACAAAATTACAGATTTGGCAACAGAGGTACTTAATCTCGCAGATATGGTTGAGAGTATTGCTACAGTTCCTTCATCGGTGGTAAGCTTGTTAACTGAACTGGATGAAGTCGCAGGTAGGATACAAAATTTAGAGAATGATTGGGTAGAACTAGGACGGTTAACTGCAGCAATCCAAACTTTGAGGGTACAACTAATCCTTCATAACTCCATTGAAATGCCAATAGACACAAGCATTATTGATAATTCAAACAGTTCACAGAATAATGGTTCTGTGATAAATAATAGTGATAAAGTAACTTTTTATGATGAAAATTTAGAAGCTGCAGTCCGTGAAACAATTAATAAACCAGAAGGTGTCTTAACAAAAGAAGATGTTTTGAAAATTACTGAATTGGATGCCAGTGACCGATATATCGAGTATTTAGAGGGTATTGAGGAATTACAGAATCTGAAAAAATTAGATTTGGGACGTGGAACTAGTATTTTTAATAGTAATAGATTTGAGAATCTATGGGCTCTTAACGAACTAAAGGGTTTAGAGGAGTTAAAATTAGATGGGAATATCTATCTTGATGACTTTGATGCGTTAGAGAATTTAACAAATCTCAAAGTGCTTGATATTGGAACAACATCCATAAATGACATTACAGTACTAAAAAATTTGAAAAACCTTGTAGAGTTAAACTTATCCAAAAACTATATAACAGATATAAGTGCATTAGAAAATAAATCAAATTTAGAAACTCTTATCTTCGCGAATAATCATCGTAAAATAAAAGACCTTAGCGCATTAAAAACATTGAAAAGTCTGAAAGTGCTTGATATAGAACGAATTGACGCCGAGAGCTTAACAAGTATATCAGGGTTAATAGGACTTGAAAGTTTAAATATAAGTGATACAGGACTTAAAAATTCAACTATAATCAAAAGGCTTACCAAATTAAAAGTATTGGATATAAGCTGGAATGATATAAAAAACGCAGATAATATTTCCCTGCTTACAGATTTAACCACGTTAAATATAAGTGCTACTGATTTGGGTGATATAAGCAATCTGAAAAAATTGAATAAATTAAGAAAACTAGAATTACAATCATGTAGTGAGACCACAATGAAATCATTAAAGGCCTTGACTCAGGTTACAGACTTAAATTTAGAGTATAATTACTTAAAAAATTATGACTCTGTAACCTACCTGAAAAATCTCAAATCTTTGAATTTTATGGGTACTAGCCTTAAGAGCTTGGATTTCCTTAAAAACTTAAAGAAATTAGAAGTATTAAACCTTACATCAACTAGTACAACAGATATTAGTGCCTTAGCTGGATTGACAAATCTTAAAGTTTTAGATGTGTCAAATTCGACGACAAATCACAATAGTATAAAAAATATCTCATCTTTAAAAAAATTGACAAAACTAGTGAGTTTGACTATAGTTTGTGATGATGAATTAACAGATATCAGTGCATTAAAAAATCTAAGAAATTTGAAATTGTTGGAAATAGAGATTCAAGGTGTAAGTGATATTGGCTCTATGAGTAACCTAAATAAATTACACTCCTTAACTATAAAGGGTAAAAATATAAAGAGTTTAAATGGTATAAAGGGATTGCAGAAGATAGGATACTTGGACCTTAATTGTGATAAAGTAAAAGATTTATCTCCTTTAAATGGCTTGAAAAATCTACGAACTTTGATTTTGTATGGTAATAATGTTAGCAGCTTAAAGCCACTAGCATTATTGGAAAATCTAAAATCCATAAGTTTGGCCGGTACCAAGATGACAGATATCTCCCCTATTAAAACATTACCGAAACTAGTTTATTTAAATATTAGAGGTGTTAATTTTAAGAGTTTTAAAGCTATGTGTAATCAGATTGATGGTGGATTCAAAGAAGTGCGTTATATATGGGTAGGTTATGGATTGGTTAAAAGTGAAAAAATAAAAGACTTAGAAAAACTTTTACCAAGCCTAAGGGTAACAGATTTCTCACATTAATATATATATATATCAGATGCATAAGCGGGGCAAATCCATTAGATTTGCCCCGCTTCATATAATAAGCAAATTCTTAAATGTAATAGTATTATAAATGCTAAGAAGTGGTATATACAGGCTGTAAAATTTGGTATAATGAAATTAAAAACAGGGATAAGGTGAAAATATGAATAAAGTACTTGATTTGATTCAGCGAGATTTTTTAGTCTTTTTAAAAGATTTGTTGGGTGAAGCCGATGTTGATGAAAGAACAAATAGCAGCGTAAGGTTTTGTATAAAAGTAGGAAGAGAAAGTTTTGTGGTTGAAGTCCATATGTCAGATAGGGAGAATTATGTGGCATTAACTAATATAATGTTGCCGAACTCAATGAAGGGTAAAGGTGTGGGCACAGAAATAATAAGAATACTAGCTAAACAATGTAAAGATAATGGTTATGATTTGTATATTACAGTTATCACAAATCCACAGTGGATTGAAGGCTTAAAAAAGCATGGTGGGGTATTGACTTCTGAGGACTGTATCTATATAGATAATGACAAATGGCTTGAGAATCATAATGAGAAGAAATTCAACTTTGTTAGGGTCGATGGTGAATTTGTATTACAGGATGAGGTTGAAAAGTATAAAGAACTGAAAAATGTTTGTTCAGATAAGGTGATAGAATTATTCAAAAGGTGGGATGCAGTAATAGATATAAAAAGAGGGGATAACAATGAAGTTAAAACAATAATAGCTGATGCAAATGAGATTACTTATTGGGTAGATTTTAATGATAAAACTCTTAAAATAATTAGTAAATTAATTGAGGAAGATTCTTTAGAGCAATATATTAAGACAAATCAGTTCATAGGCTCAATGGTAGGTTTTTAATACAGTTGAGGTAATAACAGGCAGCCAAGGATTGGCTGCCTGTTATCTTTCAAAAAGAGCAATATATGTAAAATGCTGCAATAAAAGTATTTATTAGAATGTGAGAATCTGTTATACTGGAAGAAATATGTAATAAAAGGTCGGTGAAATAAATGGAAATACTAGTGATAGGAAATGGCTTTGACCTTGCGCACCATCTACCAACCAAGTACTCTGATTTTCTTGAATTTATAAGAGTAATCCGCGAGGTTATAGATAAAGGTAATGATAAAGTCAACTGGGGTAAGTTGAATCCTCTTATTCAGATTAAAATACAAACAAACTTGGCAAGTGGGTTTGAAACTATTATAGACAATAAAAAATATTGGTTAGATTGGGTAGGAGATAATATATGGGTAGAGTATTTCAACAAAAACCAGACTTTTATTAAAGAGGGTTGGATAGATTTTGAAAGTGAGATTGCATCTGTTATAAAGTCGCTCGATGAAGATATGCTTGAATCAGATGGTAAAAGAGTTTCTTTATTTAGTGATATGATAAAACTCAGTAATGCATTCTTATCAGAATATTATAGTGATTATTCATTCACAGTACAAATGATGGACAGCAGTAACAAAAGTATTACCTTTAAAGAAATTAGAGACAGATTATTTGATGACTTAAACAAACTAATTCGTACCTTAGAATTTTACCTTATAGAGTATGTTGGAAAAATGGATACCAATATTGTATCACCTGATATTAAAGGTATTGCTCCTGATAAGGTATTAAGTTTTAATTATACAAATACCTATGAGAAATTATATGGAAAAGGGAAGCAGATAGAGTATGACTTTATACATGGTAAAGCAGACCAATACCGTTCTGCCGAGGATAACAGACTAGTTTTGGGCATCGATGAGTATTTGCCGGAAGAAAAAAGAAATAAAGATATAGATTTTATAGCCTTTAAGAAGTTTTACCAACGAATACATAAAGAAACAGGTTGTATGTATAAGGAGTGGGTAAGTAAAATTCATGGTGAGTATGTAGATTATGTGTATTCATTAAGAAATTCTATAAGTCGAGTTTCTGAATTTGTAGATGATGGTATACCATTTTCCTTCAAACAGCAGGATGCTTTGAAATTATTAAATAGTAAAATGGAAAATCATAATGTATATATTTTTGGACACTCGTTAGATATAACAGATAAGGATGTTTTGTGTGATTTGATTCTAAATGAAAACGTGCAAACCACAATCTTTTATTGTAATAGAAAAGTATATGGTCAACAGATTGCAAATTTAGTGAAAGTTGTCGGTCAGGATGAGCTAATTAAAAGAACAGGTGGCTCAACCAAAACAATAACTTTTAAGCAGCAAGCAGATATGGTAAGTGCTGCTAAAAATTAATTTTAAGATGGGAGATAATTTATGACAGAAATATTTATATCTTATTGTCAGAAAGATAGCAGTTACATAGATTTAATGGATTCATATTTTAATGCTAAAGATATTGTTCTTCGTAGAGATATAAGAGAGATAAGCCCTTGGAAAAGCATCAAAGAATATATGCAAACAATTAGAAACACCGATTATGCTGTATTATTAATTTCAGATAAGTATTTGAAATCATTCAATTGTATGTACGAAGTATTAGAAGTAATGAAAGAACAGAATTATAGAAACAGAATATTTCCGGCTGTGCTTGAAACTGGAATATATGATACTTCGTGCAGGGTAGAGTATGTTAAGTTTTGGCAGGATAAATATAAGGAATTGGGTAATCAGATGTCACAGATTGATATGGTTAATGCATCTGGTCTTATTGATGATTTAAAGAGAACACAGAATATTGCAGCATCAATGAGTGAATTTCTTGCGTTGGTAGCTGATATGAATAATCCAAGC
Source organism: Anaerocolumna jejuensis DSM 15929 (assembly GCF_900142215.1). Lineage (GTDB taxonomy): Bacteria > Bacillota > Clostridia > Lachnospirales > Lachnospiraceae > Anaerocolumna > Anaerocolumna jejuensis. Next base: position 518,241 of record NZ_FRAC01000006.1, on the reverse strand, counting down.
ATATCAGATATCAATACGGCAATAGAAAATAAATTAAATGAATATGGAGTGATTGGAAAGGCATCAGGAGTACCACAAAGCAAATGTCAACCGGTCCATGATATTTTTTCTTCGTTGAATATTCCAAGGGTAAATGCGATGACAGAACCAACTGACTTAGAAAAGAACCAATTTATGACTGATAGCTTTATAAAGATTAATGAGCTATTAGAACAACTATGCGAGCAGCTTCAGAATGATATTAGTAGTATCAAAGTATTAGTGAACCGGGTAGATGCTAAAAATGTTATGTATCGATTTTATGCAAATGGTAATCAGGTAAGGGGATTAAAATTATTTTTAGGGAATATCTTTGGTGGCAGAGATATGAATATAGGTATTTCTACTGATATGCTTTTGTCTGGTAACAACAACTCTTTTAATGGAATGCTTTCGTTGAAATTTGAAAAAGGACAATTGTTATTATATGCAATGATGTCTATGTCTATGAATCAAAGGACAATGACAGTAGAAGAAGCGGTAAAGGATATTTGGGAAAGCTATATACAACCATATTTAAATAGATAAAGAGTGTTGTAATGGTTCGCTGGAGGTTCATATTGAAGATAAATTATAAGAAAGAAAATAAGAAATATGAGAATCAGATTATTGAATATCGTAAGGTGACTGAGGAAGTAAGGGTTAAAGAAAAAATAGATTTAGTTAAGAGTAATCATAATAAAGAAGAAGTAACTGAAACACCGCATGAGGTATTATTTTGGGATGTGAAAATAAATAATCTTCATTGGAGTCAAGACCCAATAGAATTACCAAATAAGACTTATTCCTTTGTCACATTTACCAATACTAAATTTGGTAAGAAAGCTATTCTATCAGAGGATGATATGTATGAGCAAGATGCTACATTTTGGAATGTTACATTTACCAATTGTGAGTTCCAAAATATAAGATTTGTTAATTGTAGATTCTTTGGATGTAAATTTATCAGTTGCAAAACTAATGAATTGGGGATTGTTTTTGAGGATTGTTACTTTTGTAAAACTTCTATCGGTCATAATGAATTAGTTGATTTTGAAACCAAAATAGTCTCAACTGAATTTAAAGATTGTTGGATTACAGCTAAGTTTAGAAGATGTAAAATGGAAAATTTTTTATGGGATAATTGTACCTTGATGTTAACTACCTTTAAGGAATGCTCTCTGATGAATGCTATATTTACAAAGTGTGGATTTTACTCTGTAGTTTTAAATGAAACAGATATAGCGGGAATGGGTATTATTAAAATGAAGAAAGCAGATATTGAGTTTTATGGTAATTATAAGGATAGTGAATTCCATAAAAGTACATATATAGATTTGATGAGCTATAAAGATGTATCTACGAATAAGCAAATGAAGAAAATAGATTTGAGAAATTCTAATAAAAGCAATGCATCCGATTTATCAAAGATGTACTATACCCTAGTAAATAGTCTGCAGACAAAAAATGTAGATATTGATTTCTTAAGTGAGTATAGATATCAGTACCAAAAGCATCATATGATTGAAAAGGACAAGTGGTATTCAAAAACATGGGATTTTGTAAGCTGGGGACTCTGTGGCTTTGGTGAAAAAGTATTTCGTTTCTGTATTTGGTTAATGGTATGTGCAGTTGTATTTGCAATAGGTTATATGTTTACTGGGATACAATTTCAAAATGAGAATATACAATATGTGTTTATTGGTGGCAATCCTTTTGATTTTATTCAAACAATAAAAGACTTTGGGGTATGTTTTCATTTTAGTGTGTTAACTTTATCAACAGTAGGATATGAAATTGCATTACCTCTTGGAAACATCACTCATATATTAACGACAATCCAAAGTTTATTAGGGCTAGTATTTATAGCGATTTTTACTTCAATTATGATTATTAAGCTAATAAGACAATAAATATAAAGAGTGTGAAAGAAAGGAAAGGTGATTGTTATGGATATTGAATTATACCGTAAAAATCTTGAAAAGGATGAGAAAATAAGTAGTGAAGATGGTATAAAATCAAGAATTAGTCGAATACAGAATATTGAGGCTATATTTGGCGTTGACGTGGATAAAGCAGTAAAAGATGACGGCATAATGCTAAATGCTCTTACAATTATTAAAAACAGTAAGGTTCCAAGACCAGATAATTATAGCAATGCATTGAGAAAATACTATCTATATGAGAACGGTAAGGAGTTTCCAAGAACATAGTAATAGTTAAAAGATTATATACTTATGATAGAGGGGCATTAGTATTTCAAATGCTCCTCTATCTACCCTTCGAGTTTATTGTATTCTTATTGAACAGATACACCCTTTTAGTGGACACCTAATTTTACTTTATTTATCAAACAGTAAAAGAGGGTGTTTTTAAATGCACGAGGAAGTCAGTAAAGTCAGTATGCTATGCGTGGTTTTGTTTGCCTTAGCTGTAATAATCAGCTTGGGGTATGTAGTTTTTGTTTCAGCCAAAGGGGTAAGTGATAATCTAGTAATGGATACACAGGCATCTTTAACCACAATAACTCAGGCTGATTTAGAGATGTACGACCAAAATGAAGTATCCGGCACAGAGGTTATGGACGCATTTTATTTGTTTCAGGGTAGGCCAATCGCAATCTTGATACACAATTATTCTATGGAAAATGGTCTGAAAACCAATGTAACAGAGGATAATGACCCTGATACAGTAGACCCATCTCCTTATGCAATTGAAATTGAAAGGGTAAAGGCTGGCACCGAGACTATAGAGAAGATACAATGCCTAAACTATAATGCACTCTTGGTAAGCGATGAGCAAGGTACTTTGCCAAAAGAGTTGGCTAAGACTGGGGTAGTTGTAGCAGACGGTTCTCAGGGTATTCTCACTTTGAATAAGGAAAAGGGTTATACAGCAAATTATAGTTTTGCAATAGATTTGGATGAGGAATCAGATGACAAAGGACAAATACGTAAAAATTACGGTGTAGGCGGATTTCAAGCAAAAAATACTTGTGAGTATATCCCTTCTGGCGCAAGATATAATGCATCTTTAATAAGGTTTACCGATGGGACAATTATGGGAATTGTCTTTATTCAAAAATAGTAGAATTTCCTAAATTACTTTATTTTAAATAATAAACGCGATATAATATCAGTAAGGGGTTATGTGGTAAATTATGCTACATAAAAGACAAAAGGGCTTACTTAGAAGCCCTTTTATCTTGTCAAAATAAACCTACCTCAGCTAAAATTCTGTTGTGTTCTTCTAAATCTAATTCCTTAAAACAAAGATTTTCTTTTAAGGGTATCAAATCTTCAATTAAATCCTCAACCTGCGGGTAAATCTGCAAATCTGGAAAATACATTGTAAGAGAGTTACTGCAGTACTCAATTATAAGTCGTGTGGGTAATTTCCTAAAGCCTTTTTCATCTAGTTGGCAATAATCTAGTACCAGTTCTTTTATATATGATAATTCATCATATTTATTAAGAACATCAACCCGGCTAATATCAACATAAGCGGCATAATAACCATTGTCACAAAACCCAGATTTAATGTATCGCACACCCCGTGTATTTGGGTTATACCAAGCAGATACAGTATTATCACCAAGGCAGATAAGCGGGTCCGAATGCGAACCCATAATAAAGTTGTCAGTAGGCTTTCTAAGGGTAGGAGCAGAAGAAAGCCTGCTATACCTTATATTCTCTTCGAAAAACCATTGCCACATTTTAGTATACTCTTGACCATCTAATCTAACAGGGTATTTCACAACACAAGGTGTACCATCTTTGTAACATAGCCGGCCAATGCCGGCCCGTTCCTCATGGAGCAGCTCGCCAAGGAAATCTATTGTATATTCAAGTCGGTCAGATTTACCTATCTCATAAAGCTCTGTATCGCGGCTTATTATATCAGCCCATACTTTGGGGTAGGTATCAAATAGCCCTGTGAGTTCTTCAAAATCACAATCAAATCTATGCATAACAGTAGAGATTATCCTTGCAGCCACTTGAGTAGCAAAAGCACTGTCCTTATCCTTATTGGGTATTCTGCTTTCTGCATTTAAGCCTCTTTCCTTCATTAGTTCTTCAAAACACTGCCTTGCATCTATCTGTAAATGGTCATTCCTGGCTGCATACACCCGGTTTCTTGTGTATGACCAATACCACAATCCTATTGCTTGTTTTCTATGAATCTGCGACTCTCGCATAATAATTTCAACTATATTGCCATCTAAAATCATTTTACCTATATCTTTAACATCCATAGTCACCCGCACCTCCTCAATTTGGCCAATTATAACTCCATGCCTGTTATAACTCAAGCACCCGTTTACACAATTTGGCGCATTCGATACAATGAGACCAAAGAAAGGCAGGTGCATGTAATGAAACAAATAGAAGAAGATTTAGAAGATTTAGAAGATTGGGACATAAGTGAGAGAGCCGACCAATGCTGTATGATACTCATTGATTTGTATTTTACAGTGGTAAATGTAGGTGGTGAGATAAGATTAAGGGTATCACTAAAAGAGAATGAAAATGCTTACTTGGACTTGTATTTAAGGGGTAAGCAGTATTTTGAGGTTTGCCGAAGGAAAGATATAAGTGATACAGACTTTTGGAGAATAAAATTTGATGTCGAAAGAAATCAACAGTATCTAAAAGATGCAGTAAAAGGTAAAAAAGACCTTGTAGAAGCTATGGGAAATAAAGATTACATTGTAGACAAGAAAACAGAAAGGCTACCTATCTCTATGAAACCAGAAGAAATAGCAAAGGTTAAAAATGATTACCCTAAAAATGCAGTGATTATACTTACAGAGGATATGTATTCCGATGGTGTACCTGAAAAAGATATGAATAAGAATCTAACTGGTAGGGTATCTTTTGTCGATGATGCCGGGCAAATCCATGTGAAATGGCAGAATGGTCGAGGATTGGCTTTAATACCTGAGGTAGACCATTTTCAAAAAGTTGAAAAGTTTACAAAAGCATATGATTTAATGAAAGCGGTCTTTGAACGGATGGAAGAGGATAATAATGAGGGTAGACCTTCACTAGGATATTTTGATGAACATTATAAGGTTATATCAAAGATTAGGATAGCCGATAGTTGGATATCTGGCAGTACTTATCAAGACACCTCAGTTAGTAAAAAGGAGTTGGAAAAGCAAGTAATATCAGGCTATTGGGTATTTACACATTCTGGACACGATGGTGATTTTTCTGCGAGATGCTTACTGACATATGACGATGCTTACTATGTAGTATCTCACCTAATATTACAAGATAAAGGTGTTGAGGGTATGGGGTATTTTACAGATATTCTGATTATACATAATACTGAGGTACAGTTTTATCTATCTATTTACAATAAAGGCCAGATTAAACTGTGATGGAAAGGAGGCGGTAGCATGATTGAAAAGCCAATATGCCGATTAATAGGTGAGGATGGTAATGTTTTTAATTTGGCAGCAAGAGTAAGCCGAACCTTAAAGGATAATGAACTTCCAGACCAAGTCCAAGAGGTGTGGGACAAATTAAAAGAATGTGAATCCTATGACCATGCATTGGAATTATTTATGCAGTATGTAGAAATTGAATGAGGCACCTAACGGTGCCCCGCATCCACAATTAAATATTTTACCAGTATAAGAAAGTGTTGAAACCAAAGGGTATTCGGCACTTTTTCTTTTTACAGGATGGGCAGTTGAACATCCTTGACCTACACATACCAATACAAACTTACACATATATAAACAAACTTGCACACAGTTTTATGGACAGAAAAAAATATAATAAGTGAAAGCAATAAAAGGTTATGAAAGGATAGGTGGTGGTGATGCAAGAGATGGTAGGAATCGGTGTGGCAGCAAAGTATTTGGGAGTAACAACAAAAACAATGAGAATTTGGGAGGATACAGAGGGTTACATAACCAAAGGCAATGTAACTATTAAGGTATATCGCACCAACGGTAAAATCAGAAGGTATGTTGTAGAAGATTTAGAAAGATTAAGACAAGTAAGGGTGTAAGAAGAAGGAGGAGTTGTTATGGTTTTGAAATCAAATGCAGATAAGAGAATATATAAATGGATAGTAATTATAGTATTAGCTATGGTTTTACCGATTTGTGTAACAGTTAATGAAATACCTGTATTTGTTATTAATGTGCTTGTTTCTATATGTATAGTTTCTTTTTTTACAAATGATAGAAAAAGAAAAATATTGGAGAGAGCCTATGGGTATAAGTCAGAATGGTTTGAAGCTGCTGATATGAAAGTGATAGAAACAGGGAAAGTATCGAGAAAAGTAGCATTTGCAATAGGAAAGGAAGAAAATAAAGAGTTGGGTACTCAAAGTAAGTATTCCATTATTTTCTCAAAAGGAAGAAAAAAGCTTACAGAATATAACCGAACTTTTGAGGGTAGTTCTTTTTCAGAAGTAAGTGATTATTTGGATTATGTAGCAGAACAGATTAAGTAATAGTTTGACCAAATAAAAGTTTTTGGGTACTAAATCAAGAGTTTTCAGTGAAAAAATTTGATAAAACCGAATTTTAAAGGAAGCCAAAAATAACGTGCTAATATAGCACTATAAAAACTGAAAGGTAGGTATTGTATTATGAGAGGAATTGTAGAATTAAAGAATGTTGAATTGGAAGCACGAAAGTTAAAGAGAGGTCAGTTGTTGCCGGACGGTATTTATAAGACTTATTCTGCTGATGAATTTGAGTATGAGAGAATCTATGTTATTAATGGTAGAGTGGTTTATTCGACCCCAAGTGAATCTCAGGATTTGGGTAAAGCAACAAAGACCAATCTTATACAGCAGATAAGAGAGACAGATAAGTGGCGCAAGCAGGTAATGGGATACTAATACATAACCCACCAGACCATCAAAAGTTTGGTGGGAACACAAACAGAATATTTGGAGGAGTTATAAAAATGAGATTTTTAGCAAAGTTAAGAACAGCAAATGCTCCTGAGGTATATTGCATTTTTAATGATTATGACTTAGTAAGAAAGAATGGTGTAAACCAAAATAATGCAGCTAAGTTAATGTTTTACAAAGCAGTATATAATGTTGCAGAACCAGTAATGAAAAGAAATACACCACTTATGCGTGAAGATTTTGAGGTTGTATCAGTTGAAGAGTGGCCGGAAACAGAATCCAGAGTAGTTAGAGGTAATAATAAATTTATTGGTTTTGCCTACAATGTAAAAACAAATGAAAGTATGAATATTGGTGTAGATACAATGAGTGGTGTAAAATCAGCTTATAACAGGATAATTGGTTCGTTGAGTAAAAAATGTGATACAGTGGTAATTATTTATCAGGGTAATAACTTTGTAAAAAACGATGGTTTAGCAACTAAGAATACAGTAGATGTAAAGAAAACATTTTATCACGGAACGGACGCACAATTTGAAACTTTTGATGTAGTTAAAACACAGCCCGGATTTTGGTTTACAGAGGATAAAGCCTATGCAAGCACACACGGAAAGTACTTAATCAAGGTTACATTAGATATAAAAAAGCCGTTAGACCTTGAAAAAGTAGATATTATGAAACCATTCGAAAAATGTTTTAAAGGTAAGGATTTCAACGAGAGTTTGGTATTTAGCAAAACTTTTAGAGATTACTTAGTGAATGAAAACTATGACAGCCTAATGTGGAAACATCACGGATTTTACACAGTTGTAGTTTTCCACTCGAAGCAAATCGGACTGTTTAACTAGCATAATTAAGGATTTTGAGCAGGTAGCCGAGGAAGTAGCAATGGCATTAATGTAATTAATATTCCACCAGCCCTTAATGGTCTGGTGGGTACTATATCTATAACAATAACAGAAAGAAAGAGGTATTTATTATGAGAACATATTTAAAAGTAACACAATTTTTAGTTTTAGTAGCAGCGATAATTTTAGTTGCAGTTGTAGGTTTTGGTGCGTTTGTGGGTATTGGTAGTTTAACAGCCTGCACCGTAGCAGTAGCTTTTGGATTTATTGGATGCCTTTACATAGTGCCAGCAATTAAGTTCCAAAGTAAGGCAGTTGCCAAGGTAAAACCTCTTGTAGATGCATATCTACAAGAAAGCTATATAGAGTTAATGGCAAAGAAACAGGCATAAAGAAATAACTAAAGGACTTGGTGCTTTTGAAAAATTGTATCAGGTCCTTCTCCTAAGGGTAGATAATTTCTTTTAGGTTGATATAAAGAGATAATTTACATCGGATGGACACATAGAAAAATAAGTGGTCATAAATGGGGACATAAAAAGAAAAATAATTAGAAGAGTTAGTTAAAAAATTTCGGGGCGATGATATTGGAAAGATATTAAAAGAAGGAACTAGAAAATGATAAATCTAAGACTCTTTCTGTTCTTTTCTATATTGCCCCCTATTAAGAATTTGGACGAGTGGGGAGCAATCCCCAAAGTCAGTAATATGGAGGATAAGATTAAATGGGACACCAAGAGAGTTTTATTAGAATGAATAAATCAAAGGATTTCAATTCCTTAGTATCAGTAATAAGAATGCAGGGCGAAGCCCGTTTTGAAGAAGCCACACCAGTAGTGGTAATCACATTGAACAAACCTATCAGAGGTAATCTTCTATACCAATGTGACCCCTCAAAGTATCATTTTAAAGCCGGAGAGCAGTTTGTATACATAAGTGGTGAGCGAAGCGGTCAGAGAAGTGCATGGGATTTCTTTGAGAACTGTGAGGGTATTGATGACTTGTATTTAGAGGATTTAGAGATTTACTTTGCAGAGTGTTTTCCTGTAGAAGAAATCTTTGAAAATCCAGAATTTGCAACTTACGAGGATTTTCCGTGGTAGTAATTAAGCAGTAAGGGGCAACTTCGTTGCCCCGCATCTATATAAATGAGGGAGTTGATAATAATGGCAGAAAGCAAAACAATATCAGAAATATTTGAAGATGCAATACCATTAATGGATTTGATAAGGGACAGGGTAATTAAACAGTATGAAGATGAGGAAGAACGCGGTTATGTAGAATTTGAAGTAATCCTTTGATAGAGGGCAATCCGGGGGCGAAGGCGAAGCCGAGCCAATAGAATAAGAAAATATAGTGGAAGATAAGCAGCCTATTGTTTATCTTCTTTTTCTTTACCATCCAATATCAACCAACCAGATAGCGGGGCATTTGTTTCCAAATGCCCCGCTATCATCAAGATTAAGCAAAGTAAGAAGTTAAGCATCAGAGGTTATATAAGAAACCCTTACTTTCACATTAGTAATAAGCAAATTCCCTCTTTCATAATGACTTTTTTACATAATCAACAGCCTGTATATTCAGCAATAATAAGGTGTTTAACCAATTCCAATATAATCTCCTTTCCCAAGGGAGGAACATTTCAATGTCTACTTTAAGTGATTATTGCTGATAAAACCCCTCTTTCACTTCGCAAAAAGTATTCCTCTAACAGGGTAGAAATGTAGTAATCACAAGGTTTTGTAAAAAGGTTGTTATTTCACTTGGACTAAGCTGTACCAGTAAAAACAGGGTTTTAGATTAATATTCTAGTATTTCTAATTTTCCCAAGTGAAAGTTCGCAAGAACGAGAGCCAATTTATGCTCTGTCTATAAGGTTTTTCAATGCTAAATAGGTAATGTATCTGAAAAGGGAGTGTATACTCAGACAGAGGGTTTATGTGATTATTGTTACATAAACACCACCTCAACTTCGCAAATTCAAGCATCGAAAGTAGCAAGAAAGACTGTAATCAGAGGATATTAAGAAAAGCATTGATTTTGCACTTGGACTAATGTGTATCAGTAAAAACAGTCTTTCTTCTTACAATGACAACAAAATTAATTTTCCCAATAGAAATCTTCGCAAGAATGACAAGGTAAAAGAATTGATTTTACAATGTTTCAAGTACATTAAAAGGTAATGTATCTGAAAAAGGAGAGTATGCTCCAACAGGGTATATAAGTTGTATTAAGGGGTAAATCGCAGTGTTGACTTCGTAAAAATAGTAAATAGGAAAATGGGTAGACCGGGCGGCGAGCTTGCGAGCCGGGTGATGTTAATAGTAGAAAAAATATATAAAATGAACATAAACAGAACAGTTGGTCATAAAAGTGAGCAGTTAAATCCACTTTTATTATAAAAATCAAGTGGAGGATACTGATTATGAAATATACAATAAACAAGGGAACTGAAGGAATCCAAGAGGTTTTAGTAAGAGCGAAAGAATATAAGTTATCAAGATATATAAGGGTAACAGAGTGTAAGCTGGTAAACCTTTTAACCTTGGTTAACTATTTAGTTAGGGTGGAATATGAACTGGTAGAGGATACTGAGATAATTGTGAATCTAACTGTAAATGCAAATTATAAAGATAAATTTTTACCTAAACCAATTAGGGTAATAGAGAATGATTACTTGAACATTATGGACTTGCTTAGATTGCCTGAGGATGTATTACCTTTTGTGACTGCATTACTTTTAGATAATAATGAGGACTGTACTGACCTGTTTAGTACTTTGCTGTCTGCCTATGCCTATTCAGTAAGAAATGGTGCACAACCTAAAGTGAGTGATTTAGTAGGTCTGCAGACTATTTTGACAGTATCAAATCAAGCAAAACAACACCTTGCAGAATTAGATGAAGCAATAGCAGAAATAGTAATTAAAATGATATAAGGGTATCAATCCTTTAAATATAAGCAATTTGTAGAGCAGGTGGCACCTACGGTGCCCCGTTCTTATAGGAGGAATCTGTTATGGCGAAAGTAAAAGCAAAAGAAGTGGAATCAGTATTAAGTAGTTTGGCAGATAGTTTGGTTTATACAAAAGGCTCAATTAAGCCTTTACTTGATAATAAGTTAATAGATGCCTTGTTAAAGCTGTATGCAGAGGGAGTAAGTGTAGATACAATGTCAAAGGCTCTGAATTATAGTAAGGTCTTTATATTGGTTAATTTGGGTATCAATAGACCTGATGACCAGAGCCGAGAGGAGTTCTTTGGTGAAGATATTGAGGTCAAATCCATAGGAGCAGGTATAAGTTTTATCCTTTCAGAAGCCTTTGAGGAAGATGGAATAGCTTATATAGCGCATCTATTGGAAGAAGATAAGAGTCGTGCTTATTATGTGATTACAATGGGATATGAGGGAACTGAAACAGAACCAAGCAGTGTAACTGTAATGGGTAATGTCTGTGGTGCTGAAAAGAGTACTTTGCTGATGTCTTTATTTAAGGATGACAAGGGAGTGCTAGAGAATTTAGAAAAACTAAGTAAGTCATATAAAGCAGTAGAACGCTTTGTTACGGAAGAATTAAGAGCTGGGGTATTATAATAACTAGATAGCCAAATTGTAGCAGTCCGGGCAAATGGTTTCCATTTGCCCCTGCATCAACAATCTAAGCAACCCGTAAAAATAGGAGGTATTGAAAATGCAAACAATAAAAGAAAAAGTAGCCCACTGCAAGGAAACTTTAAAATCAAATGGTATTGAGATAGACAAGCTCAATCGTCTCTTTAGTGATTCTAACTTAAAGGCAGTACTAACAGACCTTATAAATGATGGTAACAGCATAGAAGTATTAGCAAAAGCATTATATAAGCGAAAGAAAGGGTATAGAGGTTATCAGTACATAGATGTAGTAAGACTGTTGGATATGCGAAGACCTCAGGGTACGGGATTAGAGGAATATTATGGTAAGCGAGGTTTTACAGTATCTGATGAAAACCTATATATGATAGCAAGTGGTGTAGATAGTTTGATAGATAACCTATATCAAATATTTCTTTTTGAAAATAAAGAAACTCGCTTTCATTATATTATTACTATTAGGTATAATAATCAGACCCAAAATGAACCAATGGGTCCAATACAAAGTATTTTAGTTGAGGCTAAAATGGACGATGGTGAGAGAAAAGTGTTTTTGCCAATAACTGAGGGTTTACTTGATTTCAAAGGATTACTTTCACTGGGTATTAAAGCACCCGAAATGCTTTCATTTGTAGTAAGTTTTATTATGAACGAAAGAAGTGCGAATACAGAGTTATTAGAGCAAAAAGTAAAGAAAATCATAGATAATGATAATGCTTATATGGGTAGTGCAGATGAATTAGAAGTGTATAGGCAGATAGATGCAATTATAAAGAGCTGTCTGTCTTGGAGTTAATAGCAATTGCAGTCAATGGAGCCGGGTTCTTACTAACCCGGCTCCCCGTTATCCCGCTTGTAAATCAGTAGGTAACGCGTTAATCTACAGATAAAAATAGGAGGCCAAAGCTATGAAAATTGTAGAGATAGCAGAAAGAATACTTAATTGCCGGAAGGAATTAGAACCTTATGATATTGAAAGTAAGCTGACAACACATAAGGAAATTGGTATAGAAGTAGTCGAAGACAATGAGGTGTTAGAAAAACTAAGAGAGTTGCTTAATCAGGGTAACAGCATTGATATATTGGCGAGTGCTACAGACCTTAGCAATGGGAGTATTATAGTAAGCCTTAATCTTAAAAGACCAACCGGGGTAGATATTGATGCTTATTATGGAACAGATTTTGAATTTGATGTGTATCCTACAAGACCTGATTATCTGAGATGTATTTCTTCAAAAATTAAGTTTTATACTTGTGCTCGCACTCATACAGATGTTTTGGAAAACATAGAGACCTTAGATAATTATGTGATTTATGGGGTTGTCGATGGCGATACTTTAAATTATATAAATCTATTAGTTCGAGAGAATATTAATAACAATGTTACTTATCATTGGGTAATTAAAGATAACCAATTATCTATAAGTAATCTATTGGGATTATGTGAGGACATTGCTCTTATTATAATAAACAAAATTGTTATTTTTTCTAGTAATATAAATGAACTACAGGAAATCTTATTTAATAACCTGAATGAAACCATATCTGATAAAGATAGAAGTAGATTACAAACCTATATAATAATGTTTGAAGAAAGAGATTTTGATTATCTGGAAGATGGTACAGAAAGTGTAGCGGATTGGTGTGACAAAATTGACCGAGAGAGAAATAAGGGTACAATTTGTCCAAATACAGATGATGTTGTGATTATAACAAATTGCTTACCTTTTGATAAATCTTTAAAAGATTGTATCAAAGTTATGGATGCTTTGGGTGGTATTCAGTTTTATGATAGTCAACATAATGCTGAATTAAGTTTTACACAGCATAAAGCATTACAAATGTTGTATGCAGAAGGGTATACAAACCTTTCTGTTTTATCGCAAGCATCAGAAAATAGTATTGGCAGCCTTTTATGGGTGTTAGAGATAACAAGACCAATAGGATTAAGTAAAAAGGACTTTTGGGGTATAGAAAGCAGCGAGATTGTAGATACCTTCAGCGAAGATTTAGACTTTATCTGTAGCAGGATAATTGATAAGAACGGTGTTAGGTATATAGAGTATGTTGTTGAAAATTCCAAGTCTTTAACCAATTATACATTGACTCTTAAAGTCTGTAATGATACTGTCAACTCTGCTGAATTATTTATTAACACAGCAACCGATAGACATTACATATATTTGCAGAATAATGTAAGATTACCGTTTTCAAGGTATGCAAAACTAAATGTCCAAAAGAAAAATCAAAAAGAAATAATCCCTTTTATATGTACTGTAATCAAAAGAGAGGCGAAAGAAACAGCAAATCAAATGGCTTTAAGGTGCAAAAAGTATTTACAAGAGGGTAAAGCCAGAAAGAATGTTTTGGAAGCAAGTAAGGTCATATATCAATACATTACCGGGGAGACTGAGTAGAAGCGATAGGATGGCAAAGAATAATTAACTTACCATCCTATCTACACCCTGCACCCCGCTTGATATCATCCCCAAAGCGCGTTATTGTACAACTAAAAGGAGGCCGAGCCTATGATAAAAGATAAGAAATTAATAGATAAGATTGAACAGATAGAAGAATGTAAAAGGGTACTGCAAGCCTTTGGTGGCAGAATGATTGAACTTAATGACAAATACCTGGTCCCGGACGAAGTAATGTTGGAATCACTGAATACATTGTACCTTCAAGGGTATAGCATAGAAGTGATAGCGAGGGCAGCAGGATTAACGATGGCTAAGGTTCTAAAGGTGCTGGGTATTGATACAAGAAAGGATTTCAGAACCAAGAATGCCTTCTACGGGAAAGTAATCCCAGATAAGGACATTGAGGAATATATTGACTCCTATCATAAAAAATTGGTCTGTATACAAAAGGAAACCTCCCGCACCATAAAAGGAACTATCTTGATAGAATATATATTGGAGAGCAAGTATGACCACCTAATTTATGTGGTAACTGCAAAATATGAGGAAAACATTGAGGGTAGACAGAAAGAACCGCTTCCTTCAGATGGATTTGATAAGGAAAGGTTTTATAAAGAAGTAGCCGATAACTTGGTTAACCTGAAATTAGATTATTATTTTTCAGGTAAGCGCAGAATTATTAAAGATGGTGAGATGGATGCCCTTGCAATCCTAAGTTTAAATGATATTATTCTTCCTTTTGTACTAATGTTAATTTATGAAAATTATCATGGAAAAACAGATGAATTATTTGATGAATTGGGTATCTTAGCAGCAAAGCAATTATGTGACCGCAACCAAAAGTGTTTTTACAATAACCTAAATCTTTGTCATGATATTCTTGTAGAGGGCAGCCTTTGGACACAGGCCCAAGAGGAGTATGAGAAAGCAGTAAGAGAGGGCAAAGCCAAGGGTATTATTGTTCCGGGTGTAATCCCAGGCACCGAAACCATCAATAAAGAAATAACTGAATAATTAAGCAGTATGCAGTCCGGGGCAAGTGTATAAATCACTTGCCCTCTTCTCTTGCCCCGCATCCCGTTCTACTGGTAGGAAATTTTCTTTTGTTGTATTTACAGGCTTTTTAACATTGGATGGACAGTTGAAGAATTATTGGACATAAACACTTGCTGATTTAACTAAAAAGTATAAGGAGAGGGTTAGTAAAATTGTTAAAGAAAATCTTGCTCCGGGGAATGTTGTTATAAAGATGAAAAGAGTGAGTAGAAAGATAGATTACATAAGGGTAGTTTGGAAATAGGTTATATGGTATATGGCAGTGATAAATGAACACTATGGAGGATAAGATTATGAGATATGATATAAGAACAGAGAAACCTACAATATATAGAGATGGGACAGAAGCTAATTTTATTTATGATTTGTTTGATATTGTAGAGTTAGATAATGGTAGAGTAGGTATAGTTACAGGATTTCATCCACAGATAGATAATGGTTATTTTTTAGAAGTCTATCGTGTATATGGTGATAAGATTGATTTGGGTTTAGCTGATTGGTATTACACAGTAGATTGTAATATAAATAAAAATGCATCTATTATCCAAAAATTAGACCAAAATACTGCGAGAACTTTATTTTTAGAAAAGCTAATAGAAGCACTTGAAGAAGAGCAAGAAATGATAAGAAAGAGTTGGAATAATAACTTTTATGAGATATTTAAAGCTGATAATGAAAAAGATATTGCATTTATAAAAAGCCATATGTAGAGCCAGAAGGTAATGGGGCGAATGAACATTCGCCCGCCCTTATCCCAATTAGAGTAAACGAGAGTCCCGGACAACAAGATTATAATTAGAAGGGTAGTGTATAGTATGTTTATAGTAGATTTTAAGAGACCTGACGGGACACTAATTCAGGCAATAGTAAAGGCCGATAATGAGGAAGATGCAAGAGTAAGAGCATCTTTTAATTTGAGTAATATGGCTAATGGATTAAGAAAAAGTGCCATAGAATATTTTAGAGATAGGCTGTATGATTTTGAGGATAATTGGGAATTTGTGAAGGATGAGAAACAAAATTTTAAATTAATCAAAGTAACTGAGTTCAATGATAATGATTTGGAACTTAATTTAATAAATGGATTATCAAATCTACCCTATGGTAATAAAAGCTACAGAGTAACTGTGCTTGATGGTGGTTGTTTTTACTATACTGCAAATAACGTTAGAAATTTCGAAGAGGCTTATACTAATGCTGTTATTAATTTTTATAGAACAAAACCTGTTGAAGGATTTGTTTTTGAATTATGCCAACCATATAAGGTTCATAAGGATAGGGTAAGAATAATTGAGTATGAGTATGAGGTTGGTAAAAATAATTATTCTGTAGTAATGGAACAATATGCTGATTACTCAAGAATAAGTATGCAGCATAATGCAGCAGGAATGACATTTGTAGGTCAATCTATGACGATAGAGAAGATGTTGGGTAAGTTAATCTCTAAAGGTACAAAGGAAGAAAAAGCAATTCAATTAATAAACCATATGCTTAAAATAAACCAAAATACTTTTGTTTGGGATAATTCAGATATTAAAGTGGCCGACAGAAACGAAAGGTTTCATACTAAAAGTGCATTTGAAGATTACCTTAAGTATGAAAATGTAATAGATATTACACATCAAAAGTCTGTATACATTGATTGGAAGGCAGTCGAAGAAAAACAAAAGAAACTAGATGAATTTGAAAGTGCTAAACGAGATTTAGGTAATACATTAGGTGAGTTATTCTATGAATTTGAAGAGATAATGTCAGAAGAGGAAAAGAATATTATATACCAAATGTATCAAATGTATAAAGACCTTCATTTTGGTATAGGTTGGGGTAATTGTAATCATGAATACCCAGCAATGCCTTGTAAAGCGTTGGATTTGGATGAAAATGACGATGATAATTGGGGTATTCGCTTTGAAGATTTCTCCTTTGAATACACTTCCAATGACACCGAACCACAAGTAAACCCAAAGAAGTCCACCAAGCCAAAATCCACTAAATCGCAGGCCTCAAAGGGAAGTAAGAAGAAGGGTAAATAGGCGACAAGACAGGAAAATAATATGGGTAATGTAATATTTACATATATATAGCATAACAGTACGATAGAGGGGCGAATGTAATTCGCCCCTCTATCTTTAAGCATTGCCCCGTTGCCCCCGTAGCAACCGTAGTAATCAATTGCAGATAAGAGCCTATGAGCATTATTCAAGGTATTACAGCATTTTTTCAATTTTTCCTTTAAATAAGCCATCTACAATAAAGAGCAACCGCCTTGATTCAGCAAATCTCAGATATTCAATATCAAACTCATATCTATAGTTGTTAAATCGCACCCGGTCAAGACAGTCAGCATCCTTAAAAATTTTATATAAATGTACTGCTCTGTTTTTATCACTAATCAGGGTATTCTCAGTGATTCTGGATATGCCTTCCTCATCCGAAATACAATGGTATCTAATAATATCCTTAGCAATCAGCAGGTTTTCATATGACAGGTCAAAGGGTAATACATCTAAATCATCCTCTTCTTCAAGTCTGTTAACACTTTCATATCCATGGTTTTCATCAACCCCGTCATGGCACCGGCCAGTGTCGTGGAAAATGCTGCAGTATGCAAGAATCTGTATGTCCTCAATATCTTGTACTTTAAGGGTATCAGCAACCATAAGGCTGTAAAATAGCACTCTGGCAGTATGAGAAAAATCGTGGGAATCGCCAGTAAACCAATCAGAGTCAATGAATCTACCATAACCGTTGTAATAAGGGTAATGCTTATTAACGAGAGATTGTAAAGTATCCTGACTGCAAGGTTCAAGGTCTAATAATTTAACTTCTTTAAGGTTTCCATATCTTACAATCACCTCTTTTTCATTTCTATCATCAGTATAAAATAGTATGTCCTCAGGGTAAACAGTTGCAGTAGCGATAGCCTGACCATAACCAAATCTGGTGGCAAACCAAAGTGCAACATTGAGGTCAGTAGTCCAAGAGTAAGAGTTTTCTAATGGTGTACTTTGAGTTCCTATACCTCTGTATATAGTAAGCGGCTCAGTGATTTCAGTTGGCTGGCAGAATTGAAATACATAATCAAGAACAGCCTTGCCCCATATTTCAAATCCAAAATCAAAGTCAGTGTAAATATCAAGCCATACCTCTGCCACTTGGGTAGTCTTGATGTCTTTGTATCTACGATGGAAGTCATAAACCTTTAAACTAGTAGGTACAAAAAGATAAAAGCATAGATAGTCTTGGTTATCCAGTAATTCTTTGATTTTATCTTTACTAGCATTGATTCTTTCAGGTAGCTTCATAAATTCGAGCATACCTTTCTCAAAGACAGTGCAATCAATATAAATCCCATTTTTGTAATCTATATAAAAACAATTCAGCATCTTACTATCAGTAACGTAAAAGTTGGTTATATCTAAACCTAAATCAGTAATGTATTGAACAAAATCAGAGTAAGTCCAACCCTCACATTCAAAGGGTTGGAAAAGTTCTTCTGTAATTTGATTTACTTGGTCTGTAACTCCGTTGGATGCTTGCATAACATCTACAATATTCATATGTTCTCCTCCTTGGGGTATCTTACAGATTATAACATAATGCTATGGTGGATATCAAATAGAAAACGAGAGCGAGCCGAAGGCGAGCGTCTATATGGACTATATGTTTAATTTGCATAGGTTAGCCAATAAGGAGTAATGGGCTTTGTTCCAAAGCCCCGCATCCCCAATTTAGCAAAGTAATTGATTTTATGAGGTTTGCAAAAAGTAGTCTATGTTGTCTTAAACTTTATGATGCCAAAGGTAAATAAAAATGTTATAATGGACAATAATCATAAAATGGTAAAAGGTGGTGAGCAGAATGATACATTATGAAAGCTATAATACTTTAAAGAGAAAAGAACAAAATGGTGATGTTAATGCTGGACTAGAGTTAGAGTTGAGGAAGCTGTTTAGAACTGATTTTGGATTGAGAGGCATAAATGAAGAAATTATTTGTTGTCAGTCAGAATCAATGTTCTTATCTTTACCTACTTCTATTCATGAAATAAATTTGCTATATAAAGATATGGAAATCGGTGATGAAGCTTATAGAGATAATGTTATTATTGACAATTATCATTCGGCTACCATTGAAGGTGCACGAACCACAGTAGAAAATGTTATTAATGCTATGAAAAGTACACCAAAAACCAAAGATGATGCAATGGTTGTAAATAGTATAAAGGCTTTTAACTATGCTATGGATATAAAGCCGAGCATCAATAATCTACAGACCATCTGGGAAACAGTAGTCGAAGGTGTATGTGAGAATGAAGGACAACGTGGTGAGAAATATCGGAAGGGTATGGTAACTGTAAGAACTGAAACAGAAATTATTCATACACCAGAGATACCAGAAAAGATTGAGGAAAGATTGAATAACCTTTATGCTTTTTTAGAGTTGTCAAAGTTAGATGATATTCTAAAAGCTATTGTATTTCATTTTTACTTTGTATATATTCATCCATATCCTGATGGCAATGGTAGAACATCGAGAATTATGATGTCCTCAATTTTAAAAAATGCTGGTTATGGTAAAGTAGGTGCAATGCCTATATCACGTTGTATTAATGATAATCTCAATGGGTATTACAGAACCTTAAAAGAGAGTGAGGAAGTACAGATAGACGGGGGCAAGAAGTATTTAGATATAACTCCTTTTATCGTTTATATGCTTAATATATTGGAGCAAAGTATAATTTCTGCAAAAGCATCACAACATAGGTTATCTGAATTTGAAAGCAGAGTATTGATAAAGATGAAAAAAAGTTCAAGCTCTGAAATCTCAATTTTGAAATTTGCTAAAATATTCGGTGTAACTGATATTTACGCAAAAGAAATATTGGATGGACTCGTTGAAAAAGGGTATTTAGCACGATATAATGGTAAACCAACCATTTATAAGCTAATTGTATAGCTACAGTAAAGATAGAGGGGCAAATCAACAAAATGATTTGCCCCGTTGTTTATTGAGAGGATATATGACGTAATGTAAGTATTAAATATAACTTGAATAAGCATAGACTTTTAAATATACTATATTTAGACATAAAACAACGATAGGAGAAGGGTATTATGGGAGATAACATGGACAAAAGAACAGATGAGTATAAGAAGTTGAATTTAGATTTAGAAGAGCATATTGTAGAGAAGAAAGAGCTGATATATTTTGAATCAGCTGAATTAGAAGAAGAAAGATTAGGTCATATAAAAGGCTATGATATACATAATTTTGATTTAGCAGAACAAATCGAAGAAGTTTCAAGTAGTGTTGGTGATGTTGTAGTTAAAGATATAAATGAGTTGCAAGAAAATTATAACGGGATAAAGATGGTATCTAAAGCAGTGTATAAACAAATACCTCTAAGATTAATTAAGATACTGTTTAAATTGGCTGAGGAGATGCCCGTAGAGTATACACAAGGAACTCAAATATATTTTGTAAGTGCAGATAATGAGGGTAGACAAGCAATAGTAATGAATCGACGCGAGCCTGCTTATGCAAAGATATATAAATGTAAATATGAAGTAGAAAAACCAACAGATACTTTTAAAATCATTATTGAGAGTGGAATAAAATATTGTTGTATGTATTTAGATAGTGAATATTAAGATAGGAATGGGTATCCAATCACTAAGCAGATTGGGTACTTTTTTTCTGCCTTTCTTTATCTAGGAGCATAGGCACAACCTTTGCAGTCGAGGGCACAATTTACATTGTGCCCCGCATCCCCAGTGGAGCAGATTAATTATTGTAGCTAATATGGTAAGTTCTAGCCAGTTTCATTCAAAAGTATCTCAACTTGGGGTACTTTTCTTTTTTTGCATTTAATTAAGACCTAACAAATTACAATGATAAAGGTCAGTGCTTACACTTCTTAGGTCTTAATAAGCCTTAATAATTTTCCTGGCACCAGAGAATTTCATTGTAATAACGACCAGAACCACGGTATTGATGAAACCCTGCAATCGTAGCATTCTCACAAACTTGAGTTTTGATGTCAAAAAGTTATGGATATCCTGACTGCAACGCGGTATACCGTGTATATAGCACATATGACATCATAGTTGAGTAATCAATAAAAATAGAGAGTTATGGAGGAAGAAAGTATGGGTAAAATAATCGCAGTAGGAAATCAGAAAGGTGGGGTTGGTAAGAGTACCTTAACTTATAATCTTGCTGTATCTTTAGCAAAAAGAAATTTCAAAATTTTGATGGTGGATGCAGACAGTCAAAGTTCTTTAAGCCAGAGTGTAGGAATAGACCCCATGCAGATGGAATACAACATTACTACATTATTTGATAGTAAGGCTACAGAGCATATAGCAGATGCGATTTATGATTTGGGTATTGAGGGTTTAGATATTAACATAATACCGAGTACCCCGATGCTGGCCTCTGTGGAGATGAACTTATTCCAAGCGCAAAATCGCGAGTATAAGCTCAAAAAGGCACTTGGGTATATAAAAGATTACTATGATTTTATATTAATAGACAGTCAACCTTCTTTATCATTGTTACCAATTAACTGTATCAGTTGTGCAGATTATTTACTCATTCCGGCAGAGGTATCAAGGTTAAGCCACTTTGCATTTCAACTTTTCAATGACACGGTTTCTGAACTTACAGAAGAAATTAATGAAAACCTTAAAATACTTGGGGTTGTTGCCACTATGTATGATAGCAGAATTAGCGAAGACAAGGTAGTTTTAGAGGATTTGAAAGAAAATCACACAGTATTGGGCGTAATTCCACGAGCTTCGGCAGCTAAGAAATTCGTTAGAATAGGTTCTTGTGCGGTGCTTGAAGCACCAAAAACCAAAATTAGCTTAGAGTATCAGAGCATTGCAGATAAAATAATAACTATGGTTGAGGAGGATAAATAATTATGTTAGAAAGAGCAGAAAGACAGGTAAAACAAAGCCCTCTGAAGGCTATGCTTGGATTAAATAGAGTAGTAGAACAGGATAAAGAAGACAGGGTAGTTGAAAAAGCTGAAACCAAAGAACCCACTACTACATATAAAATGGGTGCTGTTGGAAGTAAAGAAGAAACCAAGAAAAAGCGCAATGAGCGTAGCTACAAGCGCTGGAGGGGCAAGGCTGAAGGAGTTGCTACTAAACCGATGAGTTACTATATAAGTGAAAATCAAATCGCTGCTATCCTACTGAGAACACAGCGTGAAGGTGGGGATAAGGACAAATCTGCGGTTGTACGAAGTGCTCTTGAAATGTACCTCAAAGAAGAATTGACTTTTATCCAAAATCAGAAGAAAGAAGGTGCGAAATAATGGGGTATGACGAGAAGTTTATAGAAGATATGAGGAAAAGACAATTAGGCTTAGATGATATTTTCCAATTTTCCTGTTTGGAATCCTGTAAAGGGCAGTGCTGTAAAAATAATGATACTATTATCCTTAATCCTTTTGACATCTTTAGGATAGCCAAACACTTTAATCAGCCTATTTCAGAGGTTATTAAAGATAACTGCGAGTACTACCACGGTTCCGACAGTAGGCTACCTATAATGTCCATCCGTAGGAGAACCGGGGATGGCAGTTGCAGATTCCTACGGATGGGTAAATGTACCTTACACGGGACTTGTAAACCAATTAGTTGCAGAATCTATCCATTGGGGCGCTACCATATGCCGGGTTCTGATGAAGGGTATATGTATTTCCTACAGCAAATAACTTGCGGTGGTAAAGAAACACAAACAGTCCGAGACTGGATTGATGCTGACACTATAGGCGAAATTGATAGAATGAGCCTTGCATGGGGTAAGGCAGTCCTTGAATTATCAACCTACCTGAGAAGTATTAATAATCCTGAGCATCTAAAGATGGCGCAGAGAGCAGTAATGATAGCAACCTATGTGTCATATGATACTGATATAGATTTTGTAGAGCAGCTAGAGGGTAACCTAGATAAGCTACAACTGGTGCTACCGGGCTTTAAACGAGGTAAATAGATTACATATAGGGTATATGAGAGAGAGCCTTTCACAGGCTCTTTTTTCAGTTGTTGTACACATGTAGGATATAATGAGCAGTTATAGGATATATAGAGGGTGTTGGAATTATAATTGATATAACCAAAAATTCCCTGAAAGAGGATGGTGATAATTATGGTTAGCTATCATAAACAACATGGGGTTATATTTTTTAGACTAAGCCTAATAGATGAGTTTTTCTTATACTTAAGATTTGATTTAAGTCCAGAGGTACGATATGCAAAGAGGATGAGGAACATCAAGAAGTTTTAAAAACATAGATAAATCAAGAAGTAGAGCCATTGTAGGCTCTATTTTTTTTTTGCCTAAATGACTAATCCAGTATTTCTGACATTTCCATTTTTTTAGACTCTACAGTTTTTTTCAACGAAAGGGACATATCAAATTATTTCACGGAGTTATATGGACATAAAAAACTATATTAAGTAGCAAGGATAGAGAGGTGGTTTTATGGGCGAGATTCGAGAGGTTGATATTGAAAAGTATATAAGAATTGGTGAGTTTTCAAAGAAGGTGGGGTTAGCTATTTCTACAGTAAAAAAGTATGAGGATATGGGGATTATCATACCTCATCATGTTTCAAAACAGAGTGGTCATAGATATTACACCGAGAGACAGGCAGAAGATTACAACAGAGAAAATCAGATAGTGTATAAGAGAGGAGGAAAATACTGTGTATAACAACGGATATATGAGTGGGGTAGCAGGTCAAGTTACTCTTGCATTAAGAAATGTACAAGCAGGTGTTAATAACCGTAGATTTGCAAGTGGTTTAAATAGACCAACAGTAGTAACACCTAAAGACAGTGTTCATAAGGGTAAGGTTTTAGAGGATGTGCATTTTAGATTAGTACGTACAAAAGAGTATTTTGGAAATGAACAGGTTAAGGACAGCATGATTATAAAGTTTAAGGACTCGAATGACCAAGTAATTAAAAAGAATGAGGTATATTTACCTGCCAATAAAAATGTGGATTATTCCAAAGAGGTTTGTAGGATAGCAAAAATTTGTGAGTCTGGGGTATTAAGTTATACTGCCGGGGTTGTAAATGTTTCTGGCAGACCGATGAGAAAAACCTACATTGATAAGGCAGAACAAGAACGCTTAATAAATGAAGGCTATGCAATCCGAGTGCAGTAGTAGAGGGGGAGGTAAATATGATTTATAAGTTGAATTTTAAGTTAGATGACCAATCAGAGATGATAGCAATAGTAGATAAGGTAGGTGGCGAAAAAAAAGCATTCAATAAGGCCATCATAATCTCTAAACGTTGTTTTCCGGCAAAGAGTAAATACCAGTTATCAAAGGATAATACTTACCGCGCTGAGAGATTTAGAGTGGATGGGGAACAGGGTACTGCAAAAGGGAATTATAGTTGTAGGATATTAGCTCATTATATAAGTGGTAAGCAAGATAGTAGAGAGTTATTTAAAATAAAGGGTTCAAGGACAGCATATGCAGCAATAACGAAGGATAACAAAGTCAAGCCGGATGTTGTTTTTATCTATAGTCTAAGCCAAAAAGAGGTTAAGGAAATAGGTAATAAAAAGGCCAAAAAGATTTTGGGTAACGAGCAAGAAGCTAAAAAAGTATTGCGAAAATTTGAGGATGCAGTGGCACATATACCGGGTATTGGAGGTATAGTACAAGATTTTTTGGTTCTTGGTTCGATGGTTTTGGATTATGTGACGGGTAAATATCGTGAAGTTCCTGCAAGCACAATAATAGGTATTGCAACTGCAGTAGTTTATATAGCGGCACCGGACCTAATACCGGGAGCTTTTGATGATATAGCAGTTTTTAAATTTACATATGACAGATGTAAAAAAGACATCGAAGCATACAAAGAGTGGAGAGATGGTAAGAAACCAAAGCAGATAGCGGGGTAGGTGTTAAAAATGAGGATGGGTAAGAGATTATTTATATTAGTAGCGATAATGATGTTATTTAGTTCTGGGGGTATATATGCAAGTGATTTAAACGGTGTGGATACAGAGACTCAAGTATCAACAGAACCTACACAAGATAAACAGACCACTGTAGAGCAGGATACAACTGCAAAAGCAGTAGGTGATATGTTTGGTGAAGCCGGTCCGAAGGCGGAAGATATTAAAGAAGCACAAGTTTTTATACAACCATTCGCTAAAATAATGAATTTTACAATGGCAGTTATCTTAGGTATTACCGCACTTCTTATGATGGCTGTTTCAGTTTTGGATTTACTTTATATAGCTTTTCCACCAGTAAGAGATATTTTGGACGGTGGTTCATATGGTGGACAACCTCAAATGGGAAGTCCAAGAGGAATGGGTATAGAAAGTAACCCTTCGATGAATGGCCGGGGAATGCAAGGCAATGAACCCGGAGGAGGCTTTTCTTCTCTCGGAAGGTGGGTATCTGATGAAGCAATAGCAGCTTGTATGGAGTCAAAAGGCGGAGTAGCTATTGGTGGTATGCCAACAGCACCCAAAAACATGATAATAGGTTACTTGAAGAAAAGAGCAATATTTCTAAGTATGTTTGGAGTCTGTGTGATTTTATTCACATCAACAGTGTTCACAGACTTGGGTATTAAGTTAGGAATGAAAATTTTAAACTTTATAACAGGTATTAGTATTTAACCAATGAGGGGGTAATTATTATGAGTATGAAACAGACAATTAGTAGAGTTAGTTTATTATTAATATTATCAATGCTTCTTTCTAGTTCTATGTTTTCTATATTTGCAGAAACAAATATTCCTATTTCTGCTAATGATAAAGGAGATATAGAAGCAGCTATAAAGGAAGCATCTGAAGCAAATGGAACAGAATCAAGTAGTACAAGTGAAGTAGTTATCAAGAGTACAGATAAAAATGCAGATGGAACAAAGACAGCAAAAATTTTTGAGTATAATGGCGAAAACAGTATAGTATTTGATGAAAAGGAATTTAAGAGAGCAAATCAAAAAGAAGCAAGAAAGGCTTTATTTGCATTTGTAAATTCTCTTAAAGAGTCCTCAATTTCTGCAGATACTCAACAAGAAATCATGAACGAGATACAGGAAAGCGATTCAGATGTTGCGGCTATGATGTTGCCAATGGTATTTGATAATACAAAGGCAGATATATTCACAGCATATAAGTGGTTAGCTCCATTTATGTCAGTTATAAGAGTCTTCTTTGGTTTAGGCTCTGTAGTGATAATTATTATGGTTATAAGTTCAACAATTTTTGATTTGGCCTATATTGGGTTACCAGTATGGAGAGAAACACAGGATGAAAAAAGTGGTGGCAAGAAACCATTTGGTGTATCTCATGAGGCTCTATCAACAGTAAGAGAAGTCGAAAAGAATTTAGAGGTATATAAAAATGCCTATGTTATGTATTTAAAACGTAGAGCAACTACATATATAGTATTATCAATAGCTCTCTTATGGTTAATTGCGGGAGAAATGAGTGGTTTGATAGGATGGGTATTAAGTTTAGCAAGTGGTATAGTGTAATAGATGGTTAATAATATAACGCTTGATGTATGGGTAGTTAACACGATATAATAGTTCTGTAATCTATTTTATTCCCCAGTACATAGATAGAGAGGTAATATCCTTAAACAGATATTACCTCTCATTTTTTTAGTAAAGTTTATATTGGAGTTACAATGTAATTCTGTATTTACAAGGCTTAGAAAGTAATTATTTATACTAACCCCGTTGCTTTTTATTATAACCCGCGTTACACTAAGAGTGTAATAAAATGTCACAGAGGGTATAGTGTTCGGATGAACAAGTGCAGATTTTCGTTGTATCTACTTCCTCTAATGTTTTTTTATTGCTACCTCAAAATTGTTATAATTTCTTTATGAAATACCCTTACTTCAAGCAGTTGGCCGATTACCAACTGCTTTTCTCTTGCCTAAAAATTTTATTGGGGAGTGGAAAAGGAATATTGGGACGGTAGAATAAAATATCACATAAATTATTTTGTATGGACAGTTGTCCATACAAAAGTGGACAGAAAAAATTATACTAAATATAAAGCAAGGAGGGATGTGGGGGAAATGGCAACTGAGGGTTATAAGCAGAAAATAAATGTGGTATTGTCCGAAAAATTGTATGATGACATTATAGAATTTGGTCTGAAGAATGATATGAAATTTTCAGAGTGTGTCAGAGAGAGTGAGAGGTTATATGGTGATTTGGTATTAAGTAGTGGGTATCTGAAGAAAAACAAAGGTAAAATTAAGAAGCAAGCTAAGTTTAAAAAGAAAGAGTATTTGAGGATTAAGCAAACAGTTGACATAAATCATATCACTATAAAGGTTTATTTGACAGCCTGCTTAGAGTTTATGGTTTATGGTAACAGTAGAGAGTTATAAATGAGCAGTAAAAATAATTTGAAATCGAAAGGGGTAAAAACCATGAAAACAGAAGGTTTACAAAATGATGCTTATATGACAACAGAGCATAGGAGAGATAGAAAGGCTAAGGTTTCTTTTGCTATGGTTATGAATAAAATTTTGGTTGGTTCTTTAATCTTGACATCATTAGCAGGCGGGGCAACAGTTCCAGCGCAGGCAGCAAGTAACAAAGATACAACGCTTGATGTAAGGCTAAATATTTCAGAGAATTATATGCAGAATCCAGAAAACTACACTTATAACACAGAGTATGTTTTAAGTCAAATTCAGACTATGCAGAGAGAGGGTATTGTTACAAATGCAATCCTTATTGAGTTGGCAACAGAGCTTAATACATTATCACAAGCTGTTTCTGCAAGTGGAAAATCAGCATCAGCCGACGTTTTAGCAGTAGTAAAAAAGGCTGATAGCATTATAAAAACAGTAGTAAAAACGGAAGAAAACGCAGATGGTTTGGCAAAAGCGAAAGCAGCTTTGATTGCATTTGGGGCAGTATCCGTAGATACAGAGACACAGACTAATGTAACTTTACTTGCTACTAAAGCAAGTTATCCAACATCTTTCAAAGATGTAAAATCCGGCAGTACCTATTACACTGCAGTAAACTACTTAGCTAAGAAAGGTACAATTGGGGGTTACACAGATGGTAATTTCAAAGCAACAACTAATATCACTAATGCGAAGTTTGTAAGTATGTTAATGAGAGCCATCAATCCAAAATTGAGTAGAGCCACAAAGGGTAGTGATTGGTCTTCTGCGATTATGAAAGAAGCCTTTAAATCAGGAGTTGTTAAAGCCGATGAGCTGAAATCAGAGAATTATGCTAAGTCTATGACCAAAAAGGATATGGCTTTATGGACATCAAGAGCTCTAAGTATAGTTTTAAAAGAAGATACAGATATGATTTATGGGATTGATAGATTAATACCAGATTACTCAAAAATTGGTTCTGAGTATCAAGAGTCAGTAAAAATAGTGTACTCAGAGGGTATTATAACAGGTTCTAGTGATTATACATTTAATCCTTCTGCAAAGGTTACTCGTGGCAGCGCAGTAACAGTTATTTACAGGGTAATCAATGTTAAAGCAAGAAAAGATATGAGTAAGGTTAAGATACCTGTACAATCAGTGGAGACTAGAGCAGTAATGACATTAAAATGGTCTGATAAAAATAGACCGCTCCCTATTCCGGGTGATACATTTATCGACAAAGATGGCAAGAAGACAATTTTAAAGGGCATAACAATTAACGGATATACTGTTATTTATAGTAAAGTAAAGGACTTATATGGCAATATGATAACAGCAAAAGGAGTAATAAAAGATGGAGTATGTGGCGACGTTTGGAATGATGATTATACTTACCTAGGAAGTCCTTATCTGATAGATAAAAAAACAGGTGTAGGGTATTTTCAGAAGGATTGGTTACTTATTTCAGAATATGAAGGAAAACTTGCTGAAAAGGTAAAGAATCCTAAAGCAAACCAACGTGTAGGATTTTGGACTGTCTATAATGCTGAAGCTTTTGGTGGCTCTTGGGAATGGGATGGACCGAGGTAGTGAAATTTTAAGTAATTAAAGGGGGAGTAGCAATGTTAAAGAAGATATTTTCAATGGTTTTAATTTTATGTATGATTTTAACCATATTGCCAATAAATACGGTATTTGCTGGTGAAGGTGGTAATATGGATGGTGGGGATTCAGGTGGAAGTACAGGAAATGGTAGTGATAGTTGGAAATTCACCACACAGAGTTCAGGAGTTAGGATATCTGTATATTGGGCAAAAGGGAACGAGGAAGCCTTTAAAGATTCTAGTTTAGTAAAAAAATTGGGTAACACAACTGACTTTATACCTAAAGGGATACCAAATAGTTATAAAGTTGAGTATTATACAGGGAAAAGTATTTTTGATTATATGAATGGTGTGGGTGCTTCTTTTAGCTATATTAATGCTTCAAAAGATAAGTTTGAATATAAAGATACATCTGAAAAAGTAATTGTTGATATGCCAGACCCCTTATCAGGAGATGCTGAATCTTGGCTAAAATGGTTTATGGGGGACGATTATAAAGATAATCCTGATTTTAAGAATATTCCAGCAATAACAAAGCTTTGTGGTTACGAAATTTCTTCAGAAGACTTTGCATCAGGTGCATATAAGACTAATAATGGTGTAGAGTATGGATGGTATAAAATATTCATCGAACCAGAGGTATTTGCTGTTATTGATGGTAATTCAATGATTGTGACTTTAAGGGATATGATTAAATTAGGTGAATCAAAGAATTATACTCATACTAAACTAGTTGATATGCTAAATTTAGTATATGAGTACTTAGCAAATCCAATGTACCTTCTGGACCAAGAAGATGCAGCTTTAAATATGTCTGCTAACAATTGGGATAAGTCAACAGGTAAATATCTGGACCCAAAAGTTAAAAAAGGAACTCCTTATGAGGTACACTATGATAAAAGTACGAAAACTGCTGATAAAGCTGAAATTGTAAAACAATTAGGTAAATCAGGAAAGATATATAAGAGCATGGGAGTAGGGACAATAAATCCTCAGAGACTAAACAATGAAAGGGTAAAAGTAATTGCCACTTATGTTAAAGCTGATATCCAGACCGATGGAACTGTTGGGTATACTCAAGTTGGTGCAGCAGGTACAAGTTATATTGACCGCAGTAATTTAGAATCATTTTTGGCTTCTGATGTGGTAACAGTTCCTTTATATGGTAGTGCTTATTTAAACGATATTATTACAAGCCCAATAGATTTAACACAAAAATCATCTGTTAAAAATGTAAAATGGGACGGAGAACTACCTCAAAATATTAGTACTAAAAAAGAAATTTCAGCAACTGCAGATGATATATGGTCATATGCTTTTAATCTAAAAGTTAGACTAATATATGCTCTTGAAAACGGTTTGATTGCAAAGACTGATTATGAGACCTATTTAGATTTAATTGATGAGTATTCCGAATTATCTGGTAAGCTAAAATCAGCAAGTACAGCGCAAAAGGATGTTATAAGAGCGCAGATGCAGTTAGTTTTTACAGAAGCCTTAACATTATTTGGATTTGACGATGCTTATACTTACTATAAAGATTTGGCGAAAAAACCAGAGACAGCTAAAAAGTTTTTGCAGTATGTATTAGGTATAGCGGATGCATCTGGGTTATACAGCAAAGCAACTTATATAAAAGATGCTGATGACATACAGTTGGAGAGTATATTGAAAAAAGGCGAAGATGGAGTTATCTATTTAAGATACATTATCCAACCATACCCAGCCCAAAAAAATTATTTGGATAGATATAAGGATGGTGAATTTGTAAGCAGGGTAGAAGTTTTGGAACAGAAACTGGTATCAACACAAAAGGTTGCAGAGGATGGCACTATCAAAGTGGATGTAACGCAATTAAATGATTTAACAAAGAAAAAGGGTTATACAGAAGCTAAATTGGTTAAGTGGGTAACAGCAAAAGGATTACCATTGCTTAAAAGTTTTCCTACTGATTCGCAAGTTATAAAAAAGGGAACAGCTTTTTCAGGAATTTCAAACATGGATATAGAAGAGAATGTTTATGTTATATGGCGCATTGACAAGAAAACGCCTGTCGATGGTGAATTGGCAGTACCTGAATGGAGATTGAGCAAATATGATACAGACATGAAATATAGTGACTCTGCATCAATGTCATTAAAATTAACACAGGATGCCGGCCATAAGGCTTATTGGTCTACACTAAGTCCATCTGGAACATATAAATATGATACAATAAACCCAAATGGTAAAGTGACAACAACAGCAAATACACCTGCCAATATGAAGTACTCAGATTGGCTACATAGCAAAACTAAGACAAAGGGTAGTTATTCTATCTCTCACAGTAATCCAAGTGTTTCAGTTGATGTAGCAGGTATATTAAATGCAATTAAGAGTACTGATTTAACGGGTATTAATATTGCTTCATGGACTATTTCTTCCTCTGACAAAAGTACTTTGTCAGATTATGATTTAAGTACAGGATTAAAGAGTACTTTTAAAGACAAGGATAATGCAAACATTAGTAAAACAGATACTCTTTCATACAGTATAAAAAATAAAGATACTTATAATCATAATTATGGGTATTACTCACATTATACAGTGCATGTAGCAGATAGTGACCCTACTGACGATGTGAACGATAGTTATTCCTATGATGTATGTAACTGTACCACTATTCCAGAGACAGCTTCAGCGAGTTATGTAAGCGCAGATTATAAAATCAGGGTAATCCTTGACCGATATAAGGCGGCAAGCAACAATAGTGATGTTTTGAAAGTAAAAGCAGCAAAAACAGAAGATAATGGTAAAACAACGATAACAAAGCAAAATGCAAGTTATTTAACTATTTATCCTGAAATACCAATGCTGTTTAGCGATGACAGTGGTAAAGATAGTATATTCTTTGCAGCCGGTACCCAAAGCAGAAAAATCACAGCTGTAGATTACCACACCTTGACCCATACAGCCTATGTAACAACAAAAGTAGATGGTTCACAAGTTACAGACCAAAAAGCAACCAAACAAGCAAAAGCAATAGGTTTGGGTGGAAACCCAGTTTTTGCAAAAGGTAGTGTATTGAGTACAAACAATAGTGTTTCTGAGAGTAAAGGTAGTAAAAATGCAGGTCTTTTAACTGTAAAATCCTATGCCTTAGACATTGATAATGATACATTAAAGTCAACATGGGGAAATGAGGATTATAACCCAAAGGCAGCGCATACTTCCTTATTAAGCAGTTTTAATAATTTCAGTAGTGGAACAGCAACCGAGAAACTTGAAATAGCAGTACCAAATGGAACAAATGTTGCTTATACAGGTGCAACTGTTAAAAATAAGCTTTCTTATAAAGAGAAAGATAATACAACTGTAAAGCATACCTTAACAGTTCGTGGTGGTGTTTTAACAGAGGTTGATGGCAAGTCAATAGCAAGTATTAAGTCTAATGATAAGGAATTTTATAGTGCCTTAGAGGGTATGAAACTGATAGGTAATAAAGATGATACAGCATTAAGGACTTTAATAAGTGGTGCCGGAGATAAGTTGACTGAAAGCAATTTTGCAACCCTGGCCAACAAAGAACGTGGTGTATCTGATATAGCAACAGGAAAAGGTTGGTATTTTGAAGATGCAACTACATTGGTAGTTATGGAATATACAACTACTTATGAGTTACCTATTTCCGGCTTTACTGATAGAATTCCAATGACAGTAAAGGGATTGGAAACACCAATTAATAAGGCTCAGTTCTTTAATAAAATCAGTAAAGGGTATAATGTACTGAATTATACAATGACAAGTAAAAGCATTACTGGTCTAGGAACAGTCAAAGTTTACTTTGAGCATAACAGTAGGACAGGTAGTGATTTTGGACCTAAAGAACCGGCCTATGGTGTAAGCAATACTACTACTTTAGATAGTACAACAAGTGGTTTTTAATGAATAGGATAGATAAAACGGAGGGTATTTACATTTCCCTCTGTTTTATTTTCCAAAATATTTTTTAATTTAAAAAATTATTTATTCTATTTTTTCGTTGAAATTACACAAAAATGTATAACAAGTGTATATACAGGTGTAAAACATTTTGTTGACTCCTGATTAATAACCCGCTACAATAATAGGTGAGGAGGGGAGGAGGATGATATGGCAAATAAAACGGAACCTAAAAAGATATGTAATGTTGGAGTAAGAGTAACACCTTTAGCAAAAAAAGTATCAGAAGTTATGCAAGAGGTCTCTCAACAATCCGAGAGTGATGTGGTAACCCAAGCGCTATATACATATGCTAAGGAGTGGGGTATTGATTTGATTGAAATTGCAGAGAGTTTAAAAGAAGAAAAAGAATAAATTACCGTGTTGGTAATTTAAGATAGAGTTAATGGACATTTAGTAATAATTCCTGTAAAGGGTATTATTTAGAGATGTCCTTTTATTTTGTCAAAATTAAGTGACTACATAAACAAGCACATAAAATTTATATGTATGAGAGAGAGAGGTAATTATTATGAAGAAGTTATTATCAGTAATGCTTGCAGTGGCAATGGTTTTTACTTTAGGAACAACAGCAAGCCCAGTAAAAGCAGCCGAAAAGTCAGTTTTGTATAAGATAACACCAGTTGAGGGATATAATGAGACTATTGGTAAATATATAGAATTTACAAAGACAGGAGAGCTATATTCATTTGGTGATTGGCAAGAATATATGAAATTGGATAGTACAACCAATTTTACCTCACATGGGGTAACTGTAACTGCAGTAGATTTGACCAAAGTTAAGAAAGTAAAGGATAAGACATTGCAAAGAGGAATGTACCTTGTAAATTACGAAATAAAGCCGGGAAAATATAAAATTGTGGGTTCTGGAGCAGCAATTATGATGTCGGATACTACAATTGACCGAAATGATGACTTTATCCAGTCTACCGCTGTTATTGCTGAGAAAGGCAATCCTCAATATATAACAGTTAAAAAAGTACAATTTGCATTGTACTTAATTGGCAATGTTACAGCAACCAGAGTAAAATAGCAAAATTATGTAAGTTTTAAGCGACTTCGCATAAAAAGTATCTAATGGCTAACCGATGAGTTAGCCATTAGTTTTACCTTATTATATATTATGGGTATATTGAGTAAGTATTTCCTCACTTGGCTCAAAGTGATAGCAATATACTGTAAGAGTATTTCATAAATTACTTTTGCCTTACTACAGAAATGAGATTTTAGGAAGCATAAATATTGGACAGTCGAACTTACTTTGTAGTAGAAAACTTGCTGGACAAAAGGAGCTGATTTTTATTTCCTCTTCATAAAAATAAAAGATTGGCTTCAAAAGTGGGTTTTTTGGGAAAAAAATAAAAGATTATAGTACTATGTTGGACAAAATATTATGAGGATGGAGTGATAATTATGGGATATGCAGTAGGCGGCTACTCGGCTTTTAAACATTTGGATGGATTGATTAATCAGATTGATGAAACAAAGAAATTAGTAGGTAGTGAGGGAGATAAAGAGGATTTGGATGCTCAATTATCTTTATTAGCAGAGATAAAGGAATATGAAATGGGTTTTACATGGCTCAAACAGAGAGATTTTAAGGAAAAGGTCAAACAGTATATTACTAATGGATTTGATTATAAACTTCTTATGGAGGTATATGGTGCTACTTATGATAGACTAAGAGGGTCAATGCATTATGCTAATTCGGAATTTCAAAAGCATATAGGTCAAAACACTCTAAAATTGATTGAAGCCGGGGATGTTGCGGTAGCTCAACTGCAGTTTTATAAAACTGCCGGACTGCTCAAAGATACCGACATATTTCCACAGACTTTACTTGATTTGTTGCCAGAGCAAAAATATTCTACTCGAAGCCTGAGTAGTTGCGAAAAAGAATTAAGATTTTTGTATAATCACAGCCTTTCAACAATGCAAAGTAGATTAAGTAAGTTGGATAAGGAGAATTTGCAGTACATACAGTGGGTACTTCACAGTGACTCGGCTACTGCGACAGAAGCAAAGAGTAAGCTGCTATATTTTCTTTTGGGTGGTGTAGAACCACGAGATGCCGAGGCTTACATAAAAAATATTGATGAATAATTGACTGGGTAGCCATTGTGAAAGCAGTTGCTACCTATTTTTATGCCCATATGTTATAGGTTTGTGGTCAAACTGGTTATAACTTACATAATATAGACCTTTAATTGAGAATTTTGAAATCATTCAATGGACATAAATTATAAAACATTATGCAGTTATTATATATCTATAAACTATGATGCTATAAGTGTAAGTAGTATTTATAATCCAAACTCAGTTATTATAAAAGTCCTAACTAAGATGCTAAGAGTATAAGCAGCTTTTAGTCTCCCAGCTCAGTTATTATAAAAGTCCTAACTAAGATGCTAAGAGTGTAAGCAGCATTTAGTCTCCCAACACTGTTTTTATAAAAGACCACACTATTATAATAAAAGATTGAGCATAAATAGAAGTTTAGGTATGAAGGTGAAATATTATTGCAATTACAACACCGGGACGGTAAGATGAGCAAAAGAAATGTAGGAGAGCTCTTTTATTACTGGGTATTATCTTATTGGCAGAGCCTTATTCTATTTATGGATGTATTATTATAGAAGAAACAGCTTCAATTCATATGCTTTTGCTTGAAGCTGCCCGGAACTTACATAATATCGAGTAAGTTTAAAAATTGTTTGATGCTCAACACCTATATTTCAATACTTAGACCCGAAGTTGCCCGAAACTTACATAATAAAGGGCTAAAATTGAGGATTTAAAAAGAATTAAGGTTAAGTCAGGGTACTTATTAATAAAACATCTTAAAACCTGCAAAATATGAAGCAAAATCTAAATTAATATTTTGGCACTTAATTAAGACCTAAGCAATCTGATTGATACAGTTTTAATACTTAATTAATTAGGTATCAATGAGCCTTAAAAAAATTGTAGTGGTTATATAGTAAGCACCAAATAGCAGTAAAACAATCAATTGAGGATTATGTCTGGTATTTCAATGTAATTCAAAAAGAACGGAAAGTGGGTAAAGGAATGAAAAGAGATTGGAAGATACATATTGTGCCGGATGAAACCACCGGCCTATTGTCAGGTCACACTCATGGATTAGATAAGTGGGGTAGCTTAGAAATTGAAATTAACCTACACCTGCGACCTGAGATTCTGGGGCAATACCTAAACTTGATTGCAGAGAAAATTGTAAAAGGTTTAATGGTTGAAGATGGTGAGAGAGTGATGGGTATTTTTGATTGTCCTATTTACTTTTTTAAAACCAAATCAGTCCAAAGCGAGGATGAAGTGCTAAGGGTAATAGTGCCAGATGAAGAAATGAGGTTTCCTTGGGATAATGATTGTTCTGAGAGTTACCGCGAGCAGATAGAACCAAAGCATATTTTAAGAAGGAAGGATATTTATTATGAGAGAGATTAGTACAGTTAATGTTGGTAATGCGAATGGTATTCCATTCGCACAATATAATTCTATAGTTGGTGAGAATAATTCACCAATAGAAGTAAATGGAAAAGTGTATGATGGTTTTTATGTCAGTTACAACAATTATGACCGAGCTATCTATGGTGATGTAACAACTGCCTTAGTACTTGGTCAAATGCAAAAGTTTTATATTTTGACTGGAAATCACTGTGAGCAGTACGAGGAACTTATTAACCAAGGCTTTTTCAGGTGTCTTGAATACTTTAAAGCGAACATTAATCAAGCACATAACTATAGTGATAGAATGGACTTTGAAATAAAAGTATAATGAAAGAAATAATTTGGATAGAATAATAAATTGGACTACTGCTAATACAAGGGTAGTCCTTTTTTATTGTCATAATACCATTACAAAAAACGATGAATTGTTGTAACGAAATTTAGATAGTCATTTTTCATTGAAAAAAGCATGAAATTATTACAAAAACTTTGATAAAAATCTATTTACAAATAGTCAACCGTTTATTATAATGGACTCCCAGCGAAGAGTCAAATACTGGAAATTCACGGAGGTAGATAAAATGGAAAATAATAAATATTATTATGGAAGAGTTTCCACCGAAGCCCAATCCCTTCTTCGCCAGATAGATATGGCAAAGAATTTAGGAATTGATGACGAAAATGTATATATGGAAAAAATGACGGGTACGAAGAAACATAGACCTCAGCTAGACCGACTTTTAAAAGAGATTGAAGATGAGAAACAGTTAGGCAGAAGTAGCACTTTATATATTGAATCATTGTCGCGATTGGGTAGGTCAACCAAAGACCTGCTTGAACTAATTGAGAGATTAATGCTACTAGATTGTACTTTAGTATCATCCAAAGAGCAAATTGATACATCCACTGCAGTTGGGCGATTACTAACAACACTTTTATGCGCATTGGCTGAGTTTGAACGTGATTTAACAGTGGAAAGAACTCAAAATGGACTTTCTGCATCGAGAGCTCGAGGGAGGGTAGGAGGTAGACCACCTGTTAATAAAAAGGATTTGAAAATAGCTTTATCACTGTATGACAGTAAAGAGTATTCAATTTCTGAGATTTGTAAAAGGTGTGGGGTAAGTCAGGGAACATTGTACTCTACAATAAGAAAAAGAAATATGGATGTAGCATATACTTAAGTAATGATACGGAAAATGTAATAATGGCCAGATTTCTGCATAAGGAACAATTTGTTAAAGAAACTTAATAAAGTCGCTTTTTTTCTATATGATGCGTTATACTCTGATAAAAGGTTGTGAAAGATAATGAACCGTCACCTTAAAGACCAAACCCTTACTCATATAGGATGTCACTATTCATACGTCGATTATTAGAGAGGAAACAGGAATAAACGGAGAATACGAGTAAAACAAAATGAAGATATATTCAGTGAGCTTGACCGTGAAAACAGTTAAGTCCTTTTTGATTTATGATACGGTGTATGATGGTGAAATATTCAATTTTTATTTTTATTATCATATAATTATAACAAAGTGTAATTTAGGGTGATTTATGGATATATATATTGTTCAACAGGGAGATACGATTTATTATATTGCAGATAAATATGGGATTTCTGTTGAAAAATTAACACAGGATAATGGATTAATATTTCCATATAACTTAGTGATAGGTCAAGCGATAGTGATAGCAATTCCTAAGCAGTCACATACAGTACAACAGGGAGATACATTACAAAGTATTGCAGATACCTACAATATCCCTCTCATGCAATTATTGAGAAATAATCCGTTTCTTTCTGACAGACAATATCTTTACCAAGGAGAAGAATTAGTAATCAGCTATAATACGATAGGTGGCATTACTATGAATGGGTATGCTTATCCACATATAATGCAAGATACTTTACTTAAAACCTTACCTAATTTGACCTATATATCAATATTAAATTATCAAATTGCTGAAAATGGTGAAATAATATCATTTCAAGATGATAGTGAGGTAATAATAAAATCAAAAGAATATGGTGTAATTCCTCTCATGTTGATTACTCCGTTACTACCTCAAGGAGTACCTGATTATCAAACTTCAATCAGAACCTTACTAAATGAGGAATATCAAGATAAACTTATTGATAAGTTCATAGAAATAATACATGTTAAAGGGTATTATGGTGTTAATATAATATTTAATTTTTTAAATGTAGACACTCAATCACTTTTCTTGAATTTTACAAAAAAAGTATCTAATCGGGCTAAACAAGAGGGCTTACTATTCTTTCTTACCATTAATTATAAGATTAAGGAAACCAACAATGAAATTATATTTGAAAAAGTAAACTATTCAAATTTTAATGACTATGTAGATGGTTTTGTTTTCTTAGACTTTGTTTGGGGTACAAATTATTCTCCACCAAAACCTGTATGCAATATGTATCATATTGGTATTTTGGTTGATTATCTAATATCATCTGGTGTATCAAAGAATAAATTAATTATTGGGAAACCTATTGTCGGATATGATTGGAAATTACCATTTAAACTCGGTTCAGGTGCAAATTCACTTACTCTTTTTTCAGCATTAGATTTAGCTTATAATTTTGATGCTATCATAGGTTTTGATAAAGAATCACAAACGCCTTATTATTATAAAGAACTGTTAATAGATTTGACTTCTGAACATATAGTTTGGTATCTCGATTCAAGAAGTTTTAATTCCTTGGATAAATTAATTATAGATACAAACCTTAATGGTGCTGGAATTTGGAATATTATGATTTATTATCCGCAACTTTGGATAGTTGTTTACTCTCAGTATGACATAATAAAATTAATATAGGTTTTTCAGATAAAACATTACTGACCTATAAGTGTAATTTTAGAATAGGCTATTCACATATGATATTACCTGATATTGCAAATGATGGAGAGCCTATTACTGATATTTACTTACAAAAGGAAGATGCTCAATGATTTATTGAATTAATAGGTAACAAAAGTATACCCACTGTACATAACATAGTATTATCAGTTCAAGGCCTTAAATATGACATAGATTTAGGATGAATGACATCATAGGGATAAGCAAGGACACCATCTATATCCGGGTAGTGTCCTTTCCCTTTTGTTATATTACACAAAATATTGGGAATTTTCTATTTCAAAAGTACTCACTTTTTGCTATAATATGGGTATTCTAAACGAAGGAGGTATGTACTATATTTCCCGACGATAAAAAGTTTGGAGAAGTAAAGCTAGGAAAATCAAGAGGTTCAGAGGTGATATAAATTAATAGTAATGATAAACACTGTAAAGATTGACTTTTAATTTATAGCTATTTTTATAACATTACATATTGTTGAAAAGCATCATAATTAAAGACATAAGAAATAGGAGAAAACCATATGAAAAAAAAATTATCAATTGTGTTATTACTAACAATCTTACTATCATCAAATTCAGTTGCTTTTGCAGCAACGGCACCAGCCTTAACAGCAAGAGAAACCGCCATTGCAAAAGCATACGTAAAAGCATATGAAAGCGGCAGTTCATCGGCAATAAAGAGCTATGTTTATCCTAAGTCTACAATAAAAGTTAATGCAGTGCCGGATGCAACAAAAATTAAGATATTTTCCCCAATGTATACCAAAAAGTATGACTCAAAAACAAGGATGTATTACATTCTTATCTCTTGTGTAATAGCATCATCAGATGGAACAGATTTAACGGTATCTAAAGGCACACTGGGAGTTAATCTAAAGACAAAGAGTAAAACCGTTTATGCATATTCTACGAACACCACAGCGACTAAGTTAACTGAAATACAGGTAGATGACCTTACGAAAGTACAGATAGATAAAATACAGACATACCTGACAGATACCTATGATGCCACAACAGCTTCCAAAATACTGTTTGGAAGTCCTAAGGTATCAACAGCTACATTTGATAGTCCAGTACCATTAGGAAGCACATATACCTATGATAAATCATTTTCTCGCATAGGCGATAAATTAAGCGGCGAGTTTAGCATTACAGTAAACAAGGTTACTGATTTGACTGATGTCGAGCTAAAAGATATCGGCTATGTGAAAGGCAGCATTGAAGAAGAAAATGCTGAATATTACGATTATAGGCTTATAAACGTAACTTGGGAAGTAAAAGACGCAAAGATAATAGAGCTTGCAAAGAATGGGCCTGATGCTAGTAAGTATAAGAATAATGTTTACAAGCGTTATATAAGACCAATACTTGCAGGTGTAACTGACGCAAAGGATTCCAAATCATATTTGAACATTTACACACTGGATGGTTTTGACGGCAGTTTTCAAAGCAATATGAATGACAAATTTAAGTGGAGTACTCTTGAGTTAGATTCCACAGTAAGCTTTACAATGACTGGAAATATTATATTGCCAGTTCTTAATTATACAGAAAATTATCTGAGATTTGGCAAAGTGGGAACTAATACTTATGACGAAGATATCTATTTTAAAATACAATAAGTATGTCTGAAGAAAATTAACTTAATTACAAATGGTTTTGTTTAATTACGGAAAGGAGAGTTAGGGTAATTTAATTCATTGCACTAACAAAAATAATGTGATGAGAATTAAAAGAACTTTAGTGGTAATCTTAGTAATGGCGTTACTCATTGGGACAGGATTCGCTCCAGTAACAGAAGTTCAGGCAAGTGAGGAAACGACTGCATCAACATATCTTGATTATTTAACTTCACAAGTGAAAGCTGGTTACTATGGATATTATGGAGGTATAATAGCGCAGTATGCCCATGTAGCAAGGCTATATGATTCAAGCCAATATAATAAGACGCAGTATTCTTTTGTTAATACACCTAAAAGACAAAATGCACTTTGTACAGATGCATATGATATGATAACAATTGCAAGT
The DNA here is from genome assembly GCF_900142215.1 of Anaerocolumna jejuensis DSM 15929. Classification (GTDB taxonomy): domain Bacteria; phylum Bacillota; class Clostridia; order Lachnospirales; family Lachnospiraceae; genus Anaerocolumna; species Anaerocolumna jejuensis. The sequence continues at coordinate 476,994 of NZ_FRAC01000006.1, read as the reverse complement.
AAATATTCAACTGTATTAGCGTTTAGTTTTGATTACTATAATGATACCGACTTCGATAGACCGGCTGTAGGTTACACATCCGATGGAACAGTTGAGATAATTTATGATGTGGATGGTTATGATGCATTAGGCTATGATAAAGATGGATATGATGTATTAGGTTATGATAAGGATGGTTATGATAAAGACGGATACAATAGGTCTGGTCGTGATAGAAATGGCTATGATAGGTCTGGTCGTGATAAAAATGGATATGATAAAAATGGATTTGTAGTTGATAAAATTGTAGCCACGCGTGATGAAAGCGGCAAGTTAAATATAACTGTGCTGAATACTAAAGGTTATAGGATTAGCTTAGATGATTATAAAGTTTCAACAAAAGCAATATCGGCACGGAAAGGATGCGGAACATACAAAATTACTGTAAAATTAAACGAAAATCGTGGTGGTGAAACATTCACACAGACAGTTACTGTTTTACCAGTTGCATATAATTTTGAGATTGTCACAGGTATAGGTGGGTATTCAAGTAAAAGTGCAAATTATAATGGTAAAGCTGACTTTAGATTTTCGGTAGGCTATGAAACTTCAGCATTGAATTATTTCGATGGTATCCAGTATGTTGCCAGCAAGGATAAGAATTACAAGAATGTATACGCAAAAAATACAATTAAATTGAAAAAAACGAGCAAATCTAAAGACTATTATCGAGTTAGCGAGTTTGAAGTTAAAGATGGTTCAACATGCTATATAAAATACAGAGTATACACTGTGGTAGATGGCAAGAAGATTTATTCAGAATGGATGACTTACAGCGATAAAATAAAACTTTGATATTATCATACAATGATATAAACAAATAAGAGTCGGCAGTTTGAACCGACTCTTATTATTTTCAATACACAGGATGTGTATATCCCCATAAATATATTTATTTAATATTTACACTTTTAATTGCACTCCATGAAGAATAACATTTTTCTCCATTTACAGCAGTTGAGTAAGTTCTTACTTTCACATAATAAGTTATTTTTGATTTGAGATTTGTTATACTTTTACTATTGCTTGTAATTAAGTAAGATTTTTTGTTCTGCGTAAACGTGCTATTAGTAGCAATTTGAATTTGATAACCTGTTATATTTGCTTGTTTGTTCACTGTAATATTCAAAGCGCTTTTTTTAGGGCTTTTTAGGCTTTTTATTGATGTTTTAGTAATATCAGATGTAGATAATTTTAATTGATAGTTTCCTGTAAAATCAGTTTTTGCATTTTTAACAGCCAAATAATAGGTGCCTTTGGGAAGTACTATAGAGAACTTATTACTACCTGCCACTAATCCATCTTTCTTTAAATCAAAGTCAAGCAAATCATTAAATAATTGAATATTAACACTGTCTAATTTGCTCGAAAAATATAAATTTAAATTTTGTGCTTGTGTGGTACTAAAAGTATAATAATCTACAGAATCATTTAATGCAAACTGGCCTTGTAATATAGCATTATCAACGGATAAAATATTTGACGCAACTCCATATTCATCATTGGTAATAGTAGCATCTTCTGCATACGTCTCATTAGCATCTGTAAATGATGTGCTCATTATTCCATTTGCAGGACTATTATCATAAGGTTCACCATGAATATTAGTACCTTTAGTTCCATTGGAATAATTAAATATCAAAACATATGTACCAGCCTTTAAATCAATGCTTTTTTTATAACTTCCAGTAAAGCCATAAGAAGTGAGTTTTTTGTTACCTCCTTCTGTATACACAAAAACTCCAGAACTTCCATCTGTACTATTAGATACAAACTTAATATCAATACTTCCAGATTTTTCAAGTGTTAAATCAAATCGTTGCATTCCACCAGTTCCATCAAAGGTATAACTTTCTCCAAATACCAAATCATGAGTAGTATTAGCATATACTATTTTCGGTGAAACTGAAAAAACCAAACAAATTAACAGAGTTGCAGTTAACAAAATACTCATACATTTTCTGATTTTAAACATTGTTATTTCCTCCCTTATATGTCTTTTTATGCAATTTTAGACAATTTAAAATATTATATCTTAAATAAACAAGTAAGTCAACAAACCTCATCAATTGATTCATACTGTAAAATCAGTTTCTTAATATTCCGCTACACAAAACGAATGACAGCATAAGAGGGGAAGCCACGCGTGGCTTCCCCTCTTATGACTCCCGTTATGCAATTAAGCAACCCGGCTTATAATTTAGTACACTTCTTTAACCCGTTCATCCCGCATCCGGGTCAATATTTGAATTAACTCAACGAGCATAATCTTATCAAGCTGATACTTTCTAAACCCTTGAATATCCAAATCAACATAGTTTTCCAGAAAGCCTTTTGCATGAGCTAACGCATCTTCTTTGCTATCAGCCATTTGGATTTCAGTCTGTAAATCAAGCAGTTCCTTAAATGGAATAACACATTGACCTGTCTCACAAGGTAAATTCAGATACTCAGTAAGCACTTGTACTAAATCTGAATCCCCGCTACCTTTAGTTTGGATTATCATATTAAGTGTTCTGAGTATATCCTCCGAACCCCGCCTATGTAGTTCTTCTAAGATAGCAGTACTTTTTTCTTCTAATCCGCAGTTTTGATATACAATGTGCTTTTCCATAGATTGCGCAACCATATCAGGTCTAAATAGGAAATCCAAAGTAATATTAAAAATATTACACAACTCAATTGCAGTCGATTGGGTAGGATACCCCGATGCTTGTATCCATAGTGATACAGTCTGCTGTTTTACACCTAACTTCTGAGCAAGCTCACTCTGTGACATTGCGTGAGTTTCTAAAAGGTGTTTTAATTTTACTGAAAAAATGTCCTTGGTGTATGTTTCAATAATGTCGCAGACCAAAGACAGCTTTTCAGCAACAATTGGTACTAACAGATTAATAATGTTACTATCAGTAATTTTATTATCAATTAAGTGTTGTAGTAACTCTTGGGTATTGGTCAAAGCAGTACGATAATCATAAAGTTCGCTTACTGGGGTATCGAACCAGCCCGAAACAAATATGTCTGCTGGGTCATATTTTGCTAACTCCTCGTGAGTAATTGTATCTATGTGCATATATAAGTTGGCAAGCGCATTAAACTGCTCTTCGGTCACGTTGGTTATTTGGGTAATATCAAAGCTCTCCTCATTAAAGCTAAACAACTCAGATACATCCTGTAGAGCCTTGTCTACAGGTAAAGCTGTATAAAATCCTGTATTCATAGTACAGTCACATCCTTTCTATTTATATGATAATAACGCGATGATGAGACTGTAGCACATGTTTGGACAATACTCAAGCAAAAATTGTAAATTATGTAGTGATTACAAGAACAACTTGAAAAGGTTATCAAATACCGAAGCACTTGATAACCTTAATTATGTTGTATTATTCAACTTTTCCGTTCTTGTCCTCGCTTGGGGTATCAGATGGCAAGAGTTTATAATTACTATCGAGTATGTCTGCAACTTTACTAAAATCAACATCTTCGAGTGCATTAATATCAACATCCCAAGTACCGACTGGTTCGTTTTCGTAGTCATCAGCATAATGTTTATTATTGATATCTCTTGATAAAACCTGCAGTGCGCCTTTAATGGTATCTAAATAAACATTGGATTTATTTATGTTCGAGAGAGCGTGTGTTTTATTTATATCTACATCAAATGTTGTGCTGAAGTACTTATTAAATGCCTCTCTTATTTTTTCAGAATCTTCTTCGCTATTTAATATATCAGTAAAGCATTCATAAGCTGTATCATTAATAATGTAGAGTGAGTCATCAGCTTCAAAAGTTAAGTACCTTGCAATATAGTATAAAACATCAGTATTGGGTAGACCAATATTACTAATAAGTAGTTCAAGGGTAGTCATAATTTTATTGTATATTTTCTCGTTTTTATTTCTATAGTGTACTAATCTTTTAAGACACTCAGAACTTAGTCCAGTATTGTTTAAAATGTTTTGATTTCTTGGATTAGGCTCTATAACATCTTTTCTTATTAAGAAATCCACGGAACAGTTTAATCCTTTTGATAATTTAATTAAATTTTCAACTGAAGGCTTATTCGTTCCTTTGTAATATACACTAATTTTTTGCTTTAAAACACCTGTAAGATTAGCCAATTCCGTTTGACTGTATTTTGGTATACCTTTCTTTTCATATTTTCCATCTAATATAGCTTTAAATTTTTTGAAAAATTCATCATATTCATTTTCTTTGTTATCCTCTAGCAATTAAATCCCTCCTCTTTTATATGATATATGTTGATAGTATTGCATATTTAAGTAACTAAATCAAGACCATATTTCGAGATTAACTAAAACGTGACTAAATGGAGATAACAAACTGTACTTTAACTAATTGTCGCTAAAACGTGACTAGAGCATAAAAAAACACGAAATAATTACAAAAAGGGGTGTTTTTGGTTTGACATCACTATTGTAATCGTGTATACTCAGGCCATAACAAGTCACGAAAACAAGATAAAATACAATGAGTAATGAATAAGTGACATATAAAAGAAAGAGAGGAGTTATTGATTTGAGGGTAGATGAAAATTTAAGAAATGCTTTTAACCAAAGAGATTTACTTAGTAGAAAAGTACCACCAAGAAATTTTATGGCAAAGCACCAAATCTTATCGCAGTACATAGTAGAGGGTAAATCAAAAGCCGGGTTAACAGTATTCTGGGAGCAAGAGGTAACAGTAGAGCAACTTCAAGAGCAGTGCAATAGACTAAAACAATTAATAACAAATTAAGAAAGCGAGGATATTACGATGAACAGAGCCGAAAGAAGAGCAGAAATGAAAGGTAGTAAATCAAATCAGAAAAGAGATGGAGAGAAAATTATGAAATCAGCAAATGTATTAGAAGTAAAGGGTAATGAGAAAGAAGTAGCAATGTTACCTACACCAGTTGAAGTTAAATATAATGGGGTATCTTACATTCTTGACGGTATTGAAAGTGTTAAGAAGGCAATTCAAGCATCAAGTTCCGAATTCTATGATGATAGTGTACTGTATTCAACATATTTGGCTTACTACTTTAGAAGTATTTGGTCAAGAAAAAAGATTGAAGATTTGGAAGTGGTTATTTTTAAGAACCTTTACAAGAAAGAACTGGTCAGAGGGTATATAGCAGATGACCGACAAGGCTATGTTGACGAGGTTGGCTATGCATTAAATGATTTGGATTTTGCATCATTTGATGAGGTATTAGCAGATAATGAAGATTTAAAAGAATTAGATTCAGTTAGAGTAAATATTTTAAGAAAATCCTTTGAAGAAATGAAAAAGGCACTTGAAGAGGTGGGTATTACAAACTATGAAGGAAACCTTAACAGTAAGAAGAAATCTGAGAAAGATGAAATGAGACTTTTGATAAACCATTTCCTAGGCACTTTGTTTACTGTACCGGGTTCTGATAGCATCTTTAGTCCAGAGATATTCACTAATATGAGAGAGAGAACATTAGTAGATGCCTTTGTGGAATTGAGTAAATCTGGGCTGACAATCTGGCAGGCAACACCAACTGCAAAGGACAAGAAGGGTAAATATTCTTACTTTACAGCGGCTTGTAACCCTAAACTGTTAGATGCTGGCGAGGATGTAACAGTTAAAGAAGTAATGTAGTTGAGAGTAAGCAACAGGTCTTACAACCCTGTTGCCCGCTCCGCAGGGTCAAGTAAATAAATTAAATAAGAGAAAGGTTAAGGGTAAATAATATGCATACAAGATATATAAACATGGAGAATTTTGAGTTAAGAGATGGAATAGTAGCAGTTAAGGAAAGAGAGAACATTGAAAAGGAGCAGTATTTGTATCACTTTACAGCTAATGATAAAAATCATATAGGTAGAATAATGCAGACTGGGTACTTAAAGCTTACACCAAGTAGCCTATTAAAACCAACGAAATGGTGGAATGAAATGCGAAATGGGGTAAAGACCTTCTGTACCGACACGGATGATTACAAATCTGTTGTTTGGATGACAAATAAGAAAAACGCAGAAGGATTGGGTATAGACAGCGGTATGAGCCCAGCTTATGTTGATGCTAAAAAAGAAATCTGTATAACAATTAGAATGAAGGATACTTTCAAATGGTGGAATCAATGGGCAGATGAAAACAGAATGAATAAGTCTTGGAGAAAGGCTTTTACAAGTGGTATGAGTTATGGGTCTTGGTATGTTTCAGAAGAACCAATTTATATGGAAGATATAGTGCTTATTGAGAATATGAGAACAGGCGAAATTTTGTTTGATAATCGCCAGAGTAAAAAGGCAGCTTAATATTAAAAGAAAGGTTAAAAGGTGAAATTATTATGGGTACAAGAGGATTAGTATGTGTGCAAAAAGATGGAGAGTATAAGGTGGCTCAGTATGGGCAATATGATACAAACCCTTATGGTAGTGGTGTGTGTATCTTGAAATTTCTTAAAAACGTCAATTTGAGAGTATTGGAATCAGATATTTCAGAATGTGTTTTTTATACAAAGGAGCAGCTACAAGAAATTTTAAGTGAGTACAAGCCGGGTACTATGATATTTGGTGTGCCGTGGCATAGAGAACTTTGCGGGATTACTTTTGAGGAGATTTTATCATTAATTATGTTTGGTAATTTAAGAAGTTTAAAAAATAATAGTGAGTTTGCTCAAGATAGTTTGTTTTGCGAATGGGGTTATGTAATTGATTTTGATAAGCGTACATTTGAAGTATACAAGGGTTTTAATAAAAGAAATCTTACAAAGAAAGACCGCTTTTATAAAGGTAAATCTACAGAGGAATATAAGCCAATAAAATTGGCTAGAAGTTACAGTTTGAACGCTTTACCAACCGAAGAGGAGTTCTTAGATTTCTTCTACCCAGACGAAGATGGGGAAGAGGTGAGTTAAATGAGAAACCAGAGATTAAGAACATTACAATTGATAGACCTTTACATAAGAGGGTACATTCCTCAACCGGCCTTCGATGCGCTGATTTTGGCAAATAGGCAACAATTTCAACAACACTAAATTGTTGCCCCGCATCCCGGCAGAACCGGGTTAACAATAAACCCTAATTGGGTATCAGATGGATGTAACTAGTAAACAAAAATACAGAAAATGGAGGATTTTATTATGGTAAGTAATGCAGTAGAAGGAAAGGGGATTTATTTTAATCCTACATGTTTAGATTTTATTAAGATAGTTGAGGTCGTGAGTATAGCAGTGCAAGAGCAGATTTCAAGAGGTTATGTTTTATTGGATAATTATGAGATATTAAGATGTATTGGTGAAAAACTACAAGCGAATGGTATAAAACTTCCTGAAGATATTTACCAGCAAATAGCTATGGAAAAATCTATTGTAAATTTGATAGTTTTACCTACAATGTTAAAAGCAGGTGAAGATGATAGTGTGGTTTTGTTACATAAATATGGAGAAGTTATATTCGCAGGAAACAAAGATTATGTTACTGAAAATGTAATGGGTAATGAAAAATTTTTTGCTATTGATGAAGTTAGACATAATTTGTTGAAAGGTCGTGTTTCTAATAAACATAAAAGAGAGTTGTTAGGTCTACTAAACCAAATGGGTATGCTAGGGTCCGCTGATATATGTAGTAATTACAATGAAAGCAATAAAATTGTAATTTCACACAGTTATAGATGCAATATAATTTTTAATATTGAAACAAGAGAAATGTATGTTAAAACCGAAGTATTGGTAGAGGATTACCAAGGCAGAAAAACCACATTACTTAAAATGTTGAATGAGCAACTACATTTACCAACACGGCATACTCTGAGCCTTGAAAAAGATAATAAAGGAAGATATAAGGATTTTATTTATTGCACCAGTACTTATGATTACTGCGAAGATGGTTGTGTAACAAAAGAAGAAATACTGAGCATGGTTGAAGAGCATGAGGAAATAGAGAAGAAGGTTAGAATATTTAGAGACCGAATAAATAATGAGAAATAAAGGAGGAGGAACAGTATGTATAAATCAAGTTTACATAAGCCAAATGGCACAAAAGTAGTAGCTTACACCAATTTGGGTACTCATTCAGATGCAGGAGCTTTCAAGGTAATTAAGTATGCTCGAATGATAGCAGATAAGCCGGAGGGCGGCTCACAGGTAATCCCACCTAAAAAGTACCTAAGGGTAGAAAATGCAGAGGAATTAAAGGACTTTAAACCCAAAGCTATGCCGGGTAAGACTCAATACATAGTTTTGCTGTTAGATACCAAGGCAGAAGCCTTTGAGGAAATCACAGTAAATGCAGGCAGTACAACATCAGCATATGCACTAGCAATAAAGCAGACAGTTATAAAGGAAAATCTAATTGCTTATGTGTATGATACCAGCCAGAAACCTATAAAGGGTAAGCAACCAAAGGAAATCAGGCTTGATAGTGAGTTAAGGCAAAGATTAATTTCTTTCTCAGAACGGTGTGATTACTATAGAAATAGTTTCTTCTGGACCGCCCCCTCATCAGCATCAAATCGCAGATACAAAGAGGATAAGGATTCGATACCTCAGTATTTATTTGCAGTTGGTAGTGATTATTATAGTATTGAGTTTAATGTGCGGTGCAGTTGTAAAAATGTCTATGCATCATCAAGTATTGCTAAGAATGGGTGCTGGACTACATTGACCACACTAAAGACATTGCTCAATAAGGACGTAGGTATAGGTTGCTACGCAAACCCGAAACCACAGGCAAGTTAAGAATAAAGTTATGAATGAACCAGAAAGGTGCAGTCAGCAATCAATCAAGTAATAATCACATCTTGGGTATACAGATTTAAGTCACACCAATTAATTTGGTGTCGTTAATTGAAATGATTAATTAAAATAAAACAAGTGAGAAAGTGAGGAAGTGAGGCTTAAATGATTAAGACAAAGGGTAAAAGTACAAGAGGTGCAAAGAGAACGAGGATGCTTGAAACCTTAGGTTATAAACTTGACTGTGATACAACAAACAGGATATTAAGCTTTATACCTGAGGAATTAAAGCAAGCTCTTACAGGCAGACAACTTGGATTGATAATGAAAGCAATCTATGAAAGTGGGGATGTAACAGATACTTCAAAATATACCATTACAAGTGGCAATATAACTAAGCCTGCCGGACTTACAGATGCAGAAACAGAAGAATATGAAGAGGCAATAATGAAAATAGAGAATGACTATGACAGATTTAGACATTATAACAACTTTGATGCTTCTGTATTGGTAAACCATACTAACAGATTTTGCTTTAGATGTGGTTGTGAATTGGCATTTGAAAATGAATTGGATTATCCATATGTTTGCGTTGAGTGCGATGAGAATATGTTTTCATTCGAAAGTTGTTCGAGAGATAAAAGATGATAAGGTTAATGAAGTATAGTAGTTAGTGATGACATTTTAGGTTTTGATTTAATAAGTTTATTGAAAGGCACATCCAGCATCAACCCCAAGGGTAATCAGTGTCTTGTATAAAGTATAAATCATAAAATCTTGTTTAGTATAGGTTATCACGTAGGTTGATAACTTTTTTTATGCAATTTTATATTTTGTAGAATGCACTGATTATGCAATAGATTAACTATTACAGAATTGTTTATAACAGATATTGTTAATTTGCAAACAGTTATAATACTTTTTGACATAAAACACGGCAGTTATAACCAATTAGTATAGCTAGTCATAGCAATACAACGATTGGGGGGTAAGATTTATGGATAAAGCTCTATTAGATTTAGAAGAATTTTGTACTTATTTGGGGATTGGTAAAACACAGGCTCGTAAGATGTTAAAAGCACCGAAAACACCTTATACAGTGAGGTTGGGTAATAGATTATATGCTAATAAAAGGCTATTGGATAAATGGCTTGACGGAATAAGTGGTAATTAGTTGGTGTAACTTGGAATTGCTGATTGCGAAAAGGACAAACAGTATAGTATAATCAATATGCAAGCTGATTTTCACTATACTGCAGTCCTTTTCATTCAAAAGGAGGGAAAGCAGTATGGGTAAGGATTTAAAAGGTAAAGAATTAGGTGACGGTATCTGCCAAAGAAAAGATGGTAGATATGTTGCAAGATTTACAGATAGGTTTGGAAAGAGACCTGAATTTAAGGATTTTGATTTATCGAAAGTAAAAGAACAGTATAAAAAAGCAGTTGCCGAAAATGAGTTAAAATTGAACGTTGCTGAAGAAAATACAATACTATCAGAATGGTATCAAACTTGGATGAGATTGTATAAAGGTGATGATGTTATATGTGCTAATACTAGGAGACATTATAATACTGTCTTTAATAAACACATAGAACCCACATTAGGTAATCGCAAGCTTAAAGATATCAAACAGATACACATCTTAGATTTAATTAAAAACCTTGCTGATAATGGTTATCTTTATGAAACAAAAAATAAGGTCAGAATTTTAATGTTGGATATGTATGATAAAGCTATGAGAAGTGATTTAGCTAATAAAAATCCAGCACGCGGCATTGACCTTGACAAGGGGAAAACTCCAGAACCAAGAGCATTGACACAAGAAGAGCAGAATATTTTCTTTGAATGTTGCAAGGGTACATTTTATGATAACCTTTTTATTGTTGCAGTATCAACAGGGTTAAGACCCGGTGAGGTTTGTGGGTTAACTCCAGATGACATTGATTTTAAAGCTAAGACTATTGATGTTAATAAAACTCTGTTGTATCAAAAATTAGAAGGCGATGAACAGAAAGAGTTTCATTTTGACCCACCAAAAACAAAGAGTAGTTATCGCAAAGTACCAATGACCGAAAGGTGTATACAAGCGTTAAAAAGACAAATGGCACAGCGTAGTGTCATTAATTCTAGGTCAACTGCTAAACCTGTTAAAGGTTTTGAAAATTTGATATTTACAACAAGGTGGGGGACTCCAATAAACTCGCAGATATACTCAGATGCCATAGATAAAGTTTTGGAGGAGATTAATCTTACAAGGGACACGTTAGAGCAAATTACACATTTCTCAGGGCATTGTTTCAGACACACATTTGCTACAAGATGTTTTGAAGCTGGGGTAAAACCTAAAACAGTACAAGCTTATTTGGGTCATGCTTCACTAAAAATGACGATGGATTTATATACTCATTTATTTGAGGACCATTCAGTCAAAGAAATGGAAAAATTAAGTAACATAATGGATGAAACATTTAATGACACTGCTGACCTATATGAGAGTGAATGTGAGGACTTGGTAGATGCAGAAGAAACAAAGGAAGTATCCGACAATTCGATGAAAGATAATGTTGTTTACTTTAAGGCTGCAAGGTGATAAACTATATTGGTGTCAGGTTGGTGTCAGACTTAGTTAATTGGTGTCAGACGAGTGCTAAAAACCTTGATAAATAAAGGAAAGTTAAAAGCTAATCGGTACAACTTGATAGTTTTATTATGTTTATCAGGTAACGCCTTACGAACTTTAAGAAATGCCTTGAAAATGCTAGATTCTAGGCGGTTTTGAGTGATTTGGAAGTGTATTTTCTTATCGTAAAATATCGTAGGTTTTGGGGTGAAATTGGAGTCAAAAGGTGTCAAAATTGGAGTCAAAACGGGTGAAAAAGGTGTCAAATCAGAGTGGTGCTACTTGGGTTTTGAATGACAAATGGTGTCAGGTCTTTTGGCTGTAATGTGTAATGATTAAATGAATTGTAACGATGAAAATAGATTGCAGAAGATAATCTGTGAGATGGGAATCGGTGCATGGAATGCATGAGAAAGCAGTGTGTATTGAAGTTGTCTGTGAAGGTGACTTTAGCATGCTGCTTTTTGTTTTTATTATGTTTTCTTTTTATCTGTAGATGAAGGATTGGAATTTTGATTGTGTATTTGATTTAGTAGGAGAAAGGATGATTATTATGAATGGAATATACGCAAGGTATAATAAACAGAAAAATTGTATTGATGTTACGGTATTTGAAGCAGGATATGTATTAAGGCTGGATTGTGGGAAATGGGAAGATGTAGTTAAGACAACTATGAATTCACAGAGGAAGCTGGATGCAATGCCGATTGATGATCCACTAGAATATATGAGGCTGGCGTTGGGTGTAGAAATGCAGGTGTGGGTAGACGCAATGGATGATAATAGTGTGTGGTGATTACGCTTTATGAAAAGGAATTGTGCTGATTGGAATTTGACGAAAATTCTTTTGTATGTTTTGGGAGAAGAGAAGGGAACACTTTCAAAGAAGTTCACGTGGTCAATGGCTAGATACGCATCAGCGACTGCTCCAGTCTTTGATGCATCTAGTTAGGGAAAAATCCCCTAAAACCCCTGAAATATTGTAGTGATAGCACTTTTTGCTATCATTTTGGAAAGTGAGTGTACAAAATGCTATCACAGGGAAATTATAAGTGCACTTTCTGCTATCACTTTTTTGAGGGAACTATATTGACCTGGATAAGGAAGTTGAAGTGAGTGCATTTTTTGCTAACATTTTGAGATATGAGTGCACAAAATGCTAACACAGGACGATTTTGATGGCAAATTTTGATATCACATAATAGAATGTAGTTTTTTTTGAATATAATGTTATAATTGGTATTAACAAATATTAAAAGTGGTAGGAGCTTGGAATGAATAATTATTTGAATAATAATGTTTTATTGATTAATGAATATGAAAAACTCTATTCTGACGGAATTAGAATTGATGAAGTTATTGATAAATTTCGAAACGACAAATTTTATTTTACAGCTTTTGATTATGGAAGATTTAGGGTTTTTATAGATAGTTGTTTGTTATTACTAAATAAGGAAAAACTGAATAAGTATAAGAAAGATGAATATAGTTATGCTGAATTCTTTAAATTGGTTGAAAATGATCAACAATTAAAATATTACTTATCATTTATAAGAAGTAATCCGATGTTTTCAGAGGTGAAAAAACCATGTTTATTTTTTTCGACAGAAGGAAAAAACAAAGGAGCATGGGATCAGGTAGCAACGATTCGACTTTCATTTGCGCATATGCAGTATGGAAACTTTATGTCTCAAGAGAGTGGTTTGATGATAAGTTTTATGTTATATAATAAAGATAAAGGAGTAAAAAAGGATGAAGGTATTGTATTTGAACCTATGCTGCACGAGTTTGTAAAAGGTTTTTTTAGTAATTATAGTTTTGGGATGCCCTTTAAAACTTGCTTTTTTATGAAATATTCGTTAAAAAATAATAGAAAAACTTTGAATTTTAGGTTTTATGAAATAGTGGCAAAGAAAAATAAAAATCAAAAGTTTGATGGCTATTCATCAAATGTTATTTCGGAATTAATAAAACAATTTAGTGATAGCAAGGTTGATATAGTACAATATATCTATAAAAATGAAGCGAAGTATGAAATTAAAGAAAGTGAAATTGCCGAGAAGATTAATATTAAACATTATAATATCTGTGCAAAAAAATACAATTTTGACACAAATGATAAGTATTACTATGGTTTAAAAACATTTCTAGATTTTGAAACGGAGTTATCCAATTTTTTGATTCATGTTGGACAGTTGAATAATGTATTGTATGAGTATTCAATTGTTAAGAACTCTGGTAATTATACAAAAAAACAAATTGAAGAATTATGCCCTCAATTCGAAGGACAAATTAGGGAACTAAAAGAAGATGAAACAGCTACTATTTCTTTTGAAATAGGATTTTCCTATTTAAAAATAATGAACTTTGCCTTGAGAACAGAAGATGATGATTATGAGAAGATAGATTACTCTTTGATAGATGTGTCCAAATTTTTGTTCAATACGGAGTTATTAAAAAAATATATTGATGATAATAATATAATTGATAGTGCTAAACAGAAGTATGTAATTGAACGAGTTCGTAATTCATTAATGCACGGGAATATTAATTGCGAAGTTACAAAGAGCGGTGAGGTTTTAGTTGTTTTTACAGATTCATTTAATAAGAGGAATGATGTAATTAAAATATTATTATGCGACCTTAAATGTTTCTTGAATCAAAAGGCTCTTTATACCGGAATTCCAGGCCAAACGGATGTATTATTGATGCAAAGAAAGGAGTAATCCCAAATATGTAAATCGCTAGGAATAGGTTGTAATAACTTAATCTGTTTTGCTATGAGTTTTCCTACAGATAGTAAATAATTTATTTTGAAAAATACGTGGAATCCCTTGTAAAATAGTGAATTTGTAGGCGATTTATGGAGTTTGATAACATTGATTAAGGTATATTTGTTTACTGGAGCAATATCTAAATCAGAGGAAGAATGTGCTCATTTTCTGAGATTTAGATTGATTAGTATATTTTTTTATGCCTTCAACTTGAGTGATTGTGGTAGGTAAAAATGGAGATAGGATGAATTATGAATGATTTAAGATATTTAATCTCACGTGATTATTATGAACTGGTGAATAATTGGAATAAAAATAAAATGCTATATAATTCGCTTCGATTTTATCAAATATATAATCTACATATTGAACGAAGTGATTTTGCTAAAAACTTTTTTTCAAAAGTTATTAACGAGGCAGAAAATGATATTGCACCAGACATAATGACTGGATGGTGGCTACCATTAAAGTGGTTTTTATTTCGTACAAAGGACGGTAATCGAGATCATAGAACCGCCGAATTGATTGAAATAATACCAGCAAAGAACGATATTTCAATACTAACAGAAGAACTATCGATTTTAAGACATGGAAGTTCAACTGTATTATCAGACAATGTGGTTAAAGAATTACTTGCCTTTTTATGTGTGATTTATTCAGAGGGAAATCTTACTTCAGTAGCAAGAACAAATAAGTTAGGACCATTGGATGGATGGAATTCCAAGTTGGAAGATTTAAAAAAACAGTATCATGATATAGATAAGTGGGTAAAATTTGTTGAAGATAATTGTTTTGAAATGTTCTTTCAAGATGTACAATACACCAAAATAAAAGAGTATTGGCAATATGGATCAATAAATTTGTGTGATGCTTCAGATGACGATTGGAAAACTTATTTTCTGACTGCAAAAGAACTTATAGTGAAGAGGCATAAACAACTTAAGAAAAAATATAATATTTGAGTAACCTCAGAATATGTAATAATAGTAAGTACTTATACATTTTAATACTATGATTTAAACAAAAATAGCCCTCTACTTAGGGGCTATTTTTTTATCCCATTTTACACAAGGAGGACTCCCATGAACCAACAAACCGAAAAAGCCCTACTCAACCTAGAAGAGTTCTGTTCATATCTAGGTATAGGCAAAACCAAAGCAAGAGAATTGCTGAAAGCCCCATCAAGTACATTTACGTTCAAGATTGGCAATCGTTACTACGCCAATAAGAAGAAATTAGACCAGTGGCTTGACCGGACCAGTGGGAATTAGCCTATGAAGAATTTTATAAGAATTTATGAAACGATAAATCAACAGACGGTGTCTGTTAAATTAAGCAACCAGATCACAATTACAAATAAAAAAATAATTATACACACCAAGCAGCCTGTTTTATAGTATAATAAGTCCATACATTGCTATGTACTTACGATTCCTGTAACGCAGGTTTTTTCATTTATGAAAGGAACCTGTATATGGGAAAAGATTTAAATGGCAAGGAACTGGGCACAGGAATTATGCAGAGAAAAGATGGAAGATACGTTGGTCGATTTACCAATCGATTTGGACAGCGGCAGGAAGTAAAAAGTCATGATCTAAAGGAATTGAAAACGTTATTAAACACAGCAATCTATGAAGATACCAATCATATGAATCTGTGTAAAACATCAATTACCTTAGATAAATGGTTTAAGACTTGGATGGAGCACTATAAGGAAAATACCATTTGTGCCAATACCAAACGACGTTATATGGAAATCTATCGAATGCACATTTCACCAGTTCTGGGAAAAATGAAACTGCTGGACATTACACAATTACAGATTTTACAGCTCCTAAAAAAGATGGATGCAAAAGGGTTACAGTTTGAGAGTCGAAACAAAGTTCGAATCTTGCTTCAGGATATGTTTGATAAAGCTATGATTAACGACATGATTTACAAGAATCCAGCAAAAGGAATTAAACTGGGTGCACATGATAAGAAAGAACCAAGAGTACTCACGCCAGAAGAACAGGCAAGTTTTTTCGAGTGTTCCAAGGGGAGACCTTTTATGACAACCTTTTTGTTGTTGCCGTATCTACAGGTTTAAGACCTGGAGAGGTATGTGCGTTAACCTTAAAGGATGTGGATTTCAAAGATTCTTTGATCCGTGTAAAAAAAACCCTCGTCTATCAGACATTTGAAGGAGAAGAAAAGAAGAGCTATCATTTTGGTAATCCTAAGACCAAATCAAGCAAAAGAGATATTCCAATGAATCAGCAATGTGCACTGGCGTTAAAAAAGCAACTCATGCAACGAAATGTTGTTATGGGAAGAACCGTGGCCAAGCCTATTACAGGATTTGAGGAACTCTTATTCACTACTAAATTTGGAACACCAATCAATACTCAGACTTATTCTGATGCCATTAAGGCAGTATTGGAAAACGTAAACCTATGCAGAGATGAGTTGGAGAAAATTGAATATTTCAGTCCCCATTGTTTCAGACATACCTTTGCGACCAGATGTTTTGAAGCAGGGATCAAACCAAAGACCGTACAACAGTATTTGGGACATGCCACCTTACAGATGACTATGGATTTATATACCCATGTGCTAAAGGAACATTCACAGGAAGAGATGATCAAACTGGAAAAAGTTTTGGACAATACACTGGATGTTTCGGTTGCTAGTATTCATGAACGATTTGATAAGTTCCAAGAGCTAGAAAATGATACGAATAAAGCCTTTAATAAGGAAACTTGCAAGACACAAAGTAAAAGCAAAAAGAACATCGTTTATCTAAGTTCTGTAGGTACCTGAGAGAGCCAAAAACTTATTGAGAAATACTTAAAAATCTCCAGGTACCAAAATTGGAGTCAAAATCAAAGAGATTGGTGTTGCCTCTCAACAAACCTAGATTCCACAAGCCCTCACAAATCAAAACAAACACACGTTTGTACGTCTTATTATGTATATCAGGTGACGCCGTATGATTTGTAGGAAATGACTTAAAAATCCAAGATTTTAAGCGGTTTTGGGCGATTTGAAAGTGGTTTTTCTTATCGTAAAATTTCGTATGTTTTGGGGCTAAATGTAAAAATTAGCAAAAAAGGTGTCAGAAATTTAGGGTGTCACTTGAGTTTAGAATGAGATTGATGGAGTCAGTTTTCTGACGTTAATTGAGTTTTGAATGGAAATTGGTATCACGTCTTTTGAATGTAATGTGTAAAAATTAAATGAATTGTAACGATGAAAGTGGATTGCAGAAGATAATCAGTGATATCGGAATCGGTACATGGCATGAATGAGAAAGCAGTATGTTTTGAAGTTGTCTGTGTAAGGCAACTTTGGCATGCTGCTTTTGTTTATCTTTTATCTTGTAATGGTATAATATAGTTGTATCACCTGGGGATGCAAAAATGCTTAATCATTACAAATATCTATTTATGAGTTGTAATGGACGTGCCATAAACAATTTATTGGCATGGAAAAGCAAAAATGGAATGTACCATTGATGATGTTGTTCCATTTGGTATATAGATATATATTTTTCTTGACATTACACCCAGCGGGTGTTATGGTAATATAAACACTCACTGGGTGTAACATTATTAAGGAGGTATTTTATGACATACACAGGCTATGCGTTACAAATACTCAAACTAACAGAAAATGATAAAAGCTCGAACACATATAGGATACTATTTGCTCTCAATTGTTATCCGAAAGGTGTTAGCTACACAGATTTATTAAATCATGCAGCTGCATTTAATCAAAGTGCATTATCCCGTACACTTCAAAGCTGTGAAAAGCGAAAGCTAATTAATTTTGACCCCGCTGCAAAGTTGTATCAAACTAATTATTTTTTTGACGTGTCATTGCTTTGCACAGATTGTTATAAATGGTTGTATAAAATTCTAAACTCAACTTTAATAGGTGCAAATATAACTCTTATAAGAATCGCTATATATCTCATTGCTGTGGAAAAAATAAAAATAAAGGATTTAGCAATCGTTTTAGATTTAACTGAGGGACATATTAAAAATACAATTCTTAAATTGACAGAAGAATTAGGTACAAGCATAATAACGGTAGATGAAAATTTTGATGTTATTTCAGCAAATTTATCATGGTTTAAATAAAATTTTGATTAAAGC
Source organism: Anaerocolumna jejuensis DSM 15929 (assembly GCF_900142215.1). GTDB lineage: Bacteria > Bacillota > Clostridia > Lachnospirales > Lachnospiraceae > Anaerocolumna > Anaerocolumna jejuensis. The sequence goes on along the minus strand of NZ_FRAC01000006.1, from coordinate 458,708 downwards.
ACTTTGAAAACAGTGATATTAATCAGGTCAATGAATCTAGATTACATAAGGGTTTGCAAATCAAAATGAATATATGTCTGCATGCCTTATTATGTATATCAGGATACATCGTATGAGTTGTAAGAGAAGTGCCGAAGAATACCGGATTTATTGGGGCACGATATTTTTGTGATAATAATTCAGGTGCCGTAAGTTACCTTTTAATATAGTGATTTTAATCTAATTGTATGGAATATATCTATGATAGTATTAGTATATGTAATTTAATATTGTCCAGAAGAGGAAAAATATGGATTGCAAGATTCTATTAAATAAGTGAAACAGGTGAGATATATAGGAATTTTTAATAATCCAGACTATTCCATTTCGGATATATAGAGATTATAATAATAAGGGACCATACAAATTAAAGGTTGTTAATCCACAAACACCCGAATACTAAAGCCATCCATTCCAATGAATGGAGAATTTGATATTCTATTAATGCATGGTGTTGAGTTGAGATGAAGCTGTCAAAATAATTAAAATCTATACTTTGATATGTGATTTTGGATAATGTTAATAATGAAGGGTGTATGAAAGATTTTTATTTAGATGAATTAATTAAAGCGTTAATAAAGCTATAGCTGAATTAAGAAAATGGAATAATATTCAAGAAGATATACGGAAAAAATTCAGTTTTAATATTGAAGTACGATTGGAGAATAGAATGATTTACTTAAGGAGCTTTACCTTTCCGAATGCCGACTTGGAGTTCAACTTTTTTATGGATATAAAAAGAACCTGCTATGACTCTTATTATCCATTCAAGATCTTATCAAAGCATGACCTGGACAGGCTGGATTTTGATACGGTAACTATTTTATATGGAGGGAATGGGTCGGGAAAATCTACGGCCCTCAATGTCATTGCAGAAAAGGCGGGTATTTGCAGGGATTCCGTTTATAATAAATCAAATTTCTTCCCGGATTATGTGAAGCTGTGCGGGTTAAATGAGGAAGAGGAGATACCGGAGAACAGCAGGATCATCACAAGTGATGACGTATTTGATTATATGCTGAACATCCGTAATTTGAATGAGGGAATTGACCAGAAGAGAGAAAATCTATTTGATGAATATCTGGATGTGAAATATTCTCAATTTCAGATGAAGTCCATGGATGACTATGATCAGCTGAAAAGGGTGAACAACTCCAGACGGAAAACCCAATCACGATTTGTCCGGGGAGAATTGATGGACAATGTCCGTGAGTTTTCCAATGGCGAAAGTGCATATATTTATTTTACTGAAAAAATCGGAGAAAAGGGGCTTTATTTATTGGATGAGCCGGAGAATAGCCTTTCACCAAAGAGACAAATGGAATTAATGGGCTTTCTTGAGGACTCGGCCAGATTCTTTGGGTGCCAGTTTATTATTTCAACGCATTCACCATTTCTTCTTTCCATGCGCGGAGCGAGAATCTATAATCTTGATGAAAACCCTGTTACGATTCGACGCTGGACAGAATTGGAGAATGTACGTACTTATTATGACTTCTTCAAAACACATGAAAAAGAGTTTTTATAGTATAAACATATGACTCTGCAGATCAGAGTTTTAATAATCAGGAGAGGCATGGAGATTAAAGAGACTTGCTTTGGATGATGAAAATAGAAGAATGATTAAAACGAACTTAAAAATGAAAGAATTATGTTCAATACTTATTAGCTCCATTATTATTATATAATAATATCGTGCACAGAAGGAGAAAATCGTGGATTTTAAAATGCTCTTAGAAACGAAAGAATATCAATTTTTAAAAACCGATAAGCATTTAGGAGATAAAATTATCTTACTGGGGCTGGGTGGGTCATATGCCTATGGAACTAATATTGAAACCAGCGATGTTGATATTCGTGGTGTAGCATTAAATAGTAAATCTGATTTAATTGGAATGAGCAGTTTTGAACAGAGAGTAAATGAAGCAACAGATACCACTGTCTATGCATTTAATAAGATTATTGAATTATTATTAAATACAAATCCAAACACAATTGAAATGCTGGGACTTAAGCCAGAACAGTATCTGTTTCTTTCTCCTATTGGTCAGGAATTACTTGATAATAAAAAGTTATTCTTGTCAAAAAGAGCCATCTATTCTTTCGGGGGATATGCCAATCAGCAGCTTAGGAGACTGCAAAATGCCATTGCCAGAGATACATTAACACAAACAGAAAGAGAAACCCACATTCTAAATACTATTAATAATATGATGTTTGATATAAAAGCAAGATATGAGAAGTTTGAAAATGGATCAATTAAATTATACACAGATAAAGCAATTCAAGAAGAGATGGATACCGAAATTTTTATGGATATTAATTTAAGTCATTATCCACTAAGAGATTATAAAAGTATCTGGTCGGAAATGAATAACGTTGTCAGAGATTACAGTAAGATTGGTAAACGAAATAATAAAAAAGATGAGTTTCATCTTAACAAACACTGTATGCATCTCATTAGATTATATATGATGTGTTTGGATATCCTCGAAAAGGAAGAAATTAATACGTATAGAGAAAAAGAACATGATTTACTTATGAATATTCGTAATGGAGAATTTATGAGTGAAACCGGAACAATGAAACAGGAGTTTTGGGATTTGCTAAATGAGTACGAAAAGAGATTTGAGTATGCAAAAGAAAACACAAGTCTTCCTGCGAATCCAGATTACAAGAAAGTGGAAGAATTTGTGATTAGCGTAAATGAGAGGGCGGTCAGAGGTGAATATTAAATTTGATTTACCAGAAGAAGTGAAGGAAATTTTGAAACTATTAAATAACAATGGGTACGAAGCCTACATAGTTGGAGGCTGCGTCAGAGATAAAATATTAGGTTTATGCCCTCATGATTATGATATTTGTGCTTCTGCAAAACCCAGTGAAGTTATGGAGATATTTAAAAATTTTAGAGTAATTGAAACAGGATTGCAGCATGGAACTGTAACAATAATGATAAATCATCAACCATACGAAATAACCACATTCAGAATAGATGGTAAATATTCGGATAATCGCAGACCGGATAATGTGGATTTTACATTGAATTTAGAAGATGATTTGTCTCGTAGGGATTTTACGGTTAATGCCATGGCTTACCATCCTGAGATGGGGCTGATTGATCCATTCCATGGAATATTTGATATTCAAAATAAAATAATTCGTTGTGTGGGTACTCCGGCATGCAGATTTCAAGAAGATGCTTTAAGAATATTGAGAGCCATGAGATTTTCAATTCAGTTAGAGTTTAAAATTGATGAATTAACCTTTGACGCAATGCTTGAGAATAAGTCATTAATATCGGACGTATCAAAGGAAAGAATTAATGCTGAATTATTGAAAATGTTAGAAGCAAATAAATCCATTTCAGAACATTTTTATAGATGTAAAGAGATTATTTCGGAATTCATACCGGAATTTAACTCGTGTTTTGATTTTAAACAGAATAACCCTTTCCATATCTATGATGTATATCATCATATTTTACATGCTGTTGACAGCTACTCTGGAAATGATATGAAAATAAAATTATCGTTACTTTTCCATGATATAGGAAAACCAGCTTGTTATTCGGAAGATGAAAATGGTGGACATTTTTATAAGCATGGAATTATAAGTTCAGATAAAGCAAATGAAATATTGAAAAGGTTACGTTTTGATAATGATACTATTAATTCTGTAACGGAATTGATTTTATATCATGATGCAGTTATCAAAGATAATCATAAGACAATTAAAAGATGGCTAAACAAAATAGGAGAAGAGCAATTTAAAAGGTTATTAGAAGTTCGTACGGCAGATATTTTAGCACAATCAGATTTAGACAGAGAAACCAGACTTGAAAAGCAACATAGATTGTTTGGACTGCTGGAAGAGATTTTATCTGAAGAGCAATGTTTTACAATAAAAGATTTAGATGTTAACGGCAGTGACTTAATAAATGCCGGATATAAAGAAGGAAGGCAATTAGGTGCTGTATTACAAAGATTATTGGATTGTGTAATAGCAAATGAAGCAGAAAATAACAAGGAAGCTTTGCTTAGATTAGCGAAGGAATGGATTATCAAAGCTTAGCAGAAAACGTATTTGATGAGTATTTGAACTGTACAAAACTCATTGATTCTCGCACCTTCAGCAAACTCTATTGGTGTGTTCGTACCCCAACAAATTTCATGTTATGGAAGGCTTTCGTTTCCTGGCAGTGTACAATAATACTTCCACCAGCCTTTATCATGTAACAGCATTAAAAAAGGCAGAGCCGGTTCCTTTTGGTATCTGCCTATGCAGTTTTATTTCAATTTCCTGTCTGATTATTTCTCACGTTTCTATATGTTCGGATTGAAATCTCAGTTCCATTCTCAGATTATCCAATAGATATTATCATATTGATGATTTAACTCCATATACCGTATTTTTACAGTGATTTATCATATATAAATTTTTACTATATTTAATGTGCTAACAAATACAGATTATATAACATTCAACAATTGTCACTTGCTATTCGTTTTTTCAATACATATAATATTTATGAAAATTTGTTGAAATTTACAAATAAAATAGTCAAGTTTATTGTATCCGGGGATTGCGTTAGACGGGATATATCGTAAGCAGCAAAGAGATTTAGAAGGGAGACTGATATATGATTGATGAAGTACAATTAAGAGTCATAGTCGCAGATGATGAAGCAATGCAGCGGAATGTACTGAAAGAGATTATTCGCAAGCTATGCCCGTCTTTTGAGGTGATCGCATGCAGCAACGGGAAAGAGGTTTATGATATTTTAATAAAGGAACCGGTTGATATCGTCTTGACGGATATCCGTATGCCTGTTATGGGGGGAATGGAACTGATTAAAATGATGTCTAAAGCTTGCCCGCGAACCAAGATAATCCTGATCAGTGCCTATCAGGAATTTGAATATGCTCAAAAAGCAATCAAGTATAAGGTCGTTGAGTATCTGATTAAACCATTTCGTACATCGGAGGTCCAGAAGGTATTACAAAAGGTCCAGAGTGAGATTCAAAAGGAAAATGAGAATGAAAGCAGTATGAATAAATATCAGCTTTTGGCTATGAAAGCGAAGAAACAGGAAGAAGATAATCTTTTACAGGATATTCTTAATGGTAATCCGCAGGCAATTAAAACCAATGAAGTAAAATATGGCATATTGCAGGAATTCGGAACTGTGGCATTGCTTCGATGGAAAACCGGGATTTTGGATTCGCAGAAGGTATACAACACTTTATCAGAGCAGCAGCAAAGTACTTTAATGAAGCATATATCATTTTTGTTTCCCAATATGTTTTTTGTTTCTCAGGCAAATGATTTTAATAAATCGGTCCATAAGGCAGCACTGCTGCTTCCGAAAGAAACAGCCCTGGAAATATCACAAAAATTAGAATACTGTCTGAAGCAGCTGCAGCAGGATAATATTATTTTCTGGGCAGGTCTGTCGAATACAAAGTTATGTCTGGCAGAAGCCGCATCAGAAGCGCTGGCCCAGGCAGAAGAGATGCTGGCTTTTTATTTTTACGAGGAGGAGGGCGGTGTGTTTTCTTTTGATAAGATGCATACCATTATGGATATTCCGGCAAAATCCATGTCTTCTTATGAAAACCAGCTGCATCGGGCTATTCATAATTCCGATGCTAATCAAATGAACAATATGGTAGAGGATATGAAAACCGCATTAATAAAAGAATCAAGGTGCTATCCCAATAAAATTAAGCATAGGGTATCTTCTATAATCGTCTTGCTTCTGAAAGAATTAGAAAATAAAATCTCGCAGGAACAATTTGACCAATTATTAAACCAATCCTATAAAATGTATGCGGAATGTGACTCCTTCAATCAGCTGTTCGAGATTTCAAAGCATTTATTAGGGCAGGCTATACAGTATTCCGGGCAGAAAGTCAATCAGCCGGATATTGTGGATGAATGTATTACTTACATAAAAGCACATTTGGACAGTGATTTATCCTTGCAAAGGGTAGCGGAACATGTACACTTTCATCCAAATTATTTATCCGGAAAGTTAAAAGAGAAAACAGGACTGCCTTACAGCGTATATGTACTAAAATTAAGAATGGAGCTTGCCTGCAGGCTGTTGATGGATACCAATGATAAAATACAGGAGATTGCCTTGCAATGCGGCTTCCACGACAGTAATTATTTTAACCGCATGTTCCGCCGGGAATACAGTATCTCACCGGAACAATACAGAAAGGCCCATAAAAAATGGTAAAAATACATATGGAACGGATTCTGTACCTTAGTCTTCGTACAAAACTGGGCATTATTTTGGCTGTATTTGCAATTATTCCATCATTTGTGATATACAGCCAGGTAATGAAAACTTACGAAGCTGATATGGTGGATGTGGCATCACAGAATGTACAGTCTATTGTGAAAACGAATAATAACCTGATTAATACTACTCTAAGCCGGATCGAGGACGCATCCTATCTTCTTTTAAATAATAAGGATTGCTTTGACTGCTTCTCCAAGATAGACACCTTTACGGTCAGTGATTTTTTAAAGGAGGACCGTGTAATATCAGATGTACTGGGAAAGCAGTTTGCAGCAAATAATACAGTTTATGCAAAATACATATATACCTCAAAATGGATTTTTGATGTAAATAATACATCCATGAAACCTACCATTAAAGAAATACAAGGGTTCAAACTGGATAAAAAAGCTGCCAGGTCTGGAGGGCAGGTACTGTGGATTACAAGCTACGATTATGGAAAGTGGTTCCAAACAGAATACTTAAGTAAAAAGAGAAATTACAATTATCAATATCCAATTACAATGGTCAGACTGATGAATTTCCAATATTCACAGAACGGTAAGCTGTATGCCATGAAAAATGATCAGGAACGGCCTGTATTAGTAGTACATGTTTTGGAAAGTACACTGTCTTCCCTTTATAAATCAAGTGTAAATTATAATGGAAGTATCTATGGGGTAGTGAATGAAGAGGGGAGAATTATCTCATCGGATAATAAGCTGTTTCCCATCACATCCTTGGTGCCGGAACAGATACTTAAATTAAAAGCTTCCTCCGGATATACCTCCTGTTGGATAAATCACGTGGAATACTTGTTATGTTACGATGACATGGAAGAGCGTAACTGGTTTTCCTTCTGTCTTATACCTATGACAGAAGTAATCCGGACTACAAAGGAACTGATGCAGAATTCCCAGAGATGGATAACGATGGTTCTGCTGGCTGCTTCCGTACTCATTGCGGCACTCCTGTCATCAACCATCAGCAGGCCGATAGCGGCACTCACAAAGGCAGCAGAACGTGTCTCCACCGGAGATTTCAGAGCAGATACACCGGAGCCAAGAGGCAAAGATTTTAAAATCCTTACCCGGACATTTAATCACATGGAAAAGGAGATTACCAGGCTGATAGACGAGAATTATAAAATATCCCTGCGGGAAAAGGATACCCAGATTATGGCGCTGACCATGCAGATCAATCCTCATTTCTTATACAATACACTAAACACCATTAATATGATGGCTATTATAAATGATGATTCTCTGACCTCGGATTTAATCGTCAGTTTATCTGAGATGCTTCATTATTCTTTCAGAAATACAGATGAAAAAATACCGCTGTCTGATGAAGTACAATGGACGCTCAATTATATTAATATAATGTCCAGACGTTTTGAGGGAGTTTTTGAAACCATAATAGGCATTCCTGATGAGCTTATGGTATTTAAGGTACCTAAATTTTTTCTGCAGCCAATTGTGGAGAATTCCATACTGCATGGGTTTGAAGGCATGTCCGGGGGAGGAATCTTAAGGCTGAGTGCGGAAAAGCTGGGAGATTTTATTGTTTTTACTGTTTCTGATAATGGTAAGGGCATGAAAATCACGGATTTTGGGGAGGTCACCCAAATGCAGGAGAGTGGCATCGGCTTATCGAATGTACGCCGGCGGTTATCCCTTATCTATGGGGAGAATTATTCTATTGATTTACAATCGGAACCAGGTATCGGAACCACTTTATATCTGACAATTCCCTGCCAGAATTAAAGAAAGAATAAATACCTTTGAATTGTACTATTATATGAGAATCCTCATATAGAAGATCTGCAAGTGCTATGGTAAGCTTTAATTACCGGGTTAATAAGACGTCTCATTAGCATAACAGGGAAACTGAAAGGAGATTTTTATGAAAACAAGGCGACTTGTAAGTGTATTATTAATAGCAATCATGGTTTTTAGTGCGACTGCTTGTTCAGGCAAATCGAAGGTAACCGACAGCAAGGATACCGGTAATAAGGCTGAAGGCAGCAATGCTGCCGGGGGAGGCAGTGAGGAGGTTACGGAGATCCGTTTTGCAGAATGGGATGGCGGCAATACCTTGGAAGTTTATGAAGAGATTGCCGAACAATTTAATAAATCCCAGTCAAAGATTCATGTAACTGTTATGAATATACCGGATGAATATGATACCAAAATAACAACGATGGTTGCCGGAAATGATGCACCTGAAATATGTGAGATGGAAGCTGGAACCCTGATGTACCCCTATGCAGAAGAAGGCATCGTACTTAATATGCTGGACTTTATAAATAAGGATACAGATTTTGATAAGAACTGTATGCTGGATCAGTTTAAATACATGCTCACCAGCGACTATATGGCAGGATATGCATCCGGTTCGGAAAATATTACGATGTTCTATAATCCTTCTTTATTCCAAAAGTATGGAATAGAAGAACCACCAGCCAGCTATAAGGATGCGTGGGACTGGGATACTTTTGTAAATGTTGCCCAGCGGTTAACTATCGATAAAAAAGGCAGGAATGCCCTTGACCCGGACTTTGATCCTAAAAACATTGAAACCTACGGGGTTACCATCAGCAAGTGGTGGGCAGGATATATGCCATTCCTTTATTCATTGGGCGGAGATTACTTAAATGAAGACGGTACCTCAATCGGATACGCAACGGAGCAGGGAATTGATGCATTGCAGAAGTTAGCGGATTTAACCTTTAAATATCATGTTGCACCCACTCCAACGGCCAGCGAAACCATGCCTGGTGCTTCCGAAGCGCTTACTACCAATAAGGTTGCAATGACTTTTGACGGTCAGTGGATGAATGCCGCTTTGATGGCGGATGGAGTAGCTTATAATGTAGCCGCACTCCCGAAGATGGGAGATAAGGCTAAAACAACAATGACCTTTAGCGGCATCAGTATTATGAATACGGATAAAGCAGATGCAGCCTGGGAATTCGAAAAATACATACTTTCCAAAGGCTCCTGTGACCCTTTATATAAATCAGGTTTATGGCTTCCTACCACTGCAAACGAATATACGGATGAATATATCAAATCGTTTATCACCGATAAACATCCGAAAAACTATTTTGAATCCATCGTTGCTCCGATGATGGACGGCACCGCTGAAAGGCCGGTAGTCGCTACTATTAAGAACTTTAATAAAATTAATGATATTATCAGCCCGGCCTTGGACTTGCTGTGGTCCGGTGAAATGACGGCTGCGGATGCGATTGCTTCAATAAAGGATCAGGCAAATGCTGAGGTTAAGGGTTACTTGGGAAAGTAGACTTTATATTCCTGATAAGGGAATGAAACTGATTCAGAAAATGCGAAGAGCTTCTCCTCTTCGCATTTTCCATAAAGCTCTGTATTTATAAAGTCTGATAATGATTTTTAATATTCAAGGCATCCATAGAATGGATGAAAGGAGAATTTCTGGTGAGCTATAAAGAAAAAAAATTACTCAATGCGAAAACAAAATCCAATTTCGTCGGATGGACATTTGCCTTGCCGGCTGTTTTAGGTTTTCTGTTTTTGAATCTGGTTCCAATGCTGTTAAGTGGCTATTACAGCTTCTGTGATTATAATATTATAAGTAAACCTGTCTGGTCCGGTTTTAAAAATTACATTTCGCTTTTTAATGGGACGGATGCAACGTTCTGGTTATCTGTAAAGGCAACCCTGCTTTATACCGTTATGGCAGTCCCTGCCAATTTGCTTTTTTCCTTTGCTATTGCATTATTATTAAACCGTGATATGGCCGGCAGGGCATTTTTCCGCTCTTTGTTTTACCTGCCATGTATTTTGCCGGCTGTTGCCTCAAGCTTTGTATGGGTATTGCTTATGAATCCTGATTTTGGGCTGTTCAATGTGATTTTGGATTTTCTGCATTTGCCTGAAAGTAAATTTTTCTGGGGTAAGGGAAGTGTGCTTCCTTCCATTGTATTTATGGGAATATGGAGTACCGGATCTACCCAGGTCATCTTTTTAGCGGGTCTTCAAAACGTTCCGAGAGTTTATTATGAAGCGTTGGAGATTGATGGTGGTAATGCCTGGCACAAATTCTGGAGTGTAACCCTTCCCATGGTTTCATCAACGCTTTTCTTTAATCTTGTAATGGGTATCATTGGCGCTCTGCAGGTTTTTGGGGCAGCCTATATCATAACAGAAGGCGGTCCCAACAACGCTTCAATGTTCTATGTTTTTAATCTGTGGCGGCAGGCATTTAAGTATATGGATATGGGAAAAGCCTCAGCGATGGCATGGATTCTGTTCATTGTGGTATTGCTGGCGACTTTGGTTATCTTCAGAACGTCAAATAAATGGGTATATAACGAAGGAGGAGATCAATAATGGTTATCAGAAAAAATACTGCTTACTACATAAAAAGAACATTATTCTACCTCCTGATTGGTATATTGTCTTTTGTCTGTGTCATTCCACTTTATTGGATGGTACGGTCTTCTTTTATGAAGAATACGGATATCTACGTGATGGATCCGTTTATTTTCTGGCCAAAGAAAATGCTTTGGAGCAATTACATCAATGCATGGAATTCTGCACCTTTCACAAGATATGCACTTAATACAGTAATGATTGTAGCTGCGAATATATTTGGTACTTTATTGACCTCTTCCATGGCAGCTTATGCTTTTTCAAGGGTTAAGTGGAAAGGAAGAGATTTTTGCTTCGGAATGATTCTGACTACGATGATGCTGCCAGGAGCAGTAACCATTGTACCGCAGTTTTTAATCTGGAGGAATCTCCAGATGGTGGATACCTATGTACCTTTAATACTGCCGGCTTTCCTTGGGGGAGGAGCCTTTAACATATTCCTGCTAAAACAGTTCTTTTTGGCTATTCCCAATGATCTGGATGAAGCTGCGGAAATTGATGGGGCAGGGAAGCTCAGGGTATTCCTGCAGATTATTCTTCCTCTGTCGAAATCAGCTATGATCGTGGTGGCTTTGTTTACGTTCTTAGGGAACTGGAACGACTTTTTTGGTCCGATTATATATCTGAATTCAAAAGAAAAGTTTACCTTAGCAGTCGGGCTTCTGCAGTTTCGTGGAGATTATGCCACAAAATGGAACCTGCTGATGGCTGCTTCCACTATCGTTGTTGCACCCTGTATTCTTATCTATCTGATTGGCCAGAAATATTTAATCGAAGGAATTTCTTTGACAGGAATGAAAGCTTAGTTTGAGCTTAGATATATTCACATTCAATTAACTTATATGGTATAAATGCAGTGAAGGGTTCTAAGAAGAAAAATTAAATATGGTAAAAGTGCAGTCACTACCGGCTTTACCTTCATAGTTGGTAGTGATTTTTAGATTTAAATTAGGATTCCTATATTTTCTTTTATTTTTCATTTATTTTTCTTATGAGGTGACTTCTTAATTTTTTGCTTTATGTTAAATCAATAGCGTATTGATTTGATATCAAAAACGTGGTAATCTGGTTATAATAACCGGATATAATAATATTGTTATCACAACACGTGTTATGATAAATAGTATGATTATTAATCCGTTTAATATCATGAAATTTCTCCGGCAGGCGGGAATGGCTCTGTGAGTATTCCTTTTACTTCAAGCCGGGGGAAATTCACATAAATGCAAGAAGAAACCCGAGAAATTGATCAGGTTGCTTTCGTTATAAGGAGGAAAATGATAAATGGAAAAGATAGCATTAATTACGGATTCTGCCTGTGATATCGACGAGGAGACCCTTAGAAAATATAATATCCATGTTCTGCCCTTTAAGATTATTTATAAGGAGCATGAATATACGGATGGAATCGAAATTACGCCTCAGGAAGTTTATGCTAATATGAAAACGGAAATTCCAAAATCCTCCCAGCCTTCCATGGAGGACATTGAAAATTTATATAAGAAACTGGAAGCAGAAAATTATACCCATGTCATTTCCATAAATATTTCAAGCGGTATATCAGGAACAGTCAATGCCGTAGAATTTATCAGCAGGCAATATCCTGCAATCAATACTTTTGTCTATGATACAAAATCCACTTCCGTATGCCAGGGTATTATAGTAAAAAAATGCGGTGAACTGCTTAAGGAGGGAATGAGTTTTGAGAAGCTTAAAAAGGCTATTCCTGAAATGAAAAAGAAGGTTCACATGTACTTTGTATTCGGAACTTTGGAGTATGCCATAAAGGGCGGAAGAATAGGAAAAATATCCGGTACCATCGGAAATATTCTTGATATTAAGCCGATTGTAAGCTTTGATGAAGAATTCGGGCAGTGCTATACCTGTGAAAAAATCAGGGGAAGAGTGAAATCGCTGAACCGTTTGATAGAATTAGGTGAGAAATTTGTAAGTAAGAAGACCTGCGATGCTTATGTCATTCATGGAAATGTGGAAGAGGATGCACGTAAAATCTGCGATAAACTGCGCGAAAATCCCAGTATTAAGAATGTATACCTCATCGGACAGATCAGTGCCATTGTCGGAGTATATTGCGGGCCGGGAACAGTAGGAGTGTGCTATTCGGAAATATAAAACGAAAGGAGAGTGTCCTATGTCCGAATTGAATCAATTTCAAAAAACAATTTTAAATGCGATTGCTTCAGAACAGGAAGAGACTGTTCAAATAGCAATGTGCCAATATAAAGATGGCGACGACATAGAAAATCTTCTATACAATACGACTTATGAATTGATTGCAGGTATAATGACACTAATTGATGGATATACAAATGATAATATAAAGTTGGACATAGAGGACAGATTAACCGGCGACAGGTTGAAGGAAAAGCCGTTTATAGAATTACATGACCGTATAGCAGACTTTATTAAATATGAGAAACCGAAATAATTATTCTTATCCTTATTCAAAGGGGATGTCCATACTCTTTGGAATGCTTAGTAAGGAATAAATAATAAGGGCAGGGCTTCTTGCTTGGAATTTAATAAGGATAAAATAAAATCCATGAAGCGCTATCAAGGCTGGAACCTTTGCCTTGACTGCATTTCATGGATTTTTGTATATTATCATTAAGTCCAAAATGAGAAACTCTGTAAAATGAGTTACACGAAACTATAAACAAACGTGGATATTATAGTTTGTGAAAACAAAGCTTACACAAACTAAATTACTGAGCTAATCAAGAATATAAAATTATAAAAACCAGAATTAAAAATTATTCCGAAGAATCCATAAAGGATTTTACCGCTTATTCTTCATATGCTTTAACATAAACAAAGTTTTCGTTATTTCTCATCATCCGGTGGTCTTTATTCAAGACAGAATATAGAAAATCCTTGCCGCCGGATTCAATGGGTACAAGCTCTATTTTAAGTTCTTTCACCACTTCCTCAGCGGTAATATCATCAAGAAATACATTTTCTCCGGTTCTTAGCATGCTTGAGGGAATAAGAAGGCTGTCTCCTAAATCGGTTCCCTTCTCCTTAAGCTCTTTAAGCTGCTTTATTAAATCCTGTCCTGTAATCAGTCCGGCTACGGTTATCGTTTCACCAAAGAAATCGTTCCTGATACATACTACATTAATCTTTATATTGGGAAATGCCTGCATGATTTCCTCTGAAAAGGAGCGGAGGGTTTTATATGCCAGCTTTCCGGTAGCAACGGTAATGTTTCTTTGTACAGATAATTTTAAATCATTATATTCTTTTGACTCCAAAAGATTCTTTAAGGCTTCATGAAATTCATTTATGAACAGTCTCATCATGCCTACGCCGTTTTCTAGCTGTATATAACCATCATAGCGTTCTTCCTCCGGAAATTCACGTTCGGCAGTAATGTAAAATTCATCACTTGCATGTATGAAATGAAGCCCGAAATTATCATAATATTCCTGCTGATGACTCTCAATCAGGTCTATAACCTCTCCTGCCTCCTCCTTACTATATAAAGCAAGAGGATACAGCCCATCCCGGTATTTCGTAATTCCGGCGGGAACTACGGAAACACTTCTCATAAAGGGAAGGTATTTGGATAGGTCGTTTATGGACCTTTCAAGCTCTGTGCCATCGTTGACATTTTTGCATAAAACAATCTGTCCGTTCATTTCGATTCGGCCTTCATACAATTTGTCGAGACTTTTCAGGGCTTGTCCGGCAAAACGGTTATGAAGCATCTTGCAGCGCAATTCGGGATTGGTCGTCTGTACGGATATGTTAATGGGAGCAAGATTAAAGCGGACTATCCTATTGATATCCTTTTCAGACATATTGGTCAGGGTGATATAATTGCCCTGAAGAAACGACAGTCTGGAATCATCGTCCTTGAAATACAGGGTCTCACGCATTCCTTTCGGCATTTGGTCAATAAAACAGAAAATGCATTTGTTATGACAGGAGCGGTAATCACTCATAAGGCTGTTCTCAAAATCTATGCCCAAATCCTCGTCGTATTCCTTATCTATTTCCAGAATCCATTCTTCCCCGTTGCTTTTCCGGATAAGAGTTTCTATATATTCATCTTTGATCAGGTACTGGTAATCGAAGACATCATCTATTTCTTCGTCATTAATAGCAATAAGATAGTCTCCGGGTTCTATTCCCATTTCTTCCCCAATGGAATCCGGCATGACTGTTCTTATTAAATGACCTTTGGGTTTCTTATTCATTTAGGAACCTCTTTCTATAATCGGTATAAGCTACTATAATAGCAATAAGTGCATATAAATTTTACTGGGTCGGAAGCAATTGAAACTATTTAATATGAAACCTTTCCTTTCTGACCGCATGATTATTATACACATATCTTTTCCCGTTGTAAATGATGACATACATGGGCTGTGTATTTCCAGCGCCGCCCGCGGCACAGCCAGCGGTTGTACGGGCCTATAAAACCTCAAAACGGCAGGCTTTTAATATAGGCATATACTAAACAAATATCAGGGTTAGGAAAACCAGTTAATAGTTTTTAGTATAAACGTATGGTATACTGATTGATAGTAAGAGATAAAGTGAAGCGGAGATAAATTAAAGAAAGCAGGATTATTTTAATCCGAAGCAGGAGGTGGAAGCATATTGTTCCATAAAACTAAAGTCAATTCCATTACATTACATAAAGGTAATATGCCCGGATTTCCCTCAGAGCATTTGCTGTTTTCTGTTGAAAACAGTACCGGTAATCTGCGCATGGTCCGGTTTGAGCAAAGTAAGGACGAGCCGCCTTATGAAGATTTTTGCTCTGCATTGATGCTGAATGATACGCCCCTTGTCAGGACACAGTCCAGCGGATGTCCGACCTGCGAGAGCTTGCTGGCTGCCGGGTATGGACTGCCGGAGGATTCCAGTGAAATTGCGAATGCTTTAAAAGCATTGTGCCGGCCATATACAGAACTTGACGATGCCTTGAAGGGCCTGCAGCCAATCCTTGGGCTGCTCTATCCAGGTTTATATATCCTGTCGTATTCAGAATATTTTCCCACTGACGGAGATGGCCGTTTCTTTTGGGAGGTGCCGGAAGAGCTGACTGCATTCGGAGCAACGGCAGAACTCTATGATTCTGAAAACTATCGTGTACTGCCTTGCTTTCCCTGTTTTCTTTATCCATCCCAGCCGGCTCAGAAATACGATCCGGAGCGTGTTGATTATTACAGGGAAAGTATCAGGGCTGGAAAGAAGCTTCCGCCCGTCCTAGCTTATTATATTTATGGTTATATGAGTGTGCTGCTGGACGGTCATCACAGAACCTGTGCCTGTGCGCTGGAAGGTGCGAAGGTGCCTTGCCTGACCCTCGCCCAGCCAGACCGCATTTGGCGGAAGGGAGTTCCGTATATAGTCTGGCCCGACGGAAGCGAGACCGCTGCAGCGGAGCTATTGTCCCCAAAGCAGCAAAAGCTCTTTGATCATCAGGTGGCAGGAGAACTGATAAAGCCTCTTCAAACGGCGGCAGAGCATCCTGTTAAACTTCCTCCCTCATGGTCTCTGGAGTATGCTGATGCCGCCATCCGGTATCCAACCTGCCGGGAGGCAGGCTGCCTGGCACTTTATCCCAAAATACAATTAAATGAAGAGGGACTGCTGATGCTGGCATATGATGATGACTATGAAGAAGCTTCCACGGCGGCCAGTCTGCTGGCTTATGCTGCCCGGCAGCCTGAGATTGATGCCAAGGGATTTGCTATGAAGTTTACAGGGCTGTCAACTCCCGAGCCGCTGCGACGTACAGCTTTTGAAATCCTTGACCGGATCAAGGATGACCCTGAGATTGATGAGCTGATGATCCAGGTTTTAGTGGATTGCATACGAAAGGATGATCCCATCTATCAAATTGCAGATAGGCATTGGTCCTCTTAAACTTGAGCCGGGAGCGGCAGACAAAGGAAGTAAACTGGTGTATTATGTAATATTTTGGTGCATGATTTAATTTGCAAATAGAAAGGCTGTATAGTACAATAGACCTATATTTATATAGGCAAACTCATTGAAAGATGAGGACGCAAAGCTTAGGGTCTAAATCTGTACGCAGATATGACAGCCAGTTGCACGAAATGGGATATGTTGCAGTCTAAGCTCAATGTAAAAGCGTGAGCTTTTTTTAACGTTTATCCTTTCATTCGTATTGTAAAAAACAGATTTGGAGTGACTGAAAACGGTAGGTCTATGTACAAATCTGGAAGGGTGATGAAAATGAAGGAGATTAATACCGATAATATTCTGAAAAAAGGGATTCCCAGACTGAATAATACCATTGGAATCTCTCTCGGACTGGCAGCATGTGCAAGCGTATTACTTATAATAAACCTGGCAGTAAAGGATAATGAAGTATTTGATGAGGCAGCAAAAATGGGAGGTGTGCTATTCCTGTTTTTGCTTTTATTACTATCACTGATAGTAAGCTTTACCGTCAGTATAATTTGCAATAACAAGGTGAAGAAGGCTACAACGGAATTAGCCCATATCACAAAAAGTGTTCATGCCGGTTTTCTCAATTTTTGTCTGGAGCCCGGGTACCGGATTACTTATGCCAATCCAAAATTTTATGAAATAGCAGGCTATGACCGGTATGAAATCGAGAAGGAATATGATAACTGTTTCTTATATTTTGTTTATAAGGAGGACCAGGAGAAAATAAAGGGACTGAAAGAACAATTTTCAAATGGTATTTACCGGCAGATTGAATTGCGTATGGTTACCCGCAGCGGAGATGTTATCAATGTCCTTCTTAACGGTAATTACATTCTAGGCAGGGAAGGAGAAAAGGCTTTTTCAGCTGTTCTGCTGGATGTTACCGATCTAAAGAATATGCAGGATAAGCTTATGTTAGAGGAGGAAAGATACAGGATTGCTGCTGAGATATCAAATGATATCCTTTTTGAATATAAGGTCGACGACGACATCATGATATTTGCGGACAAGTACAAAGAGGTTTATGGACGTGACCCGGTCATTGAGAATTTTTCAGCTGTGGATGCCTATAACAAAGACATGGTTCATCCGGAAGATTTTCAGGATCTTAAGCTTTTTGCAAGAACTCTGAAAAGCGGAAAAGAAATGATTGAGGCAGAATTTCGTATTAAAAATGTAAATCAGGATCTGGTCTGGTGCCATATCAGAGGCAAGACGATTTATGACGAGAATAAAGTGGCCATCAGTGTTATTGGCAAGGTAGTAAATATCGATTTGCACAAAAAAGAATTGCAGAAGCTTGAATATAAAGCCAAGAGGGATTTGCTGACTGGCGTTTATAATAAAGTTACTACAAAGGAAATCATAGATGATTACTTAAAGCGCAACAATAATTCAAAGCACATACTTATGATGATAGACATAGATGATTTCAAGCGTGTAAATGACAGCTACGGACATCTTATCGGTGATAATATCCTGGTGTTTATTATAGATAAAATCAGGCGGATATTTTCAAGAGAGATTATCGGACGTATCGGCGGTGATGAATTTATTGTTTTCTTAGGCTATATGGAAAGCATGGAATGCATTATTGATAAAGCAAACCTGCTCAGGGAAGCCCTCAGCACTGCCTATGAGGTGAACGGGCAGGAGGTATATGTATCCGGAAGCATAGGGATTTCTGTATATCCGGAAGACGGTACCACCTATACGGAATTAATTAATTGTGCGGATAAAGCACTTTATTCCGTAAAAGATGAGGGCAAGAACAGTTTCAAGCTTTATACTTAGCAAGTGCAGCTTCAAGCTTTTTACTTAAAATCCTCTGAGTTTATTATTTTAGTCATATACATCAGGAGTATACTGGCGCAAAGTATTAATACACATAACAGCAATACGGACTTTAAGCTTTGGCTGGCAGCAGGCAGTTGTAAATAAAACTGATGGATTAGAAAGCTGCACAGGGCAACGATGATACCGGGCTTTGCAATAACCTCCATGGCCTGAAAGGGCGGATGGATATATTTGATTACAAGGATAGCTCCAAAGATTGTCATAATAAGCTGGCTTACCAAAAGGCTTAACAGATAACCGTTTATTCCCTGCATTGGTACGAGAGCAATAATAATAACTATCCTTACAATAAGTCCAAGTACAGTGCCTGCAAAGGTCAGATGAACAAGTCCCAGGCCGTTGATAATGCTGTTCAGTGTTGTAGTGATATAAAGAAAAGGGCACAGCCATGCCAATATGACAAGGAAATCTCCGGAAAGGCTGTTATGATATACCAGATTCCCCATTTCCTTGCCGAAGGTTATGAAGATACCGGTGCTTAATATGCCGATAAGCAGGCTGTATTTTATAGTGATAGCGGAGGTCCTTTCAATCAGGCTGTTTTGGCCGGCCGATTGGGCTTCGGAGATAGTGGGCAGCAGGAGCACCGAAAGTGAATTGGTGATGGCTGAGGGAAATAGGATAAAAGGCAGGGACATGCCGCTCAGGACACCAAATATACTTAAGGCTTCCTCACTGCTTAAGCCGTATTTTTTCAGCATGGCGGGAATCAGGATTGCTTCTATGCTATGAAGAATACTGATCAGTAAGCGGTTAGCGGTTAACGGAATACTCATTTTAACCAGGCTCCTGGTCAGACCGTCACCCTTCGTATTCATGGACATGGGACCGGAAGACTTCAATGCTTCAAAGGACGAGGACAGATTACGGATGTTTCTGGAGGTTTTATTAAGAAACATGGAGCCAACGTTATAAAGCTGTGAAGCTATTTCCCCGAATACAATACCAAGGACCGCAAGGTCACAGGTAACCTTTAAGCTGCCCCCGCCGGCGGAAGCAGCAATAAAATAGACGGCAAGAACTCTTATAACCTGCTCTAAGAGCTGGGTAGTTGCGGGGATTCCGGCTTTCTTCAGTCCGTAGTAATAGCCATTGATGCAGGAAGTGATACCGCAAAAAGGAAAACATATAGCAAGGATTCTAAGGGAGGAGGCAGTAGTCGGCTCCCTTAATATATGTACAGCAAGGAAGGAGGAATAACGGTAGGTAAAAAAGGAAAGGAGCAGTGCCAGGCTGACAGATATCAGCCCTCCGTTTCTTAATACCTTCATAATTCCTGTATAGCGCTGTTTTCCCAGTTCGTTAGCTACTAAAGTGGATATGGCAGTTTGTATACCGGAAGCAAATATAGTAAAACATATGCTGTAGATAGGAAATACAAGCTGATATACACCAAGAGCCTCGGCACCCATTGCATTGGACAGGAAGATGCGGTAGAAGAAGCCGACTATCCGGGTGAGGAACCCGGCTAAGGTAAGGATTAGGGTACCCTTTATTAAATTACTTTTGCTTTTTGACATAAATTAGACAAACCTTTAATTAACCATTGATTCATATTAATATATTCATTGGACGAACAAGAAAGAATTAAAATAGAAGGTAAAGTATATTGACTTTTTAAATACACAATGCTATTATTTTTGTAATGTACACTAATTTACTCGGAAATAAAATGGTAGGAATTTCAGTAGCTAATAGAGAGGTGGTACAATGAAATTATCTACGAAAGGAAGATATGGTTTAAGGGCAGTAGTCGATCTGGCTTTAAATAGTGCGGATGAAGCAGTGGCACTAAGCTCAGTTTCGGAAAGACAAGGTATCTCGATCAGCTATCTGGAGCAGTTGATTGCCAAGTTAAAAAAGGCAGGAATAGTAAACAGCATCCGTGGCGCCCAGGGCGGTTATGTTCTGGCAAAGAAGCCGGAGGAAATTTCGGTGGGAGATATATTAAGAGCTCTTGAGGGAGATTTGAATCCCGTAGACTGTGCAGAAATTGAAGGCAGCAGCAATACCTGTACGGGAGCTAATTCATGTGTAACAAAATATGTCTGGATGCGTATAAGTGATAGTATAAATAATACGGTGGATACTATGCTCCTCTCGGAACTGCTGGAAGAGGGCAGGCGTATTACAAATGAAAATACGTCTGAGAGCAAGGAAACCCGTATTAAGCCTTCATGCGGGCAATAAGATTTCAATCAATTTAGGAGATGACACAGATGGAAAAGAAGATTTATTTGGACAATGCAGCTACAACAAAGACACGTCCTGCTGTAGTGGAGGCTATGTTACCTTATTTTACAGAGTATTATGGAAACCCCTCCAGCGTTTATGAACTTGCCACACAGAATAAGAAAGCTGTGGATGAGGCAAGAAATACAATTGCCAAGGCTTTAAATGCCGAAAGCAATGAGATTTATTTTACGGCAGGAGGAACAGAGTCTGATAACTGGGCCCTTAAAGCAACTGCGGAAGCTTACAGTGATAAGGGAAATCACATTATCACATCTAAAATTGAGCACCATGCAATTCTTCATACATGCGAATATCTGGAAAAAAGAGGATTTGAAGTTACTTATCTTGATGTAGATGAATACGGCGTTGTTAAAATGGAGGAATTAAAGAAGGCAATCAGGCCTACTACCATATTAATATCCATTATGGCAGCAAATAACGAAATTGGAACAATCCAGCCCATAAAGGAAATCGGTGAAATCGCAAAAGCCAATAACATTTTCTTCCACACGGATGCTGTTCAGGCATTCGGTCAGGTAAGCCTTGATGTGAAAGATATGAATATTGATATGTTAAGCGCAAGCGGACATAAGCTTAACGGTCCTAAGGGTATTGGTTTCTTATATATAAAGAAGGGTCTTAAATTAAGATCCTTTGTACACGGCGGAGCCCAGGAGAGGCAAAGACGTGCGGGAACAGAAAATGTGCCTGGTATCGTAGGCTTTGGCAAAGCAGTAGAAATAGCCATGAATACAATGGAGGAACGTCAGAAAAAGGAAATTGAATTAAGGGATTATCTGATTGACAGAGTATTAAAAGAAGTCCCATATGTCAGGTTAAACGGACACAGAACCGGGAGATTGCCCAACAATGTAAACTTTGCTTTTCAGTTTATTGAAGGAGAATCCCTGCTGATTATGCTGGATATGCAGAACATCTGTGCTTCCAGCGGTTCTGCCTGTACCTCCGGGTCACTGGACCCTTCCCATGTGCTATTGGCAATCGGACTTCCTCACGAAATCGCACATGGCTCCTTACGTCTTACCCTTGGCGATGATAATTCCAAGGAAGAGATGGATTATGTAGTGGATACCATTAAGGAAATTGTTACAAAGCTCCGTTCTATGTCTCCTCTTTATGAAGATTTTGTAAAGAGCATGAGCAGGCAGTAAGAGCAGGCATAAATAATTTACCTGAATGCAAAAGCATATTTTATGATAGCTGTTGGAAAAAAGGTACAAATACAGAGAAAAAACGGATATAGTAAACCGATATAAATTTAGAAGAAATCCTGATTGGCAATAGGAACTGAAAGCACGGACATCAGGAAACAACGGAGGAATTAAG
This sequence comes from Anaerocolumna jejuensis DSM 15929, assembly GCF_900142215.1. Taxonomy (GTDB): domain Bacteria; phylum Bacillota; class Clostridia; order Lachnospirales; family Lachnospiraceae; genus Anaerocolumna; species Anaerocolumna jejuensis. The sequence continues at coordinate 436,565 of NZ_FRAC01000006.1, read as the reverse complement.
ATGTACAGCGAGAAAGTAATGGATCATTTCACAAATCCCCGAAACGTCGGAGAGATAGAAAATGCCAGTGGTGTAGGTACCGTAGGAAATGCAAAATGCGGTGATATCATGCGTATCTATCTGGATATTGATGAGGAAGGAATCATAAATGATGTTAAATTCAAAACCTTCGGGTGCGGTGCCGCAGTAGCAACCAGCAGTATGGCAACCGAATTGGTAAAAGGAAAGAACATCAATGAAGCACTTAAGATAACCAATAAAGCAGTTATGGATGCCCTGGATGGACTTCCTGCCGTTAAGGTTCACTGTTCCTTACTGGCAGAGGAGGCAATTCATGCAGCACTCTGGGATTATGCGGAAAAGAACAACATTGTGATTGATGGTCTGGAAAAACCGAAGTCCGATATCGGAGAAGAGGAAGTAACGGAAGAGTACTAAATTGAAAATAAATATCTGCTAGAAGATATTTATTGCTGTTGGAGCTAGGAGGATTAGTTTGGACAAGAAGAAAGTAGTAGTCGGGATGTCAGGAGGTGTGGATTCCTCTGTTACTGCTTATCTGCTGAAAGAAGCCGGATATGATGTTATCGGGGTTACTATGCAGATATGGCAGGACGAGGAAAGAACCATACAGGAAGAAAGCGGCGGCTGCTGTGGCTTAAGTGCTGTGGAAGATGCCAGAAGAGTTGCTTTTGCCCTTGAGATTCCCTACTATGTAATGAATTTTAAACAGGAATTTAAATGCGCTGTCATGGATTATTTTGTAAAGGAATACCAAAGTGGTAATACACCTAATCCCTGTATTGCCTGTAACAGGTATGTTAAATGGGAATCCCTTTTAAAGAGGTCCATGGATATTGGCGCTGATTATATTGCAACGGGACATTATGCTAAGGTTGTGCAGCTGGAGAATGGAAGGTATACCCTTCAAAAGTCCGTAACAGTAGAAAAAGACCAAACCTATGCTTTATATAATCTGACTCAGCATCAACTGTCCCATACCCTGATGCCTGTGGGAGATTATAATAAGACGGAGATAAGAGAGATTGCTAAAAAAATCAATCTAAGAATTGCCTCCAAACCGGACAGCCAGGAAATCTGTTTTATTCCCGATAAGGATTATGCTAAATTCATTGAGGAATACACAGGAGAGGAAGCCAAGGCAGGTAACTTTGTGACGATGGATGGAAAAGTTATTGGAAGGCACCAGGGAATTATCCATTATACTATCGGCCAGCGTAAGGGCTTAAACCTTGCATTAGGATATCCTGTATTTGTAGTAGATATCCGCCCGGATACCAATGAAGTAGTAATAGGCACAGGAGACGAGGTCTTTTCTGACAAACTTTATGCCAATAATCTTAATTTCATGTCCGTAGAAGATTTAGAGGGTGAAATGGAAGTGGATGTTAAGATAAGGTATAATCACAGAGGCACCAGGGCTGTTATTCGAAAGACAGGAGCAGACCTTATAGAATGTATATTTAAAGAACCACAAAGAGCTGTAACACCCGGACAGGCAGTGGTATTTTACGATGGGGATTATGTGCTGGGAGGCGGTACTATTATAAGGTCATAATTAATATGATTGAGTCCTGTAAAACAATCCAAACAGCTTGATGTCCTTAATATTAATTAATCAGATATAAGAAAGAAAGCCATTTCACTTAAAAAGTGTCATGGCTTTTTATTTTATTACACCGGCTTTACTGATAATAGATACTCAGGTGCTGAAGATTTTGCAGGCAAAGCAAATAGCAAAGTTATCAGCTTATTTTCCAAGCGGCAGGAGGATAGGTTTTTGTTCTTCATAAACAGCATAATAACGGAAGCCCAGCTCCAGCAGGAGTTTTTCTGCCCGGTCAAAGTCAAAGGCAAGATGCTCTGGCTTATGTGCATCGGAGCCTATTGTTATCAGCTCTCCGCCAAGCTCCCTGTAGCGCTTTAGGATATCCGTATGAGGATGGGGCACGGACAGGCCGTATTTAAAGCCGGAGGTGTTGACCTCAATACCTTTGCCATGATCGATAATAGTCTGCAGCATGGTATCTATGGATTCAGCATATTTCTCATAAGTAAAATCCTTGTTTGTGTCGGGGGCATAGCGTATCATGTAATCTAAATGCCCATTTATAAGAAAGCAGGGATTTGTTATAAGATTCTGTGTTATCTCTTCAAAGTACATACGTACTCCTTCTTCCTTTGAGCGGCCGTCCCAGTATTCAGAAAGGTAAGGGTCCAGCTTCCTGACCAAATGGGTGGAGCCAATCATAAAATCAAAAGGATACTCATTTACCAGCTGCTGGTAGCGTTGACCCAGATGGGGCTGGAGTCCCAGCTCAATGCCTCTTAGTATTTTTATTTTACCTTCATATTTACCTTTTAACTCCGCAAGTTTTCGAAAATAATCCTCCGGCTCGAAGACAAAGGTATAGGTAGAAGTAACCGGAAAGTCATAGTCCATATGGTCGGTAAAACAAATCCTTTCAAGTCCAAGCTCAATTGCTTTTTCTATCATATCCTCCATAGGAGTGGACGAGTCACTGGAAAATTCGGAATGTACATGGTAATCTGCTCTAATCATAAGTTTCCTCCTAAGTTGGTGTATTTACAATACATCAGGCATTTTTTGTTTAAGGTTGGCTGACTTTTGACTAACTATAAAAATCATATATTTCATCAACTTTAAGCGTTTCATTTATTACTTTTCATTTTAAATCAATATTACTTGTATGTAAAGCCAGGATTTCACTTATTCTCATACCTGTATAGCGAAGTAAACGGATGGAACATTTTTCTGTTTATACTATTGCAATAGTCATTTACAAAAAAAGTACTTAATGTTATTATATGTATGCTGCAGTAATAAAAAATAACTTAGGAGGAATAATATATGAGAAAGAAAATGCAATTTAGTACTAACGCAGGAAATCTAACTATACAAGCGACTACTGCCAATTCTATTGGATTCAGTTATTCATACTATTATGGTTCTGGCACCACTGAGTTAGCTAATACGGAGGGAGTAATATCTTTTACAGCGACAAAGAAACATGCATCTGACACCATATGTTCTGCGTTTGGTGAATATGATGATGTACACTCCTCTATAGGTGATTTTTCTGTTAGTTACCCGTGGGGAATTAGTGTTGGCACATCAGTATCCAGAGATAGATATACTATTCAAGATAAATTGGATATAAGGTAGTAGTATGAATCGAAACATTAAGATAATTATTTTAGGATTTGCACTAATGTTATTAGGAGGATTCATATATATAGCTGGATCAGCAAGTAAAGTAGATTTACCTCGTATTCAAATTACATTAATTAATAGTTTGTATATTGGGTTTATATTAATTATTGCTGGATTAGTAATACCGCCTAAAAAGTAATAGTTTTTTAAGGACACGTCAGTTAGGGCGTGTCCTTTATTATAGGAGGGATGCATAATGAGTAGTAGTATAATTGATTTACAAAAAGTAACCCATATTAATCTTAATAAGGATGGTTTCAGGCTAAAAAGTATAGCACTATGGAGCGTGGAAAAGAATTTGAATTTAGTGATGTTTAAAAATATTATTTAGAGAACGATGCGAGTGGAAACTTAATAGGTAATTTTGTATATGAGTACATAGTTAAGCAAGTAACTGATCGACTAGCAACATATTGGTATGATAGTTTTGTGCATCTCTAAAATTTCAGCCGGGTTTTAATATTCAAGATACTACTGTAAATATAACTGTATGAGAACAGATGAATAAACTTGAGATAAATTGTCGTATATTGATAGCTGGCAGAAAATGGTGTATTATAAACATATTAAATTTAATCAGTATATTATTCGGAGGTATGAGATATGAACCCCAGTTATTTTAGGATTAAACTTCCAGAAGGAGAGGCAGTAAAAAGGTTATGCAAAGAAATGGGGGGGAAACCTTTTATAGAAAAAGTTGAAACCACATCAGATAAAATTGTACAGGTATCTTTAAATAATCAGGGTAACTGGAAAGGCAGTGTTCTGTATGCATATGAGAAGAATGGCTGGACAATATTTGAAGATATTTCGGGCTCATACTTTTCTATACCAGCAAATACATGGCTGGAATTTGCCCATAGTGAAAATTTGATTGTAGCCGGTTATAATGATGCAGACATTTCCGGGGAATTTATTGAATTAAGAATGGAAAAATCATAAAAGAATATCTGGAAATTATGGATTATCCTGAAGAAAACATAAATAATGGAAGTTCTGAACACGATATTAATAATTGGACAGACATTGCCGATTACATTGATTCAGATGATCTCGTGTTTTCAGAAACTGGAACGGTATATATCTTTTAAATAATAAATGTGCATAATTTTGAATAAGAAGTATAATTCACAGCTGCCAACTATCAACATCAGTTGGTAGTTTTTTGTACACAAAATTAAGTAGTCAATCATGGAAGATAAACTTAAGCGCTGCATCGACTTTTATTCAGTCTGGAAAAAAGCTATTAATCAAGAATTCAGTCTGGAAAAAGCTATTAATCAAGATGTTCATGAAATCAATATAGATGGAATGGCTAACAGTAGGATAAAGGAATTGACCACTGGTGCAAAATGTGATGAAGCAGCAAGGAAAGTCAGGACAACTCTGGAAAGTATATTTCAGCCTGGCGTGTCATTAGCCCATAAAGAATGAAAATAAACCTTAGAAAGAGGAGAGGCCAGCAGGTTATCCTACTGGCCAATTTATGAAAAAAAGTTTTATGTTAGCAAGGTGGGGAACCTTGTTTTACGCGATGAATTTAGTATACTGTTCATATATGTACTGGATATGACAGGTTATTGAAAAGTTTGTGAACAGAGAGAGGCGAAAGTATGAATCAGCAGACAGGTACATCTGATATATAGGACGTGCCTGTTTGTTGTGATAACCTTTTAAGTATGGTATTATTTGTATAATATACTTGAGCGAACAAAGGAGATATGGTTAATATGGATGGAAAAATTAAGATAATTATTTTAGGATTTGCTCTAATGATAATAGGGGGATTCTTTTATATAGGTAGTTTATTTAGCCTAAGTGACTACATCCAAGGGATATTAACCTATGGGTTATATGTTGGATTTATTTTGGTCATTATAGGGCTGATAATTCCGTCAAATAATTAATTCATGAAGCATCCTCGGGGTGTTTTTATAAGATAATTTCATGAGATTATAATACCAGAACATTTATTCTTTTGCACATAGTAAAAGTCCCCAGGTATTGTAGCCTGGGGATATTACTGCTCTAATCATAAAATGCTTCTTTATTCTGCGCTTTTAAGCCCGTCAATGCTAGGGGCTGCTACCATTGAAAAGTTTGTATAGTATACGACGAATCCAGGCTTGGCTCCGCCGGGCTTTTTAACATTTTTTTTCTCTGTATAGTCGATTTCTACCTTGTCATTTTCACGGCCCTTTGAGTAGTAGGCAGCAAGGCCGGCGGCTTCCTCAAAAGTACGGTCAGGCAGGGGAGTGCCATTGGCTTTTACGATAACATGGGAACCCGGGATTTTCTTGGAATGGAACCACCAATCTCCACCGGTGGCAAATTTAAAGGTTAATTCGTCATTCTGGTAGTTGTTTTTTCCTACATACATATGGAAGCCGTCAGAGGAAATATAGTGAAAGGGCTTGCTGGTGATTTTCTTGGCAGCCTTGACTTTTCCGCCGCTTTTGCTGCCGGGAGCTTTTGAGAACTTACGCTTCATATAGCCAAACTCCATGAGCTCTTCCTTTAAGGCAGCAAGGTCTTCCTCTGCAAGGGCCATATCCAAAGAGGTTTTAATAGAATCCAGATGCTCGATGTCCGCCTTTGTTTCTTCCAAAAGCTTGGTAAGAGCTTCATAAGTCCGCTTTAATTTATTATATTTTTCAAAATAACGCTTGGCATTTTCGGCAGGAGTAAGGGTTTCATCCAAAGGAATGGTGATTTCTTCATTGGTGTAATAATTAAGAGCCTGAAAGGACTTTGCTCCTGACTCCACCTGATAGCCATAAGTATTAATCAGTTCACCGTATATCCTGTATTTATCCCTTTTGTCCGTATCCTTTAACTGCTTAAGCTGCAAGTCATATTTCTTTACGGCTCTTTCCATTGCGTTTGTAATAATCTTGCGAAGGTCCGTGGATTTCTGACGGATTCTGGATACAGTATTCTTGGAGGAATAGAAGGTTTCCAGAATCTTTGAAATGGAATCCTCACCGTACACTTCAAGGTCTTTATAACAGCTTAAGGAGAAGCAGGAAAATTCCACCGGTTCCTTACCATCAAAGACAATATTGGGAGAAAATCTGGAATTTATCAAATCCTCCCTCATATGTTCAAAGTTACGGAATAAGTGCAGGCCTTCTTCCTCTGTCAGTGCATTGGCAGAGGGGGCAGAACCCAGAGAGGAGCGGTGGACCAGTTCCGTAGCCATGAGAGGGCTAAAGCCTGTAAGAGCCGAATAGATAGCTTTTTCCAAAGGCAGCGGCTTATTCAGTACAGAGGCCTTGAATTCATCCAGGGTAATAGTAAGGGGATCTGACTTCTCACCGGTCTGTGCAATTTTGTACGGCCTTCCCGGAAGGACTTCCCTGACAGAGCTTACCATATGGGAGATTCGCTTGATACTGTCCACTATGATATCTTCCTCATCGCAGAAGATAATGTTGCTGTGCTTTCCCATGATTTCAATTATGAGGTACTTTATACATAAGTCACCCATTTCATTTAAATGTTCGATTTTAATACGGATAATGCGTTCCAGGCCAGGCTGGAAGATATCCAGAATTCTGGCATTGTTTAAATGCTTCCGTAAAAGCATGCAAAACCCCGGTGCCACCATTGGGTTCTGCTTGGATTCCTCCGTCAGGTAAATTAACGGCAGGCTTGCATTTGCTGATAAATAAAGCTTGTAACTGTCTTTTCCTCTTTTTATGGTTAATACCAATTCGTCCTTTTCTGGCTGGGATATCTTAGAAATTCTTCCATCTATTAATTTATCCTTTAATTCCGAAACGACATTGGCGACTACAAATCCGTCCAGAGCCATTTTTCTTCTCCTTCAATTGTTTGATTCTATCTGCAGGATATAAAGTAAATATAAAACAACAGATATATAAAGTATACCATTTGCTGGTGTGCCATGCAAGAAGTGGTGAAAATTTGTCTATATTATTTTTGTGAAAATTAGTCTATATTATTTGGAGGATAATTAGTCTATATTACTTGAAATATCATATGAAAGGTTGTAAAAATCCATAATAGGAGATAGCCCCAAAAAGTCCGGCAAAACCAGCCGGACTTTTTGGTGTGATGACAGCTTCCACGCAATGACAGGAAGCAGGAAATAATATATTGAGAACAGCAATCACGCACCAGGGGTCGGAGCAGTAAATGCTGATTCTTCCAAAGGTAAAGGGAACTGCTATGCCGGGCAGGAGGAATCCATTGCGGCTAAAGCGATTTCACTGTGTTCAACTATTTCTCCATCCACTAAGCGGATAATAGAGGTACCATACAAAGCGGCATTGTTCGAATGGGTTACCTGAATTAATGTCTTTTTATAGGTCACATTAATCGTACGGAATAATTCCATAATCTCTTTTCCGGTTTTAGAGTCCAGGTTACCGATGGGTTCGTCTAGGAAAATAATGTCCGGTTCTGCAATCAAAGCCCTGGCAATTGCAACTCTTTGCTGCTGCCCGCCGGATAATTCCCGTGGGGTCAATTTTCTTTTGTCAGCCAGGCCGATGACTTCCAGAATTTCCTTAAGCTTCTTTTCATATTGCTTGGGATTTTTACCGTCGAGGATGATTGGAAGCAGGATGTTATCCTCGACATTCAGATTCTGTACTAAATTATAGAATTGAAATACAAAGCCTATTTTTGTTCTTCTTAATTTGCTCATTGCTTTCTTTTTAAAGGAACTAAGATCCTTACCGTCTAGTTTAATTGTTCCGCTGCTTGGTTTATCCAAGCCTCCCAACAGGTATAACAGGGTTGATTTACCGCTTCCTGAGGGCCCCATTATGGAAACAAATTCACCCTGCTCTACACTGAACGTGAGATTTTTCAGAATATGGGCTTCTTCTTTCCCGGTTATAAATTTTTTATTTAATCCATTCACTTCAATTGCCTTCATTGGATTGACCTCCTGTTTGTAATGATTTTCATGTTGTAATGGTCTATTCATACTTAATTTCCTGGATGACAGATAGCTTTCTGCTTCTTATGAGAATGGGCAGGGTAGCAAATAAAACAATAACCAGCGAGACAGCATATATAAGGGGCAGTGACGAATAATCCAGCGTTATGGACAGGGGCATACCAATTGATTTTGACAGGCCGGATATTAATTTAAGTCCGAATATGCTGTATACCGATGTAATAACCATGGCCCAGGTTACGGAAGCAATGGACTCATAGAATAAAATCCTGGTTCGTCCGGCATTTTCCATTCCGATAGAAGACAAGACAGCAAATTCCCCTTTTCTTTGTAAAAAGCTTATGGATACATTGTTTACAATGCCAAGAGCTGCAATAATGATTGCCATATAGGAAAAAATACTGAGAGCTTTCACCATCATCTTGTTATTTTCTACGTTATTATCACACATCTCATCCCTGGTGATGGCTGAGGCACCAACTTTCCGAAGCGTGGGTTTTAGCGTTTTCACTGCCTCCCGGGGGGCTGTATCGCTTCGAAAGGTAATAGTATTTGCGGAATTGATTCCGTAAAGTTCCTTTAAGGTGTCTAATTTTATAAGGATGAAGTATCCGTTATTAAATAGTCTGCCATCTACAATACCGGATATTTTAACGGATTTTTTGATGCCGTTGCAGGTAAGTTCAATGGTATCCCCAACTTTATTCTTTAATTTTTTTTCTAATGCGGTGGTAAGAATAATTCCGTTAGTATCCTTATTAAAGTCAGAAATGTAATTGCTGTAGTCTTTACTGTCCAGCTTTAAATAACGGTTATATTCCGTGTAGGTATCAATGTTTGTGCCGATAATATTAAGGCTGATATCATTGGCAGATGCGGTATTACCAATGGTGCCTTGTTGATTGTTGATCAGATTAATATCCTTCTCGCTGATACCCATACTTTTTAACTTATTTACCATATAATCCGCAGTCGATTCCTTTTCATTCCCTCTTAAGGTGGATATATTGCTCAACTCAACATCAAAATCCAGTTGGGTATAGGCCTGGGTCACAACACGAATCATACTGGAGCCCAAAGAGGAAATAGTAATAATGGAAGCAAGGGAAATGATGATCAGGGTTATATTTCCAAGCAGAATCTTTGAAGTACGCAGATTGTTTATGGCATAAATCAGATTTCTGCTTTTTCCTTTTAATAAGTGATACAAGCCTCTTGATAAGATGTCGATTAATTTGGGATAGGCCAGTATGACACCCGTCAGGGAGGCAATTAATACTACTGCCGAGAAGCCGCCTAATTTGCTTTTTAAGGTGATAAAAAGAATCAAAGATAAAAGGAGCAGGAAGCTTCCGCATATGAATTTCTTCCAACCAATGGTCTTAAGGATTCTTACATCGTTCAGGATAACGTCTTTTACCTGTAGACGTGATATTCTGTGTACCGGTATGATTACGGACAGGAAGGATAGGATTACCGCGAATAAGCATCCTTTTATCAGATAAGCAGGTTCGATAGTCACCGCTCCGTAAATGCCGTAATCTTTTAGCGGCGATATCATGCGGGTTATAATGTGTAAAGATACTACGCCCAGCAAGCAGCCTAATATGGCACCGCAAATGCCATACAGAAGGCTTTCCATATACAGAATGAATTTTACCTTACCGGCAGTAGCCCCCTGGCTTAGAAAAGTGCCTATGGCAGACAGCCTCTCAGTAATAATAAGTTTAAAGGAGCTGTAAATAATGATAGAGCTCATTACTACCACGATTATCAGCATGACATACAATATGGATTCCATACCGGCAAACTGTTCTTTTACGGCTGCTTCATCAAATAGCTTATCTGCCGTAAAGGAGGAGTTCCCTTTGTTAAACTGGTCAATGCCGTCCTGTACTGTCTTACCGGAGGAAAGGGCCAGAATGAGATTATACTTTCCTGTGGCATTAAAATCCTTGCTTAGATATTCATAAGGAAGAATCACGCTAAAGGAATCTTTTTTATCATTATAAAATACACCGGAAGGAGCACTGATGGCTGTAATCTGAAACTGTTCTGTTTTGCCGGCAATGACCAGCTCAAGGGTATCACCTGTCTTTAAGTTATGCTTTGCGGCTGTTCTTTCTGAGATGATACAGGAATTATGAAAGAAACCGGAAAGGCTGCCCTCAATTAGCTTATAACCGGTAATATACTTTTGTTCTCTTCCGATTACCGTGATATTCAGCATTGCTTCATCGTCAGTACCTGTTTTATCGGGCATCATACCGTTAACATAGAGCTCTTTTATGATACTGTCTTTTTGGATGCCCTGAAGCTTCAAACCCTTATCGGAATAAAAGGGCTGGCTTTTATCCGTAGAGGTAATAAGGATTTCTTTGTTTTCGTAGGATTCCAGTTGAGGACCGGCCAAGGTATCTAAAATAATGTCCATCATCCCGGTACTGGCAACTAACAATGCGGTACTGATGGATATTGCGATGAGCAGCAGTAAAAACCGTCCTTTCTTTTCTGTCATGCTTTTTAGTACATACTTTAAAAATACTTTCATGCCTTTCTCCTTCGGCTGCTAGATTGAGTAAATGATTTACTGATTGGTATTGTATTCCATGTATCCTGTCATTTGAAGTGTGTCATGTCACAGGTTCAAGTGACAAATGTAATATTGCAGTGAATCCTCATAGGTTCTGCCAAGCTGCAGGGAAATATTAAAAGATAAATTCAAACTGAAATTCTTGACTTGTACAGGTATTTCCATTATAATTAGATGAAATGCCTTAAAAAGGCAGGCAAGAAAAAATGAATAATGAAAGAACGTGAAATCATGTTGAAAAGTATGACTGGCTTCGGGCGCTGCGAAAGGGCAGATGCAGAGCGCAAGGTTGTTGTGGAGATGAAAGCGGTAAACCACAGGTATCTGGATATTAATATTAAGATACCAAAGAAACTGAGCTTTTATGAGGCTGGGATTCGAAGTATCTTGAAGAAATATATTAGCCGTGGCAAGGTAGACGTGTTTATCAGTTATGAGGAGCATCAGGAAAACAGCGTCTGTGTAAAATATAATGAGGCCATAGCGAAAGAATATCATGATAATCTAAAGAAGATGGCTGATACCTTTGGAATAAAGGATGATATAACAGCATCCATTCTCTCCTCCTACCCCGAAGTGTTTACCTTAGAAGAAGAGCAGTCTGATGAACAGGAGATATGGCATCTCATTGAGGAAGCCGTTACCGGTGCCTGTGCACAGATGGTGGAATCCCGCAGTCAGGAAGGGGAAAATCTGAAGAAGGACTTAAGCGACAAGTTAAAGGGTATGCTTAAGGTAGTCTATACCATAGAAGGCTATGCTCCCCAGATTCTGATAGAATACCGTGAGAAGCTTAGAGGCAAAGTGGAAGAGCTTTTAGGTGACACCATGATCGATGAAAGTATTTTAGCTACGGAAGTAACGGTCTATGCAGATAAGATATGTGTAGATGAAGAAACTGTAAGACTTAAGAGTCATATTGAAAATATGCTTCTGTGTTTAAATCAAGGGGAAGAGGTTGGAAGAAGACTGGACTTTATTGCCCAGGAAATGAACCGGGAAGCCAATACGATTCTTTCAAAAGCCAATAATATTGACATCACCAATATGGCTATTGATTTAAAGACAGAAATTGAAAAGATTCGAGAGCAGATTCAGAACATAGAATAGCTGAGGCGGTGAGACAGGAATGAATCGGTTAATCAATATTGGTTTTGGTAATGTAGTAAATGCTGATAAAATAGTCGGTATCATCAGCCCGGAGGCTGCTCCTATCAAAAGAATGGTTCAGAATGCCAAGGATGCAGGAAATGCCATTGATGCAACCTGCGGAAGAAAGACAAAAGCAGTGCTGGTCATGGACAGCGGACATCTGGTGCTATCCTCTCTGCTACCGGATACCATTGCAAACCGTGTTAATACAAGGGATGATTCTGAATGAAAGACAGCAAGGAATAAATTCCAATTAATATAAAGCGAAAGGCAGGAAATTCAATATGTTACATCCATCCTATACAGACTTAATGAAAGTAGTAAACAGTGACGTTGAACCCGGAGAACAGCCGGTTGTAAACAGCCGTTATTCCATCGTACTTGCGACAGCAAAAAGAGCCAGACAGTTAATCAGCGGAGCAGAGCCTATGGTCCGCGCAACTACCTCCAAGCCTTTATCTATTGCAGTAGAAGAAATGTATCAGTCTAAGGTAAAGATACTAAATGATGAAGAAGCAGGAAAGGAAAGTAAATCCGAATAAATGCGAAAGGCATTCCCGTTTATCCTCCTAACGTCCTTAAAAAGCAAGCTTGGCAGGTAGGAGGCATGGCGGGGGTGCCTTGCTTTCTATACGGAGGTTCTATAATATGGATGATAAAAAGTTAGCAGGAAACAATGAGGCGGATGAGAATAGGCCTAATAAGGAGCAGGAAAGTCCGGAACAGGAAAAAACAGCGTCAAATAAATCCGGTTACGGCAAGGATATAAGGGATATGCTGATTTATTTTACACTTATTATCGTTGCTGCGCTGTTAATTCATAATTTTGTGGGACAGCAGATAGAGGTAAGCGGAAGTTCAATGGAATCTACTCTACATAATGAGGACCACTTGATATTGGAGAAGATATCCTATGAAAAAGGGGATCCTAAACGTTTTGATATCATTGTTTTCAGACCCTATGAAGATGACAAAAAAACGTATTATATAAAAAGAGTTATCGGTCTTCCGGGAGAAACCGTTCAGATTATTGGAAGCGATATCTATATTAACGGTGAAATATTGAAAGAGGATTATGGGAATGCTTTAATAGAAGATGCCGGAATTGCAGGCGAACCAATTAAGCTGAACAAAGGCGAATATTTCGTATTGGGAGATAACCGTAATAACAGCAAGGACAGCAGAAATCCTGTGGTAGGAGTGGTCAGCCGTAAGAGTATTTTGGGAAGAGCCTGGGTTAGAATATGGCCGCTAAATGATTTTGAAGTATTAAAACATCAGTAAAGTCAGTGAAACGGAAGGAAACGAAAATGGAACAGGAGCCAAAGGAATATGCCGATTCCCCGGCAGAAGAAGCGGCTAAGAAAGCGGAAGCAAATGAAATGACACAGGGGACCGAGGTAACAGAGGTCGAGGACACAGATGTCCAGGTAAACGAGACGGATGATAAGCCTGATCTGCTCATAAACGGCAATCTGCCTGAAAAGAAGAAGGCAGCTTCCAAAATACGGGCTATTATTAAGGACATCATCACATATGCAATCATTTTTGCTGTCTGCCTCTATGTAATTCCTACCTTCGTTATTCAAAAGACAATCGTTGACGGACCCTCTATGGAGAATAATCTTCATAACGGCGAGCAGCTTATGGTTGAAAAAATCAGTTATCACCTGAATGCTTTAAAGCGTTTTGATATTATTGTATTTTATCCCTATGGCAGGCAGGATAAGGAAGATTACTTTGTCAAGCGTGTTATCGGCCTTCCGGGAGAAACAGTTCAGATAAAAGGCAAAGACATCTATATTAACGACAAGAAAATAACGGAGCATTACGGCAAGCAGCCTATAACCAAGGCAGGTATTGCGGCCAATCCCATTACCCTGGCCGATGATGAATACTTTGTTTTGGGGGATAACAGGAAGGTAAGCTTTGACAGCCGTTATTCCGATGTGGGACCGGTTAAAAAGAAAAATATCGGAGGCAGAGTGCTGCTTCGGGTTTGGCCATTGAATAAATTCGGAATTCCGGAATAAGATATAATAAGAAAAGCGAAAAGGATAAGGGATGAAAAAGGATTTTTTTCGCTTATTCCGTTTTCAGGGACCAATTTCAATTGTATATTACATTGCCTTTGCAGGTCTGCTTTGGTATCTTATAATACCCCATACCTCTCTCTATTATAAAAGCAATATCTTTGACCCGTTTTCCCAGAAGATAAACGCGGAGGATATTGTCTTAAAGAAAGGGGAAGAATTCCATATCTATCTTCTCAGGCTCAATAAGAGGGTGAGCTTTTCCTCTACGGATATAAAGGTGGCAGACGTCAACATTTTCGGAACGGTTACGGCCTTCCGGCCAGGAACTACCTTTATCCGTATCCGTTTTGATGGTAAGGAGCGTAAATGCAGAGTAAGGGTAATAGATATCAGCCGTAAAAAGCTCGTACTATCCAAATGGAACGGCAGCAGGCTGTATATAAAGGGGCCAAATGGCAGAGTAAAATGGTATAGCGGAAACAAGAAAGTAGCAACTGTAAGCCGTTTTGGCAAGGTAAGAGCCCGGAAAAAAGGCAGTGCTGTAATTTATGCCAGGGTTGAAGGAAAGCTTTTGACCTGCCAGGTCACAGTAAAATAAGAATAGCAAGCTCGTTGGCTGCGTCATCTTTTTTAAGATGGCGCAGTTTTTTAATTCTTTCAATTCTTTCTAAAATATTACGATAACTTTTCAAACTTCTTAATTTATCCTTAAATTTTTCACAATTTATTCACAGAAAAATCACCGCTTATTTTTAGAATGAAAATGTATTTTACTGGTTGATATTAGTAAACTTATTGAAAAGGAGACATTAAATGCAGCGAAAACTACTAATGGTAATACTTATTGCGGCTGTTCTTGTCACAACAGTGTATCCGTCTGTTTCAGTAAAAGCAGACAGCAGCAATGCACAAAAAGTAATCAATGAACTTGGGATTATGAATACGGACAAGGGCAGCTCCAATGCCCAGTCAGCAAATGTGAGCAGAGCTGAATTTGCGCAGATGCTGATTAATTTGTCTGCAAAAAAAGATTATGTAACAGCTAAAACCAATGTAAGCCTGTTTGGAGATGTTAAGAAAACCTATTGGGCAGCAGGCTATATTCAGGCAGCAGTGGAAGCAGGCTATATGTCCGGTTACATAAACGGTTCCTTTAAGCCTTCCTCAGCGGTTACCTTGAAACAAGCCGTATATGGTGTTATCAAGCTCCTTGGATATACCGACGGGGATTTTACCGGCAATGTATATACCGGAATGATGAATCTGTATACAACCAAGAATCTGAATGAAAATATTTCTAAGACAACAAACCAGTCCCTTACAAGAAATGACTGTATCAATCTGTTTTACAACGTACTGACAGGAACTACAAAAGAGGGAAAAGTTTACGGAGAGACTCTGGGGTATAAGGTGGATACAAATGGTGAAATCAACTATCTTACCTTAGTCAATTCTTCCATGAAAGGGCCTGTTGTAGTAAAGGACAACTGGAAAGAGAAGATTCCTTTTGCACTGGCACAGGCCAAATACTACAAGGATGGGAAGACTTCTTCCTTAACGGCAATTGACCAGTATGACGTGTTATATTATTCCACGAAACTTAAAACGGTCTGGGCATATGATAATAAAATTACAGGTACTATCCAGTCTGTCGGCACGGAAACCCTTTCACCGGATCAGGTTTCCATAGCAGGAACCCAGTATACTTTAAGTACAGTTGAGGCAAAAGAGCAGTTTGCAGCTGGCGGCAGCTTTGGAAAGGGAGATGTTGTAACCTTACTGCTTGGCAAGGACAATACCGTAGTTTATGCCCTGAGTGTGAATGAGCTCAATGTATCTTTAACGGGTATTATTTTAAGCACAGGAAACCACACCGCAGCCGATGTTAACGGAAATTATAAATATACAGCCTATATGACGGTGGTCGATGCAGGTGGCAGCACCTTTGAGCAGGACTATGATGATACAAAGGTGAGCTTTATGGCCGGGCAGCTTGTAAGTATAACCTATACCGACGGAATTTCAACAGTTGAAATCTGCAAATCTGCAAATACCCTGCTGACCGATTTGACCTTTTCCGCAGATGGCCTGGCTCTGGGAAATTATGAGCTGGCAGCCGATGCAAAGATACTGGATTACAGCAACGGAGCCTATGTTACCCTTTATCCGAGCCGTCTTGGAGGAACCCTGCTGGGTACAGGCGGTGTTATCTATTATGAATTAAATGCCAGAAATGAGATAACAGAGCTGATTCTCAACAATGCAAGCGGTGATTTATATCAATATGGCATATATCTTGGCGTCACTGGCTCAAACAGTTCCGGTATTACAAGCCAGTACATATTGAATGGAAAAACCTCTACTGCCACATCGACGAAGGTGCTTTCGGACAGTACCGGACCGGTAGGCTTAATGTTAAATGGAACGGTAATCTCCTCTGCTCTGAAGCTGCAGTCGACCTCTGTAAAAGCAGCAGGAACCACATACATACAGGATTCCTCCATGAAATATCTATTATCGGACAATGTACAGGTTTATTTTTATGACGGAATAAATTATACCCAGGCAACGTTAAGTCAGGTATCGGACTTAACAAGATATAAACTGACAGCTTATTATGATAAAACCACAGCCCTGGGAGGCCGTGTGCGCGTCATCATAGCACAGAAAACAAATTAAGCAGTATTTTAAGGAGGATAGATAATGAGTCTGTTTAAGAAAAAAGACGGCACAAAGACAGAAGCGGCAAATGGCAGAAAAGTAAGAAAAAAAGGCAAAGGGAAAAAAATCATACGTATTGTAATTATCCTGCTCATCCTTTTAATTTTGGCTGGATTAGGCTATAAAAAGCTGATAGCCGATAAAACCCAAAAAACATCCTCGGAAAATACGGTCCAGACAGCCAAGGTTGAAACCAGGGATATTGAAAATGTCCTGACTTCCTCCGGTACGGTTCAGCCCCTTAATACCTATGAGGTAAAGACTTTGGTAGAAGGTGAGGTAATATCCGCTGATTTTGAAGAAGGAGATGAGGTAAAGAAGGGTCAGGTCCTCTACCAGGTTACCACCGACACTCTTGATAAGAAGATTGACCAGGCGAAAACCTCCGTTTCCAGGGCGGAAAAAAATTATGATAAGTCTGTTAAAAATTACGATAAAGCAAAATCAAACTATGAGGATGCCAAGAAGGATTACGACGATGCAGTAGAAAAATATAAGAATCTAAACTTAACGGCCCCGGACTCCGGTGTTATAACGGAGCTTATGGTAAAAGCAGGGGATAATGTCCAAAAAGGCGGTCAGATTGCCAAGATTTATGATAACAGCTACATGCTGCTGGAGGTTTATTTTAATGCTTCTGACGCTGTTTCCTCCCTGGTCGGGAAGAAGGCTTCCATTGAATTATCAGGCAGCGGTGAGGCCTTATCCGGTACTGTTACCAAGGTAAGCAGCCTTGAAGAAGCCTTAAGCGGCAACCGGATTGTAAAGAAGGTCACAATAAAGGTAAAGAATCCCGGCGGTATAACCACTGAGAGTAAGGCAACAGCCACTATAGGAGACCTTTCCTCCAGCCAGGAAGGAGCCTTTCAGGTACTTACCGACACCGTGGTAACGGCAGATAAAGCCGGTGAAATAGCAAAGCTTTCGGTAGAGGAAGGCGACAGAGTAGCAGCAGGGGGCTCCATAGCGGTATTGGATAAGGATTCTACCAGTGAACAGCTGGATTCCTACGAAAAGGCTGTAGAGAATGCAAAAGATTCCATGGAAAATGCCAACGATTCCATTGAAACTGCAAAGGAAAGCATTGAAGATGCAAAATCCTCTTTAGAGGAGGCTGTGGATACCAAGACGGACTACAGCATTACGGCACCAATTTCCGGAAAGGTGATCAGTAAGGATGCGCTGGAAGGAGATACGATTAATAATCAAAGCAGCTTATGTACCATTTATGATTTATCTGCCGTAAGCTTTGAAATGTACGTGGATGAACTGGATGTCAGAAGTGTAGCGGTGGGCCAGGAGGTCAATGTAACCGCAGACGCACTGGAAAATACGAAAATAAGCGGTGTGGTAACAAACATAAGTCTTGAAAGTACGACTAACGGCGGAGTTACCCAGTACCCTGTAACGGTACGCATTGATGACATCGGAGATTTACTTCCCGGCATGAATGTAACCGGTGAAATTGTTGTAGAAAAGGCGGAAGGTGTTCTGGCCATACCGGCAGATGCCCTGATGCGCGGTAATTCAGTTTATGTGAAGGATTCTACGGTAACGAAAGCAAATGGAAATGTTCCGGCAGGCTTTAAGGAAGTGCAGATAGAAACCGGTCTGACAGACGGTGACTATATAGAGGCAAAGAGCGGGTTAACAGCGGGAGAGGAAGTCTATGTGAAGCGTACCAGCTCCGGTAACACACAGAACATGATGCCCGGAATGATAAATATAGAAGGCGCCCCAGGCGGACAGGGAGGCCCGGGAGGTCAGGGAGGTAACTGGCAAGGCGGCGGAAGCAGTCAAAGAAGCGGCTCCTTCGGAGGCAGTCAGGGCAGTAAAAGCCAGGGCGGCGGTTCCGGCAGCGGCGGCAAATAGGAGGTGTTACCGTTATGAGTGAAAGGTTGGAGGATGGAAAAGAACCATTAATTAATTTAATTGACATTTATAAGATATACCAGATGGGAAACACAGAAGTACGCGCCAATGACGGAATTAGCCTTAAAATCTTTCATGGTGAGTTTGTTGCTATTGTAGGAAAGTCGGGAAGCGGGAAATCTACGATTATGAACATTATCGGCGCTCTGGATGTTCCGACAGAAGGGCAGTATATCCTGAACGGAGAAGATGTTTCTACTTTAAAAGGAGATGAACTGGCGGATATCAGAAACCGGACCATAGGATTTATCTTTCAGCAATATAATCTGTTAGCCAGGCAGACACTTCTTGAGAATGTAGAGCTTCCCCTCCTGTATGCAGGGGTATCCAGGCGTAAGAGAAAAGAGCTTGCTATGGCGGCTCTTGACCGGGTTGGTATAAAGGATAAATATAAGAATTTTCCCAACCAGCTTTCCGGCGGACAGCAACAAAGGGGGTCCATTGCCAGAGCATTGGCCGGAAGTCCCTCCCTGATTCTCGCCGACGAACCTACAGGAGCTTTGGACTCCAGGACCAGCAGAGAGGTGCTGGACATTTTAAAGCAGCTCAATGAGGAAGGGAATACCATTGTATTAATTACCCATGACCAGTCCATTGCTGCGGAGGCTAACCGCGTTGTATCCTTAAAAGACGGAAAAATTGATTTTGACGGCAGCGTAGAGGAATACAGGAGGAGTCGTCCATGAGTATACTTCAGACCTTTAAAATAGCAATTAAAAGTATTATCGGAAATAAGCTGCGCTCCTTTCTGACAATGCTTGGCATGATAATCGGTGTTACCTCTGTTATCACCTTGATCGGCCTTATGAACGGCGTAACCAATTATGTACTGTCCACCTTTTCCGACATGGGAACCAATATGCTGACGGTATCGGTAACCAATACGGATACCAGGTTCGTAAAGGTGGATGATGTCTATGCCTTTGTAGATAAATACAGTAATGTATTTGAAGGGGTGACCCCTTCCGTTACGAGCAGGTATACCTTAAAATACGGAACCAATTCTATGACAACAACGGTTACCGGAGTGGGAGAGGATTATGCCGATTTGAATGACTTTAAGCTCTCCAGCGGAAGATTTATAGACTATGCGGACATTAAGAGCCGTTATAAAGGCTGTGTTATCGGCACCTACATCGTAAATGAGCTCTTTGACGGTTCAGCCAAAGTAGGAGATACTATCCGGATAAATGGTGAGATATACAAGGTTATCGGAATCAAAGAGGAGAAAGCGGATTCCGAGGAAAATTCCGCAGACGATTGTGTCTACATTCCCTATTCCAATGCCGTGCGAATGGGCGGAACCAGTATCTCAAACTACAGCTTTGCCGCTGTAAGTGATGACAAGGTAGATATCTGCAAGACCCTCCTTGATAACTATTTATACAATATTATGAAGGATGAAGACCTGTATACCATATCGACGATGGCAGAGCTTCTGGAAAAGGTAACGGAGATGACCAATATGATGGGCTCCATCCTGGGCGGTATTGCAGGAATTTCACTACTGGTTGCCGGTATCGGAATCATGAATATCATGCTGGTATCCGTTGTTGAGAGGACAAGGGAGATTGGTATCAGGAAATCCATGGGAGCCAAGAGAAAAGACATCCTTCTGCAATTTGTTATTGAAGCGGCAACCATCAGTATTCTGGGAGGAACAGTGGGGATTATCCTGGGATGGGCAGCGACCACCAGTATTGGTAATGCATTTGGACTGGATGCCTATCCAACGATAAACTCCATAATACTGGCCTTTGGAGTATCAGCCGGAATTGGTGTGGGCTTTGGCTTTATGCCGGCAAACAAGGCTGCAAAATTAAACCCTATAGATGCCCTTAGAAGCGAATAAAGTTGGTCTAAAATCGGATACTTCATACTAATTATATACTAATAGGTTATGGACTAGTGAGGTTAGTATGAAGTATAAGAAATATGCGAAAATTCTATGCTTTGTGTTATGTATTGCGTTATTATTTTCCAGTAATATAGGCGCAGAAGGCTCAGCAAAAACCTTTGCAAAGGCCGGACAAATTACGAGTGGTCTGATGAACGCAGCTAAAGACGCCGAACAGAAAGATAACGATAAGAAAGACAACGAGCAGAAGGACAGCAGCCAGAAGGACAACGAGCAAAAGGATAACGAACAGAAGGACAGCAGCCAGAAGGATAACGAGCAGAAGGACAACGAGCAGAAGGACAGCAGTCAGAAGAATAACGAGCAAAAGGATAACGAACAAAAGGACAGCAATCAGAAAGACAACGAGCAAAAGGATAACGAGCAGAAGGACAGCAATCAGAAGGACAACGAGCAAAAGGACAACGAGCAGAAAGACAGTAATCAGAAAGACAACGAGCAGAAAGACGGCGATAAGAAAGACAGTGCTCAGAAGGACAGCACACAGAATGTCCCCCAGGATAATGCAGCAGTTGATATCACATCTGAGTCGGCAGTTCTTATAGAAGGATCAACTGGAGTTGTTATTTATGATAAGAACAAGGATGAAAAGAGAAAGCCTGCCAGTATTACAAAGATAATGACACTTTTACTGATATTTGATGCCCTGGCAAGCGGTAAGATTAAACTGACGGATCAGGTAACTGTCAGTGAGTACGCTTCCTCCATGGGAGGCTCCCAGGTCTATCTTGAGCCCGGAGAAACTCAGGATGTAAATACCATGATAAAATGCATCAGCATAGCCAGTGCCAATGACGCAGCTGTTGCCATGGCCGAATACATAGCAGGCTCTGAAGAGTCTTTTGTAAACATGATGAATGAAAAAGCAAAGGAACTGGGTATGAACAATACTCATTTTGTGAATTGCTGCGGTCTTGATGTGGATAACCATTATACCACGGCTTATGACATCGCTCTTATGTCCAGAGATCTTATCACAAAATATCCGCAGATCAGTGATTATTCCACTGTATGGATGGAAAATATCACACATACTACGAAAAAAGGGCAAAGCGAATTCGGCCTTACCAATACCAATAAGCTGATTAAAAGCTATAACGGGATTACCGGGCTAAAGACCGGCTCCACCAGCCTTGCCAAGTACTGCCTGTCTGCAACAGCCAAGCGGAACGGAATGGATATGATAGCAGTCGTTTTGGCAGCACCGGAAACAAAGGTACGTTTCAGAGAAGCAGCAAAGCTGCTGGACTATGGCTTTGCCAATTGCAGTATATTCCAGGATGACAACAAAGATCTTGCAGTTACACCCATACCGGTGAAAAAGGGTGTGGCTGACGGCTTGAATTACCGGGTAAACAATAAATTTTCCTACCTTTGCCTAAAGGGAACCAACCCGGCAGATATTACAAAAAAGGTAACAATAGAAGAAAGTGTCTCCGCACCGGTAAAGGAAAATGACAAGGTTGGAGAGGTCACCTATCAGCTGGGAGGAAAAACCATAGGAAAGGTAGATATTGTAGCTGCCGAAAATGTCGATAAAGCAAGCTTTAAAGATTATTTTAAGGCAGCAGTCAAAAAATTCTTATTCTAAGAAAAAGGGCACTATAGACCGCAGAGAAAGTCTGTGTTATAATTGATAACAGGCTTTTTGGCGGTCTATCCTTTTTATGGAAATCATAAATAGAAAAATAAAAAGAAAGGGCTATGAATGATAAAAATAATAGGAGCTCTTATTTTACTCCTTCTTCTTATAGAATACATCAGAAATCTGAAACCGGAAATCACGGAAGAGAATGTGGAGTCGGAGAGACTTCCGCAGGTCTTTGACGGATTTCGTATGGTCATTTTGGCGGACCTTCATAATTACAGCTTTGGCAAAGGGAATGAAGTACTAAAAAAACAGATTGATTCTGTGAAGCCGGACATGATCCTGGTGGCAGGGGACATGCTGGTACGAAAAGCACCAAAAAAGTACGATACCGCCTTTGAGCTCTTAAAGGCCCTGTCCAGAAAGTACCCCATTTACTATGGATTGGGTAATCATGAGCAGAGTCTGGCTGGTGAAAAAGAGGAATATGCGGCTCTTTACCGGGAGTATGTGAATAAACTGGAAAAAGAGGGCATTATTTTCCTGGATAATCAAAGTGTAATACTGAGAAGAAAAAATGATAACTTGAAGATAACTGGTCTTTCCATTGAAAAGGATTACTATGGTAAATGTAAAATACCCGAGATGCCGGCAGATTATATTGAAAATCTGGTGGGAAAATGCGAAAGGCAGTGTTATAATATATTGATTGCTCATAATCCTGTATATTTTATGAATTATGCAGCCTATGGGTCTGACCTCATTTTGGCCGGACACGTTCATGGCGGGATTATCAGGCTTCCCTTTTTAGGGGGAATGCTATCACCCCAATACCGCTTCTTTCCGAAATATGATGCCGGGCGCTTTTGTGAGAAGGGAAGTACTATGCTGATATCCAGAGGCCTGGGACTTCATACTTTAAAATTCCGCATCGGAAACCGTCCGGAATTAATGACAATTACCTTAAAAAGAAAATAACAGTAGCAGACAGATTTGTTATGCAGGAGGAATGACATTTATGAGAATACAATTGATAAGTCTTTTCGCTGCTTTTTTGGCAGGCTGTATCGTAATGATACTCCATGAATTTCCAAAAGCCTTATTATACAATGGATTAAATAAAAATCAGGACCCAATGAAAAAGAGAAATGTCTATAAATTATATCAGTATATTGACCCTATCGGAATTCTGTTCTGCGTAACCAATCAGGCCGGATTTTCAAAGCCCTATATGTACCGGTTAAAAAACAGGCGGAGCAATTTATTACTAGGAATCTGCGGTTTTACAAGTTTATTCCTTGTGTTTGTCATCAGTGTTGTTGTAATGAAACTACAGCATGATTTTTCTACTCCCCTGACCTATAATCCCAACGACAGTACCGGCAGATTGTTTTTACAGTTTTCTTTGATATATATGGCACTTATCAGTTTGAGTATGCTGTTTGTGAATCTGTTTCCTGTGTCGACCTTTGATATGGGGCTGTGTATTGCCGCAAAGTCTCCTTCCAGATATTTTTCTATTATTAAAAATGACTATCTGATAAAAGTCTTATTGATTTTTGTGGTTATCTTTCAACTTTTAACAGATCTTTCAAAATTTATTTTAGCGCTGTTATTATGAAAAAGCTTTAACGGTACGGACAGAGCTGATATTATACGGTGAAAGGGTAGAAGTAATGGAAATTTCATTTAAGCTGGAGGTGTTTGAAGGTCCCTTGGATCTGCTGCTGCATCTGATTGAAAAAAATAAGGTAAGCATCCAAGATATACCGATTGTTCTGATTACAGAACAGTATATGGATTATGTTAATCATATGGAAACAAAAGACCTTAATATTATGAGTGAATTTCTTGTTATGGCAGCTACGCTTCTTAATATAAAATCAAAGATGCTGCTGCCTAAGGATGAGAAAAAGGATACCTCTGAAGAGGACCCAAGACAGGAGCTGGTGGAAAGACTCCTGGAATACAAAATGTTCAAATATATCTCCCTGGAATTAAAGGACAAGGAATTGGATGCGGGAAGAGCCTTTTACAAAACGCCGACCATACCGGAAGAGATTAAGGATTACGAAGAAAAGGTGGATGTAAGCGTACTGCTTTCAGACCTGACCCTTGCCAAATTACACCGGATATTTGAAACAGTAATGAAAAGACAGACGGATAAGATTGACCCTATCCGAAGCAAATTCGGACGAATTGAAAAGGAAGAGGGCAACCTGTCCGAGAAGATGGAAGAAGTGGCAAGATACGGGAGACTGCATAAGAATTTCTCTTTTTATCAACTGTTAATGGGACAACGGGGAAAAACAGAGATTATCGTTACCTTTCTTGCTGTTTTGGAACTAATGAAGACCGGAGAAATTATCATTAAACAGGACAACCTGTTTGAGGATATTATGATTACATATAAAGAAGCTGCAGTTGTATGATGGAACTGCATTTGATTTGCCAGGAATAAAGGATTCAGCCTGCCCGCAGGTTCAACACAGGCAGAAAAGAGGTTTAAATGGAGATAAAGCAGATTAAGGCGGCAATTGAAGCCATACTCTTTACCATGGGAGAAGCAGTGGAGCTGGACAGGCTGTCAGCTGCCCTGGGACATGATAAGGATACGATTAAGAAGATAATACATACCATGATGGATGATTATAGCAGCGAAGAGAGGGGAATCCAGATTATTGAGCTGGAGGATTCCTACCAGATGTGCACCAAAACCGAATTATACGATTCGCTGATTAAGATTACCCATGTGCCCAAGAGACATATATTAACGGATGTACTTCTTGAGACCTTGTCCATTATTGCATACAAGCAGCCCATTACCAGAATAGAGATTGAGGCAATCAGAGGTGTGAAATCAGATCATGCCGTCAATAAGCTGATTGAATATAATCTGGTCGGAGAGGTGGGCAGAATGGATGCACCGGGAAGGCCGATTCTTTTTGGTACAACAGAGGAATTCCTAAGAAGCTTTGGTATCCACTCATTGGAAGATCTGCCTGTCATAGCCTCGGATAAAGTGGAGGACTTTAAATTGGAGGCGGAGGAAGAGGTTCAGCTCAGGCTGGATATTTAAGGAAGAGCCTTTGATTATCGTTAGTTATATCCGAAATTAGATTTAGCAAATAGAAAAATAAATATAATAGAAGCACCATGACTTTAGGCGGTATACTCTTTAGGGGCAGACAGTTCAAGCAATAAAATTGTTTGCAATGCGGAGGAATATTAATGTCATGGTGCTTTTTTTTGATGTCTTCATTACAATATTTACCTTGCCTTTGGTTTATAAGTCCTCCTGCTGACCATGAGTAAACAGCGTATCTTTGGATATAATACCAGATATATGAAAACAATGGACTTTAAGGAGGCTTAAATGACCCTTTTACATGATGATAGGAACCATATAACGGCTCTTTTTTCCAAGGTTCTTGATGAGAACATCGACACCCTGTCGGTGCTGTTTGAAAATTGTGCTGATGTTGTAAAAAGAAAGCTCAGCGTTGGGGGCGAAAATAAGGTTGATATTTTTATTATTTATATCGACAACATGATAGATAAGGAACTCCTTGAAATGAACACGCTGCTTCAATTATTCAGGGATTTGCAGGATATGCCTGAAACAGATAAGTTTGATTATATAAAGAACCGGGGCATACAGACGGTGGATTTAATTGAAGTCAGCACCATACCGGAGCTGGTAGGACAGATCCTTTCAGGAGATACCATTATTATGGTGGACGGCTATGACAAAGCCCTGAGAGTATCCATGCGCAAGGCGCCGAACAGAGGTGTACCCACCAGTGAGAATGAAGTAACCGTCAGAGGCTCCAAGGAAAGCTTCAGTGAGGCCCTGTTCATTAACCGGGTACTCTTAAGGAGGCGAATCAAGGATACAAACCTTAAGATGAAGCAGCAAAAGTTAGGAGCCAGAACTCTTACGGATGTGGCAATCTGCTATCTGGATGGGGTGGCAAAGCCTGAGGTTATTGCTGAAATTGAGAGGCGGCTCAATGAATATACCATAGACGGCCTCTTGGACAGCGGCATGCTGGAGCAGCTTACGGAGCGCAATACCTATTCCCCCTTTCCGGAATTCCAGTCTACGGAAAGGCCGGACAAGGCAGCGGCAGCCTTATTGGAGGGAAGGGTGGTAATTCTGGTGGACAATTCCCCGGTAGCTACCCTGCTGCCCACTACCTTTAATTCTTTTTTTCAGGCTTCCGATGATGCTTATTCCAGATGGGAAGTGGCAACCTTTCTCCGCCTGCTGCGCTATATAGGAGCTTTTATAACGATGACTCTTCCGGGACTTTATGTAGCCGTATTAAACTATAATGCAGAGCTTTTATCACCTGCAATGGCCCTTTCCTTCTCGGCAGCCAGAGAAGGGGTTCCCTTCTCCGTACTGGTGGAAGTCATTATTATGGAAATAAGCTTTCAGATGCTGTTGGAAGCGGGAGTCCGGATGCCGGGGCCGATGGGAGGAACATTAGGCATTGTAGGTGGCCTTATAATTGGTGACGCCGCAGTAACTGCCAATATTGTCAGCCCCATTGTCGTTATCGTAATAGCGCTTACTGCCATTACGGCATTTACCGTTCCGAACGAACCTTTTGCTTCTGCATTTCGTATTATCCGGTACTTTATTTTAGCCTTATCCGCTTTTCTTGGCTTGTTTGGCTTTATTATAGGAATTACCTGTTTATTGATACATTTAGGCGGTTTAAAAAGTTTCGGTATGCCCTATATGGTTCCTTTTGCTGCATCTGGTATCAATCATGGCTCTGATACCAAGGACGGCATGATCAGATTTCCTTTTCGCAGGCTAAGCAGGCGTCCTTTATTTGCCAGAAGGGATGAAAGAACGAAGCTGGTCAGAAAAGAGCGCAGCAGTGGGATGAGTGGTAGGGAAGAAGAATATGAGGATGGGAAGGGAGAAGAATAGGAATGTTTTCAGATAATGACAGAATATCCTTAAGGCAGTTCACACGTTTATTAGTATTTGACCTCTTTAGTGTTTCCGGCTTGATAATTCCCAACATTGCAGCAGCCTCCTCCGGCAGGGACGGATTGTTAGCTATCTTCATCGGCACGCTGCTTGCATTTATATACGGCTATCTGATACTTTCTTTGTGTAAGCAGGCAGGCGGAAGGTATCTGAATTACTGTGACGATACTTTCGGCAGGTTTGTCACCTTTTTCGTAGCAATACCTTATATTGTGAAGCTGTTCCTATGCCTTGTATTTTCAGCAAAGATATTTGGACAGGTTATTAATCAGAGCCTTCTTGCAGATACGGATAACCGGATAATTATAATATTTCTCCTGATGGCATCGGCCTATGCTGCCTCAAAGGGCATGGAGGTAAGGGCAAGAATAACAGAAATCATTTATTTTTTGGTAATTATCCCGGTAATTCTCTTCCTTGTTTTGGGCATCAGAAAGGTAGACCCTGCCAATCTTACCCCTTTGTTTACGGAAAGCGTTAATGACATAGGGCTTGGCAGTTATCTGGTGCTTTTGACCTTTAGTGCTTTGGAAATGATGATTTTTGCGGCACCCATGATTCATTACCGGAAATCCGATATAAAAAAGGGTAAAAGGTTATTTAACTATGCGGGAAGGGCAATAATCATTACCGGCATTCTGGACGTCCTGATGTACATTGTTACCATGGGCCTGCTTGGCGGGAAGGAGACTGCGGATAAGCTGTGGTCTGCCATTAACATTTTTCAGATGGTAAAGCTCCCCGGAGGCCTGGTGCAAAGGCAGGATGCTCTTATTCTTTCCATATGGCTCCTCAGTATCTTTACCTTGACCAGTGCGCTGTTTTACTATTTGAGCTATATTTCAGGGCATATATTAAAGCTGTCCAACCGGAATTATTTGCTGATACCGTTGATTCTGCTTGTTTTCGGGGTGGCCGTTATTCCTATCGACACCGACCAGTTCTACTATTATTTCAAAAAATATATGATGTATATTGGCATGCCACAATCCCTGATTATACCTTTTCTGGTTGCATTTACAGGGAAATTGAAAAAAATCATAAATAAGAAGGCGGTCATCAACACATTATTTGCCTTTGTAATAGCAGCAGGAGCAATGACCTTAACGGGCTGCAGTGATATGACAGAAATAGAAGACCGGAATTTCATACAGGCGGTCGGAATTGATTCCGAGGGAGAAGATATGATAAAGGTTTATTATATTCTTCCCGATTTAAAAGCATTGACAAAGCAGGGGGTAGAAAACCCGAAAAAATTAACCCTGTCCTTTCAGGATAAGGACTTTTCCGAGATTGAAGAGGATTACCGGTTTGAGAATAATAAGCGGCTTGATTTCAGCCAGCTTAAGGCCATTATTCTTGGAGACGGCATTTCAAGAAGTAAGGAAAAAATGGATGCCTTTCTGACCTATGTGGAAAATAAATATGAGCTTGGAAGAAATACTCCTATATTTTTAGCAGAGAGTAAAGCCGGGGATATTATGGATTTGAATAATGAGATTGAAGGGGGCATCGGAGATTACCTGGCCCAGCTCAGCCGCATTAATCTCAGGAGCAACGGAATTGAAGAAATCGATGTGGGGGACCTGGTTCTGGCGAGAAATGAAGGTAATATGAACGTTATCATTCCCATGCTTAAATCGGAGGAAAAAAAGCTCAGAGTGTCCGGACTGGGTATTTATTCAGACAGGCTGGTGAATTTTCATGCTACGGAAAAGGAAAGTGACTTTATCTATTTTGCCAGCGGCTTTGGTAAGAATAAGATACTTTATCTGCCGGGAGAGGATAAGAGCGCTCTGCCCGAATATGTAATAAAAGTCAACCGTTTGACCAGGACCATGGAGTTTCATGAAAAGGATGGCAGGCCATATCTTACTATGATTGTGGAGGGCAATGCGACCATACAAAAAGGCCTGGAAAAAAAGGATGGAAAGGCTAAAAATGAGGATATAGAAAAGATAGAAGACAAATGCAGTGCTTATGTAAAGGAGAATATTGCAAAGACCATTAATACAATCTGTTTTGAAAAAGGCCTGGACTATATGAATCTATACCGGATGACCGGTTACAGGAATCGAGGTCTGTGGCTGGCTTATAAGGAGAAGCAGGCTGATTTTCTAAAGGATCTTACTATAAATCTTGAGGTGGATTTCCACATTCAGTAGAATTGTAAAGGAAAATCAAGGGAATGGAGTCGATTAAAAAGTTACGGGGCTGTTGCAAAAGGAAGCTTCATACCGGATATTGCATAAATTCGTTTGTGTATACAAGGTCCGATATTTGCTGTTCTTTTTGAAGCAGCCTTTTTGAAGCAGCCCTTTTGAGGCAGACCCTGATTTAATAAATTATCTTATATTTTATGTGCTATTCCTAATAAAAGCCATCAGCGGAATATTAAGGAAAATGATAGAAATTTGACACATTTCCAACAAATTATGGCATTAAATTTGGTATGATTATAAAATTAGGGAGGAATCAGGAGTGATAAAGTTCAAAAACTTAAATTTCAAAAATAATAAAATTCAATATAATGACAGAGGAAAAAATAAGCATATTGACTTTTGGAAAAGCAGATTAACCTATATCATGGCAGTTGTGATACTGATATGTTTTATGCCTGTTACCAGTGCAAAGGCAGCTGCCGGGCTTTCACTCTATAATTATCAGACGAAACAGGATTTTACATATAACGGGAACCAGGTAGTATACACCTATAATGGAAAGAAAATACCTTCAAAGGTACCGGGTATCATTATTGATGGTACTTCCATGGCTTCCGTGAAAGAAATCTTTGCAGATTCCGGAATCCAAATGGCATACAAGCTTCAGGGAGAAGATAAACTGACATTATCCTATGGAAAAACAGTTATGGCGATGACACTTGGCAGTAAAACTGTCCTTGTAAACGGGAAGACGGTTACGGCACCATTGGCACCTGTAAAGGTGAAATTTAAAGCACAGAATACATCTAAAATATTGGTTCCTGCAAGATTTGTAGCAGAATCCTTCGGATTTTCCTATCAGTGGGACGGAATTTCAACAGCTGGAATAACAGGTGCCCTGGGCTTAAATTATAACGGCAGTGATATAAATTATACAGGCACACAGGGAAAGGTAAGTATTGATGGTAAGACGGTAAAATCAGGGTCCATACCGGTTATTATAGTAGATGATACGGCACTGCTTCCGGGATGGAGTGTATTTGCCGATTCTTCCATTAAGGCAGGCTTTTCTTATAATAAAAAAACCAATGAGGTTATCTTAAAAAAGAACGGTACGGTGATTAAACTGACCATAGGTAATAAAACAGCCTATGTAAACGGAAAAGCTAGTGTATTGGATACGCCTCCTTTATATGTAACAAATCTAAGCAGCAAGGAAGCCTGTGTAATGGTACCTGGAAGTTTTATTGCAGCCAATCTGGGATATGATTACAGCTGGAATAGCGGGACAAAAACCTCACAGATAACTACGAAAAGTAACAGTGGGAAAAATAACAGCGGGCAAAACAATAATGGACAAGACAACAGCGGACAAAATAACAGTGGGCAAAACAATAACGGACAAAACAATAACGGACAAAATAACAGTGGGCAAAATAACAACGGACAAAGTAACAACGGACAAAACAACAGCGGGAAGAACAACAACGGGCAAAACAGTAACGGACAAAGTAACAATGGACAAAATAACAACGGACAGAACAACAATGGGCAAAACAGCAACGGAGATAATAATAACGGTAATCAGAGCGGTACAGACAATACTACCCTGCCCGATACAGACCTATTTCTGTGGGAGCTTTTGCCTCAGTTGTCAGACGGCTATATGGCAGCCAGCAATGCAGCTAACACCAAAGAAGTTTCTCAGGATGGAGGAATCTTATCCAATATACAATCCATTAATTTAGACCAGGTATTAAACGGGACCAGCCAAAAAGAGGTGTATACCATAAAGGCGGCAGCTCCACTCAGTAAAACAACAATAAATACGGAGGGGAATCTATTAAAGCTTCATATCAATAATTCCTATGTATATGCAGCTTCAAACAATCTGGGAGGGGTCCTTGCCGGAGGGTATAATGCAGTCTCTAATACCATAGAAAATTACAGTGAGATAAGCTTTCAATTAATCAATGCAGATACAAAATATGAGGCTGCCCTGTCAGATGATAAATGTACTTTGACCTTGACCCTGTATCCCAATTATATTAACTCAGTGGCTGCAGGAAGAAAAAATGGGGAGGAGTTTGTAAAAATAACTGGTTTGAAAGTAATGCCAGTCACCGTAACGGAGAGTACCGGCAGTATCGTTTTACAGGTACCTTATTCCATAAATGGGGTGGGAAATAATAGTTCGGCCTCTTCCCTGGATTGCATAAAGGCTGTAAATATTGCAAATGTGAATGACTATACAACGAATATTACCATAAATAAAGCATCAGGGTACAGTTACCGTGTGGAGCAGGACCAGAACAGCTACACCATCCTTTTCACCAAAGGCGATACCTCGGGTAACGGAGGAAATACACAGTCCGCCCTGCAGTTTAAGCTGCCCCAGGAGGTTAATTATTCCGATGTCACAACGGAAGACAGATACCGTTTTGACCGGAACCAAATAGCTATTCTCCTTCCCGGTGATTTGACGGATTTTTATAATAGCAATCCGGTTACATTTTCATCCGGTGTAGTGCAGAATGTCTCAGTAAATTATGTGAATAACCAGACAGAAATACTGATAGAAACCTCAAAACTTCAGGGCTTCCGTTTAGCCAAAACGAAAAGCGGCGTAAGCGTGACCTTAGGAGACCCCAGGGAAATGTACAAAAACATTGTGCTGCTGGACCCTGGCCACGGCAGTAATAGGGCAGGAGCCACCCGTACCTTAAATGGTAAAAAAATCATGGAAAAGGATTTGGCACTTGCCATATTATACGAAAAGGCTCAAAAATACTTTAATGCCCCCGATTCTCCAATCAAGGTATATTATACCAGAAATGGAGATGAAACCAAATACTCCGATTACTATAAGGAGCTTTATGACAGGGCTGCAAGAGCAAAGTCTGTTGGGGCGGACTTATATGTAAGCCTTCATATGAATTCCAGTACCGCCACATCACCAAAAGGTACGGAAATTCATTACAGCTCCAAGAACAACAAAGCCAATGCAAGCGGGCTGACCAGTAGAAAAATGGCAGAAATGTTTTTGAATAACCTGACGGCAAATCTTGGAACAATAAACAGGGGTGTGAAGGATGGCGGAATTATAGTTGTCAAAGAAAATACGGTACCCGCCGTACTCATTGAGCTGGGATTTATGTCAAACAAAGAGGAATTAACCTTATTAAATGATCCGGATTTTCAGGATAGGGCTGCAAAATCCATTTACGATACCTTATGCCAGGTATTTGCAGCTTATCCGACGGGAAGGTAGGAGCCCGGAAAAAAGAAAAGTATACATAATGACAGATGCCGGTCATAGTGGTATACTGGTAAAATCTTCATGAAAGGGGGAGATTACTTGTCTGCCAACGGTGTCATCATTGGAGCTGCAGTGTTTTTTATCATTGGAATCTACCATCCAATTGTTATAAAAGCGGAATATTATTTTGGTACAAAAATATGGCCTCTATTCCTGGTGTTCGGAATAGCCGGAATATGTGCGTCTCTTTTCCTTGCTTCGCATATTTTCTCAGCCCTTTGTGCTGTCTGGGGTTTTTCATCCCTTTGGGCAATCAGGGAATTGTTCGAACAAAAAACAAGAGTGGAGAAAGGCTGGTTTCCTAAAAACCCAAAAAGACAGTAAGAAGCTAGTGTGAAAATTAAAAACCAATTTTCACACAAAAGATTGCGCCTGGGAAATCCTCGGCCGAATCTTGCGGCGCATTGGGAAGGCATGGGAGCTAGTGCTTATTATACCAATCAATTTGTCCTGCCTCTAAAGCCTCCTGAAAGGAAGAGGTTTTGGGGGCAGTTCCTCCGTAAAGGACATACCAGCTGGCAGGATAGAGAATGGCAGGATTTTTTTCGGCCTTATCTGCTGCAACAGCAGAAGCTTCACCCTCCCTGACTTTTCTGGCCACAATAATGGTTCTGTAATTGTCCAGTTCATAGGAACAGGTGGAAAGGGTAATAATCTGGTCCTCTTCCTTCATATCCACAGGGATATTGTAAATGGAGCGGATTCGAAGCTGGTAGATGTATTCTAGAAAATCCGCATCATTATCAAACCGTGCCCGGGTGAAGTTAAAGAAGTCATCATTAATATTGGCATCCGCAATAAAGATAGAGATTATTTTCCATTGGCCCTTATGATACAGGGTATCAAAGGTAATAACAGGGTGCTTTCTGTAATAGTCAATATCATTGTATTTTATCAGATAATGGAACATATTATCCGTCGACTTCATGTTATGGCCGTAAATTACCATATTCTTCGTATTTTCTTCCACAGAGGAATTTACATCCAGAAATATACTGCCTGCCTTGTCCGTTTTACGGTCTATATTTTTGTGCAGGTAATATTCCGGATCATCTTTCCCGGACTGCAGCACCGGATAATCAATATTGGTGCCGTCAATTGTTATCCAGCCCTTTACATCCTGGTTAACGGACAAAAGTGCGGAAAATTCCTTTAACCTTCCCTTGCTGTCATAAAGGCTTTCCTTTTCCGCAGAGGGAGAAATAGCTGCCGGTTCTTTTGGCTCTTTTTCTTTGGCAGTTTTATTTTCCGGCTGCTGTTCCTGGGGCAGGTCCTCTTTTGAGGAGTCATATAGATCTCTGGCCTCAGTGACAGCCTTTTGGGACAGATAGGGACGAAGGACCATATCATATCCCAAATAAACAGCACAAACAAGAAAAACACAAAGAGAAGCCAGTCTTATGATTTGTATGATTTTATGTTTATTTTTATTTTTCATGGAAACCTCTTGTTGTTGGAAATATCAATAGGAAAATACTGTTTCTGGCAGCCTGGGGCTGCCAAAAGGCTTAATTGGATAAGCCGTGTTACTATTATACTATACTTTTCTATGCAAGGAAATATTTATTACCGGCTTTTGTCCTGATATTGAAAAATTTAGTAGTAATTTAAACTGATTAGTGCTATAATAATTGGAAGCAGTTTTTTTCTGCAATACATGCCAGAGATCGTATCCGAGACTTCTGAAAAGTGCATCGGTATTTATATGCTTGCGGTGAGTTTTTCAGTAGTTTCGGCATCTTTGGCAAATCTTTGAATAGAAGGAGTAAAATTCATGTACAAAAGTTTTTCCATGGAGCTTGCCGGAAGAACCCTGACCGTTGATGTAGGCAGAGTGGCAGCTCAGGCAAATGGTGCAGCATTTATGCACTATGGTGATACGGTCGTTTTATCAACCGCAACAGCATCTGATAAACCCAGAGAGGGAATCGACTTTTTCCCATTAAGTGTTGAATATGAAGAGAAATTATATGCAGTAGGTAAAATTCCCGGCGGATTTATCAAAAGGGAAGGTAAAGCCTCTGAAAATGCCATTCTAACCTCACGTGTCATTGACAGGCCCATGAGACCTCTTTTTCCGAAGGATTACAGAAACGATGTAACCCTTAATAATCTTGTAATGTGTGTGGACCAGGACTGCAGCCCTGAGATTACCGCTATGCTTGGTTCCGCTATCGCAACTGCAATATCCGATATACCCTTTGACGGACCGACAGCCTCTGCCATGGTTGGTATGGTAGACGGAGAGCTGGTATTTAATCCTACCAGTGCACAGAGAGAAAAATCTACTTTAAGCTTAACCGTAGCTTCTACAAAAGAGAAGGTCATCATGATTGAAGCCGGCGCTTATGAATTACCGGAAGATAAGATGATAGAAGCTATCTTTGCTGCTCATGAGTTAAACCAGAAGGTCATAGCTTTTATTGAGACTATCGTAGCAGAATGCGGTAAACCGAAGCATGATTATATTAAATGCGATACTCCTGAGGAGCTTTATGCGGATATGGTTGCTTTCGTTACTCCTGAAGCGATGGAAGAGGCTGTATTTACAGATGTGAAGCAGGTAAGGGAAGAAAATATCCGTGCTATTACCGATAAGCTTACCGAACGTTACCAGGAAACTCATCCGGAATGGGTTCCTTTGCTTGGAGAAGCAATTTATAAATTTGAAAAGAAAACTGTCCGTAAGATGATTTTAAAGGATCATAAGCGTCCAGATGGCCGTGAAATTACCCAGATAAGACATCTTGCAGCTGAAGTCGATATCCTGCCCAGAACTCATGGTTCTGCCATGTTTACCAGAGGGCAGACACAGGTTCTTACCATAACTACTCTGGGTGCTCTTGCAGAAATCCAGAAGCTGGACGGAATTGATGAAAATGAGAAGACAAAGCGCTATATGCATCACTATAATTTCCCTTCCTATTCAGTTGGTGAAACAAAACCCTCCAGAGGACCCGGAAGAAGAGAAATTGGTCATGGTGCCTTGGCAGAGAGAGCTTTAGTACCGGTACTTCCTTCTGAGGAAGAATTCCCTTATGCTATCCGTACCGTATCTGAAGTATTGGAATCCAACGGTTCCACTTCACAGGGAAGTATTTGTGCCTCCACCCTGTCCCTTATGGCTGCCGGTGTGCCCATTAAGAGCATGGTTGCAGGTATTTCAGTTGGTCTGGTTACCGGTGAAACAGATGATGATTATATTATCCTTACGGATATCCAGGGTCTTGAAGATTTCTTCGGCGATATGGACTTTAAGGTGGCAGGAACTCACAAGGGTATAACCGCTATCCAGATGGATATTAAGATTCATGGCCTTACCAGAGAAATCATTGAGAAGGCTATCAGACGTACAAAAGAAGCAAGGACCTATATTCTGGATGATATTATGGCTCCCTGCATCAGCAGTCCCCGCCCTGAAGTTGGACCTTACTCTCCTAAGATTGTTCAGATAAAGATTGACCCTACTAAGATTGGTGATGTAGTTGGACAGAGAGGAAAGACCATCAATGCCATCATTGAACTGACAGGCGTGAAGATTGATATTACCGATGACGGAGCAGTATCCGTATGCGGTGTTGATTCCGACAGTATCCAGAAGGCAATTAAGCTGATACAGACAATTGTTACAGACTTTGAAGAAGGACAGATCTTTGAAGGAAAGGTTGTAAGTATCAAGGAATTCGGAGCTTTCCTGGAATTTGCTCCTGGCAAGGAAGGTATGGTTCATATCTCTAAGATTTCCAAGGAAAGAATCGATAAAGTAGAAGATGTTCTTGCTCTTGGGGATATCGTAAAGGTTGTATGCCTTGGAAAAGATAAGATGGGCAGAATCAGCTTTAGTATTAAGGATGTTAAATAATAGTGGCTTTTGATATGCCATGTTTATAAAAACATTAGCTTATTATACCCTTTTACAGGGTATGTTATAGAGAACAAAACAGAAGCAGGATTTTGTCAAATCCTGCTTCTGTTTTTCTTTTTTTGTCAATACTGCAATATTATTATAATGTAAAGAAATTACAAAAGAAAAATAACTACATTTCACAAACATTAAAAAAGCGTCCCAAAAGAACTTGACACCGTATTGGAGCATGTGTAAAATACAAGAAATATTGAATGTGCAGATAAAAATAGATAGAAAGAAAATAAAAATGAAATATAAAAGTATTTGTAAGAAAGAACAGATAAAATGCACAGATAAAATAAACAAGCAAGTATGAACAGCCAAGAGCAGTATAATCAATTATAAACAAGTAAATAAAAGACAAAGCGGTCTGAGGCAATTATGCACTTAGGCCTTTTTTTATTTCAGAAATTGGCCTTTAAAATAAAAAACAGGCATTTATGCAGACAATTACTTCTGCATTTGCATACAAAGCTTTTCAAGAGCTATTGTTTGATTAAGAAAGGAGATTTTTATGAGGAAAATGAAAAAGCCGCTATTGTTAACTTTGATTATGCTGGTGATGCTGGCAGCTGGCTGCCAGGTCAAGGAGAAAAATTCAGATCAGGCGTCGGCTGTGACACCGGAAGCAACAGCTGCTGCCACGACGGAAGCGACGGAAACGGACACACCTACGCCGGAACCCACAAAAGAAGTTCAAAAGACAGAAATTTTAATTGCCGCGGCAGCCAGTCTTCAAAATGCCCTGGAAGAAATTAAACCCTTATATGAAGGGGCAAATCCCGGTGTGACCCTGACCTTTACCTTTGGTGCCTCCGGTTCCTTGCAGGAGCAGATTGAACAAGGGGCTCCGGTTGATGTCTTTATGTCGGCGGCGTTAAAGCAGATGAGCAAGCTGGAGGGAGAGGGGCTGATATTAGACGGAAGCAAAAAGGAACTGCTGGAGAATAAGGTGGTTTTAATTGTGCCAAATGACAGCAAGCTTGCTATTACGAGCTTTGAAGATATTACAAAGGCAAAGATGATTGGGCTTGGTGATCCTGCCAGCGTTCCGGTAGGACAGTATGCCGAGGAAGTATTCACTTCCCTTGGAAATCTGGAGGAAGTAAAGAAAAAAGCCACCTATGGAAAGGATGTAACAGAAGTTCTGACCTGGGTCGCAACGGGCAATGTAGATGCCGGGGTTGTCTATGCTACGGATGCAAAATCCTCTAAGGATGTCAAAGTCGTTGCGGAAGCACCGGAGGGAAGTGTATCCAAGGCTATCTATCCTGCCGCAGTAGTTAAGGCTTCCAAGATACCCGATGCAGCTAAGGCATTTGTTGATTACCTGGCTACGGATGAAGCAATGAAAATATTTGAGAATTACGGTTTTATTGCCAATAAGTAATAAAGAAGGAGTTATGAAATGGATTGGTCCCCGCTTTTCGTATCGATGAAAACCGCAGTACTTGCAACTGTTATAACCTTTTTCTTAGGCATCTGTGCCGCGCATCAGGTATTAAAGCTTAAGGGTAAGCTGGGATGGGTAATGGACGGCCTTCTCACACTTCCTCTCGTACTGCCGCCGACCGTTGCAGGCTTCTTTCTTTTGCTGCTGTTTGGAAAGAGAGGGCCTCTTGGTAAATTGCTGGGGCTATTTTCCATACAGATAGTATTCACCTGGCCGGCTACGGTTATTGCTGCCGTTGTGATTGCCTTTCCTCTCATGTACCGTTCGGCAAAAGCGGCTTTTGAGCAGACAGACGAGAACCTGGTTTATGCCGGCAGGACTTTAGGGCTGTCGGAGAGCAGGATTTTCTGGAGCATTCGTATGCCCCTGGCCTTTCCGGGTATTGTATCCGGTGGGATACTTGCATTTGCAAGGGCTCTCGGAGAATTTGGAGCAACCTTAATGATTGCGGGGAATATTAAGGGAGTAACGCAGACCGTACCGGTCGCTATCTATTCCGCAACCCAGGGGAATAAAATGGACCAGGCTATGCTATGGGTTGTGATAATTGTCGTAATATCTTTTTTAGGGGTATTCATTATGAACTACCTGCCATACCGGAAGCGGTACGGTAAGAAGGAGAGCGGAGCATGAGTCTTTTAGTTGATATCACAAAACAGTTCAAGGACTTTTCGTTAAATGTCAGCCTTGCAACAAATGGGGGAAGACTGGGACTTCTGGGAGCTTCCGGCTGCGGCAAGAGCATGACCTTAAAGTGCATAGCGGGCATTGAGAAACCGGACAGGGGGAGAATCCTTCTAAATGACAGGGTTTTATATGATTCGGAAAAACGAATCAATGTCATTCCGCAAAAGAGAAAGGTGGGTTATCTTTTTCAGAATTACGCCCTCTTTCCCAACATGAGCGTTTCCCAAAATATCGGAATCGGACTGAAGGGGAGCTACAAGGAAAAGCTTCCGAAGATAAATGAGATGCTATCCATGTTCCATCTGTCAGGCCTTGAAGACCGTTATCCGGCCCAACTGTCGGGAGGACAGCAGCAAAGAGTGGCACTGGCCAGAATTCTTGCCTATGAACCAGATGTGCTGATGCTGGATGAACCTTTTTCCGCACTGGATTCTTATCTGAAGGAAAGCTTATTGGAGGAGTTACTAGAAACTTTAAAAGGCTACCCGGGAGATATTATCATAGTATCCCACAGCCGTGATGAGATTTACAGTTTGTGTGAAAGGCTTGTTATTATAGACAAAGGCAATCTGGTTATGGCTGGGGATACTGGGGAAATATTTCGAAAGCCGGGAAAACTGGCTGCCGCAAAGCTTACCGGATGTAAGAACCTATCACCGGCGAAAGTGTTGGATGATTATACCCTGGTGGCAACGGATTGGGGACTTAAGCTCCGGGTAAAAGAAAGAATGAAGGGGAATATTCAGTATATAGGAATCCGGGCCCATGATATCAGACCGGCAGAGAAACCGGAGGAAGTAAACAGCTTCCCGTTAAAGGATTACCGTATGATAGACAGCCCCTTTGAAAAAAATATATTAGGCAGGTGCGGACAGGGAGAAATATGGTGGAAGGTAAGCAACGAAAAATGGAAGGAATTAGTAAGTACCGCGCCGCCGTCTTACCTGTGTCTTCCGCCGGAAGCACTGATAGTACTGGAATAGAAATATTCCGGTACTATTTTTTTCTTGCCAAACAGGTATATAGGGATTATAATAAAAGAACAAATGTTCGCTGAATGAGGATGACAACTATGAAATGAATATCTCCAAAAAATGGGTTTATTTGGGGTTTGATACGGAAGTGAAGGGAGAAGGTATGAAGGAATATTATCTAACCAGAAAAGAAGCAAGAAGATTTCTATTAAAAAAGCAGGGACTCCTTGGTGACTACCGCTTTCATGGCAAGGAAGGCGTGGTATCCTATATTGAACAGGCAGGCTGTATCCAGTTTGACCCTGTGGATGTATGCGGTAAGAATCCGGAGCTGGTTCTGCAATCCAGAATAGAAGGCTTTCGCAAGGAAATGCTTTATAAGCTCTTATATGAAGAACGGGTGCTGATTGATTATTTTGATAAGAACCTATCCATATTTCTGACAGAGGATTTCCGGTATTTTGAAAGAACCAGAAAACGTATGAAAGAAAATGTATGGTTCCAGAAAGAAGTGGAGGAAATCATTCCGGAAATCCTGAAAAAAATGAAGGAAAGCGGGCCCGTCTGCTCGAAGGATGTTAAAACAGGAGATTCTGTCTCCTGGTATTGGGGTATGAATACCAGTTTAGCAAGAATTGCCCTGGAAAATCTGTATTTTGCAGGAGAGCTTATTATTCATCATAAAAAGGGTTCCAATAAATACTATGCACCGGCAAAGGAGTATCTGGGAAAGGAATATAGAAGGAAGGACCCCTTAAAAGAAGATTATGAGCATTTGAAGTGGAGGGTATTAAGGAGAATTTCCGGTGTAGGGCTTCTTTGGAACAGGCCTTCTGATGCCTGGCTCGGAATAAAGGATTTAAAAGCAGGCACCAGGGACAGGATTTTTGGTGAGTTATTGGAAAAAGGAAAGATAGCTAAGCTTATAGTGGAGGATTTTAATGACCCGCTTTATTGTCTGAAAGGGGATTTGAAATATCTGGGCAGTGAGGAGGAATATAATACGGAGAGGACAGAACTGCTGGCACCCCTTGACAATATGCTTTGGGACAGAAAATTAATAAATAAGCTTTTCGATTTTGACTATAAATGGGAGATTTATACACCAGAGGATAAACGGAAATATGGCTATTATGTACTTCCTGTTTTATCGGGAGATGAAATAATTGGGAGGGGCGAATTCGTATTAAATAGAAAGAATAAAATTTTAGAGGTCAGGAAGCTATGGACAGAAGAAGGAAGGACATGGGATAAGTACCAGGAAGCCATACAGGGGGCTGTTCTTCGGTTTGCAGAATTCAACGAAGCCGGGGAAGTCAGTTACAATAAGGATTTTGTACAAATTTAATGTGAATCAATTTACAAAATAACTAAAATAATTACAAATAATGTATATTTTAGATTCCTTGGATATTTCACTGTTGTATAATAACGGTAATGATGATACAATTGATTTTATTGATTATCAGAAAGGTTGAATTAAATGGTAAATACCAGGAAATTATCCAATGGAATAACAGTCGTATTTGAACCAAT
Organism: Anaerocolumna jejuensis DSM 15929; assembly: GCF_900142215.1. Classification (GTDB taxonomy): domain Bacteria; phylum Bacillota; class Clostridia; order Lachnospirales; family Lachnospiraceae; genus Anaerocolumna; species Anaerocolumna jejuensis. The sequence continues at coordinate 395,387 of NZ_FRAC01000006.1, read as the reverse complement.
GCCGTATCTTAGAAGTGCAGCCCTGGGAATATGGGTCAAGGTAGGCTCTTCCAATGAAAATGCTAAGAATAACGGAATTTCACATATAATAGAGCATATGCTCTTTAAAGGAACCAAGACAAGAACCGCAAAGCAGATTGCAGATGAGATGGCAAGAATCGGCGGGGATATCAATGCCTATACCAGCAAGGAATGTACTTCCTTTTATGCAGTGACACTGGACGAGCATCTGCCGATAGCAATCGGAATATTAGGCGATATGTTTAATAACTCTCTCTTTGAAGAAAAATCCTTCCAGAAGGAAAAGGGTGTTATAATAGAAGAAATAGATATGTATGATGATTCCCCTGAGGATTTGGTGCATGAAATGCTACAGATGAAGGTGTGGGACAAGCATCCTTTAGGCTTTCAGATTTCAGGGTCCAAGGAAACTGTCCGGAACACTACCAGGGACGAAGTACTTGATTATATGACGAAGCACTATGTAAGTGATAATATGGTAATATCGGTCGCCGGGAACTTTAAAGAAAATGAGATTATGGAGCTGCTGGAAGAGAACTTTGGAAAGGTTCCGTCAGGTGAAAAAATAGAAGCAGCCGTTGCACCTTCCTATGTCCCGACTATTTATGTAAAGGAAAAGGATGTAGAGCAGCTTCATTTGAATATAGCTTATGAGTCCATAATATCCGACGGAGAAGAGAAGTATATTCTTACGGTTTTGAATTCTGTTTTTGGGGGAAGCATAAACTCCAGACTGTTTCAGGAAATACGTGAAAATCTGGGATTGACCTATACCATTTATTCTTATGGAAGCTCCTATTCCAGAGCAGGACTGTTTCATATATACGGAGCGATGAATCCCTCCCAGTTAAGACCTGTTGTGGATAATATCTTTCAGATTATTGAGGATATAAAAGAGAACGGTATAACAGAGGAAGAACTTTCAATGTGCAAGGAGCAGATAAAAACAGAGCTTATTATGGGGGATGAAACAGCCAAGAACCGAATGAACAGTAATGGTAAGGCAATGCTGTTCAGAGGATATATCATACCCCTTGAAGAAATTATAGAAAAGGTAAACAGTGTAACGAAAGAAGAAGTGAAGCAATTTGCACTTAAATACTTAAACAAAGAAAAGGTCAGCATTTCACTGGTAGGTAACCTGGAGGGTGTTGACAGGGAGGGCTTGCTGCTATAACCCTTGGGAATTTAACGTTATTCTTTCATAGTAAGGAATGTAACGATATTACGAATATTAAGGAAAGCTTTCATATTTTGAAATAAACTTAAGGAACAGGACACAGAAAATTTAATATAATGAATTAGAATATTATGTTTCAGGGCATTACGGCTTATTAAGCCCGTAATGCCCTGGGTTTCCTGGAAAAGAAAAGGGAGGGTATACCGTGCAAATAGACATAAGCAGTTTTCACGGACCATGTAATTGCGGCAGAACCCATGAGATATTTGTGAAGGATATACTGATTGAAGAAAATGCGTTAAAGAAACTTCCCGAAAAATTAGAGAACATCTATAAGGGACCGAATTCAGGAATTGCAGTTATCTGTGATACCAATACATATCAAGCGGCAGGAAAGGCCATAGAAATACTGCTGCCTGGCTGTGAATTAATTATACTTCCGGCAAGCGGCCTCAGAGCAGATAACAGCGGAGTGGCACTGGCTGAAAAGGGCCTGATGTCTTCCGGCAATATAAAGCTGATCATAGCAGCAGGCTCCGGTACTATTCATGATATCTGCAGGTATCTGGCGACAGAGCATGGTATTCCCTTTGTATCCGTACCTACTGCTGCCAGTACGGACGGATGTGCTGCCATAATTTCCACACTGGTCTGGGATGGCTTGAAGAAATCCATCCCGGGTGTTTCTCCTATGCTGGTAATTACAGATACCCTCATTATTGCAAAAGCTCCCTACAGGCTTACGGCTTCCGGTATATCCAATATGCTTGGAAAATATACGGCACTTACAGATTGGGAAATATCCCATATGGTAACGGGTGAGTATATCTGCCACCGGGTCTGTGAAATGGAAATGTCAGCGTTAAAGGAAGTATGCCTTTGCCTCAACGAATTAAAGGGGAACATAAAGGAAAAGAATACTCTGAATGCTTATGAACAGTTAATGTATGCGCTTTTATTATCGGGTATTGCCATGCAGATGGTTGGCAGCACAAGGATAGCCTCCGGTGCCGAGGACCACATTTCAAACCTGTGGGAAATGGAGGTTATTAACGGCCCCCTGGATGCTTATCACGGTGAAAAGGTTTCAATCGGTCTTATGATAGCAGTCCATACCTATCACAAAGTAAAAAATGCCATAAAAAACGGAATCTGTAAGGTCATACCATATAAGGGCATGGAATATGAGATAATAAAAGAAACCTTTGGTAAGAAAGGCTTATATAAGGAGATTATAGAAGAGAATACACCGGACCCTCTGGCTTTGGTAGATGAAGATAAGTTAAACAGCCAGCTTCCTTCAATTGCCGGAGTTTTAGAGAAACTGCCCTCCGAATCAGATTTATTACAGCTCTTGGCAGCTGCCGGCTGTAAAAATAAGCTCAGGGATATTAATCTGGATGAAGGTCTGATACCGCCTACGATACGGCTGGCTCCTTATGTACGAAGCCGGCTGACGTTTTTAAGGCTTACGAAGCTTTTTAAAATTAAAAATGAAACTTAACCGAGATAATATATAAAAGATATACATAAAGATACAAAAAAGATAACACTTAAAAGATACACATAAAAAATAACATATAAAAAGGTAACAAATAAAAGGTAACACAAAAAGGTAACACATAAAAGGTAACACATAAAAGGTAACACATAAAAGGTAACACATAAAAGGTAACACATAAAAGGTAACACATAAAAGGTAACACATAAAAAAGATTAACCGTCCAAAAAAACGGTTAATCTTTTTTATGTCATTGACTTATGATATTTTACCTAGGAATGGGGAATATTAAAAATTATCGTAATAAGAAAAGAATATAAAGAATATGGTGCGAAAATTATAAATAAGTTCCACCTTTTATTTAGGAAGTACCACAAGCAGGCTGGCAGTAAGTATGGGTATTAATTTTTTGTTTATTCAAACAGCACCCCATGTAAACTTGCGGAATGCATGGTATTAATATGAAGATAGATGTGAGGAGATGTCATGGGTAAGAACGATACCAAGATAGAGAAGGAAAAGGAAGAAAAAGAAAAGGTAGAATTAGATGACGGTAAAATAAGAGAATTCGGACAGACGACCCTGGTGAATGAGGAGAGAAAGTCCAAGATACACCTGCTTTCCATAATTGGGGAAATCGAAGGGCATGAATGCCTGCCCCAGCATAACAAGACGACAAAATATGAACATGTGCTGCCCCAGCTTGCAGCGATTGAAGACAGCTCGGATATTGACGGATTACTGATTTTGATTAATACGGTCGGAGGAGATGTGGAGGCAGGACTTGCCATTGCCGAAATGATAGCATCCTTAAGCAAGCCCACGGTTTCCCTCGTATTGGGAGGGAGCCACTCTATCGGAGTTCCTCTTGCAGTTTCCGCAAAATACAGCTATATTGTCCCTACTGCGACTATGATTATTCATCCTGTACGGATGAATGGCACGGTGATAGGAGTTTCACAGACCTATGATTACTTTGAAAAAATACAGGATAGGATATTGACTTTTGTAGCCAACCATTCAAAAATTGACAAAGAAAAGCTAAAAAGCCTTATGCACAATACCAGCCAGCTTGCCAAGGATGTAGGCTCAATACTGGTGGGCCCTGAAACGGTAGAGGAGGGCATTATTGACGAGGTGGGAGGAATTAAGGAAGCTCTGAATAAATTATATGAAATGGCAGGAAGGGGTGAGAAGGAATGCTGTACACCGTAACTCCCCTGGATAGAATCTACACAGATAGAACGGAATCTCTTATTAAGTCGAAAAGGACAGAGGAAAAGTCGACAGATGTAGAACAAAGCAGCTTTGATGTGGAACATGGCAAAATATATACAAGAAAAGAGGGAGAAGGCTATATCATCGAAGGTATACAATCCACCGATATGCAGGATTATCTCAACCCTGTTTACTCCCCGGGAAATAATTTTCCTTGCAACTAAGGTTTTTTAAGGGTATAATATTCTATGAAAATCTCCTGAAAAATATGGAAAGTCCCAGTTGAGACTTTTAATATTCTTTCAGGAGAATGGTGTAGAATGGCTGTCAAAGGATCAGGAAAAGCCAGCAGCAGGCAGCTGCAGTTATTCCGGGTCTATTTTTAAGTTTAGGGAGGGTTTGTTTTGGCTGCCGTAAAAGAGAAGAATAAAAGTTCTGCCAGAAAAAGGACAAGCAGTACCGGCAAGACGAGTAGTACCGGTAGGAAAAGCAATGGCAGAAAGAGTGTACATAAAGGAAAAAGAAAAGATCCTGTAAAGGATATGTACAGGGATGAGATAATATTGGTAGCAAGCCTTGTTATATCACTCCTTTTGATACTTAGTAATTTTAATTTAAGCGGTAAGGTTGGAAACTGGATCAATGGCTTTACTTTTGGCATGTTTGGTTTCCTTGCTTATTTGCTGCCGTTTTTTCTGTTTTTCTCCGTGGCTTTTGGAGTTGCCAACAGGGGAAGCTGGGCAGCCCACGTAAAAATAATTTCGGCAGTGCTCATGAGTGCCGTTCTGGCTGCTATTATACAGCTGTTTAATGGAGGGTATGCGAAAGGGGTAAAGCTTACGGATATTTACCAGGAATCTTCAAAGGGGAGGAGCGGAGGAGGCTTTATCGGAGGCTTGCTTTTGAGCCTGCTTTCCCCATTGTTTGGAACAGCGGGAAGCTATGTTGTTCTATGTGGAATAATGATTGTTCTTATCGTAGTCTTTACAGGTAAATCCCTCCTTAAGCCTTTGGGTAAAAAAAGTGAGGAAGCGCTCCAGCAGATGAAGGAAATGAAGCGCCTGAGACTGGAAGAAGCGGAACAGGAAGTTCCGGAAGAAGAGGCAATGGTACCAAAGAGAAAGGCAAGAATAATTTCCTTCCCGAAGAATGAGAAAGAATCCACGGAAGGTGAGAATATAGCAGAAGAAGCAAAAACAGATGAGATTCCTCCCATGAAAAAAGGAAAGTCCGCAAGAAAGAAAAAAGAAGCGGAAAATAAAGCAGCTGTGGAGATGCAGGAGATAATTCCGGTAACAGAGGAAGAGATTCCCATACAGCAGGCAGACATGGGCTTTATCCTTCATGAAGAGGCAAAGGCAGAAGAACCCGCCTTTATGGAAGCAGATAATATTCCGGATACAGCTTCAGCAGACAGCTTTACGGAGGAAGGGTTTTTTAACAGCTATGCAGAGGAAGAGGAAGAAGAAAAACCGGATAGCCCTATTGAGTTACAGCAGGAGCCTGAGGAAGCCTTTCCAGAAGCAGAACAGCCGGTGGAACCCCAAAGGGAGCCTGCGGTGAAGGATAAAGCAGGGGAAGCAGAAGAGGATTTAACCGGTCTTTCCGATGAAATGAGCCGTAACCAGCAGGTGCCGGTGAAGGAATATGTATTTCCGCCTTTGGATTTACTGGCTAAGCCCAAAGGGAATGCCAGGGGAATTTCTGAAAGAGATCTGAAGGAAACAGCTATGAAGCTCCAAAAGACCCTGGAAAGCTTTGGAGTCGGTGTTTCGGTTACCAATGTCAGTTGTGGCCCTTCGGTTACCAGGTATGAGCTCCTTCCGGAGCAGGGAGTTAAGGTTAGCAGAATCACCGGCCTTGCCGATGACATCAAGCTGAATCTGGCTGCTGCTGATATCCGTATTGAAGCCCCTATCCCCGGCAAGGCTGCCGTGGGAATTGAAGTACCCAATAAAGACAATTCCATGGTACTTTTCCGTGAGTTAATAGACAGCAGGGAATTTAAGGAGCATTCTTCTGACATTGCATTTGCTGTTGGAAAAGATATCGGAGGACAGATTGTTGTTACGGATATCGCTAAAATGCCCCACCTGTTAATTGCAGGAGCCACCGGTTCTGGTAAATCTGTTTGTATTAATACCTTGATTATGAGTATTTTATATAAAGCCAATCCTTCCGACGTGAAGATGATCATGGTGGATCCCAAGGTTGTAGAGCTTAGTGTTTATAATGGAATACCACATCTTCTGATACCTGTGGTCACGGACCCCAAGAAGGCATCGGCAGCTCTTAACTGGGCGGTCATGGAAATGACAGAGAGGTATAAGAAATTTGCTGATTTAGGCGTAAGGGATGTAAAGGGTTATAATGAAAAGGTTGCAACGGTGGCGGAATACCAGGATGAAAGATACCAGAAGCTTCCCCAGATTGTAATTATCGTAGACGAGCTTGCAGACCTTATGATGGTGGCACCGGGAGAAGTGGAGGACGCTATCTGCCGTCTGGCACAGATGGCCCGTGCAGCAGGACTTCATCTTATTATAGCCACCCAGAGGCCATCCGTTAATGTTATAACCGGTCTGATAAAGGCGAATATTCCTTCCAGAATTGCTTTCTCCGTATCCTCTGCCATTGATTCCAGGACTATCATTGATGGATCCGGGGCGGAAAAGCTTCTCGGTAAGGGAGATATGTTATTCTTCCCTTCCGGCTATCCAAAGCCCATTCGTGTACAGGGAGCATTTATATCGGATAAAGAAGTCAGCGGGGTCGTTAAATTCCTGTCAGAGACCAACAGCGGTGCCGAATACAATGAAGAGGTAGCCGGCAAAATTGCCAATGCCCAGATAACAGACAGTGCGGGGGCAGCCGGCGGCACTGAAAGAGATGATTATTTTGTGGAGGCCGGTAAATTCATTATAGATAAGGATAAGGCATCCATTGGAATGCTGCAAAGAGTATATAAGATCGGTTTCAACAGAGCTGCCAGAATTATGGACCAGCTGGCCGAAGCCGGTGTGGTGGGACCCGAGGAAGGAACCAAGCCAAGAAAGATATTAATGTCTTTGGAGGAATTTGAAGAGTATGTCGACGAATATTTATAAAGCACCTGTGAAGGGATTCCTGGTTACCAATTCCTATCTTGTAAACTCTAAGTTTTCTGTTATACATCAGTGGTTTCTGGAGAGCGCAAAAAAGCTTTCCATAGACCTTAAGGGTTTTACGAATTCCCAGATACCGATATATCTTCCCGGCAGAAGAGAAGCTGCCCCAGAAGAAATAAGCAGAAGGAAGGACAGCAGGACCGGGGAGGCAGACTTTGTCCTCTTTTGGGATAAGGATATCAGGCTTGCCAGATTTTTGGAGGATATGGGCTACAGGCTGTATAATTCCTCACAGGCCATTGCCTTAAGCGACGATAAGAGCCTTACCCATCTGGCGCTCAGTAAAGCCGGTATACCGATGCCGGAAACTTATGTTGCCCCAATGACCTTTGATAATATCGGGTATACAAATCTGGATTTTTTGGATGAGGTAGAGGAGGTTATCGGCTATCCCTGTGTGGTTAAGGAATGCTTTGGCTCTTTTGGGCAGCAGGTGTATCTTGCAAGGTCCAGGGAGGAGCTTACGGCGATTACGCTAAGCATAGGCAGCAAGCCCATGCTGTTTCAGGAATTTATCGAGAGCAGCACCGGGAGGGATGTAAGGCTTCAGGTAGTGGGAGATGAGGTTATTGCTTCCATGTACCGCTATTCTGATAACGGAGACTTTCGAGCGAACATAACGGCAGGGGGAAAGATGAAGCCCTATGAGCCTGCAAAAGAGCAGATTGACCTTGCACTTTTATGCTGCAGGACACTGGGACTTGATTTTGCAGGGGTCGATATCCTGTTTGGACGGGATGGGGAGCCCCTTGTCTGCGAAGTGAATTCCAACGCCCATTTTAAGAATATTTATGATTGTACAGGAGTAAATGCAGCGGATGCCATCTTGGAGCATGTTCTTAGACAGGTTAAGCATTAATTTATTTCTGATTATTTCTTTATAAAATCATCAAAGTTTCAAAAGAGTATGGATTAAAGGAGCAGAAAATGACTGGCTGGTTAATCTATGGAGAAAAGGATGCCATAAAGAATAAGGGCTATATTGAATTCTATGAAACAGAGGGAAAAGCCATAGGAATCCGCATTGAGCTGATTTTTCGTGAATATCTTGAAATCGGTGTTGAAAATAACCAATGGTTTTTAAGATATAAGGGAAAAGAATGTCAAAAGCCGGATTTTGCCATTGTTCGGACAATATTTCCCCTTTTAAGCAGACAATTGGAATGTCTTTCGATTCCTGTTTTTAACTCTGCCGAGGTCTCCCGTATTTGCAATGATAAGGCCCTTACCTATCAGGAAGTGGCAGCCCTGGGTATTCCGATAGTTAATACTACCTTTGTAGAAAATGCTATGGTAATGGAAAAATACCAGAGGATTATGGAACCGACAGTGATAAAAACAGTTGACGGCCATGGAGGCAGCCAGGTATTTCTGGCACTTCCAAAAGCAACGCCTAAGAATAAGGACATTTATGAAGATTTACGAAGGGTGGAGTCAGCAAGAGAGGAGATTCTTAGAGGTATTGCTTCTTCGGACTGTGTAATGCAGCCTTTGATAACAGGCAGGCATCAGGATTTAAGGGTATATGTAATTGGAAGAGATATCGTGGCGGCCATTCTAAGAACCTCAAAGGAAGGTTTTCGTGCCAACTATTCACTGGGAGGAGAAATCAGGACCTATGAGCTTTCAGAAAAGGAAAACAGAGTGGTAAAAAAGATTATTCAGCATTTTTCCTTTGGAATGGTCGGTATTGATTTTCTCATCGGGGAAGATGGGGAGCTTATTTTTAATGAAATAGAGGATGTTGTTGGGGCCAGAATGCTATACCAGTGTACCGATATCAATTTGGTAAAGGAATACCTGGAGTTTATCTGCGGCAAGTGTTTGAAGGAGCAACAGCCGTGATAAGTATTGACAGAAAATCTTTGACAAATAAAAAATTTCATGGTAGTATAGTGTGAATTATTGAGAAGCATAAATCACACAACAGATGCAGCATGCAATGGGAGCTAATAAAAATTAAGAAGTTGAGTTGTTTACCAGTTAACTCAAAATAAATATATGAGGAATATGTGCAGAAGTGAGGTTAATTATGAATTCTTTTAAGCCTTCATTCTTGAATAGGGACGATGATAGGCAGCGCTTGTAGCTATGGATGTGCCATAGGTATAAGCGCTTGTTTGGCTTGTACCTATGGAGGCTGGATTCTTATATAGATAGAAAACAATTGCCACCCGGGTATTTTTATAAAATATCCGGGTGGTTTTTTGTTTAAGGGGGTGATACCATGCAGCATACAGATTATGCTGGAAGCGATTTGACAGAGGTATTTCAAAAGGAAGTTCTCGATGGGTGATAGGAATATCCAGGTAAAATTCTTGAAAAAATAAAAATTGACAGGAACGTAAAACAGGAGGTTACTTATGAATAGTATATTTGGTAAAGTCAATGAAATGATTGAGGAAAAAGAATTAAAAGAAAAAATCGGAAGTGTTGCAAGCTTTACAGGCTCTGTTTATAAAATCAGAAAGATGAGCGGATTTTCCTTTGTAATACTGCGCACTGCCAGAAATCTCATCCAATGCGTATTAGACACGGGCAAAGAAACCTATGAAGAGCTTTGTGAAAATGCCAGTGTTAGAATAAAGGGAATGGTCCGAAGAGAAGAACGAGCGCGTGCCGGCTTTGAAATTGATATACGGGAGATTGAAATTCTTTCCCTTCCGGCAGCAGAACCACCGGTGGTTATTAACAATAAGGAAGTAAAGGCTTCTCTTGAGACAAAGCTGGATTACCGTCCGGTAACTCTTAGAAACCAAAAAGAGAGAGCCGTATTTAAGATTCAGGAAGGAATCCTGGCAGGTGCAAGAAAATTTCTTATGGAACAGAAATTTACGGAAATACACAGTCCGAAAATTGTTTTTGCCGGTGTAGAAGGCGGAGCAAATATGTTTAACCTGGAGTACTTTGGAAAGGAAGCCTATCTTTCCCAAAGTCCCCAGGCCTTTAAGCAGATGATGGTGGCAGTATTTGACAGGGTTTTTGAAATAGGTGCGGTGTACCGGGCTGAGAAGCATGATACGGCAAGGCATTTGAATGAATATATAGGACTTGATCTGGAGATGGGGTATATCAGCAGCTTTTACGAGATTATGGAGACGGAAACGGCGATGCTTCAGGCAGTTATGGCGTACCTTTCGGAGAATTATAAAGAAGAGCTGGAATTACTCGAGGTCAATCTTCCTGTTATAGAGAGCATACCCTCCATATCCTTTCAGGAAGCAAAGGAATGGATACAAAAGGAATTTAAGAGAAATACAGCGGATGCCTATGATTTTGAGCCGGAGGAGGAGAGGCTGCTATGCCAGCTGGTAAAGGAAAAAACCGGCTGTGAATTTGTATTTGTGACTCATTATCCTACGGCAAAGAGGCCATTTTATGCCATGGAGGAGGAAGGGGAAAGAAACGTTACCAAGAGCTTTGACCTGCTTTTCAGAGGAATTGAGGTTACAACAGGAGGACAGCGTATTCATGATTATCATGCTCAGATAGAGAAGATGAAGGAAAGAGGAATGAATCCGGAGGCCTTTGAAAGCTATCTGATGCTGCATAAATACGGGATTGCACCTCACGGAGGTCTTGGAATGGGAGTGGAGCGCTTTACTATGAGTCTTCTAGGGAGAAGCAATGTAAGAGAAGCAGCCCTTTTCCCAAGGGATATGAACCGTCTGGTACCGTAAGATTTCTTTATGAGTTACATGCAAAAGGAAGAATTATAAAATATAAATCATAAATAAATAGAATCCTGTATGGAAGAGAAATATATAAGCTGAATGAAGTTTTTAACTTCTTTCAGATATAGAAATGCCATATATTCTGGTCTTTTTACAATTGAAAGAGAAGTATTAAAATTCAGATTATATAGATTTCTTTTATACAGGATTCGTATATAAACTTCTTTTTTGAAAGATTTTATATATAGCTATTTTTATATGTTTGTATTAAAGCTTTATATCAAGTTGACATGTTGGTTACCGAAGTACGGTAATTCACCTTCAATTGAATATTGAAAGAGACAACATTGTATTTAATAAATTTATTAAAGCCTCTTAACAGATTCTTTGTATTTCGGCATGCTTACAGAGGTTAGAAGAGTGAGCAGCTCAGAGGGGGCGTCTATTACGGCATCAGCACCTTCCTTTTCCAGAAAAGTCCTGCCGCGAAAGCCCCAGGAAACACCAATACAGGGAAGTCCTGCATTATGGGCGGTATGCACGTCCACATCGGAATCTCCTACAAATACAGTCTGGCTTTTGACAGAGCCTAACTCTTCCAGGGCAGAATATACACAATCAGGAGCTGGTTTTGTAGGGACACCTGTCCGGTTACCCACAGCAACCGTTACATCGTCAGAGAAATAGAGACGGCATAAATCCTTTACGGCGCTGTCATATTTATTGGAAATCACACCTACTTTAAAGCCCTTGGCTTTCAAAGCTTTTAATAATGGCAGAATGCCTTCGTAGGGTCTAGTTTTTTCATTTACATGGCTGGAATAATACTCTTTGTTATACATCAGGCAGGTATTGGTAAGCTCCTCAGAAGTACCGGCAGGCACGGCGCGCTTTATCAGCATGATAACACCATTTCCTACGAATTGCCGCACTTCCTCCAGGGATCTTTCCGGAAAGTTCATCTTTCTTAAGGCATGGTTAACACCGGCGGCAATATCCTCTAAGGTATTTAGCAGGGTTCCGTCCAAGTCAAATAAAACTGTGTCTATCATTTGTATTCCTCCTTAGTTAGATATAAAAAATATTATAACCCTTATTAAAGTATTGGTCAAAATAAAAATATTAATAAAAGGATACCGGAATTATAATGAATGAAACTCTTTTATTTCCGGCTGAATTTGGTATATAATAGATACAAAAGCTAACAGGAGGCAGTGAAAAGATGTTAACGGATATAGAAATTGCTCAAAAGGCATCTCTTAAGCATATAAGAGAGGTTGCCGAAAAACTTGAAATTGAAGAAGATGACCTGGATTATTACGGAAAATATAAGGCCAAGCTATCGGATGAATTATGGAATAAGATTAAGGATAATAAGAATGGCAGGCTGATACTGGTAACAGCTATTAACCCTACTCCGGCAGGGGAAGGAAAGACAACAACAACGGTTGGTCTTGGAGAAGCTCTGGCCCTGCGAAATAAGAAAGCAGTAATTGCTTTAAGAGAACCTTCCCTTGGGCCCTGCTTTGGTGTGAAGGGAGGAGCTTCCGGCGGCGGGTATGCCCAGGTAGTTCCCATGGAGGATTTGAATCTTCATTTCACCGGGGATTTTCACGCTATTACCTCAGCCAATAATCTACTTGCTGCCATACTGGACAACCATATTCATCAGGGCAACCAGTTAAATATTGATACCAATCAGATTGTATGGAAAAGATGTCTTGATATGAATGACCGTGCGCTGCGTAATATCGTAGTGGGTCTTGGCAGGAAGGTGGACGGAGTGGTAAGAGAGGACCATTTTATCATTACCGTTGCCTCGGAGATTATGGCTATTCTCTGCCTTGCCGACGATATGGAGGACTTAAAGGCAAGACTGTCCAGAATAATCGTTGCCTATACCTATGACGGCAAGCCGGTTACAGCCAAGGAATTAAATGCAGTAGGCTCTATGGCGGCACTTCTTAAGGATGCAATTAAGCCGAATCTGATACAGACCCTTGAGAATACCCCTGCTATCGTCCATGGCGGACCCTTTGCCAATATTGCCCACGGCTGCAACAGCGTAAGAGCGACCCAGACAGCTTTAAAATTAGCGGATATTGTTGTGACGGAAGCCGGCTTCGGTGCTGATTTGGGAGCTGAAAAATTCTTTGATATCAAGTGCGTAAGTGCGGGACTGAAGCCGGATGGTGTTGTTCTGGTAGCTACAGTACGTGCCTTAAAATACAATGGCGGTGTGGAAAAGAAGAACCTTGGACAGTCTGACCTTGCAGCCTTAAAAAAGGGTATTGTAAACCTGGAAAAGCATATAGAAAATCTGAAGAATTATAATGTGCCTGTAGTAGTAACCTTAAACCGCTTCTCAACGGATACGGAAGAAGAGCTTCAATTTGTAAAGGAATTCTGCGAAGAGAGGGGCTGTGATTTCGCAATTTCCGAGGTTTGGGAAAAAGGCGGCGAAGGCGGACTTGCTCTGGCAGATAAGGTAATAGAGATGCTGGAGACAAAGAAAAGTAACTTTACACCTCTTTATCCCCTTTCATTTTCTCTGAAGGAAAAAATAGAGACAGTTGCCAAGCGTATTTACGGAGCGGACTCCGTTACCTATGATCCGCAAGCGGAAAAGATGCTTAAGAAAATAGAAGAGATGGGCTACGGCGAAGTTCCTGTCTGTATGGCAAAGAACCAGTACTCCCTGTCCGATGACCCGACAAAGCTTGGAAGGCCGGAGGGATTCTCCATTCATATCAGGGAGGTTTATTTATCAGCCGGAGCTGGCTTTGTTGTGGCTATTACCGGTACTGTTGTGACAATGCCTGGCCTTCCCCTGGTACCTGCGGCAGAGCAGATAGATGTGGATAAGGACGGTTTTATTACCGGATTATTCTAGTTCATAAGAGGAAAATTCAGGAATAGTGAAATAATTATATCAGACATCAGATTTCTAAATTTAAAAGCTTATATCAAAAAGAGGCTGTAGGTTACCAGCCTCTTTTTCGCATTGACAGCATTTATTGCTATTAATGCTGCCCATTAATTGGAATATTTTTTGGCCATAAAATAAGTATACACAACGGAAACTATAAGGTCGATACCAAGTAGAACCATTGTAATTAGAAAGCTTTCCATATTATGAAAGAAGAACACATTTCCTATCACCATTAGAATTCCAAGAATTATAAAGGATGCTCCACCGAATTTCTGGGATTTTTTCCAGGTGGTCTCATTTTTCATACTCCAGCTTGTTCTCAGGCCGATTATACTGTTCAGCTTTAACTTCGGCATATAATTTCCTATAATAATGAAGGTTATCCCAAGTACTGTAAAGAGGAGGCTGAATAAATCTACCGGTACCTGCGTAAGGTTGGTAATCTTATGAAAGTCAACATATAAAAAATACAGGCAAAGTATATTAAATACTAAAAGTGTGCAGAGACCGGTTATAACGGAGATCTGTTCATTATTATTATTTCTTTGGGTTTCTTTCTTACTTGACTCTTTTCCCATAGTCAGAAGAAAATAGCCAAAGAGGATGGTTAGAACAGGAAGCAGCAGGGTCTCATATTTACTTCCATAGCGGTCCGCCTTATCCCCGCTGAAGTGAGCAGGTATCAAGTCAGGTAAAAAGATCAGGCTAATAAGAGTAATGACAAGCGGAAGGAACATCAAACAATAATACAGCTTTTTAAATTTATTCATAAATTTACTCCTCCTTTAAATCGGAAAACCAAAGGATTATTTCATCCAGTATGGTAGCATCCAATTCATAATAAATAAAATTTTTGTATCTGCTTTCGTATAGAAGGCCTGCCTCCTTCAGCTTTTTTAAATGATAGGATAGAGCAGCCGGAGAAAGGCCAAGCCTTGCAGAGATATCTCCGGCAGAAAGCTTTTCCTTTTTTAAAAGCTTTAGGATATCCCTTCTTACCGGGTCGGAAAGAGCAGCAAATATTTCATGTATACCCAAGTAGACGCCTCCTCTTGCTGAATCTATTTAAAATTATCTTTAAATACATTGTATAATAATATATTTCAGTTGTCAGTAACTATTTAAAAAATATTTTAAATAGTAAATAGTATTTATGGAAATTATTGAAACAAATTCAGGATTATGATATTAATTGAGATGTTTCCGCGTATATTTAATTAATGGTACCATTATAATTGAAAGGAATAATAGGAGGACTGGCATGCAGTTTGTAAAACTAGACTTTGAATATTCTGATGATGTTACGGTTATTAACAAGGAACAGTTTGATGTACATATGCGGTTATATGAAGGATACATTAATAAGATGAATGAAATTGATGCACTTTTAAAGGCTAATACCGGGGTAAAGGAAGCCAATGCAACTTACAGCGAATTCAGAGGAATTAAGCGGGGGGAAACCTATGCCTTAAACGGAGTGATTCTCCATGAGCTATATTTTGAAAATATAGGCTCAACCAATAATACACCCAGTCCTCAGATCAGCCAGATACTTTCCAGGGATTACGGAAGCTTTGATAATTGGAAAGCTCATTTTGTAGCAACTGCCCTGGCCAGCAGAGGATGGGCTATTCTGTGCTATGATCCAAGGTCGGATACGTTCCGGAATGACAGCCTGGATACCCATGATGACGGATATATGGCAATGTCCATACCACTGTTGGTTCTGGATATGTACGAACATGCCTATTTTCTGCAATATGCTGACAACAAGGCTGAATATATCAGCCGCTTTATGGATAATATCGACTGGCAGGTAGTAGGAGACAGAATGGAATTATTGCAGTAGAAAAAGGTGGAAATAAAAGAAAAATTCTGTTATAATAGGAAATAGATGGGGATATAAGCCCTGAGATTGGCTTAGCCTTTAACCGGTGCAGGATGGCTGACCGGAAGTTTCCTAGAATCCAAAGTGGTGGTTCAAGGGAAGAAATGAGCTATCACTCTGGATTGAACATGACATTCTGACATCTG
This sequence comes from Anaerocolumna jejuensis DSM 15929, assembly GCF_900142215.1. GTDB lineage: Bacteria > Bacillota > Clostridia > Lachnospirales > Lachnospiraceae > Anaerocolumna > Anaerocolumna jejuensis. The sequence goes on along the minus strand of NZ_FRAC01000006.1, from coordinate 379,660 downwards.
AATCAAAATCTTATAATGATAAGAAGTATTAATCTTGTGGAAACATCCCAAGGTAACAAAAGCTGCCAGTCATTAAAAGCTCAACTAAGAGGAGCTGCTGGAAGAAGGTTCCTTTCTCTGCCGTTCGGCAATATTTTCTATTAAAACTGTAAATATTTCATTAGCTTTGGTATAATTATAGGAGAGTTTTTGGAGTTCCATAGTGGATGTCTGCTGTATACAACAGCATTGGATAGGGTGCTCATATGCCTGATTTGGGACTGGCATTAACGTATTCCATAAGAAAGGACAGGATTAGCAATAATAAAATAGAAAAATATCATAAAGCAGTTGACAAAAGAGTTCTTATGCATGATAATGATATTATGAAAATGATAATATCTAATGGATAATAACTACAAGATAACAACTATAGGATAATAATTATAGGATAACAACTATAAGATAATAATTATAGGATAACAACTATAAGATGATAATGACAGAATAATAACTAAAAGATAATAATTATTAGATAATAACAAATGAAAAATTCTAAGACAACAGCAGATGCAGCCTGCAGGCTTTCTAAATTAAATCGGTTCAACGCCGAAATCTAGTATGAATGGAGTATTATATGGAGAACAAAAGAAAAGGCTTATATTCACTTGAATGTATTGAGAGGCTGAGAAAAGGAGATAAGCAGGTATTAAAAGAAGAAAGATGGCTTATGTATCTGGCAGTGACCTCTCAGGAAAACATCAATATGGAAAGGCTCCATTCCATGGAGGAAAAAAAGAGCAGTTATGTACTGGACTATGTGGAACGCACCCTCCGCGTGCTGGAAAGCCTGGAAGCGCCGGATGAAATAGCCTCCCTGGTGGAGGAAGTCCTCATATGGTCGGAAGTGGCAAAGGGTGGTACGGATTTCTTCCGGAAGCGGTGGCTTAGAGAGGGTATCAATCTATTCGTTCATAACCGGGGTTCTGCTTACATTTACCGCAGGGAGGCCTCCGGAGAGGAAGAGCACAGGCGTATTGTGTATGTCCTCATAAGCACTCATGGGTTAATCGGACAGTATTTAAGAGGGGAGGTCTCCCTTGGAGAGAACATGCCACTGGCGGAGCTGGTAAGAGATGGCCTGATAACCAAAGAAAAACTGTCTGAGGTATTAAAGCTTCTTAATTGCTGTATTGTTTCCGGTGTTGACAGGGAACTATGGGAGGATATTAAGAAGGAAGCTGAAAATGCAATCAGTCATATTGTAAACGGAAATTTACAGGTGGATTATGATTTAAAAGAACGGCTGAAACGTCTTAGAAAGACTTCCATAGAAAATGGTGAAGATTTCGATGCGGCTTACGGGAAAATAGCGGAAGGTGAAGATATGAAGGCCAGGCTTTCCGCCCTTTTATCGGGAAGGGATTTATGGTTTGTGGAAGGGGCACTGTATGATTTTACCCTGGAAGAATTTATAAAGATATTTCTTATTGTCGGAGGGCAGGCAGAGGGAACTGTAAAACATATCAGCTTTGAGCCCCTTATGAAGGATATTTATTACCAGCATGAGGGACGTAAACGCATTAATATATACAAAAAGCGTATTATAGAGAATTACCTGTCTGCCATTTCCCTAAAGGATCTGCTGGAAGGCAATTTAAGGAACAACCTTCATGTTTCTCCGGTCATCAGCCTCTTTCAAGAGCTTGACAGCACTCTTTTCTTTAATTTTGAGTATTCCCCTGCCGGAGAAAAGCTTATTGAGTTTTGCGTGGAAGCTGAAAAGTCGGATGTATTGTATGAAAGTGCCATCATTCTTCTTTTTGACCTGTTTGGCCTCAGAAAGGATAAGTATGACAGGTTCTATGAAGAAGAAACCTACTTAAAGACTATGAATCAGAGCATCGATTATAAGAAAATCATTCTGGATTACATAAAAGGGGAAAAGGTCATTGACATTGGTCCGGGTGGCGGGGCTTTAATGGACCTGATAGAGGAAAATGCTCCTGAAAAGCTGGTTACAGGTATTGATATAGCTCAGAATGTACTGGATAGCTTAAAACGTAAAAAGCAGCTGGAAGATAAGAAATGGGAGGTTATGTACGGGGATGCCCTTAACTTAAGCTCCTATCTGCCAAAGGGCAGCATTGATACCATAATATTCTGCTCCATCCTCCACGAACTCTTCTCCTATATTGAATATGAGGGAAAGAAATTCAACTATGACACGCTTGCAGCTGCCTTTGTCAGTGCCTTTGAAGTATTAAAGCCCGGGGGAAGGATTATTATCAGAGACGGAATCATGACGGAGGAAAAGGATGAGAAGCGTATTATCCGGTTTTTATCCCATGACGGAATGGAATTTTTAAAGCGCTATTCGTCAGATTTCAAAGGCAGAGAAATACAGTATGAAGTCATCGGCCAGAATGAAGTAAAGCTTCCGGTTAATGATGCCATGGAATTTCTATATACCTATACCTGGGGCGAGAAATCCTATGTACATGAGGTGAATGAGCAGTTTGGATATTTTACACCGAATGAATTTGAAAGCTTTATCAAAAAGGTACTGGGCGACAGCGCAAAAATCATTGTTTTGAAGCATTTTCTACAGGAGGGTTATACAGTTGCCCTGTCACAAAAGATAGAGCTTTTTGACGAAAGCAGAAAGCCCGTAAGGCTCCCCGACAGTACCTGTCTGGTCGTAATTGAAAAGGTTCGGTAAGTGAAAGAGAGCCCTGTGTAATATCCATAATGCATTACATATGCTCTTTCTATAAATGGAACCGGTATAGGATACCGGAAGCAGCTAACTTGTCAATTTTTGCACCGGAAAGAAAGGAAGGATGTCTATGTTAGGATTACGTTATGTGAAGTTTGAACCCAGCCAGTATATATTAAAATTCAGGAATGGAAAGGTGGTCAGTGAAGGTGCGGGCTTGTCCTTTTATTATTATGCACCCAAGACTTCCATTGTTGCCGTTCCCATGGAAAGCGCAGAGGTACCTTTTATTTTTGAAGAAGTGACCGCAGACTTTCAGACGGTGACTGTACAGGGTCAGATTACTTACCGTATAGCAGATCATAAGAAAATAGCAGAAGTCCTGAATTACACCCTGGATATGAAGGGAAACGGTTATTCTTCCGAAGACCCTAAGAAGCTTTCTCAACGGATAATAAATATTGTAAGAGTACTCACGAAGAAATCCATTGAGGATGTAACATTAAAAGAGGCCATTAAGTCCAGTCAGCTTCTTGCACATAATATCAAAAAGGAAATAATGGCGAATGAGGAAATAGGCTTTCTGGGAATCGAAATCCTGGGGCTCTTAATCCTTTCTGTTCTGCCGAACAAGGAAACCGCCAGGGCACTGGAAGCCCAGACCAGGGAAGAAATATTAAAGAGCGCGGACGAGGCGATTTATGTTAGGCGTAATGCTGCCATTGACCAGGAAAGGCGTGTTAAGGAGAATGAGTTCAATACGGAAATTGCTGTTGAGAACAAAAAGCGCCTGGTAAGGGAGACACAGCTGGAGGCTGAGAGGGCTGTGCAGCAGAAGAAGAACCAGCAGAAGGAAGAACAGATGGATTTTGAAACCGCTCTGGAGGAGAAAAGAAAGGATTATATCAGCCTGACAGTGGAAAATGTGAAAGCAGAAGCAGACGGCAAGGCCTATGAGCTGGCAGCAGTTATGAAAGTGCTGGAAGGCATTCGTCCAGAAGTGATACAATCCCTGGCCAACATCGGTATGCAGCCAAGCAAGCTCATTGCTATCGCCTTCCAGGAACTGGCAGAAAAAGCCGGGCAGATAGGGCAGCTTAATATATCTCCGGATTTATTGAGGGAATTGATGAAGGATGGACAGCATTAATCAGTTTACCTGAGATAGGGACGATAAGCTTACAGGACCTTTCGGTTCGGAAAAGAGGTTGATATGGCTGACAGGATGTATGACCGGAAAATTATAGTGATAAAGAGAAAGTCCAGGCTGAAGGAATTAATCTACCGTTTTAATACGGTTGAACAGGCGAGATTTTATATAGAGCACATGGGGAGTGATTTCTCCGATTATGTGGAAGAGGATAAAAGGTATGAAGAAGCATTGACCCAGGTAAGCACAAAGCTGGAGCAGATTGGCAGGGTGCAGGTCCTGGATAGGGAGTTCGTGCCGAACTTTATCTTTGATACGGAGGATATCGTTGTAGCAGTCGGACAGGACGGTCTGGTCGCAAATACTATGAAATATCTGAATGGGCAGCTTCTTGTAGGCGTCAATCCGGACCCGGTGCGGTGGGACGGCGTACTCCTTCCCTTTCAGCCCTTTGAGGCAGCAGAGGTGGTAGCGGAATGTTTAAAGGGAAACAGCCGGATACAGAAGGTTACCATGGCAAAGGCAGAGCTAAATGACGGACAGGTCATATATGGGGTAAATGACCTTTTTATCGGGCAAAGAACCCATGTATCCTCCAGATACCATATTACCTATGGAAAAAGGGAAGAAAACCAATCCTCCAGCGGGATTATCATTTCTACCGGCCTTGGGTCTACCGGATGGCTGAAAAGTATTTTAAAAGGAGCAGCAGGAATTGTCAAGGAAAGTATGGAATATGAAGCAGGCATGGAATCGAGAGCAAACCGGGATTTTATACCGGGCAGGGAATTTAAAACAAGCTGGGACATGAAATGCCTGTATTTTACGGTGCGGGAGCCTTATGAAAGCAAGAGCACGGGGGCGGAGATTATTTTTGGAAGGGTGTCCTCGGAGGAACTCCTTGTCCTTACGTCCCAGATGCCTGAAAACGGAGTGATTTTCAGTGACGGAATGGAAAGCGACTTCCTGGGATTTCATTCTGGAATAACTGCCAGAATATCAGTAGCGGAAAAGTTCGGAAATCTTGTGGTATAAGTTATTTAAGGATATAATTAAAACATAATATTTGATATAGAAAAGAAAGATTTTAAAGGTGAAGAAATGATTCAAAACATTGACAGAAGAAATCAGGCTGCTGATACCTTAAAAAAGTATTTTGGCTATGACAGCTTTCGGAATGGACAGGAAGAGCTGGTATACAGCATATTGGAGGGAAGGGACGCCCTTGGCATTATGCCCACAGGAGCCGGAAAATCCATCTGCTACCAGGTTCCGGGGATTATCATGGAGGGAATTACTCTTGTTATCTCACCGCTCATATCCCTTATGAAGGATCAGGTGTCAGCTCTTAATGAAGCAGGTATTCATGCAGCCTTTATCAACAGCTCCCTGTCAGCAAGACAGGTCAGCCTTGCTCTGGGCTATGCCAGAGAGGGAAAGTATCAGCTGATCTATGTGGCGCCGGAACGGCTGGAAACAGAGGAATTCCTGAGCTTTGCTCAAAATACACCTATTGCAATGATAGCAGTGGACGAAGCCCATTGTATCTCCCAATGGGGACAGGATTTCAGGCCCAGCTATTTAAAGATTATAAGATTCATTGAAGAACTTCCGGTACGCCCGGTTATCAGTGCGTTTACCGCTACTGCCACAAAGGAAGTTATGGAAGATATCGGCTGTATCCTAAAGCTTCAGACGCCGGAAGTAGTGGTAACAGGCTTTGACAGGGAGAATCTTTATTATGAAGTCCGTTCCCCGAAAAATAAAACGGATGAGGTACTGGCCTATGTGAAAGAACACTTGGATAAATGCGGGATTATTTACTGTAATACCAGAAATAACGTAGAGGAGCTTTGTGAACTCCTTAATGAGCAGGGTGTTATGGCTGCAAAATACCATGCCGGGATGCCGGACGGGGACAGAAGCCGGAACCAGGAAGATTTTATTTATGACAGAAGGCCTGTAATGGTGGCAACTAATGCCTTTGGTATGGGAATTGATAAATCCAATGTGCGTTACGTCATCCATTACAATATGCCAAAAAATATGGAGAGCTATTATCAGGAAGCAGGAAGGGCCGGACGTGACGGAGAACCTTCCGAATGTATTCTCATGTACAGTGGCAAGGATGTGGAAATCAATAAATTCCTGATTGAAAAAGGAAATGTCAGTGAGGAACAAAGTGGGGCAGACCGTGACCTGATTCAGGAGCGGGATATGGAACGTCTTAAAAAGATGACCTATTATTGCTTTACCAGGGAATGCTTAAGAGAGTATATCCTGAATTATTTCGGACAATATGGAGAAGGTACCTGCGGGAATTGCTCTAACTGCCTGACAGAATTTGAGGAAACAGATGTGACAGAGGTCAGCAGGGATATCATCAGCTGTATCAAGGAAAGCGGGCAGCGCTATGGCGTGAATGTAATCATAGCGACTTTACTGGGAAGGCGGACCGCCAAGCTTGCTGCCAATAATATGGTGAATTCAAGCTTTTACGGAAAGCACTCTTCTGATACGGAAAGCTTTTTAAAACAGGTTATTAATAAGCTGATTATTGAGGAATACCTGTATGTAACAAATGACAAATATGCTGTGGTAAAGTTAAATCGTTCGTCTCTTAAGATTTCAGAGGGACAGGCTTCTGTCATAATAAAGGCACTCAGGGCAGACAGTAGTGATAAGGAGCAGGGAGAAAGTAAGTCAGGTAAACAGAAAGGTTTAAGGAGATCCGAAATATTGACTTCGAAGGGATTAGATCTTTTTGAACTGCTGCGGCAGCTGAGAACGGACATTGCAAGAGAAGAAGGCATGCCGCCCTATATTATTTTTTCAGATAAGACTCTTACAGATATGTGTGTAAAGCTCCCGTTAAACAAAGAGGAAATGCTTATGGTAACCGGAGTCGGAGAGAATAAGTTCCAAAAATACGGAAGCGGATTTCTTAAGGCTATTCAGGAATTTACCGGCGGCAGCAAGGAAGCTCTTTCTTACGAGCAGCCGGCAGACATACAAAAAGAAGAGAAGCCGCTCAAAACCAAAAGGACCAAAGAAGAATTCCATCTTACAGAAGAAATGAAAGCAGTTTTTGTGCCGGATGACAAGGTAACAATCAGCCAGTTTACAGATAAGCTGAATGATATGAGGGATGAAGCCGTTATGAAAAGGCTGGCTTCCGTACATATCACAACAGTGTTAAAGGAGGAAGGCTATCTCTTCGAGGATTATAATCCTTTACTGGGAAGAAATGAAACCTATCCTACGGAAAAAGGGCAGTCTGAGGGAATTACTGCGGACAGCCGCGTCAGCGGAAAAGGCAATGAGTACGCTGTGATAATGTATGATAAGAATGCCCAGATACTGCTGCTTGATATAATAGAAAGAATCAGAGGTTAGCAGAGGACAGTGTTTTTATAAGCTATGCCAGGAGGCCGGGAAGGGAAATGAAAAGGAAAAGCATAAAATTTCATGCTTTTCCTGATGAAGGTCTCAATAATTTGTATTAAGCCGGTTAATTTCTTTTAAAGGCCTGTTCGCAATACACACAGCGGTATACACCCTTTTGCTTATCGGTAAGTCTGAAGATATGGGGAAGCTCCTGTTCGATGGAGGTAATGCATCTGGGATTCTTACATTTGATGATGTTGGTAACCTTCTCAGGAAGGTTAAGATTTCTCTTTAATGTAATCTTTCCGTCTTCGATGATATTAACAGTAATATTTCTGTCAAGGACACCAAGGATATCCAGATCCATATCCAGGTTGCCGTCTATCTTGATGATATCTTTCTTACCCATCTTATTGCTTTTGGCATTTTTGATAATCGCAACACTGCAATCCAGCTTTTCAAGGTTTAAGTAGGAATAAATCTTCATTGCTCCGCCGGCTTCTATGTGGTCAATAACGATTCCCTGGTTCAATCCGCCGATATTTAACATTAAGCCACCTCCAATAATTTCATGATTAAGGCCATTCGCACATACACACCCAGCTCTGCCTGCTTAAAGTAAACGGCACGTTTGTCATTGTCCACTTCCGTTGCAATTTCATTTACTCTGGGCAGCGGGTGAAGGACCAGCATGTCCTCTTTTGCAAGGGTCATCTTCTTGGCATCCAGAATAAAGGAATCCTTTAAACGGATATAATCCTCCTCATTAAAAAAGCGTTCCTTCTGCACCCTTGTCATATATAACAAATCAAGGTCAGGAAGAACTGCTTCCAGGTTCTTTACTTCTTCATAGGAAATATTCTTTGCATCCAATACCTCTTCGCGAAGATAAGCAGGTATCTTTAGTTCATCAGGAGAAACCAATACAAAATGAATATTTTCGTAACGTACCAAAGCATTAATTAATGAGTGTACCGTTCTTCCGAACTTTAAATCACCACAAAACCCAACAGTAAGGTTATTTAATCTGCCTTTTAATTTTGAAATAGTAAATAAATCCGTTAAGGTTTGAGTGGGATGGTTATGACCGCCGTCACCGGCATTGATTACAGGAATGGAAGAATAAGTAGAAGCAACTAAGGGTGCGCCTTCTTTGGGATGACGCATAGCACAGATATCAGCGTAACTGGAGATAACACGTATGGTGTCGGCAACACTTTCACCTTTGGCGGCAGAGGATGAATCTGCAGATGAAAAACCTAAAACACTGCCGCCAAGATTTAACATAGCGGCTTCAAAACTAAGTCTTGTTCTGGTACTTGGCTCATAGAACAGGGTTGCCAGTTTCTTTCCGTGACAGATATCCGAGTACTTCGTTCTGTCATTCATAATTTCACCTGCCAGACTCAGGATATCCTCCAATTCTGAAACAGATAAGTCGAGGGGACTAATAAGATGTTTCATGACTACCTCCGTATACTGTTAATTTTTTCAACTGATTATTATACTATAAAAGCTCTTATAGTACAATAAGAAATTTAGTTTGGAGAAAAATTAGTTTGGAGAAAAATTAGTTTGGAGAAAAATTAATTTGGAAAAAATTTAGCTCTTACAAAATAATTCTTAGAAAATTAGTTTTTAGAGAAAATAGTTCTTAGATAAATTAATCGGAGGAGAATTAGCTCTACTAAATTAATTAGTAAGAGGAAATTAATTACCCGGTTCCCGGAATAAATGCACCATTTACCTGGTTTTCCATAGAATAATTATTATGATAAATGGCTGGAATGGGTATGTATTATTATAAAACAGTAAATATCGGCAAATTATTTAACTGGTACAAAAATGAAGATCAATCACATACCTTGGATACAGTAAACTGGATGTCTGAAAGAATGTGCAAGGAGGAAAACTCTTTAGGAACAGAAGAATATGAAGAGTTTCCTTATGATGTGGAAATTGTTGCAGAGGACCTTTTTGTTCCATGGGCAATGGATATTACAAAGGATGGAAGGATTTTCTTTACGGAAAAGAACGGAAATATACGCCTGATTGAAAATGGAGTTTTGCAGACTAATTCCATATATACCTTTCTGCCTCCCTTTGAAGCATTGGGAGAAGGAGGTTTATTGGGACTGGTACTGGACCCGGATTTTGATAATAACGGATATTTCTATGTTATGTATACCTATATGGATGACAGCGAGTACTTAAGCAGGGTGGTCCGAATGCATTATGATAGAGAGCATACGGTGGAAGATAAGGTCCTCGTAGACAGTATTCCTGCGAACCGGGTACACATTGGAGGCAGGCTTAAAATAGGACCGGACGGCAAGCTTTATGTTACTACAGGAGATGCGGGAATGCCGGAGCTTTCCCAGGATATCAGCAGCCTGGCAGGAAAAATACTGAGAATGAACCTGGATGGAACCATTCCTTCTGATAATCCTTTCCCGGACTCCTATGTATATGCCTTCGGAATTCGTAATTCACAGGGACTTGACTGGAACGACAATAAGGTGCTGTACGCTTCGGAGCATGGAGATATTGCCCATGATGAAATCAATATTATACTACCCGGGGGAAATTATGGCTGGCCCTTGAAAGAGGGGGATTTTATTAAGCCCTTATATGACAGCGGAAATGAAACCTATGCGCCTTCCGGGATTGCCTTTGCAAAGGGCGGGCCTTTTAATGGAAGGCTGTTTATCTCCACCCTGCGAGGCTCACAGCTGTTGGTAATGGAGCTAAGTGAAGACGGAAACCAGGTATTGAATACAAACGGATATTTAAAAAATGAATACGGTAGATTGAGGGAGGCATTTGGGGCTTCTGATGGCTCAGTTTATATTACGACCAGCAATCTGGATGGCAGAGGTCTTCCAAATCCCCAGGATGACAAAATTATCCGCCTTGTACCCCGATATTAAAAGGGAAAATACGTAAATGAAATATTTGGTTGAATATACCCATTTTAATATGCAAAGACTAATCTCATATTGTATATGAAAAACAGGAGGATTATGCATGGAAAATATGAATACTGACCGGACAAATATTTCATCGGTATTGCCCATGATGGCTCTATCGGATATCCCTGAAAGCAAACCGGATGCAAAAGAAATTGTGGCCCTTGTAAAAGAAAGCGGGAAAGTCAGCGGCTATAAGCTTTCGGATGGACAGATTCTGAATAAAGAAGAGGGCGTTGAAGCAGCAAAGCAGGGTGATATCAAAGGAGTCGGCGTAGCTACAAGAAAAGGAAATGAATATCTGAAATCCCTGCCCGATGGCAGGGAGGATAATAACCTGTCAAGCCTGCCTACCGTGACCGGATTACAGGAAAAAGGTTAATATGTATAAAATTTCTTTTTTTAACGATAATAACCATGTACAGAATTGACTCTGTCCATTTAAAGAAGTAATATTAAATTACTATAAAAGGAAGGAGCCATTCTCAGGAATGGTGAATAGGTAAAGTTATGAAAGCAAGTGTTAGTCCGGATCTTTGTATTAGCTGTGAGTTATGTACAAATCTATGTCCAGAAGTTTTCAGTATGGGAGAGGATGGTTTTGCCCATGGCGTTGACGGTGATATTCCTTCAGATAAAACAGATGATGCTGAGAATGCCAGGGATAGCTGTCCAACAAGTGCAATCGATATCGATTAGTTTTGATAGAATAATAACTGAATATTAACGGTTGAAAAGAGCTGATTTTACAATTATCTGTAATACAGCTCTTTTTTGCTGCTGCGGCTTATGAGCCGGAATTCACATCAGTATTTAAATTGTCAGAAAGGGGTAATTCTTCCAGGGGCTGGTTACTGGCAGCTTTTCTGCTGGTGAGAAGAAGGCTGCAGGTCAGGGCAGTGAAAGGGGCGACCAATACCAGGCCAATGCTGCCGATAAAGGTATCCAGAATTTCCGCAGATACATATTTATAGTTCAGAATATTGAACACGGGAGTCCCCTGTGCCATAAATACCATCAGAAGAGCAATATATCCGCCGGAATATGCTAAAAGGAGAGTGGTAGTCATGGTACCCATAGCAGCTCTTCCCACATTCATACCGGAAAGAAAAGCTTCCTTCCATTTCATTTCCGGTTTTTTTGAGATGACCTCGTTGATGGCAGAGGTAATATCAACAGCCAGGTCCATTACAGCACCGGAGGAGCCAATAAAAATACTGGCCATAAAGATTTTTGTCAGATTCAGATTTGCATAACCGCTGTAAAGAAGGCTTTCGGAATTGGGCATAATGGCTCCATGAATTTTATAGCTGGTCGTAAAAATCATACCAAGGAGGCAGGTGACCAGAATACCTAAAGATGCCCCGGAGATGGCAGCCAATGCCTTTTTATTAAACCCAAACACCAGTGACAGGATTAGGATCGTAAGAGATACATTGATAAAAAGTCCAAAGTAGATGGGATTATATCCGTTTAGATAGGCAGGGATTAACACCTTCCATATCATCAAAATACTGATTACAAAGGATAGAAGGGAGCGAAAGCCGGTTTCTCCTGCCACAATTATCAATAAGAGGGCAAAGGCAACAGCGAGAATGGCTTCTTTTTTTATCCGGTAATGGTCAATCAGATTGATGGATAGTATCCTGGAATCCTGATAGCTGATAACAACCAGAACCTTATCACCGGCACGAAAGATTTTATCATTTTCCAGAGAACCGTTCAACAGGTTAAAGCCCTCAGCCTGCTGGCCTTTAAAGCGGCCTCCCAGCAGCTTTACCACACAGGTCTGCTCACCGGAGCGGATAAGTCCGGTATCAACGATATTCTTATTATCCACGGAAATAACCTTGGCAGCCGTACGGTCCGTGCCCTTGTATATAACGGCATCCTCGTAGCCTGTCGGAATCAACAGAAGAAGCAGCAACACAGCCAGGGAAACTAAAACGGGCAGGTGGTAGGGGAGATTACTTTTTATTCTATTTTTAAAAAGGTTCATATTGAGCTCCTTCATTTTGCTTAATTGGAAAAGAAGAAAGGATTGCTTCCGGAGAACAGGACAGTCTCTCCTTTGCTGCAATCCTTCTCTTCTAAATTACCGTCAGACCGTTATTTTACCTTTAAAAGGTCGGCAAGATTATAATAAATCTGCGTATTGTCATAATAGCCTGTGAAAAGGTCGGCTCCCTGCCCCTGGGCAAAAACACCTACCGGAAGTCCTGTATGGGCATAGGAGGTAAAACCGATGCCGGACTTGTTATTCAGGATATGAGTGATGGTTACAGTCAAGGGTTCATAGGAGCCATAGAGGATGTATTCTTCCTGGCTCTTGGCAAGCTTGCCGCTTATGGTCATGTCGTAAGCAGCTTTTAGTTTGTTGTACTCATAGGATGTCAGTACCAAATTGGGATAGGCTTTTGCACTTGTATCCGTATCTGTAATCAGACCAAAATTATTCTTAATATCAGTGAGGACATCGGCAAAAGGGGTCTTTTTATCCTTGTATTTCTTTACGTAATCCGAATCAAATTTTGCGTAGGAAAGCTTCTGGTTGGAAAGATTGTCAAGGAAGGTATTATATTCCGTGCCAGCATAACCAATGGTAAGACCACCGGTTTCATGATCTCCGGTTACAATAATAAGGGTTTCGCTGGGATGTTTCTTGTAGAAGGTAACGGCCTCCGTAACAGCTTCATCCAGGGCAATGGTATCGGATATTGTGGAACCGGCATCATTTGCATGACAGGCCCAGTCGATTTTTCCGCCTTCTATCATCATAAAGAAGCCTTTTTTGTTGTCAAGCACATCGATACCTTTCTTTACATAATCCTTTAGTTCCCATTCTCCGGTTTTCGTATCATTGGAATAGGAGAGGGAATCGCTGTCAGCCAGGGTTTCACCGATTATGATTGCTTTTCCGTCTGCGGCAGTAAGCTTACCGGCATCCTTTTGAGTGTTAATGACCTTATAGCCTTTTTCCTTTGCCAGATCATACAAATTTTTCTGAGGTACATCCTTATTGTCTCCGGTAGGATTCTTTAAGGCACCGCCTGCAAAATAATCAAAGCCGCTTTGTATCATCTCAAGGCCGATAGCGTAGTAATTGTTTCTGGATGCCTGATGAGCGTAATAGGCAGCAGGAGTTGCATGATTTAAATTAACGGTTGAAATAACACCGATTTTATAGCCAAGCTGTTTCTTTAACTTTTCAGAAATTGTTTCATAAGAAGTGGTCATAGTCTCGTCCATATTAATTGTTCCGCTGTAGGTCTTGTGCCCTGTAGACAGGGAGGTTGCCGTTGAAGCGGAATCAGGACAAAAAGAGGTGGAATCATATGTAACAGCAGAGCCTGCCACAGGAAATTTTGTGAAATTCAGATATTTATTGCCTGCCATAATCTTGGATGATTTGTCCTGAGAGACAGCGCCAAGATAGTCACTGGCTGCCTGAATCTGAGGAAAGCTCATGCCGTCACCGATAAACATGAATACATATTTTGGTGCCTTTAAGGAAGTTGCCTGGGTTTCTTTTTTGCTTCCAGCGGCAGTACTCTTTACACTGGAAAAATCATTGGTGAATACAAAGGATAAGAGAAATAAACCTGTGATAATACAGGCAATAACCCTCTTAAAGGTTTTATTCATCATACTTTCATACTCCTTCTATTATTTGAGAATTTTTAGCAGCTGAACAAATCCTGTCCTACTATCAGCCTGCATGCAAGTCCGGTAGCCAATAGAAGAAGAATTGTTATTTCATAAATAACATAAGGAATAAAAATAAGCAATATGAAATGGAAACATTTAACATAAGGTTTACGTTGTATTAAAAAATTTACATGCAGTAGGCAATATAGTCCAGAATTAATTCAGTATTCTCCTTGCTTTGTCTGCAAAAAAACGGTAAAATCAGAGGTTGAGAGAAATAGTTTGAAACGGAGGAGAAGTTATTATGGCAAAAATAGTTACAATGGGCGAGATTATGCTTCGTTTATCCACACCCGGCTACCAGAGATTTATCCAGGCAGACAGCTTTGATGTGAATTACGGAGGCGGAGAGGCAAATGTGGCGGTATCTCTTGCCAACTTCGGACACAGTACTTATTTTGTATCCAAAGTTCCTGAAAACCCTATAGGAGAGAGTGCTGTAACTGCCTTAAGAAAATATAATGTAAACTGCGATTTCATAGCCAGAGGAGGGGAGAGGCTGGGGATTTACTATTTGGAGCCGGGAGCTTCCATGCGTGCCTCCAATGTTGTATATGACAGGGCTCATTCCTCTATGGCTGAAGCGAAGGAAGAGGATTTTGATTTTGATACTGTCTTTGAAGGGGCTGACTGGTTCCATCTTAGCGGCATTACTCCTGCCATCAGTGACGGAGCTGCCTATTTAACAGAACTTGCCTTAAAGGCTGCCAAGGAGAAGGGTGTCACCATATCCATGGATTTTAACTACCGCAAAAAGCTCTGGTCTTATGAAAAGGCAAATAAGGTTATGACAAACTTAATGCAATATGTGGATGTATGCATTGGAAGCAAGGAGGATGCAAAGTATATACTGGGATTAACTCCTGTAACAACAGAAAAGACCGGCATTGAAGCTGAAGATTACATATACCGGGATATCTTTCAGCAAATGATGGATAGATTCGGACTTAAGTGCATTGCCAGCACCTTGCGGGAAAGCTATTCTGCTTCCGATAACAGCTGGTCTGCCTGCATTTATGACGGAAAGGAATTTTATCATTCCAGAAAGTATGAGATGCGCATTGTTGACCGTGTAGGCGGAGGTGATTCCTTTGCAGCTGGTCTTATCTGCGGGCTGATAGAAGGAAAAGATATCAGGGAATCACTGGAATTTGCAGTAGCAGCTTCTGCCCTGAAGCATACGATTCCGGGAGATGTTAACCTGGTGACCAGAAGAGAAGTGGAAAACCTGATGGGTGGAGATGCTTCCGGCAGGGTACAAAGGTAGCAGCCTGTAAGTCTGCAAGCCTGCAAGTCTGAAAGTCTGCAATAGTGCTTCAAGATGGAATAAACTTGTATATATATACATTCTAACTGCTATGGAATTTTATGTTAAATATAAAAGTTTTAAAATAAAACTTGATTATTCTCTTCATAACTATTATGATAATGGGGTACTTATTTGTGTACCTCATTTTCTTTTATGGAAATTCAGGCTGCAAATCATATCACTGTTTTGTGTTTTAATTAATTATAGAAAAAAATGCATAAATCCAACATCAAAAAATACCTGCAGCACTTACCTGCTGCAAGTACTAAAGTACAGCAGTATTAAGTATTGCGGCATAAAGGAGACATTACTATGATTAAGCTTTACGAAAAGGGTGCCTATGTGCTCAACGGCACAGAGGTTATTGATGAAAGGGAAGCAACACAAGAAATGCTTCAAAGTAAAATGAAGGGAGCCTGTTCAAAGGAAGAGGCAGCAAAGAATACACTGGCCTATGGCATTCTGAAGGCCCATAATACCTCCGGTAATATGGAAAAGTTAAAAATTAAATTCGATAAGCTGACCTCCCATGACATTACCTTTGTAGGTATCATCCAAACCGCCAGGGCCAGCGGTCTTGAAAAGTTCCCGGTACCCTATGTTCTGACAAACTGCCATAACAGCCTTTGTGCCGTTGGAGGCACTATAAATGAAGATGACCACATGTTCGGATTATCCTGTGCTAAAAAGTACGGTGGTATTTATGTACCGCCTCATCAGGCAGTAATCCATCAATTTGCAAGAGAAATGCTGGCCGGAGGCGGCAGGATGATTTTGGGTTCCGACAGCCATACCCGTTATGGTGCCCTTGGTACGATGGCAATCGGAGAGGGCGGGCCTGAGCTTGTAAAGCAGCTTCTCAGCAAAACCTATGATATCAATATGCCCGGTGTAATCGGCGTCTGCTTAACCGGAGAACCAGTAAAGGGTATAGGTCCCCAGGATATTGCCCTGGCTGTTATCGGAGCTGTATTTGAAAAAGGCTATGTAAATAATAAGGTGATGGAGTTCTTCGGAGACGGCGTAGGAAAGCTGTCCGTTGATTACCGTATCGGTATAGATGTTATGACTACGGAAACGACCTGCTTATCCTCAATCTGGATAACGGATTCCAAGGTGAAGGAATTCTATGAGATACATAACAGGGCAGAGGATTATAAAGAGCTGGCCTTAGAAGAGGTCGTCTACTATGACGGACTGATTCATGTGGATCTATCACAGGTCAAACCAATGATTGCCATGCCTTTTCATCCAAGTAATGTCTATACCATTGATGAACTGAATGGGAATCTTTATGACGTACTTGCAGAAGTGGAAAAAAAGGCGTCAGTAAGCCTTGATAATAATAAAATAAAATACAGCTTACAGGATAAGGTCAGAAATAACAGGCTTTATGTTGACCAGGGTGTAATTGCAGGCTGTGCCGGCGGCGGTTTTGAGAATATCTGTGATGCAACGGATATCCTTAAGGGAAAATACATCGGTGCGGATGAGTTCTCCTTAAGCGTATATCCGGCAAGCCAGCCCATATTTATGGAGCTTGTAAGGAATGGTTCTGTGGCAAGCCTCATGGAAACCGGAGCCACTATAAGGACGGCCTTCTGCGGTCCCTGCTTTGGTGCAGGAGATGTACCCTCCAATAACAGTTTTAGTATCAGGCATACGACCAGGAACTTCCCTAACAGAGAAGGCTCCAAGGTTACCAACGGACAGATTGCTTCCGTTGCCTTAATGGATGCCAGATCCATAGCAGCTACGGCAGCGAATAAGGGATACTTAACTTCGGCTGAAAATATTGATACGGATTTCTTAAAGCCCAAGTACTTTTTTGACAGTAAGATTTATGATAACCGTGTGTATAATGGTACCGGAAACCCTCAAATTGAAAATGAAATCAAATTCGGACCGGGAATTGTAGATTGGCCGGCAATGTCAGGGCTTACGGACCATATGATATTAAAAGTGGTATCTGTAATAAAGGACCCGGTTACCACTACAGACGAGCTTATTCCCTCCGGTGAAACCTCCTCCTACCGTTCCAATCCCTTAGGGCTTGCAGAATTTACCCTTTCCAGAAAGGACCCGGCTTACGTAGGACGGGCCAAAGAGGTACAAAAGGCAGAAAAGGCACGTATCCACGGAGAGGATATCCTGGCGGCAAATGACGAACTGAAAGAAGTGTATAAAGAGATTCAGAAGACCTTTGCCTTAGAACCTGAGAATACGGAAATCGGAAGTGTAATATATGCCGTTAAACCGGGAGACGGCTCAGCCAGGGAACAGGCTGCCAGCTGCCAGAAGGTCCTTGGAGGACTGGCAAATATTGCAAAGGGATATGCAACCAAAAGGTACCGATCCAATTTAATAAACTGGGGCATGCTTCCCTTTCTGTTAAAAGAAGAAATTCCTTTTGAGAATGGAGACTATCTTTTTATCAGGGATATAAAGAAAGCAGTAGCTGAAAAAAATAATGAAATAAAGGCTTATGTAGTAGGAAAAGCTATGAAGGAATTCACCCTGGGACTGGGGGAATTGACAGAGGATGAAAGAGATATCATTGATAAGGGCTGTCTGATTAATTATTACCGAAATGAAAAATAAATCGAAGTAATTTTACTTATAATAAAAATGATTATCCTGTTTTGCTGATGCAAGGAGGATAATCATTTTTGTATGGCTTTATTTCTAAATGGATATGCTATTGGAAGAATCTCTCTTTTGGTTGTAAAGTAGAGACAGCTATGGTAAAATATCTTCTGGACGAAAGGAAGGGGGTTTTTATGAACAAGATAATTGATGGAAAGAAAATATCCTCCGACATCAAAGAGGAATTAAAGGAAGAAGTCAGACTGTTAAAGGAGCAGGGAATTTCGGTTACTTTAGCGGTAATCCAGGTAGGAAGTGATCCTGCTTCCACTGTATATGTCGGTAATAAAAAGAAAGCCTGCGAATATGTCGGCATCTGCTCCCTGTCCTATGAATTAAAAGAAGAAACAACACAAGAAGAGCTGCTTTCCCTTATTGGGGAGCTTAACCATAGAAATGATGTAAACGGTATTCTGGTTCAGCTTCCTTTACCGGAGCATATCAGGGAAGATGTAATCGTAAAAGCAATATCTCCCAAAAAAGATGTGGATGGTTTTCATCCGGAAAATGTAGGGCTTCTGAATACCGGACAAAAGGGTTTTGTGTCCTGTACTCCCGCCGGAGTAATCGAGCTTTTAAAGCGTTCCGGTATTGTTATAAAGGGGAAGGAATGTGTGGTAATCGGAAGAAGCAATATCGTTGGGAAGCCAATGGCGGCCCTTTTCATCAGGGAGGATGGGACGGTAACTGTCTGCCACTCCAAAACTGCGGATTTAAAAAAGGTCGCAAAGAGAGCGGATATTCTGGTGGCGGCCCTTGGTAAACCCAAATTCATCAACCGGGAGTATGTCAAAGAAGGTGCAGTTGTAATTGATGTGGGCATACACCGTATGGAAGGGAAAAAACTTTGCGGTGATGTGGACTTTGACGATGTTTATGACCTGGTCAGTCTGATTACTCCGGTACCCGGCGGCGTAGGGCCTATGACCATTGCCATGCTGCTGAAGAACTGCGTGGAAAGCGCCAAAAGAATGATTTAAATACA
Source organism: Anaerocolumna jejuensis DSM 15929 (assembly GCF_900142215.1). GTDB lineage: Bacteria > Bacillota > Clostridia > Lachnospirales > Lachnospiraceae > Anaerocolumna > Anaerocolumna jejuensis. Next base: position 360,808 of record NZ_FRAC01000006.1, on the reverse strand, counting down.
GGAATGATATATATTAAAGAATGGCTGAAATACAAGAGTAGTATAAATAAATGAATAGAATAAATACAAGTATGGAAAGAAAGGTAACAATGATAATGGCTGGCAGCAATCATGTTATAAAAGACGATAACAGCTATGTGGTTTTAAGATGTGAAGACAGTCCTTATTTACCTGCCGATTTAAATATTTCTCCCACATGGGAGAAGGATAAGAAATTTCAGTATAGCGGAAACATGGGAATTGAGGACTATAAGCTTTATCTGAAAGATTTGTCTGTTTTTTGCGACCGGTGCTTCCCTGAGATTGGCAATGTGGTACCAAAGCTATTTGAAATCAGCTATGGAATTACGAATGCCTGTTACGAGAATATTAATATTCCTTTAATCTATACCGGAGGAATGATTATCGGGGAAGGATATCTGAAGGATTATGATAAGGGCATGATTTGTTCGGGCCGTTATTATGATCCGCTGTATTGCTATGAAACACTTTTAGAGCTGATTTTCCAGGATGGCAGGCTGGTTACGGAAATAGACCATAGCAAGGCAATGAGGCGGATACGAAAGAATCTGGATTTGGGGCTTCGTTCCCTGGAAAGCGAAAGAGATGTTAAATGCATCCGTCATTTTATCAATACCTCCTTTATCGGAGATTATGAGCATCCCGGAAAAAATAAGAAGAAAAAGCGTTTTCATATCAATAATTATATAAAAAAGCTCAGAAAATCAAAAACTGAAAATCCCCAGTAAAGTCAAGACGGGGCTGTTGCAAAAGGAAGCTCTGCGGAGTATAACTTGTCTCACACACCGGTTGACCGACATCTGACATGATTTGTATGCTAAAATCGTACATAAAATGTTCGCTTATAGCATACAAATCATATCATCTGTCTGTCAAACAGTGCATTATGGCAAGTTATGCTCCGCAGAGCTTCATTTTGCAAAGCCTTTTAAATTATTTGCAGCTTGGTTGACAGGACGGGAGTGCAGGATTATAATGAGTAATGCAAATGATTTGCATTACTGCCAACTGCTTCGGGAAGGACTAATGACATGATTAGATATACAAAGAAGAATGTAATATTAATAACCGGATACCTTGGCTCAGGTAAGACAACACTGATGAATGAGCTGCTTAAAAATACATCGGGAAGAAAAGTTGCGCTGATTGTGAATGACATGGGAACTGTAAATATAGATGCCTCTTTGATAAAGCTGGAAAATAAGGATGCAGTCATGGATTACAGCATGATAGAGCTGAAAAACGGATGTATCTGCTGTACTTTACGTGATGAATTCCTGACACAAATAGAGAGAATAGCACGGGAAGAGGAGGTTGACACAATACTGGTGGAGGCCTCCGGTATCAGTAATCCGGCCTCTGTTGCGGAAGCTTTTTTATTATATGCGGAAGAAAACCCGGAAGCAAAGGCTTATTTAAGCACTATTGCCACTGTGGTTGACGCGGACAGGATTTACGCGGAATTTTTGGAAGAGCTTAAGAACATTACAGAAGAGGAGGAAGAAGAGGAAGACCCTGATATTATTAATCTGATCGTGGAACAGATGGAATTCTGCAATATCATCCTGCTGAACAAATGTGACCTTTTAAAGAAGGAGCAGCTGGAGGAAGTGAAAAAAGTCATTCGAAAATTCCAGCCCTCTGCTGAAATTATTGAAACGGAATACGGCAGAATTGACGCAGAGTATATTTTCAGGGAAAGAGAATTCGATTATAAAGCAGTTGAGGAATCCTCGCCTTTGGGACATAGCATGACAAGGCTGCATGGAGGCAGTGAGGGAGAGGAAGGAGCACATGAGGAATTCGGTATATCCTCCTTTGCATTTGAGGACAGGCATCCCCTGGATTATGATAAATTTATAGCTTTTTTAGAAGAGGATTACCCCGAAGAAATCATACGGGCAAAAGGCTATATCTGGTTTGCAGAGGATGACATGCATGTCCAGCTGTTTGAACAGGCAGGCAGAAATTCCTCCCTGTCTGAGGTATCCAACTGGACGGCTGCCTTGCCAAAAGAAGAGCAGGAGCTGGTCTTTGAACAATACCCGGAGGTTCTGTCGGATTGGGACCCTGTATACGGCGACCGGATGAATCAGCTTGTGTTTATTGGAAAAGATTATAACAGAGAACTCTTTTTGCAAAAATTATCGGAATGCCTTAAGAAAGGGTGACAATCAGCAGATGACAGAGCTTGAGAAGCAATATAATTATCTATACGAAAATCTGGAGAAAGCAACCCTGAAGGAGCTGAAGGATTTTCTGGATAACTGGGAGAAAGAGAAAAAGAATTCGGCCTTTTTCTGTCCCAACCATCCTTTTGAAATTTATTTGTACGAATTTGAAAGGAAGGATACTGGGTACGATATACTTGACTGGAAGCTTCACCTGCTGTACCGGGAACTGGCAGAAAGGTATAGAAAACGGGATGACCTGGAAATGGCACTTTATTACTATGAGAAGGCCCTTGCCTGTAATCCCCTGGATGTGGAGGTCCTATACGGACTGGCACATTTGTACCAGAATACGGGCAACTGGGACATGCTTTATAAGACAGCGGAAAGGATGTACCCATACTGCTACACCAGGGCGGATATGAGCAAATATTACAGGCTCCTTGGCCTGTATTTTCTGGAAACCTATCAGCCGGACCTTTCGGAAGCAGCTTACGAATACAGCAATTATTATTTTCCAAACGAAACGGCTGATAAAGAAATGGAATTTTTGGAAAAGGCCTTAAAAAGAAAGAGGCAGGCCAGAGAACTTTCCAAGCTGCAGGAAATTTTAAAGGAAAAAGGCATACCGATTGTACCCAGGCAGGAGACCCTGGGGCTTTTATATCAGGTCGGTAAATTGGAGCTTGGCAGAAACAATCCGGATTATGCCAGATATCTTTTTCTCTTTTTATACCAGCTGACAGGGGATGAAGAGGCAGAAGAGATACTGAACAGCCTGTGATTTTACACAAATGAATTCCCACAAATTTAATATGCGCAAAAGCGGCGCAGAAATGAGGTAAGAGATGGACAAAAGAATACCAATCACACTGATAACGGGCTATTTGGGCTCTGGTAAGACCACTTTGTTGAACCATGTACTGGAAAATCAGGAAGGGTACAAGGTGGCAGTCATTGTAAATGATATTGGTGAAGTAAATATCGATGCAGAGCTTATTCAAAGGGGCGGAGAAGTAACACTGGAAGATGACAATCTTGTGGCCCTGTCAAACGGCTGCATCTGCTGCAGCCTGAAAACGGATTTGATGAAACAGATTGTAAACCTTGTTAAGCAGGGACGTTTTGATTATATCCTGATAGAAGCCAGCGGAATCTGTGAGCCCTTATCCATTGTACAGACCATTGCCATGCTGGACGGAACGGTGGAGGATGACCGCCTGCCCAATATATGCAGGCTGGACAATGTGGTTTCTGTAGTAGATGCCAGGCGTCTGGTGGATGAATTTGTCAGCGGAAAAAGCCTTATTGCAGAGGATATCGGAGAGGATGATATTGAAAGCCTTATTATCCAGCAGATAGAATTCTGCAATACGATTATTCTGAACAAGGTATCTGATATAACCAAGGAAGAGAAGGCAGAAGTCCTGGCGGTGGTAAGAAAACTCCAGCCGGAGGCTGAGATAATCGAAACCGATTATGCCAAAGCAGCCGTATCGGATATCCTTAATACGGAGAAATTTGATTTAGGCAGCGTAGAGAATTCATCCGGCTGGAAGAAGGTGTTCCTGGAAGAGGATGCCGCCAGCGAGCATCATGAGGAGGAACATAAGAAGCATTCCCATACAGACAGCCATAATCATGACGATAACGATGAGCATGCTCACGGCCATGAGCACCGTCACCATCATCACCATCATGACGGTGATAAGGATGAGTATGGAATAGGTACTTTTCTATATTATACGAGAAGGCCTTTTCAATATGAAAAGTTTGAGAACTGGCTGAATAACAAATGGCCTGCCAATGTTATACGCAGTAAAGGCATGGTATGGTTTTCAGATGAATGGGATATGGCTCAGATCTTTGAGCAGGCAGGAAGGCAGATGAATCTTACACCGGCGGGGCTTTGGGCGGCAGCTGCTTCAAAGGAACAGCAGGAGGAAGCAATGAAAAATTATCCTTCCATAAAGGAAAACTGGGACAAGAAATATGGGGACAGGATGGTCAAGCTGGTCTTTATCGGAAAGAACATGGATAAAGATAAAATCACCAGAGAATTAGATGCCTGCCTGGATAACTAAATTTCCTGTTGAAAGGGTATGCTTATAAAAATAGGGCTGCTGCAAATATTCTCAATTCTGTCATACCAATGACATTTGATTATTTTGCAGCAGCCCTTTTATCAAAGACTATTTTTGAATTTCTTCCACAGTATTGTAGGCAGTACCGGGAGTATAGGTGAATTTCAGGAAATCACCGGCATTGTATCGGATGATTTCGGGGAATTTTGCCACGTTTATATCAAAGATCTGCTCATTTCCCTGAAGCAGTATATAGTAGTGTGTATTGCCGTCGATAACCACGTCTGCCAGCTTTGCTATATTGCCGGATGCCGATTGCAGGGTATCGGTATCTTCCTGAATGATGTTATCATCCTGAAGCTTTTGCAGGTATTGACGTTCACATTCCTTAATCGTCTCAGCTGTTGCTACAATCTGGTATCTTGAGATATTTACCATGGCGTAGCTTTTTACAAGTCCGGCAGCATCCTTTAATGCGATAAAATAGGTGGGTTCACCGCCGATGTTAAGAAGCAGCGGGAAGGTTGCGGTATACCCTAAATGCTGGACCTGCCCCTCGGCGGAAGCCATGGCCGAGTATTCTTCAGCACCTGAAATCGAATAATATCTTGTTTCAGCAGTTCTTTGATTCATCAGCACAAAGCCTACATTGGATTCATCCTGGCCTACGGAGGTAATGCCCGTATACACCCACACATCATCCTCCAGAGCAAGATAGTTGTATCCCTTGGTAGTTTGCAGGGAATCCTTCTGGCTGAAGATGGAATTGAAGTAGCCGTGCTTTAAGGTGCCATAGTAGTTAAATTGCTGTATCAGCAGTTCGGCAGAGTAGACCCGGTCCACCCACTCAGGAACCTCAGAAACCTTATAATTGCTGAGGTCTCCGGTAACTGCATTTACAAGGACGACTCTTCCGATGGATTCACCGCCGAACAGTCCGATGGTATAGTCCTTTACGGGGCATACCCAGTAAGGGATTCCTGCCTCGTCGATTTCAAAGTTATAGGAAGAAAAGACATAGGTCGGATAGTGGAAGCGCAGGTAACGGTTTAAATTTCTGCCGAAATGATCGGATTGGGAGTATTTAATCCCCTTTGATAATTTAACCAGCTCAACATTTTCCGTTGTCATATCAATTCGCATATAAGCGGGAATCCCTTTGCCGTGATTGGTAATCCATTTGATGGCATTGCCGTATTGAAGAGGCGTGACTCTGGTGGGTACCCCTTTATAATTAATCTGGGTGTAATTATCGGACACCTCGAACTGGGATACATATTCCGTGATACTCCCCATTTTTCTGGAACCCAGTAAAGTAGCGGAGGCTTTGTCCAGAACAGGAATTTCTGAATAGGAGATTTCTTTAATGTCCTTTTTAAAATCCCCTTCCTTTACAGGCAGGAGCTTCTGATATTTCCCGGAATTAATTATGGGAGAGGATAAAAGGGCTCCGGCAATGTAAAAGAGGATTACAAAGGCTGTTAATATGACAGAAGCCTTCATAAGAGGACCCTTCATAAAATCCTTGGGGCTGGTTATGACATGGCCCTTCCTGTTAAGAGCAAAGCCGATAATAAGTGTCAGCACAATCAGGGCTGTAATAATAAACAGCCAGAAGCTGTGGGAATGAACATTGATGGCTGGCAATGTGATATAATAGTAAATAAATAAAGCCAACAAGAAAACAAAAAGGCTTATAATGATATTACGAGTTTTTTTCATTGTGTCTGTTACCTTTCATATGATTTCTTTTATCTTAACAAAAAAAGGATAAAAGTCAATTATAATCAGATTAGAATTTGCAAAAGATTAAATAAAAATAAATTTGTTTCTTTTTTAGAAGAAAACTGTTAAAATGTCAAAGGTAACAATCTTAGTATAGAAATATTTGGAGGTCTGAATGAATATATTTTTTGTTTCGCTGGGCTGTGATAAGAACCTGGTGGACAGTGAGATAATGCTTGGAATTATAAAGGAATACGGCTTTACCATAACGGATGATGAAAGCCAGGCGGATATTATTATTGTAAACACCTGCTGCTTTATCAACGATGCCAAGGAAGAAAGTATTAATACCATTCTGGAAATGGGGCAATATAAGAAAAGCGGCAGATTAAAAGGTTTAATTGTAACCGGATGTCTTGCCGAGCGTTACAGGGAAGACATTTTGGCAGAAATTCCGGAAGTGGACGGGGTTGTCGGTACAAAACGATACGATGAAATCGCCTCTGTAATTGAAGAGGTCTTAAAGGGGAGCAAATCCGTTAAGATTGAAGAGGATGCCAATACTGCTCATACTGAAAAACATAAACGGATTAATACCACCGGCGGATATTTTTCCTATCTGAAGATAGCAGAAGGCTGTGACAAGCATTGTACCTACTGTATTATACCAAAGGTAAGGGGCAATTATCAGAGCAGGCCCATGGAAGAATTGCTGGAGGAAGCTAAGGAACTGGCGGATAATGGAGTAAAGGAATTAATTCTGGTTGCGCAGGAAACGACTCTTTATGGAAAAGATATCTATAAAGAAAAATCCCTGCATAAGCTTTTAAGGGAGCTTTGTAAAATAGAAGGAATCGAATGGATACGAATTCTTTACTGTTACCCGGAAGAAATTACAGAGGAACTGATTGAAGTAATGAAGTCTGAAAAGAAGATATGCCACTATCTGGATATCCCCATTCAGCATGCCAGTGATGAGATTTTAAAGAAAATGGGGCGTAGAACAACAAAGGCCGAGCTGGTACAGATGGTTGAAAAGCTAAGGAGGGAAATGCCCGATATTGCACTCCGTACCACCTTAATTACCGGCTTTCCCGGTGAAACAGAGGAAAACCATGAAGAACTAAAGGAATTTGTAGAGGAGATGGGCTTTGAGCGCCTGGGTGTTTTTACTTATTCCAAAGAAGAAGATACACCGGCAGCCAAGATGCCTTTTCAGATAAAAAAACCTGTAAAAATAAAGCGTCAAAAGGAAATCATGGAATTACAGCAAAGGGTTGCCTTTGGAAAATCAGAAGAGAAAATCGGCGAGAGAATGAAGGTTTTAATCGAAGGAAAACTTCCAGAAGAATCCCTGGATGATTACGGTATGGAAAGCGGAAATGTCTATATCGGAAGGACATATATGGATGCCCCTAATGTGGATGGATATATATTTATCCCTACAAGGGCCATGTTAATGTCCGGAGAGTTTATAGATGCCGTTGTGACAGAAGCAAGGGGATATGATCTGGTAGCTGAACTTATAAATGAGTAAATCTATAATAAGTAAGTTCCCTTTATGGGAGAAAGGATGTATAAGATGAATCTTCCTAACAAAATAACTATTGCCAGGGCCTGTATGATACCGGTATTTTTGGTGTTCTTTCTGGTACCTGGGATAGCGGGAGGCAAATACATCGCAGGTGTTATCTTTATTATTGCTTCCCTTTCTGATGCACTGGATGGGTATCTTGCCAGAAAGAACAATCTGGTCACAAATTTCGGAAAATTTGCCGACCCCCTTGCCGACAAGCTTTTGGTTTCAGCCGCACTTGTCTGTTTTGTGGAATTGGGGCTGGTACCTGCCTGGATTATTATTGTAATCATATCCAGGGAATTTATTATCAGCGGCTTCCGTCTGGTAGCATCCGATAATGGAGTAGTTATTGCGGCAAGCTATATAGCTAAATTTAAAACCACCGCACAGATGATTATGGCAGTATTATTGATTTTTCACCTGGATAACCCGGTATATCATGTCCTGGAACAGGTATTTATCTATCTGTCCCTGGTACTGACTGTGATATCCCTGATTGACTATATGTATAAGAATTGGAATGTACTGTCTGACAACAAAAAGGCTTAAGCAGTTTCGCAAGTAAACTTGCGAAATGCACGGGAGGCAATGTGAAAATTAAAAAGCAATTTTCACTTTTAATTCAGGCAGTTTCGCAAGTAAACTTGCGAAATGCACGGGAGGTAATATGACAGTTGAATTAATCAGCGTAGGAACGGAAATATTACTTGGTAATATTGTAAATACCAATGCAAGTTATTTAGCGGAAAAATGTGCCGGACTTGGAATGTCAAGTTATTATCAGATTTCGGTAGGAGATAATGAAGAAAGACTTTCGGAAGTTTTAAGAACCGCCCTGTCCCGCAGTGATGTGGTTATTCTAACCGGCGGTCTTGGTCCCACAGAGGATGATCTGACAAAAGAGGTTACGGCCAGGGTGCTTAACCGCAGGCTGGTGGAAGATGAAAATACAAAGAGCCGGCTGGAAGAATATTTTAATGACAGGGACAAAAAGGACATAACGGAAAATAACTGGAAACAGACATTTGTTATCGAAGATTGCCTTGTGCTGGATAACAGTAATGGAACGGCTCCCGGTATTATTTCCAAAACCGAAGAGGGAAAGTCTGTCATTTTGCTGCCCGGACCTCCGGGAGAGATGATTCCCATGTTTGAAGAAGCAGTCATTCCTTATCTGAAGGGCTTGTCAGGAAATGTCCTGTATTCCCGGATGGTTAAAATATGCGGAATCGGTGAAAGCAAGGCTGAAACCATGATAAAGGACCTGATAGATTCCCAGACCAATCCGACCATTGCACCCTATGCAAAAAACGGAGAGGTCCATCTTCGTGTAACAGCTCTTTCTGCTACCGAAGAAGAGGGAAAGAGCCTTACGGCACCTGTTGTTGCTGAATTAAAGAAGCGCTTTGGAATCCATATCTATACTACGGAAGAAAAGACAACAATAGAAGAAGCCCTGGTAGAGCTGCTAACGAAATACAAGCTGACCCTTTCAACGGCAGAATCCTGCTCCGGCGGTCTCTTGGCAGGCAGGATTGTGAACGTTTCCGGTGCTTCTTCGGTTTTTGAAGAAGGCTTTATTACCTATTCCAATAATGCAAAGATGAAATATCTGAAGGTATCCCAAGAAACCTTAAATAATTTTGGAGCCGTAAGCAAGGAAACAGCCGAAGAAATGGCAAAAGGAGCGGCGAAAGCCTCCGGAAGCCAGGCTGCCCTCTCTGTAACAGGGATTGCAGGGCCTGAGGGAGGCACGGATAAAAAACCCGTGGGACTTGTATATATCGGATGCTTTTTAAATGGAAGGACAGAGGTCAGAGAATGTCATTTTAAAGGCAACAGACAAAAGGTAAGGGAATATACGGTAATCAACGCAATTGATTTTTTACGGACAATGATATTAAATACCTATAAAGAAGAAGTATAAATGCGAATACCGTGTAACGCCAGGTTTTACCAGTAAATATTGGTGGTATCCGAAATTTCTGCTGGATAAAAAACAAGGTTTTAACATAAAAATGACATACTTGCTACCTATTATAATAGGTGGAGTGAGTATAAATGTTATGCCTATGTTTGGTAAATCAGCAGGAGTGATTAGAATGAAAAATACAACAAGGAAGCTTACTGTAATCCTGGTTTTATTTTTGATGGTATTGACAACGGCATGTACGAATAGGGAAGAGGTAAAGAAGGATCCCTCTGTTACTATAGTAACGCCTTCCGAGGAACAAAACAAAGAATCTGTCAAATCAACGGTAGCACCCATTGCAACGAAGGAGATTTCCATTTATACGATGAATGAAAATACCCAGGATGTGGAATCCGTATCGGCAGTAGTAAACGAAGATACGGAAATTACTCCGGAACTAATCGTTGATATGGTGACGGCTTCTTTGGCAGAACGTTTAATTGATGTTAGAATCGACAAGGTGACAACAGAGAAAGACACGGTTATCGTGAGCTTTGATTCGGATACCCCTCCTGTTGTCCAGGTGAATTTAACCGTTGAGACAACCATTCTGGATGCTATTGCCCAGAGCCTGGTAGACAACCTTCCCGAATATCCTAAGGTTATTTTCCGTGTGAAGGGGAAAGAATATAAGTCAGACAATCTCACCTTTGGCCTGAATGATGTTTATCTGGACGGTAATAAGTCGAAATAATAAGAAAAAGAAAAAGAGGCTTATGCCTCTTTTTTAAGAGGTAAAAATGAGCAAGGAAAGAAAAAGGATAATTGTTGTCGGCGCCGGAGCTGCCGGTATGCTGGCGGCAATCTACGCTGCCAGAAATGGTCATGAGGTCCTGCTATTAGAAAAGAATGATAAAGCCGGAAAAAAGCTGTATATTACAGGAAAAGGCAGGTGCAATATTACCAACGCCTGTGAGATGGAGGATTTATTTAAGAATGTAATGAGCAATCCGAAATTCCTGTATGGAGCTTTTTATGGATACAGTAATTACGATGTGATTGATTTTTTTGAACAGCTGGGTTTAAAAACCAAGATTGAAAGAGGCGGAAGGGTTTTCCCCGAGTCTGACAAATCCTCCGATGTAATTGGAGTTCTTTTAAAGGAATTAAAGAGGCTTCAGGTGGATATCAGATATCAATGTGAAGTAGAACAAATCTTAACAGAAGACTCTGCCGTTAAGGGAGTCTTGATTAAGAAGACACAGGAAAAGCTGTCAGCAGATAACGTTATCGTTGCAACAGGCGGTTTATCCTATCCCTCTACCGGCTCTACCGGAGACGGATACCGTTTTGCCAAATCCATGGGACATACCGTTACTAAGCTCAGTCCTTCCCTGGTTCCAATGAATATGAAGGAGATTGAACTGGTCAAGGAGCTCCAGGGATTGTCCCTTAAGAATATAGAAATAACCGTAACAAGTCAGAATAAGGTTATTTATTCCGAGTTTGGAGAACTTCTCTTTACTCACTTCGGTATAAGCGGTCCGGTTATCCTGAGTGCCAGCAGCTATTTAGTGCCCTATATGGGACAAAAAGACCTCACCCTTTCCATCGATTTAAAACCGGCTCTGACAAAAGAGCAGCTGGATGCCAGAATTTTAAGAGATTTTGATGAATTTAAGAATAAACAATATAAGAATGCCCTAGATCAACTCTTGCCACGAAAGATGATTCAAGTTATAATAGCATTAAGTAAAATTGACCCTGAAAAAAAGGTCAATCTTATTACAAAGGAAGAGAGAAAGCGGCTGGTGGACACACTAAAAGCGATGACTCTTTCTATAGACAGGTTAAGGGATTATAATGAAGCAGTTATTACAAAAGGCGGAATTACAGTAAAGGAAATCAATCCCTCAACGATGGAATCGAGGCTCATATCCGGGGTATACTATATCGGGGAAGTTTTGGACCTTGATGCCCTGACTGGAGGCTTCAATCTTCAGATAGCCTGGTCAACGGCATACCTTGCAGGAAATTCAGTCTGAATGGATACAGGTATAACTTTTGATTAAAAAATCAACAGAAGATTATTTGTATAAGTACGGATGGTAAACCAGCAGGCGGCTCTGGTATGGAACGCGGCAGAGAAGCAAAACAGCAAGTAAAATAAAAACAGGAAGAACTAAAATATGCAAAAAGAACAAAAGTATTACAGCATAGCGATAGACGGCCCTGCAGGAGCCGGTAAGAGTACTATTGCAAAGCTGGTAGCAAAAGAACTGCAATTTATATATGTTGATACCGGTGCCATGTACCGGGCAATCGGGCTTTTGGCCGTAAAGGAAGGTGTTGATATGAAGGAAGAAGAAACCCTTGGTGCCTTGGCCAGAAAAGCAGATATAAATTTGAAATATGAGAATGGCAGGCAGCAGATATATTTAAACGGAGAAAATGTCACAGACGATATTCGCACAGAAGAAGCCGGAAAAATGGCATCAGCCGTTGGCAAGGTAAAAGCAGTCCGTGAAAAAATGGTGGACTTACAGAAAAAAATCGCAGAATCCGACCATGTCATTATGGATGGCAGGGATATCGGCACAGTGGTGCTTCCCTTAGCCGACCTAAAGGTCTATCTGACTGCCGATGCAAGGGTAAGGGCAGAAAGAAGATTTAAGGAATTGACGGAGAAAGGAATTTCCTGTAATATAGAAGAAATTGAAAAAGATATTGTTGCAAGGGATTATCAAGACATGAATAGGGAAGCGTCTCCTTTAAAGCAAGCAGAGGATGCAGTTGCTCTGGACTGTTCTTATATGACCATTGAGGAAGTGGCAGCTTCCATTATTAATCTGTTTCGGAAGGCTGTTTCATAAAGCTTCCTTTTAAGACCTGCTTTTAAAGGTAGTAAAGCTTACCGGAAAGAAAGAGGTTTCTAGTGAAAAAGGTAGTTCTGGCCGATACCGCAGGCTTTTGCTTTGGAGTAAAACGTGCGGTAGATGCGGTCTATAATGAAATAAAGAAGGGTGATAAGGTTTATACCTACGGACCCATCATACATAATGAAGAAGTAATAAAGGATCTAGAGGAAAAAGGAGTATGTCTGATTCATACGGAAGAAGAATTAAAAGCCCTGAGGGAGGGTACAATAATCATACGATCCCACGGCGTTCCGGAAAAAATTTATGACATTATAAAAAACAGTAATCTAAATCTTGTTGATGCAACTTGTCCCTTTGTTCTGAAAATTCATAAAATTGTAAAAGAACAGACAGAGGATAACAGACATATCGTTATTGTCGGCAGCAAAGCACACCCTGAGGTACAGGGCATAATCGGCTGGTGTTTGAATAATTATACAGTATTAGAAACAAAAGAAGATGCCGAAACCTTTGATTTACCACTGTCCACTAACATATGTATTGTGGCTCAGACGACAATTAACTACAATAATTTTCAAGATATAGTTGAAATTATATCCGAAAAGGGTTATGATATAATTGTTATAAATACAATATGTAATGCTACAAAAGAGCGCCAAACCGAGGCAAGAAAACTTGCCAAGGCTTCTGACGCTATGGTTGTTATTGGAGATATGCACAGTTCTAATACACAGAAACTGTACGATATATCAAAAGCTGAATGTGAAAATACTTACTATATACAGACACTGAAAGACCTGGATTTGAACAGACTCAAATCTTTTCGTAGCGTAGGTATTACAGCAGGGGCTTCAACCCCAAACAATATTATCAAGGAGGTTCATACTGCATGTCAGAAATGAGTTTTGAGCAATTATTGGAGGAATCATTAAAAACTATACAAAACGGAGAGGTTGTAGAGGGCACTGTAATACGTGTAAAAGAAGACGAAATCGTCTTAAATATAGGTTACAAAGCTGATGGAATCATAACCAGAAGTGAATACACTAACACACCTGGTGTTGACTTAACAACCATTGTAAAGGAAGGCGACACCTTACAGGCAAAAGTATTAAAGGTAAATGACGGTGAAGGACAAGTTCTCCTGACCTATAAGAGACTGGCAGCCGAAAAAGGAAGCAAGAGACTGGAAGAAGCATTTAACAATAAGGAAGTATTAACAGCAAAGGTTACCACTGTGCTGGAAGGCGGACTTAGTGTAATCGTTGATGAATCAAGAATTTTTATCCCTGCAAGCCTTGTATCCGACGGATATGAGAAGAATCTTGAAAAATATGCAGGCCAGGAAATCGAATTTGTTATTTCCGAATTCAATCCCAAGAAGAGAAGAATAATCGGAGACCGCAAGCAATTAATCGTTGCTAAGAAACAGGCTTTACAGAAAGAACTGTTTGAAAGAATTAAACCCGGAATGACAGTAGAAGGAACAATCAAGAATGTAACGGACTTTGGTGCCTTTATTGATTTAGGCGGTGCTGACGGACTTCTTCATATTTCCGAGATGTCCTGGGGAAGAGTTGAAAATCCTAAGAAGGCATTCAAGGTAGGAGAAACCATTAAGGTCCTTATCAAAGATATCTCTGGAGAGAAGATTGCTCTCAGTCTGAAATTCGAAGATGAAAATCCCTGGATCAAGGCTCCTGAGAAGTATGCCGTTGGAAACGTAGTTCTTGGTAAAGTAGCAAGAATGACTGACTTTGGTGCATTCATTGAATTAGAGCCCGGTGTTGATGCGCTTCTTCATGTATCCCAGATTTCAAAAGAGCATGTAGAGAAACCTTCCGATGTATTAAAAATCGGCGAGGAAATTACAGCAAGAGTAGTGGATTTTAACAGCGAAGAAAAGAAAATCAGCTTAAGCATCAAGGCATTGGATAATGTAGTAGAAGAAGCTGAAGAACAGCCTCAGGAATAAAACCCTGATTTGTGGCAGTGCCATATCTGCGAGCAGATGGGGCATGCAATGGAAACTGGCGTGAAAATCAATTATAAGCTGATCTTCGCGTAAAGGTAATACGAAAGATAGGAGTGTATCTGTTTGACGGATAGCTATGAATCCTTTAAGACCCAGATTTATCAACTGACAAAAATAGACCTGAATCTATATAAAGAACGTCAGATGAAACGAAGAATAGATGCATTGATTACAAAGCATAAGATTGATTCCTACGGTTCCTATGTGGATTTTATTAAGAAAAATCCTGTGATGTTCGAGGAATTTGTAAATTATCTTACAATTAATGTATCGGAGTTTTACCGTAATCCGGAACAATGGAAGCTGCTGGAGAAGGAAGTAATTCCTTATCTATTTGGCAAGTTCGGTAATAACTTAAAAATTTGGAGTGCGGCATGCTCAACGGGAGATGAACCTTATTCTCTGGTAATGCTTTTAGCACAATTCATGCCATTATCCCGTATCAAAGTCTTGGCTACTGATATTGACAAGCAGATACTGGATAAGGCTAGAGCCGGTTTGTATAATGTAAAGAGCCTGAAAGGACTGCCGGAGGAATTTCAAAAGAAGTACTTTACGGAGATTAACAGCACTACCTATCAGATTTCCGACAGTGTAAAGGCTTGTGTCGAATTTAAACAGCATAATCTGTTAAAGGAAGAATACCCTTCTAACTGCGATTTAATCGTTTGTCGGAATGTACTTATTTACTTTACGGAAGAGGCAAAGGATATAATCTATAAAAAATTTAATGCGGCCTTAAAGAAAGAAGCTATTCTTTTTGTAGGAAGCACAGAGCAGATTATACAGCCTCAGAACCTACAGTTTGCCACTTACAAATCGTTTTTTTATAAAAAGATATAGCATTTATCACATATGTGATATTTCGAGTCATGTCAGTGGTTTATGGCAGATGCATACTGATAATTTCAGTGGCCTGTTAATACCTTTGACTGACTTGGGAATATCACTTTTTTTTGATATTTTATAGTTGATTTTTATAATGATATCTAGTATATTGTGTATAGATACTGGCTGGGTAAGATTTTTTTACAATAACCCAATAAAAAAGTATGTAAAATGTGTATTACAAACACAGGTAAAAACCATGTGTAGAGAATGTTACTTATTTTTTACATCTCTGGTTTAGGCAGTATCCGAAGCAGATGTTTCGGTCTAGCCAAAAAAAGAGCCTAGTTGAAAAAATTCAACTACGTATTCGTAAGGAGTTAATATGGATAAAGTTGTGAAAGTTGCAGTCGATGCGATGGGTGGCGATTATGCTCCGGCTCAGGTTGTTAAGGGTGCCGTGGAGGCTTTGAAGGAAAAAAAAGATATTAAGATTATCTTAGTAGGTCAGGAAAAAGCCATAAACGCAGAGCTAAACGGTATCGACTACGACAAGGATCGTTTATCGATTGTCCATGCGGAAGATGTGATAACCAACGATGAAGCACCGGTGATGGCTATTCGGAGAAAAAAGAATTCCTCCATTGTTATCGCAATGAATCTTGTAAAAAATGGTGAAGCAGATGCGTTTGTATCTGCCGGCAGTACAGGTGCGGTTTTAGTTGGCGGACAGCTTATTGTTGGGAGAATCAAGGGAATTGACAGACCGCCGTTAGCACCCTTAATTCCAACTGAAAATGGTGTATCCCTCCTGATTGACTGTGGAGCTAATGTGGATGCAAGACCTTCTCATTTGGTGCAGTTTGCCAAGATGGGTTCTATTTACATGGAAAATATTCTGGGAATTAAAAATCCCAGAGTTGCCATTGTTAACATAGGCGTAGAAGAAGAAAAAGGTAATTTATTGGTTAAGGAAACCTTCCCTTTGCTTAAGAATTGTAATGACATAAATTTTATCGGCAGTATCGAAGCAAGAGAGATACCTAAGGGCGGTGCAGATGTTATCGTATGCGAGGCATTTGTAGGTAATGTAATCCTTAAGCTGTATGAAGGGCTTGGAAGTACTTTAATCGGAAAGATAAAGACAGGTTTGATGAGTACGGCAAAGAGTAAAATAGGTGCTTTGTTATGTAAGTCGGCTTTAAAAGAAACCTTGAAGACATTTGATGCATCGAAATATGGCGGTGCGCCCATGCTTGGTTTAAATGGACTGGTTGTGAAGGCCCATGGGAATTCTTCCAGCAATGAAATCAAGAATTCAATTATTCAGTGTATTACTTTTACAGAGCAAAATATTAACGATAAGATAAGAATGCATCTGGAAGAAGAATAGAAAAGAAAGGTGAATATTATGGAATTTGAAAAATTACAAAAAATCATAAGTGAAGTTTTAAATGTGGAGGAAGACGAAATTACAATGGAGACTACCTTCGTTGATGATTTAGGAGCCGACTCCCTGGATATCTTCCAAATTATTATGGGTATAGAGGAAGAATTCGACATTGAGATTGCCAATGAAGAAGCTGAAAACATCATAACCGTAAGTGATGCGGTAGAGCAAATTAAAAACGCACTGAACCAATAGAAAGTTTCATATTGGAATAATATATGCCCTTCTGGAAGGGCCAGCCCTTTATGGAAGAGTTTTGCCCTTTCAATAAGAGCTTGGCCTTTCCGGAAGAGCTTTGCCCTTTCTAAAAGGCCAGCCCTTTCTAAAGGGCTTTGCCTTTTTAAAGGGTGTTTTTTATGAAAAGCCATGAAATCATACCCATAAAAATTCACAGAAATGGAGGAATAAAATGAATCGATCGGAAGAATTGATTTTGGAAAGACTGCGAAAGTTTGAAGAAGCAATAGAATATTATTTTAGAGACCGTATGATATTAAAACGGGCACTGACCCATAGCTCCTATGCCAATGAGAAAAGGCTTAGCAAGCTGGAAAACAATGAGCGGCTTGAATTCCTGGGAGATGCGGTATTAGAGCTTATAACAAGTGAATATCTCTATCTGAATAATCTCAAGATGCCGGAAGGGGAGCTTACAAAATTAAGGGCAAGACTTGTATGTGAGCAGACGCTTGCCAATTGTGCAATAGACATGAATGTCGGGAATTACCTGCTGCTGGGTAAAGGGGAGGCGGCAACAGGCGGAAGGGAAAGGTTTTCTATACTTTCTGATACCATTGAGGCAATAATAGGGGCTATTTATACAGATGGTGGTTTTACTAATGCAAAAGAGTTTATTTTACGTTTCATTTTATCGGATATCGAAAATAAGAAGCTCTTTTTCGATAGCAAGACTATCTTGCAGGAAATCGTTCAAAGCGAATATAAAGAACAACTATCATATGAATTAGTCAAAGAAGAAGGTCCTGATCATAATAAGCAGTTTACCGTTGTAGCCCTGGTGAAGGATATCCGTCTGGGAACAGGAGTTGGAAGAACGAAGAAAGCTGCTGAGCAGGAGGCTGCCTATTCTTCCATCTTAAAGATAAACCGCAAAAAAAATCTTATTCCCCAAACAAAATAAAGAATATCGGGAGTTACTATGTATTTAAAAAGTATCGAAGTATATGGCTTTAAATCCTTTGCCAATAAAATTATCTTTGAATTTCATGACGGAATTACCGGAATTGTAGGTCCAAACGGCAGCGGTAAGAGTAATGTAGCGGATGCAGTGCGCTGGGTATTAGGTGAGCAAAGTGCAAAGCAGTTACGTGGTGCCAGGATGGAGGATGTTATTTTTTCCGGTACGGAGGCTAGAAAGCCTTTGGGATTTGCCTATGTTTCCCTTACTATTAATAACGAAGACCACAAGCTTCCCATTGAATATGATGAAGTCACAGTAGCAAGAAGGGTCTACCGTTCGGGAGAAAGCGAATACCTGTTAAACGGAAACAGCTGCAGATTAAAGGATGTACAGGAATTGTTCCTGGATACCGGTATCGGTAAAGAAGGCTATTCCATTATCGGTCAGGGACAAATTGAAAAAATATTAAGCGGAAAACCGGAAGACCGCAGAGAATTATTTGATGAAGCGGCAGGAATCGTGAAATTTAAGAAAAGAAAAGCGGCAGCGCAGCATAATCTGGAAGAAGAACGGTTGAATCTGAGCAGAATTCAGGATATTCTATCTGAAATCGAGAAGCAGACCGCTCCCTTAGAGAAGCAGTCTGCGGTAGCAAAGGAATACCTGAAGTTAAGGGATGAATTAAAAGGACTTGACATACAGCTGTTTTTGTTAGAAAATGAGAAAATTAAAGAAACCAAGGACCAGACCAGTGAAAAGCTTGCTATTGCAAACGATGCCTTTCAGACTGCCAATGAGAAATCAGAGCACATGAAGGAAGAGTTTGAGCGTTTAGAAGGTGAAATCGAAGGCTATAATACTTCTCTGGAAGAATTAAAGGCCGCGCAGAGCAATAACCGTCTGGAACAGGAAAAGACAGAAGGTGAGATCAAGGTTCTAAAGGAACAGCTTCTTTCCATCAAGCAGAATGACGCCCATTACGAATCCCGGCTACAGGTAATCGCAGATGAAATCAAGACAAAATCCTCCGAGCAGGAAGGTTATATAAAGGAAAAGAACCAGCTGGATGCCAGAATGGATGAATTGGATGATAAGCAGTCAAAGGACATTCTGCTTTTAGAGGAAATCAGGGGTAAGATAAAGGAAGATACCAGGCGTACAGAAAGCCTCCATGGAGAGATATTTGATTTCTTAAGCGAAAATTCCGGTATCAAAACCAATTTACAGCGCTATGAAACTATTTTAGAACAAAATAACATTAAGAAGACGGAATTGACCCAGAAGCTGCTGCGCAATAAAAGTGAAGAAGCAGTTCTGGATCTGGAAATACAGAAAATCAGGAAGGACCTGGATGACCTCTGTCAGAATATAGAGAATAATCTGAAGGAAACAAAATTATCCCAGGAAAAGGTAGAGGAGTACCGGGAAAGCTTAAAGGGAATTGAGGAAGAGGTCCAGAAGAAGCAGCAGGCCTATCACACCGGCAAGTCCCAGCTTGAGGCATTGAAGAATCTGACGGAACGTTACGAGGGCTATGGTAACAGTATCCGTAAGATTATGGAGAAAAAGGATACTCCCGGAATTATCGGTGTAGTTGCTGATATCATAAAGACGGAGCCCCAATATGAAACTGCCGTAGAAACAGCGTTGGGCGGAAGTATTCAAAATATTGTAACGGATACGGAAGCAACAGCGAAGGAACTGATAGAATATTTAAAGAAAAATAAATTCGGCAGGGCAACCTTTCTTCCCCTGACGAGCATCTCAGCAAAGGAAAGCTACGGGCAGCAAAAATACCTGGAGGAAAAAGGGGTAATTGGCTTAGCTAATACTCTGGTAAAAACAGAGGAGCGTTTTAAGGGGCTGATGCAATATCTCCTTGGCAAAAGTCTTGTGGTTGATCATATTGACAATGCACTGGCAATTGCAAGGAAATATAACCATACCCTTCGTATTATCACCTTGGACGGGGAGCTGTTAAGCCCCGGCGGCTCCATATCAGGAGGAGCTTATAAGAATTCCAGCAATCTGTTAAGCAGAAGGCGTGAGATAGAAGATCTGGAGGAAAGGATTGCCCGCTTAAAGACCGAGGGACTTGAGCTTACAAAGCGCCGTGATGGTCTCAACCAGGAGGTTCAGCTGGTTCTTCAGGAGATGGAAGAGAAGAAGCAGGCACTGCAGGGAATCTATCTGGAGGAAAATACCTCAAAACTGCATTTGTCCCAAAGCGGTAAGAAGAAGCAGGAATTAGGGCTGCTTTACGAAGAAATTACAAATGAAATAAATCAAATTGAGACTCAGAGTATAGAATTAAATAAGAACATAAATAGCTTAAAGGAAAGCCTTGTTCTGAATGAAGAAAAGAGCAGGGAAAATGAACAGCAGATTGATGAGATGAACAGGAAGCTGGAAGAAGTGAAGGTAAAAGAGCAGGAAGTAAGCGAAAGGGTTTCCTCCTTAAAAGCTGAAATGTCTGCCTTTGAACAGAATAACCAGCATTTCCTTGAAAATATTAAAAGGGTAAAACGTGATCTGGAAAAACTATACGAAGAAGAGAACACCATAAGGAAAAACAGGGAGGAATCTCTGGCATCATACAGTGAAAAGCAGGATGCAATCCTTTCCGATGAAGAAAAGATTAAGAATTTTGCAGGTGAAATTCAACGGCTGGAAGAACGGATAAAAGAGCTGCAGGCGAAAAAAGAGGAAGTATCCATCACTCACAAGTCATTTTTCGAGCGCAGGGAAGAGCTTTCCAAGGAAATCATAAATCTGGATAAGGAAATTTTCCGCTTAAACGGTCAGCTGGAACGACTGGAAGAACAGTTAAATGAAAAGAAAAATTATATGTGGGAAGAATACGAGCTCACCTTACATACGGCGATAGAAGCGCTGGACAGTGAAGCTCTTAACAATACCGAGCCAACTTATCTGAAAAAACGCATTGGTGAGGTTAAGAGCAGCATGAAGGGGCTTGGCGATGTAAATATTAACGCAATCGAAGATTACAAGAACCTTTCGGAACGTTTCTTATTCTTAAAAGGACAAAAAGAGGATATTGAAAAAGCAGAAGAGACCCTGGTACACATCATAGAAGAGCTGGATGAGGAGATGAGGAACCAATTCAATGAAAAATTTGCACAGATTAAGGTGCAATTTGACCTGGTTTTCAAGGAATTATTCGGCGGAGGACGGGCAACACTGGAACTAACGGAAGGAGAAGATGTTCTGGAGGCAGGCATCATCATTACTTCCCAGCCGCCGGGAAAGAAGCTCCAGAATATGATGCAGCTGTCCGGTGGTGAGAAGGCACTTACAGCAATATCCCTGCTTTTTGCCATCCAGAACCTAAAGCCGTCACCATTTTGCCTTTTGGATGAGATTGAAGCAGCCTTAGATGATGCAAACGTAAAGCGTTTTGCGAAATACCTTCATAAACTTACGAAGGAAACACAGTTTATTATAATTACCCATAGAAGAGGAACGATGAATGCCGCAGATGTTTTATACGGCATCACCATGCAGGAAAAGGGTGTATCCACCCTTGTATCTGTAAACCTTATAGAAAATGATTTAGATAAATAATGCGTTAGCTAAGGACATAGAAAACATGTCCGGAAAAGAGGTAAGGATGGGAGAAAATAAGAAAGGTTTTTTTGGCCGGCTGGTAGAAGGACTCTCAAAAACAAGGAATAATATCGTAGCCGGTATTGAATCCATTTTCAGCGGGTTTTCAAGTATTGACGACGAATTTTATGAAGAGCTGGAAGAAATTCTTATTATGGCAGATATCGGTATTAATACTACAGGGTCCATCATATCTGATTTAAAACAGAAAGTAAAGGAAGCCAGGATAAAGGAACCCAAGGAATGCAAAGAGCTGTTAATACAGAGTATTATGGACCAGATGAAAGTCACCGAAGCCGCCTATGATTTTGAAAATCAAAAGTCCATTGTTCTTTTGATTGGTGTGAACGGAGTAGGAAAGACCACCTCCGTCGGCAAACTTGCCGGTCAGTTAAAGGATAAGGGAAAGAAGGTCATGGTAGCAGCAGCGGATACCTTCCGTGCCGCCGCCATAGAACAGCTTACCGAATGGGCCAACCGTGCAGGTGTTGAAATAATCGCACAAAAGGAAGGCTCGGACCCTGCAGCAGTCATATATGATGCGGTGACCTCGGCAAAGGCCAGGGGAACCGATGTACTTATCTGTGATACGGCAGGAAGGCTTCATAATAAGAAAAACCTTATGGAAGAGCTGAAAAAGATAGACAGGGTAATTACAAGAGAATACACGGATGCATACCGTGAAACTCTTCTTGTTCTTGACGGAACAACTGGACAAAATGCATTATCCCAGGCAAAACAGTTCAAGGAAATCGCTGATATAACAGGTATTATTTTAACCAAGTTAGACGGTACGGCAAAGGGAGGAATAGCAATAGCCATTCAGGCAGAGCTTGGCATACCGGTAAAATACATCGGTATCGGGGAACACATTGATGATTTGCAGAAATTCAACGCAGGTGATTTTGTAAACGCGCTGTTTAACTAAAAGGAGAATTCGAAATGATGACATTGGATAAATTCGAGGAAGCTGCGGAAACAGTAAAAAGGGTAACTTTAAGAACAAAATTAATCTATAGCGATTATTTTTCTGATACTACGGGAAACAAGGTATTTCTAAAGCCTGAAAATATGCAGTTCACCGGTGCGTATAAGGTAAGAGGTGCTTATTATAAAATCAGCACCTTAAGCAAGGAGGACAGGGAAAAGGGCCTGATTACAGCCTCTGCGGGAAATCATGCACAGGGAGTTGCTTATGCATCCAGAATATACGGTGCAAAGGCAAAGATTGTAATGCCCACCACCACACCTCTCATTAAGGTAAACCGTACAAAAAGTTATGGTGCTGAGGTAATTCTATACGGAAACGTATATGATGATGCCTGTCAGTATGCCTTAAAGCTGGCAGAAGAGGAGGGCTATACCTTTATCCATCCTTTTGATGATGAAGTAGTTGCAACAGGCCAGGGTACCATAGCTATGGAAATCTTTCAGGAGCTTCCTACTGTTGATATCATTCTGGTTCCTATCGGAGGAGGCGGCCTTGCGGCAGGTGTATCAACTTTGGCAAAGCTGTTAAATCCTAATATCAAAGTCATCGGAGTAGAGCCCTTAGGAGCAAACTGTATGGAAGAGTCCATAAAGGCAGGGCACGTTGTAACTCTGCCCCACATTGAGACCATTGCAGACGGAACAGCTGTAAAAACTCCCGGAAGTAATATCTTTCCCTATATTCAGAAGAACATTGATGAAATCATAACCATTGATGACCGGGAATTAATCGTAAGCTTTCTGGATATGATTGAAAACCATAAGATGGTAGTGGAGAATTCAGGCCTCTTAACGGTTGCTGCCTTAAAGCATTTAAACTGCAGCGGTAAAAAGGTAGTCTCCATCTTAAGCGGAGGCAATATGGATGTTATTACTGTATCCTCTGTTGTACAGCACGGATTGATCCAGAGAGGGCGTATATTCACGGTATCGGTTCTGTTACCGGACCGTCCCGGTGAGCTTGTAAATGTAGCCAATGTAATAGCAGAAAAGCAGGGAAATATAATCCGCCTGGACCATAACCAGTTTGTTTCCATCAACAGAAACAGTGCAGTGGAGCTGACGATTACCATGGAGACCTTCGGACATGAACATAAGGACGTTATTGTCCAGGCATTAAAGGAAAAAGGTTACGATCCTCAGATAGTACAGCCTAAAAATACATATAGTTAATATCTTAGCCGGGCGCTTGGTATTATTGGTATTCTGCTCATCAGCACACCTGTCGGAGCCATTGCAGGAATTCTTTCCCAGGATTAAATAAAATAAGCAATATTCAAGTGTATTAATTAAGGAGCTGTTGCACAGCAACTTTAGGGATACAAGGAGTTTACAGAGCTTCTTGTATCCCTATAAGTATAAAGGTGCAGCAGCTCCTTTGCTTTTTGAAATTTGAAAAAATTCGTATATAAATTTAATTGTAAAAGAATTATTGCAAAAAAATAGAATATAAATATAAGGTGGCATGCCAGTAATCTTTCATGTATAAATAAAATCCCCGGGTATTGCAGCTGGAGTACGTAGGTGTTGTGAAATGACATATTTCTACAAAACTGTTTCATAACAACTTCTTAGTCATAGCTCCTTTGTGTTATGAAATGACCTCCAATTGCTGTATTAATTCAAGGGAAAACAAAAACAACAATTAAACATTTTAAAATTATTACACTGTATAAAATGTCGAAATTAATGGAATTATAAGTAAAACGCATTGTAAGATGTGCTTAAATTATATTGTATTAATTAAGAAATTAGTAGCATTTTAATGAAAAACGGTATATAATTGTAAATGTTTATAAACTATACTTTATATCTGACAGGAGGAGTAATTTCATGTTTAATCTTGCAAATGCGACTACCTTTGAGATTGTCGCTATCTGGTGTGTACTTCTTATTGCATTTCTTGGTTTAGGGTATGCCCTTTTACTTAGAAGGCAAATTATGAAGTATGACAAAGGAACTGCTAAAATGCAGGAAGTATGGGGCGCTATCAAAGTCGGTGCGGATACTTACCTGAAGCGGCAGTTAAAAACAATCGTACCACTTATTGTTGTTCTTACTTTTGTACTGTTTTTATCTGTTTATGTTGTACCGCCTTCGGATGAGGCAATGAGCCGTTTCGCTGGCAAGTCCGAAAACACTGTTAAAGTCATTATCGGTATCGGACGGGCCATTGCTTTCATTATGGGAGCATGCTTCTCCTTGATGGTTGGTCAGTTTGGCATGAGAATGGCTGTCGAGGGTAACGTCCGGGTTGCTTCCGCATCAAGAAGAAGCTTTGGTGAAGCCCTTAAGATTGCATATAGAACAGGTACAATAACAGGTATGCTGACAGACGGATTGGGACTTCTTGGCGGTACCCTGATATTTATGGTATTTGGTATTGCCGCACCTGATGCGCTGTTAGGCTTTGGCTTTGGCGGTACGCTGCTGGCCCTTTTCATGAGAGTGGGCGGCGGTATTTATACAAAAGCAGCGGATGTTGGAGCGGACCTTGTAGGGAAAGTAGAAGCCAATCTTCCGGAGGATGACGAAAGAAATGCTGCCGTTATTGCAGACCTTGTAGGCGATAATGTCGGTGACTGTGCCGGTATGGCGGCTGATATATTCGAATCCTATGAAGTTACCATTGTTTCCGGCCTTATTCTTGGTCTGGCTTTAATGAATCTTAATCATGGTGATTTAAAGTGGATCGTATTCCCGCTGCTGGTAAGAGGTATCGGTGTATTGTCCTCAATGATCGGTACATATCTGGTTAAAGGTTCCAAGGACTTAAAAGGCAGTAATGCAATGTCTTCCATTAACAAGGGCTTCTATATATCGGCGGCAATAAGCCTTGTTTCCTTTGCGCTGCTGGCTCATTTCTACATGAATGAGTGGAGAGCCTTCTTTTCAGTAGGTGTTGGTATTGTTCTTGCTATTGTTCTTGATGAAATAACGAAATACTTTACGGATACCCATTACAGGCCTGTTAAAGATATCGCTGCCTCATCAAAGACAGGCTCTGCAACACTTCTGTTAAGAGGTATTGCGGAAGGCTATGAAAGTGCGGTATGGCAGACACTCGTTATTGCTATTACCATACTGACCTCTACCCTCATTTATCACGGTATGGGAACTACCTATATACTATATGGTGTGGCTATGACAGGTATCGGTATGCTTACCCTTACCGGAAATAATGTAGCGATGGATTCTTTCGGACCGATTTCCGATAACGCCAATGGTATAGGGGAACTTTCCGGTCTTGATAAAGAAGCAAGAAAGGTCATGGACCATCTGGATGCAACCGGTAATACCACAAAGGCGATTACGAAAGGCGTTGCAATCGGATCGGCCGTTATTGCTGCGGTTTCCCTCTTTGGCTCCTTCTTAACAGATGTCACGAAGATGCAGGCCCAGATGAATGTCAGCGATTCCTTAAGAATTGCAAACACCGGTATCCGTGTATCGGAGCCCAAAATATTCGTTGGTGTTCTAATCGGAGCATGTATTCCCTGGCTGTTCTCCTCGCTGGTTATTAATGCGGTTACCCGTGCTGCGGCAAAGATTGTAGAAGAAGTTAGAAGACAGTTTAAGATACCGGGACTTCTGGAAAGAAAAGTAAAGCCGGATTATCAGAAGGCAGTTGATATTTGTACAGTTTCAGCTCAAAAAGAACTTATAGGGCTTGCTTTAATCGGCATACTCAGTCCTTTGGTAGTAGGTATTTTACTTGGGGTTGAATCCCTGGGAGGCTTCCTTGCAGGTGTTATTGTTTCCGGGCAGCTTCTTGCGGTATTTATGTCAAATACAGGCGGTGCCTGGGACAATGCAAAAAAGACCATTGAAGACGGACTTTACGGCGGTAAGGGATCCGAAGCCCACAAAGCGGCTGTCGTCGGCGATACCGTTGGCGATCCCCTTAAGGATACTGCCGGTCCTGCCCTGAACCCCATGATTAAAGTCATGAACCTGGTTTCACTGCTTGCAGCTCCGGTACTTGTTCAATACAGCGCCACAAGCTGGGGGATGATAACGACTCTGGTCATATGTTCCGTTATAATCGTTATTGCAATACTGTACTCCAAAAATGGCGGATTTTCTTTCTTAAAACGAGAGGCTTCTAAATAGTAAAAGGATGCTGTGCGAAGAAAGCATAGCAACCAGCAGATAGTATATTAGCTAAAAGCGGCTGTAAAAGAGTAAGAATGCAATGCATTAAATTCTCTTACAGCCGCTTTTTACACGGCAAACCCATGAAACCAAATTATGGATATACACAGATGGCCAAGGAGGTTGTTTGGGAGTTTTGTCTCAAGAGGTTCCTTATGACACTTAAGCGGCAGGAAACGTGACTAGGTAAAACAGTGCCACTGTTAGAGCTCGTTAACTGACACAGCCATATTTGTCACAGCGAGTTTGGCGCTGATTTACCTGCCAGTTACGTTTTCTGCCGCTTTAGTGGAATAAGGGTTCTCACGTAACAAAACGCCCAAACAACCTCCTTGGTCATCGTCCGTTTCCATAATGCATTTCCCGTGGCCTTTTTCAGCTTTGAGCTTTACAAATGACTGTCTTTCTGCTATCATATTGATATAGTTATTTTTCTAATATATTATTCTTCCGGTATCTCGCCGGGTATTCCACAAAGCAATACCATATTGGTCAATTACTGCCTTTGGATCAAAGGATAAAAAGGGGGAGGATACGAGCTGTTGGATTGAATATGATATAAGGTGTATTTTTTAGTGCAGATAATTAATTTTAGATTGACAAACAGTATTAGATAGGCTATTATTAAAACAAGAACATAAGTTCGTGTAAAGGAGAGGAAAAATGTCAAAAGAAGATAAAAGCAGAGCATTGGAATCTGCCCTTGCGCAGATTGAGAAACAGTATGGAAAAGGCTCCGTCATGAAGCTGGGTGATACGGCAGCACACATGAATATAGAAACCATTCCTACAGGCTCCATCAGTCTGGATATCGCTTTAGGGTTAGGGGGAATTCCGAAAGGAAGAATTGTAGAAATATATGGACCGGAATCCAGTGGTAAGACAACAGTAGCTCTTCATATGGTGGCGGAAGTGCAGAAAGCAGGAGGTATTGCAGGCTTTATTGATGCAGAACATGCACTGGACCCTGTATATGCCAAGAAGATTGGTGTTGATATTGATAACCTTTACATATCACAGCCGGATAACGGAGAACAGGCCCTGGAAATTACCGAAACCATGGTTCGTTCCGGCGCTGTAGACATCATTATAGTGGACTCTGTTGCTGCGTTAGTGCCCAAAGCTGAAATTGATGGAGATATGGGAGATTCCCACGTGGGACTACAGGCAAGACTGATGTCACAGGCTCTGCGTAAGCTGACAGCTGCTATCAGCAAGTCCAATTGTATTGTAATATTTATCAACCAGCTTCGTGAGAAGGTCGGTGTTATGTTCGGTAATCCGGAGACTACCACAGGTGGACGTGCACTTAAATTCTATTCTTCCATCCGTTTGGATGTACGTAAGATTGAATCTTTAAAACAGGGCGGAGACATTGTAGGAAGCAGGACACGTATAAAGGTAGTAAAGAATAAGATAGCTCCTCCCTTTAAGGAAGCAGAATTTGACATTATGTTTGGACAAGGTATTTCCAGAGAAGGTGATGTACTGGATCTGGCCTCTAATGAAAATATAGTAATAAAGAGCGGTGCATGGTATGCTTATAATGAGGCCAAGATTGGACAGGGCAGAGAAAATGCAAAGCAATTTTTAAAGGATAACCCGGAAATCTTTGCAGAGGTTGAAAAGAAGGTCAGGGAGAAATATAATTTAATTAGTGAGGAACTGCCGCCTCAAAAGGAAGCAGATGAACAGTAATGATAGTAACTTGTTTGGAAGAGTGTGGTAAGAATAAGGTTAAAGTGTATTTGGATGAAAGATATTACTTCACTCTCTATGATAAAGAGATTTATAGATATGGTATAAAGGTAGATGAGAAAATTTCAGATATTGTCGTAAATGAGCTATCTGGCAACGCGATTAAGAAAGCAAAACAAAAAGCCATGGCCTTATTAAAGAATATGGACCGTACTGAAATGGAGCTGAAGCGTAAGCTTGAACTTTCCGGTTTTACAGGAGAGGTAACAGAGGAAGCAATTGAGTATGTAAAGAGCTATCATTACATTGATGATTTGCGGTATGCTGTCAACTATATACGCCTGAAAAAGCAGAGTAAAAGCCGAAGGCAGATTATAGGAGAGCTTAGACAAAAGGGAATATCCGATGAAGATATGGAAGAGGCCCTTGCAGCTGAATATGACAATGAAGAGGAAGCAATACAACGGGAAATTTCCAAAAAAGTAAAGGATGTGGATGACTTAAGCAAAGAGGAAAAGCAAAAGTTAGCTGCGAAGCTTTACCGGAAGGGATACGGTATGGACCTCATCAGGTTGTATGTAAAGCTGGAATATTGATTTTTTCATTTAAATAAAAATTCGTAATAAAATAGAGGAACTATATAAAACAGGAGTGTTTGCTCCAGGGTACGTTTTATATGGTTCCTTTTGTTGTGGTTTTATAAAGGAGCTTATCATTCTGATAAAATAAAATTGCAGCAAGTATAAAATAAAATTGTAAATTGTAAGAAGCATTTTATCTTGTGTTAATGAAAAAAGTGTTGTATAATGCACATGTAAAGCAATAAACATGCAATATTACATATATAATTATGCACATGCTTGCACGATTTTTAAAAGAGACTGAGCTGAGAATATATTCAACCAGTTATCAAAATGACCCAATGATAGACTGAATATTAAGAAAATTGGTTACTATAAGCAGGAAGCTTTTTTATGTTGTAATGCATTTTTAAATACTAATTTGAGCAATATCTCAGGCAGACTTGTGATATGCAGGAGGAATAGTTTAAAAATGTTGATGCATTTTTAAACTTACTATTTGGGCAGTATCACAAGCAAGCTTGCGATATGCATGGAGACTAATATGGACATTAAAGGATTTACTTACGGATGGGATAGCAAACGGGGCTCCTGTTTGAAGGAAGAAGCATTCAAATCCCAGGATTTACTGTTTGACACTGGAATCAACTGGATGTGCCTTGCTTTTTCCATACACCAGGAAAAGTTTTCGTCAACGGAGATTTATTTTGATTATAGAAACTCTTTAACCGACAAGGAAATTATCCATACAATTAACCGGGCACATCAAAGAGGAGTAAAGGTCTGCTTAAAACCGGTCATTAATTCACGAGACGGAGTTTGGCGGGCATTGATTAATTTTCCGGATGAGGATATGTGGGGAGAGGATAAATATTGGGATACCTGGTTTGAGTATTATACCGCATTTTTGTGCCATTATGCAGAAATTGCTGCGGATACGGGATGTGAAATGTTCTGCGTCGGATGTGAGATGAGCGGAACAGAAAGAAAGGAAAAGCATTGGAGAAATACCATACAGGAAGTAAAGAAGATTTATAACGGTCCCCTGGTATATAATGCCAATCATGGAAGGGAAATGGAGGTTTCCTGGTTTGATGCCATTGATTATATCGGTACCAGTGCCTATTATAAAGTGGGGAAAAAACCTGGTGATTCAAAGGAAAACATGGTGACGGAGTGGGAAAAGGTAGCAAAGAGATTAAAAGAGGTAAGTGAATATTTCAAAAAACCTGTTATATTTATGGAAATCGGTGTTCGAAGCGCAAAGGGATGTGCAATGATGCCCTGGGATTTCAACCATACGGAATTTGAAAGAAGTGAAGACGAGCAGGGGAATTTTTATGATTCCTGTCTGGAAGTATTTTCAGGAGAAGACTGGTTTAAGGGCATCTTTTGGTGGGATTGGAGTACCTGTATTTATGATACGATGGAAGAGGCTAAGCAGGATACAGGGTTTAATATCCATTTAAAGAAAGCCGAAGAGATAATGAAGAACTGGTACTTGAAGCTGTAATCAAGAATATATATTTTTTGTATCTGTATACGGTATAAGGGTGTAATTAATTTATAGAAGATTACTTATAAGAAAATTAATTATAGAACATTAACTATAAAAGATTAATTAATAGAAGATAAGGGAGGAACATTAACACAATGAGTATATTAGCAAAAACACCGCCTATGGGCTGGAATACCTGGAACACCTTTGGGTGGAAGATTAACGAGGAGCTGGTAAAGAAAGCTGCTGATGCTTTTGTTGAAAGCGGATTAAAGGATGCAGGCTATGAGTATATTGTTATTGATGATTGCTGGAGCTTAAAGGAAAGGGATGAAGAGGGCAGGCTTGTCTGTGATCCTGAGAAATTTCCCGGCGGTATGAAGCAGCTGGCTGATTATGTGCATAGCAAAGGATTAAAATTCGGAATGTATTCCTGTGCCGGAACCCATACCTGTGCCGGACACCCGGGAAGCTTTGAGCATGAATTTGAAGATGCCAAAACCTTTGCGGAATGGGGAGTGGATTACTTAAAGTATGATTATTGCTACAAACCGGACCATATTCCCGGAGAGATACTTTATAAGAGAATGGGTACGGCTCTAAGAAACTGCGGAAGAGATATCCTGTTTTCTGCCTGCAACTGGGGAAATGACGAGGTGTACCAGTGGATCAGAGAAACGGGAGCCCATATGTTCCGCTCGACAGGTGACATCCAGGATAACTGGGAATCGATTAAGAATATTGTGCTTTCCCAGATAGGAAAGGAAAGCCATTCCGGAACCTATTGCTATAATGATATGGACATGCTGGTGGTAGGTATGTATGGAAAAGGAGATAATAATGCCGTAGCATTAGGTGGATGTTCAGATATCGAATACCGCAGCCATTTTTCCCTTTGGGCACTTATGAACAGCCCATTAATGATTGGCTGCGATATTCGGAAGATGAGTAAGGAGACTGTTGAAATCTTAACCAACAAAGACATTATCGCTCTTAATCAGGATGAAGAAGCAAGAGGACCTTACTGTATCAGACAATGGAATAATCCGGAGAAGGTCATGGCTTTTGTAAAGCCTCTTTCCAATGGTGATTATGCTATTGGAATGTTTAACTTCAGTGAAACAGCCAGTGAAATGTCCTTGCAGTTTTGGGATATCGGATTATCCGCTGCCGCCGGTAAAGGTCTTTCCATCTATGACTGCTGGTCCCACGAGGAGGAAGGTACTTTTAAAGAGAGATATGTATGCACCCTTGAACCTCATGGCTGCAGAGTATTCCGGGGAAAGGTGATTGATTTCTAATGACAGCCAACTATGATTCCTGCATAAAGTGCGGTAAAGCGCTGGTTTCCGATGAAATATCCTTAAACCGAAAGCTGATTAACCGGAATGCAGTCACATTTCTTTGCATTGACTGTCTGGCGGAATATTTCAAAGTGGACAAGAACGTAATTGTGGACCGTATCCGTTTTTACCGGGAAAACGGATGCAGCCTGTTTAAATAGCCTTCCAGCTGGTATTGGCCATTTCAATGAACTGCTTGGCGGGAACCAGAAGAGCTTCCAATTCTCCTTTCGTTTCGGGAAGAATACATTGATGCTTTAATAATTCTTCTCCGGCTGCTCTGACGGAAGTAAGATAGGAGTCTTTTCTCGGTTTCAGCTGGGGAACCTGGAGTAATTCCCCTTCCGGACAGAGTATTTTCACATAATTCCCTTTTGTAAGAATATCAAACTGCTTTAATAAAGCTTCATAATTGTTTTCGACGGAGCAGAAGCCGCAGGTGGAGATCAGTATATGCTGCTGCTTCGTCAGGTCATAGCGGGAGGGGTGAAAATTGGTGCCATCCTCCTTTTCGCCTATATAGGGCAGATTAATTGGAAGTAATCTGTCCATAAATGCTTTCAGGAGCGAGGGCATTCCATAATAATATAAAGGAAAGCTCCAGATGATATAATCTGCCTGAATATATTTTTGCAATAACTCTTTCATGTCATCCTTTATGATACATTCACCGGGGGTATTCTGCCAGCAGCAAAAGCACCCTTTGCAATGGTCAATATGGTATTTGGTGACAGTGACAAATTCAGTTTCCAGTTCCTTTCCACTGCCCAGCATTCCTTCCAGAAATGCTTTGGTTACAATCAAAGTATTACTTCTTTCGCCCCTTGGGCTTCCGTTTAAAATCAAAACCTTCATATGTTATTCCTCCAATTTTTTTATTGAATTTTCAGCCCAGTCTGCACACATTTTCATAAATTCCCTTCCAAAATCCGAAGTGAGGCTCCAATAGAGAGGTGCATTCTCATCATCAACCAGTGAACTGTAATACTCAAAGCTGTCTTTGGTTTCTTCCAGCTCTTTCAAGGCTTTTAGGGTGAGGTTACGGTATTCTTCAAGAAGTGTTACGGTTGCCTTTTTATCTGCCGAACTGGAAAAGAACAGTTTCATAAGAAAACTATTCCGTATCAGAAAATCCTTCCCATGGCTGCTTTCCAATAGCCATTGCTTTAATTCTTTTTTACCCTCCTCCGTAATGGAATATAGTTTTTTATTGGGTTTGTCCGTCTGTATAACCGTTTCGGAAGTCAGCCAGCCGGATTTTTCCATAGCATTTAATTCACGGTAAATCTGGCTGGTTTGGGCCTGCCAGAAGAAATTTAGGGAAGCTTTAAAGGCCTTATCCAATTCATAGCCCGTCATTTTTCCGTAGCTTAAAAGCCCCAATAAGCCATGCCGCAGTGACATATTTCATCCTCCAGTCCGTCTTTCATTTTTTCTGTTACCCTCCTTTATATTATAAATGTATTATATTACACAAGTGGAATATGACGCAATAGAAAAATTGCATAAAACAACTTACCTTTTTACTGAAAATCTTATTGAAAATAAACTTGCCATTACAGGTCAAATTTAAGAAAGAAACCCTTGTAAAATACAAAATTTATGCTACTATAAAGGATAGAAAGGCAGTATTCGAAGGCTTGCAGACAGTTTGGTCTTAATACAGCATAAACATAGGATTTAAGAGACTTTCACGGAGGATTTCTTTCATGAATAAACCCTTGCGGCATATAACTGCAGCTGCTTTCAGTAAAAGATTTACATCTCTTTTCAGGCCTGATAATAATGCCTTACTTTGTTTTGCCCTGGAGGGAATATTATTTGCCACAGCAACAAACATCATAAATAATAACAATAATCTGTTTGCCCTCCGCCTGGGAGCTACGGATGCAGAAGTCAGCCTGATTACTTCCATCCCTCAGTTTGTGGGAGTACTTGTATTGCTGCCCATAGGAATTCTTACGGACCGTATGAGGAATAAACAGCTTATGGTGACCATGTCACTG
The DNA here is from genome assembly GCF_900142215.1 of Anaerocolumna jejuensis DSM 15929. Lineage (GTDB taxonomy): Bacteria > Bacillota > Clostridia > Lachnospirales > Lachnospiraceae > Anaerocolumna > Anaerocolumna jejuensis. The sequence continues at coordinate 327,085 of NZ_FRAC01000006.1, read as the reverse complement.
TTCTTACTGTCTTTTTTCTATTTCCTCATTGGCTTTGTTCCCTTTTTAAATGAATATAAATTTCTTTTATTTTTATTATTTTTAAGCCTTTCCGTGGGGCCTTTAACAGGATATAATGCTTCCTGGCAGGCGTATTTTTCCGATGTGGTGCCCTTTGAAAATAGAAACCGGATACTGACTGTCAGAACCGGAGCGATGTTTTTTGTCAACATAGCCCTGCCGTTCATTACCGGTGCCTTACTTGCCTCTGCTCCTGAGGTAAGCTCCAAACTCAGGATTCATCAGATATTTTACTGGTCCATAGCTATTTTGTTCGTACTTCAGGTATTTACGGTCAAGAGGATTAAAGGCGGTTACTCACAAAGGCAGGAAACTCTCAATCTTGCAGCTTTTTATTCGACGCTGAAGGAGCTTATCCATCACAAGCCCTTTATGAAATTTTTGTCAGGCGCTCTTTTCTTTTATCTTTTCTGGCAGGCGGACTGGACGCTGTATTTCCTGGGGCAGGTCAATTATCTTAAGATGAACGAAGCCTGGTTAAGCTACGCCGCTATAGGAGCTGCCCTTGCCCAGTTTGTAACAATCGGCTTTTGGAGCAGGGTCAATGAAAGAATGGGACCCAGATTTGGCATTATTTTCGGTAATTTAGGACTTGCTCTTTGTCCCATATGCATGATCGTATCAACCAGTCTGCCCCTGAATTCAGGGCCTGTGGTATTTCTTATATTAAATACCCTGGCGAATCTGGCCTTTGCTACCGTACCTTTAAACATACCCCAATACCTTCTGTCCGTGATACCGGAGAAGAATAAGACCTTAAGTATCTCAATCTATACAATCTTTATTACCCTTAGCAATGCCATAATGCCAATGGCAGGGGTAAAAGCGTATCATTTACTTGGTAATAACCTTAATGCGTTACGGGGAGTCTTTGCAATACTGTTCCTCTTAAGAATACTGTCCTCCTTACAGTGGTATTTAAGCTACTAAGCCATGAGAGGGAGCTGGAAGGAATGCGATAAAGGTTTATTTAGCCCTGTTTCCTGGAAGGGGATGGAAAGAAGGAATTTACAAAGGCAGAAAAGATAGGAATTTTATGGTATGACCTGCATTTATTTGCAATAAAATCCATGGAAAGCGATTATAGAAATTACCCGGGTAAAGGTATGTATTTCCGGGCAAAGGAGAATATAGAAAAGACCATAGCGCAGTTAAAGGCAATTCCGCTGTTATGGACTAGATGAGATAATGTTGAAGTATTTTGTTACATTAAAAGGATTGCCGTCGCGTTAAAAGAGGCATATGAAAAGTTTCCTGAGAACTCATTCAGGAAACTTTTCTTTATTCATCCTTGAAATTACCGGTAATTTATCCTATAATATAATAGGCAGAAATTATGAATTTATGTTTATAATATAGAAATAAATGGAGGGCAGAAGATGAATACGGCTAAACAATTGTCAGCAAGAGAACGAATTAACGCTCTTCTTGACGACAACAGTTTTGTAGAAATTGGTGCTTTGGTCACGAAAAGGAACACAGATTTCAACTTAAATCAGAAGGAAATTCCTTCCGATGGAGTCATAACCGGATACGGAATCATAGATGGAAATCCTGTCTATGTTTACAGCCAGGATAGTTCAGCCGGAAATGGTACTATCGGAGAAATGCATGCAAAAAAAATAACTGCACTTTATGATTTAGCACTTAAGGTAGGGGCACCTGTTATCGGATTAATCGACAGTGCCGGCTTAAGATTACAGGAAGCCACCGATGCATTAAACGGCTTGGGAGAAATCTACCAGAAGCAGGCAATGGCGTCGGGGATAATACCTCAGATTACCGCAATATTGGGTCCGTGCGGCGGAGGGCTTGCTGTACTTGGCGCCTTAAGTGATTTTTCTTTTATGACGGAAAGCAGCGGAAAGCTGTTCGTAAATTCTCCTAACGCCCTGAAAAAGAATTTTACAGCGAAATGTGATACCACATCAGCAAAGTTTCAGGCAGAGGCAGGTAATATAGATTTCGTTTTAGAGGATGAAGAAGCAGTCATAGAAGCAGTCAGAAATCTGATAACCTTGCTTCCTGCAAGCTTTGAAGATGATGCTTCCTATGACGAATGCTATGATGATTTAAACCGTCTGGTGCCGGAGGAGGTCTTTACGGATAAAGATACCTCCCGTATACTAAAGGAAATATCCGATGATACCTATTTTCTTGAAGTAAAGGAAGAATATGCCAGAGAGATGGTTACAGGCTTTCTCCGACTGAACGGGATGACGGTGGGAGCCGTTGCGAACCGCAGGGCTGTAAAGAGCGAAGAAGGAGAGCTTCTCTTTGAGCATGACGGAACATTGACAACGGAGGGCTGTTTAAAGGCTGAAAAGTTTGTACGCTTCTGTGATGCTTTCCATATACCGGTATTATCCTTAACGGACACGGAAGGCTTTCAGACAGAGGTTTCAGAAGAAGCATCCATTGCAAGAGCAGTGGCCAAGCTTACCTTTGCATTTTCTTCTGCTACAGTTCCCAAGGTGAATTTGATTACAGGAAAGGCTTACGGAAGCGCTTATCTGGCTATGAATTCCAAGCATATCGGTGCAGACATGGTATTTGCACTGAATAAGGCCTGTGTCGGGATGATGGAAGAAAATGAAGCGGTTAGCATTATTTATGATAAAGAAGAAGTTGATTTAAAGGAAAAAGCCCTGGAATATAAGGAGCTTCAAGCCAGTGCCATGTCTGCTGCAAAGCGCGGCTATGTGGATGCTGTTATCGAAGAAAATTCCGTACGTAAGCATTTGATATATGCCTTTGAAATGCTCTTTACAAAGAGTATACCTGCAGGAAGCGGAAAGCATGGTACGGTTTAAGGACATACAGAAAATCGGAAAGAGATTAAATTCGTACGGACGTTAAGCTTACCGTGCAGATAGGAGCAGATATGAGTTTAGTAGGATTCAATGGGCTAACGGGCTTTCTTATGGCAGTCAGTGCCTCAAAGATATCCGATAAAATTCCCGGTGAGTATTTGGATATTGTAGTAATTCTTGGACTGGTCTTTATCGGTTTGATTGTGGTAATGGGTATTCTAAGTATTATAAGGCTGCTGGTATCCTTTACAAAAGGCACGTATAAAAAGGATGGCCGGGATGAGGCAGCTTACAGTAAGCCGTTAACAGGATATACAGGCCAGGAAGTGGTACAGGGTCCGGAAAATGACCCGCAGCTGGTGGCAGTTATAACAGCAGCTATTATGGCGTCCATGGAGGATGCCCCCGCAGACGGATTGGTAATCCGTTCGATCAGAAGAAAATAATATTTCACATTGTTTATTTAAAGGAGGAAATAAAGATATGAAAACTTATACAGTTACAGTAAACGGTATCGCTTATGATGTTGCAGTAGAAGAAACCACAGGACGTCCGGTAAGAGAATACAGAGCGGCAGCCCCTGCCCCTGTTGCAGCTCCCGTTGCTGCAGCAGCTCCAGCCCCAGCCCCAGCTGCTGCCCCGGTTGAAGAAGCTGTATCTCCCGCCGTTACGGCAGGCGGAACAAAGGGAAGGCTGTCTGTAGAGTCACCTATGCCAGGAAAAATCTTATCCGTTAAGACTTCCGTCGGACAGGCTGTTAAGAGAGGCGATGTTATTCTGGTTCTTGAGGCCATGAAGATGGAAAATGAAATAGTAGCGCCGGAGGATGGAGTTGTAGCCAGTATTGATGTTTCTTCCGGAGCCAGTGTGGAATCAGGAACACTGCTTGCAACCTTAAACTAATGATTTGCATAGAAAGGAGGCATACCGATGAACGAATTGTATAACAATTCGGAACAGATGAAAAGGCCGGTTAAGATAACCGAAACCATATTGCGTGACGCACATCAGTCACTCATAGCCACCAGAATGACTACCGACCAGATGCTGCCCATCATTGAAAAAATGGACAAAGTCGGATACCATGCGGTAGAATGCTGGGGAGGTGCAACCTTTGATGCATCCCTCAGGTTCTTAAAGGAAGACCCCTGGGTCAGACTGCGCAGGTTAAGGGATGGCTTTAAGAATACAAAGCTTCAGATGCTGCTCCGTGGACAAAACCTGTTAGGATACCGCCATTATGCCGATGATGTGGTGGAGTACTTTATACAAAAGTCCATTGCCAACGGCATTGATAATATACGTATTTTTGATGCATTCAACGATGTCAGAAATCTCAGCACAGCAATCAAGGTAACGAAAAAGGAAAACGGACATGCACAGATTGCCATAGCATATACCTTAGGGGAAGCCTACACAACAGAATATTATACAAAGCTAGCCAAAACAATCGAAGAAATGGGAGCCGATTCCTTATGTATAAAGGATATGGCAGGATTGCTGGTGCCCTATGAGGCTTCTTCCCTTATAAAAGCTTTAAAAGAGACCGTAAATATTCCTATTGATGTCCATACCCATTATACCAGCGGTGTGGCATCCATGACTTATATGAAGGCAGTGGAAGCCGGTGCGGATATTATTGACACGGCAATGTCACCTTTTGCCATGGGTACCAGCCAGCCGGCTACGGAAGTAATGGTGGAAACCTTTAAGGAAACCCCTTATGATACAGGACTTGACCAGAAGCTTCTGGCTGAAATAGCGGATTATTTCCGTCCAATCAGGGATAATGCCATGGAAGAGGGTATCTTAAATCCCAAGGTAATGGGCGTTGAAATCAAAACCCTTCTTTACCAGGTACCCGGCGGAATGCTGTCAAACCTTATGTCCCAGCTAAAGGAACAAAAGGCAGAGGATAAGTATTATGAGGTACTGGAAGAGATACCAAGAGTGAGAAAGGATCTCGGAGAGCCTCCTCTGGTTACTCCCTCCAGCCAGATTGTAGGAACTCAGGCAGTATTGAATGTAATAGCCGGCGAACGCTATAAGATGGTAACAAAAGAAACAAAGGCTATCCTATCCGGTGAATACGGTAAAACGGTAAGACCTTTTAATGAAGAAGTAAGAAAAAAGGTGATCGGAGATACCAAGCCCATAGATTGCAGACCTGCGGACCTGCTGGAACCTGAGCTGAAAGCAATGGAAGAAGCGGTAAAGGACTGGAAGGAACAGGAGGAAGACGTATTATCCTATGCCTTATTTCCTCAGGTTGCCATGGAATACTTTAAATACCGCCGTACACAGGAAACCGGCGTAGACCCTTTGTTTGCAGATTACGAGAATAAGGCATATCCGGTATAAATTACGGCTGTCATAATATAAATGTACGGAGTCAGCAGGGAGGCTTAGGTAAAACAGAGGATGTTTTACTTAGGCCTCCCTGTAAAGTATCTGAAAGGAGTTTGAACATGAAGATTGTATATGAGGAAGAAAGAATTGCAATCAGGGAGCTGGAAATAACGGATTCTGCAATATTTGCGGAATGGTGGAATAATGGGGATTTGATGAAAGATGTGGGATTTCGAAAGGGCATGGGAGTAACGCCTGGGTCCTTAGAGAAGGATTTTGCTGCCGAGATTGAAGATGATGCTCCTTTCCGGGAGAAAAGAAGGTTCGTGGTGGTTGATAAGATAAGCCACAGGCCCATAGGAGAGCTGGTTTATGGAAATCTGAATATGGAAAGAAAGAGCTGCGGCATAGGTATTAAAATATGCGATATAAGTCTGCAGGGAAAAGGCTTGGGCTATGAGACCTTAGTTGCTTTTATGAAATATCTCTACAGGGAATTCCAGCTTGATATTTTTGAAATTGACACATTAAAAGATAATGTACGTGCCTATCGGCTGTATAAAAAGTTGGGGTTTAAAGAAGTCAGGGTCATGGAAAATTTCTGGTCCGATCCCGACGGGGTTTCCCATGACTTAATTTTTATGGAGCTTGGGAAGGATGAATTTTTTAACGGGCTGCATTAAGGGTGCTTGGGATAATTCTCTGATAAACTGGAGTTTTAATTGGAATTCAAAATCTAAATTGGGTGAGAAATATATGGCAATATCAGGTTTGTTGAATGTAAATTGGGGGTATAAAAATACACTCAGCTCCGTGAAAGTCACTTCGTTGTATTTTTATACCCCCAATTTACATAGGTGAAGGCTGAGATTGTCTTACGAAACGCAGATTAGAGTTATAAATTTATTTCAAATTTATAACTCAATGGATTATCATTTAATGGTAAGAGTAAAGAAGTCAGAGGCTAATTATTTGTAATATTATCTTTGTACATAGAAATGAAAAAAAAATTACTTAAAATTATGAGAAAACAAATAATTATGTAAAACAAAATTATGAAAATACAAAGATATTCATAATTATTAAAATAGGATTTGAAGTACTAAAAAACAGGATATTTGAAGTTTTCAAAAGAAGTTTTCAAAATGGAGTATTTGAAATACAAAAAACAGGAAATTTAATTTTAAAAATAAAATATTTGAGGCATAAAAAATAGAATGATCAGCCCGACAAATGCCCTGTTTCAATATAGCTACAGGCAGTTTGCACAAAATAGAGAGCTTCCTGCGCCTATGGAAATGTATTAGAAGTCCTTTTCTCTGAAGCTTTTGTGCTATATCCTCAAACAGATTGTTTGAGCTTCGCGAGTTATCTGTTTGAGGATATGTCCAGCACAAAAGCTTCAGAGAATTAGGACTTCTTATACATTGGAATGAAGCAGGAAGCTCTCTATTTTGTGTAAACTGCCGTCCCCTTGCGAAAAACTACCCATTTGTCATTAATCATAGAATGTTTGAAGCGTAAAAAACAGGATATTTTAAGGATAAAAGCCTGGGATACGTTGAATTATGAAAAAATCCAGAATACTCTGAATTATCAGTTGACGTTTTATTTAGCAGGCTATAATATGGAGAAAGAGGTTTTTACTAAAAGATGATTGGAATATCATTAGAAAGCTTTGAATGAAATTCCAGTTGCATCAGCCAAGGATTTATTCTAAACCTGGCAGCAGTACCTTTGAAGAAAATAAGAAATAGTTTATAAAAAGCAGTAAAGAAATGAGGTTAAATATGGAAGCAGTAAAGCCGTATAAAAAAGGAGCAGATTATTCCTATACTCTTGGAGCCTTTCCGACCTATGAATTAATAGCAGGAAAGAAAGAGAAGGTAAGAGGTGTTTATGTACACTCGCAATATACGGATAAAGAGAATATTGTAAGTACCTGTAAGGCTGGTAACATACCGGTTCTTACGGATGACAAGCTTTTCAATAAAATCAGTGATAAAGAAAACTGCTATGTTATGGGAGTTTTTGATAAATACGAGGATATCGTAAGTGAGGACACCTCCCATATTGTGCTTGTAAATCCAAGTAATATGGGCAATCTGGGAACAATCCTCCGGACAGCCCTGGGCCTTGGGATAAAGGATATTGCCCTCATAACCCCCTGTGCTGATGTGTTTAACCCAAAGGTAATCAGGGCATCTATGGGAGCCTTGTTTAAGCTAAGGGTGCAGATGTTTGAATCCTTTGAAGAATACCGCAGCAGATATAAGAAGCAGGAGATATTTACCTTTATGTTAAACGGGGAAAATACCCTGGAGGTACAAAATTGTCCTAAAACAGAATTGTTTTCCCTGGTATTCGGCAATGAAGCAACCGGGCTTGACGATTCCTATCTTTTAGCCGGCACCAGTGTCTGCATACCCCAGTCTCCCGAGGTGGATTCCCTGAATATCACCATTGCAGTAGGGATCGGAGCTTTCTTATTTACTCACTGTGGGAAATAAATAAAATATTTTAAGTTTTTGGAAAATAAAATCAACTTATAGTACTTATTTGTTAAATCAACATAGGAAAAGAGGCAGGTAATGAAAAAGACAGAAATCAGAATCGCTGATCTAGAGGATGCAAAAGAAATCTATGGAATTTATGAACCATACATCCTGAATACAGTGGTTTCCTTTGAATATGATAAGGTTCCCCTTGAGGTATTTAAAGAAAGAATTCAAAAAATCACAGGTAAATATCCGTGGCTTGTATATACGGTGGAAGGTGAAATTGCAGGCTATGCCTATTGTTCCCTGCATAGAGAAAGAGCAGCTTATGCCTGGGACTGTGAATGCTCGGTATATATAAAGGATACTTATCACAAGAAGGGAATCGGTACAGCATTGTATAAGGCTCTTTTTGAACTGGCGGAGGCTCAGGGGGTTTATAACATCTATTCCCTTATCTGCGTTCCCAATGAAGGAAGTGTTGCTCTCCATAAGAAGTTTGGCTTTAATGAGTTAGGTACTTACAGCAGAACTGCTTATAAATTCGGTGAATGGCGTGACCTGCTGGTAATGGAAAAGCGTTTAAGGGAACTGAAGGGAGCACCGGATAAGCTGATACCGGCAGCTGAGCTAAGCAGTGATCTGGTTAAGGAAATACTGAAGAAATATGAAAAAATTGAACTGTAAAATAGTTATGGATTTTTAATGAAAAATTTCTTGACAAAGCTGTCGGAATCAGATATACTACCACCTGTAAAGAAAAAAACTTTACAGGTGGTGTTTTTATGGATAATACAGATATCAGCCAGAAGCTGCAGGAAAAAGTATATTTATCACTTCTCTTTGATTTTTATGGAGAATTGTTGAAAAGCCACAATAAACAAATATTTGAAGACTATATCCTCAATGACCTTTCCCTGGGTGAAATTGCAGAAGAGCAGGGAATCAGCAGGCAGGGTGTATATGACATTGTAAAGAGATGCTCAAAGAACCTTACGGAATTTGAAGAGAAGCTTGGTCTGCTTCATAAGTTCAGAACTACCAGGCAGATGGCGGAAGAGATTCACAGCCTTGCAATGAATATAAAAGAGAGCCACAGGGAAGAGGCAGAAGAAGCAGTGGAAAGAATTCTTACCCTGTCCCAGAACATGATAGATGCCCTGTAAAGGACTTCGCTCCGTGCAGAGGAAGCCGGCTCGGGCAGCTTGTAATGAAGAAGGATATAGAATAAATATAGACATATAGGATTCTTATTAAATAGATAAGTTTACCGGACTATTAATAAATCAGGCAAGAATAACAGGCAGGAGGTTCCCGAATGGCATTTGACAGCCTTTCTGAAAAATTACAAAACGTATTTAAGAACCTTAGAGGCAAGGGACGCTTAAGTGAAGCGGATGTTGCCACCGCATTAAAGGAAGTAAAGATGGCATTGCTGGAAGCCGACGTTAACTTTAAGGTGGTTAAGAACTTTATTAAGACTGTGCAGGAGCGTGCCGTAGGCCAGGATGTTATGTCAAGTCTTACACCCGGTCAGATGGTTATTAAGATAGTAAATGAAGAGATGGTAAATCTCATGGGCTCCGAAACAACGGAAATAGTCTTTAAGCCCGGCAACGAAATCACGGTTATTATGATGTGCGGCTTACAGGGTGCAGGTAAAACGACCACTACGGCAAAATTAGCCGGTAAGTTTAAAGCAAAGGGTAAACGCCCCCTTTTAGCAGCCTGTGATATCTATCGTCCCGCTGCTATTGAACAGCTGAAGATAAACGGTGACAAGCAGGGAGTGCCTGTTTTCTCCATGGGAGATAAGCACAAGCCCGTAAACATTGCAAAGGCTGCCTTAGAGCATGCCAAGAGCAATAATTTGAATGTGGTGATTTTAGATACCGCAGGACGTCTTCATGTTGATGAAGACATGATGAATGAGCTCATTGAAATCAAGGAAAATATAGAGGTTCACCAGACCATCCTGGTAGTGGATTCCATGACAGGCCAGGATGCTGTCAATGTAGCGGAGAATTTCCAGAATAAAATCGGCATAGACGGGGTTATTCTTACAAAGCTGGATGGTGATACCAGAGGCGGTGCGGCTCTTTCCATCAGGGCAGTAACAGGCCGTCCCATCCTTTATGCAGGTATGGGAGAGAAGCTTTCGGATTTGGAGCAGTTTTTCCCCGACCGTATGGCTTCCAGAATCCTTGGTATGGGTGATATCCTGACTCTTATTGATAAAGCCCAGGCAGATTTTGATGAGGAGAAAGCCAAGCAGCTGGAGAAAAAGCTTAAAAAGGCAGAGTTTGACTTTAATGATTATCTGGATCAATTACAGCAGATTAAGAAAATGGGAGGCATCAACGATATTTTAAAGATGATGCCCGGTATGGGAAGCCAGTTAAAGGATGTTGAGGTGGATGACAATGCCTTTAACGGAGTAGAGGCAATTATCTATTCCATGACAAAGGCGGAAAGAGCCAATCCCGATATATTGAATCCCTCCAGAAAGAAGAGGATTGCACAGGGAGCCGGTGTTGACATCAGCGAAGTAAATAAGATTGTAAAGCAATTCGATCAGACGAAGAAGATGATGAAGCAGATGTCCGGTATGATGGGCTCTAAGGGTATGAAAAAAGGCAAATTCAAATTGCCCTTTGGATTTTAGGTTGGCAGGTTATAACACATTATAACTTTTCAATAAATAAATATTAACACAAGATTTTAAGGAGGTGAAATCATGGCAGTTAAGATCAGATTAAAAAGAATGGGTCAGAAAAAGGCTCCTTTCTATAGAATCGTTGTTTCAGATTCCAGATCACCCAGAGATGGAAGATTTATCGAAGAACTCGGTACTTATGATCCTACAAAAGAACCTAATGCTTTTAAGATTAACGAGGAAGCAACAAAGAAGTGGTTACAGAACGGTGCCCAGCCTACTGAGACAGTCGGCAATTTATTTAAAAAAGCAGGAATTAGAAAATAATTTTCTGTTTGGCATTTTTAAGGAATGATGGCGTATTGCCGTAAATTCCGGTTTATGGTTGATTTAGTCATATTCCATTGGAGGTGTAGGGTAATGAAAGAATTAGTTAAAGTAATTGCTACATCACTCGTTGATCACCCTGAAGAAGTTGTTGTAACAGAAAAGGAAACCGACCAGTCCATTATTGTGGAATTAAAGGTTGCACCTGAGGACATGGGGAAGGTCATCGGCAAACAAGGCCGGATTGCAAAATCCATTCGTACCGTTGTAAAAGCAGCAGCTGCTAAGGATGATAAAAAGGTAGTTGTTGAAATACTTCAATAATGATTATAAACCTTTAAAGGACCCTGTCTGGAATAGGTGATTCGAAAGAAACTTCCGGAAAAAAGTTATTTTTCCGGAAAATTCTTTCCTTACCCTAACTTGTCATGGGTTCTTATTTTTGGTGAAGGATTAAGAGGAGTTTTAATGGAAAACTATTTAAGAGTAGGGATAATTACAGCTACCCATGGGATAAAAGGCGAAGTGAAGGTATTTCCCACGACCGATGATATGGGCCGTTTTAAGCAGTTAAAACAGGTCTTTTTAGATACTGGAAAAGAATATATGGAACTTGAAATAGCAGGAGTCAAATTTTTTAAGCAATGGGCCATCCTGAAATTCAAGGGAATTGATAATATAAATGATGTTGAAAAATATAAAGGACACGACCTGCTGGTAACAAGAGAGAATGCAGTGGAGCTTTCGGAGGATGAATATTTTATCTGTGACATTCTGGATTCTCTGGTCGTTACCGATGAGGGAGAAGAGCTCGGCACCTTGACGGACGTTATGACTACCGGTGCAAATGATGTCTATGTGGTAACCAGAAAGGACGGAAGTGAAGTTCTGCTTCCTTCTATTAAGGAGTGCATCCTGGAAGTGGATGCTGAGAACAAAAGGATACTTGTCCATCTGATGCCGGGATTATTATAAAGCAGCTATAGTCTATGCTAACCGCAACTTTGTCCTTTATTTTCATAATATTTTGAAAGGCTGTAATCCATGAATTTTTACGTATTAACTCTATTTCCTGAGATGATAAGGCAGTGCCTGTCAGCCAGTATAACCGGAAGAGCTCTGGAGAAGGGAATCCTTCAGCTCGATACGGTAGATATCAGAGATTTTTCAGAAAACAAGCATAACCGGGTGGATGATTACCCCTATGGCGGAGGGGCCGGCATGGTAATGGCTCCGGGGCCAGTAGTGAGAGCCTGCCGTTCCATACAAGGAAAGATAGAGATTGAAAGTCAAAAAGTTCCAAGAGTAATCTATCTTACTCCTCAGGGAAAAGTCTTTGACCAGACTATGGCAGAGGAGCTGTCGAAGGAAGAGAACCTGATCTTTCTATGCGGTCATTATGAGGGAATTGATGAACGGGCACTGGAAATGGTTGTAACGGATAATGTATCCATCGGTGATTATGTATTAACTGGGGGAGAACTTCCGTCAATGGTAATGATGGATGCGATCAGCAGACTGGTTCCGGGAGTCCTTAATAACGAAACCTCCGCGGAATTTGAGACCTTTCAGGATAATCTCCTGGAATATCCCCAGTACACCAGACCGGAGGAATTCGAAGGAAAGAAGGTGCCGGAGGTCCTTTTATCCGGCCATCATGCCAGAATTGAAGATTGGCGGAGAGAGCAATCACTTAAAAGAACCCGTGAAAACAGGCCGGACATGCTGGAAAAGGCTGCCTTGACGGAGAAGGACAAAAAGTTTCTTCACACGCAGGAGTAGAGTTTGTCATTTTTTTATACAGTTAGACATAAATGTCTATTGACTATTATAATAGTCAGTTTTATACTGATTGTAAGGTGTACGGGTAAGAGGGGGGTATAATCTTATAGAGGTTGTATTTTACCCGTGCATCTTTTATAGGTGAAATTTGATTTATCTTCGGAAAATACTTGCAATTTTGCCATTGCCATGTTATAGTAAATTGTTGTGAGATGGGATGGTCCTCTGATACAACGCCCTTTGACGGATTTGTACAAGCAGATTTCTGTGAGGCAAGGTATTAAGAACATCGAATTTAAAGGAGGTCACAAGAGTGAATAACATTATTAAAGAAATCGAAGCTGCTCAGCTTAAGAGTGAAATCGCAGATTTCAACGTAGGCGATACTGTAAAAGTATACGCAAAAGTAAAAGAAGGTAACCGTGAAAGAACACAGGTTTTCGAGGGTACTGTTTTAAAGAGACAGAACGGCGGCGCCAGAGAAACATTTACCGTAAGAAAGTCTTCCAATGGTATTGGTGTAGAGAAGACATGGCCCCTGCATTCCCCCAGTGTTGAAAAAATCGAAGTTATCAGACATGGTAAGGTTAGAAGAGCTAAGTTAAATTATTTACGCGGCAGAGTAGGTAAGAAAGCGAAAGTTAAAGAAATCGTAAAATAATAGCACGTGACCAAAAACGGGAAAGGGACAACTACTTATAGTATTGTCCCTTTTATTATCCTGCCGGGGAAGTATTACGGTGCATATCTGCAGGCAGATACGGCATGCAATGGGAGCTGGGTTGATAAATAAAAAACATTTTTCAACCATGTATTCAGGAATATCAAATCACAGAGTTGATATTTGCGAAAGGATTAAAATGCGTTATGATTTTGATAAAGAGGATAAGGGACCTGTTATAAAAAAGGTAATACTATCCTTGCTCATATGGTTTGTTGAGATTGCTGCGGTTATTGGTTTAGCTTATTTTATAGCCAATTATGCATTGGAAAAGACCGTTATGCCCGGGCAATCCATGGAAAATACCCTGAAGGACCAGGATAAAATAATTATAAACAAATTTGCCTATGTTTTTCATAAGCCAAAGCGTTATGATGTAATTGTGTTTAAGCAGTCCAACAAAGAGCACAGTTACCTGAATGTGAAAAGAGTAATCGGATTGCCCGGTGAAACGGTGCAGATAAAGGGCGGCAAGGTCTATATTAACGGCGAGGAGCTGAAGGAGCGGGCCGTAACCGACTCAATTGAAAATCCCGGACTGGCAGAAGAGGATATTAAGCTGGATGAGAATGAGTTCTTTGTTCTCGGGGATAACCGTAACAACAGTGAAGACAGCCGTTTTGCCAATATCGGAAATATTGTCAAAGAAGATATCATCGGGAAAGCCTGGATCAGACAAAACGGCTTTGCCTTTATTAATAAATTAAACATTGCAAAGGAGGAGTAGTAATGCATTTTCAATGGTATCCCGGTCATATGTCCAAAGCAAAGCGTATGATGCAGGAGGATATGAAGTTAATCGATGTAATCATCGAATTAGTGGATGCACGTATTCCGCTTAGCAGCAAGAATCCGGATATTAATCAGATGGCTGGGAGCAAATCCAGAGTTATTCTGTTGAATAAATGTGACTTGGCAGACGACAGCCAGAACCTGAAATGGAAGGAATATTTTGAGGGCCAGGGCTATATTGCGGCTTTGGTGAATTCCAAAAAAGGTGATGGAATCCGTAAGGTAAATGATGCGGTAATGGAGGCCTGCAAGGCGAAGATAGAAAGAGATAGAAGAAAAGGTATTCTCAACAGACCCTTAAGGGCTATGGTTGTTGGAATACCCAATGTTGGAAAATCAACCTTTATCAACAGTATTTCCGGCAAGGCTGCGGCCAAAACCGGCAATAAGCCGGGGGTTACGAAGGGAAAGCAGTGGATTAAACTGAATAAGTCCATTGAGCTCCTTGACACTCCGGGTATACTGTGGCCGAAATTTGAGGACCAGCAGGTGGGGCTCCATCTTGCTCTTATTGGCTCTATCCGGGAAGATATCTTAAACAGTTATGATTTAAGCCTGTCACTCATAACCTTTCTTACAAAGTATTATAAAGGAGCGCTTACAGAGCGCTATGGAATTACAGAAAGTGATATCCCGGAAGAGAATCTGACAGCGGTGGCAAAGAAAAGGGCCTGTTTGTTAAAGGGCGGGGAATTAGACCTTGAAAAAGCCTCCGGTTTTATTGTGGATGATTTCCGCAATGCCAAGCTTGGAAAAGTGACCCTGGAATTTCCGGCAGAACCTGCTGAGGATGTTGTACTTCCGATAAACGACAAATAAAGAGGAATATTACATGGAGAAGAGCATACAGGCAATTAAAGAAGAATTTCAGCTGGCGAAGGAAGAGGAAGTAGCCGATATTATAATAAAGTATCAGGAAGACCCAAGGGCAGGAGTAAAAAACCTGATTGATAAATACCATAAGAAACAAGAAGCCCTGGAATCAGAAAGACACAGGGTTTATGAGATGACCTCCTTTGAAAGGACATATGGTGAGTACTCTTATATCTGTGGTATTGACGAAGTTGGAAGGGGGCCGTTAGCAGGTCCCGTTATGGCGGCTGCCGTCATTCTTCCAAAGAATTGCGATATCTTATATATCAATGATTCCAAGCAGTTATCTGAAAAGATGAGAGAAAAGCTTTTTGATGAGATTATGGAAAAAGCACTGTCTGTTGGTGTGGGTTCTGTTCCTCCGGCTAAGATTGATGAAATTAATATCCTGCAGGCTACCTATGAAGCTATGCGCCAGGCAATTGGAAACTTAAGTGTTACACCCGATATATTGCTTAATGATGCCGTAACCATACCCAGGGTTCCCATAAAGCAGGTACCGATTATCAAGGGAGATGCCAAAAGCGTATCCATTGCGGCTGCAAGTATCATAGCAAAGGTCACAAGGGACCGCATCATGACAGCTTATGATAAGCTCTTTCCTGCCTATGGCTTTGCTTCCAACAAGGGCTACGGCTCGGCAGAGCACATAGAAGCCCTGAAATTATATGGGCCGACACCTCTTCATAGAGCAAGCTTTATAAAAAACTTCCAGTGATAAGGAGGCGGATTTCGTGGTAAGAAAAGAGCATTCTACTAATAATCCTGTGGATAGTGAGAAATTTAAAAACAAAACAGCAGTAGCTCTTGGTTACAGCCCGGAGGATGCCGCTCCGAGAATCATAGCTACCGGTAAGGGCTTTCTGGCAGATAAAATATTAAAGGGAGCCAAAGAAAATCAGATACCAATCCATGAAGACAATAAGCTGGCTTCCAGTCTCTCCAAGCTTGACCTTGGAGATTATATCCCTCCGGAACTTTACCAGGTGGTCTCTGAGATTATGATATTTGTAGATGATATGGACCGTTTAAAGGCAAAATTGGAGAAGTAAAGCGGAAAAGTAAAATAATCAGTGAGAAAGGATGTGTGTGTCTATGAATATAAATATAAGGGAAGAACAGGAAAAAGACTGGTATGAAACGGAAGCTATAACCAAAAGAGCTTTCTGGAACCTGCATGTTCCCGGATGTCTTGAGCATTATTTGGTTCATCTGCTCCGATCCTCTAAGGATTATATACCGGATCTAAGCAGAGTTGCTGAGGTAGACGGGAAAGTTGCAGGAACTGTCATGTATTCCAAGTCATATGTCGATAACGGGAAGCAAAAGACAGAGGTCCTGACCTTTGGCCCTTTGTGTGTTGACAAAGAGTTTCAGAATAAAGGAATCGGAAGCCTTCTTTTAAAAACTACCTTCGAGATTGCCAGGAAACAGGGGCATAAGGCGATTATCATATTTGGCGAACCGGGATATTACCCCAGACATGGCTTTAAAACCTGTGATAATTTCCATATTACTACAAAGGATGGAAAGAATTTTGATGCATTTATGGGCTTGGAACTGGTGCCGGATGGATTAAAAGGGGTAGAGGGAAAATTCTATCAATCGGAAGTTTTTGAGAATATCGATGCCGTAAAGGCGGAAGAATATGATAAAAAGTTTCCCTACATGGAAAAATTAAAGCTGCCCGGACAGTGGGATACCTGACCCAAAGCATAATAATAAAGCATGGAAGTCCAGGACAGTATAATACGATAAGGAAGGCTATGTATAATAAAAGAACCATAGGAAGTGAAAAGGAGCAAAAGGCAGCAGCTTATCTTACATCAGCCGGCTACCGTATTCTTGCCGCTAATTTCTTTACCAGGTCTGGAGAGATAGACCTGATAGCAAGGGAAGGGGAGGTTCTTGTATTTATCGAAGTGAAATACCGCAAGGATTTACAAAGCGGGTCCCCCCTGGAAGCCGTTGACAGCAGAAAGATAAGAAACATCTGCAAGGCAGCCAGGTATTACATGTACATAAATCATATACCGGAAGATACTCCCTGCCGCTTTGATGCGGTGGGAATTGTAGAAGAGGAAATAACTCTAATACGGAATGCATTTGATGCACAGTTTTAGCAGCCGCAGAAAGTGTTCTTATGACTAATAGAAATGAGGCATGAAATTGTTTGAGAATAATGAAAATATAACATTGCATCTGGAAAAAGAGACACCTTTTTTGACCTTTGCCCCATTGACAGAAATTTCTTATATGAAGCATGGCTTTACCACAAGGCTTGGCGGGGTTAGCGAAGGTTATTATGAATCCCTGAATCTTTCTTATTCCGTAGGGGATGAGAAGGAAAAAGTGGATGAGAATTATAAAAGGATTTGTGAAAGCCTGGAGATGAAATATGAGGATGTGACAGCTACTCATCAGGTTCACAAAACCAATGTCAGGCTGGTCAAGAGCAGTGACAGAGGAAAGGGATTGTATCTGCCAAGGGACTATGAGGAAATAGACGGACTGATTACGAAGGAAAGAGGAATACCTCTTGCTACCTTTTATGCTGACTGTGTTCCTCTTTATTTTGTGGATACAAAGAACCGGGCAATTGGGCTTAGCCATTCCGGTTGGCGGGGAACAGTAGGAAGAATGGGATTAAAGACAGTGCAGGCAATGCAGGAGGCTTTTCAGTCGGAACCGGAAGACATTGTTGCTTTGATTGGCCCTTCTATCTGCAAGGATTGCTATGAAGTCAGCGAGGAAGTGGCAGAGGAATTCAGGAAGGAATTTAAAGAGGAGTTAAGCGGAGAGTATGAAGAGATTCTTACAAAAAATCCAGCCGGAAGGTACCAGCTGGATTTGTGGAAAGTGAACCGTATCATTTTGGAAGCAGCCGGGCTTAAAAAGGAAAATATCCATGTCAGCGGTTTATGCACCTGCTGTCATTCGGACCTTTTATTTTCTCACCGTGCCTCCAAAGGCAAAAGGGGTACTCTGGCAGCCTTTTTAATGTTAACAGTATAGAAAAAAGCCTAATGGGCAAATGAAAAGCCTAATGGGCTTAAGAAAAGCCCTATTGGGCTTTTCTGCATTTTTCTCTGTAATCTGCCAGACGATTTCTTATCAGTCCTCCGGATTTCATGATATCATCAACGGAGCTGTCATGGTTGATGGTATCGATGATGAGGGAGAGATATTTGCTGACGTCTACGTTGGTGTAATAAGGCTTATCGATCAGTTCCTTCGGGGTATATATGAGATTGGTGGTATACACCCGGTCTATGATGCCGTTTTTATAGGCTTCATCAAACTTCTCAAAGCCGCAGGTAAAAAGTCCGAAGGTTGCGGCAATATAGATTCTTTCTGCTTTTCTGGCTTTCAGCTCAGCGGCGACCTCTAAGACGCTTTCTCCGGAGGCAATCATGTCATCTACGATATAAACAGACTTTCCGGCTATATTTCCCCCAAGGAATTCATGAGCGAGAATAGGATTCTTCCCGTCGTTGACAACAGTATAATCCCTTCTTTTATAGAACATTCCCATATCCACGCCTAAGATATTAGCATAGAATACTGCTCTTGACAT
This sequence comes from Anaerocolumna jejuensis DSM 15929, assembly GCF_900142215.1. Lineage (GTDB taxonomy): Bacteria > Bacillota > Clostridia > Lachnospirales > Lachnospiraceae > Anaerocolumna > Anaerocolumna jejuensis. The sequence continues at coordinate 308,637 of NZ_FRAC01000006.1, read as the reverse complement.
ACCGCCAACATCAGGGCTTACAACAATGAAGTCTTCTTTTTCGATGGAAACACCATCTTCCGTATGTAAAAATGACTGTAAGAACTGATAGGAAGTATAAAAGTTATCAAAGCCCTCCAGAGGAACGGAATTTTGCACCCTTCCGTCGTGGGCATCAAAGGTTATGATATTTTTAACACCCATTTGTACAAGCTCCTGCAGAGCAGTGGCACAGTCCAGAGACTCCAGGATAGTTCTCTTATCCTGACGGCTTTCATAGAGAAAGGGAAGTATGACATTTATTCTTCTGGCCTTTCCGTTGCAGGCATCAATAAGACGTTTTAAATCCTGAAAATGGTCATCCGGTGACATGCCGTTTTCAGTATTGTACAGGTTGTAAGTCAGATTATGATTACTGATATCTGCAAGGATAAAAAGATCGGTGCCGTGGATGGTTTCATTGATTACTCCCTTGGCTTCTCCCGAACTGAAACGGGGTACACTTGCGTCAACAAGATAGCTTTCTTTATAATACCCGGTAAAGGATAAATTGTCGGGAGAGGCTTCTTCCCTTTCTTTTCTGGAAACAGAAATGTGTTTGTCAACTTTCTCTGCCATGGAGCGGAAGCCTTCTAAAGATAGTATTCTCAAAGGTGCTACAGGGGTTTTTATTGCATTTTCAGACATTGCTTGTCCTCCTAACTGTTACAAAAACAAGATTTCCTCATTCTATCTAGTTATAGCATGAGGAAAATGGTAAGTCAATCTTATATGGAATATTTTCTATAGCCAAAGGGTCATTCCGGCTCCGTATTGTTCATTGGGTCTTTTGATGAATCCGAACTTTTCATAGAATTCTTCCTTTCCCTTAGCCGCTACCAATATGACCATTACAGTCTCACCTCCGGATAAAACATTTTTTATATAATCCATCACATCATTTAAAATCATCCTGCCAACACCCTTCCCCTGATATTCCTGGTTTACAATCACGTCGGCAATATAGGCAACGTATCCTCCGTCACTAATTACGCGTGCAAGACCAATGGTTTCTCCGTTTAGAACGGCAGCAGTAAGGTAATAGGTATTGGAAAGACCTCTTTTAGCCTGCTCCTCAGGTATCTCCTTCCAGTCGACACTTAATCTTAAAGCGTTGTATTCCTCAACGGTAAGGCTGTGTTTTAATTCAATATTCATATTATTATGCTGTAGGTTACTGCGGTACTCTTTACAGCCTGTCTCCTTTCATTTTTCAAACTAATCCCCCTGCATATCGCAAGCTTGCTTGCGATACTGCTTAAATAGAATTATGTAAAATGCAGCGCATTTTTCAAACTAATCCCCCTGCATATCGCAAGCTTGCTTGCGATACTGCTTAAATAGAATTATGTAAAATGCAGCGCATTTTTCAAACTATATCCAGCAATATTATGCACTTTAAATGGCTGCAATGTCAATATACAGTGTTCTTTTCTTAAAATATATTTGATAAATATTCCTATAGCTGATATACTATCTAAGGAGTAAGAAAGGAATCAGACTTTTAATTGTTCGTAAAAAGATAGAAGATGCATGGAAAATGCTTTACAAATAAAAGTTTGTATTGTAAAATCAGACGGAAAATCCTTTGCGGATGCTGTAATGGATTAACATGTAAATTTAAGAGAGGAATTTTTATAAAATGAGTAAACCGATTGTTGCAATTGTCGGAAGGCCGAATGTGGGTAAATCGACTTTGTTTAATGCACTGGCAGGTGAGAGAATAGCCATTGTTCAGGATTTCCCCGGCGTCACAAGAGACAGAATTTATGCGGATGTAACATGGCTTGACAAGCAGTTCACCATGATTGATACAGGCGGTATTGAACCGGAGAGCAATGATGTGCTCCTTTCCTATATGAGGCAGCAGGCTGAAATTGCCATTCAGACAGCCGATGTCATTGTTTTTCTTGTCGATGTAAGACAGGGACTGGTAGATAATGATTTTAAGGTAGCGGATATGCTGAGGCGTTCTACAAAGCCCATTGTCCTCGTAGTAAATAAGGTAGATAATTTTGATAAGCTGATGCCGGATGTCTATGAGTTCTATAACCTTGGAATCGGAGATCCCCATCCCGTATCCGCTTCCTCCAAGCTAGGGCTTGGTGATATGCTGGACGAGGTTGTCAGCCATTTTAACCCTGCGGATATGAAGGAAGAAGAGGACGACCGCCCCCGGATTGCCATTGTTGGAAAGCCAAATGTGGGAAAATCCTCTATTATTAATAAGCTGATCGGCGAAGACAGGGTGATTGTTTCCGACATAGCCGGTACTACCAGAGATGCGATTGATACTCCGGTAAAATACCATGGCAAGGAGTTTGTCTTTATTGATACTGCCGGGCTTCGAAGAAAGAGTAAAATAAAAGAAGAAATAGAACGCTTTAGCATTGTAAGAACCGTATCAGCCGTTGAGCGTGCGGACATTGTAGTTCTGGTAATTGACGGAATGGAAGGCGTTACAGAACAGGATGCTAAAATTGCAGGTATCGCCCATGAAAGGGGCAAGGGAGTCATCATTGCCGTAAATAAATGGGATGCCGTAGAAAAAGATGATAAAACAATCTATAAATATACCAATGAGATAAAGGGAACCCTGTCCTATATGCCCTATGCCGAGATGATATTTATATCAGCACTGACAGGACAAAGACTGACAAAGCTGTTCGACTTAATTGAGAAGGTTATCCAGAACCAGAACCTGAGGATTGCTACCGGAGTGCTGAATGAAATCATGGCAGAGGCCGTAGCACTTCAGCAGCCGCCTTCTGATAAGGGCAAACGGCTGAAATTATACTATATCACCCAGGTTTCCATCAAACCGCCGACCTTTGTTATTTTTGTCAATGACAAAGAACTGATGCATTTTTCCTACACCAGATATATTGAAAATAAAATAAGGGAAGCCTTTGGGTTTTCAGGAACATCACTTAAATTTTTCATAAGGGAGCGAAAGGAAAAAGAATAATATGCTGCAAAACATAATAATATGCTTAATTATAGGATATTTGTGCGGCTGCCTGTCCACCGCTTATTTCATTGGAAAAGCAAATCATATTGATATCAGAAAATACGGAAGCGGAAATGCAGGCACTACCAATGCCATGCGTTTACTGGGAGTAAAAGCGGGACTCCTGACCTTTCTGGGAGATGCCTTAAAAGCATTTATTCCAATCCTTCTCATTACTTATGTATTTTTTAAACAGGATCCTAATGTTAATTTACTAGCGCTTTACACCGGGCTTGGTGTTGTTGTGGGGCATAATTTTCCTTTCTGGCTGCGTTTTAAGGGCGGAAAGGGAATTGCCGCTACCGGAGGAGTCATTATGGCCTTTGACTGGAGAATTGGATTAGCGGCCTTTATCGTATTTGTTCTGTCTGTTGTAATAACCAGATATGTTTCCGTTGGTTCTTTGCTGATTTCACTCCTGTTTCCGATCGGCGTTCTGATAATTTATCCGGGAGATATACATATGCTTCTGGTCAGTGTTATCTTCACAGTATTGGCATTTATCAGACACAGGACCAATATTAAGAGGCTTATGAATGGAACTGAGAATAAATTAGGACAAAAGGTAAAAGTTGAAGAAAAATAAGGGAGAAGCGTACATGGCGAAAATAAGCATATTAGGTGCAGGTGCATGGGGAACAGCAATTGCTATTCTCCTTGGAAATAAGGGTCACGAAGTGGTATTGTGGTCAGCTTTAAAAAATGAAGTTGAGCAGTTGAATGAGGACAGGGAGTTAAAGGATAAGCTTCCCGGAATCAAGCTGCCGGACAGCGTAAGCATAAGCGGTGATTTAAAGACTTCCTGTGAAAGCAGGGATTTAATCGTATTTGCTGTAGCCTCCCCCTTTGTTCGTGCTACCGCCAAAAGTGCTTGCAGCTTTATTACAGATAATCAGATAGTTGTAAATGTAGGAAAGGGTATTGAAGAAAAGACCCTTGAAACCTTAACAGATATTATTAAAGATGAAATTCCCCAGGCTGATGTGGCAGTCCTTTCAGGACCCAGTCATGCAGAGGAAGTCAGCAAGGGAATTCCTACCACCTGTGTTGTAGGAGCAGATTCAAAGGATACGGCACACTTTGTTCAGGATGTGTTTATGGGTGAACGTTTCCGTGTATATACGAGCCCTGATGTAATTGGAATAGAGCTTGGAGGCTCCTTAAAGAATGTCATTGCATTGGCAGCTGGAATGGCTGACGGCCTGGGCTTTGGTGATAATACAAAAGCAGCACTTATGACCAGAGGAATTGCAGAAATCAGCCGTTTGGGAATTGCCATGGGCGGTAAGATGGAAACCTTTGCAGGGCTTTCCGGTGTAGGGGATTTGATTGTAACCTGTACCAGCAAGCACAGCAGAAACCGCAATGCAGGCTATCTCATCGGAAAGGGCTATAATATGGAGGAAGCCATGCAGGAAGTGAAGCAGGTAGTAGAAGGTGTTTACTCTGCCAAAGCTGCCCTGGCTCTTGCAAGGAAGTATGATGTGGAAATGCCCATTGTGGAGCAGGTAAACCTTATATTATTTGAAGGCAAGCCGGCTTTTGAAGCAGTATCGGATCTGCTTTTAAGAGATAAGAGGAGAGAATATACGGAGCTTCAGTGGAAGAAGTAGAAGAATAAGAAATAGCGTAATAAAAAAAATATGATTTAATCGTAGGTTAACAGCAGGTTTATTGAATGTATACTTGGGGTATAAAAATACACTCAGCTCCGTGAAAGTCACTTCGTTGCATTTTTATACCCCAAGTATACATATTGAAGGCTGAGATTAGCCTATGATAATTAGATTATAATATTATAAAAAACTATAAAATAAAACGGTATATTGGAAGGCTTTGAAATCAGAGCTTTCAGGATATACCGTTTTATTATTATTTTTTAGAGTGAAGGCATTTGTGTGAAAGCTTTTTTATCTTTTTGCAATTCTTGAATCTTGGTAAGTTCAAGTTGTTTACAGGTGTTTTGCTTTGAATAATTCAATTGCTTCTTTGCCGCTCATGTGTTCAATTGTAAGCTCGATCATAGTGACGATGTTGAATTCCTTATCAATTGTCTGCATACGGCGGATTTCTTCATGGTCAGGAGCGTAGCGTTTGGCTAAAAGTGCAAGAGTACTTCTTTTTTCTGCTTCATCTTCAAGGATACGGGCTTTGCCAAAAGCTATGACACTGCGAAAATAGCTCGTGTACTCGTCCGGGACCACCTGGTCCTTGTCTATCACGCAAAAGGATACTTTTTCGTTTCTGGCAATAGCGTCCAGCTTATGGCCTGTTTTGGCGCTGTGAAAAATAATCTTATTATTATGATAGACATAGCTGAGGGGGACGGCATAGGGATAGTTATCGTCCCCGGATACGGCCAATACACCGGATGTTCCTCGATTTAAGACTTCAATACATTCCTCTAAGGATAAAACCTGTTTTTTACGACGCATTTCTCTGAACATACAAACCTCTCTTTCCTTATAAAAAAATAAAACGCCTGACATTCATTCCTTCAATGGCCTAATGGAATGAATATAAGACGTTTACCCGGCGGTAAATTTATTTCCATATTAGTTTACCATACTTAGTCCCGGAAATAAAGGCTTTTATCCCGGTATCTTGAAAAAATAGATAAGAAATCAAATATCGTAATCATGAATGGGGGCTTTTCGGCATATGTTTAATTATAACCGAAAGGAGGATGTGTATGTTGGATCAATATTCGTCACTGGATATGCCAGGCCAGATATATGATGTTTATAATGATATTAAGGCTAGGACAGGCGGTGACATATACATAGGTGTGGTGGGGCCGGTAAGAACGGGGAAATCAACTTTTATAAAGCGGTTTATGGATTTACTGGTAATTCCGAATATTGCTGATGTCCACAATAAAGAGCGGGCAATCGATGAATTGCCTCAAAGTGCTGCCGGTAAGACTATAATGACAACAGAACCGAAGTTCATTCCCAAGGAAGCAGCTCAGATTCAGCTGGGAGAGGATACAAAGGTAAATATCCGGTTGATTGACTGTGTAGGCTTTATGGTAGAAGGAGCAGCCGGGCATATTGAAAATGAACAGGAACGTTTGGTAAAGACGCCCTGGTATGACTATGAGATTCCTTTTACCCAGGCAGCGGAGATTGGAACCCAGAAGGTAATCAATGATCATTCCACCATTGGTATCGTAGTTACTACCGACGGCAGCTTCGGTGACCTTCCCAGAGACAATTACATAGCAGCAGAAGAAAAAACAATCGGAGAACTGAAAAAGCTGAAAAAACCCTTTGTCGTTCTTCTGAATACAAGCCGGCCATATTCCGAGACCAGTCTGAATCTTGCCAATGATATTGCCGAAAAATACAATGTAAACTGCCTGCCGGTCAATTGTGAGCAGTTGAGAAAAGAAGATATCAATCATGTCATGTCAAGTATCCTTTCGGTATTTCCGGTATCAGAGATTAATTTCTTTATTCCGAAGTGGGCAGAAATGCTTCCTGATGATCATTGGCTTAAAGTTGACCTGATTGATTCCGTGAAAGAATTATTAAAGCGCCTTACTTTAATCCGGGATGTAAGAAATGACAATATGCTTACTGACAGCAAATTTGTCAACCGCTTTAAAATCGACAAGGTCGAAATGGAAAACGGCTCCGTTAAGGTGAATGTTGAGTTTGATGATTCCTACTATTACAATATTTTAAGTGACCTTATTGGAGTTGCCATTGAGGACGAATATCAGCTCATAAACACCATCAGGGAGCTGGCAGCAGTCAAGAAGGAATACGGTAAGGTGGCAGGAGCCTGTGACGAGGTTCGGCAGAAGGGGTACGGAGTAGTAAATCCGGTTAAGGAAGAAATTCTGATTGAAGAGCCAGAAATTATGAGGCATGGTAACAAATATGGCGTTAAAATCCGTGCAACGGCACCTTCCATTCATATGATAAAAGCAACTATAGAGACAGAAATTGCACCCATTGTAGGAAGTGAAGAACAGGCAAATGACCTGATTAATTATATCCGCAAGAATGCTTCTGAAAATCCGGAAGGAATCTGGGAGACTAATATTTACGGAAAATCAATCCAGCAGCTTGTAGAGGACGGGATTAATACCAAGATCAATAAAATGACGGATGAAAGCCAGGTAAAACTTCAGGATACAATGCAGAAGATTGTTAACGAGAGTAACGGAGGAATTATCTGTATTATTATTTAGCAGAATATTTAATAAAACGATTGGAAGCCGGTGTCTTTCCTTAAAGGATACACCGGTTTCTTTTGCGTTTATTGATACGGGGATTAGCTTATACACGATTTTTTCTGGCAGGCTGCCGCGCTTATGAGTAGGCAGCCATAATACACGTTGATTCGTCATTATTCTACAAAGCAAGAACAAGCTTTCTGTCAATTTAGATATTAAAGGAATAATTACATCCAATTCTGGAAATACTTACAATAATTTAACGGAATTTTATCAAATTTAATGCAAAGTGTTGACAAAACTATGAACGATTGTTATAATAACTTAGAAATATATTTAATATATTTGTAACAACTAGGGTGGAAGGCAAATACATATTAAATGAAAAGGGATAACTAGCAGGAGGAACCCAATGAACCATAGCACTACCAGATTTATAAAAATTTCATGTCTCTGTGCCACAGGTGCATTACTATTTGCCTTAAATACCAAGTATACAAGCGCTGAGTCCATCTACGGCGAGCAGCCTTTAGCAGGAATATCTGTAACTCTGGACAAGTATTATGATTCAGCCAATACGGCTGCATCTTCGGAGATTACCATTGCTACGCTGGAATCCAGTGTTGCTGCTTATGATTATAATAACCTTGGTATTGCGAGTGTGGATAACCATTTAAATATCCGCAAGTCTCCCGGCGAAGATCAGAAAATAATCGGAAAATTACCAAAGAATGCAGGATGTACAATAATAGATGAAGATAAAAACGGATGGGTTAAGATCAAATCCGGTAAAGTTACAGGTTATGTGAAGAAAGATTTCCTTGTTACAGGAGATAAAGCAGTATCACTTGCCAAGAAGGTAGGAAGTCTGGTTGCAACAGTGAATACCCAGACTCTCAATGTAAGACAGGAGCCAAGTCTTTTAGGCGGTGTGGTAACAAGTGTGCCAAGCGAAGAAGATATGGAAGTTACTTCTGTAACAACTGACTGGGTTAAGGTTAAGATCGATGATGACGAAGGCTTTGTTGCCAGACAATATATCGATTTATCCTATCAGTTGGAAAAGGCCGTATCAGTTGAAGAGCTTACAACAGGAACCTCCAGTGTAAGAGCACAGATGGTTGCCTATGCAAAGCAGTTTTTAGGCAATCCTTATGTATGGGGCGGCACAAGTCTTACAAACGGAACAGATTGCTCCGGCTTTACCTTAGGTATCTATTCAAGGTTTGGCTATAGCCTGCCCAGAGTTTCCAGAAGTCAGGCATATTCGGGAGCAAGCATCGGTTCTTCCAGCGTTAAACCCGGTGACTTGGTATTTTACGGAAGCGGTGATTATATCAGCCATGTTGCCATGTATATCGGTAATGGGCAGGTCATTCACGCAAGTAATCCCAGAACAGGCATAAAGATTTCCAATATGTTTTACCGCTCACCAATAAAAATTGTAAAGGTAATCAATGATTAATTCAATTTAAATAAAAGGGCTGCAGGAGCAGCCCTTTTTGAAATGTTTAACAAAAGATGACAGGAGGATAAAAATCATGCAAATTTTGTTAGGAATACTTATAATATTTGCTGTTTTTCTTATCAAAGGAGTATATGACAAAAAGGTCTGGTACAGGAATATAAAGCAGAAGATGCTTAGTGACTGGGGAATGGTGCCCGAGGAGGAATATACCGATGGTAAAATGAAAGCACTTGGTGCTTATTACCGTGCACTGGCAGACAAAAATGATGTTGATGAAATCACCTGGAATGATGTCAGTATGGAAGAGATCTTTATGCTGGTCAATAATACAGGGAGTGCCATTGGCGAAGAATATCTGTATGCAATGCTTCATAAGCTGGAATTCAGTGAGGATAAGCTGAAGGAAAGAGAGCGCCTCATGAATTTCTTTTCAGATAATGAAGAACAACGCTTGTCCTTACAGCTGGCACTATATAAGATGGGAAAGATTAGTAATGTTTCCGTGTATGAATATATTAACCGGCTGGAAGGGGTGGAGACGAAAAAAGTGTGGCCCCATATCCTTATGGGAGCCGGTTTTCTTGTTTCCATTGCACTGATAGCAGTTAATCCGGCTGTCGGAGGTGTTTTAACTGTTGCAATGCTTGCCAATAACATTTATCAGTATTATAGGGAGAAATCCAAAATTGAGATATATTTTACCGTATGCGGCTATATTGTCCGGCTGCTGGACGGGGTTAATACCATAATAAAGCTCAATATGCCTGAAATCAGTGATATTACAGAGCGGCTCAAGGAATCCAGGAAGGCCTTTCAAAAATTCAGGAAGGGCTCCTATTTGATATCCACGAAAAGCTCCAGCGGTGATATTACAGATATCTTCCTGGATTACATTAAGATTATTTTTCATGTTGACCTGATCAAATTTTATTCCATGCTGGATTGTTTTAAGGCCAATCGTGAAGTCCTTAACACGATATATGAAACCGTAGGCTCACTGGACAGCTGTATTGCTGCCGCATCTTTTCGCAAGCTAATTCCCTTTTACACCATCCCGGAACTTTTAAGCGAGAATGAGACTGTTTTGGAGGTGGAAGATATCTATCATCCCATGATAGATGAGCCTGTATTAAATTCTATCCATACAGATGGTTCCGTACTGATAACCGGTTCCAACGCATCTGGTAAGTCCACCTTTATAAAGACCCTGGCTGTCAATGCTATTTTGTCACAGACAATTCATACCGCTTTGAGCAGTGCCTATAAGGCAAGCTATTTTAAGGTATTCTCTTCTATGGCTTTAAAGGATAACCTGCTGGGAAAAGAAAGCTACTATGTTGTTGAGATAAAGTCCTTAAAGAGGATAATGGATCAGACAAATGAAAATATACCCACCCTGTGCTTTGTAGATGAGGTTCTCAGAGGAACAAATACCTTAGAAAGAATATCGGCTTCTTCCCAGATTCTCCATTATTTAAGCCAGACAAATACGATCTGCTTTGCGGCTACCCATGATATAGAATTAACGCATATTTTGGAAAATTATTATTCCAATTATCATTTTAAAGAACAGATTGCAGATAATAATGTATTATTTGATTATAAGCTGAGAGAGGGCAGGGCTGTATCAAAAAATGCCATCAAGCTTCTTGAGGTTATGGGATATCCCAGTCAGGTGACGGAAATGGCTTCGGAAAATGCAGAATATTTTTTAAAGGAAGGCAAATGGAAGGTGCTCTAAGGAGCATCTTTTTTATTACATAGCGCTGGTGTCTGCGCTGTATACAATTTAGCCGGCAGAAAGAATGCAGTTCACATAATAAACATACAAATACGATATCCTGTGATTACTTAGACGAAGTCCTAATGAAAGTAAACGGAAATGAGGTATTTGAATGAAAAAACGACGGATTGCTATGATACTGCTGTTAGCTATGGCCCTTATAGTCACTGGCTGTTCAAAGGAAGTATCCCCAAAGGAAAAAGAAAAGCAATCAGCATCGGATAAAACGAAAGAAAGCGCTGATTATGCCACAAAGCTGTTTGGAAAAGCTGTTATAACCGTAAAAATAAAAGCGGATAAAGCGGAATGGAAGAATCTGATGGAAAATGCCGAAGCCAAGAATTATATTAAGGCGGATGTGACCATTGGAAACATGACTTATAAGGATGTTGGTATCAAGACCAAGGGTAATACTTCACTTACCCAGGTGGCCGCTACGGACAGTGACCGTTTCAGTCTTAAGCTAAATTTTGATAAGTATGTGGAGGACCAGAACTGTTATGGACTCGATAAGCTGGTTCTTAACAATGTGTTTGGAGATACTACTTACTTAAAAGAGTATATGTCCTATGACCTTTTTGACTATCTGGAGGTTCCAAGCTCCCTCCATACCTTTGCGGATATTTACGTGAATGATGAGAACTACGGATTTTATCTGGCCTTAGAGGATGTAGACGACAGTTTTCTGACCAGAAATTATGGAGAGGATTACACCGGTGCTGCCTATAAACCGGAAAGCTTTGAAATGAATGCCGATGCGAAGAAAGCCGGCGGAGGGAACCTGCCGCAAGGAAATAATGGAGGATACTTTGGCGGTGAAAACCAACCCCAGGGAAATGACGGAGGAAATCCTGGAGGAAATCCTGGAGGTGGAAAAGACGGACAGAACATGGACATTGCAAAACTGTTCACTCTTACAGATAAAAGCGGCAAAGAAACAGATTGGAATAAGATAATACCGGATAACTTTAAGACAGACAGTATTTCTCAGATCATTTATAAGGATGGAACCGCTGCAGATTTTAATTTTCGTGATTTAATGAATATGGACCTTACAAAGATAGCCGCTTTTAAGGATGAGAACGGAGCAAAGGCGGATGTAAGCGGATATACACTGGCTGTAAGCTTTAAGAAGCCCCAGAATACTTCCGGTAAGCAAGGACAGAATGATGATAAGCAGAATCAGGGAGTGCCTGATAATAAGGGAGCCGGTGGTGCAGGCGGTCAGAACGGCGGCTCTCTGGGAGTGAATTTAGTTTATAATGGAGATGAACTTTCAAATTACTCCAATATATTTGACAATGCCATAACTAAGACAAAGGAAACGGATAATAAACGATTGATAGCTACACTGAAAGCTATCAGTGAAGGGAAAGACCTGGAGAAATATATTGATGTGGATGAGGTATTACGGTATACGGCAGTCAATGTATTCCTGGTGAATCTGGACAGCTATTTTTCTAATATGGGGCACAATTATGTTCTATATGAGGATAAAGGTAAACTAAGTATGCTGCCCTGGGATTATAACCTGTCCTTTGGTACCTTCAATAAGAGCGGCAATTCGGATGCTGTCAATTATGCCATTGATACGGTTTTTGATAATGTTACAGCGGAGGAAAGGCCGGTAATCGGACTTTTACTTAAGAATGACGAATATAAGGAAAAGTATCATAAATATCTGTCCCAGCTGGCGGAATACGTTACTTCCGGTAAATTTGATGAGAAGGCAGACTCCCTCAGTAAAACAATTGACAGCTATGTAAAGAATGACACCACTTCCTTTGAGGGTTATGATGCATTTAAAGAAGGAATTTCCGTATTAAAGGAATTCACAAAGCTTCGTGCAGAAAGTGTATCAGGACAATTGGATGGAAGTATTCCTTCCACGACAGAGGCACAGTCTGGAAGTACCGCACTTGTGGATAGCTCGGGTATCGACTTAAGCAAGCTGGGAGGAATGGAAAATAATAAAGGGCAGAATGGTTTTGGAGGCGGACCGGGCATGAACAGCAATGCACCAAATGAAAGCAGTTCCTCAAAGCCCCAAAAGGACAACGGGGAAGCAGCTTCAAAAGGTAAATGAAATAATTCAGGACTTTCCAGGTATACCCAAAGTGACTGATTAAATAAGTTTCATGATACTCATAAATATAACCAAATAAAACACTGCCTAAAAAGAGGCAGTGTTTTATTATCCTATTTTATTGCCTTTATAAATGAAGGTTATACATACCATAATAAAATTGAGCAATAATTAAAGAAAAAGCAGCAATAATTGGTAGGCTGGTTACCGTAGTACAATTTATAATAGTGTATGTAAAGGGACTTTTGACTCTGAAATCATATAAATGAATAAAGTCTGAGAAAAGAGAAGGAAGGTTAGAATGTATGAACACAGAACGGGCATTGAGGCTGCCAAGGCTGATAAGTGACGGGATGGTATTAAGGCAAGGCAGAAAGGTTAATATTTGGGGGTATGCCAGTCCGGGAGAGCTGGTTGACATACGGTTCTTGGGAGAGAAAGCAGAAGCTGTTGCCGATGAAAAGGGTAAGTGGGTGGCGGAGCTGCATGAGCTTAAGCCCGGAGGACCTCACGAAATGTTGATTTCCTGCCATAGCGGGGAAGAAATACGGTTAAAGGATATACTGATCGGAGAGGTTTGGGTCTGTTCGGGCCAGTCCAATATGGAGCTGCCCCTAAGCCGTGTGGCTGACAGGTATCCCCAGTTGGAAAAAAACAATGGGAATTACCATATCCGTGTCTTTAAGATCAATGAAAAATACAGCTTTCACGGCCCTCTGAAGGAGCTGGAATCCGGGTTTTGGCAGACAGCCGATAAAAATACGATTATGGACTTTTCCGCTCTGGCATATTTCTTTGCGGAATATATGTATGAAGCGGCTTCTGTCCCCATAGGTATTATAAATGCAAGTCTTGGCGGATCACCAGCACAGGCTTGGATGAGCGAAGAAATGCTGGAAGATTTCAAGGAATATGAAGAGGATATAGCTGCCTGCAAAGAGGATGATTTTATAAAGGCCCAGCTTAGCAGGAATGTGAGCCTTTCTGAGGAATGGTACAATTCCCTGAGGGACCTGGACGAAGGATTTGGCAGGAGTGAACAGCCCTGGTATCATACTGATTTACGGGAAGAAGCTTGGAGTGAGATTAGCCTTCCCGGATTTTTTGCCGAAGCAGGATTGGAAAACTTTACAGGAAGTCTGTGGTTCCGGAAGAAAATAGTTCTGAGGGAAGCCACAGAGGGAAAGGAAGCCTCTCTTTTGCTGGGGACTATCGTTGATAATGATGAAGTCTATGTTAATGGTGTATTGGTCGGAAGTACCGCGTACCAGTATCCTCCAAGGAAATACAGGATACCGGAAGGAATTTTAAAAACCGGTGAAAATATCATAACTGTCCGGGTGGTTTGTGATACGGGAAATGGGCGGTTCACACCGGGCAAAAGATATGCTATTATAACAGAAAAAGAAGAGGTTTCATTGGAGGGCTTCTGGAAATACCGGGTTGGAGCCATATGCGGCAAAAGACCTGAAACGATTTTTATCAGTTGGAAACCCACAGGGCTTTATAACGGAATGCTGGCTCCCTGCCTGGATTATACCATAACCGGTGTCCTTTGGTACCAGGGGGAATCCAATACGGGCAGCACGGATAATTATCGAGAATTGTTTCAAGAGCTAATTAATGGTTGGCGTAAGAATTGGAAGCAGGGAGATTTCCCGTTTCTCTTTGTTCAATTGCCGAACTTTGAGATTGACATTCCGGCTGGGGATACGGGCTGGCAAGAGATAAGGGAGGCTCAGCGCCAGGCCTTGCTGCTTCCCAATACCGCCATGGCTGTTACAATTGACCTGGGAGAAGAGAATGATCTCCACCCTACGGAAAAGAAAGAAATTGCCTGCCGGCTTTCACTTTGTGCAAGAGCCCTGGCAGGAAATGAGAATCTGGAATACAGCGGACCCCAGGTGATAGAAGCAGTGCAAAGGGGTAAGGAGGTAATTCTGACCTTTTCCCACACAAAAGAGGGACTTGTAACGCTTAGCGGCAGTTTATATCCCGGCAATTTCATGGCGGCCGGCAGGGACAGGCGCTATAAAAAGGTGGCTGCTGTAATCTCAGGCAGTCAGGTTATCCTGAAACCGGAGGGCTCAGAGGAGGAGAGTCAGCTGGAATTTGAATATGTAAGCTATGCCCGTTCCAACAACCCAAATGAGGAATTGTTATATAATAAGGAAGGCCTTCCTGCCTCCCCTTTTGAAATAAAAATAAAGTATAAGAACGAATAAAGAGATAAGCTGCCAGCAGAGGAATTTGCAAAGGAAGTGCTGAGGTTACATAAATTATTTATATAGCTTTCGGTATTAATTAGAAATTGGAGAGGTAATTGATATGAAAGGAACATTTCCAGGAATTCCGGAAATGTATTTTCAAATGGAGGATGTATAGCACTTATGAACTCATTAAAAAGCGAAATAACGGAAGAATACATTGAACGTATATACAATCCGATATCTGAAGATTTATTTATACGCTATTCTGATAAATTGGAAGGACAGTCCTTCTATCATACGCACAATGGTTATGAATTATATTGTTTGGTCGATGGAACTGTAAATTATTATATTGACCAGCAGTGTTACCGTATTGTTCCGGGAACCATCATCGGAATAAGCCCGGGTGAATATCACAGGGTCGAAATACTGGATAATAAAGTCTATAAGCGTTTTGTAATTAATATAAGCAGCCGGTATCTGGACACCCACTCCACCCCCCATACCAATTTAGCGGAATGCTTCCAGAAACGTTCCTGCAATAAGCCTAATATTGTAGTGCTCACACAGAAACAGACAGAAGAACTGTTGGAGCTTTATAACTCCTTACTGGATTTAAAATTCAAGACCGGTTATGGACAGGACGTTACCACATCCTCTTATGTGCTTCTCCTGCTGGTAAAAGTAAATCTGTTCTTTTCCAACAACGAGGATATTCCCATACCAAATGTTATGCCTCCTCTCGTCAATAGAGCAATCGGCTATATTAACGAGCATCTTTTGGAATCCTTCTCTTTGGAGGAGCTTTCAGAGGAGTTATTCTATAACGGAACCTACATCAGCCGAAAATTTAAATCCATTACCGGCCTGTCTATTCAGCAGTATATTCTGCGTAAGCGCATCTATCTTGCCCAAAATCATCTGAGCGCAGGAAAATCAGTGACAGAAAGCTGTATACTTTCGGGGTTTAGTGATTATCCTAATTTTTCGAAAGCATTTAAGAAATATGTGGGCCTGTCTCCGAAACAGTATCAATTAAAAATTCTGGAATAGAGTAAAAAATAAAATATGGCTGCAATTACCTTATGGTCAATTTATTCATACAAACAGATGTAAATTTGTTCTGTATGGATGGATTGGCCATTAACTCTGTAAAAGTACCAAAACAGACGGGATAACATAGAAAATAATATACATATTAACATGTAAAAAAAATCTAAAAAGTTATTTTGTGACAAAAAATTATGATGGATATACATGTCAATTGTTCAGAATTGATAGTATATTATAGATATAATTCATAAAAGCATTCTTGGAGAGGTTGTTTTAGAAAGGCAGGATAATTCTATGAAGTGGGGCAGATTATTCAATGACGGATGGGAATTTGCAAAACAGCTGACTGGGAAAGAAGAGGATGAAGAATTTGTTCCGGAAGCATTTTTACCGGTAGAAATACCTCATGACTGGCTGATTTATGATTCCCGCAAGCTTTATCAGGACAGTATCGGATGGTATAGAAAGATATTTTCCCAGGAGAAAAAGCAGAACAAATTATATTTCCTCAGGTTTGATGGTGTATATATGGACTGTACGGTATATGTGAACAGGAAAAAGTGCGGGGAGTGGAAATACGGCTATTCGGCTTTTACCCTGGATATAACTGAATTACTTGTGAAAGGTGAAAATGAAATTTTGGTAAAGGCTGTCTATCAGGGACCAAATTCCAGATGGTACACAGGTGCCGGTATATACCGTAATGTCTGGTTTCAGGAAACGGAGCGGACATGGCTCGTACAGGACGGCACCTATATAACCTGTGCTCCGGAGGAAGGGGGATGCTGGAGTGTAACGGCCGGGACGGAAGTCGCAACGCTGCAATATGAAGAATGGCATGAGACAGCCTTGCGTTTTCGGATATATGAAAGCAGATTTAACGGAAAAAGAGAAAATTCCTTCGCCCAGATCAGCAGCTATGAGGAAGAAGTGGGAGACAGACAGGAAGTGGTGGCAGAAAGTCTTGTGCCTGTAGAGAGACTTGGGCAGGCCGGGAAGAACGGGAATAGCGTGGGTAAGGTTACCATGGAGGCAGCGGTCCGATTCCAGCTTGACAGGCCGAAGCTTTGGGAGACAGAGACGCCGTTTCTTTACATATTAAAAACAGAACTGCTTGTGGATGGAAGGATATGCCAGACAGAATACAGCCGCTTCGGGCTCAGAACCCTGGAATATAATACGGAGAGCGGATTTTGGCTGAACGGGAAGCACATAAAGATTAAGGGAGTATGCGAGCATCACGATTTAGGAAGCCTGGGGGCGGCTTATAATCAGACTGCTATGAGAAGGAAATTCAGAATTCTGAAGAATATGGGAGTCAATGCGGTCAGGACGGCTCACAACATGCCGGCTGCAGAGCTGATGGATCTGGCGGATGAGACGGGAATGCTGATTCAATCGGAAGCCTTTGATATGTGGGAGAAGGCAAAGAACACTTTTGACTATGCCAGGTTCTTCCCAGACTGGTACCGGGCGGATGTAGCAAGCTGGATTCGAAGGGACAGGAACCATCCCAGTGTGATTATGTGGAGCATTGGAAATGAAATATATGATACTCATGAGGGGGAAAGAGGACTGGAAATAACAAAAAAGCTGCTTTGGGAAGTCAGAAAGCACGATCCGGGTGTAAATGCCCCGGTAACCCTCGGCTCCAACTATCTGCCCTGGGAAAATGCACAGAAATGTGCCGATGTACTTAAACTGACCGGATACAACTATTCGGAGAAATACTACAAGGCCCATCACAGGGACCATCCGGATTGGATAATCTATGGAAGCGAGACTTCCTCCACGGTACAAAGCCGGGGTATTTACCATTTTCCATATAAAAAGCAGGTGCTTGCCGATGAGGATGAACAGTGCTCTTCCCTGGGGAATTCTACTACAAGCTGGGGAGCCAGGTCACCGGAAAGCTGTATCATTGCAGAGCGGGACTGCAGCTTTTCCTGCGGACAGTTTATCTGGAGCGGCTTTGATTATATCGGGGAGCCTACTCCTTACCATACAAAAAATTCCTATTTTGGACAGATTGATACGGCGGGTTTTGAGAAGGATTCCTATTACATCTACCAGGCAGAATGGAAGGAAGCTGAGAAGGGGAGGATTCTGCACCTCTTTCCCTACTGGGATTTTAATAAGGGGCAGACGGTGGATGTGAGGGCTGCTTCCAATGCAGAGTATCTGGAACTGTTTCTGAACGGAAAGAGCCAGGGCACCAGGAAAATTGATCATGCCCGTGGTCTGACACTGACAGGGGATTGGCTTGTTGCCTATGAACCGGGGGAAATACGTGTGGCGGCCTATGACGAAAAGGGCAGCAGGATAGCGGAAGCAGTCAGAAGAAGCTTTACAGATGCGGCAGAGATTGTATGCAAGGCGGACAGAACAAGTGGGCTGGCAGACGGAAGGGATTTAATCTTTGTTGAGGTTTCCATGGCGGACAGAGACGGCAATCCGGTGGAAAATGCCAATAACCGTGTCTGTGTTGAGGTAAGCGGCAGCGGCAGGCTTGTGGGTCTGGATAACGGAGACAGTACGGATTACGACTCCTATAAAGGAAGCGACAAAAGGCTGTTTTGCGGTAAGCTTCTTGCCATTATACAGACACAGACCTGTCCGGGGAACATTACGGTAAAGATAAGTTCTTTGGGACTGCCTGACCGGACACTGATGCTTCAAGCACAAGAGTGCCCGGAGAGTAACAGCAGACAGCAGGAAGTGCAGAGGCAATATGAAGAGGAAACTGCTTTAAGAATGAAGAATGACAGACCTGTTAGGAAGATAGAGCTTAGTAATGCCGGCAGCCGTATCTTGAGTGCCGAACATCCGGAGGCGGAGATAAGTGCAAGGCTTCTCCCGGAAGATACTGCTTACTCGGAATTGTTCTGGAGTGTGGTGGATGACGGAGGAATCCCCTCGAACCTGGCTGAACTTAAGGTGGATGGAAACAGTGCCCGGGTAAGAGCAAAGGGGGACGGCTCTTTTAGGGTCCGCTGTATGTGCAGGAATGGAGGAGAACATGCCAGTTTGATTTCACAGCTTGACTTTGAAGCAGCAGGTCTGGGAACGGCCTGCCTGAATCCCTACGGCTTTGTAAGCGGGGGCCTTTACAGTTATTCAAAAGGGACGCCGGGAAATGGAAACGAGCATGGTGTTGCAACGGCCAGAGATGGAGAAACCCAGGTAGGATACCGGGATTTGGATTTTGGCGTCCAAGGCTCAGATGAAATAACGATTCCTATCTTTGCACTGACCGGTGAACCCTACCGTATCCGTATCTGGGAGGGAATGCCGGAGGAGAAAGGAAGCAGGCAGATTGGAGACGTGGTATACCAAAAGCCCTCCAGGTGGAATGTTTACCAGGAGGAGACCTACCGCCTGGATAAGAAGCTGAAGGGAGTCACCGGAATTTGCTTTGTCGTTGAAAAAAAGCTTCATATCAAAGGATTTTCCTTTACCCTGCAAAATCCTTCATTCGAAAGAATAGAGGCAGCCGGATGTGAACATATATACGGAGATAGCTTCCGTGTGGAAGAAGATGGAATATATGATATCGGAAATAATGTTACATTGGAATTTCCAGAGCTGGATTTTGGGGAAGAGGGAATAGGAGAAGTTCTTCTCTGTGGTAATTCTCCCATTGCCAAAAATACCATTCACCTTCGTTTTACGGAGGTGTCCACCGGTGAGGAATCCAAGCAGATTGTGGAATTCACTCACAGTGAGGGGCCGGAAGAGAGAAGGAGCCGCCTGGAGAGGGTAAAGGGCAGGCAGAAGGTGTTCCTTGTATTTATGCCGGGCAGCTGCTTTGATTTAAAATGGTTTCGATTTATTTAGAATGGTGATGGCTGCTTTTCTTCCAGCATTGTTTGGGATGCCAAATAGCGGCATCATTTTGGAAAGAGTGAAAGAAAATATCATTTTTGAAAGGATGCCACTTACAGATTCTTTCACTCGTTTTTAATTGTGGCAGTATCGCAGACTGGTCTGCCGGCCTGCCTGTGATATGCAATGGGGATAAATATGAAGTACAGTATGGCATGGCTTTCTTACCGCAGACTTCCTTTCTATGAGGGGAAGGAATATTTTCGGAAAATCTATGTACAGGAAGAAGATGAAATTACCGGCACGGCTGTTTATGAGCTTTGCCGTGGGGCCAGGGAGCTGCTGGGGATAAAGACAGTGGTTATTAAGCTGCCAGAGCCTTTCGGACAGGACGAAAGGGGAAAAACAGAGGAAGGGATATATCTCCTTTCGGACAGCAAGGGACCTGTGGGCGGCGGTTACCGGATTGCCGAGGAGAACGGAAGAATCCGGATTACCGCCGCAGAACCGGAGGGACTATTATATGGGAGCTTTGATCTGATACGGCTGGTACAAAGGGGAGTATCCCTTCGAGGTATTGACCGGCTAAAGCATCCGGATAATCCGCTGCGTATGCTGAACCATTGGGATAATATGGACGGCAGCATAGAGAGGGGATATTCCGGGAATTCCTTTTTCTTTCGTAATGACAGGGTCCAGGTAGAGGAAAGAACGGAGGATTATGCAAGGTTAACCGCTTCTGTCGGAATCAATGGAGTCGTAATTAATAATGTGAATGTAACGGAAAAGGCTACGAGACTGATTACCGGGGAGTATGCTGATTCGCTGAAGAGAATGGTGAAGATTTTTTCAAAATATGGAATACGGCTTTACCTCAGCCTGAATTTTGCGGCGCCTATGGAACTTGGAGGCCTTGAAACGGCGGATCCGGAGGCGGAGGAGGTCAAGGCTTGGTGGCAGGAGCAAATGAAGGAGACCTTCCGGAATATCCCGTCCCTGGGAGGATTTCTGGTAAAAGCGGATTCGGAAGGAAGACCGGGCCCCTTTACCTATGGCAGGACCCAGGCCCAGGGAGCCAATATGCTGGCAGAAGCCGTAAGGCCCTACGGCGGTATCATTATATGGCGCTGCTTTGTATACAACTGTACCCAGGACTGGAGAGACCGGAAGACAGACAGGGCACGTTCCGCCTATGATTACTTTATGCCACTGGATGGTAAATTTGAGGAAAATGTGATTCTTCAGATTAAAAACGGCCCTATGGATTTTCAGGTGAGGGAGCCTGTCTCTTCTCTCTTCGGCTCCTTAAAAAACACAAATCAGATGCTGGAGGTACAAATCGCCCAGGAGTATACCGGGCAGCAAAGGCACGTATGCTATCTGATTCCCCAATTCAAAGAGATTCTTGGCTTTCACACCTATTGCAGAAAAGAGGAGGATACGGTAGCGGATATTGTAAGCGGACGCAGCTTTTCCCACAAGAACTGCGGTATGGCGGCAGTAGCCAATACCGGCTCGGATGCCAACTGGACGGGGCATGACCTGGCGGCAGCCAATTGGTTCGGGTTCGGACGCCTTGCCTTTGATACCTCCCTATCAGCGGAGGAGATTGCAAGAGAGTGGTGTGAGTGTACCTTCGGTACGGATAAGGCGGTGGTTTATGCCATATGCAAAATATTGCTGATGTCCTGGCCTGCTTATGAAAAATATACCTCCCCCCTGGGGATTGGCTGGATGCTGACACCGAATAACCATTATGGTCCCAACGTGGACGGCTACGAATATGACCGGTGGGGAACCTATCACAGGGCGGATCACCTGGGAATCGGAGTAGAAAGGGGAAAGACAGGAACCGGATTTACCCAGACCTATCTGGAGCCCAATGCCTCCCTGTATGAGGAGATTGAGACCTGTCCGGAGGAGCTGCTGCTGTTTTTCCATTATATGCCCTATACCTACAGGCTGAAAAGCGGAAAGACATTAATACAGCACATCTATGATTCCCATTTTGAAGGAGTGGAGGATGTGGAGGAAATGGTAAGCCTTTGGGAAGGCCTGAAAGGAAAAATTCCGGAAGAGGTATTTGAGCGGGTAATGCTTCGTATGGACCATCAACTGGATAATTCTGCCGAGTGGAGAGACCAGATTAATTCTTACTTTTATAGAAAGTCCTTTATTATGGATGAAAAAGGAAGAAAAATTTATTGAAATTACCCGTTTTAAAATGAATTGAAGATGCTGGACAGAAGGAAAGCAGAATAAATGGGGAAGCAAAAAAAATAAATAAGAAAGAAAGTGATTGAAAATGGCTAAGAAAAAGCAAAGTAACAGTTTGGGGAAGGTCAAAATGTCCAGGCATCTGAAAAAGGAATGGCAGATTTACAGTCTTTTGCTTATACCGGTCTTTTATTTTATTATTTTTAAATATATACCGATGCTGGGTAATATTATTGCTTTCCGGAAATATTCCGGCGGAGTCAATATATTTGGGGAGAAATGGGTCGGCTTTCGGTATTTCAGGCAATTTATGCGGGATCATGCCTTTTGGAGAGCCTTTAGCAATACTCTTATTTTAAGTATCAGCTATCTGGCTGTACGATTCCCTTTAACTTTGATATTTGCACTGCTGCTGAATGAAATCAGGAATGTTAAGTGGAAGAAATTTGTACAGACCGTATCCTATCTGCCCCATTTTATCTCAATGGTTATTATTGCAGGTATGATTAAGGAAGTTGTTTCCCTGTCAGGTCCCATTAATACCTTAATTTCTTCTATGGGAGGAGAAAAGGTTTCCTTTATCCAGGAAGCAGCCTGGTTTCCTCCAATTTATATCATATCAGGCATCTGGCAGGCCTTAGGATGGGGAACTATTATCTACCTTGCCGCTATGACAGGAATTAATACCGAACTTTATGAGGCAGCAAGGGTGGACGGTGCCAGCCGCTTTAAGCAGGCACTTCATGTAACGATTCCAGGAATTTTACCGACTATTGTGACTTTATTGATTCTTGATATCGGAGGAATCATGGGGTCTAACTTTGAGAAAATTATTCTTTTGTACCTGCCTTCTACCTACGAAACTGCGGATGTTATCTCAACACTGGTTTACCGGATGGGTATTACCGGAGGAAATTTCAGTTATGCCACAGCAGTAGGACTTTTTGAAGGGATTATTGGATTAATACTGGTGACATCTGCAAACTTTCTTTCCAGAAAAGTAACGGAATCCAGTCTATGGTAGAAAGGGGTAGGAATAATGGGAAACAATAAGAAGATGCGGATTAACGCAAAAGGAGTGAAGGAGTCCCGGGGATACCGGATATTTAAGGTAGTAAATACAGTAATCATGATTTTTGTGGTATCAATAACGCTGTATCCATTTCTTTATCTGGTAGCACAGTCCTTTAGTTCCGAAGGGGCAATCTATGCCGGAAAGGTCAGTTTATTTCCGGTGGATTTTACCACAAGGACATACGAGGTTATATTAGGTAAGAAGGACTTTTTCTTATATTATAAAAATACGATTGTTTATTCCCTGCTGGGAACTCTGATTTCCGTAGCCGGCTCGGCAATGTTGGCTTATCCGCTGTCAAAGAACAGGCTGATACTGAATAAATTTTTTACTCCCTTTGTGGTATTTACCATGTTTTTTTCAGGAGGGATGATACCTAATTATGTGTTGATCGCACAGGCGCTTCATATGCGTGATACCATGTGGGCAATCATCATACCGGGAGCAATCAGTACCTTTAACGTATTAATTATGAAGTCCTTCTTTTCCAGTCTGCCGGGAGAGCTGGAGGAAGCAGCTTCGATTGACGGAATGAATACCTACGGTATATTTCTGAAGATTATTATACCTCTGTCCAAGCCGATTATGGCAACCATGTTTCTGTTTTACATTGTCGGAATCTGGAACAGCTGGTTCGGACCCTTTCTTTATCTGGATGATAAGGGGAAATGGCCGGTAGCTCTATTTTTAAGGCAGATTATTATGGGAGCTACGGGAACCACGGAAATTGGTGCTACCTCGGATGAGGCAAGTCAGATAGCTGCCAATGTACGTTCCTGCTGTATGGTATTAACGGCAGCACCTATTATATGCGTTTACCCTTTTATACAGAAGTATTTTGTACAGGGTATGATGATCGGATCGGTAAAAGGCTGATATTAATGCTGCTGATTATATCAGGCGGCTTAATAATAAATTTATAGGAGGATTATTTATGAAAGCTAAAAATGTATTGGCGGTGATACTTGCAGGGATTATGGCGGTTTCCCTTGCAGCCTGCGGGAAAAATTCATCGGCTGACAAACAGGTGAACACAGATGATACAAAGACAGGTGTTACCGGTGAAGCTGCTCAGGACTATACCTATGGAGCGGATGTGACCTTTCATTCCGATGAACCGGTAACCTATTCCATGATGTATTCCGACCATGAAAACTACCCGTATAATAAGGATTGGCTGCTTTGGTCGGCAATACAGGAGAAGACCAATGTAACCTTTGATCTTAATGTAATTGCCAGAACGGATTATGAGGACAAAAAATCGGTCCTTATCAATTCAGGGGACGCACCCTATATTATCCCCAAAACCTATGATGAAGGCAAGTATGTGGCCGGAGGCCAGGTGGTAGCTATATCCGACTGGGTGCAATATATGCCCAATTATCAGAAGTGTGTGAAAGACTGGAATATGGAACCGGATTTGAAAGCAAAATTACAGGCTGACGGAAAATACTACGTTCTTCCCGGTATGTGGGAAAAAGCTGGCGGCGGTTATGCCTATATTATCCGCAAGGATATATTTGACGCCGCAGGCGTAGATGTGACCAATCTGGAGAAAAAGTGGACTTATGAGGACTTCTATGCAGCGTGTAAAAAAGTGAAGGAATATACAGGCAGTGATTATGTAATTTCCGACGCCTCTAAGGGCGACTGCCTGCTGAATATCTCGGCAGTACCTTACGGTGTCAAGGGAGGCTGGGGAATCGGCAACGGTCTTAACTTTGACCAGGAAAAGAAGGAATTTTATTTTGCGGATACCACAGATAATGCAAAAGCATGGCTTGCCTATTTAAGTAAAATGGTGAAGGATGGAATTTTAGACCCTGAGTCCTTCTCACAGGAAGATGATGCAGCAAAAGCAAAATTCTTTACCGGTGAATCCTATGTAATATCAGGCAATTACCAGAATCTTAACGATTTTTCAACACAGATGCAGCAGGACGGCTCAAAATTATATATGGCACTGGTTCCCGGAGGAGCTGCCGGGCTGCCTCAGATGGAAAATTCCAGGCTGGAAAACGGTATTATGATTTCCCAGAAGGCCCTGGATGAGCTGGGAAAAGAGAAGTTTATTAAGATGCTAAGATTCGTTGACTGGCTATGGTATTCGGAAGAAGGACACGTATTAAGCCAGTGGGGAGTGGAAGGAAAAACCTATACCAAGGATACTGACGGAAATATCGTGTTGAATTCGGATATATCTTATAATGGATTAAATCCGGAAGCAGCCAAGAAGTTGAATGTAGATTATGGCTTTGGCGGCGGAGTATTTGCTTACGGAGGTCCGCTATGGCTTAAGAACAGCAAAATGGCAACAGAGGGTGAGAAAGATTACGATAAGAGAATCCAGGACAACAGGGAGGTAAGACCCCTTGATCCACCCTTCATGGCCAATGAAGAGGAAACAGAGGAACTATCCCTGATCCAGACACCTTTAATTGACAGTACCAAGGTGTGGATACAGAAGTTCATAACCGGGCAGGCGGATATCTCCACCCAATGGGACTCCTATGTTTCGGAATTAAAGGGACTGGGAATGGATACTTTCGTTGCCAGAGTAAATGAAATATTCCAGAAGAATAAGAGTAAGCTGGGTTATTGATAATTTGAAAAAGAAGGGTAAAGCCTCTATTATATACGGAGGCTTTACCCTTTTTCTGTTTTCTATTTTCTGTTTTTGTCGGAAAAATAATCCTATACCAAATTTGCAGTATGAACTTACGATTGGTCTATTAAGGATAAACGACCATCCATAAATGGTTACCTCCTATTACAGTACATATTTTACGAGAGTGGCATTCACAGCACCGGGACCTGCTGAAAGCTCTTTAAAGTAGGAAAGTACCTGTTCAGCAAGAGCGGCTTTGTATAAATCCACTCCAAATATATCTGCATTTTCCAGAATTGGCCTCAAAACAGCTTCCGCATTTTCTGTGTGCCCAAGAGTAAGCTTGCAGATAATCGGAGACAGCGAATCCAAAAGAGGGTCCATACTTGGGGTAAAAGCATTACCTTCGTCATCCACCGCCATCAGATAGCGCAACCAGCCGGCAAATACAAGGGGAATCATTTTTAAATCCGATACCTGTAAAGCCTCGGAGGAAAGATAAGCTTTTATTGTTTCACCAAAACGGATTGCAAGCTTTTGGGAGGTATCGGTAGCAATACGCTGGGGGGTATCCGGCATAAAGGGATTTGGAATCCTGACGTTCAGAACTTCATCAATAAAATGCTTTGGATTGATAATTCCCGGATCCACTACAACAGGCAGGCCTTCCTGATAACCGATAAGCTCTACCAGATGTTTTAATGCCGGATTTTTCATTTCTTCTGAAATAAGCTGATAGCCAAGAAGACAGCCAAAAACGGCAAGGGTCGTGTGCAGGGGGTTTAAACAGGTGCAGACCTTCATTTTTTCAACCTTATCCACAGTTTCTCTGGAGGTGTAGATAATGCCGGCCTTATCAAGAGGCAGCTTTCCGCCCGGAAAGTGGTCTTCAATAACAAGATACTGGCATTCCTCCGCATTCACAAAGGGAGCCACATAGGTATTCTTTGAGGTAACAAGCTGAGTAAGATCATCAATGGAATCCCCTGCCAGTATCTCCTGTACTTTGGAGTCCGGTCTTGGAGTAATTTTGTCAATCATGCTCCACGGGAATGAGATTTTACCGGGATCATTCAGGTAATTTAAAAATCCTTTTTCCGCCAGACCGTTTTCCGTCCATTTTTCCGCAAAAGCCGTAATTGCCTGAGAAAGCTTAGTGCCGTTATGGGAACAGTTATCCATGCTGACTAATGCAAGAGGGAGCTGCCCGGAAAGGTAACGCTCATAAACAAGGGAAGCAACCTTGCCGAGATAACTTTCCGGTGCCTTAGGGCCCTTCAGGAAATCTGCTCTGACGGCTTCCAGAAGCTGTCCCTTACCGTCTACAAGACTGTAACCTTTTTCTGTGATGGTAAAGCTTGCCATCTGTAAGCTCGGATTGCGGAATATATCCTTTAAACGTTCAAATTCCGGTTCATTTTTGCTGTCCAGAACCAGAGATTCCACAATACTTCCCACTACGGTTTTTTCGATGGAGCCGTCGGCCTTTAAGGTGACAAGAATACTGTAATCATCATGGGGATGGTTCATTTTTTCAATAATTTCATAATCATAGCCTTCAGCCACAATCAGCCCGGTGTTGCAGATCCTCTTGTTTAGCAGCTCCTGCATTACATTAGCCTGAAAGGCGCGGAAGATATTGCCGGCCCCGAAGTGTATCCAGCGGGGATGTTTCTTTGTTTCCTGTTCTACTGCGGCGCGGTTGAACTCTGGCAGCGAATAGCCTGCTTTTTGCCATGCCTCCCTGTTCTGTAGACCGGTATTGTTTAATTTCATTTTCTGCCTGCTCCTTTCACGATAGCTTCCCAGAGGCCATTTAAATAAGTGGCGCCAAGAGCACGGTCATAGAGCCCGTAACCGGGCATTGCCTTTTCTCCCCAGATCATACGCCCGTGGTCGGGACGAATAGGACCTGTAAAACCAATATCATACAGGGCCTTCATAATTTCATACATATCGAAACTTCCGTCGGAGGAAAGATGGGCCGACTCTTCAAAATCACCGGGAAAATTATGCTGCAGATTACGGACATGAGCAAAATGAATCCGTCCTTTCAGAGCGCGTATCATTCCCGGAAGGTCATTGTCAGGATTCGTTCCGTAGGAGCCGGAGCAAAAGGTGACACCGTTATGGGGATTGTCTACCATCTTTATCATGCGCTGCAGGCTAGGAAGATTCGTAATGATTCGCGGAAGTCCGAATACGCTCCAGGCGGGGTCATCCGGATGGATAGCCATTTGAATATTGTATTTATCGCATACTGGCATAATTGCTTCCAGAAAATATTTCAGATTAGCAAACAGCTTCTCCTCATCCACATCCTTATAGAGTTCAAACAGCTCCTTAACCTTCGCCATACGTTCCGGCTCCCAGCCCGGAAGGACGAAACCATTGGAATCGGAATTAATGGAGTCGAACATTTTTACAGGGTCAAGGCGGTCGACTGCCGACTGATTATATGCCAGCACGGTTGAACCATCGGGACGGACTCTGGCAAGTTCTGTTCTGGTCCAGTCGAAGACGGGCATGAAATTGTAACACACCAGATGAATATCCACCTGCCCCAGATGTTCCAAGGTTTTTATATAGTTATCAATGTATTGGTCACGGTCGGGAGAGCCGATTTTGATGGAATCATGAATATTTACGCTTTCAATGCCTGAAATATGGAGACCCGATGCCTCGACCTCCTGTTTCAGTGCATGAATAGCATCACGGCCCCATAAATCTCCCGGTGCCGTTTCATATAAAGTGGTAATTACCCCGGTTACGCCGGGAATCTGACGGATTTGCCGTAAGGTTATGTTATCAGATTTACTGCCGAACCAGCGAAATGTCATTTCCATTATTGTTACCTCCATTTTATTAATCTTTATCTATGAACATGATAACACAAACAATGGAGAGTTCGAATTGCAGGGATTGTTTAATATATTGCAAAAGTTGCGGTTTTTACTCTGACTGATGGGAAATGGGGACAAAGAATAGATATTTTTATTCTAAAAAAGTATTGACAAAGTTAGGAAGAAAAGTTATACTTACAAAAATAAAACATATAATTCATATATGACAAGTATGAATACATAATCTGAGGGGTGAAAGAGTGGGAAGTGATGAAAAGCAGCCTGTGAAAAAAAATTCCGTAAGCAAGAATGATATCCAAAGGATTGTGGAGTTTATTGAATCCATTCAATATGGCTCCATTGCAGTGATCATTCAGGATGGAAAGATTGTTCAGATTGAGAAAAATGAAAAGTTGAGGATGAAGTGATTTTCAGTTGACCGGACAGCCGGAGGCTTGGGAGAACAGGTAGGTTTTCTTGGGCCTTTATTCATTTACAGTGATGGACTGCCGGACTCTGAAAAAATTATCAGATACAGAGAGGGGGATATTATCCATTAACATAGATTACCGCATTAATCGAAAGGAGAGGAAAATGTCTGCATCAGAAGAAAAAATCAAGGAATACTTAAAATCAAACCAAAGAATCATACTGGCTACTACAGATAAAGAGGGCAGCCCTGACGTGCGTATATTGGGAGGTTATGGTCTGGAGGGTTATACCGTTTATTTTTCAACGGTAAAAGCAAGTAATAAAAATAGCCAGTTAAGCGAAAATAAAAACACTGCTGTCTTGTTTCAGCACGAAAACCAATTCATATCCAAATATTTTAATATCACAATATATGGAGAAGCAGCATTGGTGGAGGGAAGTGCGGAATATGAAAAGGGAAGGGAAATTATCCAGAACAAGAATCCTAATATCAAGGTAACGAAAGAAACCCACAATATCTATAAGATAGTCCCTAAGAAACTGAAAGTTCTTGATTTTGGCGAACCCAAGGTGGAAGAAAGAGTAACGATACTTCAGCTTTAAAAATGATTTCCTGGGGGTTGACCGGAAAACCGGAGGCCATGTGACAATATTTCCATTGTCCATGTGCCTTCTTTTTTTATAAAGTTTTTGAATAGTTAATTATTTACCAAAAGAAAGGAAGGAATTGATTTGGCAGAATTTATTGAACGCGCAAAATTCACCTGTGCCTTAGGAGGAGCGCTTACTACCATTGCAGGAATTAACCGGGCGGTTCCCATTGTTCATGCGGCAGGTGGGTGTGCGGCAGCATTATCCGGCACTTATAACCTGGCTGCCGGCTACCGCGGAACCGGCTATTGCGGCGGTACCATGATACCCACTACGAATATATCGGAGAACAATATTGTATTCGGAGGAGAGGAACGGCTGGAGGAACAGATAGAAAACTCCATTGAAATCCTGGATGCTGACCTCTACATTGTAATAACGGGCTGCCAGGTAGAGATTATCGGGGATGATGCGGTAGGCGTGGCAAGGCGGTTCCGGGACAGGAATGTAATCGGAGCCAGCACACCGGGCTTCCTGGGAAATACCTTTAAAGGCTATGATGCCATACTAAAGGCACTTATTAAGGATGTCATTGTACCTTCTGAAAAAAAGGATGTCAGAACCATTAATATACTTGGGACCGTTCCGGGCCATGATGTATTCTACCGCGGAAATCTGGATGAAATCAAACGTCTTCTGGGTCTATTGGGTATCAAGGTTAATACCTTTTTCGGAACAGTGGAATCGGTTGCGGACATTAAAGGCTATGGGAAGGCCGGGCTTACTGTCTTATTATCCAATCAGGCGGGAGTGGAGCCGGCCGAGCTGTTAAGGGAGCTCCATGATATTCCTTATATAAAAGCGGACCTTCCAATAGGACCTTCCGGAACGGAAGCCTTTCTCTATCAGGTCGGAGAAGCACTGGGAATTGAAAAGGAGTACATTGAGGCGGTAGCAGAAAAGGAAAAGCAGCATTACTATTCCTATCTGGAGCGGATTGTTGATATCTATTCCGATATTGACTTCCAACGATATGTGGTAATAGCGGCTGACAGCTATTATGCCTATCCGTTGACCGGCTTTCTGGCAAATGACTTGGGCTGGATACCCTTTCTGACATCCATCAATGATATCACAGAGGAGGAAGAACAGGAAAATTACAGGAAAAAGTTCGAGCATCTTACCTCCGAAACAAGACCTAAGGTACTATTCAGGCAAAATGCCGGGGAATTGTTAAAGGAGGTAAAGGACAGCTGGCCCAATAACCACAATCAAAAATATTATGATGCCTTTGGACCGGCTTTTGTGGTAGGAAGCAGTATTGAAAGAGGGCTTGCGGAAAAGCTGGGGGCGAACTTCTTATCGGTAGCTTTTCCGGTAAGCAACAGAGTGGTGTTAAATAAGAGCTATGCAGGTTTCAGGGGAGCACTGACACTGATAGAGGATTTAATAAGCGATTTGGTAGCTGCCAGATAAAATGAGTCAATATCCCTTCAGTTATTGGAAAGGCACGAGGACTGGTACTGCCTTGCGCAAGGCAGTACCAGTCCTCTGGGTATCCATAATTTGGTTTCTTATATTTGCCTTTATCATCAGGATAGCAGAAATAGTTCATAGGAAGGGATATATAAAAGAAAGGAAGGAAACTATGGGAAGTTATGCGGATAGTTTAAGCTATCATTATTTAGGAGCCGATGCTCCGCCCACAAGAGAAGAACGGATTGGTGCCTGTCATGCTTTTTGCGGTTCCTGCGGCCAGCTTTCAGGAGATATAAAGTCCGGCTGTGCCCAGCTGCAAAACAGAAAGTTCTCCCAAAGCGGAGGCTGTCAATTGACCCTGGCAGTGGGGATTGTCAGCAGCTTTACGAATGTCGTCATGATTGTTCATTCTCCCTTGGGATGCTGCTCAAATTTTGTGGGAAACAGCGGACTAAGAAAGACTATGAGAGCCTCAAAGGGAAAACCAAATGAAGAATTTGTATGGCTGCATACCAATATGGATGAATTGGATGTGGTGCAGGGAGGAATTGATAAGCTTCGCAAAGCCGTATTATATGCGGAAAAGGAATACCATCCCGATGCCATTATCATAGCCAACGGATGCGTTCCGGGCATTATCGGAGACGATATCGATTCCCTGGTAGGGGAATTAAGGAATCAGATTGCTGCTAAGATAGTCCCGGTACACTGTGAAGGGTTTAAGAGCAAATATGTAGCCTCGGGATATGACTCTGCTTATCACGGTGTTCTGAAATACCTGATAGAACCGCCGGAAAAGGAGAACAGTGCGGTTCCGGGAGCCAATGAGGAAAGGGAGCTGAAGGATAAATACCGCATCAGCCGGACCGTTAATATCTTTAATGTGGGCTCTAATTCAAATGGGGATGAGGTTGAACTGGCAAGGCTCCTTTCTGCCATCGGTCTGATACCGAAGGTTCTTCCCCTTCATGCATCGGTAGAGGAGTTGGCCCATATCGGAGAAGCTGCCCTGAATGTGAGTATTTGTGCGACTCATGACGATTACCTTCTGGGTCATTTAAAGGAGAGGTTCGGTACGGATTATCTGATTGATACCCTTCCAATCGGCATTCGGAACACCAATCAATGGATTAGAAAGATTGCTGCTTATTTTCACCTGGAAGAAGAGGCGGAAAAGCTCATTGCCTTTGAAAATTCAGAACTGGATAAAGCATTGGAGCCTTTAAAGACGGTGCTTGCCGGTAAAAAGGTCTTTGTCGGCGGAGGGGAGACCAGAATCCTTACCACGGCAGAATTCTTCTATTCACTTGGAATGGAATTAGTGGGTGTGAAGGCACATAATGTGGACCGTTTCGTGGAGGATATGCTGGAGGATATGAAGGCTCCGGAGCTCTTGATTGAGGTTGGTGCCGGACAGCCGGCAGAGGAGCTGAATCTCTTAAGAAAGCTAAAGCCGGATTTGTATATAGGACATCTGAATGCCAACGGCTGGGTCAGTAAGCTTGGTATCCCTAACTTCCCTCTTTTTGGCCAGAGCCTAAATTACATGGGATATTCCGGTGCTTTTGAATTGGCCAGAAAAGCGGTCAAAGTATTAAAAAACACTAATTTTGTGAAAAATGTATCCGCCAATATTTCCTTGCCTCTTTCTGAAAGCTGGTATGGCAAAGACCCCAGAGAAAATATAAAAGAAGCGGTCAATTATTAAGCAGGAGGCGCAAAAAAGCTGCGCGGAAATGAGGTAAGCATGGGAAGAATTGTTGAAAATTTAACGGACTTAATCGGAGATACACCAATCCTAAAGCCCCTGGCATTTTCAAAACTGGCTAAAATTGAGGAGGGAAGCCTGTTACTGAAGCTGGAGTATTTTAATCCCCTGGGAAGTGTGAAAGACAGAATTGCCTATTCCATGATAACGGATGCGGAGGAAAGAGGGCTATTAAAAAAAGATACGGTGCTCATAGAACCCTCCAGCGGAAATACCGGTGTGGGGCTTGCATTTGTAGCGGCAGCCAAAGGATATAAGCTGATTATAACCATGCCGGATTCCATGAGCATGGAAAGAAGGACCCTTTTAACTGCTCTTGGCGCGGACTTGGTACTGACACCGGGAAACCAGGGAATGAAGGGGGCTATCAGAAAGGCAGAGGAGCTTAACATACAAACACCAAACAGTATAATCTTACAGCAATTTAACAATACAGCCAATCCGAAAATACATAAGAGTACTACCGGACCGGAGATATGGGAAGCAACAGGGGGAAAGGTTGATATACTGGTGGCCGGTGTGGGTACGGGAGGAACTATAACTGGCGCGGGAGCTTTCCTGAAGGAAAAGAATCCGGAGGTCAAGGTAATTGCAGTCGAGCCGGATGCTTCTCCGGTTCTGTCGGGAGGTAATTCCTCCCCGCATAAAATCCAGGGAATCGGAGCCGGCTTTATTCCGGCAGTACTGGATACGGGCATTATTGATGAAATCTACAGAGTGCGCAATGAAGAAGCCATTGACACGGCAAGGGTGCTTGCAAGAGAGGAGGGGCTCCTTGTGGGAATCTCTTCCGGAGCGGCAGCCTATGCAGCAGCCTTTGTGGCCAAAAGACCTGAAAACAAAGGAAAGACAGTTCTTGCTATTTTACCGGACACAGGGGAGCGCTATCTTTCAACGGAATTATTTAACGCCCTTCCGGAGGAGAAAAGCCGCATCTGGTATGAAAGGAGCAGCCTTTGACCTATCGTATTGCTATCGGTACCAGCGACGGAATTCACATAACAGAGCATTTCGGCCAGTGCAGTCATTTTCATATCCTTGCCGTCAGCCAGGAGGATGATAGTGTTACTTTCATCGAAGACCGGATTACTCTGCACCAGGATTCCTGCGGTGACCATCAGGAGGCTGTAATCAGAGGGAAAATCGATGCCTTAAGGGACTGTCAGTTAATCCTGGTAAAACAAATAGGGTTTCGCTCAGAAAAGCTGTTAATCCATAGCGGAATTGTTCCTTTGCAGCATGAGGGTACTATCAGCCAGGCGTTGATAAAAATAAAAGCGTTTTATAAAAAGTATCAGTTCATCAAGGCAGATGCATAAAGAAATGTTAACCTACGCAGAAACGGAGGGATTTATCAGAATGTCGGAAGGACTTCAGGGGGAAAAGAATCGAAAGCTTCAATGGAACTACCGTACGGTAATACCAAGCGCAGGTCTGTTGATCGCATTGCTTACCGAGGTAATGATACCAAACCATAAAGATACAAAATACACTGACCTTACCAATCTAAGAACCGTTCTTATAGCAGCCTTAAGCATATCCCTGCTCCTATGTCTGCTTTCCTTGTTTATCCCAAGGCTCAGAAAAAGATATGCCTATGAAGGATGGTTTATTGGAGGCAGCGGAATCTTTGTCACTCTTATTAATATTTTGACAGCAAAGACCCACCTACTGCCTCAATTGTATTTCCCAAGCCTGAGCAGAGTGTTTAATGTGTATATTGAAGACCGGGATTTTTTATTGACCTGTATTCTCAGTTCCTTTACCCTTTTAGTAGAAGGGCTCATAATCGGAACCATAGTCGGGGTAATAACAGGGATACTGGTTGGCTGGAGCAAGAGCTGGAGTTATTGGATTTACCCTGTTATCAGAATTTTGGGGCCGATTCCTTCGTCTACCTGGATACCTTTGGCGCTCATTATATTTTCGGCACCAAAGGGGGCGGCAATATTCCTGATTGCCTTTGGAGTATGGTTTCAGATAACGATACTAACCAGTTCGGGAATTCAGGCTACAAAGAAATCCTATTTTGAAGTATCCTCAACCCTGGGGGCAAGCAGCCTTCAGAATTTATTCCACATAGCGATTCCCGATGCTCTGCCATCCATATTTCTGGGCTTCTTTAATGCGACCTGCAGCTCCTTTGTAGCGCTTATGGCAGCGGAAATGATGGGAGTTAAGTCGGGGCTTGGGTGGTACATCAACTGGCAGAAGGAAATGATAGCTTATCCCAATGTTTATGCAGGCTTAATTATAATTGCAGGCTTTTGTTATCTTTTTATCACTCTTCAATTTAAGGTAAGGGATAAACTACTTAAATGGCAGAAGGGAGTAATTAAATGGTAGCGGAACCGGAGGTAAGGAATAAGACCGGAAATATCAGGGCAGCCGGTGTATCAAAGGAATTTGTGAATCCCGACGGGGGGAAAACAATTGCACTAAAGGAGCTTGACACAGAGATAGAACCAGGGGAATTTGTTTGTCTTATCGGCCCTTCCGGCTGCGGAAAATCTACCTTTTTAAGATTGGTAGCAGGGCTTTCCGCACCTACGGAGGGAGAAATCCTTCTGGATGACAGGCCGATTAATGGTCCCGGATATGAGAGAGGGCTTGTATTCCAGGACCCAACCCTTTTTCCCTGGCTGACCATCTACGATAACGTGGCATATGGCCTTAAGATCAGGCATATTTACAAGGAACACAGGGAGGAAGTGGAGGAGTTTATCCGTCTGGTGGGATTGGAGGGCTTTGAAAAATCCTATCCCCATCAGTTATCCGGTGGTATGGCACAGCGTGCCAGCCTTGCCAGAGCACTGGTAAATCATCCGAAGGTACTGCTTCTTGACGAACCCTTAGGGGCTCTTGATGCATTTACCAGAATGAATATGCAGGATGAGATACTTCGAATCTGGAAGGAAAGGGGAACCACCATGATAATGGTAACCCATGATGTGGATGAGGCGATTTACTTAAGTGACCGTGTATTTATTATGACACCAAGACCTGCCAAGGTGGAGGAAATCATAACGGTAGATATCGGCAGGAATGAAACCTACGGAAGACAGCGGAACAGCGTGGATTTTCTTAACTACCGTTCTAAGATACTGCAGATTCTGGACTTTACCGGAAAGGTCCAGACACCGGAATTCTATCTGTAGTATGTGAAAATTAAAAAGCAATTTTCACACAAGATTATGCCTGCGAAATCCTCGGCCCAATCTTGAGGCGTACTGGGAAGGCATGGCTGTTAGTGTGAAAATTAAAAAGCAATTTTCACACAAGATTATGCCTGCGAAATCCTCGACCCAAACCTGCGGCGCGCTGGGAAGGCATGGCTGATTGAAATTTGGAAGAATATGAAAATGGGGAAAGATGCTTATCTGTACGGAAGATTTATGGAAGGAATGAAAAGGTATTATCGATCAGTGGAGGGAAAATTATGATAAATATGAAAAAAGGAAGTTTGCTCTTAAGTCTGCTGCTGGTGGCGGCATTGCTGCTTACAGGCTGCTCTGATGCAAAAAAGAATAAGGAGACCAGCTCGAAAGCAGATTCTGTGGCTGCTGACACCAAAAAATCAGAGGAGGGTGTTATTAAAATACTCTATGGGCCGGGCTTATGCGGTATTCCGCTCCATATTGCCAAACAGCTTCAATTCTTTGAAGGAGAGGGCTTAAAGGAAGGTGTGGACTACAGCTATGTAACAAGCAGCACCACAGGAGTGGAGATGCTCTCCACCAAGCAGGCAGATGTTACCTTTGGCTTAGTGGCAGGTATGCTGGCACCCCTTGATAATGGCCTGGAAGCAAAAACGGTACTTGGCATCCATACCGGATGTATCCAGCTCCTTGCGGGAAAAAATTCCGGTATTACCACGATAGAGGGTTTAAAGGGCAAGAAAATCGGTATTGAAAATGTTGCATCCTCACCGCATATTATTGCACAGCGCGCTTTGGCAAGTGCCGGCATCGGTACTACCGGTGACAACATGCAGGTGGAATTCGTGGTATTTCCAAAGGCGGACCTGCCGGTGGCATTAAAGGAAGGAAAGGTGGACGCTATTGCTATTGGAGACCCTCAGGCCTCCATCCTGGCAAAGGACGGCGATGGAATTTCCCTCTTTAATTCAGCTACCTCAGAGCTTTTAAAGGACGAATACTGCTGCGCCCTGTGGGCCAGAAATGAAACAATAGAAAAGCAGCCGGAAAAGCTTGCTAAAATTGTAACGGCTATTCAGAAGGCATCTGTCTGGATTGACCAGAATAAGGATCTTGCCGCCGAGATACAGCTTGATAATGAATGGGTTGTAGGGGAATTGGATGTGGACCAGCATACGCTGAAGGACTATAAATATCTGCCCTCTGTAAGCGGAGTGGAAACAGCTCTGACAAGAAACATTAAGGATATGAAAGACCTGGGGTTAATCCGCAAGGATACGGATGCCGATGCTCTGGCAAAAAGCAGCTTTATAAAACTCGATGGGGTAGCGGATGACATAACAGGGACGATTACTCCCCCGGTTGACCCGAAATCTCAGCTAAAGTGACAGGTTGGAGAGTAACTATATGAGAAACCGAATTTTCACCTTTATTATTTGGGGATTGTCTGGGCTCCTGTATATCATAGGGCCCCGCAGGATTTTCAAGGTATGTGCCTCAAAAGAAATGGTCATGACCTGCCATTGGTCGGTGCAGGCAGAAGCAGGTATTGGCATCCTGTTATTGCTGTCAGGTATTCTTTATCTGACAGCCGGCAGTAAGGAAGCACGGCTTTTCTTAAGTATCCAGACTATAGGAAGCTACCTTATCGGTATCCTGATACCTGCCTGGCTCATCGGCGGATGTAAATCCAAGGAGATGGCCTGCCAGAGCCTTACCTTTCCGTCCTTATACCTGATATCGATACTTGGGATTTTGTATACGGCAGGAAATATTGTTTATATCTATTTCGTAAGAAAAGCAGAGGGCTCACAAAAGCAGCCATAAGAACTCTGCTAACAGCAGTAAAAGAAGGAAGGCAAGAAGCCAATGGGCAGAAAGAATACGGGCAATATTCATTATACATATATAATTCTGCAGAACCTAAAGAGAAAAATGAGCCGGACTATTTTATTATCCGTATTTATGTTTTTTATGGTATTTATGATCTTCAGCCTTACCAGTATTCTTTGCAGCATGAAGGAAGGACTTAATAATACGGTAAAAAGAACCGGTGCAGATATCCTTCTGGTCCCAAAGGATTATTTCAGCTCGGTAAAAGATGCACTTTTTTTAGGAATTCCAAGCACTGTATATTTTGACAGCTCCTTGGCGGATAAGGTAGCAAAGGAAGCAGGAGTGGCAACGGTCAGTTCCCAGATGTTTCTTGCCACAATTTATGACAGCCCCTGTTGTGATGAAGCGGTTCAGATGATTGCCTATCATCCGGAGAGTGATTTTCTGATCCAGCCCTGGATTGCAAAGCAGTTAAAACGGAGCATTCCTGACGGGCAGATTGTGGCAGGAAGCAGGCTCTCTTATAAAAAGGGGGATACGGCCATATTCTTTGGCAGAAAATTCACCGTGGCAGGGAAATTACAAGAAACAGGGATGGGGTATGACAATAGTGTATTTCTTAATTTTAATACGGCAGAAGAACTTCTGAAAGAGCCGGTCGTAAAGAATTATCTGGCAATAGGGGATAAAAAAGAGGTTGTTTCCTTAATAACAGTTAAGGCTGATAAGAAGGCCGATATTGAAAAGCTGGCCAAAGCATTACAGAATAAATATGAGAAGAGCAACGTCAGTGTCGAAACACCCGGAAGGCTTGTGGAAAGCACCCGCAGTACCTTAAAGCAATATGCCGCCTGTTTTATTTTCGTTGGTGCCATATTGACTGCCTTTACCTTTGCAGCCCTGGTAAGCATCTTCACCATAACCATGAATGAGAGAAAAAAGGAATATGGCATTATAAAAAGCCTTGGGGGAAGTTCATTAAAGATAGTTTCTTTCACGATTGGTGAAGCGGCTGCAATAGGGATAATGGGAAGCCTGGCAGGAAGCCTGCTGTCCGTTTTGACAATTTCATTATTCCGGAATCTGATTGTCCTGCACCTTAAGCTTCCTTACCTGAGGCAAAGCTTTACAAGCCTTATTCTTCTTACCGTATTATGTACCGTACTATCCGTCCTTACGGGGATGATTGCAGCCGGCATAAGTGCCGCAGCAATCCAGGGAAAAGAAACCTATGCGCTTATAAGGGAGAATGAATAATGCTGGAGTTACAAAATATCACAAAATATTATAAACATTCCGTTAATTCCAATCCTGCGGTGAACCATGTAAATCTTCTTGTGAAAGAGAAGGACTTTATATCTGTAATCGGTCCTTCGGGAAGCGGGAAAAGCACGCTCTTTCATATCATTACAGGACTTTTAAAGCCATCGGAAGGAATTGTGGCCCTTGACGGTAAAGAGCTGACCACCCTTAAGAAAAAGGATATTTTTTTAGCAGAGCAAATAAGCTTTATCATGCAGGGACAGAATCTGCTGACTAATTTCACGGTAGAGGATAATCTGTACTTTCCGCTGTATTTAGCAGGGATAAAGGGGGATTACCGGGAACGGGTCAGAGAGGTGCTGGAATTAGTCGGACTTTACGGGGCAGTTTCCTCCTACCCGGACAGACTCTCAGGCGGTGAGCTGAGGCGGATTGCCATAGCAAGAGCCTTGATGCAAAAGCCGAGAATACTGATTGCCGATGAACCGACCAGCAATCTGGACACGGCCAATGCCATAAAGGTCATGGAGCTGTTCCGGAAAATCAATGAAGAAGGAACAGCTCTGTTAATAAGCACACATGATGAAAGATTCCTCCCTTATAGTAAAAGTATTTACCGGATGGAAATGGGGAATCTTGCCTTATTGTAAATTTCACTTTCTATTTAGAGTGTGTCTGATAATTTAAAAAGGGCTGTTGCAAAATGAAGTTATACTCCCCAGAGCTTCATTTTGCAACAGCCCATTTTTGCCTGTCAGGCATAATACACAGGTCTGAATCAAATATTCAAGAAATATTAAGATGAAATTCAGCTCAAAAAATGTTATAATAATTTTTATCGGATAAGCGGAGGTACCTATGCAAATCAGAAACGTAAATCTAAATGATACCGATAACTTTATAGATATGCAGCTTAGACTGGACCGGGAAACGGATTTTATGATGTATGAACCGGGAGAGAGGAAGACAGACAGAGACAGGGTAGAGAACCTGCTAAGAAGTGCGGAGGATGGCGGAAATCTTTTACTGGTATTGGAAGATAAGGACAAACTGTGGGGGTTTCTGTCGGCCCAAAGGGGAAATCCGAACAGAATACACCACAGTGCTTATATAGTAACCGGTATCTGTAAGGATTACAGAAGAATGGGGATTGGAAAGGCATTCTTTCAGGAGCTTGATAAATGGGCTGTCTTGAACCGGATCAAAAGACTGGAACTTACCGTAATATGTGCGAATGAAGCAGCTGTAAATCTTTATGAAAAGAGCGGCTTCGTAAAAGAAGGAATAAAGAAGAATTCCATGCTGGTAAATGGGCAGCTGACGGATGAATTCTATATGGCAAAACTGATGGAATAATAGATCAAAAGGAATTACGGAAGGAGTTACCATGTTAAAAGTTGAACATATCAGTGTAATGAATCTTGAAAATGCCCTGAGAGGCGCCAGAAATCCCATGAACAGCTGGGGAAAGAGCGACAGTTATTACAATGAAAAGGGCGAGTATATCCTGGGAGAAAATGACCTTGGTCTGGCAGCCAGACTGTGCAGCTCCGGTACGGACCACAGAAAGTTCATGCGCCAGATACTTGTTTCCATGGATATTACAGCTCCCATATACTGGTGGAAGGAATTTGATACTTATAAGGTTGGAACCACTGCCAATTCCACCAGTACCATGCACAAGATACATAGTAAGAGCTTTGAAGAAGCGGATTTCAGTACTGACCAGTCAACAGAGGAAACAAAGGCTTTTTTTCAAAGCGTCATCGGACAGCTGGAGAAGCTCAGACTTTTATTTATTGAGACCGGTGATAAATCCTACTGGTACAGTATCATACAATTGCTTCCTTCCAGCTATAACCAGATGAGAACCTGCACTTTAAACTATGAGAACCTGATTAATATGTACAATGCCAGGAAGAACCATAAGCTAAAGGAATGGCACGATTTTTGTGACTATATTAAAGAGCTTCCTTACAGCCAGGAGCTGATTACCTGGGAAAAGAGGCCTCAATGAAAGTAACTATTTATACCGATGGAGCTGCCAGAGGGAATCCGGACGGACCTGGCGGTTACGGAACCATTATAAGCTACATTGACCCCTCCGGAACGGAACATATCCGGGAATATTCAAAGGGCTATAAAAAAACGACCAATAACCGTATGGAGCTGATGGCGGCTATCGCCGGGCTGGAAGCCTTAAACCGTCCCTGTGAGGTGACCTTGTATTCCGACTCCCAGTACCTTGTAAAGGCTTTTAATGAGCATTGGCTGGAGGGCTGGATAAAGAAGGGCTGGAAAAGGGGAAAGAACGAACCGGTTAAAAACGTTGACCTGTGGGAGAGGCTTTTAAAAGCCCTGGAACCCCATAAGGTTACTTTTATGTGGGTCAAGGGCCACGACGGACATCCGCAGAATGAGCGTTGTGACAAATTGGCTACCAGTGCCGCAGACGGCACAGAGCTGGCAGAGGATGTTTTTTGAAAGCTTGCCGGCAGCAGCTGGAATTAACTTATGTATTAATAGGAAGGAACAAAGGATATGGCTGAATTGACTCCTTTAATGCAGCAATATGTTGAAATAAAGGAACAATATAAGGATTGCATACTTTTTTACCGCTTGGGAGATTTTTATGAGATGTTCTTTGAAGATGCGGTGACCTGTTCCAGGGAACTGGAAATAACCCTCACCGGAAAGAACGTAGGGCAGGAGGAGCGTGCTCCCATGTGCGGAATACCTTATCATGCGGTAGAAAATTACTTGAGCAGGTTAATTGCGAAAGGCTACCGTGTAGCAATCTGTGAACAGGTGGAAGACCCAAAGGTTGCCAAAGGTATTGTAAAGAGAGAAGTAATACGGATTGTCACACCCGGTACGAATCTGAACGCCCAGACATTGGAGGAAGGGAAAAATAACTTCCTTATGGGCATTGTATATACCGTTAATGCATACGGAATCGCTACGGTAGATGTTACTACCGGAGATTTTTATGTGACGGAAGTAGATACCGAAAGA
This sequence comes from Anaerocolumna jejuensis DSM 15929, assembly GCF_900142215.1. Lineage (GTDB taxonomy): Bacteria > Bacillota > Clostridia > Lachnospirales > Lachnospiraceae > Anaerocolumna > Anaerocolumna jejuensis. Next base: position 266,713 of record NZ_FRAC01000006.1, on the reverse strand, counting down.
AAACTGATTGATGAAATCAATAAATATTCACCTTCCGAGATTATCTGCAACAGTACCTTTATGGTAAGCGGTGTGGATATCTCTGATTTAAAGAACCGGTTACGTATTTCCATGTCTGACTTAGAGCCCTGGTATTTTGAAGAAGAGGCTTGCAGTAAGGCTTTGATGGAGCATTTTCAGGTGGCCTCATTGAATGGTCTTGGTTTAAAGGATTATTCCATCGGCGTTGTGGCAGCCGGTTCGGTAATGCTGTATCTTTATGAAACCCAGAAGAATTCCCTGTCCCATCTGACAAGAATACTTCCCTATTCTACCAGCAGGTATATGATACTTGACAGCTCCACCAGAAGAAATCTGGAGCTTGTTGAAACCTTAAGGGAGAAGCAAAAGAGAGGTTCTCTTCTCTGGGTATTGGATAAGACAAAGACAGCCATGGGTGCAAGGCTTTTAAGAAGCTATATTGAGCAGCCGCTTATTGATAAACAGGATATTACAGACAGGCTGGATGCCATAGAGGAATTAAACGGCTCGGCCATTACCAGAGAAGAAATCAGGGAATATCTTAATGCCGTGTATGATTTGGAAAGGCTTATCAGCCGCATCAGCTATAAAAGTGCCGGCCCCAGAGATTTAATAGCCTTTAAAAATTCCCTGTCCATGGTTCCATCCATTAAGCTGCTTCTTGAGAATTCCTCCTGCAGCCTTTTAAAGGAAATCGAAGAAGAGCTGGATCCCTTAAGGGACCTATACAGCCTTATCGAAGCAGGAATAGAGGAGGAACCTCCCATTACGGTCAGGGAGGGAGGCATCATAAAGGATGGCTACCATACCGAGGTGGACAGGCTCCGTAAGGCCAAGACGGAAGGAAAGAACTGGCTTGCGGATTTGGAAACCAAGGAGAGGGAAAATACGGGCATCAAGAATCTGAAGATTAAGTTTAACCGTGTTTTCGGGTATTATCTGGAGGTAACCAACTCTTACCAGAATCTGGTTCCCGATAACTGGATCAGAAAACAGACCCTTGCCAATGCAGAGCGTTATACGACCTCAGAGTTAAAGGAATTAGAGGATGTTATTTTAGGAGCGGAGGACAAGCTTTTCTCCCTGGAATATGAGCTCTTCTGCGATATCAGGGATACCATTGGAAAGGAAGTACAGCGTATACAGCGCACTGCCAAAGGTATCGCTAAAATTGATGTGTTTACCTCACTGGCCTATGTTTCCGAAAAGAACCGCTTTATCAGGCCGGTTATGAATGAAGAAGGAATAATTGATATCAAGGAGGGCAGGCATCCTGTGGTAGAGCAGATGATTACAGGGGATATGTTTGTTGCCAATGATACCTATCTGAATAATAAGGAAAAACGAATTTCGATTATTACAGGCCCCAATATGGCGGGTAAATCCACCTATATGAGGCAGACAGCCTTAATCGTTCTGATGGCGCAGATAGGCTGTTACATACCGGCAGTTTCCGGCAATATCGGAATCGTGGACAGGATTTTTACCAGGGTGGGAGCTTCTGATGATCTGGCCTCCGGGCAGAGTACCTTTATGGTGGAAATGACAGAGGTAGCCAATATCCTTCGCAATGCAACGAAGAACAGTCTGCTTATACTGGATGAAATCGGAAGGGGAACCAGTACCTTTGACGGACTGGGAATTGCCTGGGCGGTGGTAGAGCATATCGCAAATCCGAAGCTCTTAGGTGCAAAGACCCTGTTTGCCACCCATTATCATGAGCTGACAGAGCTGGAAGGAAAAATTGACAGTGTCAATAACTATTGTATTGCTGTCAAGGAGCAAGGGGAAGATATCATATTCCTTCGAAAGATAATTTCCGGCGGCGCCGATAAAAGTTACGGTATCCAGGTAGCAAAACTGGCAGGAGTTCCGGACGGTGTACTGAAACGTGCGAAAGATATCGTAGAGGAATTGAGTCTGAATGATATTACGGACAAGGCAAAGTCCATGAAGGCTGTTACCGTCCAGGAGGAAACCTCTGAGGAAGCTTATCTTTCCGAATGTGGGGCGGCCTTGGAGCAGAAGGAAAAGAACGGAAGGAAAAACAGGGAATTGGAGAATCAGATTTCTTTCTTTGATTATCAGTTTGCCGAGCCCTCCTATATAGAAGAAATCCGTGGGCTGAATTTAAATGCCATGACGCCTATGGATGCGATGAATTACTTATACCAGTTACAGGAAAAGGTGAAGCAATAGAGGTATGCAAGGATTGTTTTTCAGCCAGAAAGGATGGTGAATAATTAATGCCAAGAATAACAGTATTGGATGATGCTACCATAAACCAAATAGCAGCAGGAGAGGTTATTGAACGGCCCTCCGCCGTAGTAAAGGAGCTGGTGGAGAACTCCGTGGATGCCGGAGCAACTGTAATTACGGTGGAAATCAAAGAGGGCGGAATCAGCTTTATCCGTATCACAGATAACGGTTCCGGGATAGAGGAAAGTGATATGCCTTATGTATTCTTGCGCCATTCTACCAGTAAGATAAGGAATGCGGACGACCTTCTTCGAATAAAAAGCCTTGGCTTTCGAGGGGAAGCTCTCTCCAGTATTGCGGCAATATCCCAGGTTGAGCTTGTGACCAAGACGGCAGAAAGCTTTACCGGAATACGCTATCTCATAGACGGCGGTGTGGAAAAAGGAACGGAGAACATTGGCTGCCCCTCAGGAACCACCTTTATCATAAGGAATCTCTTTTTTAATACGCCGGCCAGAAGAAAATTCTTAAAGTCTCCCCAGACAGAAGCAGGTTACATACAGGATTTTATGGAAAGAATAGCGATTTCCCATCCTGAAATCTCATTTAAATTTATTATCAGCGGACAGATTAAGCTCCATACCTCAGGAAATAATAACCAGAGGGATGTTATTTACCATATATATGGCAGGGACATTACCTCCCATCTGGTTTCCGTAAAGTCCGAGGAGGATAGCTTTTCTATGTCCGGTTTTATTGCCAAGCCGGCTATTTCCAGGGGAAATAGAAATTATGAAAATTATTTTATCAATGGAAGGTTTGTCCGGAATCCCATTATCTATAAAGCCATTGAAGAAGCCTTTAAGCCTTATATTATGCTTCACCGGTATCCCTTTACAGCCCTGATGCTAACCGTTGACACAGAGCTTATCGATGTAAATGTACATCCGGCCAAGCTGGAGGTGCGCTTTAAGAACGGGGAAGAGCTCTTTCAGTTTATATACAAAAGCTTAAAAAATACCCTGGAGGGCAGAGATTTAATTACCGAGGTGTATTTGACAAAGGAAGAAGAAAAAGAAAAAGTAAACCAGAAGCTTCCGGAGCCCTTTGAGATTAAGAGAAGACAGGAGGAAGGGCATTCCTATCAGGCTCCTCAAAGGACTTTCCAAGGAACTAACGCTTCCCAAGCCGACCCGGCTATAAAGGAAGCCGTCAGGGAAACAGAAATCGGACGTCTGAAATCCTATGTGGATTCCGCTCCTTCCTTCTTAAAAGAAAATATGGACAGAAGGAGGATGGAAGGACAGGAGGGGGAAGAGCTGCTTTTAGAAGAAGCTGCTTACCCAAATAGCTTTTCACAGGCTTTCACGGAGCAGCTGGTGCAGAAGATGTCTGAAGAAGCAGCGGACGGAGCAGCAAAGGAAATTGCAGGTGATATGGCAAGGGAAGCTGCCGGTAATATGACAAAGGAAGCTGCTTTTGGAGCGGCAATGGAAGCTGGCGGTAATGCCGCAGCCGGAGTTACTGGTATTGCTGCAAGGGAAGCAATTGAGAATGCAGATGCTAATGTCCTGCAGGAAGCGGTTCCAGGTCCAGTAACTGAAGCAGCCCGGAATTCTGCAGATTATGCAGCTCAAAAAGCAGCGTCTGAAACTCCTGAAAATACTGCTTCAGCCTATGAACAGATATCCTTCCTTTCAAGAGAGGCTGTTACAGGGCATAAAATCATAGGGCAGCTGTTTAATACCTATTGGATTGTAGAATTTGGCGATAAGATGTTTATCATTGACCAGCATGCGGCCCATGAAAAGGTTCTGTATGAGCGGATTGTAAAGAAGCTGAAGGAAAAGGAGCATTTTTCCCAGCAGCTTATGCCTCCTATCATTCTTTCACTTAATATGAGGGAAAAGGAAGCACTGGTAAATAATCTTGATTTTCTGACAGAAGCCGGCTTTGAATTTGAAGAGTTCGGAGGGAAGGAATATGCCGTCCGTGCCGTCCCGGGGGATTTATATAATCTGGTCCATTATGATGTATTAATTGAAATCATCGACGGGCTTACGGAGGAAGGCTATAATAATACACCGGAAATCATACTGGACAAAATTGCTTCCATGTCCTGCAAGGCGGCTGTTAAGGGCAGCCACAAGCTATCGGTGGAAGAAGCCCATGCATTAATTGAGCAATTATTAACCCTTGAGAATCCCTATAACTGCCCTCATGGAAGACCTGTTATAATCTCCATGAGCAAATATGAGGTGGAGAGAAAATTTAAGCGTATTGTTTAAGTAAATAAGGATGGAATTAACAGATATGAAAAAACCTTTAATAGTACTGACTGGGCCAACTGCCGTCGGAAAAACTGCTCTTTCAATAGAGCTTGCCAAAAGAATCGGCGGAGAAATCATCAGTGCAGATTCCATGCAGGTATACCGGCATATGGATATTGGCACTGCCAAAATAAAGAAGGAGGAAATGCAGGGAATAAAGCATTACCTCATAGACGAGCTGGAGCCGGAGGAAGATTTCAATGTAGTAAAGTTTCAGGAATACACCCATAAATATATGGAAGAAATCTATTCAAAAGGCAAAATACCCATTCTTACAGGGGGAACCGGATTCTATATTCAGGCAGTGCTCTACGGCATTGATTTTAAGGAAGCGGAAGAGGATAATGCCTGCAGGGACAGCCTGCTTGCCCTGGCAAAGGAACAGGGAGCACAATATCTCCATGACCGTCTAAAAGAGGTGGACCCGGCAGCGGCAGAGGCTATTCATCCGAATAATGTCAAGCGGGTAATCAGAGCACTAGAATACCATGCCCAGACAGGAGAGCGGATATCCGCCCACAACGAAGAACAGCGGCAGAAGGAATCACCCTATAATTTTTGTTACTTTGTATTAAATACTGACAGGAAGATTCTGTATGACAGGATTAACCAAAGAGTGGATGTCATGATGAAGGAAGGACTCACAGAAGAGGTAAATAAGCTTCTGGAAAGAGGCTTAACCTCCGGCATGGTTTCCATGCAGGGCCTGGGGTATAAGGAAATCCTAGAATACCTGAAGGGGGATACTACCCTGGAACAAGCCGTGGAAGCTATTAAGCAGGAAACCAGACATTTTGCCAAGCGGCAGATAACCTGGTTTAAGAGAGAAAAAGAAGTTATATGGATTTTAAAGGATGATTATAAAAATGAAGAAGAAATCCTTGATGCCCTTCTAAAATCCATGAAAGAAAAGGGCATTACAGCATCAGAAAGGCAAAGGGCAAAACCGTGAAACAGCAATTGGAACAAATGTATAAGGACCTTTCCATCAATTCAGAAATACTGGAGCTTGGAAGGATAATTGAAAGTGAATTAAAGGACAGATTTGAAGAAATCGACAAAGTAGCAGAATATAACCAGCTTAAGGTCATCAAAGCATTTCAGGACAACCGTGTCAGCGACATACATTTTGCAGCTACTACGGGCTACGGCTATAATGATCTGGGCAGGGATACCATAGAACAGGTTTATGCATCGGTATTTCACACGGAAGCAGCTCTGGTAAGACCCCAGCTGATCAGCGGAACCCATGCACTAAGTACGGCACTTTCCGGCAATCTGAGACCGGGGGATGAAATTCTTTCCCCTGTTGGGAAGCCTTATGATACCTTGGAGGGTGTAATCGGAATCGGAGAAACCGGTGAAAAAAAAGAAAGGCTGACCGGTTCCTTACGGGAATACGGAATCACTTATTCCCAGGTGGATTTACTGGAGAATGGAGATTTTGATTTTGAAGGAATAAAAAATGCCATCAATGAGCGGACCAGGCTGGTTACCATCCAGCGCTCCAAGGGCTATGCCACAAGACCCACCCTTTCGGTTAAACGAATCGGCGAGCTGATAGCCTTTGTCAAATCCATCAAACCGGAGGTTATCTGCATGGTGGATAACTGTTACGGAGAGTTTGTTGAAACCATTGAACCCACCGATGCAGGGGCCGATTTGGTGGTGGGCTCACTAATTAAAAATCCGGGCGGCGGCCTTGCACCAATCGGAGGATATATTGCCGGTAAGGCAGAATATGTTGATAATGCAGCTTTCAGACTTACTGCTCCCGGGCTTGGAAAAGAGGTAGGGGCTACCCTGGGTGTTAACAGCCAGCTCTTTCAGGGCCTGTTCCTGTCGCCCCAGGTTGTATCGGGAGCCTTAAAGGGAGCTGTCTTTGCTGCCAATATTTATGAAAAACTGGGCTTTTCTGTAGTGCCCAACGGAACAGAATCAAGGCATGATATTATACAGGCCGTGACCCTTGGCACCAAAGAAGGAGTAATTGCCTTCTGCCGCGGTATTCAGGCCGCTGCTCCGGTGGACAGCTATGTTATCCCTGAACCCTGGGCGATGCCCGGCTATACCTGTGACGTCATCATGGCAGCAGGAGCCTTTATCCAGGGAGCAAGCATTGAGCTCAGCGCAGATGCTCCCATTAAGCCTCCTTATAATGTATATTTTCAGGGCGGGCTGACATGGTACCATGCAAAGTTCGGTATCCTGATGTCTGTTCAGAAGCTGCAGGAGGAAGGATTGGTATCCCTTTAATTTATTCTATTGGTGTATACAAACCCAGGAATATATGATAAAATATAGGGGAAATTTTTGTAGTGGAGGTACAAATCCAATGTCCAGAATAAATGCAAAGAATACAGGCGTCTTATTAATCGTTCTGCTGTCAGGGGTAGTCCTTGGAGGCTTTCTCGGATATCTGGCGAAAGATGTTCCTTACCTTTCTTGGCTTAATTATGGCCAGCAGTTCGGCATAGGCAGTTCTGGACAGGGCGGAGTTGTAAAACTGAATCTGGGTGTTATGGTCTTAAGCTTCGGCTTGACCATTAAAATAACCATTGGCGGTATTATTGGCATTATTTTGGCAATAATAGTATACCGAAAGCTTTAATATCCTGCTTTTTCCCGGAGAGAGAAGGTAGGAGGACAAATGAATGAAAAGTATTATACCTTAAAGGAAATGCCTTTATCAGAAAGGCCTTATGAAAAATGTGAAAGATTAGGCCCGGGTGTACTCTCTGATGCCGAACTTCTTGCTGTGATTATCCGAACCGGAACGGCAGGAGAACGGGTGGTAGATGTGGCAGCCCGGGTGCTTTCCTTTTCTAAGACCTATAAGGGACTCCTTGGATTGAACCACATGAGCCTTAATGACTTTAAATCCATTAAAGGAATCGGAAGAGTAAAGGCGATACAGTTTCTGTGTATTACGGAGCTGACAAAGCGAATGGCGAAAGCTACAAATGACGGGAGGCAGATACTTGCCACTCCCGAAGCAGTTGCAAATTATTACATGCAGGAAATGAGACATCTTCAAAGGGAAATGGTATATCTGGTTATGATGGATGCTAAGAGCAGGTTACTGAAAGATATGATTATTTCAACCGGCACGGTAAGCAGTTCGCTGCTTTCGCCCCGGGAAATTTTCTTAAATGCTCTTAAATACGAAGCGGTTAATATCATACTTCTTCACAACCATCCCAGCGGGGATCCTACTCCAAGCAAAGAAGATATCAAAACCACCCAAAGAATGAAAGAAGCTGGAAATTTAGTAGGAATCCGGCTTATGGATCATATTATAATTGGTGATAATAAGTATATGAGCCTTGCGGAGCAGGGATATATTTAGAAAGGAAAACATTGCGGCAGACAGACAGGTAGAACACCCTTTCATGTATGCGCTTAGATAAAAATATGCAATGAGATAAAAAAATGGCAGGAAAGACTTACGGAATTGATTTGGGAACCAGTACCATTAAAATATACCATAAGAATGAAGGCGTTGTGGTAGACGAAAAAAATATTATTGCGGTAGAAGGAAAGAAAAAGGTAATTGCTGCCGGTAATGAAGCATTTGAAATGCATGGAAAAGCACCGGCTAATATCAATGTCAGCTATCCGGTAAAAAACGGGGTCATAGCGGACATCAATAATATGCTGGAGCTGATTAACTATATGTTCAACAGGCTGTATAAAAGAGGCAGTATAAAGGCTTCCGCTATTCTGATAGCTACTCCTACCGACATCACAGAGGTGGAAAGAAGAGCCTTTTATGACCTGATAGCCAGCTCCCGGGCAAAAGCCAAGTCCATTAAAATAGTGGAAAAGCCCATTGCCGACGCAGTCGGTATCGGTCTTGATGTCAATAATGCCAAGGGTGTAATGGTGGTTGATATTGGTGCCGATACGACGGAAGTTTCTATTATGTCCCTGGGAGGAATCGTCATCAGTAAGCTTATTCCTATCGGAGGCAGCCGCCTGGATGAATCCATTAAATCCACTGTTAAAAAAAGTTATAATCTGGTAATTGGTGATAAAACGGCGGAAAATATCAAGAAGGAGCTGGCAACAGCCGTTCCTTCGGAAGAACACAGCATGAAAGCCTATGGAAGGAATGTGGTAACGGGCCTTCCTACGGAAGTGGATATCAGCTCCTCCTTTGTTTATGATGCTATCATAGAATATATTTATTCCATTATTGATGCCATACGAATAATCCTTGAGAGGACTCCACCTGAAATTTCTTCGGACATTATAGATTCCGGAATCTATGTTACCGGTGGTTCTTCCGCCATACAGGGACTGGATACTCTTTTAGCAAAGGAAACCGGACTTCAGATAAATATCTGCAATGACCCTGCCAATACGGTGGTAAACGGCCTCGGCAGGATTATAGAAGACCATCATTTATCAGACCTGGCTAGTCCGTTAAAAGAAACAACTATAAAGGTCTGATAAAAATAAATGAAAGGGAAGGAGGTCCATATGAGAAGGAGACCAGGTTTTTTGATTAACCCCAAGCATCTCTTTATCGGGGGAGTCGTCTTATGTCTCATCCTGATGTTTATATCCTTTCGTTACAGTGAGGCCTTATCACCTGTAAAAGGGGCAGTAGGGGATGTTTTAATGCCCATGCAGAACGGAATTAATACGGTGGGCAAGGCAATTGCTGCCCAGGGAGATAAATTTGTAAAGTTAAGCACTCTCCTAAAAGAAAACAAAGATTTAAAGAAACAACTATCCGAAGTTTCTTATGAGAACAAGATACTGCTTCAGGATAAATATGAACTGGACCGCTTCCGTGACCTGTATAAGCTGGATCAGAAATACGCGGATTATCCCAAGGTAGGTGCCAGGGTAATCAGTATAGATCCCAATAACTGGTATAATAACTTTACCATTGATAAAGGAAAGGAAGATGGCATCGATGTTGACATGAACGTGATTGCCGGAAATGGCCTTGTGGGAATTGTAACGGAGGTACATCAGAATTACTCCAAGGTGCGCTCCATTATCGATGATTCCAGCAATGTCTACGGAATGTTCATCAAAACATCCGACAACTGTATCGTCAACGGCAGTATGGAATCCTACAGCAAAGGAATTCTGGATGTTTCCCTCATTGCAAAGGATGCGAAAATATCCGATGGATTCGAGGTCGTCACTTCCTCTATCAGTACAAAATACTTACAGGGGATATTAATCGGCTATGTGACGGATATAACCGTTGAACCCAACAACTTGACAAAAACAGCTCATTTGATACCGGCGGTGGATTTCAGCAGGCTGGATGAAGTGCTTGTTATAACCGAACGAAAAGAACAATTAAAGAAGTAGCGGCGGGAAAGGTAAGGTGAACCAAAATTTAAGTGAAAAGATTCGTTATTGTAATTGCAGAAATATTCCTGTGTTTTTTAATACAGACTACCATATTTCAGTGGTTTTCCTTAGCCAGAGTTGCTCCGAACCTTCTGTTAATCTTAACCGCTACGGCTGGACTTACAAAAGGAAGAAGAGAAGGCTTGCTGACAGGCTTTTTTTGCGGACTGCTGATAGATTTATGTTATGGGTATATTGTAGGGCTTTATGCTCTGATTTTTATGACTATCGGGTATTTGAACGGTTTTTGCTACCGGATATTTGTGAAGGAAAATATGACAATTCCGTTAATACTTGTTGGACTTAGTGATTTAGTTTACTTTTTTCTCTATTATATATTTGAGTACTTACTCCGGGGCAAATTGAATATTGGATTCTATTTTGTTCACAAAGGGCTGCCGGATCTGATATATACAGTTATTATATCCGTATTCCTGTATAAGCTGTTAAACATAATTAACGATAAGACAGAGAAAAAAGAAGAAGAGGAGGGATTCTAGTTGCTGGATATTGTTTGGGAAAAGATAAAACAGGTCTTTACCTCCAGGTTATTTCCTGTCACCTTAATATTTCTGGCTCTGATTGGAATTCTGATAAGCCGTATTTATACTCTTCAGATTATACAGGGAGAAAGTTTTGAAAAGGCCAGCCAGGTAAGAACCACAAGAGAGAGGGAAATAAAGAGTACCAGGGGAAATATTTATGACAGAAACGGAAAATTACTTGCGTACAATGAAATTAGTTACTCTGTCGTATTGGAAAACATTACAAAAACCTCCAATGATGATCTGAACAAGATGCTTTTTAATCTGATAAACATTTTGGAGAAATACGGAAACAGTATAGAAAATGAGTTTGGCATTACACTGAATAAGGATAAAGAACCGGAATTTACGGTAAGCGGCAAGGCCAGATTACGCTTTTTGATGAATGCCTACGGGAAATCTTCCATCGATAAGCTGAGCGAGGAGCAGAAAAACGCCACTGCTGCACAGGTGTTTGATTTTTTAAGGCATGGGGATAAGAGTGTTGCCATGTTTAAAATTTCGGATGACTACAAAATGGAAGAAGCACTTAAGATTATGACCTTGCGCTACGCTATTTTCAGCAATTTTCCGCCTTATAACCAGATTATCATTTCCTCAAAGGTCAGCCCTGAAACAGTTGCAGCTATTTATGAAAACAGCAGTATACTTTCAGGAGTGGAAATTAAGCAGCAGCCCTACCGGGTATACAATGACAGTATTTATAATGCCCATATCATCGGATATACAGGACTTGTAAATGATACCGAACTACAGAACCTGGGAGAGGACTCCGGCTATAATACCTCTGATATGATCGGAAAGCTGGGAGTGGAAAAGGTATTTGAATCGTACCTGGCAGGAAAAAAGGGAATTGAAAGTGTTTCGGTCAATGCTGTCAATAAATACCTGGAAACCTTGAGCAGAACGGAACCAATTGCAGGGGGAGATGTCTATCTGACTACAGACAGCGACCTTCAAAAAGCATATTATAAGATTATTGAGCGTGCTCTTGCCGGAATTCTGCTTTCTAAAATCAATAACAGCACTGATGCGGGAACAAGAGGTGAATCGGCAAAGAACATTAAAATCCCTATTTATGATGTTTACAATGCATTAATTAACAACAGTGTAATTGATGTAACGACTTTTAATTCAGATGATGCCACCGGGCTTGAAAAAGCCGTATATAAGAAATATACGTCTAAGAGAAATTCCGTACTCGATGATTTAAAAAGTAAACTGTCCATTAACTCGGATGCTCTTAGTTCCAATGTTTCTGAATCCATGTCGGACTATCTGAATTATGTTTACAAGAAACTGAAAAATGAGGGGATTCTGCTGACAAAGCAGTCGGATATTACAGATTCTTCTTCTCTGCTGGAACCAATAGACCAGTCCGATGAGATGTATAATAAGTATGTGGAGGATAAGATAAGCCTTAGCAAGTTCCTGCAATATGCAATCTCAAAGAATTGGGTGGATACAAATAAATTCCTGGATAAAAAAACCGATGGGGAGGCCTATTACAGTACGGATGAACTGTACGGCAAGCTGTTGAATCATATTACGGATTCCATGGCAGATGATGTTCTTTTTCAAAAAATGGTCTATAAAGAGCTGGTATATTCCTATCAATTATCAGGAAAAGAAATTTGTCTTTTATTATTCGACCAAGGTGTGTTAAAATACAATAAAGAAGATATTACCAAATTAGAAAGCGGAGTTTTATCCCCCTATACTTTTATTACCCAAAAGATACGTAACATTGAGATAACACCGGCCCAGCTTGCTTTGGATCCCTGCAGTGCCTCGGTGGTAGTTACGGATGTCAAAACAGGTGAGGTCCGGGCTTTGGTATCCTATCCGGGTTACGACAATAATTATTTTGCCAATAAGGTTGATTATAATTATTTTACGAAAGTAAATAACGATCTTTCGCAGCCTACTATTTCCAGGGCAACAAAACAGAGAACAGCTCCGGGTTCCACTTATAAAATGGTTACCTCCCTTGCTGCTCTTGATGAAGGCGTATTACAGCCGGGAGAGACTGTCCTGGATAAAACCATATTTAACAAGGTAACCTATCATCCACCCAAGGACTGGTCCTCATCCAGCCATGGGAAGGTGGATATAACCACAGCCCTGGAGGTTTCCTGTAACTATTTCTTCTATGAAATGGGCTGGCGTTTAAGCAATAACGGAAATGATTCCGAAAAAACCTCAACCGGTCTTAAAAAGCTTGCCAAATATGCAAAATTATTGGGATTGGATAGAAAATCAGGAATTGAGTTGGAAGAAGCAGACCCTAAAACCTCCGATATGGATGCGGTACGTTCAGCTATCGGACAGGGCACTAATAACTATACGCCTGTCCAATTGGCAAGATATCTGACAACGGTAGCTACCGGCGGAACCTCTTATGATCTGACACTGCTTAAGAAGGTAGTGGATAAGGATGGAAAGGTGATTTTGGATAATAAGGCAAAAAGCACTCAAATCAATTCCATCAGCAGCACCTACTGGGATTTAGTCCATGAAGGCATGTACAAGGTGGCAAACGGAAGCAGAAGCTCCGTGTCCTATATCTTTAAGGATTTTCCTTTAAAGGTTGCAGGAAAGACCGGTACAGCCCAGGAAAGTAAATTACATGGAAACCATGCTTTGTTTGTTTCTTATGCACCCTACGACAAGCCGGAAATATCCATGGTGACTGTTATACCCTATGGTTATGCTTCCAGCAATGCAGTAGAGCTTAGTAAATATCTGTATGGATATTATTTCAAAAAGCCTGGATACAAGAAGCCGGAGGGAAAAGCGATTATGCCGGAATCTGAGACAGTGTCCTTTACAGATTAATTATATAGCATAGAGCAATCAGGAGGTGTTTATGAACAACCCAGTCATTATAAAAGGCAATAAATACGGTATTATTGTCGTGCTGGACAGTGAAATGGAGTATGACAGCTTAAGAGAAAAAATAGCTGAGAAGTTCCGCGAGTCCGCTAAATTCTTCGATAAGGCCCAAATGGCTTTAAGCTTTGAGGGAAGAAAGCTGACAACAGAGCAGCAGCGTGATATCTTAAATATCATTGCCGAAGAAACCAAGCTGCATGTGGTCTGTGTCATAGAAGATGATCCGCAGACAGAAGAAAAATTTAAAAAAGCCCTGGATGAAAAGCTGATGGAGCTGTCCAACACTACGGGACAATTCTACAAGGGAAATCTAAGGTCAGGCCAGGTGTTAGAGGTGGAAACCAGTATCATCGTGATAGGAGATATCAATCCGGGAGCACGAATTGTATCAAAGGGAAATATTATTGTTCTGGGTTCCTTAAAGGGAAGCGTATTTGCCGGTGCATCCGGCAATACAAATTCCTTTGTAGTTGCCCTTGATATGAGCCCAGTTCAGATACGGATTGCCGATACCATAGCCAGATCGCCGGACAAGCCTGAGAAAAGCGCAGGCAAGGAAACGAAGATTGCTTTTTTGGAAGATGGAAATATCTATATAGAACCTTTGAGTAAAGAGGTTATAAATGATATAAACTTATAATAAGTTTTTGGAGGATAACATGATGGGCGAAGTAATCGTAGTAACATCCGGTAAGGGTGGAGTAGGAAAGACAACAACAACGGCAAATGTCGGAACAGGACTTGCAAAGCTGGACAAGAAGGTTATTCTGATTGATACGGATATAGGACTTAGAAATCTGGATGTGGTCATGGGACTTGAGAACAGAATCGTTTATAATCTGGTAGATGTAATTGAAGGAAACTGCCGGGTGAAACAAGCACTTATAAAAGATAAGCGATATCCCAACCTTTACCTTCTGCCTTCTGCACAGACCAGGGACAAGACAGCGGTTACCCCGGAGCAGATGAAGAAGCTTGCGGATGAATTGAGAGAAGAATACGATTACATATTAATGGACTGTCCTGCCGGTATTGAACAGGGCTTTAAGAATGCCATAGCAGGCGCGGACAGAGCATTAGTAGTTACCACCCCTGAGGTATCAGCGGTAAGGGACGCCGATAGAATTATTGGTTTATTAGAAGCCAACGAAATGAAACAGACACACTTGATTGTAAACCGTTTAAGGCCTGATATGGTTAAAAGAGGCGATATGATGTCCAGTGAGGATGTTGTTGAAATCCTTGCCATCGGCTTAATCGGTGTTGTCCCCGATGATGAAAATATTGTTATTTCCACCAATCAGGGCGAACCCTTAGTTGGAACTAATACGTCAGCAGGCCAGGCTTATATGAATATCTGCCGCAGAATACTGGGAGAGGAAGTACCGTTCCTTGAATTAAACGGAAAGCAGGGACTATTTAACAGGCTGGTAAGCTTACTAAAGAAAAATTAGGGAGAGGAGTATTAATATGGGATTGGCGGACTTTTTCAGAAAAAAAACTTCCAGCGGTGTTGCAAAAGACCGTTTGAAGTTAGTACTTGTCTCAGACAGGGCAGGATGTTCACCGGAGCTAATGGAACAGATAAAAAATGACATTATCGCCGTTATTTCCCGGTATGTAGAAATTGACTTAGAGGGGCTTGATATTAAAATTACACAGACAGAATCTGAAGGTAATAATGGGACCGTTCCTGCATTATTTGCTAACATTCCCATTAAGGATATGAAGTCCAACAAATAAAGAAAAGTTAGGGTAAAGTTATGTTTCCATTAAAAAAGTACAGTATAAGGAATTATGATTTCAGCTTAGTGACCTTTGTAATTATCTTGAGCGCAATCGGGGTATACCTGGTTCGAATAGCTCAGGAAGGCTTGTTTCTCAAACAAATAATGGGGCTGGTACTGGGATTGTTTATAGTAGCTGTGGTATCTCTTATAGATTATCATTTCATCAGCCAGTTTTACATTATACTATACTTTATTAACCTGATACTTTTAGTTGCTGTAAAGCTTATTGGAGTGGAACACAACAGTTCCAGGAGATGGCTGGACTTAAAAGTATTTGAATTTCAACCATCAGAGCTTACAAAGATTATACTTATCATTTTTATGGCAAAACTATTAGTGATATTCAAAGACAGGATGAAGAAATTTTATGTATTAGTTCTGCTTGGAGTGTTGATAGCTATTCCAACTTTTCTTATTTTAACACAAACAAATTTATCAACGAGTCTTGTTATTCTGTTTATTTTTGCTATAATGATATTTGCGGGAGGGTTAAGCTTAAAGATAATTCTACCAATTTTAATTACTGTAATCCCACTTGTTATTGGAACTTTGTGGGGAATTCAGAATAATTATGACATTTTCTTCCTGACGAATTATCAGCAGAACAGAATAGAGGCTTTCATGAATCCGGGAGCCGACAAATCCTCTTCCACACTTTATCAGCAGGAGAATTCTGTTGAAGTAATTGGTTCCGGAAAACTTACCGGAAAGCTTTTTTCGGAAGGAAAGGATGCAATTCAAAGCGATACCTACGTTCCTATATCGGAAAGTGATTTTATTTTTTCGGTGGCAGGAGAAAGTCTTGGATTTATTGGCGGTTGTGTTATAATAGTGCTATTATCCATTATCATTTTTAAGTGTTTGATCATAGCAAGCCATGCGCCTGACAGATTGGGGCGGCTGATTGCTATCGGTATTTCTGCTATGTTTGTGTTTCAGATGTTTGTCAATATTGGTGTGGCGACAAAAATATTACCGAATACCGGTATACCACTGCCTTTTGTCAGTTATGGACTCAGCTCCATGATGAGCAGCATGATAGCCATCGGAATCATAATCAATATAAATTTACAGAGAAAATATAGAAGGGGGTAACACCATATGAATATTGGTATGATAGCGCATGATGCAAAGAAGAAATTGATGCAGAATTTTTGTATAGCATATCGGGGTATTTTAAATAAGCATGAACTATATGCAACCGGAACAACGGGAAGACTGATTGAGGAAGTGACGAATCTGAATGTTCATAAATACCTTGCTGGACACCTTGGCGGAGAACAACAGATGGGAGCACAGATTGAGCATAATCAGATGGATCTTGTTATTTTTTTAAGAGATCCCCTTTCTCCGAAATCCCATGAGCCGGATGTAAATACAGTTGTGCGTTTATGTGATACTCATAATATTCCTTTAGCAACTAACTTGGCATCTGCGGAACTTATGATAAAAGCGCTGGATCGCGGAGATCTTGACTGGCGTGAAATATTAAGATCATAGTTTTTTCTATTTAAGAAGTATCGCAGGCCCGCCTGCGATATGCATGAGGATTAGATAAAAATGCGTTGCATTTTAATCTTTTTATTAAAGCAGTATCACAAGCATGCTTGTGATATGCATGGGATTAGATTGAAAAATGCGCTGCATTTTTAATCTTTTTATTTAAGCAGTATCGCAAGCAAACTTGCGATATGCATGGGGATTAATATGAAAGCTGATAATACAATGAAGAAAAAGCTGTTTTGTCTTCTGTTATCTGTTACACTCCTGACCGGATGCAGGAATCAAGATGATTTGGCACTGCCCTTTGCTAATATGGATGGTTTGAACCTGTCGGCAAGCAGCAGTGAAGAAGCACCTGATTTTTTTGCATCTGATCTTGCAGTTATACCGGACAAACTTAATCACATGTCTGACCCTGCTATAACGGCAGAGGCATCATTAATTGTAAATAATACGGATAAAAAGGTTATTTATGCCAATAATGTATATGAAAGATTATATCCGGCAAGTCTGACAAAGCTCATAACTACCTTGGTGGTATTAGAAAAAGCCGACTTAAATGACATGGTCACAATCAGCTATAACGCTTCTCATATAACGGAAAGCGGAGCCAAGCTATGTGGCTTTAAAGAAGGGGATACGATTAAGTTGGAAGACCTTCTTTATTCTTTTCTAATATATTCCGGGAATGATGCGGGTGTGGCTATTGCAGAGCACGTTGGAGGAACCATCGGTGAATTTGCGAAAATGATGAACCAGGCCGCAAAGGACGCAGGTGCCGTGCATTCGAATTTTGTAAATCCTCACGGTCTGCACGATGATAACCATTATACAACGGCATATGATTTATATTTGATATTTCATCAATTAGTCACATACGATAAATTTCTTTCTATTATTAATAAATCAGAATATACTGTAACATATAAGGATGCCAGCGGCAATCCGGTAACAAAGAATTTCCTGACTACCAACCGTTATCTGAAGGGAGCGGAAAATGCGCCGAAAGGTATTACAGTCGTTGGCGGCAAAACAGGAACCACTGGTAAGGCGGGAAGCTGTCTTATATTGTACAGTAAGGATAAGAATAAGAAAGACTACATCTCCCTCATTCTAAAAGCCGACAGCAGTGATAGTCTTTTCTCACAAATGACGGATTTATTGAAGATGATTAAGTAACCGGTTTTCTATATTGTGGTTGTACTTTGGGTGAAAATATACTATAATATAAGTATATTTAGGAATTATTTATATAATTTCACCCGAATTTAATACACATCTTAAGGAGGAGATTACAATGATACAGATAATCGCAGGCGAAAAGGGTAAAGGCAAGACAAAAATACTAATTGAGAAAGCCAACCAAGCAGCAAGAGATTTAAAAGGCAATGTAATTTATCTGGACAAGAATAATAAACACATGTATGAGCTGAGCAACCGAATCCGGCTTATTAATGTGAAAGATTATTGTATTGAGAATTCCAGTGAATTTATTGGTTTTATATGCGGTCTTGTGTCACAGGATCATGATCTGGAAGCTGTTTTTTTAGACAGTTTTCTGAACATCGCCTTCATCGAAGGAGATCTCTTAACTCCCACCTTAACGAAATTAGATAAGATATCAAAGGAATACAACGTGGATTTTATCATTAGCATTTCCATGGCAGAATATTCATTACCTGAAATAATACGTGAAAATATAGCAGTTGCTTTATAAATAATGAAATAAGAGGCAGGTGTAACTATCACCTGCCTCTTATTTCATTTCCTGATTTCTGTTCCTAAGGTATACCACAGACTGTCCAAATCTTCAACGGCCTATTCGCTGCGAAGTCTTCCGAAGTAACTCAGGGCATACAAGCCTGCAATACCTACAAGAGCATAAATAATTCTAGACATTACTGTCATATCACCAAATATGACTCTTACAAGGTCAAATCCCAAGAAGCCGATGAGACCCCAGTTGATGGCGCCGATGATGACAAGTGTCAATGCGATATAATCTAATGTTTTCACTTGATTACCTCCTTCTTGCATTTTTTATTATTGCCATTTTTGTACAGATTATTCTTAGGGTTAAAGGAAGCAGAAAGAGACAGAGATTAAGTATAGAAAATAAAAATTTTGATTCGGAAGTCATAAGTTAATCACGGATTACGTCTATGTATATTGGGAGTATAAAAATGTAAATAAGTGAATTTCACAGAACTGAGTGTATTTTAACCCCCATACTTTCGTGGGCCCGTCTGTGATATTGACTTATGAAACCCGAATCAAATTTATTTGTTCAATTTTTTGAATTTAGGGCTTTTATTCTCCTGGCGTAGTAAGTATAATAGATAGAAGAATAAAAGATTTTAACTATTTATTCATAAATAAAAGAGGGGGTTAGGGAATTTGGGTTCCGGCAATAAGGTAAGAAAATTCAGGAAAGCCAGAAGCATAAACATTGGGGCAATTACCTTCTTCATTGTTTTTGTCTATGTGCTGATTAATATATATTTATATTTTTCAAAAGACCATCTTACAATTTATGAGGTAAAAGAGGGTGCCACGGCTGATGATTTTGTATTGGACGGGCTGATATTCAGGGATGAGAAGCTGGTTGATACGGATACGGCAGGGTATATCAATTACTATCACAGGGATGGAGAGCGTGTTGCAAAGAATTCTGTAGTATATTCCGTAGACGGCGGAAATGATTATTCCGATGTCCTTGCTGCAGATGACAGCAATCATACCATATCCTCGGATGATGCGGATGCCATCAAAGATGAAATTACGGATTTTCAGAAAGATTATGACAGCGGGAATTTTTCCTATGCTTATCAGCTAAAGGAGGAGCTTTCCAATTCTTCCATGCAGATTTATAATGACAGCATGCTAACGAATTTAAAGACACTTTTAAAAGATAAGACCACCTCCTTAAAGGTTGCCAGAACAGATACCAGTGGAGTTGTCGTTTATTATGCGGATGGTTATGAGGATATGACGGCAGATTCCGCAACGGCAAAGTCATTTGATAAGACTGCTTATCAGAAGAAGCAGCTGCGAACTAACAAGCTTCAGCAAAAAGGCAGCACGGTGTATAAAATTGTAACGAATGATAATTGGAGCATTCTATACTTATTAGAGAAAGAACAGTATGAAAAGATAAAAGACAATGAGTATATCACCATTATATTTACCACCGATGGCTTGAAACAGACCGTACCGGTCAAAGTGTTTCAGAAGGGTACGGATTATTTTGCCAGGGTGACCCTGACCAAATATATGGCCCGTTATATTAATCAACGGTTTATTCCAACGGAAATGGTAATTAATTCAGCCGAAGGTCTGAAAGTACCTGTTAGTGCCATTACACAAAAGAAATTCTATAAGGTCCCTTATTCTTATTTGACCAAAGGCGGGGATTCGGATAAGCTGGGTCTTACACGAATCGTTACCTCCTCAGGCGATAACGGAGATAAGGTTACCTATGAATTCATACCGGCCGATTATTACAAGGATGGAGATTATGTCTACGTTGATACAAGATTGTTTAAGAACAGGGACATAATAGAAGGAAAAAGTGACAGCGATACGTATATGCTTGAAAAAACGAAAACCTTTAAGGGCGTTTATAATGTCAACAAGGGCTATGCGGTATTCCAGCCTGTTGAGATACTTTATGAAAATGAGGAATACTGTATTATCAAAAAGAATACCTTAAGCGGCCTTTCCGAATACGATCACATTGCCCTGGACAGCAGTACAGCCACAGAACAGTCTATTATATATTAAGGAATGAAGACGGAACGTAATTCGTATATGAGAAATAATATAAAAGTAGGGTAGAATTAGAAAGGAAGTAATAATGTGAGTGCTGAGACAATAAAGGAAAATCTGAAAGAAGTGGAATTAAGGATTAAGGCAGCATGTACCCGCGCCGGAAGAAAAAGAGATGAAGTGACCTTAATAGCAGTCAGTAAGACCAAGCCGGTAGCTGATATGGAAATTGCTATGGGGGAAGGAATTAAAGTATTTGGTGAGAATAAGGTACAGGAATTGACAGAAAAATATGAACAATTACCCACAGATATCAAATGGCACTTAATCGGCCATTTGCAGACAAATAAGGTAAAATATATTGTCGATAAAGCAGAGCTTATCCATTCGGTTGACTCATTTAAGCTGGCAGAACAGATACAAAAGGAAGCAGAAAAGAAAAATATTGTCTGTAAGATTCTGATTGAAGTGAATGCTGCAAAGGAAGAAAGCAAATTCGGTGTTTTTGAGGAAGATGTCATACCGCTTATTAAGGAAATATCAAAGCTGCCCAATGTGCAGGTATGCGGGCTCATGACAATTGCTCCCAATGTGGACGAAGCTGAAAAAAATAGAAAGTATTTTAGAAAATTGCGACAATTAAATGTTGACATAAAAATGAAAAACATTGATAATGTTACTATGGACGTGCTATCTATGGGAATGACAGGAGATTATGAAGTAGCAATAGAAGAAGGAGCTACAATGGTTCGTGTTGGAACCGGTATTTTTGGGGAACGTAATTATAGCACACTTTAGCAGATAACTATGATTACAGATAGGAGACATGGAGTATGGAGAATATTTTTAAGAGTATTTTAGATTCACTGAAACTGACAGAAGATGACGATTACGATGATGATTATGAGGACGAAAGAGAATATAAACGCGCAGAAAAAGTTGAGAAAAAAGCAGTAAGACAAGCTTACCAGCCTGCCTATGAGACGGAAATACCGTCCCAGGTCGTTAATAATGTCTTAAATGAAGCCAGAAAAGACAAGCAGATAAAAACAGAAAGATCTTCACAGGGAAAGGTAGTGCCGATTCGGACAAGCCCCAAGGGCTTTGAGGTATGTATCATGAAACCGGCAACCTTTGAAGATTCCCAGGAAATCTGCGATATGCTGTTATCAGGAAGAGCAGCAGTTATAAACCTGGAAGGCCTGGATGTAGATTTGGCACAGCGCATCATGGATTTCATTTCCGGCTCCGTATATTCCCTGAATGGAAAGCTCCACCAGATATCCAGCTTTATATTTATAATATCACCCGAATCAGTGGATATTTCAGGAGATTATTCAGACATTTTACAAAGCAACGGATTTGAAGTACCTACACTAAACAAGGATTTCTAGAAGAGATGGCTCATACTATATATACAACATTTTACGTATTTTTTATTGTATTGCAGATTATACTGCTATTATATATGCTTTCGTCCTGGTTTGCCGGAGGGGAAAGGATTAAGAGCCTATTATCTCTTTTAATAGAGCCTGTTCTGGCACCGGTGCGGTTTATACTTAAATATTCTATATTTAATAATCCGGCTGCAGATTTGTCACCGTTAATTGGATTTGTGATAATTCTGTTCTTACAGGATTTTTTTGGAAAGCTATTATAACAGGAGTACTTATGAACACGGAGAAAGAGGAATTACTTTTTAAAAAAAGACTGCTTGATTTGGCAAGGGCTGCTTATAATAAGAACATAAATACATATACTGATTTTTTGACCTTAAATGAAACCAGTATTTTTCTTAGTGCAAAACCGGAATTACCTGATGTGAATTATAAACTTTTCGGCGGTTTTGATGCGGCTGAAAGGAAAGTCCTATGCTTTTGCGGAGATTCCTCCGTAAAAGCTTTTTCCGATTATATTGCCTGCCTTAAAATAATTCCGTTAAACAAAAAGTACAGTGATGAGTTTAATCATAGGGATTTTCTGGGCTCCATCATGAACCTTGGAATTGAGCGCGGAAAGATTGGTGACATTCTGGTAAAGGAAAAAGAAGGCTTTGTTTATTGTGAAGCCAAATTAAGTGCCTTTTTAGCAGAGAATCTCCAAAGAATAAAGCATACCAATGTACGTTGTGAAGTTGTAAAGGGAGATGCCTTGACCATAACTCCCGATTTTAAGGAAATAAAGGGAAGTGTGGCATCGCCAAGACTGGATGCAATTATTGCGCTTGCGTTCCAGTCCTCCAGAAGCAGTATTCTATCCCTGATTTCAAGTGGAAAGGTATATGTGGATGGAAAGCTTGTAGAAAGCAACAGCTACCAGCTGAAAGAGAATGAGACAGTTTCCGTAAGAGGTTATGGCAAATTCATTTATAAAGGACTTGAAAATCAAACAAAAAAAGGCCGGTATTATGTATCACTGCAAAAGTATATCTAAGAGAGCAAAAAATACTTTCAGAAGACTTTGTGCCCTTATAGCTTAAAGCTCCAAGGGCGGAATGAGAGGGAAATATGATTACACCAGTTGAATTGCAAAGCAAAAACTTTAAGTCAGGCATCGGATATGATAAAAAGGATGTAGATAACTTTGTATCGGAGCTTCAGAAAAATTATGAAACAATGTATAAAGAGAACATGGAGCTGAATGATAAGATAAATACCTTAAATGAAGGCATTAATTATTATAAATCCATTGAAAAGACCCTTCAAAAAGCGCTTTTATTAGCGGAACAGGCAGCGGAGGATACCAAGGAAGCTGCCAGGAAACAGGCAAAGGCCATTGAAGAGGAAGCCAGCGGAAAAGCTTCCTTACTTATCTCGGAAAGCTACAAGGAAGTCCTGCACTTAAAACAGCAGACAATAAAACTGGTACAGCAGTACGAAGCCTACAAAGCCCAGTTTAAGCATCTTGCCGCAGCACAGGCAGAAATGCTGGAAAGTGAGGCGTTTTCCTTACATATAGAAGATATGGATTCTTTAAAGGAAGTAACGAAAGTGGAACTTCCGAAAACAGAGGTTCCGAAAACGGAATTTCAATATAATACAGCTTCTGATATGAAAGAAGAAGGTACGTTAGATAAGAGTGTGTCGGCAGAAGAAGAGGCAGGCTTTGAATTTTATCATTTAACAGAAGAATAATTGTATTCATCAGATTATGATATATTTCCAAATGACCCGTGAAATAGGAAAAAGGGTATCATCTACAGGAAAGGAACCGACATGAATAATTCCCACCGAATCACCATTAAGAAGGATAATAAGCCCATATATGATATCGTTCTGGCAGAGGATTACAGCTTATTGCACGATGAATTACAGACGTTGAACCTGACCGGACGCAAGGTTTGTATTGTTACGGATTCAACGGTAAGTAAGCTTCATTTAAACAGCCTTTTGGAAATTGTAAAGGACTATGCCAAAATTGTAGAAACTTTTACCTTTACAGCCGGAGAAAGCAGTAAGACCCTTTCCACAGTCGAGCAATTATATGAAAAGCTGATTCTTTCTAATTTTGACAGGAATGATATGCTGTTTGCTTTAGGAGGAGGAGTGGTTGGAGACCTTACCGGTTATGCGGCTGCGACTTATCTCAGGGGCATTTCCTTTATACAGATTCCAACTACCTTACTGTCCTGTGTTGACAGCAGCATTGGCGGAAAAACTGGTGTTGATTTTAAGTCCTATAAAAACATGGTAGGGGCTTTTCATCAGCCTGGGTTGGTGTATATTAATCTGGCTCACTTAAATACACTGGATGACAGACAGTTCGTAAACGGCATGGGTGAGGTAATTAAGCATGGATTGATTAAGGATGCCGGGTATTACAAAGAGCTTAGGGAAAATCATGAGCTGATTTTAAAAAGGGAACCGGAAGCTTTAAAGGATATGGTATTACAATCCTGTAAAATCAAGCAGGAGGTAGTTGAGACAGATCCTACGGAAAAAGGGATAAGGGCCCTTTTAAATTTCGGGCATACCATTGGACATGCTGTTGAGCGTTCCATGGATTTTAAACTGCTCCACGGTGAGTGTGTTTCCATTGGAATGGCTGGAGCAGCCTATTTGTCCTTCCTGCGGGGGAATATTACCAAAGAGGATTTGGAGGAGATTGAAGAAACATTATCTTTCTATAAGCTCCCCCTTGGATTACCTGGAAATAGCTTGTCTACGGAAGAGGTATTAGAAGCGGTCTTTCATGATAAGAAGGTTGATGGTGACAGGATTAAATTTATTCTCTTAAAGGAAAAGGGAGAAGCCGTAATAGATGCAACAGTGACCAGGGAAGAAATAAGCAAAGTAGTTTCGTATATTCTGGACCGGAGATAATGGAGCAGTCAGCGGCTTACTATAAAAGCATCACATAAGAAAGAGCAAGTATTAACAATTAGGCAGTTAGCTATGCTTAATAGAGTTTTTATATAAATAAGAAACTAAATAAGGTACTAATAAGGTACATTCGGAGGCACTATGCGAAAATTAAGACATTTCTTATATTTTATTTTATTAATTGCATTAGACCAGTTTACAAAGCATTTAGCGGCATCGAACTTAAAGGAAAATCCCTTTATTATCATTCCGAAGGTTTTTCAGTTTACCTACCATGAAAATAACGGAGCAGTATGGGGAATCCTAAGCGGGAAAATCATCTTCCTGATACTGGTGACCTTTTTGCTGTTATTCCTGATGGTAATCTTATATTTGAAAATTCCAAAGGACAAACGTTATAATGCCATTCGAATTATATTAGTATTTATTTGTGCCGGAGCAGTAGGTAATCTTATCGACCGAGTTTTTAATGGCTATGTAGTGGATTATATTTATTTTGAATTAATTGATTTCCCGGTATTCAATTTAGCGGACTGCTATGTCACACTGTCCTCCATTCTTTTGATTATATTAGGATTATTCTATTATAAGGATGAGGATTTTGAATTCTTATCCTCTAAATCAGTAAAAACTGTCACGGCTGATGGAAGCGATTGGACAGAGGAAAAGGTTGTGATGAATGGCAGCGGTGAGACAGAAGAAAAGGCTGCAATAAATGACAGCGATGAAACAGAGGACAACAATGGTACAGACGAAAAAAATGCAGCCAGCAGCAATGATGGGGCTGATGAAAGGGAAGATAAAGACAATTGATGAGCTTGAAGGATGAAATAATGGACTTCTTTGTGGAAAAAGAGGAGGGCGTACTGCGTATTGACCGTTATCTCGCGGATAACCAGGAGGATTTAACGCGCTCTTATATACAAAAGCTCATTGCCGATGGACGGGTATTGGTAAATGAAAAGCCTGTGAAAGCAAATTACAAAGTGAATTCCGGGGATGGCATCAAGCTGATGCTTCCGCCCCCTGTTGACCTTGAAATAAAGCCGGAGGACATACCCCTTGATATTATCTACGAAGATAAGGATATCGTAGTGGTAAATAAGGGCAAGGGTATGGTGGTGCATCCGGCGGCCGGGCATTATACCAATACATTGGTAAATGCATTATTGTATCATTGCAGGGACGAACTTTCAGGAATTAATGGCGTTATGAGGCCGGGAATTGTTCATCGTATTGATATGAATACGACAGGTGTCCTGGTTGTCTGTAAAAACGATAAAGCTCACCAGGCAATAGCCGAGCAGCTGAAGGTTCATTCTATCACACGTAAATACAATGCCATCGTATACCAGAACTTCAAAGAAAGCGAAGGAACGGTAGAGGCGCCAATAGGCAGACATCCTGTTGATAGAAAGAAAATGGCAGTTAATCATAAAAATGGCAAGCATGCGGTTACTCACTATAAGGTACTTGAAAACCTTGGCAGCCGCTATGCCCATGTGGAATGTACCCTGGAGACAGGCAGAACACACCAGATAAGAGTTCATATGGCCAGTATCGGGCACCCGTTATTAGGCGATGAACTTTACAGCAATAATAAGAGTAATTTCAGCCTGGAGGGTCAGGCGCTTCATGCAAGAGTATTAGGCTTTATTCATCCCTCCACAGGAGAATATATGGAATTTGAAGCACCGCTTCCTGCTTATTATGAAGAACTTCTGATAAAATTAAAAAGATAGTTTGAAAAATGCGATGCATTTTCAAATATCTATTTAAGAAGTATCACAAGTAAAATTGGGATATGCATAGGGGTTAACGTGAAAATCAAAAAGCAATTTTTACACTCTATTTAGGCAGTATCGCAAGTAAACTTGCGATATGCATGGGGGTTAACGTGAAAATTAAAAGCAATTTTCACTCTCTATTTGAGCAGTTTGCAAGTAAACTTGCGGATTGCGTGGGGATTAAATAATAAGGAGTAAGCTTTGAAACGAAAATTAATAGAGCAGCTGGAAAACTGGTGTGATTCATTACAAAAGAAGCCATTAATTTTAAGCGGAGCAAAAGGTACAGGCAAAACTTATCTTGCCCTTGCCTTTGCAAATACCTTTTATGATAGTTATGTATATTGGAATTTTGAAAATGATCCTGTAAACATGGAAGACTTCTTACAGGCAGGCAAAGCTGATTTGGCTGCCTTTTTTACGTGTATTTTAACGAATGGCAAGAGTGAGGTGCCATTAGATAATAATGTAACTGCCGGCAGCCAAGTCTTTGTTTTGGATGAAATAACCTGCTTACAGGGGTTTGAGACATTAATAGGACTTTTAAAAGAGCAGTTTCCTGCCGCAGACATTCTGGCCATTTCGAGTTCGGAGCCGGTTTTTTCCGAAACAGAAGCAAAAGCTTATCACCTTCTGCGGCTTTATCCTATGGATTTTGAAGAGTTTCTCATAGCAACAGGGAACGAATGGTACATAGAAGTAATAAAAGAGCAATACAGGAGCGGGAACAGTATTCCTGAAATAGTTCACAAGGAGCTGTTAGAGCTTTTGGAAGACTACCTCTATGTCGGCGGTCTTCCCCTGGCAGTAAATGAATACGTTACAAACGGATGCCGGGAAAATATCCCAGAGCTTCATAAAAATATTCTGTTCTCCTATCTTTTTGACGCAGGTATGAAAAAGGGTGACAGTTGCGCCTTGAAAGTAAAACAAATTCTGTATTCATTGCCGGAACAGCTCTCAAAGCGCAATAAAAAGTTTCAATATGCCTTGTTACGAAAGGGAGCTACAGAAGCACTTTACCTTGAAGGTCATTCCTATATAAGGAAGACCTCCATTGGAATCTATAACAGGAAGATAACAGATAAAGAAATAGAAGGCCGAAGAAAGGATACAGCTGACGGGCAAAAAAATCCGGGAACGAAAATATATCTTTTTGATGTGGGTCTTTATCATTCTCTAAGCAGGCTTGCGGGAACCAGGAATGAAAAAGAATTCCGTGAAGGATTACTGGAAGCATATACCGCACAGGCACTTAATACGGCAGGAATTGATTTTGGATACTGGGAATCTGATTCCATGTCCCATTCCCTGTTCCTTCTTAAAAGCAGGCAAGGCTTTAAGCTCCATTTACCGGATACTAATTCAGCTGTTTCCCATTTTGACCAAAGTATACTTCCGCTGGAGGTAAGAGAAACAGGAGGAAACCGTTCCAAGGGCCTTTCTTCCTTCCACGAAAAGCATCCGGCAATTCAGGGAGCGGTTAAGATAACATCCGGTAATAAAGCAGTCAATAAGTCCAAAGGGGACAATCTATACCTTCCCTTATATAGCATATTTTGTCTTGGCTTATAAAGATATATAGATACTTTTTCATTGACAAGTTAATTCTATTTAGGTAGAATATAGATATGGTAAAAACTACTAATGTAGATTGCAAGAAAATGGCGATTAGAACACGATTCGACAGATGTAGACTATTTGTAAATCAAAGAAAGAAAATCCTGTCGGAATTTTCTTTCCAAGTAAATTTGAAAGGTTTATAATCCTTTCATAATCCCATAAATATCAGTAAATACGCACAATACGCCTTAATTCTACAAATGTAGTAAAAATATTATCCTTTTTTATTGTCCTTATCAGGATTTCATATAGATCTCTAACTATACTAAAGCACATCAGATATGAGTGCGGATTGGAGCTGGAATGAGTGAAATACGTCTACATGAGGGAGAATTAAATATTATGGAGCTGCTGTGGTCAAATAAAGTGCTTGCGGCCAAGGACATCTCCAAAATAATTAAAGAATACATAGGTTGGGAAAAGAACACAACATATACCGTCATTAAGCGTTTGATTGATAAGGGAGCAATTAAAAGAGAAGATCCTGGCTTTTTATGCAAGGCAACTGTATCTAAAAGAACGGTTCAGAATACGGAAACAGTGGCATTGCTTAACAAATTTTATAATGGTTCTTTAAGTAATTTCTTTACCGATTTTCTGAAAAACCAAAAGCTATCGCCGGGAGAAGTGCTGGAATTAGAAAGAATTGTCGGCGAACAGAAACTTTGAAATGTAACTTAGTTACATACGATATTTTCAAATCGTATTAAAATACCTTTATAATTTTCACGAAACAGAAGGATAATACACATTATAGCGAAGTGTTTATTAGAAAGGAGTAACAAGTGGCAGATATTAATACGATGAAGAATACAGAAAATACCATAAAAATAATCTCGCCTCTTAACGGCAGTCTGCTGGGTACTGTAAAAGCGATGTCTCAGGAAGAAGTAGATACCCAGGTAGTGAAGGCAAAGACAGCATTTCAGGAGTGGAAGGAAGTCCCTTTAAGCCAAAGGGCGGAGATAATGTATAAAGCGGCAGATCTTCTGATAGCCAATACGAAAAGACTGGCAGAACTGCTTTTGATGGAAGTTGGAAAGGATCAAAAGAGCGCTGAGTCTGAAGTGACAAGAACGGCTGATTTTATAAGGTTTACTGCTGATACAGCTAAGAGTATTCATGGTGAGAGCATACAGGGTGATAATTTTTCAGGGTTCAGCAAAGAAAAATTTGCTATGGTCACAAGAGAGCCGGTCGGTGTAGTGCTGGCAATTTCACCCTTTAATTATCCTATAAACCTTGCCGCTTCCAAGATTGCTCCGGCTTTGATTTCAGGAAATACCGTTGTATTTAAGCCGGCCACCACCGGTAGTCTATGCGGGATTGAGCTGGCTAAGATATTTATTGACGCCGGTCTTCCGGAAGGTGCTTTAACGGTAGTAACAGGAAAGGGAAGCGAGATAGGAGATTATATCGTAACCCATCCGGATATCAGCTTTATTAATTTTACCGGCAGTACGGAGGTAGGATTGGATATATCAAAGAAGGTGCATATGGTTCCCCTTCTCATGGAGCTTGGCGGCAAGGATGCCGCAATTGTCTTAAAGGATGCGGATTTACCCTTTGCCGCGAAAAATATCGTTGCAGGAGCCTTTTCTTATTCCGGACAGCGCTGTACGGCGGTAAAGAGGATTATTGTTCTGAATGATGTGGCAGATGAGCTAATCCGTTATCTAAAGGAGCAAATAGATAAGCTCAAGGTAGGAAATCCCTTGACCATGCAGGCGGAGGTCGTTCCTTTAATCAATGAAAAGGCTGCTGATTTTGTTTGGGAGCTTATGGAGGATGCCAAGGCTAAAGGAGCTAAAATGATAGTGGGCGGGAAAAGAGAAGGAAATATTATCTACCCCACATTATTTGATGAAGTAACAGAAGATATGAGGATAGCCTGGGAAGAACCCTTTGGACCAGTCCTTCCGATACTTCGTGTAAATACCGTCTCCGAAGCAGTTGCTCTTGCCAATAAATCAGAGTATGGCCTGCAAAGCTCCGTATTTACGGAAAACATTACCGATGCCTTCCATGTGGCTGGCAAGCTGGAGGTAGGTACCGTTCACATTAATAATAAAACAGAACGCGGACCAGATCATTTCCCATTCTTAGGTGTCAAAAAATCCGGTATCGGTACTCAGGGCATACGCTATTCTATTGAAGCTATGACCAGAGTAAAGGCAACGGTCATTAACTTGAACAGGTAAAAGGAAAGCCGGAAACGGCTGTTAATAATCTGATTTTCAGGATTTTACAGCTGCTTCCGGCTATTGTTGTTTTTATGGTAGAACTTCTTTTATGGTAATAGTTTTATAATCAAGCTTCCTGGTAAAATTATGCTACAAGATCTCTGACTTCAAGATATTTCTTACTGTCAGTATATAATTCTCCTGTGTAGGGATTCTTTTTCGTCTTAACAGCCTTCACAATCATGTAGATTAATACAGCGATATTAGAAAGCAGTGAAATCAAACCAAAGAAGAAGAGAGGAGTTTTGTTATAGCTGGAGGAAACTGCAAAGGTACCCTTGTCAATAAAGGCGGGAATCGTCTGAGCAAACATGCACCATAATGCTAAGGTATGGGCGCGGTGCTGAAGCCAGGCGCCTTTTCCGACAGTAAAGGCACAAATCGTTGGAGCCAGTAATAAAGCAAAACCACAATACCAGGAATGGCCGGGAAGGCAATTGTAGGTGTATGTAAAGTTCCAAAGGTCGTATGCTATAATCCAGAACCAAAGCATATCGGGCCAGAGCATATCCTGGCTCTTATCAGTGGATGTTTTCTTGCGCAGTTTTATTCCAAACCATCCGGTAATGGTTATGATGTTCAGGATACCGGCTGCCGCGTTCATGAAATTCCAGGAGCCGCCAAGAACATACATGGAGCCGTCAGCAAGATTGCCACCGCCGCTATACTGTAAACCAACCTGAATATCACGGCTTACTGCTTCTAAGATGTTAATAGCAAGTATTAAGGGAGGAAAACAAAGAGCCCATTTTTTATCGGCAAGCCTCCATTCCTTTCCGGTCTTTTTGTTAGTTCCTTTCAGGTGGCGGATAAGCCAGAAACCAAGACATCCAGCCGTAGCGGAATATACCTTTGCAAGATGGAACCAGTCTGTATAGGTAGTGTCCTTTAATACGGTAAACCATAATACTGACAGAACCAGCGGAAGAACCGTAAAAGCAAATAGTCCTGCATACTTAAATCTTCTGGTCACCTCGTTTAATAGAAACAGGATGACAAATACCAGAAGCCACATACCCCATGAGCCCAGGAAGGTGGCTCCGCTGTCATAGTTAAATTGAAACATGATTCAACCTCCGAATATTTATTATTTGATAACAAAATTATACATATAACTTTAAAACAAAGCAATAGACAGATTGGTTGTTTTGTACAAAACTTAAAGGATAAAAGCTTTCTTTCTAACAAAACTGCAATAAAATATTGATAAGTACTGTTAATTGAAATAATTTTAGAGTAAAATTATCTTGGTGCCAGACGAAAGCTGAGACTGACTTATGGCACCCGAATTAAATTATATGTGAGAGAGCAGATTATACAACAGTGAATAAATTCAACTTCTACAGAAAGGATAACAGTCAATACTATATGCATAATTCCATTTTAACCTGCAGGTTATTTGCCGATATACCAAAAGACGAGATAAACAGCCTTTTGCTGTGCTGCAAAGCAAGTGAACAGTCATACCAGAAAAATGACTTTATATTTTATCAAAAGGACAGACCAGAGTATATCCATTTGTTATTGGAAGGTGAAGTGGCAGTATGTCAGGATTCTCCCTCCGGAAGAAGAAACCTGGTGGCATCCTTCAGCCGCGGAGGAGATTTATTCGGCGAGGTCTATGCCTTTTTGGACAAACAGGAATATGATTATTATGCCATGGCGGTTACGGCGGCAAAGGTTCTTTGGATTCCCAGAACCTTTCTGTATAGAAATTGCAGCAATGAGTGCAGTTTCCACGGCATTTTAACCCTGAATATGCTTAACATACTGGCAGAAAAGGCATATTTCCTGAACCAGAAGCTTCAATTTCTCTCCGGGGAGACATTAAGGCATAAGATAGCTGCCTTTCTTTTAAAACATAATAAAGGGGACAATAAGGTACTGCTTGCCATGAACCGGGAAGAAATGGCAGATTTTCTTGGTGTCACCAGGCCTTCTTTATCCAGGGAATTCATGAAAATGAAGCAGGAGGGCATTATTGATATAAAAGGCAGCACGGTAACGATACTCAACGAGGAAAAGCTGGAAGATTTATTTAATTAAAGCAGGGAGGAGGAAGCTTTCTCTTCTTTGAAATGCTTCTATGATTTAAATTACGCAGCTTCTATGGTTCTTAGAAACAGCATCTTTGATTTTTAGAAACAGTTTTTTTATTTTTAGAAACAGCTTTTTTTATTTTTTAGAAACAACTTATTTTTTCTTTACAAATGCAGCATACTATGTTAAAATAATTTGCGTACGTTTAAAACCGGTGCCAGGATTTAGGACACTCCGACCTATCTCTTAGTACCAGGCGTTAACAATTTAAGGAGGAATTATCATGATTAGCAAAGAAAAGAAACAGGAAATTGTTGCAGCATTCGGAAGAACACCTGAGGATACCGGTTCACCGGAAGTTCAGATCGCACTTTTATCTGCAAGAATTAATGAGCTGACAGAACATTTAAAGAGCAACCAGAAGGATCATCATTCCAGAAGAGGTCTTCTGAAAATGGTTGGTCAAAGAAGAGGTCTTCTGGAATACTTAAAGAAGACTGATATCGAAGGATATCGTAGCTTAATTGAGCGTTTAGGCTTAAGAAAATAATAAAAAGAGCGGCTTTGCCGCTCTTTTTATTTTTCCGGAATACGAAGCTGATTATTTGGACATTTTCTCTAAGATACTTCTGGCTACGCTGATACCATTTGCAGAAGCCTGCTGAAGACCTCTGGTTACGGAAGCACCGTCACCGATAGCACGTAGTCCTGAAACACTGGTTTCAAAATCTTCATTCACTACGACCTTATTGGAGTAGAATTTAACCTCCACACCATAAAGAAGAGTTTCATCACTTGCTATACCGGGAGTTACCTTATCAAGGGCAAGCAGCATTTCCTTAATGTCCACCATGATACGGTGAGGGAATACTAAGGATAAATCACCCGGAACCGCATCCTTTAAAGTAGGTATCAGGTTGTTCCTGCAAAGTCTTTCTTCGGTTGTTCTTCTTCCTCTCTGGAAATCACCGAAGGTCTGAACTAAAATCTTGCCGTCACAGAGCATATTGCTTAGCTGGGCGATATATTTACCATATTCAATAGGCGTTTTAAAGGGCTTCGTAAAGTTTTTGGATACCAGGATTGCAAAGTTGGTATTGCTGGTCTTATATTCCTTTGATTTATAAGCGTGTCCGTTTACAACCGCAAGTCCGTTTTCATAGTATTCCGTTGCAACCTCACCGGAAGGATTGGAGCAGAAGGTCCTTACCTTGTCATCAAAGGTAGGGGTATAGTAAACAAGCTTTGCTTCATAAAGGTTCTTATTCAGGAAATCCATAACCTCGTCCCTGACTTCTACCCGGACGCCGATATCAACCGTACCGACTTTGGTCTCGATACCGTGGGCCTGGCAGATATGGCTGAACCAATCGGAGCCTTCACGGCCGATAGCGGATACAATCTCTTCTGCATAGAGGGTAGTTCCGTCGCTGCAGATAATTCCCTTAACCTTTTTCTCTTCTATGATAATATCCTGCACCATGGTATTAAATTTCATTTCAACACCCAGGGAGAGAAGGTGTTCCTGCAGTCTGGTATATATTTTATATCCTTCTTCTGTTCCTAAATGGCGGATGGGACATTCAATCAGCTTAAGATTGGCATTAATGGCTCTTCTTCTGATTTCCCTGATTTCTTCATCCTTATCCACACCGTACACATTGGTATCCGCACCAAATTTCAAATAAATATCATCGGATTCCTTTAGCAGTTCAACGGTTTTATCATAGCCTAATATCTCAGGAAGATTTCCACCTACATCAGGGGAAAGGGAGAGTTTGCCGTCTGAAAAAGCTCCGGCACCGGCAAAGCCAGTAGTAATGGAACAGGGTTTACAGCCAACACATTGCTTTGTTGTCCTTTTTGGGCACATTCTCTTTTCAATTGGGCGGCCCTTTTCAACCATAAGTATTTTCAGGTCTTTGTTCTTACTCTTAAGCTCATAGGCACAAAAAATACCGGAAGGACCGGCACCAATAATTATCACATCATATTTCTGCATTAAAACACTCCTTTGTAAGGTGAAAGTTTCAAATTGCCAGAAAAATTCTAACACATAAGCGGGAAGAGTGCAAGCAAATTATTTTAAAGGAAAGGAGAGAATTGCCTGTGAACATCTTGCTAATTTTTGCGGTTTACGGTAAAATTATCAAAACAAGACAACAAAGGGGAAGCATATGAAGAAATTAATATTAGTCACATCACCTCCTGCCTGTGGCAAAACCTATGTGTCAAAAGAACTGAGCAAGGCCCTGAGCCATGTGGTTTATCTGGATAAAGACACCCTGATATGCCTGTCCAAGCAAATATTTAAGGTGGCAGGGGAGGAATATAACCGGAGTTCTGATTTTTTTGAAGAAAATATCAGGGATTATGAATATGAAGCAATTGTTGCATTGGCATTGGAGGCCCTGGATTATGATGACATGGTTTTGATCAATGCACCCTTTACCAGGGAAATAAGGGATAAAGACTATATGAATGGGCTGAAGGATAAGCTAAAGGAGAAGAAGGCAAAGCTCGTTGTGATATGGGTGGATACCTCCGTGGAGGTATGCAAACAGCGTATGGTTGACAGAAATTCGGACAGAGATACCTGGAAGCTTACCCATTGGGACGAATATATTGCAGGCTGTAATTTTAATATACCTACAGAATTGGATGACCCCAAGGTACCGGATGATCTGTTGATATTCCACAATTCCTCCAGGGAGGAGTTCAGCAAATCCTTAAAGGACTGTGTGAAAATTCTGGAAGAAGTGTGAGGAATAACATCTTCACACAGAGGAAGTCTGAAACAAGTACAGGTGGTATTCATTCCAGACTTCTCCCATCATTGTTTGTGATGCCAAAAAGCAGCATCATGTCAGTAAATGTGAAAGAGTAGTTCTTTCACTCCATTATTTATGGCAGTATTGCAGACAGACACGCGGTATGTAATGGGAGCAGGAATAACAATCAAAGTAGGAAAATTCCATAAGAGTTGCTGCAGACTGATGTTATACAGTTGGAATGCAGCAACTTATTTTATTTTGCTGCTTTATATCAATAGTGGGGGTGGGATATTCTCTGAATTCTGCTCCATTATACATGGAACCTGTATTTCAAGATAGAAGAGGAAATATCTGCCATACCAACCCATATGGTTGCAAAGGTCGGGAGAAACAGTTACAATAAATAGGCAACATTTTTAAACATACATAAAATCAGATATGAGGTATTGCATTGATTATAGAAAATAATAATTTTATCCTGGAGCACATTGCCGCCTCCGGGCAGTGTTTTCGTATGAATAAAACAAGCGGCACAGAGTATTCTGTCATAGCAAAGGGAAGATACCTGACGCTTAAGCAGATGGAAGATAAAAAGGTGCTCTTATCCTGTTCCGAAGAGGAATTTATGGAATACTGGAGCGAATATTTTGACGTGGCTTATGATTATGATGGGATTGTTAGCAGCTTGGTTACCGGAGAGGATGAATTCTTACAAAAAGCGGCTTCCTACGGCCATGGTTTAAGAATCCTGAGACAGGAGCTTTTTGAAATACTTATTACCTTTATTATTTCCCAACGAAAGAGTATTCCTGCCATTAAGCGCTGTGTGGAGGAGCTGTGCCAAAGATTTGGGGAGAAAAGAACAGACGCTGCCACGAATACAGCCTATTATACCTTTCCATCACCGGAGATGCTGGGAAGAGCCGATAAAGAAGCCTTAAGGGAAGCTGGCCTTGGTTATAGGGACGAATATGTCAGACAGACTGCTCTGGCAGTCAGAGAGGGAGACATTGACTTGAACAGCCTGCAGACCTTAGGTTATGAGGAAGCTGTAAAGGAGCTTATGAAATTACCGGGTGTTGGCATTAAGGTGGCAAATTGCGTGGCTTTATACGGGCTTCACCAGATTGACGCCTTTCCGGTTGATGTGTGGATTGACAGGATACTAAAAGATGTCTATCAGAACAGCTTTGATGTGGCGGCTTATAAAGGCTATGCTGGCATTGTTCAGCAATATATGTTTTATTACATAAGGTCCTTATAGAAAAAATTTAATGAGATTATATACCAGTAAGCGAAAGAGAAGGAGCCCATTGGCTTCCACCCTTGCAGTAATGGCAGGGAAGGAGAAGGCAAGGGTTCCTTTTCTTTTTGTGGGTTGTTACCTGGCCGGAAAACCATGCTTTTACAGTCCAAAGTGAATGATTCCAGCATTTCCTGTCCATAATTAGGAGAGACAGGAGGGATTTTTTCGTGGAAAATGATAGAGAAATTTACAAAGTAGGTCTGGATATCGGTTCGACTACCATAAAAATTGCTGTTTTAGATAAGGAGAACCGGGTCCTTTATAAAGAATACAAAAGACATCTTTCGGATTTAAAGAATACAATATCATCGGTTGTTTCATTGTGCAGGGATTATATGGGAGATATATCCTGCCAATTAATCATTACAGGTTCGGGCGGCTTATCCATAGCGAAATGGCTCGGACTGCCCTTTGAACAGGAGGTGATTGCCTGTACAAAGGCTGTGGAAACGTATCTTCCCCAGGCAGATACCGTAATTGAGCTTGGCGGTGAAGATGCAAAGGTTACTTATCTGAAACCGGTAACGGAGCAGCGTATGAATAACAGCTGCGCAGGTGGAACCGGCTCCTTTATAGACCAGATGGCGGTATTGTTTCATACGGACGCAGCCGGCCTGAACGAATATGCAAAGTCTGCACGCACTATTTATCCCATAGCCTCAAGATGCGGAGTATTTGCCAAGACGGATATACAGCCCCTTTTAAATGACGGCGCCAGAAAAGAGGATATTGCGCTGTCTATTTTTCAGGCGGTGGTCAATCAGACTATAGAAGGCTTATCCTGGGGAAAGCCCATTAAGGGAAGAGTTGCTTTCCTTGGAGGGCCGCTGTATTTTTTGACAGAGCTTCGGAAGCGTTTTGCAGAGACCCTGCAGCCGGAGGAGGTACTGCTGCCTTCTGACGGGCTTTTTTTTCCTGCTATTGGAAGTGCTCTTTTAACCCAGGAGAGAAAATATGAAAACACGGAAGTTATAACATTAATGGAACTGACAGAAAGGCTGGAAGCCCTAAAGGCAGGAAAGGAAACAAAGACTCTTGCTCCCTTATTTACTGCGGAAGAGGATTATAAAAGCTTTAAAAGGCGCCATGAAAAATGCGACTGCAAGCGGATGCCTCTTCTGGAATACCGTGGAGAAGCATTTTTAGGAGTGGATGCAGGTTCTACTACCTTAAAGGCGGTACTCATAGGAAATAACGGAGAATTATTGTATGAGCATTACGAGAAGTCAGCCGGAGACCCGGTGGAAAAGACGGCAAAGGTCCTTGAGGATATCTATGGTCAGCTGCCGGAGGATATAAGGATTGCAAGAAGCTGCGTCACCGGCTACGGTGAGGAATTAATCAAGCGGGCCTTTCATATGGACATGAGCGAAATAGAAACCCTTGCCCATCTAAGGGGAGCAAGATTTTTTGAGCCTAAAGTTGATTTCCTTCTTGATATCGGCGGACAGGATATGAAGTGTTTAAGACTGGTGGGCGGAGGTGTTGATAACATTCTCTTAAATGAAGCCTGCTCCTCCGGCTGCGGCTCCTTCCTGGAAAGCTTTGCAGAGTCTTTGCATCTTTCCGTGGAAGAATTTGCAAAGCTTGGACTTTTCTCTCTTGCCCCAGTTGACCTTGGTACAAAGTGTACGGTATTTATGAATTCCAAGGTAAAACAAGCACAAAAGGAAGGAGCGGAGATTGCCGACCTTTCGGCAGGACTTTCCTACTCCGTAATAAAAAACGCCCTTTATAAGGTGATTAAAATACGGGATGAAAAGGACCTGGGACAATACATCGTAGTTCAGGGGGGAACCTTTTTAAATGATTCGGTTCTCCGCTGCTTTGAGCTGATTACCGGAAAGAAGGTGTTAAGGCCAAAAGCAGCAGGGCTTATGGGGGCTTTCGGTGCAGCTCTCCTGGCAAAGGATAGTTACAAAGAGGGAGGCTTTACGGCCCTTAAAGACAGGGAAATGCTGAGGAATTATCATGTCGAGGTGGAAAACAAGCGCTGTGGGAGCTGTACGAACCACTGCTTATTGACCATTAACCGGCTGGGTGAAAATGAGCTTTTCATTACAGGTAACCGCTGTGAGAGAGGCCTGGGAATGGAAAAGAACAAGGACAGTGTCCCAAACCTGTATGCCTATAAATACAAAAAACTCTTTTCCTACAAGGCTCTTTCCCAAGAGGCTGCCAGTAGAGGAATCATCGGTATTCCCAGAGCACTTTCCATTTATGAAAACTATCCCTTTTGGTTTACGCTGCTTACGGAGCTTGGTTTTCGGGTTATTCTATCGTCCCCTTCCTCCAAGGAAATCTACCAGAAGGGGATGGACAGTATTCCTGCAGATTCCGTATGTTATCCGGCAAAGCTTAGTCACGGACATATGATGGACCTTATGGAAAAAGGTATCAAGACCATCTTTTATCCTTCTGTGGTATATGAAAGGAAGGAGTATGAGGAGGCGGATAATTGCTACAACTGTCCTATTGTAATTTCCTACGGGGAGGTATTGAGAAACAACATTGAAGCAGCCAGGGAGATTACCTTTATTGCTCCCTTTCTAAATATGAACGATGACGGTCTCCTTACTCAGAATATTGTAAAAGCATTTGCAGAGTATCAGGTAAGTATAAAAGAGGCAAGAGAGGCAGTAAGGAAGGCCAGAAAAGAGTTTGAAGCCTTTAAGGAGGATATTCGGAAAAAGGGTGAGGAGACAATTGCTTATCTGAAGGAATCAGGAAAGCACGGCATTGTCCTTTGCGGAAAACCCTATCATATTGACCCGGAAATCCATCATGGAATTCCGGAGATGATTCAAAGCTATGGAATGGCAGTGCTGACAGAGGATAGTATCTCCCATCTGGCGCCCTTAAGGTCAAAGCTTCGCGTGGTGGACCAGTGGGCTTTTAATTCCAGACTGTACCGTGCAGCAGAAGCAGCAGGAAGAGAAGAGTGCCTGGAATTTATCCAGTTAAATTCCTTTGGCTGCGGATTGGATTCCATTACCTCGGACCAGCTGATAGAGATTCTGCATTCTCTCGACAGACAGTATACGCTCATAAAGATTGACGAGGGCATGAATCTGGGGGCCGCGAGAATTAGAATCCGTTCACTGATAGCAGCCTCGGAAGAGAGAAGAAAAAGAAAAACGGAAACGGAGCCCTTTCAGGATTACGGCTATGAATATAAGCTGTTTACCAAGGAAAACCGGAAAAAGCATACCATACTGGCACCTCAGATGGCACCCATTCATTTTGAACTTATAAAGGAAGCAGCCCAGACAAGCGGATATCTTTTGGAGATATTGCCGGATAAGGATGACGGTGCCATTGAAGAAGGGTTAAAGTATGTGAACAACGATGCCTGCTATCCGGCAATCCTTCTGATCGGCCAGATTGTCCATGCCTTAAAGTCAGGCAAATACGATATTAATAATACCTCCGTCATCTTAAGCCAGACAGGCGGCGGCTGCCGGGCAACCAATTATATGTCTTTTCTTAAGCTGGGGCTTAAGCAGGCAGGCTTTGGGAATATCCCCCTTATTTCTTTGAATGTAGCAGGACTGGGAGAACAGCCGGGCTTTAAGCTTTCGCCGGTATTTGTTCAGAGGCTGATAATGGCAGTGCTGTACGGTGATTTATTTATGAAGCTGCTGTACGGAACCAGGCCTTATGAACTGGTAAAAGGTACTTCCGGAGAACTTTACGAGAAGTGGAGGGAAATTGCCAGGGAAAATATCAGGAATGCCAAAAAGAGGCAGTTTGACAGGAATGTTGCAGAGCTCATAAAAGAATTTGATGAAATTGAAGTAACCAATACGAAAAAACCTAAGGTTGCCATTGTGGGAGAGATTCTAGCCAAGTACCACCCTATGGCAAATGGCGATATTATTAAGACCCTGGAAGAAGGAGGGGCAGAGGTGGTACTGCCGGATTTTTTGGATTTCTTTTTCTACTCCCTCTATAATTCCAGGTTTAAATACCAATATCTGGGTGGAAAGAAGACAACCATGGATGCCTGCAGCCTGGGAATTCATTACCTTTCCTATTATCGGAAAACTTTAATCCGGGAACTGAATAAAAGCAGGCACTTCCAGTCCCCTTCCTCTATCGATGAGCTGGCCGGGAAGGCGCAGGAAGTGCTGTCACTGGGAAATCAGACAGGAGAAGGATGGCTGATAACCGCAGAGATGATACACAGCCTGGAAAACGGAGTTCCCAATATTCTCTGCGTACAGCCCCTGGCCTGCCTGCCCAATCATATAACCGGCCGGGGTATGTTCAAGGCCATTAAGGAAAGGTATCCGAAAGCCAATATTATGCCCATAGATTACGACCCAGGCATATCACAGGTCAATCAGATCAACCGTGTTAAGTTAATGCTCTCTGTAGCTTTAAAGACAGAGTCATAACAAACCCGTCAATATTATTGCCGCTTACAGTAAATGGAATATTATCAGCCACCTCTACGGTTGTAGAATCCGTATTTTCCGCCTTAACCGAGAAGATTTCATATAGATTCTCCTTATCCCGGTAACAAAAAGCCTTTTGCTTTGCGGAATAATCTTCAATGGTCTTTAAATATTCCTCCATTGTAATATCCAGCTCCTCCATGATAACAGAATGGGGGTAGCCTACATAGCGAAAATGTCCCGGCTGGTATTCGACTCCGGTAATGCTTTCTTTTTCCTTGGGATACCTTTCAATAAATCCGTATTTTGCAGCCAGTTTTCGAAATTCCATGCAGATTCCTTTTTTGGGAAAGCCCTGTGACATAAAGGCCTTGTTTATGATATTGGCTGAGAGGTCCACCGCAAGTCCGGTAGAATGTTCCCCGTCCTTTATAGGAGAGACCAGGGGGGAGGATTTCTCGTATCCCTTGACCGGTATAATATCATTACCGCATTCCAGTTCATTGAGCAAGTGGGATAATTCCTTTGCTGCCAGGTAATCCAACAGAATGTTGTGGTTCCAAAAATCAATATTTACCAGGGCTGTATCATTTGCCGCATATTTTTCTTCAATGGGATGATTCTCATTCACGAGTATCAGATTCCCTCTATGTATATTACTATTCTCCAGTTTAATTTTTTTCATAAGGAGTACCTCATTTCTATTCCAAAGGAATAAATACTTTCACAGCCATATTATAGCAGAAAGAAGCTTTTCTGTGTGTTAAGGTGCTCTTATGAATCCTTAAGATAATCTTATGAAAACAGTGGATTGGATTAAGAAATTTAAGAATTTTTAAAGCAGATGTGAATGTGCAGGATTTTTCCGGAAGTCAGCCTAACAACAATTATACCTGTACAAAATATGAGATTAACCTATGACACCCGAATCATAAATTATAGCCCAGAAATCAATTGCAAATCATATAATCATGGCATATAATACACCTTGAGCGGATGCAGGGTACAGGTCAGGGATTCGTGCTGATATGGTCACAAGGAATTTGATTGACGTAAGCCGGATTGCCGGCAGGCGGCATGGATTAGAACCCCCATGCCTTGTATTCAGACAGGTTTACGGTATTAATA
The DNA here is from genome assembly GCF_900142215.1 of Anaerocolumna jejuensis DSM 15929. Taxonomy (GTDB): domain Bacteria; phylum Bacillota; class Clostridia; order Lachnospirales; family Lachnospiraceae; genus Anaerocolumna; species Anaerocolumna jejuensis. Next base: position 224,660 of record NZ_FRAC01000006.1, on the reverse strand, counting down.
TGTGAAAACAAAAAGGGATCCATGCTCTTTATTTCGTTTTATCGCATGCTGCGGTATGAATGGGAGTATGGATAACAAATAGAAAAATAAGAATCGGGGGAAAGACCTTGAAACGGGTACTTGTGCTAACAACAGGCGGAACAATATTAAGCTTTCAGACGACAGAAGGGCTAAAGCCCGGCAATGAAGATGTTACTGGACTTTTGCATGAAAAACTGTTAAAGCTTTCAGGTGAATATGAAATAGATGTGGAAGCGGTATTTTATAAGGACAGCAGTAATATCGTACCTCAGGACTGGTATATTGTGAAGGATTCCATACAGCGAAGCATTGATAAATACGATGGTATTGTGATTCTCCATGGCACAGATACCATGTCTTATAGTGCTGCCATGCTTTCCTTTTTATTTGCCGGGGTGAATAAAGCAATTATTCTTACCGGTTCCCAGATACCCCTGTCCTGTCAGGACAGCGACGGCGGCAAGAATTTACGGGATGCGGTAATAGCTGCCGGAGATTCCAGATTAAAGGGAGTATTTGTTGTATTCCATGATAAGGTAATTAACGGTACCAGGGCTTATAAACGAAGCTCCATCAATAAGGATGCCTATATTAGCTGTAATTATCCTTATGTAGGTGTAATAAAGGACTATAAGCTGTTTATTACCCAGGAATATAGTGACATGAGGGAAAAGGGCTGCCGAACAGAATTATCCTTAGGGGAGTTAAAGAAGAAGGACATTCCGAAGATATTTGTACTGAAGATGGTTCCGGGAATAGAGGCTTCCCTTATTGATTATATTCTGAAGGAAGGCTATCAGGGAGTTATCATTGAAGGCTATGGCCTGGGCGGTATGCCCGTTGACAATAAAGAGCTCATGGCGAAGATTGACCTTCTTGCCGGTAAAAAAATACCGGTAATCATGGCTACCCAGTGCGTTTATGATGGTGTAAATCTGGATACTTATGAAGTCGGCATGACAGCAAAGAAAAATGGAATTCTTTCCGCATATGATATGACCACAGAGGCTGTGTATACAAAGCTTATGTGGGGAATAAGCTGTACGGATTCCTATGAAGAACTGTTGGAATTGCTCCAGACGAACCTCTGCGGAGAACTGGCAGTAAAGTATTAAATCAGTTTCTTTTAAAATAAGGGATATCCGAAGGAAACATGCAATAAAATATTGTTAAGGATATCTTAGGAAGCTTCTGGCATGAAAAATCGATTAATATCAATAATTCTTTCTCTTATTGTTCTTGCGGTGTTTTCCACAGTTCAATATGATGCAGTATTAAAGCGGCTTACGAATGACAGACTGGTGACAAAAGAATTATTAATGGAAAAGAGTACTGACGGCAAGGACAAAACACCTCAGGGAGATGAACAGGTACCGGACCAGCAGGATGGGAGCGAGACCAAAGAAACAAAAACGAAGACAGAAGTAAGCACCGAAGAGATAAAGAAGAGCAGCCTGAGTGCCAAGGCGGCAGCGTTAGTGGATGCCAGCAACGGAAGAGTACTTTATGAGAAAAACGGCAATGAGGAACTTCCCATGGCCAGTACTACTAAAATCATGACCTGTATTGTTGCTCTGGAAAATGCTAACCTGGACGATGTGGTAACTGTCTCGAAATACGCTTCTTCCATGCCGGATGTTCAATTGAATATGGTCGCCGGTGAGAAATTTTATTTAAAGGATTTACTGCATTCCCTGATGCTGGAGTCCCATAATGATACAGCGGTTGCCATAGCAGAGCACGTGGGCGGCTCAGTGGAATGTTTTGCTATGATGATGAATGCAAAGGCGAAGGAATTAGGCTGTGAGCATACGAACTTTGTTACGCCTAACGGTCTGGATGCTGACGGACATTACACCACTGCCGTGGAGCTGTCCCGTATTGCCTGCTATGCAATTAAGAATAAGGAATTCCTGAAGTTAATCAGTACGCCCTCCTGGCAGTTTACCGAGATTACCAAAGGCAGAAGCTTTACGGTAAACAATAAAGACAGGTTTTTATCTCTCTATGACGGAGCGATCGGCATTAAAACAGGCTTTACCGGAAAGGCCGGTTACTGCTTTGTCGGAGCAGTGCAAAAGGACGAAAAGACCTTTGTATCCACAGTACTTGGTTCCGGCTGGCCGCCTCATAAGACTTATAAATGGGCCGATACCAAATCTCTTATGGATTATGGAACGAAGAACTATGAGATGAGGCAGGTATTTTACAGCGGCAAGAAGTTTGATCCGGTTGCTATAATAAAAGGGAAAGAAAAATATGCCTATTTATATTATGAGGGAGACATCTCACTCTTAATGAGAGAAGGGGAAAAGGTCCATATTGAGTATACCATGCCCTCTTTATTAAAAGCTCCTGTCATGTGTGATACGGAAGTGGGAACTGCTAAATATTACATCGGAGATGCTCTCATTGGGAAGGTTCCAATTCTTACGAAAAATTCCGTGGAAAAGATAGATTTTACATACTGTTTCCAAAAAATCTATGAAATATGGCGGCATATGAACTGATATAAAGTATTAATTGACGCCATTTTGCATTTCTAACAAATTTATTTCATTTTTATAACGAATTTCTGAAACTTTTCCTCCTTTTGAATCGTCTAATAATTGAAAGTAAAATGCGAAAGGGTCAAAAGGGGGAAATCTCTATGAAGAAACAGTGTAAAGTCAAGTGTAAATACCACATCATTAAAATAGGTTTTCTCTATGCGGTACTGTCCCTGCTTTTTTCCATTTGGGAAATCTATTATATCTTCGTTGGCGGTGAAAAGGTAAGCAGGATGCTCATCCCTTTTATCGGTCTGATTCTTTGCTTTGTTTCGGGTATAATTCTTATGCTGAAGGATAGGCGTAAATATTCAGAGAACAGTGTCAGACCCTATGAGGAAAGCGGCCAGAGAATGACTGTGAAGGAATACTATATTTAGTTTACATAGAAAGTCAGGAATTTGATTGATAGCTCTCTTTTTTTTGCGTTACAGTTAGTCTGGCAGCTGAACTGTATCTATTTCCTATACATTCCTATTGATTTTGCTTAACAAAGTATTTTGTTATGTGTTATAATAAAGGGATGCAAAGTATGGACAAGAAAAAGGAGACTGAAATGATACGGTTATCCAGAATGGAAATCAGAAATTTGGCATCCAGTGAAACCGCCTATGCAAGAGGTTTGCAGGATTACAAACAGAACTGTATAGTAAATGCAACCTGGTCAGGTCATAAAAACCAATATCGTATTACTGTGAAGGATACTTTTGAATATCAGGTGATTATCCAGGTTTTCGAGGACGGATCCTTTGATTATAAATGCAATTGCCCCGAGCATATTAAGGATAACGGAGCTTGCCGCCATGTGGTTGCAGCCCTTTTCTTTGTGCTGAATTATGTTGAACGTTCCATGATGGAGGAGCCGGAAAATCCGGAGGAAAAGCTGGTCTATCAGATTCTTGGTTATTTCAATAATCAGGAGGAAGCCATCACAAAAGGTGAGACTTTTCATATAAAGCCCACTTTAAGTATTCCAAGTATTATCCGTAGTGATGTGGGAGCAGCCCTTTTATCCTTAAGAGTGGGAAATCACCATTATTACAAGGTGCAGACGGTTAAGAAATTTTTATCGGATATGTACAACAAGGAAACGATAGTCATTGGAAAGGAATTCAAATTTATTCCCGGAGAGAGTAAATTTGATAAGCACTCCCAGAAGATATTGGATTATATAATGGAAATTTATGAAATACAGGAAGGAATTGATAAGCTGTTCTATTCCAGACTGTTTTCCAAAACAAACATCATCCTCACAAAAAATATGCTTTTCCGGCTCTTAACGCTATTGGAGGGAATGGATTTCAGCCTGGAGCTCTATGGCAAGACTTATGAAGAAATCCAGTTCAGGCAGGAAAATCCTCTGTTAAATTATGATTTATCCCTGGAGGAAGACGGGATTACGATGGATTATGCCGAAAACAGCGGAGTAATCCCCATTATGCAGTCCGGTGAGCTGCTGTTCTTTAAGGACTGCATTTATAAACCTACCAAGCGCTTTTTAAATAATTACCTGCCCTTTTATAATAACCTGGGTGTTAACAAGGAAGCTCTGATATTTAAGGGGCAGAATAAGAATAAATTTTTGGAAACGGTGCTTCCAAGAATTACAGAGACTTTAAAATTAAACGTTCCGAAGGAAATTAAGGACCGTTTTATTGTTGCGGATTTGGAACCGGTGGTATATCTGGACAGAAGCAAGAACAGTATTCATGCAGAGCTTAAATTCCGCTATGGAACCTATGAATTCAATGCCTTTGATAATGCGGCTATTGATAATTTTATTATTGTGAGACAGCCGGAAAAGGAAGAGAATTGTATAGAATTTTTGGAAAAGCTTGGCTTCCAGCCTAAGCAGCATGGCTTTCTCATGCGTAATGACGATGAAATTTATCAGTTTTTGACCAGCTCGATCAAGGAGCTGGCAGAATTTTGCGAGCTTTATTATTCTGAGGCTTTTAAGAAAATCGGCATCAAAGCCCCCGGCAATGTAAAGGCCGGTCTTCGTGTGGGAAATGGGCTCAATCTCCTGGAAATGGATTTGAATTATGAAGGAATTCCCGGTGAGGAATTAAAGGAGATGTTCCGTTCATTCCGCCTGAAAAAGAAATATTACCGGCTAAAGGACGGAAGCTTTATTAATCTGGAGGATGACAACATTTCCGGTGTGTGGGATGTCCTGAACAATCTGGGTGTGACAGGTGACATGAACGGCGAGACTGTAAGCATTCCAAAAAGTGCGGCAGTTTATCTGAATAATGTACTGGATACAAACAAATTCCAGGTTGTAAAGGAAGAGAGCTTTAACCGCCTGGTAGAGGCTATTGTCAACCCAAGCAGTATTGAATATGAAATTCCGAAAGGAATCCAGGCCGAATTAAGAGGCTACCAGGTAATTGGTTTTAAATGGCTTATGACCTTATCAACGAATCAGCTTGGGGGAATTCTGGCTGATGATATGGGTCTTGGTAAAACTCTTCAGACAATCGTTTATATAGCAGCGGTCAAGGAAACGAAACCGGATAAAAAATTCCTGATTGTATGCCCGTCCTCCCTGACCTATAACTGGCAGGATGAAATAGAAAACTTCGCCCCCATGCTCCGGACGGCAGTGGTTACGGGTAGTCCCAAGGAAAGGCAGGAGCTGATAGAAAATACCGGGGAGGTGGATGTATTGATTACTTCCTATCCCTTAATCCGAAGGGATATAAGCTTTTATCAACTGCATTGCTTCCATACGGTATTTATTGATGAAGCACAGTATATAAAAAATGCGGATTCCCTCAATGCAAAGTCTGTAAAATTACTGGAGGCAGAGCACCGTTTTGCACTGACAGGTACACCCATTGAGAATTCCCTGTCAGAGCTTTGGTCCATCTTTGATTTTATCATGCCGGATTATCTCTTTAGCCATGCCAAATTTGTCAACCAGTATGAAAAGCCCATCATGCGGGAGGAGCAAGGGGTGTTGGAAGACTTGAATAAACGTATTCTTCCCTTTATTCTCCGCAGAATGAAGAAGGATGTACTCTTAGAGCTGCCGGATAAAGTAGAAACGAAGATGCTTACGGATATGCTGGAGGAACAGCGGAAGATTTATATGGCTTACGTTGAGAATGCCAAAAATGAAATCAATATTGAAATCCAGGAAAAAGGCCTGCAGAAGAGTAAGTTGAAAATTCTGGCGGCATTGACAAGATTAAGGCAGATATGCTGCCATCCAGGTACTTTCCTTGAGAATTACAGCGGCGGCAGCGGTAAGCTGGAACTGCTGATGGAAATTATTACGGACTGTCTGGCGAATGGACACAGGATACTTGTATTTTCCCAATTCACCTCCATGCTTTCCTTAATTGAGAAGGAATTGGAGCAGAGCAATATCAGAAGCTTTTATCTGGAGGGCTCTACGAAGGTGAAAGAACGTAATGAATTTGTAAAGCGTTTTAATCAGGGAGAAGGAGAGGTGTTCCTGATTTCCTTAAAGGCCGGAGGGACAGGGCTTAATCTTACCGGTGCGGATACCGTTATCCATTATGATCCCTGGTGGAACCCGGCAGTCGAAGACCAGGCCACAGACCGGGCGTACCGTATTGGGCAGATAAATTCTGTGCATGTAATCAAGCTCATTACGAAGGGAACGATAGAAGAGAAGATATATAAATTACAGCTTAAGAAAAAGAATTTGTCGGATTCGATTATACAGTCACAGGAGGTATTTATCAATTCGTTGACAAAGGAAGAGCTGGAGGATATCTTTAGTTGATGAGGATTAAAACAAGTGCGTTGGAGCAGATTGGCTAAAAGGTAGTCTTTCACAAGGGGACGGCAATTTGAACAAAATAGAAATCTTCCTGCTTCGATTACAATGTATAAGAAGTCCTAATTCTCTGAAGCTTTTGTGCTGGACATATCCTCAAACAGATAACTCGTGGGCTCAGACAATCTGTTTGAGGATATAGCACAAAAGCTTCAGAGAAAAGGACTTCTAATACATTTCCATAGGCGCAGGAAGCTTTCTATTTTGTGCAAATTGCCTGTGTATGTTGAAGTAGGGTATTTGTCGGGTGAAGCATATTATTGATGTCGTGTGAATGAAATGAAATGTCAAAACTCTTATTTGGTCATTATCCTAGGTAATGCAGCGGTATATAGAAGTAACTGAATAAAAAGAAGTAATTGAAAAAAGTAGCTGAATTAAAAGTAGTACTTAAAAAAGTAGAATAAAAGAAGTACTTGAAAAAAGTAACTGAATAAAAAAGAAGCACTTAAAAAAAGTAGTAGCTGAATAAAGATGTATCTGAATAAAACAAAGAGGGACTCTTATAAAAAAGAAAGTTCAGAGGCTGTCGCGAAATACAAAATTTCAACAAGTTATGGTTCCTGACCACTTAGTCAGCATCAATATTTTGTATGAAAAATTCATTTTGCGACAGCCTCTTTGTTCTTTTATTACGAAAGTCCCTCTGTTTTTATAAATTTTTTTTATAGACTTTTTAATACTGACAATTTAAAAAATACATTTCAATTACCGGAATCAGTTTTCCTCTTCCTCTTCTTCAAAATGGTCGTTGTAATACTCCTCCATAAGACGGTCCAGGTATTTATCATCCATTTCACCGAATTTCGCAATTACCATGGCTTTCATTTTTTCCATTTTCTGAAGGAACTGGACCTCATCGGCGGCAGAAGCATCGGCAAAGCCATCTATCTTTTCCTTTGTAAGATTGGCATCCAGCCATTCCTGAATGGTATCGGTAATATTGTTTTCCTCACTGATTTCTTTTTCTACCAGCTTGCTTTTTTTGTAGGTGGTTACGCCAATAACGAAAAAGGCTACTAATACAACAGCCATAACGATGTAAGAAAGAGCACCGACAAATATGGAAATCACTCCCATTGCATTTAATATCAGTAATACCAGACCTGCTATGGAAACTATGATAAAGGAAGAAGCGGAAGAGCTCAGATCCTTATATTGTTCTTCCTTTTTCACATAGGTTGCGGATTCTGCTACAGGAGGTCTGGCGCTTTCCAAGATTCCCTGGATTTCCGCCTGTTCAAAAAGCTCTGCGGGAACTTCTTCCTCGTCGGTATCGTCGTCAGTATCGTCGTCGGTTTCCCCATCGGTTGTTTCCACAGAGGATTCATCTCCTTCATAAGAAGCATCCTCATAAGCTGATTCTGCATAGGCTTCTTCCAGTGCTTCATCGTCTTGTGATAAATCCTTCTTGAATTTTTCCGTTTCAGATGCAAAGGCACCGTTTGCAGCAGCGGCTTTTAAGGTTTTTTCAGACTCTACTGCATAAAAGGCATCATAAAGCTTTTTTACCTGCTTTTGATCCTTCTGATCAATGAGCACTGAGTAGGAAGCCTCTTCTTCCTTGTAGCTGTAAGAAGCATTTTTGATGTTGGAGTACTCAAGAAATTCTACAAACTTTTTGGCAAAGGCTTCTTTCTTTGTATCCAGAAATTCTACTTGCTTTTCCGTCTCTTCCAGGCTGTCAACTAATGGAACACCACAGGTCGTACAGGTGGTGATTCCCTCTACATATTCTGCTTTACATTCAGGACACCAGGGCATAGACATTACCTCCTAAAGGGTATTTTTTATTTAAGACTATTAAGTCTGTTTTCGAATATTACAGGAATACATCAGGCTTCCATTTTATAGGCATGGTAAGCTTTTTTTCCTTTGCGGATAAGAAGCATACCATCGCTGTCCAGGTCAGCTGAGGTGAATACCCTGTCAAATTCCGTAATCTTAGCGTCATTGACTGTTACACCGCCCTGCTGGATATTTCTTCTGGCATCAGACCTGGATGCAGCAAGGCCGCCGTCCACCATAAGGGTTATTAGATCAATACCCTGCGCAAACTGTTCTTCTTTGTAAAGGGTCGTGGGAATATCTTCGGATTTCATACCGCCGCCGAATAATGCCTTGGAAGCTTCTCTGGCTTTCGTGGCTTCCTCTTCACCATGGACAATCTTTGTAATCTCAAAGGCAAGAACATCCTTTGCATAGTTGATTTCCGCATCCTTAAGAGCACCAAGGCGCCTTACTTCATCCATGGGAAGGAAAGTAAGAAGACCGAGGCATTCTTCCACCTTTACATCCTCTATATTTCTCCAGTATTGATAGAATTCATAAGGAGAGGTCTTGCTTGGATCCAGCCATACGGCACCCTTCATGGTCTTGCCCATCTTAATGCCTTCGCTGGTAGTTAAGAGCTTAAAGGTAAGGCCATAAGCCGGTTTTTGTTCCTTCCTGCGGATTAAATCCACACCGCCAAGGATATTGGACCACTGGTCATTGCCTCCAAGCTCCAGAGAGCAGCCATACATCTGATTGAGCTTTAGGAAGTCATAGGACTGCATAATCATATAATTGAATTCGAAGAAGGTAAGTCCTTTTTCCATTCGCTGCTTGTAGCATTCTGCCGTAAGCATCTTATTTACTGAAAAATGTACCCCTACTTCTCTTAAGAAATCCACATAGTTCAGGTTCAGAAGCCAGTCCGCATTATTTGCAATAATAGCCTTATCATTGTCAAAATCAATAAAACGGGAGAGCTGCTTATAAAAGCAGTCTGCATTGTGCTGGATGGTTTCCTTTGTCATAATGGTTCTCATATCGGATTTACCGGAAGGGTCCCCGATCATGGTGGTGCCGCCGCCAAGCAGAGCTATGGGCCGGTGACCGGCACGCTGCATATGCATCATAGCCATAACCGTTAAAAAGTGTCCTGCTGTCAAACTGTCTGCCGTAGCGTCAAAGCCTATATAAAAGGTTACTTTTTCCTTCCCTAATAATTCTTTTATTTCCTGTTCGTGGGTGGTCTGTTCAATGAACCCGCGTTCCAATAAAATATCATAAACATTCTCTGACATTTTTATTGTCCTCCTTTAAGTAGTTAGAAACATTATATATGAAAAGAGAGAGATTTTCAATTGTTTCACAAATACTACATATGGAAAATTCCGATAAATTGATAAAAATTCCGGTGATATTGTTAGAAATTCCGCTGATTTTGATAGATGTTGACTTTTTTAGAAGGTTTGATATAGTTTAGAAAAAGAAGAAATTATTGCAGGAAGGCAGCAGGCATATGAAGAAGGATTTTAGAGGATATTTATTGGTGTATTTTACGGGAGAGCATGAAAATGGGGAGCAGGTATATTTTTCAATCAGCGAAGACGGCCTGCACTGGAAGGACTTAAACAGGCAGAGGCCGGTGCTGATATCGGCCATTGGAGAGAAGGGGGTAAGAGACCCTTTTATCATCCGTTCCGCTGACGGAAGTAAATATTATATCATTGCCACAGATTTAAGAATCGCAAATGGAAAGGGATGGGAAGGCGCTCAGTATGAAGGCAGCCGGAATATCATCCTGTGGGAATCGGATGACCTTATTAACTGGTCGGAGCCAAGGGCAGTTGAAGTCGGGATAGAGTCGGCCGGCTGTGTTTGGGCGCCTGAGGCTGTTTACAACGAAAAAAGCGGTGAATATATGGTATTTTGGGCTTCCATGGTTAAGGAAGAAGAAGACAAGGCAGCAAAGCAAAGAATTTACTGCTCGTTTACAAAGGATTTTAAAACCTTTACCAAGGCCAGAAAATATATGGAACGAGAGAATCATATTATCGACACGACCATAGTAAAGGATAAGGAGTACTATTACCGTATATCCAAGGATGAAATTACAAAGGCCATTACGGTTGATAAATGCACAGATTTAATAGAGGGGCCTTTTCTTCCGGTTCCTTCCGCTGACCTGGAAAGAATATATGGTGTAGAAGGGCCGGCAGCTTTTCCGTTAAAGGGAACGGAGGAATGGTGTCTTCTGCTGGACCGGTTTGCAACAGACGAAGGCTATATGCCTTTGCTTACAAAGGATTTTTCAAAGGGAGTGTATGTTCCTTCAACGGATTATGATATGGGTGAAGTTAAGAAAAGACATGGTTCCGTTTTATGTCTCAAGGAAAGTGAGTATGAAAATCTGCTTCGGGCATATGATTGTAGAAATCCTGTTTTGGGAGGCTTATACGCTGACCCTGATCTGCTTAAGGTTGGTGATACCTATTATTTATATCCTACGACAGATGGATTTTCCGGCTGGTCAGGCACAGTTTTTCATGTGTTTTCATCAAGGGACAGGGTACATTGGAAGGATGAAGGGGTAATACTTGACGTAGCCTCTGAGGATGTACCCTGGGCGGCAGGCAGTGCATGGGCCCCTGCCATCGTTGAAAGAAATGGCAGATACTTTTATTATTTCTGTGCTAAAAGGAGGGACGGGATATCCTGCATTGGTGTTGCCACAGCCTCAAGTCCCGCAGGTCCATTTACGGCAATGGAGGAGCCTTTCATAACGCCGGAGATACTTGAGGGTATGAATATCAAAATCAGCCAGACGATTGATCCTTCTGTCTTTGTGGATGATGATAATACTCCTTACCTGCTTTTTGGCAACGGAGAGGCTATTGTTGTCAGATTGGGAGAGGACATGGTAAGCATAGAGGCGGAGACCATGAGGAAATACGAGGGCGCTTATGATTTCAGAGAAGCTGTTACGGTGTTAAAGCGGGATGGCCTTTATCACTTTACCTGGTCCTGTGACGACACAGGCAGTGAAGATTACCATGTTAATTATGGAGTATCGGACAGTATTTTCGGCCCCATTGAGTACAAATATCCGATTCTGGTAAAGAATCCGGACAGAGGGATTCTTGGGACAGGGCATCATACTATTATGAAGGAGCCGGGCAAAGAGGAGTACCTGATTGCCTATCACAGATTCTGCACTCCTTTAGGCAGGCATCCGGAAGAAGAGGGCTATAACAGGGAAGTATGCCTGGACTGGCTGGAATTTGACGAGAAGGGCTTTATGAAGAAGGTTACAGTTACAAAATAGATGGTAAATTAAAAAGGCTCCATGCTTTTCCTTTAAGAATTCTGGAAAAGCATGGGGCCTTTGAGCTGTTTAATTTGTCTGTGTCAAGAGTGCTCTTGAACATGAATAACAGCGTATAGTGAATAATAATGCTGACAGCTGTATGTTACCTATTGAAATGCTGCCCTTTTGTTCTTGCCGTTTAACTGCGGAGCTTATGGCTTTTGGAAATCAGTGCCGGCAGTCTGGTAAGCAGAAAATAAATCATTGCAACATCAATGGGGAGTTGGATGATGCTCTTTAATATTCTGATTGCCATAAGAGCCATAAAGGCCTTATCGTAGAGCATATAAAGCCATAAGGGAGTCAGCAGGTTGTCGATGACAAGCATAAGTATAAGCTTTGTAACGATTACCCTCTTTAATGTAATCCTCTTTTTGTAGAAGGAAAAGCCAAATACAAGGCCCATGATGATTGCATTCAGTGTAAAACCAGGAAAGAACGGACCCTGAGGTGCTGCGATATAATTCAGGATATCGCTTATGGCTCCGATAATACTTCCGGCGGCAGGTCCAAAAAGCATGCTGCCAAGGGCAAGGGGAAGATAGGAAAAGGTAATGCGGAGAAATGGTCCTATCATAACGGTTCCAAAGATACCAAAGACAACGCAGAGAGCCAAGAGCATGGCGCAGATAAGCAGATTGTTCAGCTTCTTTAATTCCTGGGAAGATTCCTTTAATGTCGTAAAAAAATCCATGGTGCTACCTCCTTTTCAAAATTGTTGCAAAAACAAGTGCTACAATGAGAAGGTATGACCTGTCATGTAGCAGCGGGATGCGAATATCGTACCGCAAGTTTTACCTTTTCGTTCACCGGACAACTCCCCGTTCCGATGACACTTAACGCACGAAATCCTACTCTGCTATATTCGTTTTTGACTAAAGCTACTATAACAGAAATCCTATGGGCAGGCAATAGTAAAATTAATTAATTCCCTGCTTTTCGACACTTTTTTCCAAGATGAAAAAGTACATAATTATGCTATAAATTCAAGTATTTCTGGCATAACAGTGACATAAGGAGGAATATAATATGCTAGAATTATGTTATGCAAGTATGCTCTTCCTAAAATGGACAGGGGCATTCCAATAGAATAAAGTGCAGAAAGGATGAGAGCATGGATAAGCAGGAAGAATATATGATACCCAACAGAGCAGAATACATAAGGCTTGCAAGGGAAAGCTGTAACAGGAACCAGTCAATGAATACAACCGGCAAGGCAAAGAGCGGATACCGCAATAAAGAGATGTTCATACCGGAAGACGGCAGCTTTACAGGAGCAGCAGCGGATATGGGAGCGGGGCAGTCAAGGGGATTGAAGCTCTTTTTAATCCGTCTGATTTGTGCAAGCCTTTTATTTCTTGCCGTATTTTTAATGGATCAATTTAATTTCCAGATCAAGCAGGTAAATGTAAGCATGATTGAAAGCCAGATATCCGATAGTATCGGCGTGAAAGAAGCACAGGATTTTTTTGTATCTGTTTTGGATAAGTTTCGCTGATTCCTAACTATGGACCGCCTGTCAAATGGTCAGTTTTTCACAAATTTCCTGTGGTATATTGAAACAGGGCATTTGCCGGGCTTATCTGAAGCAACTATATAGGTTGATTTTAATTTAAAACCTAATTCAACTTATATAATCCATTTATATGAAAGGAAATGGATTGTTTTTTTACTTATATTAGTCTATAATTAAATTTATGTTTTAAATAATAACACATTGATTCACATAATTATATTATGTAAACCAATGTGTTTTTCTAAGGTCTGGCATTTTCCTTGTTACAAAAGCTGTGAAGGTGAAATAATCAGACAGACGCTGGAAATACAACAAAAGAAGTGGAGAGTAGTTGAAAAACGGGATATACTTTTCAACTAGGTACTCAAAGAATACCAAATCAATGATTTGATATTCACGAAAGGAGTTCGAATGAATAAGCTGGCCTTATCCGATGAGATTTTAATGACCATAGACAAGCCCGCCAGATATATTGGAAATGAGACAAATATGGTTGTGAAAGATACAAAAACTGTTGATATCAGGTTCTGTATGTGCTTTCCTGATGTTTATGAGATAGGTATGTCCCATCTTGGCATACAGATTCTTTATGATATGTTTAACCGCCGCGAAGATACCTACTGTGAGAGGGTATACTCCCCCTGGCCTGATTTGGACAAGATCATGAGAGAGAAAAAGATTCCCCTCTTTGCTCTGGAATCCCAGGAGCCCATTAAGGATTTTGATTTTCTGGGAATTACCCTCCAATATGAGATGTGCTATACCAACGTACTGCAAATCCTTGATTTATCCGGAATACCCTTGCTGGCAAAAGACAGGACGGAGGAGGACCCCTTTGTATTGGGAGGAGGACCTTGCGTTTATAACCCGGAGCCTCTTGCCGATTTCTTTGACTTCTTCTATATCGGAGAGGGAGAAACGGTCTACAACCAGCTGCTGGATATCTATCAGGAGCATAAGAAAAAAGGGGGAAGCAGAAAAGAATATTTGGAACAAATAGCGGAGATTGAAGGAATCTATGTGCCTTCTTTCTACGAGGTTACCTATAAGGAAGACGGCACCATAGAAAGTTTTACAAAAAACAATGCCCATGCCAGGGAAAGAATAAAGAAGCAGGTCGAAATGAACCTTGAAAATACCTACTATCCGAAGAAACCTTTGGTTCCCTATATCAGAGCGACCCAGGACAGAGTAGTCCTTGAGATTCAAAGAGGCTGCATCAGAGGCTGCCGTTTCTGTCAGGCAGGAATGGTATACCGCCCTGTCAGAGAGCGAAGCATGGATTTTTTAAAGGAGTATGCTGTTGAAATGCTTCGTGCTACGGGACATGAGGAAATTTCCTTAAGCTCTTTAAGTTCCAGTGATTTTTCCGGCTTACAGGAGCTGGTGTACTTTTTGATTGAGGAATGTAACCGGCAGAAGGTCAATATTTCCCTTCCTTCCCTTCGTATTGATGCCTTTGCACTGGATGTTATGAACAAGGTACAGGATGTCAGAAAAAGCTCCCTAACCTTTGCTCCGGAAGCAGGTACCCAAAGACTTCGTAATGTTATCAATAAGGGACTGACGGAAGAGAACATCCTTTCCGGTGCCATGGAAGCCTTTAATGGAGGCTGGAATAAGGTTAAGCTGTATTTTATGCTGGGGCTTCCCACGGAAACAGAAGAGGATGTTGAGGGAATAGCAGTATTATCCGATCAGATTGCAAGAGAATATTATACCATTCCAAAGGATCAGAGAAACGGCAAGGTAAGCATTACTGCCAGTACCTCCTTCTTTGTTCCCAAGCCCTTTACACCTTTTCAGTGGTCAAGAATGGATACGGCAGAGGAATACCTGAATAAACAGCATTTCCTGAGGTCAAAATTCAATGAGCAGTTAAATAAAAAGAGTATTAAGTACAACTGGCACGAAGCGGAGCTCAGTGTGCTGGAGGGTGTATTTGCCAGAGGCGACCGAAGAACAGCAAAGGCTCTTTTGGCGGCCTATCAGGAAGGCTGTCTCTTTGATTCCTGGACCGAATTCTTTTCCAATGAGAAATGGGAAAAGGCTTTTGCGGATACCGGCATTGATATCGGCTTCTACACCAGCAGAGAGAGGGAAGAAGAGGAAATCCTTCCCTGGGATTTTATAGATGCAGGTGTTTCCAAGGCATTTTTAATTCGGGAATATAAAAATGCCCGGGAAGAAAAAGTTACTCCTAATTGCAAAATGGCATGCTCCCATTGCGGTGCGATGGAATTCGGAGGCGGCATCTGTTATATCCCAAGACAGGAGGTAACCACTCTATGATGGTACGAATGAAATTTATTAAAATTGGACCCGTAAAATTCATCGGACACCTGGATATCATGCGCTTTTTCCAGAAAGCGGTGCGAAGAGCAGGCCTTGACGTGGAATATTCCCAGGGCTTTAACCCTCATCAGGTCATGTCCTTTGCTTCTCCATTGGGAGTTGGGTTAACCAGCGAAGGAGAGTATCTGGATGTTTCCTTTCACAGTCTTGAGGACAAGCAGGTCGTATTAAAGAAACTGAATGATGCTATGAATGAATTTATTCAGGTAACGGATATGGTGGTATTAAAAGACGGAGCCAAGAACGCCATGGCAAGTGTTGCCGCAGCGGATTATCTGGTATCGGTAAGGGATGGCTATGAATTTATGAACCGGAATGAATTTCAGGAAAAATTTACCGGTTTTATGGCGCAGGAAAATATCACAGTATTAAAAAAATCAAAAAAGAGTGAAAAGGAAACTGATATTAAGCCTTTTATTTACTGCCATGCATTTGCAGAGACAGAGTTTTATAAGGGTACTTCCGGAAAGGCCACCCTGCCAGAGGTTTATGACAATGGTGTTAAGGTGTATCTTAAGCTGTCCTCCGGCAGTGTAAATAATATAAAGCCTGAACTTGTCATGGAAGCCTTTTGTGAATATGCAGGGATACCCTTTCATGAATTTGCCTTCCAGATGCACCGCATTGAACTGTATGGAGAAACAGGAACAGAGAATGGAGCCTATATTCCTTTGTCAGAGGTGGGCTATGAAGCATAAACTGATTATCACAAAGGATGGGGATAGTATTGTATCCTCTGTATTTGAAGAAAAGGAGATGCTTCAGGTCAATGTATTCGGTCTGCAGGAGGAAAATCCTCTTGGAAATATCTATGTGGGAAAGGTCAAGAACATTGTTGCCAATATTGCTGCGGCCTTTGTAGAATATGAAAAGGGTAAGATGTGTTATCTTTCCCTGGAGGAAGTAAGAAATCCCATATTTTTAAATTCCAAAAAAAATGAAAAGATGGTAGTAGGGGATGAAATTCTGGTTCAGATTGCCAAGGCAGACGTAAAGACCAAGGCCCCGGTTGCCACGACAGGACTTAACTTTACGGGAAAGTATCTGGTGCTTACCCACGGAAACAATATTATCGGCATATCCGGCAAGATTGGGGACGAAGAGGAGAGAAAGCGCCTTAAGACCCTAATGGATGCCTATAAGCATACAGAATATGGATTTATCGTAAGAACAAACGCCGCCAAAGCAGAAGATTCCGTACTGAAAGAGGAGGCAGAAGCACTTATTTCTCTTTATAGGGAGACCCTAAGCTATGGAACACATAAAACCCCTTTTTCTGTGGTTTACCGGACCTTGCCCGGATATCTCTGTGATATCCGTGACAGCTTATCAGAGGCCATAACGGAAATTATTACCGATGACAGGAAGCTCTATGAGGAGATTGCTTCCTACCTTGGCAGATACCAGAAAGAAGATTTAGAGAAGCTTAGGTTCTATGAAGATAACCTGCTTTCCTTAAGCAAGCTCTATGGGATTGAAGTAAAACTGGAAGATGCCCTGAAGAAAAAAGTATGGCTTAAATCCGGCGGAACTATAATTATTGAACCTACCGAGGCTTTGACCGTTATTGATGTCAATACAGGAAAAGCGATTTCCGGAAAGAGAAAGGTACAGGAAACCTTTTTTAAGCTGAATCTGGAAGCAGCAGAAGAAATCGCAAGGCAGATAAGGCTGCGGAACCTGTCAGGTATTATTATTGTCGACTTTATCGATATGGAGGATAAGAGTGCCAAAGAAGCACTTATGAGGTTCTTCGAGGAACAGCTGAGGAAGGATTCCGTGAAAACGGTATTAGTGGATATGACAGCCTTGAACCTGGTGGAAGTGACAAGAAAGAAGGTGAGAAAACCACTCTATGAACAAATTAGGGAAGAATAAAACCAATGCCGCAAGGTTGTTGGAACAGGCGGGCATTTCGTATGAAACATATGAATATGAGCCGGATGAGAATAACCTGTCCGGTGAGCATGTGGCTGCCCAGATAGGGATTCCGCCGGCCCAGGTCTTTAAGACTCTGGTAGCAAGAGGAAAAGAAGAAATCTATGTATTTTGTATCCCTGTGAAAGAGGAGCTTAATCTGAAAAAAGCAGCCCAGGTTACCGGTGAGAAAAAGATTGAAATGGTCCACCAAAAGGACCTATTGGGCCTGACAGGATATATCAGAGGAGGCTGTTCCCCCATAGGTATGAAGAAAAAATACCCCACCTTCATGGATGAAACGGCACAGCTTTTTGATACCGTAACTGTCAGTGCCGGCGTCAGAGGCTTACAGCTGGAAGCAGATCCGGTTTCCCTTATGAAGTTTGTGCAGGGAATCTTTGCAGACTTGACGGATTAAGTTCCAATTCAATAGAAGCCGATTCTTTCGTTTTTTCTCTTCCAGGTGTAAAAAAGGCTGGATAACTAAATAAGAGCAGATGAGTTAATAAACGGATTATTATAAGAGGCAATTCAAGCTCAGAATTTTGGGGCGCTTGAATTGCCTCTTGTTTTAAGCTTTATATTGCAGAATAAAATCGGCGATTTCATTCTTACGGCCGGTTAAGCTTCCCTGAACCATTTCCTTGCTTCCGCCGCCTCTTCCCTGAAAGCTTTTATTAAGGGCTGTTCCCAAGGGCCTTATGTCTATGGTTTTAGCACACAGGACATAGCGGTATTCTATGGACTCATCTGTCTCAGAAAGGTCTGGGCTGCTTTTGGCAGACGGAAAGAAGATTCCGGTAACTCCATCTCTGCGGTCCTTTAAAAGATTGGCATAATTTCTTAGCTGATTGTCTTCGACTTCATTGTCGAAAACAGTATAGGGCTCTGTTCCAAAAGGGATGGACTCTGCCTTATAGGTTAAAAGCTTAAGAGAGAGTGCGGAAAGCTTTCCTTCCAGGGCTGTTTTCTCTTCCTTCAGATGTTTTACGGCCTCGTCTGTTTCATATATCCTGGCGGAAAGCAGCACGGAAATATTCTGGATACTTTTTTCTTTCCGGTTATAATCCTTTAAGGCTCTGTTTCCGCAGAGAATTTCCATACGGGTTCCGCCCTTATAGCTTTGGAAGGATACAATTTTAATCAGGCCCACTTCTCCCGTAAACCTGACATGGGGAGCACAGCAGGCACAGGTGTCAATTCCTTCTATGGTCACAATACGGACCGCACCGGATAATTCTTTCTTACTGCGGTAATCTATGTTTTTTAACTCATTCTGGGTGGGATAATAAGCTCTTACCGGAAGGTTGTGAAATACGGCTTCATTAGCCTTTTCTTCCATTGCTCTTAAATCCTCTTCCTTAAGAGCACCGCTAAAATCAATGGTAACCATATCTGCTCCCAGATGAAAGCCTACGTTGTCATAGCCGTAATGTTCATGGACCAGGCCGGATAGGATGTGTTCCCCGGTATGCTGCTGCATAAAGTCAAATCTGCGGCTGCGGTTGATTTCACCTTTTACGGAGATACCTTCCGGTATAGGAGCTGTTAATGTATGATAGACCACCTCTTCTTTTTCCTGCACATCTATGACTTCCATGCCATGAAGAAAGCCCGTATCACAGGCCTGTCCGCCGCCTTCCGGAAAAAAGGCAGTAGTATCCAGTATGACTTCATATGTTTTTTTATCAGCTTTCGATATTATTTCCCGGCAGGATAGGACCTTTGCGTTAAATTCAGAAAGATAGCTGTCTTCATCATATAATTTTATCGTTTTCTCTGTCATTGTAATTCCTTTCTCATTTAAAATGTCGCTATTACATAGTTCTGCGTATATTTTCGATTATATACATGCCATGATTAACATTTTAACAGTTTCATCTGTGTTTTACCATCCTTTTTAAGGATGATAAAATAAAGCTTAATGAGAAAAGTCCAGATTAATTGCTTTTTTCCAGAGCCATCATGATTTCATCGCACCAGTCAATGGCAGCCCTGGTATTTAAAATGCCCAAACGAAGGGGGGCGTATAAGAATAATTCTCTTTCCGGAACCACATCCTTTAAGCCTTTTTGAAGGTCTTTCTGCATGAGCTGGTATTTATCCAGCCTGTCGCAATGCATCTTTCTGTAATCGGACAGCATTCTTAGGATAGCTTTCTTATCCAGATTACTTGAAAAGGTGAATTTTAATAAAAACTCCGACCTTTCAGGCTGATAGCCGGCCGGCTCTGCAAGCCACCTTAAAAATTCCTGTCTGCCCGTTTCGGTAATGGAATATACCTTCTTTCTGGGTGAGGAAGACTCGTCTGTTTGAATCCATCCATCCTCCAGCAGCTGGTTCAATACAGGATAGATATGTCCGAAATTTTCATTCCAAAAGTTTGAGATGACAGTATCACAGTATTTTTTAATATCATATCCGGTTCCGGAATGGATGCTTAG
Source organism: Anaerocolumna jejuensis DSM 15929 (assembly GCF_900142215.1). Taxonomy (GTDB): domain Bacteria; phylum Bacillota; class Clostridia; order Lachnospirales; family Lachnospiraceae; genus Anaerocolumna; species Anaerocolumna jejuensis. Next base: position 204,904 of record NZ_FRAC01000006.1, on the reverse strand, counting down.
AATTCCAAGAATCGCATAACGGGTTTTATTTTTTAATGCCATTTTTAACCTCCATTTGCTGTATAACATCGGCTGCTTTGCGGTATCCCCCTGCCTGCCGGGATATTCTGCTGAAATCCTTACAGTTATCCTGATAGGAAGTGTCTGTCAATATGGTATTAACTGTATTCGCCATAAGCTGGGCAGTGATTTCTGTAAATTTCAGTGACATACCCAATCCATGGGTCAAGACCTGCCTGGCTGTTATAAACTGGTCATTTACAAGGGGAACAACAATGGCTGGCACTCCATAATACAGGGCTTCGTTTATACTGTTAAGACCGCCGTGGCTGATAAAGAGTACACAGCGCTTTAATAATTCCAGCTGGGGGGCCTGCCGGCACAGAATAATATTACCGGGAATGTTCCCAAGGGATGAAATTTCTATTTTACTGCCCACGGACATTACAACCTGATATTCCGAATTGCTAAAGGCTTCCAGGCATATTTTATAGAATCCGGCAAGCTCTGTATTTATACTCCCCATGGAAATATAGATAAGGGGATTACCCGTTAGCCTCTGCCAGGGAAAGTCCATATCGTCCTGCCTTTCTCCTATAGAGGGCCCTGTAAATATGTAACTGTCGTCAAAGGCCTCGCTGCCGGGATTAAATTCCTTAGCGGTATATACAAGGGTAATATCACCCCTTGATGCAAAAAATTCTAAAGCATCCGGTACTCTGACTCCCAGACGGGCACATTCCTTTTGAAGGACAAGATAGAATTCATCCAGCTGCGGATGGCAGCCGCTTATAAGCTGTTCCCTTTCGATAGGAAGCCTGTTAAGGGCAAAAGTAGTGGCAGAGCATATGGATGGTATTTGCAGTATGGAGGGAAGGAAACTGCCTCCGCCTAAATAGGAATCATATACTAAAACATCAAAGGAAAGATTCTGTATCCGGTTTAGCAGTACAGGCACCATAGCTATATCGTATTTCAGCTTGTATTCTAACAGGGTATAAAATGGATGGTTACCGGAAGAACGAAAATTTTTATTGAATTCTTCAATCTCTGCTCCTGAGCTGATGAAATGAGCCCCCACAGACTCCAGTTCTTCCTTAAAAATCTCCGAAGCAAAGTACCATACCTCCTCACCGCGGCTGACCAGTTCCTTTACAACTGGCAGGGTGGGATTGAAGTGGCCCTTTAAATTACCGTTAACAAATAAAATTTTATGCATTTTTTCCTCCTTTTCGCACATGCTTTCATGTATATAGCAGATTCTTTCTACTATATCAGTGCCAGAAACCAGAAGTATATCACTCTGATATAATATTTTTACTAAGGATATATCACTCTGATATAATTGTCAATAAGAGTTTTTTAGAAAAGAGTCTTTGATAATTGGGCTCATACGTCAGACGTGTAAAAATTTATTTTATTCGTTGACAATAACTGGCTTATATGCTAGACTAATCTAGTGTGCCGCACAGCGAGGTTTTGAAATCTATTTTAATATACTATTGTAAATAGATACCAAAGCTGGCGAGTAATGATAATAGGAGGTGTGCCATATGTACGCAATTATTGCAACAGGTGGTAAACAGTACAAAGTAGCCGAAGGCGATATCATTAAAGTAGAAAAGCTTGGTTTGGAAGCTGGAACAACTTATACCTTTGACCAGGTACTTGCTGTAAACAATGGTTCTTTCGTAGCAGGAAATCCTACGGTAGCCGGAGCAACAGTTACTGCATCAGTAGTAGAAGAAGGCAAGAACAAGAAAGTTATTGTTTACCGTTATAAGAGAAAGACCGGATATCACAAGAAGAATGGTCACAGGCAGCCATATACCAAGGTTAAGATTGAAAAAATCAACGCATAACATAAGGGTTAAGTTATGATAACATTATCCGTATATAAAGATGCAGACGGAAAAATAACAGGCTTTCGCAGCACAGGACATGCAGGCTTCGCAGAAAGCGGACAGGATATCGTATGTGCAGCTGTTTCGGCTCTTGTCATTAATACCGTCAATTCTATTGAAACCTTTACTTCCGATACCTTTGATTTGAAGGAGGAAGAGGGGATGATAGATTTTAGGATTGTTTCAAAACCTTGTAATGAATCAACTTTGTTATTAAATTCCCTTTTTCTTGGCATTAACGGGATCAGGGAAGATTACGGAAAGAAGTATATTAAATTTGTTTAGCGGGATTTTCCTGCGGCATTTATTCAAGGAGGTGTAGGTTATGTTGAAAATGAACCTTCAATTGTTCGCCCATAAAAAGGGTGTTGGTTCTACCAAGAACGGCAGAGATTCTGAGTCCAAGAGATTAGGTGCAAAGAGAGCCGACGGACAGTTTGTTTTGGCTGGTAACATCCTTTACAGACAGCGCGGTACCAAGATTCATCCCGGCATCAATGTAGGACGCGGCGGAGATGATACCTTATTTGCATTAGTTGATGGTGTTGTTCGTTTCGAAAGAAAAGGCAGAGACAAGAAACAGGCTTCTGTTTATCCAGTAGAATCCAAATAAGATGAAACTTTAGGACCCCAGATTCTTGATTTATTCATGAATGTGGGGTTTGTTCATGATATAGGAATATCTTTAGGAGATTAGATATTCAGGAAAGAGGTGATACAATGTTTGCAGACAGTGCGAAGATATTTATTCGTTCCGGCAAGGGCGGCGACGGACATGTAAGCTTTCGAAGAGAGCTCTTTGTTGCTGCTGGGGGTCCTGACGGAGGAGACGGCGGTAAAGGCGGAGATGTTATATTTGAAGTCGATGGTAATTTGAACACCTTAACGGATTACCGCTTTGTTAAAAAATATATTGCCGAAGAAGGAGAAACCGGAGGCAAGAAGAACTGCCACGGAAAGAATGGTGCAGATTTAATCCTGAAGGTGCCCGAAGGAACAGTTATTAAGGAGACAGAATCCGGCAAGGTCATAGCGGATATGTCCCATGGAAACCGGCGGGAGGTAATCCTAAAGGGAGGCAGAGGCGGAAAAGGCAACCAGCATTATGCCACAGCAACCATGCAGGTTCCAAAATATGCCCAGCCGGGGCAAAAGGCCAAAGAGCTTAATGTTACCTTAGAGCTTAAGGTAATTGCCGATGTTGGTCTGGTAGGATATCCCAATGTAGGTAAATCCACATTCCTTTCCCGTGTAACCAATGCCAAACCAAAGATAGCCAACTATCATTTTACAACTCTGAATCCGAACTTAGGTGTAGTGGATTTGGAAAATGGAGACGGTTTTGTAATTGCAGATATTCCAGGGCTTATTGAAGGCGCCTCTCAGGGAATAGGGCTTGGTCATGAATTTTTAAAGCATATTGAGCGGACCAAGGTCATTATTCATATGGTGGATGCTGCCGGAGTGGAAGGAAGAGATCCAATAGCCGATATTGAGACCATAAACAGTGAGCTGAAGGCTTATAATGAAGAGCTTGCCGATAAACCTCAGGTAATAGCTGCCAATAAGCTGGATATTTTATATGGTGAGGAAGAGGAAAAGGCTGTTGGAGTTTTAAAAGATGCCTTTGAACCTCAGGGTATAAAGGTATTTCCCATATCTGCCGTTAGCGGTAAGGGAGTAAGAGAATTGCTTTTCCATGTAAAGGAATTGCTTGACAGTCTGCCTTCAGAGCCGGTAGTCTTTGAGAAGGAATTCGACCTTAATGCCATTGACTTTGGTAATGAGCCCTATACTGTTGTAAAGGAAGAAGAGCATCTCTTTGTAGTGGAAGGTCCAAGAATTGAACGTATGTTAGGATATACCAATCTGGATTCCGAAAAGGGCTTTGAATTCTTCCAGCACTTTTTAAAGGACAGCGGTATTCTGGATGAACTGGAAGCACTGGAAATTGAAGAGGGAGATACGGTCAAGATGTATGGTCTCCAATTTGATTACTATAAATAGAATTCGGTTTATTGATTGATAGATTGCAGGGACGGAAAGGAGATGTTGCAAAATAGCCTCGCATAGCTGGCTATTTTGCAACGACCCCTTCTCCGGGAAAGGAAATAAATGACGAGTAAACAAAGAGCCTATTTAAAAGGGCTTGCCATGAATATCGAGCCGATTTATCAGGTTGGAAAAGCAAGTCTTACGCCTGAACTGACACAGGGACTTGAGGAAGCTCTGGAATCCAGAGAGCTTATTAAGGTAACAGTACTTAAGAACTGCCTTGATGATCCTACTGAGATTGCCAGAACGGTTGCAGAACGTACCCATTCCGAGGTGGTACAGGTTATCGGAAAAAAATTTGTCTTATATAGAGAATCTAAAACCAGGAAAAAAATAGAGTTACCGAAGGAAACCTTAAGCAAAGGGAATAAATAATACAAATGAGGGTATAAAGATGATGAAAATAGGAATCATGGGAGGAACCTTTAATCCGATTCATATGGCACATCTCATTCTTGCACAAAGCGCCTTGGAGCAGCTTGGGCTGGATAAAGTACTTTTTATGCCTTCTAAAAGACCGCCCCATAAGTGTAATGAAATAATAACAGAAGATTGGCACAGGGAAAAGATGGTGGAATTGGCCATTAAGGACAATCCTTATTTTGAGCTTTCACGGGTTGAACTTACAAGGGAAGGCACAACTTATACTGCCGACACTTTGCAGGAGCTGACGATTCAGAACCCTGATGTTACTTATTATTTCATTATGGGGGCAGATTCCCTGTTTCAGATGGAAAGCTGGTGGGAACCGCAGGTAATATTCCGGTTAGCACATATTGTAGCGGCTGTCAGAGGTAACGAAACCAGACAGGAGCTAAGGGATCAGGCTGAACTTTTAAGTTCGAAGTACGGTGCCTTCATTCATATCCTGAACACTCCCTATTTGGATATAGCATCCCATGATTTAAGAAATATGGCAGGCAAAGGCTGTTCTATCAGGTATTACGTTCCTGATGCTGTATGTGATTATATCATGGAACATCATTTATTTTCAGGAAAAGGGCAGAAATAATGAAGGAAGATTTATATCAGCTGGAAAAAAGTTTAGGAGATATCCTGCCAAAGAAAAGATATCTTCATTCACTGGGGGTCATGACTACTGCATTTTCCATGGCATTGGTGCATGACGCTGATTATGAAAAGGCTTTGATAGCAGGACTTTTACATGACTGTGCAAAATACATGACCGGCGAGGAAATGCTGACAGAGTGCATTACCAATGGGGTGCCGGTAAAACAGGTGGAGATGCTGAAGCCTGACCTGCTGCACGCTAAGCTTGGAGCATTTTATGCAAAAAGCGTATATAATATAGAAGATGAGGAAATCCTTTCTGCTATAACCTGGCATACAACAGGCAGGCCGGATATGACATTGCTTGAAAAGATTATATTTGTAGCAGATTACATGGAGCCAAACCGTACCTCATCCGTAATCCCTAATCTGGATAACATAAGAAAACTATCCTTTGAAAATCTGGATAAGGCTGTTTATCAGATTTTAGGAGATACCATAGCTTATCTGATGGAATCAGGTAAACTGATAGATGAAACCACAGCCGATACCTATGATTTTTATAAAAGGAAATTGTGCAAAGAGTAAAGGAGTATCAATGGATACAGCAAAAGAAATCGCAAAATTGACCTATAAAGCTTTGGATGATAAGAAGGCAGAAGATATTAAGGTTATTGAAATTGGCAGCATCACCGTTATTGCTGACTATTTTATTATTGCAAACGGAACTAACTCCTCACAGGTTCAGGCCCTGGTGGACAACGTTATGGAAGAGCTGTCAAAGAATGGGTATGAGCCGAAAAGAATAGAGGGCATTAGGTCTGCAAGCTGGATATTAATGGACTATGGTGATGTAGTTGTGCATATCTTTTCCAAAGAGGACCGCTTATTCTATGATTTGGAGCGTATCTGGAGAGACGGTAAACTTGTCTCCAAAGAACAACTTGAAGTGAAATAAGTAACACCATATAAATATTGACCTTGTATGGGCTGCTGCAATCAGGCAAGAGAGAAGAATTTATTCTTCCTTCCTGTAATGTGGTAGCCCTTTCTTTATTTTACCTTTTTCTCCATAAAATGTACCCAAAGTCCTTATTCCTTCATAGAATAAAACAAAATCTATCCGGAAAGGAAACGGTCCAAAATGGAATTCACAGTTACTGATATTCTGCATCTTCTAAAAAAACGTTTTATTCTGATAGCAGCATGTACTCTTGGGGGTCTTTTATTGAGCTTTCTATATACCAGTTATTTTGTCGATAAAACATATACTGCTTCCACTCAGTTCTATGTTAGTACGGCGGACAGTACCGCTGCTAATCTGTCAGAGCTGGATTATGCACAGAAAATAGCGGAGACCTATATTAATTTTTTGAATACAAGGCAGTTCTATGCTCAGGTATTGGAGTTAAGCAGGCTTCCCTATAGCATGCCTGACCTTAAGAAGATGACTGAAATAAAAACAGTTCAAAATACGGAGATTTTCAGCATAACTTTAACCAGCAAAAATCCTGATGATTCCTATCGATTAGTTAAGAGTATGGAAACCATTGCGCCCAAGCTGATTGAAAAGATAAAATCAGATGCTGTTATAAATGTAGTGGATCCGGTAGTTTACCAGCCTTCCCCGTCAGGCCCCAATACGATCTTAAATACATTGCTTGGAGGTATAATCTGCGGATTTATGGCATTTTTTCTGTCTATGGTGAAGGAAGTCCTTAACCTTAAGGTCGTAAGCCAGGAGGATTTATTGAAACACTATAACATTCCATTACTTGGAGCGATACCGGACTTTGCAGCAGAGGATAACAGTAGAGATAAAAGTATCCCTGCCAGATTAAAAAAGCTAATAAGAAAAGGTTATGGAGAGGATTTAAACCAAGGATTAATTACACAGGATTCTTTTCTGGTGACAGAGAGCTATAAGGCTCTGCGGACAAATTTAAGATTCTCCATCCGGAAGGAAGAATGTAAGAAGATATTAATTACCAGTCCCTCACCGGAGGATGGTAAGAGTACAACGAGCATAAATCTTTCAATAGCCATATCACAGGCAGGATATAAGGTACTTTTGATTGACTGTGACTTGAGAAAAGGGAGACTTCATCATTATTTTAAAGCAAAAAGCCAGCCAGGTCTGAGTGACCTTTTATCCCATATCAATTCCTTAAAAGAATGCCTTTATATAACACCCTATGAGAATCTGCACATGATGCCAATGGGCTCCACACCTCCCAATCCCTCCGAGCTTTTAGGCAGCAAGCAGATGGAATTATTAATAAAAGAGCTGGAAACGGAATATGATTATATTGTACTGGACACACCGCCTGTAAATGTTGTGGCGGACTCTTTAAGCTTTATAAAGAGTACCGATGGGGCAATTTTAGTAACAAGGGAGAATAAAACTACTTATTCTGACATTGATAATGCACTTATGAAGTATCATTATGCAAAAGCAAATATCCTGGGATTTGTTCTCAATGGAATTTCAGAAAAGGAATTAGGAGGGCATAAATCGAAATACTATTACAGCACAAAGAAAAATAAAAATAACGGAATAGTTCATTAACAACAAAGCTTTTACATGCCGCTTTACGCGGCGGAAGAGAGGTAATCATGATTGATATGCACACTCATATACTGCCTGGCATTGATGACGGAGCTTTTTCCAGTGAAGAAGCAATTATGCTGACAGAATATCTTTACCACCAAAAGGTAACCACAGCTGTATGCACACCTCATTTTTACCCCATGGAGACGACATTGGAGGAGTTTGTTAAGAAAAGGTCCAATGCCATGGAAGCAGTATCCCACAGTAAGATACACTTAGTAGCCGCCAGTGAGACCTACCTGCACAGGTTCCTTTTCAATAACAGGGATTTAAAGCCGCTGTGTATTGAAAATACCAGTTACCTGCTTCTGGAATTGCCTGATATGAAAGCCTGGAATAATGAGTATATGGAAGAACTGGATAGGATAATCGGGTATTACAATATTAACCCCATTATTGCGCATATTGACCGGTACAAACCGCTGATGAAGAGCAGAAAGCTTTTAAGGAAGCTTAAGGATATGGGGTGTCTTTTACAAATGAATACTTCCGCCATTACAGGCTCTGAGACAAAAAGAAAGGCTTTAAGCCTGATAAAAGAGGGTTACGTAGACTTACTTGGCAGTGATTGCCACAATATATCTTACCGGCCTCCTGTTATAGGGGAGGCCAGAAGAATTATCCTTCACAAGCTGGGCGAAGATACTTGGGACAGATTAATGCATAACGCCAACCGGGTTGTTCATTCCAATGCAAACAATAAAAAATCAGAACATGCGGAATAGTCCGATTACCTTGCCAAGGATTTCAAGTTCATTAACAATAATAGGCTCCATGGAGTCATTTTCAGGCTGTAAACGGTAATAGCCATTTTCTTTGAAGAAGGTTTTGACGGTTACGGAATCTTCAATTAAAGCCACAACAAAATCTCCGTTTGAAGCATGGGACTGCTTCTGGACAAGTATCTGGTCCCCGTCGAATATACCGGCATTGATCATACTTTCGCCCTTTACCTTTAACATAAAGGTTTCTTCATTGGGCATGTATTCTGACGGAATAGGGAAATAGCCTTCAATATTCTCAACAGCAAGTATTGGCTGACCGGCTGTAATGGTTCCCACAATTGGAACGCTGACCATCTCTCTCTTCGATAAGTTAAAGGTGTCATCCATGATTTCGATTGCTCTTGGCTTTGACGGGTCACGTCTTATGTATCCATTCTTTTCAAGAGTTTCCAGATGGGAATGTACAGAAGAGGTGGATTTTAACTTTACTGCTTCACAAATCTCACGAACTGCAGGGGGATAGCCTTTTGATAATGTTTGTTTTTTTAAATATTCAAGGATTTCTTTTTGCTTCGGGCTGATTTTGCCATAGCTCATTTATATTTCCTCCGTTTATTGAAATTTATCAAATTCATGTATTATGTACAAAAGTTTCACTTTCATTGCAATCATTATAACATGCTTTTTTGTCAAATGCAAAACTTATGTTCGCTTTTTTTGAAAAAAGTTATAAATTACCGTTGACAAACAAATGTTTGGGTATTATAATCAGGATATGAAAACAAGTGTTCGCAACATATGTTCGATAATCCATATAAAAGGCAGCTGACAGCCATATTACAGGCATTGTCCAACAGCAGAAAAGCTTGCAGTGCCGAAGGGTATGTGATTACAGAAGATGAGAAATATAGGAGGAATGCATTATGAGTCAAACAACATTCACTTTGATTACCGGACAGATACCGGCAAGAATTATTCATTTTATACATAAGAAGCAATTTTTTGCACTGCTTGGAATTTTGATTGCAATTACTTTGACAGTATTCTTCCTCTTAATTCCAACGGATGTAACCGCACAAAAACTGGTGGATTCCAAGAAACAGATAGTAAGTGTTCAGATAAAAAAAGGGGATACTCTCTGGAGCATTGCCGACGAATATATAACGGATGACTATAAGAATATGAAATCTTATATCAGAGAAATCAAAGAAACCAACGGTTTGTCTTCCGATACCATTCATGAAGGCAACTATATTGTCATACCTTACTTTGCACAAGGGGAATAGGCTATAACAGCTTACAAACCGTCTAATTCCTTCGAAATACACCACTTAAAAATAGACCGCCAGGCAAACTGGCGGTCTATTTTTGTGACAAAAAGAGCATTTAGTCATACTATGGTTTTAGATAGGCTTTCAGAAATTTATGATTTAGGAGCCTAGATTTAACTTTAGGCAGAGCTTTAAGCTCCGTACTATTTAGAAGAGTGAGGTAATTTCCATGAGTTTGTCAAAGGATTTAAAAGCGAAAAAGGAAAGCCTTTCTGTTATAGGGCTTGGCTATGTTGGTATGCCCCTGGCACTGGCTTTCTCTAAAATATATCATGTTATCGGATACGATATCAGCAGTGATGTGATAAAAAAATATAAAGAGGGAATTGATCCAACCAAAGAGGTAGGGGATGAGGCAATAAAAAAGGCTGCTATTGACTTTACTGATGCAGAAGAAAATCTTCGTCTGGCAAAATTTCATATTATTGCTGTTCCCACACCGGTAACCTCTCATAAAATGCCGGACCTTAAGCCGGTAGAAACGGCAAGTGAGATTGTAGGAAGAAATCTTTTAAAAGGATCTATTGTAGTCTATGAATCCACAGTATATCCGGGTGTTACGGAAGGAATATGTGTTCCCATACTGGAGAAATTTTCAGGGTTGACCTGCGGGAAGGATTTTAAAGTGGGCTATTCGCCGGAGAGGATTAATCCGGGAGATAAGGTCCATAGGCTTGAGAATATAAGAAAGATTGTATCAGGCATGGATGAAGAGTCATTAAAGGAAGTAACGGAGGTGTACAGCCGTATTATTAACGCAGGGGTATATCCGGTCAGCAGCATTAAAGTGGCAGAAGCGGCTAAGGTTGTTGAAAACAGCCAGCGGGATATTAACATTGCCTTCATGAATGAGCTGGCTATGGTATTTGAAAGGATGCAGATTGATACCAGAGAAGTAATTGAGGCAATGAGTTCGAAATGGAATTCTTTGAATTTCTACCCAGGTCTTGTGGGCGGGCATTGCATTGGTGTGGACCCTTATTATTTTATCTATGAGGCGGAACGCCTTGGCTACCATTCACAGATCATTCTTTCCGGGCGCAAAATAAATGATGGTATGGGAGAATTTATCACGGATATTATTTTAAAGAAACTGATACTTACTAATAGACCGGTCAGAGACAGTAAGGTGGCAGTGCTTGGGATTACCTTTAAGGAAAATTGTCCGGATATCAGAAATACAAAGGTTGTGGATATCTATCATAAGCTTCAGGAATACGGTATTGAACCTGTTGTATATGACCCTTTGGCAAATGCGGAGGAAACCAAAAAGCATTATGGAATAAGTCTTATTTCCAGAGAAGAAATTAAGGAAGCCGACTGCCTGGTATTTGCCGTTGCCCATGATGAATTTAAGGCATTAAAGGAAAAAGAGATTATGGCAATGTTTAAGGCAGGTAAAGCGGAAGAAAAAGTTCTGATAGATGTAAAAGGAATCCTTGATAAGGACAAATGGATAGAAAAGGGATATCAATTCTGGAGGCTTTAATCATAATTAGATAAGAAGCAGATTGTAGATTGATATAATGAAAGAGACTGGTTAACATAAAATAATTATGTTAACCAGTCTCTTAATTATATATATCATTTTAAATTATATCATTAAAATCTATTTTAATTTATCTCAAAGTTCTTCTAGAATTTAATAAAAAACCTATTAAGAATTTAAAATTAAATAGCTTATTAATCATTTATATTAAAACCCATTAAGAAATTATATGGAAGCCCATTAAAAATTTATATTAAAAGTCCACTAAGATTTTACAGTATAACCATTATACTATTTGAAAATTAAAAGTCTTTTATCAATTTATTTATAAGCTTTTTAGTGTTTATAAGTTAAAGGTTTACAGCAAAAAAATAGGTCCTGGCGGACCTATTTTTTATTAGGTATCTTTACGTATTCTGCAAAGGAGCCAGCCAAAGACACCTGAAATTCCTCCTAATATAGCACCAACCAAAAGGCTGAGAAGTATAAATCTTCTTGTAAATTGCAGGCAGTCGAAAGAGGCAACAAGCATTGGAAAATGCGTAATATCCTTAAAAATGAATAATCCCCATATATTGATCAGATATATGAATAATCCAAATATCAGGGATGTAAAAATGCTGCTGGATTTTTCACACAAAGCAACTAGCCTGAATATTCTGTCTGCGAAAATACCGCTGATTAGAATAATTAATAACAATACAATAAACTGCATTACAATATAAGTCATAAAATTCTCCTGCTCCTTTCTAATTATCAACTTATCTTTGAGAAGTTTCTTTATATTTTATGCTGCATATGATTTATTGTTACAGGATATGACCTGCTTAGAACCGTTTAATGGTTTATATGTCACATTATCAGAAATAAAAGAATATATTAATATAGTTTCTGACGAAATTTTACCGGGAAGGGGCAGTTGAGTTGAAGTGGAAAAGGGCTTTTAAGTACAAAAGAGGCAAACTGAATCTGATACCGGATGAATTGCTGGGAAGGGAACCTGTCAGCCTTGGGAGGGAGGGTGGACAAAGCTTTTTATCAGATAAAGTTATCCTCGTTACAGGAGGAGGAGGTACTATAGGCTCTGAAATATGCAGGCAGGCAGCCAGAGAAGGACCCAGGCAGCTTATTATTCTTGATATTTATGAAAATAATGCATATGAGCTGCAGCAGGAATTAAACGTTACTTATAAGAATTTAAATCTGAAAATTGAAATTGCATCTGTCCAGGATGCTATGGCAGTTAATAATATATTCAGAAAATACCATCCTGAGCTGGTATTCCATGCTGCGGCCCACAAACATGTGCCGCTTATGGAGGACTGCCCGGGGGAAGCTGTCAAGAACAATATTTTTGGTACCTATAATGTCATAACAGCAGCCAGAGAATTCAGAGCGGAAAAGTTTGTATTAATATCAACGGATAAGGCTGTAAATCCCACAAATATCATGGGAGCCAGCAAGCGCTTTTGCGAAATGCTTCTTCAGAGTGTGAAGTATGGCAGCACCGGCTTTGCTGCGGTACGCTTTGGCAATGTTCTCGGCTCCAACGGCTCCGTAATCCCTCTTTTCCAGTCTCAAATAGACAGAGGCGGCCCGGTTACCATAACAGATAAAAATATCCTGCGGTATTTTATGACAGTAACGGAGGCAGCCAGTCTGGTACTAAAGGCCGGAGAAATGGCAGCCAGCGGGGAAATCTATGTTCTTGATATGGGAAAACCGGTTCGAATTCTTAGTCTGGCAGAGGAATTAATAAGGCTTAACGGATTTGTTCCATATAAAGATATTGATATCATTGAAACCGGATTAAGACCCGGTGAGAAATTATATGAAGAGTTATTAGCAAATAAGTGTGAACTAACTGCAACAGTAAATCATAAGATATTTATTGAAAAGCAGGAAGAAATTGCATTGTCTCAAATAACATATTCCCTTGAAAAATTGAAGGAAGCCTTAAAAAACAGTTCCAACGAAAAAATCCGGTCGGCTTTAAAGGAAGCAGTGCCAACTTATAAGGAGCCGGAGGAGGTCAATGATAGATTAAGAGAATTTCTGAATTAGTATGAAAGGACTGTAATTTGTTTCATATTATTTTGTAATCCTCAGCCATAGATAATTCTTTCATTTGTTTTTATTTGAGACTATATCACAGGCCAGTCTGTGATATGCAATGGGTATAAATATGAATTATTTATTTGTTGTAGCACATCCCGATGATGAAGTATTAGGTGCAGGCGGTACCATTAAAAAACTGTCAGAGGAAGGAAACCGGGTTGAGGTATGTATTCTTTGCGGCGAAGCGAAAGCCAGAAAAAACAGACCGAAAACAGCAAAGCTGCGCCAGGATATTATAAATTGCAGTAAAATAATTGGAGTGAGAAAAGTTTATCTTGGGAGCTTTCCGAATATAGAATTTAACAGTGTTCCGCATATCAGGCTGGTGCAGTTTATAGAAAAGATTTTAGCGGTCTCTGAGGCAGAAGCCGTATTTACCCATCATCCGGCAGATGTTAATAACGACCATTATCAGACTTCTCTGGCCTGCCAGGCAGCTATACGCCTCTTTCAGAGGAACCCTGTTATAAAACCGGTCAAGGAATTACTTTTCATGGAAATTCCTTCCTCTACGGAATGGTCCCTGAATTCCTCCCTCCATTCCTTTACACCCAACATATTTGTAGAAATCAAAGAAGCAGGGCTTGCAAAAAAAATAGAAGCCCTGTCCCAATATGAGGGTGTAATGAGAGAGTATCCTCATCCCAGAAGTGAAACAGCAATCAGAGGTCTTGCCTCCTACAGAGGATGCCAGGCAGGGCTATTATATGCGGAAGGATTTGAATTGGTATTTCGAAGAGAGCAGTAAAAGAATGCTTATGGGAACCCTTCTGCCATAGCTCATATATTTAGCAGGGGGATTGCATATATGAATAGGATTTATGAAAGAAAAATGAAGAGGAAGCTTGATTGTGCCATTTGCTGTATGGTCTTACTACTCACATTTCCGCTGCTGCTTCTGATAGGAATCGTTATTAAGCTGGAAGATGGGGGAAAGATTCTGTTTACACAATACAGAGTGGGAAAGAACAGGGTGCCTTTTAAAATATATAAATTCAGGACAATGAAGGAAAACCATGAAAACCCTGAAATAAGGGCTTTTCAGGGAGATAAGAGAATAACCGGAGCAGGGGCTTTCCTGCGGAGAACGAGCCTTGATGAGTTGCCCCAGCTTATTAATATCATAAAAGGGGATATGGCAATTATAGGACCTAGACCGGTATTACCGGAAGAAGCCAGGGAGGAAGAAGGTAAATTTCCCTATGAAAAGAGGTTTTCCTGCCTTCCGGGATTATTCTGTACCATAGATATGAAATACCGTGCGGCAGCCACAAGAGAGCTGCAATTTACAATGGATGTTTCCTATGCAGAAAATATAAGTTTTAGAGGGGATATGGTAATTTCAGTTTATACGACGGTTACCGTGCTCCTTGGAAGAAATATATACAGTTCCTAGGTTTGCAGTGGTGAAGTTGGAAGAATGTGGTGCGTTTTTTTACTTCTTATTTTGACAGTACAGAAAACAGGCTTGTGTTAAGCAGGGAATAGTTTGAAAATGCAAAGCAATTTTCACATTAAATAACACTACAAGCATGTTTTTAATTATGGGATTGATAAGAAAAATGTGGTGTATTTATTAACATCTTAAAAGCAGTACCGCAGCCAAGCTTGCGGTATGCACAGGATTAGCAGGAAGAAAGAGAGAGGGAATAAGCTATGAGAATTGCTATCCATCAGCCGGATTATTTTCCATATTTAGGATATTTTTATAAGATTTCCAAAGCTGATTTGTTTGTTTACCTGGATGATGCCCAATTTTCCAATGACAACATGCACCATAGAAATAATATCAAAACTTCTCAGGGCACAAAAAGAATAACCATACCTCTTGATTATCATTTTAAGGATGCAATCAATGAGGTTAGGACAAAAGATGAGCTTGGCTGGAAGAAGAAGCATCTGGACCTTTTAACGGCCAATTACAGTAATGCCAGATATTACAAGGAAATCTTTCCGGTGGTAAAGGAACTTCTTCTTACAAAATATGAAAACCTGGCAGACATGAATATGACAATCAACCGATTTATCCTTGCAGGTTTTGGCCTGCGTACAGCCATAGTAAAAGCTTCCGAGCTGAATGTGGATTCCAAAAAAGAGCAGCGGATTTTAGATATCTGCACAATACTTAGGGCAAATGAATACTATTCGGGACTTGGGGCAAGGGCTTACCAAGCAAAAGAGGACTTCCTGGACAGAGGGATTGCACTTACTTATACGGATTATAAACCCTTTAAATATCCTCAGCAAGGGGAGGGCTTTGAAGGTAACCTGTCCGTTCTGGATTTTTTATTTAATTGCGGCTTTGATTGGAATAGAGTACTTGAGGGTGTCAGGAAGGGTGAAGGACAATGAAGATATTGGTAGGAGCCAGCCATGGGCCTTCCATGTTTAATTTCAGACAGGATTTTATAAAGGAAATGGTAAAAAAGGGACACCAGGTAGTCTGTGTATCTGTGGAAGCAAAGGACTTAATGGAAGAGGATACTAAGAAGTTAGGGGCATCCTATGAATCTGTGGGAGGCAGCAGGACGGGAACGAACCTCCTGGAAAACCTGGTTATGTTTTTTAACTATGTGCGTGTTATCAGGAAAACAAAGCCCGATATTTGCTTCTTTTTTATGGCAAAGCCTATTGTATTTGGGGGATGTGCGGCAATTTTTTGCAGGATAAAGCATATTTATTCCTTTATCACCGGTCTTGAAACGGTATTTTACAATAAGGGAGTTAAGAATTGTCTGATAAGAAATATGCTTTGCCTGTTTTACAGATTCATCTTTCATTATAGTGAGAAGTGCATCTTCATGAATCAGGATGATTATAAAAGCATGAGAAAGCGGCAGCTTTTAAAAGCCGGAAAGGAAGTATTTGTGAATGGCTCCGGTGTCAATACAGAGTATTTTCGAAAAACTCCGGTACCGGATACTCCCTGTGTCTGTATGACGGCAAGACTTGTCTATGGAAAGGGAGTCGAAGAATATTGCTCGGCGGCTTCGGTCTTAAAGAAAAAGTACCCCCAGGCAGAATTTCTACTGGTGGGAGGACTGGATGAACATAAGGATGCCATTTTGGAGGAGGAGCTTATATCCTATCTGGAGGAGGGAGCCGTTACCTACTGCGGCCGTGCAGATGATGTCAGACCCTACCTTAAGAAATGTTCAATCTTTGTGCTTCCCTCCTATCATGAGGGAAACGGGCGGAGTATTGTTGAGGCAATGGCGGCAGGAAGAGCCATTATAACAACCGATGCTCCGGGCTGCAGGGATACCGTGATCGAAGGTTACAACGGATTTCATGTACCCGTAGGTGACAGCCCTGCCCTGGCTGAAAAAATCGGACTATTGATTGAAAATAAAGGACTTCGGGAAAGCATGGGAGAATATTCTTATCTTTTATGCAGGGAAAAATTTGAAGTAAGTAAAATAAATGAGATATTGTTGAATGCCATGGGACTGTAGAATAAAAGCATTTCTCAGAAAATACTTCCCAGGCAAAGGAGTGTAACAAGAACACATTTTGAAAGAAGGGGCTTATCGATGAAAATAGTAATCCTGGGCTTATATTACCGGTTACCGGTCTTTATGCAGAATCTTGCCGTCAGCCTCTATGGCTTAATGCTGTATCAGCAGCGCTACACCGGGGTTTATAAGAGGTATCGAAAGAAATATGCCCGGAATAGCCATGAGGATTTAAAAAGGGAGCAGAAAATACAGAACAAGAAATTTCTGCGCTTATTGCATTATGCTGCCGCTAACAGCCCCTTTTACCGTGAATTCTATAAGGATGTACCACTGGATGAAATAAGAACAGCAGCCGATATCGGAAAGCTTCCCATTCTTCATAAGGATATGTTAAGGGATAATCTTGACAGGATCTATACAATACCCAAAAGAAAAAGCCTTATCTTTTATACCGGAGGGACAACAGGAGTGCCATTGGAGGTAAGAAAGCGCAAGGCGGATGTGAGGAAGAGAATGGCCTATCTGGATGCCTATAAGCTTTCCTTTGGCTTTGAAAACAATAAAATGAAATCCGCCAGGTTTTTCGGGAAGAAGATTGTGGCAGATTCTCCGAAAAAGCCTGTTTTCTGGAGAACCAATTATGCGGGAAGACAAAGGCTTTATTCAACATATCACCTTACAGAGGAAAATCTTCCTTATTATGTGGCAGATTTAAACCGCTATAAACCGGCTGCCATAGACGGTTTCGTCTCGGCTGTCTATACCGTAGCCAAATACATGGAGGATAACGGCATAAAGTCTGCTTTTACACCTAAGGCAGTCTTTACCACCTCGGAAACAGTACTGCCTTTGCACCGTGAAACCATAGAAAGGGTTTTTGGATGCCCCCTGTCGGACCAATATGCTTCCAATGAAGGGGCCCCCTTTATTATCCAATGCAGATGCGGTTCCTATCATGAAGCTCTCGATACCGGAATTTTTGAACATATTCCGGCAGAAGGCGGGGTAAAGCTTCTTGTCACAGGCTTTGATACCTTTGGCACGCCCCTTATCCGGTATGACATAGGAGATATGATAATCACTACGGATAAGGATAGGGCCTGCGCCTGTAAGAGCAGTCATCCGGTTATAGCAGGTATTTCCGGCAGGGATACGGCATTTCTGATTACGGAAAAAGGAAGGTTCAGCCAGGTACAGCTGTCGGTGCTCGTAAGCAGTCTTTCGAAAACGGTAAGTCAGATGCAGTTTATACAAAAGAAGGACGGAGGGATCCATGTGCTTTGTATCGGAAAGGAAAAGAACAAAGAAAACAGCAGTGATAAGCTGTTAACTGCCCTGGGCCAGTTCTTTGGCACCGGGACAAAGATTACCCTGGAGTTTACCGACTCCCTTTACCGTCTAAGCAGCGGCAAATTCCAGCTGATTGTAAAGGAAGAATGGATGAAAGAAGGAAAGCAGCGTTCATATACGCAGGAATGAGGTAGAAATGAAAGAAGATATTCTTGTAAGTGTAATTATACCTGTTTATCAAGCAGAGAAATACTTATGGCGCTGTGTGGAAAGTGTCAGAAAGCAGTCCTATAAAAACCTTGAGATACTCTTGATAGATGATGGCTCCAGGGACAAAAGCCCGGCTATCTGTGATAATCTCGGACGTCTGGATAACAGGATCAGGGTTGTACATCAGGCAAATGGCGGCATATCAAGCGCAAGGAACACCGGTCTTAAATATGCGGCAGGGAGCTATATAGCTTTTCTGGACAGTGACGATTTTATTCAGGAGCATTTCATTAAATATCTGCTTTCCCTGTGTATCCGGTATAAGGCAGGAATTGCCGCCTGTCAGCTCCATATAGGCAGGGGTTCGGATTTTAAGGGAATATCCATGAAGGGAAAACATAGGGTATATGATAAAAAGGAAGCCTTTTTCAGCCGGAAAATGAAGTCCGGAGTAGTCGGCAAGCTCTACCGCAGGAAACTGCTGAAGGATTTATTCTTCCCTGTAAGCGACCACTTCAATTATGAGGATGAAGCTTTGACCTACAAGCTTATATACCGCTCTGACAAGGTGGTATTGTCGGAAAAGCCTTTGTACTACTACTATCAGAGTGCGGAAAGTACCACCAGAAAGGAAAACCATTATAAGCCCATGGACTTTTATGAGGTGCTGAAGGAGAGGATACATTTCTTCGCGGATAAGGAGAAGGAGCTTCTGGAGTATTCCTGGGAATACCTGTGCCTGAATCTGATGCTTTTTTATATAAACTGCAGAAGGGACCCGGAGAATACGAATGACAAGGAAAAACTGATAAAGCTGTACAGGGAAGCTTATTTTAAGATGCTTTACAGCAGGGTTACCCCTCTGCGGTATAAACTGATGTTTACCTGCTTTTATCTGGCACCGGAGCTATGTGCTTATTTTTATAATAAGACAGTAATCCCTGTAAGGAAGTTAATAAAAATCATTCAATAATATAAAGAGAGGATTTGATATGAATGTTTTGGTTCTGACAGAAGAAGTCTGGAATGACAAAATCTATCCTGGTAACGTGATGACAAATTGGCTGTCAGGCTTTTCCGGTACTCTGGCTAACCTGTATTTAGCGTCCGGGGAGCCGGATAACCTCTGCTGCAGCAGGTATTTTCAGATAACCGACCGGATGGCTTTAGAAAGCCTTATAACAAGAAAAGGAACGGGCAAATGGCTTATCACCAGAAGATTTGGTACGGCGAATCACTATCCTGAGCTTAAGGGGAAGAAGCTTCATCTGAAAGGAGATAAAACCAGGGGGTATAAACCGCTAAAGGCTGTATTGGGCGGTCCTCTCAGGCTGTGCAGGGACCAGGTGTGGTTAAGGAGCGACTTTAAAGGCAGTCTTTTAATGGATTTCCTGGAAGATTTCAGACCGGAGGTAATCTTCAGCCTGCGTTTTTACTCCAGAAGAATGCTGTACATGGAACGGCTTTTACATTCGGTTACCGGTGCACCGGTAATTGTCTTTACGGGGGATGATGAATATTCCTTAAGGCAGCTGAATATTTCTCCTTTTTATTGGTGTAGAAAACTGCTTTTCCGAAAAGACCTGAGAAAGACCGCACCTGTTTATGCAAAATATTTAACCCTGTCCGAGAGGCAGTCAAGGCAGATGGAGGAGGAATTAGGGGTTTCTGCCGGTGTTTTGCGTAAGGGGGGAAGCTTTGAGGGATACAGGGAAAAGCCGGCAGCAGGACCTATAAGAATTGTCTACGCCGGAAGGCTTTACTGTAACAGAAAGAAGACCCTTGCAGCCATAGCAAAGGCTATTTCTCTCATAAACCGGAATGAGGTTCTGATGACTCTTGAGATATATACAAAGGAGAAGCTGACTCAAAAAGAAAGGAAGCATCTACACGATGAAAGGTCGGTTTTTCTAAAAAGCTTTGTTTCACCTGAGAGCCTGGAGGAAATATATCAGGCAGCAGATGTTGCGCTTCTGGCAGAGAGCTTTGACTTGAAAAATAAGCTTCTGACGAAGTATTCATTTTCTACGAAAATTGTTGACTGTCTGGCTTCCTCCTGTGCAGTTCTTGCGGTGGGACCCTATGAAAATGAAGGTATACGGTATTTAAAGAAGAATAAAGCAGCTATCTGCATTGGAAGTCCTGAAAATATTTATCCGGTACTGTCACGTCTGGCAGGGCATCGGGATAAAATAGAATTATACCGGAGGAGAGCCTGGGAGCTTGGCAGGAAGGAGCACCAGGAGGAAAAAATCAGGGGGGAATTGGAAGAAGTGCTGAAAGAGGCAGTGAAGGAATAGAGAAGTTTTAAGAAAGGCATGGGTATTAGTATGAAGATACTGGTTACCGGGGCAGGAGGCTTCCTGGGAAAGAATCTGATAGCAGCCTTAAAGGCCCGGAGTAAGGAGCCGGACAGGATTTATACCTATGACAAGTCAAATGATCTGCAGGATTTGAAGAACTATACGAAGGATTGTGATTTCGTATATCATTTTGCGGCAGTACACAGGCCGGTAAGAGGCGAAGAGTTTATGAAGGTAAATTATGAATTTTTTCAGACATTACTTTCTTATTTGAGAGAAAATAAGAACAAATGTCCGGTTCTATATACCTCGTCCATTCAGGCAGTCCAGGATACGGAATATGCCAGAAGCAAGCGTATGGCAGAGGAAGCCTTAAGGGAACATGAAATGCTTAATAAGAGCAGGGTCATTATCTACCGCCTTACCAATACCTTCGGAAAATGGGCAAAGCCCTGTGCCTATTCCGTTGTAGCGACCTTCTGCTATAACATTGCAAGAGAGAAGGACATTGAAATACATGACCCGGATACCTTCATGAGATTCTACTATGTGGATGATGTGATGGATTCCTTTGTAAAGCATCTTAAGGAAGAAATTCCTCCTGATACCGACGGTTACTACAGGCTGCCGGAGGAATTATGCTATACCGTTACCTTAAAGAAATTGGCTGATACCCTTCTGGATTTTAAGAAAGCCAGAGAAAATAAGTATATACCTGATATGAAAGATTCCTTTACAAAGAAGCTTTACAGTACCTATTTAAGCTATCTGCCCCTGGAGGGGCTTAAAATTCCCTTAATAAGTCATGGAGATGACAGAGGCAGCTTTACGGAAATTTTTAAGACAGAGGACAGGGGGCAGATTTCTTTGAATATCACAAAGCCCGGCGTCAAAAAGGGAGAGCATTATCACAATACCAAATGTGAAAAGTTTCTTGTAATTTCAGGATCAGCCCTTATTCAATTAAGGCGGATTGGCTCGAAGGAGCTTATGGAGTATGTTCTTTCGGAAAAAGAACCCTGTATCCTGGAGGTTCCTCCCGGCTATACCCATAACCTGATTAATCTGGGAGCATCGGACCTATATACGCTGATATGGGCTAACGAAGTGTTTGACCCGGCTCATACGGATACCTATCCGTGCCTTGTATCCCTATAGAACGGAGCATGCAGAAGGGAGAAGATTATGTTTACGAATAAAGTGCTTCTTATTACCGGCGGCACCGGTTCTTTTGGCAATGCGGTGCTCAGCCGATTTTTGGAAAGCGATATCGGTGAGATTCGGATTTTTTCCAGAGATGAAAAAAAGCAGGATGATATGCGGCATTTCTATCATTCCAATAAAATAAAATATTACATTGGTGATGTAAGAAACCCTGACAGCTTAAAGGAAGCATTTTATGGGGTGGATTACATCTTTCACAGCGCTGCATTAAAACAGGTGCCATCCTGTGAATTCTTCCCCATGGAGGCAGTTAAGACAAATATTATCGGAACAGATAATGTTCTTACAGCAGCCATCAGCGCAGGTGTCAAAAAAGTTATCTGCCTTTCCACGGATAAGGCAGCCTATCCCATTAATGCCATGGGGACCTCAAAGGCTATGATGGAAAAGGTGATGGTGGCCAAGGCCAGAATGGTTTCCGAAGATAAAATCCAGATATGCGGGACCCGCTATGGGAATGTCGCCTGTTCCAGAGGCTCTGTCATTCCTTTGTTCGTAGAGCAGATAAAAGCCGGAGAGCCCTTAACCGTAACAGAACCGGAAATGACACGGTTTATGATGACCCTGGAGGAGGCGGTGGAACTGGTGATCTACGCCTTTTTAGAAGGAAAAAGCGGAGATATTCTGGTGCAAAAAGCACCGTCCTGCACTATAAAGACTCTGGCCCTGGCTCTTAGCGAGCTGTTTCAATATAAAGAGGGCATTAAAATCATCGGTGTGCGTCACGGCGAAAAAATGTATGAGACTCTGCTTACAAAAGAGGAAAGCCTCTTTTCCGTGGATATGGGGAACTATTACCGGATACTGCCGGATAACCGGGATTTAAACTATGATGTCTATTATACAAAGGGAAGTAAAAGGAGAAAAAGAATCAGGGAATATAATTCGAATAACGCTCTGCAGCTGGGAGTGGAGGAGATGAAGGAAAAGCTCGCAGACATCCCTTATATCATAAAAGAGCTGGAGTTTTTTAAGAACAGGTAAAGGATGGATATTTATTCTGCGGGAAGAATAGAATGTTTCAAATGGTTGTTTAAGAAGGAGCTTCTCCCATATGAACATTCTCGTTACCGGAGCAGGCGGTTTCGTTGGCAGGCATATTTCATCTGCTTTAAAAAACATTCCGGGGATAGTGGTTTACGAAAGTTTTCATGGAACAAAGAAAGAAGAGCTGGTTTCCTATCTTGAAAGAAGTGATTTCATCTATCATCTGGCGGGTGTTAACCGTTCGGGGAATTTAGAGGATTTTACAGAGGGAAATGTAAGAGTAACGGAAGAAATAACAGAAGCACTGGCTGACCTTAAAAATCCATGCGGTATTCTCTATGCTTCCTCCATCCACGCCCTGCTGCCTACCCCCTACGGAAGGAGTAAAAGGGCAGCAGAAGAAGTATTAAAAGCCTACGAAGTGAATTTAGGGGGGAGGGTTTATATTTACCGGCTGACCAACCTCTTTGGAGAGGGTGCAAGACCGAATTATAATTCCGTAATTGCGACCTTCTGCTATAACATAGCAAAGGGCCTTCCTATTACAGTCCATGACAGAAATACTGTTTTAAACCTATGCCATATCGATGATGTGGTAAGGGAATTTTTAAAGGTATTAAACGAAGAAGGCCATAAAGGGGAGGACGGCTTTTACTGTATACCAAAGGTATATCAGGTCTCCTTGGGAGCTTTAGCCGATAGTCTTCTTGCTTTTCAGAATAATACAGCAGAGGAAGAGAAGCTATCGGAGTTTGAAAAGGCTCTTTACCATACCTTTTTAAGCTACCGGAAGGAATGTTCAGGGAGCGAGGTTATTTATGAAAATTCTGCAGATTAATGAAGTTTACAAAATCTTAAGTACAGGCAGAACCACCATGGAGCTGGAGGAGTTCCTAACGGAGAAGGGACATACCAGTCTTGTTGCCTACGCTTACCGGGAAATGCCTGTTCACAGGCAGAAGAAAGCTGAGAGGAGAAAAGGCCACTATGTGATAGGGGTAAAGGCAGACAGAAAAATCCATGCCCTGTGCTCCAGAATAACCGGACTGCAAGGATATTTTTCCAGTTCCGCAACCCATGGACTTATCCGTTATATAAAAGAGCAAAAGCCGGATGTCATACATCTTCATAATGTTCACGGGAATTTCCTGAACCTCAGCCTGCTGCTTTCCTATCTTGGTAAAAAGGATATTCCTTTGGTTATTACCCTCCATGACTGCTGGTTTTATACCGGAAGATGCACCCATTATACCGTTAACCGGTGTTATCAGTGGAGAGAGGGCTGTATGAAATGCCCCAACAATAGAAATACTCCTATCTCCTGGTTCTTTGACCGCTGCAGCAAAATGTGGAGGGATAAGAAAAGGGATTTTGAGGGTATTAACAGGCTTGCGGTAATCGGGGTATCGGACTGGATAACCAAGCAGGCAAAATGTTCCTTTTTAAAGGATGCTTTTCTTATAAAAAGAATCTACAACTGGATAGATTTTGAGGTATTCAGGCCTGTGGAGGCAGAAGATATCAGAACCAGCCTTCACATAGAGGACAAATTTGTCATCCTGTCAGTAGCAGCCCTTTGGTGCAGGGAAAAGGGACTGCAGGGCTTTATAAAGCTTGCGAAAAAGCTCCCGGACTGCATTTTTCTGCTTGCAGGAGGAATGGACCGGAAGGTCTCTCTTCCCTCCAATATCATAAAAGTTTCTCCGACGGATAATTCTGCCACGCTGGCAAGGCTGTACAGTGCTGCGGATGTATATGTATCCCTGTCCAGGGAAGAATCCTTTGGGAAAACAATTGTGGAAGCCTTAGCCTGCGGTACCCCTGTCGTTACCTGCTCAACTACAGCTCTGCCGGAGCTTGTAGGAAATAATTGCGGGTATACGGTTGCAGACAACAGCTTAAAGGGCTTCTTCCGGAGCATTTTAATGGTGAAAAGGAAGGGAAAGGGGTATTTCAGCAAAAACTGCATCCGCTATGCCAGCATGCATTTTTCCAAGGAAGCCTGCGTAAAGGAGTACATAGAAGTTTATGAAAAGCTCTTAGCGATAAAGACAGACACCAAATAAAGAGCACGACATATTCTGGCTAGTGTGAAATAAAAGACATTTCACACAAGAGCCTGTGAAATCCTCAGCCCAATCTTGCGGCGCGTTGGGAAGGCATGGCTGATAATGAGAAGAAAAAGGGAGGGATGAAGATGCTGCCATATGTAATTGTACTGGTTATCCTTGCCGTATCAGCACTCTTTTCCATTAGGGAAGTTAAAGAAAGTGACACAGACATCCATAGGAAAAAGAAAACCTTTCTCCTGCTTTTTTCCTGCAGCCTTTTATATCTTCTAATGATATTAAAAGCACCTCTTGCCGGAGATTACAGCAGATATGCGGACAATTTTCTTAACTCGGCAGGTAAGAGCTTCCGGTTCTACCTGGAGAGAAAAAAAGAAGTGGGCTTTTACATGTTTACCAAGCTTTTAAGTGAGATAAGTCTCAGCACCTTTTTTTACTTTGCCGTTACTTCGGCTATCGTATGTATATGCCTGTTTTTCTTTTTGAACCGCTATGCCTATAATAAAAAGTATGCTGTTTATTTCTACTATACCATCGGGCTCTTTGCCTTTTCCTTTGCCGGCCTAAGGCAGACACTTGCTATGTCCTTGTGCCTTTTTGCTTATGAAGCCATAAGGAAAAGGAAACCGGTACGTTTTCTCCTGCTTGTTGGAATTGCTTTTCTTTTTCATAAATCAGCTGCTTTTTTCCTCCCTGCTTATTTTTTAGGGCGTATTCCATGGAAGGCAAAATACCATATACCCATTCTTCTTGCCTATGGTATCACAGGAATTTTATTTGACCGTCTGTACGGAGTGATAGCTTCCTGGCTGGATTATGACTATGGAATTGAAAGTACCGGAAATGGAAGCATTTTTCTTATTATTCTTATCATTATAGGCTTTCTTGGAATTATATACCGGAAAGAGCTTATGGCTCTTGATAAAGACAGCCTGCTTTTTTTGAATATGCACTTTGTTGTAATACTTTTGTGGTTATTCCGCTTATTTACAAGAACTGCCGAAAGGCCTGCTTTTTATTATCTATACGGCAGTATAATTCTGCTTGACAGAATCCTTTCTCTCAAGCAGCAGGAAACTGAAAAGGAGAAAACCAGGAAATTTCTGCTGCTTTTTTCGGTAGTATTGTTCGGAGTATTTTTCCTGTACCGTACGCTTAGGGATGGTAATCTTACTCCTTATGTCTGGATTTTGGGATAGTGTGAAAATTAAAAGCAATTTTCACACACAAGATTAAGCCTGCGAAATCCTCGGCTCAATCTTGCGGCGCGTTGGGAGGGCATGATATTAGTGTGAAAATTAAAAGACAATTTTCACACACAAAATTAAGCCTGCGAAATCCTCGGCTCAATCTTGCGGCGCGTTGGGAGGGCATGATATTAGTGTGAATTATTGAGAAGCAGCGTCAATGGTACGCGGGAAGGAAGAGGTTATGGAGGAAGCAAAAATAGA
Source organism: Anaerocolumna jejuensis DSM 15929 (assembly GCF_900142215.1). Taxonomy (GTDB): domain Bacteria; phylum Bacillota; class Clostridia; order Lachnospirales; family Lachnospiraceae; genus Anaerocolumna; species Anaerocolumna jejuensis. Next base: position 178,668 of record NZ_FRAC01000006.1, on the reverse strand, counting down.
TATTGCAGTGCTCTTGATTTTTTTTGCCCGGCCCAAACAGTTCGAAAAGGTGTTTGAGGTGATAAAGAAAGCAAAGCCCTCCCGGCTTTACCTGTATCAGGACGGACCCAGAAAGGGAAGGGCAGAGGACATGACAGGGATCATAGCGTGCAGGGCAATTGCTTTTGATATTGACTGGAATTGCGAAATACATACCTATTTCCAAAGTGAGAATGTCGGCTGTGACCCATCGGAATATATAGCTCAAAAATGGATGTTTCAAACCGAAGAAGAAGGGATTGTATTAGAGGATGATGATGTTCCTGCTCTAAGCTTCTTTCCTTTTTGCAGGGAGCTTTTGGAAAGGTATAAGTATGATGAGAGAATCAATATGATATGCGGAATGAACAATACGAAAGTCTGTGAATATACCCCCTATGATTATCTCTTTACTACCTCCGGCTCTATTTGCGGATGGGCCTCCTGGAAACGGGTGATTGATACCTGGGACGGGGAGTATGGCATCTTAAAAGATCCTTTTAATCTAATGCAGTTAAAGAGCTATCTGGATACCTTTTCCGACGGAGGAGGGCATATTAATACGGTAAAAGGGCATCACCGTTCAGGAAAGGCTCATTATGAATCCATCCTGAGCACCAGCATGCATTTAAACCACAGACTTAATATAGTACCGGCTAAAAATATGATAACCAATATCGGAGTCACGGCAAATGCTTCCCATTCGGTTTCCGATATCCGGATGCTGCCAAAGGGAATTCAAAGGATTTTTAATATGACGGCCTTCGAGCTGGATTTTCCCATAAAGCATCCGCCCTATGTCATAGAGGATATGGAATTTAAAAACAGAATAAACAGGATTATGGGAAAGGGTCATCCTCTTGTCCGATATTACAGAAAGGCCTCAAGTATTTTCCTGCGTATAAAATACAAGGACTATAAAGGGCTTAGAAACAGCTTGCTACGCGTGTTAAGGCTAAGGTGACCTGATTGGAAGGAAAGCAGTGCCGTATCTGCAAGCAGACACGGCATGCATTGGGAGCAGTGTGAAATAAAGGACATTTCACACCCTGATTTAAGGCAGTACAGTATCTGCAAGCAGATACTGTATGCATTGGGAGCCAGTATGAATGAGATAAATGAAGCAGAAAGCGCAAGGCAGATAAAGGCAGGCGCGGTATTAGGATATATCACTATCTTTATTAATCTGTTGGCAGGCTTAATCTATACTCCATGGATGATACGAAGCCTTGGACAGGATAATTACGGACTTTATACCCTGTCGGTATCCATCATTGGAATCCTTGTGATGGATTTTGGACTGGGGGCCGCCGTAACCCGATTCCTTTCCCTTTATAACTCAAGGAACGACAGGGAGGCTGCCAATAATCTTCTCGGTATTATTTATAAGTTCTTTTTATTACTGGATATTGTCATTGCCATCGTCCTTCTTGCCGTATATTTTTCCATTGGAAGTATCTACAGGGAATTATCCTTTGTCCAAATCCATAAGCTAAAAGTTATTTTTCTAATTTCCGCCATTTACAGTATTCTTGCCTTTCCCTTTGGTACCTTAAACGGTATCCTCACATCCTATGAGAAGTTCGTACAGCTTAAGGCCTGTGAGCTCTTTTACAAGCTCCTTAATATGGCCCTGATCATTGGTGCACTGAAGCTGGGATACGGGCTTTATACCATGGTAATGGTAAATGCAGTAACCGGAATCCTCAACATACTAATGAAATTTATTTTTGTAAGAAAGTCTACGAATGTCAGAGCAAATTACCATTACAAGGAGAAAAAGACTACAAAAGAGATTTTTTCCTTCTCCCTTTGGTCAACGGTAGTCAATATAGCCCAGCGCTTCATTTACAATATTATTCCCAGCATACTGGGCATCTACTGCGGTGCCGTCAGTATCTCCGTATTTGGAGCTTCCGCTACGGTAGAAGGCATCGTATTTACCTTTGCTTCGGCCATAAACGGCCTGTTTTTCCCAAAGGTATCCAGAATCCTTACAAAGGATAATAAGGAAGAAAGGCTTTTGGAGCTGATGATAAAGGTAGGAAGGATTCAACTTTTTATTGTTGGCATCATTTTCACCGGTTTTCTGGCAGTGGGAAGGGATTTTATCGGCTTCTGGCTGGGAAATGGTTTTCAGAATGCCTATATCTGCATCCTTTTCCTGATATTTCCGAGTATTTTTGAACTTACCCAGCACATCGCCGGGCTTACCGTCACCGCCTCCGGAATGGTCAGGCTGCAATCCTATGTTTATGCTGTCATGGCAGTTATCAATGTAGCACTGTCAATTCTGCTGACCAGAGAATATAAAGAGATTGGTGCTGCTGTTTCAGTCTGTACGGCTTACCTTTTCCGTACCACGGCTATGAACTTCATATACTACCGCAAGCTTAAAATAAATGTATTCCGGTTTTTTAAGGAGTGTTTTTTTAAGATGGGGATACCACTGATAGTCTCACTTGCAGCAGCTGTATTAATTGCTCTTATACCTTATAAAGGGATACCGTTTTTTCTTATTAAGGGGGGAGTAATAGCGGGAATTTACCTGCTTTTAATGTGGCTGTTCGGACTAAATGCTTTTGAAAAGGAACTGTTTCTATCCTTATTCCAGAAAAGTATCAAATTCTTTCGAAGGAGCCTTGAAAAACTCTTTTGAAGCAGCAGGATTGTGCAGATTATTTTAAGTAAAATAAAATATTAAAATATGGGGGGATGGCTATGCAAACAAGGTTAGCAATCATTATCTTACATTATAAGAATTATCAGGAAACCATAACCTGTATCAACTGTGCCTTAAAGCAGAGGGGAGAAGGCTATGAAATCATAGTCGTAGACAATGGTTCCGGTGACGGCTCCTATGAGCAGCTAAAGAATTATTATAAAAAGACACCCCATGTTACGATTAAAAGGCTTAAGAAGAATCTTGGTTTTGCCCGTGGGAATAATGCCGGAATCCGATATGCAAGGGCACAGTTTTCTGCGAAGAACTGCTTTATCTGTAACAGTGATGTAGTATTTGAAGAAACTCTTTTTGAAGAGCTTTTGGCTGCCGGCAGAAAAGGAATCGGCGTAATATCACCGGCTGTGTATGACACCGATAAAAAGCCTCAGCCTCTTTCTGTCAATTGGAAGAGTCCTTACCGGAGGATTTTCTTTACCTGGCTTTATATCCTGTACAAGAGTCTGCCGGAGGAAATCAGAAAGAAATTCGTGTTTGAATTGATAAAGCTATTATTTCATCTGTTAAAAAGAGGAATACATGGGGCTTCCTGCCTTTATTCCTTCTTGAAAGAACGCGGCTTTTATCTTAAGGCAAAAGAGAATGGAAATAATGCGGCAGGCGGTATCGGCTCTGCTCAAAAAGATAATCCTTACCGTATGCAGGGCTGTGCATTTATGCTGACAGAGGACTATTTTAAGTATTATCGCCAGCTGTACCCAAGGACCTTCCTTTACGGAGAAGAATTAAATCTCACCCTGTATCTGAAAAAGGCCGGTCTTCTGGCAGCAACGGTTCCTACTTCAACCGTTATCCATAAGGGAAGGCAATCCTCCGGTATGCTTTACGGAAAAGACGGAGAGAGAAGTAGACTGATTCTTGCCAGGCAGAGTCTTTTTCATTCCCTCCCTTTATTGTTCCTGAATCACCGGAAAATCAGAAGGTTTTATTAAGAAGGGCAGGTTGTTATGGGAAAATTAAAGCTGATGACTGTACTTGGTACCAGGCCGGAAATTATTCGTCTGTCCCAGACCATTAAGAAATGTGACAGCTATTTTGACCATATTCTGGTTCATACGGGGCAGAATTGGGACTATGCGTTAAATCAGATTTTCTTTGAAGATTTACAGCTAAGGGCACCGGATGTCTACCTGGATGCAGCAGGGGGCAACGTGGGTGAAACAATAGGAAATATCATCTCAAAAAGCTATGAATTCATGCTTTCGGAAAAGCCGGATGCCCTGCTGATATTAGGAGATACCAATTCCGCCCTGGCCGCCCTGTCTGCCAAAAGGCTTAAGATTCCGGTTTTTCATATGGAAGCCGGAAACCGCTGCTTCGATGAGAATTTGCCGGAAGAAATCAACAGACGCATTGTTGATCACATTGCTGATGTCAATCTTTGCTATAGTGAGCAGGCAAGAAGGTACCTTTATGCCGAAGGTATTCCAAAGGACAGGTGCTTTGTAACAGGCTCCCCCATGGCAGAGGTCCTCGCTGCCAGCCAGTCAAAAATAGAAAGCTCCCAAATACTGAATAAGCTGGGGCTTGCTAAGGAGCAGTATATTGTATTGTCCGCCCACAGGGAAGAAAACATAGACAATGAAAAGAATTTTTCCCAGCTGATGGAATCCGTTAATGCACTGGCAGAAGCCTATAACCTTCCGGTAATCTACTCCACCCATCCGCGTTCGGCCGGTTTCATTGAAAAACGGCAGTTTCATTTTCATCCCAAGGTAAGAACCTTAAAGCCCTTTTCCTTTTCAGATTATAACCATCTGCAATACCATTCCTTCTGTACCATATCGGACAGCGGAACCCTTCCCGAGGAGGCAGCCTACTTTAAACATTTTCCTGCGGTTTGTATCAGAACCTCTACGGAAAGGCCGGAGGCTCTTGAAAAAGGAGCCTTTATCCTTGGCTCTATTTCAGCGGAAGAGGTGCTTCAGGCAGTGGAACTGGCAGTGTCCATGGCGGACCGAGAGGAGAAAATCAGTCAGGTTCCTGATTATATTGAAGAAAATGTAAGCAGCAAGGTTATCCGAATTATCCAGAGCTACACCGGTATTATCAATAGAATGGTGTGGAGAAAGAATCTTTAGCACGAAATTGCACGCAGATGTAAAATAATGGGACTAATTTCCCAAAAGAATAATGTAGAATTCATAGAAATCCTGTCATAAAATGACTTTAATGGAATAAAGAGGTAGGAGAAATGATGCGAGGAACTTATGTAAATATCTGGGCACTTTGGGCATAAGGGAGCGAGTGGTGCAACCGGCATTTTTTTTATTGCCTTTTTTCAGGTAATCATTTGATGGGAGGTAAGTAATGGAAGCATTCAATTACGACAAAAGAAAGCAATTCACTAAAGTCCTGTTTAAAAAGGGACTCAGCCTGTTACTGTGTATCACAATCATCCTGACAGGCATACCATTTACGGCAGAAGCAGCAACACAAAAGAAATTTATTAAGGCAGAGCCGTCTGCCTTTGTACCCTCAGCCGGGGAGAAAGCTAAAATAACCTTTAACCTGGAGTCAGAGCATGTATTGGATGTAAAAATCATGCAGAAGGGCAAAGTAATAGCCTATCTGGCAAAGGGAGTGAAATACGAAGGAAAATATAAATCCCATGAATTGTCCTGGGACGGAAAAGATGCAGGCGGTTCACTTGTAAAGAACGGCAGCTACCAGGTAGTGGCAGAGCCACAGGAGGAAGGCTACCAGAAATTCAAGTCCATCACCACGGTTACGGCAATAAAGGATAACAGCAAAGAGATCTCGGTGGTCCCTTATGCCTCCGGCAGCACCCTTTTGGTATACGGCAAGGGAGGAAAGAAACAGGGAGTAAGCAGGGTAAGCCTTACCTATAGTAAGGATGGCGGCACTGGTAAGACAGTCACTGCAACGGTGGGAGATAATCTCTGGTATGCGCCGGTATCCATGAGTGCTTATAGTCTCTATTCCTTTTCTGCAGCTGTCACCTCATCCTCCGGCAGTTCCACAGAGAAGATGACAGCACTGCGTCATGTATTTCGAGTGACGGACCGGATGGAATATCTGGCGGGAGCATATTTTGATAATTATAAAAAAGACTCAGCCATTCTAACTGATAATAATCTGGCCAATGGGTACACCAATGACGGTGAACTGGTTGGCTCTAATATTCTGATTCTGAATCCCACAGGTGCCATAAGCGGTAAGTTGAAAAAAGATTCCAATCTTACGGGACAGCATCTGGGAATCATTGACCAGCTGCAGCGGACGGCATCGGAAAATCCTGTAAGCCTGACTATGGGAAATCATTTTTATGAAAATGAGGATATTACGGTGGAGGGCTTTCAACCCCTTACCTTCAGCAGGGTTTATAATTCCTTAAGCCACAGCTTCCATGAATTTGGCATGGCATGGTCCGATTCCTATTCCTATCATTTGCAGGATATGGGAAAAACCGTGGCAATACAGTTTGAAGACGGGCATCTGGAATACTATACCAAATCAGGAGATGGCTACACGACAGCGGAGGGTCTTGTAAGAAAGCTTGTTAAAGGGCAGGACGGAAGCTTTACCCTGACAAAGGACAAAAGGGATATCTATCACTTTGACCCTAACGGTAAGCTCGTAACAATCAAGGATTTAAACGGCAATACCATTACCCTCTCCTATACAGACGGATTACTAAGCAAAATTCAGAGCTTAAGCGGGTATCTGGACCTTACCTATAATACCGATGGCAGCCTTAAGAATATAAAGGACGGCGGAGGAAGAACGGTAAGCTATACATACAGCAATGGGGAACTGACAGGCTATACCGACGTAAACGGGAATAAAACCACCTATTCCTATGATACCAAGGGAAGACTGGCAAAGGCGGTAAGTCCCGAAGGAGTGCCCCTCCTTGCCGTCACCTATGACGATAACGACAGGGTGCTTGCCAAGACCCTTCAGGGCGGAACCTACCAGTACAGCTATGATGATGACAAACGAACCATTACCTGTACGGAGCCTAACGGGAATAAGACCTTATTCCGTTACAGCAAGGAATACCGTATAGAGTCCGAGGAAAATTCCGACGGAACGAAGAAATATTATTACAAGGACGGCAGTAAAACGGGAGCCAATGCAGGCACATCCAAGGAATCCGCAGCCGGTGCAGCCACAACCAGTGCAGGCAGCGGAAAGTCAAGTTACGTACTGGCAGGGAGTGCTGATTCAGGCAGCACACAATCTGACAGGCAGGCAGCTGTGGAATCAGATGCCCTTAATGTTCCTTTCTGGCGGGGACTTCTCCTTACAGACAACCTGCTCTCAAAGCAGGATAATGGCAGCAGGCTGAAATCCATGGGAGTGGCCTCGGATAACCTGTTCTTAAATCCTTATGGGGCAAGCCAGATTACCCTCAACGCACTTTCAGATTCCACTGTCTCCGGCTCAGCCATCAAGTTGGAACTGAAGACCCATAACATGAATACGGCAACGGGAAGTACCACCAACAATACCCTGTATCCCCAATACCGCATTTATAACACCGGTACGGAAACGGTGAGCCTTTCCGACATTACCCTGCGTTATTATTATACCGTTGACGGAGAAAGACCTCAGAATTTCTTCACGGACTGGTTCAGCGCCGGAGCGAATTCCTGTGTGACAGGCAGGTTTGCCAAATTGACCGAGCCTGCACAAACGGCGGATTATTACGTGGAGGTGGGCTTTACCGGAGGAGCCGGAGACCTGGAGCCGGGCAAATACATTGAGACCCATACCAGAATCGGAAAGGATGACTGGAGTGTTTTCAAGCCTGGAAATGACTATTCACAGAATCTTGCAAATGAATTCACCTACTTTGACCAGGTGGATATGTTCTATAAAGGAAAGCTTGTCTGGGGAAAGGGTTCCCTGGGAAGCGGCACTGACCCGGTCACACCCACGAATCCGGCAGTTACTGCCACACCGGAACCTCAGGCCACTCCTACACCGAAACCCCAGGCCACTCCTACGCCAGAACCGAAAGACTATAAGCTGACCCTGCAGATGTACAATACCGGCAACAGCGGTAAAACAGCCAATACCATTCATCCTATGATGCGCCTGCTTAACACCGGGAATCAAATGGTAAAATACAGTGATATTACCATCCGTTATTACTACACTGCCGATGATAACAAACCTCAGAATTTCTGGTGTGACTGGTCCGATGCCGGGCAGAACAACATTACGGGGGCCTTCCATAAGCTGACAGAAAAGTACGAGGGAGCAGACACCTATCTGGAGATAGGCTTTAAAGAGGACAGCGGCTATCTGGGCATCGGAGCATCAACGGACCTGCATATCCGTTTTGCAAAAAATGACTGGACGGATTATAACCTTACGAACGATTATTCCCTGCGGGCCGGCGAAAGCTTTGCTGACTGGGATCAGGTAGATGTTTTCATAAAAGGCGAGAAGGTATGGGGAAAAGGTATCCTTCCGGCAGAAGAGGAGGATGAGGAGGAGCATATTGATTATGCCGATACCACCTATACGCCGGTACGGGGAGAGATGTACAATACCGCAAAGGAAAAGAGAAGCAATAATCTGTCTCCAAGGTTCCGTATTTACAATACCAGCGAGGAAAACATCAGGCTGACAGACCTCCATATAAACTATTTCTATACTACGGACGGTGCAGAAGACCAGATATTCGAAGCAGACTGGGCAGGCATCGGAGGAATGTTCCAGACAAGTATCGGAAGGAACAATATTACAGCCGATTTTACCGAGGTGGGAGACAGTAACCTTGCTACCAACTGCGTGGCAGATATCGGCTTTACAGGAACAGATGCGGTGTTAAAGCCGGGGGATTATCTGGAGCTTCATACCAGAATCCACCGTCCCAACTGGACGAATTATGTCCAGACCAACGATTATTCCTTCAATGTCGATTCCACCGATTATGAGGAGTGGAATAAAATAGCAGTCTTTGTAGGCGGCAAATGGGCCTTCGGAAGCCTGCCCCTGACCTATGCAGGAATGGTGGACCCGGATCCGGAAGACGATTATCCGGTGGATACCAAGGGACCTTTTGGTTCCGATACGGATAAGGACGGCAATACCACCTACTACAGCTATGATGACAGCGGAAATATCACTGCCCAGGTAGATGCACTGGGAAATAAGATAGAATATACCTATAATAAATTCAACCAGATAACCTCTATCACAGATGCATTGGGAAACAAGACTGTTTATGGCTATGATGGGAATGGAAACCTGATCTCTTATACAGATGCCTTAGGGAATAAGACTGAATACACCTATAATTCTTTCGGTGCCATTACAAAGGTAACCCTTCCCGACGGCTCCTTTGAGACCAGAAACTATGACAGCAGGGGAAATCTGACCTCTGTGACAGATGCAGAAGGCAATACCGTAGCTTATACCTATGACAGCTTCAATCGCATCACCCAGGCTAAGGATGCTATGGGTAATGTAAATAGCGCAGGCAGCACCGAAAGCTATGAGTATTTGATGGACGGCAGTTTAACCAGGATAACCGATGCTTACGGTAATACCACACTTGCAGCCTATAATAAGGACGGCAAGCTGACTAAGGAGACGGATAAGAACGGAAATGCTGTCAAATACACTTACAGCACGGCAACCGGTCTTTTAAGCCAGGTAACGGATGCCTTATCCGCTGCAGAAAAATATGAATATGACAGCATGGGCAATGTAACTGCAGTTACGGCGGCAGACGGCGGAAAGACCACCTATGATTATGATCTGTTCGGTAGAAAATCAGCAGAAACGGACCCTCTGGGCGGAAAGACAACTTATACCTATGACAAGAACGGCAACCTCACCCAGGAGAAGGATGCCCTTGGTGATATTACCAAATACACCTATGATAAAGTAAACCGATTAAGCTCCTATACCGATGCCCTGGGAAATACCTCTTCCTATGAGTATGATGCCCTGGGAAGGACAACAAAGGAAATGGATGCCTTAGGGGGAGCGACTGCTTATGCCTATGATAAGAACGGCAGACTGACAGAAACTACCGATGCCCTGGGAAATACGGTGAAGCAGAAATACAATAACCTTGGACTTCTTACCGCAAGCATTGACGGGGAAGGAAACCGGACAGCCTATACCTATGATAAAACCGGGAATCAATTGACCGAGACCGATGGGGAAGGTAATACCCAAACCCAGGTATATGATAAGAACGGGAACTTAATAAAGGGAACGGATGCCTTAGGTCATGGGACTACCTATACCTATGATAAGCTAAACCGTTTAACATCAGAAAAGGATGCATTGGGAAATACAACCGGCTACCAGTATGATGCCAATGGCAACAGAACCGTAGAAACCGATGCTCTCGGAAATGCCACGAAATATACCTATGATGCTCTGAACCAGTTAACGAAGGTCACCGATGCGGCAGGGGGCATTACCCAGTATGCTTACAATAAGATGGGACAGCAGACAAAGGTTACGGATGCAATGGGAAACGGCACTTCCTATCAGTATGATAAGAACGGAAACCAGGTAAAGGTTACGGATGCTTTAGGCTATAATACTATATACACTTACGACAGCTTAAATCACTTGTTAACAGAAAAGGATGCTAAGGGGAAGGTAACTACTTACACCTATGACAGCCTTGGAAATCTGCTGACAGAAAAAGACCCGAAGGGGAATACCACAGCCTATGAATATGATGTCATGGGCCAGCTGGCCAAAGTGACGGATGCCCTGGGAGAAAAGGCAGCATATACCTTTGATAAGGGAGGCAACCTGGTAAAAGCTGTCCGCTTTGGAGAAACAGCCGACAAGAACCAGCAGACCTCATATCAGTATGATAAGAATGGGCAGTTAATCGGGCTGGAAGATTCTCTTGGACGGAAGGAAAGCTATGCTTATGACGGTGCCGGACGTAAGATAAAGAATACGGCCAAGGATAATACGGTTACCGGTTATACCTATGACAAAGCAGGCAGTCTGATAAAAAAGACGTATTCTGACGGAAAGACGGTGGCCTATACTTACGATGCCCTTTCCCGTATAAAGACTATGACAGACGGGACAGGAACTACTTCCTACGAATACGATAGTCTGGGACAGACCCAAAAAGTAACCGACGGCAAGAACCGGAGTATCCGTTATACCTGGACAAAGACCGGTGAGAAGGACTCCATGACTTATCCGGATGGCAGCAAGGTATCCTATGCCTATGACAAAGCCGGGAATTTGACAGGAGTAACTGATACCAATGGAGGAAGCAATACCTATAACTATGACGCTTTAGGACAGGTTACGGCAAAGAAGCTTGCCAATGGAGCAGAATCCCTTTATACCTATGACGGTACAGGACTGCTGACACAGAGACAGGAGAAAACCGGTGGAGCGGTAAAAGAGACTTATTCTTATGTATATGATGCAGGCGGAAACCGTACGAAGGAAACCGGAGTAAAGAATGGAACAACCAACACTATTACCTATACCTATGATGCCCTGAATCAGCTGACAAAGGTAGCAGATGGAACGGTAACCAGAAAATATGCTTACGATGAGTTCAACAACCGCAGCAGCAAGGAAGAGAGCGGAAAGAGTAAAATTACTTACAGCTACAATACATTAAACCAGCTGACAGAGGAAAAACAGGGAACGAAAGAAAAAGGCTATGCTTATGATAAACAGGGAAACTTATCACAGGTAAAAGAGAATGAAAAGCTAGCCGAAAGCTATACCTTTGATTCTGCCGGAATGCTGTCAAAGGTTATAAATGCTGATAAAGGTACGACAAGCAGTTATGCCTATGACGGAGCCGGGAACCGGGTGAGCTCTGAGGTGAAGTCAGATGGTATCCGAAAGAGTAAGAAAGAATATGTCATTGATACCCAGTCTGCTTATGGGGATATTGTAGGAGCAATTGATACCACCGAAGAAGGAAAGACAAAAACGTCCTACTTTACTTATGGAAATGGTTTGGTTAGTGCGGAGAAGGATGGTATAATAGGGTATTACCGGATAGACGAGAAGAATACAGTGACGGATATTCTGGATAAAACCGGGAATGTAAAGGCTTCCTTAAGCTATGATGAATTTGGTGTATTGGAAAATACAGAAGAGCTGAACAATAGGAATATCTTTGTGGGCTACCTGTTTTCTTATACCGGTCATGTATATGATGATAGTACAGGGTTGTATTATGCAAAGGCAAGGTATTATGATGCTAAGAGCGGAAGGTTTGTCAGTGAGGACAGATTTAAAGGAAGGCTAGCAACTCCTTTAAGCCATAACTTATATATTTACGTAAATAACAATCCAATAAGATATGGTGATCCAAGCGGATTAATCACAACGGTTGTTAATGATGGCGGATCCGGTTATAGTTCATTATTCCTTACGAGCGATGTATCCCTTAAGCCGGGGGTACAGGAAATAATCTCATATTATGATGATCTTTATGTTCAGGCTATAGTAGCATATGATCTAGGAATTCTAAGAGATTATGAGTACTCTGAATTAAAGAAAACTTGCATAGAGAATGTCAGAGAACTAAGGAAAACTAATAAAGTAAAAAAAGATAATTCCAAGATATTTGATTTTATTATGGGATTAGGCGGTTTTATACCCTATGTAGGACCAATATTTGATTCACTGAGTTCACCTATAATGCTAGGTGATGATACAATAAGTGGTGCGGCAATAAATAAAATCATAGAACCAAATAATAACTCCAAAATAACCAAGGCACTTGCCAATAGCCCTAAGTATGCCTTTACTTATACTGTTTATGAGCTATATAATGAGGCTGGAGAGGTAAAATATGTAGGGAGAACTAGACAGAAACTTGATATCAGAAAAAAGCAGCATTGGAAGGCTGATCTAAATAAAAGAGGATTGGAAATTCGTGCAGCAAAATATCAAGGTAAGGTTTTGGAAGGATTATCGTACTCTGAGGCCAGAGGATTGGAGCAAATAGTCTTTGATGATAGGGGAGGATTTAAGAAATTACTGAATGTAATCAGACCCCTAAATACCGAAAATAAAAAAGCAGCTAAAAAGATAGCAAAATATTTGAAAGATGCTAGAAAATTCTTGAAATAATTATATGATAGCAAGAAAGGAAAGATTTAATGGCTAAAATTATAAAATACAAAATAGGTGATTTATTTATAGTACCACTAGTGGATAATTTGAAGGGAGTCGGCAGGGTGCTGAATAAGAATGAAGATACTATTCTTATTGAATTATATAAGATGAAACCAATAACAAACATCTTGGAATTTGATTATGAAAGTGTCAGTAATGAAAAACCTATCGTCATACATTGGTGCTATGATGATGGAATTAAAAAAGGAATATGGGAAGTATTTGATAATAAACCTGTTCTAGAAGAAATTGAAATGCCTTATTTTTGGTATGATGATTCAGGTTATAAGAAATATTTCATTAGTAAAGGAGAGTGGAGTTCTTATAGGATAAAAGAAGATAGTATTGAAATTGCAAAAGAAGATACTAATAAATATGAACCATATGGTATTGGTAATGAAATATCGGAAAGAAATCGTTATATCAGGAGGCTCTGCGAAAAAGGTTTAATTAATTAAATGATATCAAGTGTTGGGTGTAGGGCAACTTTATTTTCAGCACTATCTTTATGAATTTAGAATTTCATAAAGAGGATTTGGAAAAGATAAGCATGAAAGTCATGTAAAATTAAGTGATTACTTTCATGCTTATTTTTATCAGCAAATTAATAAAATTTGTGTGAGACATTAAAACCAGTTGATTATAATGAATTCGGCAATCGGAAAAATAACTTTAAAGGAATCAACGATAATGCCGTCGCAGAAGATTTATTTTCTTACACGGGACACATTTATGAGGAGAGTACAGGACTTTACTATGCAAAGTCCAGATATTATAATCCACAGACGGGAAGGTTTATCAGCGAAGACACCTATCAGGGACGGGCAGAGAATCCGGGGAGTTTGAATCTGTATATATATGTTCAGAATAATCCAATCATTCATGTGGATCCTACCGGTCATGATTTGTGGAAGCTGAGTACAATATTACGATATACAAAGGGCAGTTATACCTATGATGCAAGAAGAGGGCATGTAAATGTATCAGCCAATAAAAAGTATAGAGTTTATAATATAGAAGAACTTGCAGTCTATAAAGGTGAAATCATTATAGATGACCGTCAGTTTGCACATGATTTCAATTACAAGGAAGGACCTTTTGAGTTCTTAAAGAAAAAGTTAAAGCTAAAATCCAAGAACAACGATATCAGAACCTTAAACAGTAATCCGCTTACGGTATCCCAGGTAAGGAGTAAAGCTGGTTATAATCAGTATAATCCAGCCATACAGAACTATATAGAAAGCCTGGTAAAGGAATATGGAGAGATAGGTTATGGTTATGCCTTACAAAGGATCGGTAATTTAGATAAGCTATTTAATAAGACCAGTAATTCAATAAGTGCAAAGGTTGCGCATAAATATGGACTTTCAGAAAACGGTATAAATATACTAAAATTAAGTTATCGCCTTGAGAAGAAAGGGTATTCCTTATGGCTCGCTGGATTTTACTATAACAAGCAAATGGAAGCAGAAAGAGAGTCCTTGCTTTATTTAAGTGTATTTAATCCATATAAATATGGTAATGGAACAGGAGAAAATCCCTTCTACTTGGAATCAGGCGGAAATAAATACTATAAAAATAGTGGAAAATCTGGTTGGAATAGGGCTAAGAATACTGTAAAGGGAACGGTTAAATCTGCTTTTGAAATAGATGGTACTGTTATAAGAAATGGTAATGTTTCAGCAGACATGAGAAAATTTACTGAGTATATATTTAAAGATGGAGCAGCACCCGGCAAAGATGTAGTATATAAAAATTTAGGTTACAGTATGGAGAACTCAGAAGCTTTAACAAAAAATTATATTGAGCAAGCAATGACAAAATATAAAAATGGCCAATATAAGATAAATGGTGAGCCTACTCAATATGGTCAAAAAATAAATATTGAAATAGAATTACCTGGTATTGGCGATGCAGCAGGAAATACTAGTTACCTAAAGTCGGGTTGGATGATAAGACCGGACGGATCAATAACACTGAATACACCATTTTCAGGTTTTACTAAGTAAGGAGATGATATGTTATGGAAGCATACAAAAAAGTTAGGCTTTTAACAGATAAGTACTTCGAAAAATACGGGATTAAAAAAGGTGACTTAGGATTTACTCTCGAAGACTATAACGATGGGAATTTTGAGGTGGAATTTTCCGATAGTACTAATGGGTATACTATAGCATTACTTGCGATACCTGGTAATGAATTAGAAGTTGTTGAAATATAATAAAATAGGTCACACAGTTTTGGCTAATGTGGCCTTTCTTTATGCTTTCAATTGCAGTGACATAATCCAACTCCGGTTGAGACCCCGCTTTGGACCTCTTTTTTCTTCAGTAAGTTTATTTTTCCTTGCCGAATGACCCTAAGTGAAAGCTATGCTTATGACGGTGCCGGACGTAAGATAAAGGAAACGACCAGGGATAATACGGTTACCGGTTATACCTATGATAAAGCAGGCAGTCTGCTAAAAAAGACGTATTCTGACGGAAAGACAGTAGCCTATACTTATGATGCCCTTTCCCGCGTTAAGACTATGACAGACTGGACAGGAACTACTTCCTACGAATACGATGGTCTGGGACAGACCCAAAAAGTAACCGACGGTAAGAACCGGAGTATCCGTTATACCTGGACAAAGACCGGTGAGAAGGACTCCATGACTTATCCGGATGGCAGCAAGGTATCCTATGCCTATGACAAAGCCGGGAATTTGACAGGAGTAACTGATACCAATGGAGGAAGCAATACCTATAACTATGACGCTTTAGGACAGGTTACGGCAAAGAAGCTTGCCAATGGAGCAGAATCCCTTTATACCTATGACGGTACAGGACTGCTGACACAGAGACAGGAGAAAACCGGTGGAGCGGTAAAAGAGACTTATTCCTATGTATATGATGCAGGCGGAAACCGTACAAAGGAAACCGGATTAAAGAATGGAACAACCAACACTATCACCTATACCTATGATGCCCTGAATCAGCTGACAAAGGTAGGAGATGGAACGGTTACCAGAAAATATGCTTACGATGAGTTCAACAACCGCAGCAGCAAGGAAGAGAGCGGAAAGAGTAAAATTACTTACAGCTACAATACATTAAACCAGCTGACAGAGGAAAAACAGGGAACGAAAGAAAAAGACTATGCTTATGATAAACAGGGAAACTTATCACAGGTAAAAGAGAATGGAAAGTTAGCCGAAAGCTATACCTTTGATTCTGCCGGAATGCTGTCAAAGGTTATAAATGCTGATAAAGGTATGACAAGCAGTTATGCCTATGACGGAGCCGGGAACCGGGTGAGCTCTGAGGTGAAGTCAGATGGTATCCGAAAGAGTAAGAAAGAATATGTCCTTGATACCCAGTCTGCTTATGGTGATATTGTAGGAGCAATTGATACCACAGAAGAAGGAAAGACAAAAACGTCCTACTTTACTTATGGAAATGGTTTGGTTAGTGCGGAGAAGGATGGTATAATAGGGTATTACCGGATAGACGAGAAGAATACAGTGACGGATATTCTGGATAAAACCGGGAATGTAAAGGCTTCCTTAAGCTATGATGAATTTGGTGTATTGGAAAATACAGAAGAGCTAAACAATGGGAATATCTTTGTGGGGAATCTGTTTTCTTATACCGGGCTTGTATATGATGATAGTACAGGGTTGTATTATGCAAAGGCAAGGTATTATAATGCTAAAATTGGAAGATTTATCAGCAAAGATAGCTATAATGATAATAATAGCAGCATCATTAGTTTAAATCTTTATATCTATACCTACAATAACCCGATTCGTTATATTGATTTGTCAGGTCATTTAACTACGATGGTAAATGATGGTGGCAGTGCTTATCCCAAGAAATTACGCATTACTTCAACCTTTAGAATAGATCAAAAAGATCTGGCAGAATTTTGGGCCAGGAAGGGGCAACCAGGCAAAACACCTATAAGAATCACGCAACATTATTGCAGGTTAGGCAGAATACACATAGAATAACGATGATGGTAGGAGTACTGGGAGCATACACAGTTCTTAGCTTCCTGCCGGTAACCGGTGATGTCATTGATGCAACGGATGTTGCAATCGACCTCTTTCAAGTTTGTGCGACACCAAATCCTATTAATATGGCAAATCTTGAAGTGGATTTAATAGCACTTTCAGTCCCGTTTGACGGTCTTATCAATAATATAGATACGATGGCGGATATTGCAAAGTATACTGGTAGGTCTAACGGAAAAATGGTGATGAATCTGCAGTTCTTTGCGGAAAAGGGAGCGAGTAATGCTACACCAGAGTTTGGTAAAAAACTTGAATATGTATTTGGTAATGCAACTGGAAGTAGGCATAATATTTGAGTTCAGTAGAAATGGAACGACAATTGAATAGTATTGGAATATTTGATAATAAAAGAGGAAGAAGGGTGGTTCTTGACAATCTTACCCAAGCTTATAATAATTCGTCAAGTATATTAAAAACACAAGAAAATGGTAGGGTTGTAAGAGAATCATTGCTTGTTGGACCAAATGGAGCCGTTAAGGTTGAATCTATATGGGATGGTAAAAGACTTATTACTGTGACGTTATATGGAGGAAAACGATGAGACTGGTAACTATTAGCAATGAAATTCACTTTTATGAATTAGATTCTGAGTCTGAATTGAATGAATACATCAAGGAATATAACGGGATAATTCTGGAAGATGATGTTCAGACTAAGAATAAATTTTATGTGTTTGAGTACTTAAATAATTCTACAAAAATTGTGTTGGGAATTTTAAATGAGGGGCATGGTATTATACCTCATGGAATATTACTCAGTAATGAAAAGGTATTAGTCATATCATCTGATAAAACGATTTATTTTTACAACACAATAAGTAAGATAATTGTTAAAAATAAGAAATGTGATTCGTTAATATATGATATAATAAATTTAGAAGATAAAGGAAAAATTATTATCTACTGTGAGTTAGGTATTCAATCATTAAATGTTAATGGGGATAGAGACTGGATATATGATTGTGATAATATTGATGATTTTACACTTAATGATAATTATATAAGGCTGATAACTAATGAAACAGAGCACAAAATTTCTTTATTGGATGGTAAGGAGCTATAATATTTAGTAACTCAAACTTTGTATTTGGATAAATTCCTATATTTCAGGGCATGTAAATGTATCAGCCAATAAAGAGTATAGAGTTTATAATATAGAAGAACTTGGCCATTACAAAGGTAACCCTTCCCGATGGCTCCTTTGAGACCAGAAACTATGACAGCAGGGGAAATATGACCTCTGTGACAGATGCGGAAGGCAATACCGTAGCCTATACCTATGACAGCTTCAATCGCATCACCTAGGCTAAGGATGCTATGGGTAATGTAAATAACGCAGGCAGCACCGAAAGCTATGAGTATTTGAAGGACGGCAGTTTAACCAAGATAACCGATGCTTACGGTAATACCACACTTGCAGCCTATAATAAGGACGGTAAGCTGACAAAGGAGACGGATAAGAACGGAAATGCTGCCAAATACACTTACAGCACGGCAACCGGTCTTTTAAGCCAGGTAACGGATGCCTTATCCGCTGTAGAAAAATATGAATATGACAGCATGGGCAATGTAACTGCAGTTACCGCAGCAGACGGCGGAAAGACCACCTATGATTATGATCTGTTCGGAAGAAAAACAGCAGAAACGGACCCTCTGGGTGTAAAGACAACTTTTACCTATGACAAGAACGGCAACCTCACCCAGGAGAAGGATGCCCTTGGGGATACTGTTAATTGCACCTATGATAAATTAAACCGCTTAAGTACCTATACTGATGCCTTAGGAAAGGCTTACTCCTATAAGTATGATGCTCTTAATATAAATATATTAAGACAGGTGAAATAATATATGATCGCGATATTGCTCTTGGTAGTGGAATACGAAATTTAACAAAGGGCGCGGGAAAGGTTACAGTTAGATATGGAGATGAAGCAGTTTCAGTCTATCGAGGAGGCAATAACTTTACGATAAAGCCCGGTGAAATAAAAGTTGATAAAGTAACAGGAATAGTAAAAGATACGCATGGAGTATCTCTTAATGTTAACCCAAGCGCAGTATCAAAATATGGCGGGCATATAAAATTGATTCATTACCTGATGGACTTAAAATAATACAACAAGGAAAAATGCGGAGCATTATGTAATTGTTCCATCTCGCTCTATGGGCGTTGACGAATTTCAAGGATTATTGAATCAAATAAAAACATCACCAATAAAATAGGGGGAGAATAAATATTATGCAAACAATAGAAATCTTTTTTCTAGATGATTCTGAATTGGCTGAATTTGAGGCTAAGAATAAAGGGTATCGAGTTGATGTTTATGTTAAAGTAGATAATATCTTTTTTCATGTAAGAGTATATGATGTTTTTACTCTAAAACAAGACTTTGAAAGGGAATTAGATAGTTATGGTTATTATGCAATTGAACCGAATTTAATTTTAGTTAAAGATGTAAATAAAGCAGAAATCATCGAAACAATCAAAAGGCTGTACGAGCAGAAATACTTTGAGGGCATTAAACCCGTAGAACGTATTGATATAACTGGTTTGACAAAAGTTAATTAAATTGTGCAGGCATAGGGACCAGCAATGACCCCACATGCTCCTTGACAATTCGAAGGTGCATTTTGAGGACACTTTTTAAAAAGCGGGATTTGGCTGAGATTATGCAAGCTAACTACCTGCACCGCACCTATAAAAACGGCTAGAAATGCGGGTTTATTGCCATTCACAGCCACCTACATAGCACAAAAGTTGTTTTACAGCACCCTAAAGCGAACCGCTACAACGCCGGCACTGCCGGCGTTTGTGGCTGTGAGGGGTCGCTTTATCCTGCTCTTTTTTCGACCGGGATTTACGCTGGATTTTAGAATGTTCGACTGTCCTCAAGTCAGCCCGACAAGCTTAAATTGAGCGCAGAGGGTACACCTGCCTCCCACCATCCTATTTGAAGGGGATACAGGGTGTTACCGTGCGTTACAGGGGTAAGACTGGGAGTGGATGCGATTGAAAGTAAAAAAATTTTGATAATATAGGCTGAACCCCTATGAACCCCTCTTTTCAAGGAAATATGCCTGTGGTAAAATTTGTGCCAGAGGGGGGTATAAGGGGGTACGAAAAATCTGCCCTTTTTCTTTTTCTGAATGTGACAGCTTGGATACAAACCGCAGAAATGACTTGCAATGCTTTTCAAACAGAGTTAACATCACACACCAAAGCAAATAACCTGTTTGAAATGATGAGTCTTGCGGTAGATAGGCTGTCGCGCCCTTGCCCGTTCTTAAGAACGAAGGCTATCATCTGAGGTTGCCGGTACTCGGGGCTTTATGTGGATGCAGGAGAAGACAAGCAGTTACGTTTATGACGGAGCCGGTAACAGGGTAAGTTCAGAGGTGAGGTCAGACAGTAGCCTAAAGTAAAGATGGAGTGGATAAAGGTAATACTGTTCAAGTTGCCATATTTGCTTTTACTGGACATGTGTATGATGATAATACTGGATTATACTATGCTAAAGCCAGATACTATGACGCAGAAATTGGAAGGTTTATCAGCGAAGACACCTATCAGGGACAGGCAGAGAATCCGGGCAGTTTGAATCTGTATATATATGTTCAGAATAATCCGATCATTCATGTGGATCCTACCGGTCATGATTTGTGGAAGCTGAGTACAATATTACGATATACAAAGGGCAGTTATACCTATGATGCAAGAAGAGGGCATGTAAATGTATCAGCCAATAAAAAGTATAGAGTTTATAATATAGAAGAACTTGCAGTCTATAAAGGTGAAATCATTATAGATGACCGTTAGTTTGCACATGATTTCAATTACAAGGAAGGACCTTTTGAGTTCTTAAAGAAAAAATTAAAGCTAAAATCCAAGAACAACGATATCAGAACCTTAAACAGCAATCGGCTTACGGTATCCCAGGTGAGGAGTAAAGCTGGTTATAATCAGTATAATCCAGCCATACAGAACTATAAAGAAAGCCTGGTAAAGGAATATGGAGAGATAGGTTATGGTTATGCCTTACAAAGGATCGGTAATTTAGATAAGCTATTTAATAAGACCAGTAATTCAATAAGTGCAAAGGTTGCGCATAAATATGGACTTTCAGAAAACGGTATAAATATACTAAAATTAAGTTATCGTCTTGAGAAGAAAGGGTATTCCTTATGGCTCGCTGGATTTTACTATAACAAGCAAATGGAAGCAGAAAGAGAGTCCTTGCTTTATTTAAGGGTATTTAATCCATATAAAAATGGTAATGGTACAGGAGAAAATCCCTTCTATTTAGAATCAGGTGGAAATAAATACTATAAAAATAGTGGAAAAGCTGGTTGGAATAGGGCTAAGAATACTGTAAAGGGAGCAGGTAAATCTTATGAAGGTACAAGAAATTTAGGTGCTGATTTCAAGAATGGTAAAAGACTCACATCACACTTCATGGACCATGGTGGAGACTTCGGATATAAAACAGAAGAAGAATATCTTGCAGGTGCCAGAAATTTTGTTAAGAAAAAACCCACAACAACAACAACCCAAAGTTTTGTATCTGAAAGAGGTACTTATTTCAGGTATGATATTAAAACTAATGAGTTTGCAATAGTAAACCAATATGGTGGTATATCAACTTACTTTAAACCTGAAAATGGTTTGAATTATTGGATTGATCAAGTTAATAGATATAAACCTAAATAAGGAGGATGTATGAATTATAAAATCAAATGCCCTTGCTGTGGATATTATACCATTGATAAAGAAGATGAAATCATTACAGAGATATGCGAAGTATGCTTATGGCAATATGATGAAGTTGCTCATTGTAATCCTGATAAAGTTATAGGCGCGAATAAGTTATCTTTAGTGGAAGCTCAAGAAAATTACAAGCTATATGGAGTATCTAAAAAAGAGTATATTGGTAAAGATTTCAATAGAAAACCAACGGATGAAGAAATTAATAAATATAACTAATAAGAGATTACCTAATGTTTATTACTTTTATAAGATTTAAATAATTTACATGGGCAAGGTCACTTTACAGTGGTTTTGCCCATATTTGTATTATAAAACTGTTTTTGAAATTACCAAGTAAAATACTCTGATTAATTGTTATCTTGAATAAATGCAATAACATCTTTTTCAATGAAATCCAGTATTTCGCATAACTGATAATGGCATTCAATGAAACACTACGATTATGTTTAAGATTATCTAATGTACCACGAGACAGGTTACGGCAAAGAAGTTTTCCAATGGAGCAGAATCCCTATATACTTATGACAGTACCGGACTGCTGGCACAGAGGCAGGAGAGTAGGCGGAGCGGTAAAAGAGAATGGAAAGTTAGCCGAAAGCTATACCTTTGATTCTGCCGGAATGCTGTCAAAGGTTATAAATGCTGATAAAGGTATGACAAGCAGTTATGCCTATGACGGAACCGGGAACCGGGTGAGCTCTGAGGTGAAGTCAGATGGTATCCGAAAGAATAAGAAAGAATATGTTATCGATACCCAGTCTGCTTATGGAGATATTGTAGGAGCAATTGATACCACCGAGGGCGGGAATACGAAGACTTCTTACTTTACTTATGGGAAAGGCTTGGTAAGTACTGACAACGATGGTATAATGGGATATTATCGGACGGATGAGAAGAATACGGTAACGGATATTTTGGATAAGACTGGGGCAGTGAAGGCGTCCTTAAGTAATGATGAGTTTGGAAAACTGCTAAGTAAAGATGGAATGGATAAAGGTAATACTGTTCAAGTTGCCATATTTGCTTTTACTGGACATGTGTATGATGATAATAGTGGATTATACTATGCTAAAGCCAGATACTATGACGCAGAAATTGGAAGGTTTATAAGCGAAGACAGTTATAAAGGTGATAACAGCATCATAATTAGCTTAAATCTTTATATTTATACTTCCAACATTCCGGTTATTAATATTGACCCAACTGGGCATGTATTTAAAAATACGATGGTGAATGACGGTGGATCCGGTCATGGTTCCTTTGATAAAGCTAAGCTGGTCAGGGGACGAATATAAGTAATCCTGATAATCAGTTATTAGCATATGAACGAGATATTCTGAATATGAAGAATTCGAAAAATCCATTAAATAAAGCTAAAAATTTTGCTAAATATCTTTGGGATAGATGGCCTGGATTATGGGGACATATTAATAAGCAAAATGCTTTAAATATGGGTATGGACCCAGAATGGGCTAAAATAGCAGGAGATTTTTCATCAACTTTAGTACTTGAAGGATTTACAACAGCAACGGTTAGTGGTGTAAGGGCATATAAATATGTTAAGACAGGTGAAATAATATATGATCGCGATATTGCTCTTGGTAGTGGAATAGGAAATTTAACAAAGGGAGCGAGTAAGACTGTACCAGAGTTTGGTAAAAAACTTTAATATGTATTTGGTAATGCAACAGGCAATATACATAATATTGAGCGTTCTGTAGAAATGGAACGTCAATTAAATAGTATTGGAATATTTGATAACGCAAGCGGAAGAAAAATAGTCCTTAACAATCTTACTGAAGCTTATAACAATTTATCAAGTATATTAAAAGTACAGGAAAACGGTAGGGTTGTTAGAGAATCACTACTTTCAGGAGCAAATGGCGTGGTTAAGGTTGAGTCCATTTGGGATGGTGCAAAATTAATTACTGTAACGTTATTTGGAGGAAAATGATGAGGTTATTAACTATTAATAATGAGATTTATCTATATGAATTAGATTCTGAGTCAGAATTGAATGAACACACTAAGGAAAAGGATGGAATAATTATAGGTAATAATATTCAGAATAGGAATAAGTTTTATGTGTTTGAATTTTTAATCTATTCTGTAAAAAGTGTTGTGGGAGTTTTAAATGAAGGGCATGGTATTATACCCCATGGAATTAAAATCAGTAATAAAAATGTAATGGTTTTATCATCTGATAAATCAGTTTACTTTTACAACACAATAAGTAAGGAAGTAGTTAATGAGATACAATGTGATTCGTTGGTATATGATGTTATAAGTATTGAAAATGAAGAAAGAATACTTGTATGCTGTGAGTTAGGTATTCAATCATTAACTACTAAGGGGGATAAAGTATGGATGTATGATAGTGATATTATCGATGACTTTAGACTTTATGAAAATTATATGAGTTTGATAATTAATGAAACAGAGCACAAAATTTCTTTAGCAGATGGTAAGGAACTATAATAATTTCTAATTACAAAAGGCGGCTATCTTGGGATAGCTGTCTTTTCAGGTTATTGATTCTTAATTATAATTTATTTAACGAGCAATTTCTAATTCTTGCATCATCAGTAATGAAGAACGAATACTTTCATAGTTATCAAATATTAGATAACTGCCCATATTTTATAAGATATCTCAGTCAGATAGATTAGGTTATGTTAGCGAAGCTACTTGTTGAGATAGGAGACGTTAATAGATTTTTCCAATGCAGATAAGTTTGCTTCTTTTGCGGATATTGCGCCTGGGAAAGGGAAGCGGCGTAATAATGGAACGAGAACATGGCATGGTTAACCTATGCCATAAAACGGAGCAGGAGGTTTTAAAATGTTTTATATACAAGCGTGTAAACCAATAAATAATCGGACAGTTGACGAGAATGATAGCAAATTAATGGAAGCAATAGAAACCATATTTCCTATGAGAACAGAGGCAGCAATAATGGTATGGAATTATGTTAGCATACCTTTATCATATAAATATGATATAAGTTATATGATAAATGACATTATTATAGTAATACAGGAACTTGTGATGAAACAAGAAGGGATATTAATAATTAATTGGTTACCTGATACTTTTTGCAGTCAATGGCTTATTAAATGGAAAGAAGATATAGTTGAGATTCATTCACGTTGGTATTGTGTGGTTGGAGATATAATAGATAATTTAAATCGAGTTTCCAGTATTTCAATGAATAAGTGGGATTTTATTAATGAATGGGAGAGAGTATTTTATAATATTGGAATTGCTTTAAAGGAGTGTGGCTATAGTCATAAAAACATTGAGGATATAGAACTATTTAACAAAATATGTTCAATGTTTTCGGGTAAAGGTATACTATATCAAATAATTTAATTACTCAAATAGTTGGAACCAGGTTTTTGGGGAATAAATATGTACTCTAAAAATTTCCAAAGATATGTACCTTATGATAAGTATTAATCAGCAGAAAGGATGATAGTGTGAGTAAATATAAAAATACAAGTGGGCTTTATCCTTGGTTTATTGAGGATGGCGAACATCTTATATTTCCAGGTGATTTAAAAAACTTTAGAAAATTGTTGCCTTATGGAAAGGTATTTAACTGTATTGATGATGTTAATGGATTTTTAACTCTGCAATATGGCAAAAATACATTCAGGGTAAAACATGATTTGTATAAAGTTGTGAATAAACCACGTTTTGGAATAGGGTGCAAGGTTATGCTTGCGAAGGACAATACACAGGAAGGAACGGTAGAAGAAATAAACTGGCATCAGAAAAATGGTATTCCTATATACTACATATCAATTAATGGTAAGCGGAAATCAACTCGTTACTTTGATGAAGACTTGATAGCAATATAGTAATTATATTAAGGACACCTATGATGTATATTGTTGATTTTATTTAAAAAAAGTTGAACCAGTTAATATAATTGAAAATAAGCTTGATATTTCACTACCTTCTTCATCTAAAATAATTAAATTTGATTATAATGGTTGGGATGATTATTTTGATGCTAAAATACTATTGAATAAACAAAATGTAGATAGTATAAAGAAAATGCTTGAGAAGTGCCTTGGAAAAGAATTTGATTATAAAAATAAAAACAGTTTACCAAACTTTGAAAACGTAGTTTCCTGGTGGGATATGGATAAAAACAACATTGAGGTATGTTACTTTCAATTTATTCCAAGGAAAAAGCACTTGTTTAGGTCGTCTCCTAAATCCGTAGAAGTGTGGGTGTTCATTGTTAAGCAAAATGATGGACAGCACTATCTATATATTTCGTATTGATTACTGATAAATCATCCGCCTTGGTGAGACATTAACCACACGCTGAAATTTATGTACCATTAAAATAGTAAGGACAGCTGCCTTGGAGTTTATGTTATTGAACTGGAGATTGTTTAAATGCCTCAACTCAACTTTAACATACTATACATATTAGCTTATCTGGAAATGGATTACAAAAGGAGAAGTAAAGTTGAAAATAAGAATTATATTATTTATACTTATAATCCTTTCAATATTATCTTATGGTTATCAAAAATCTAATAATAATAGCATTAATATTGATACGAAGGATTTGGCTACTGTGAGTAACCCGGTTACCTCGCCATCAGGAAAGTATCAATTGGTGATAAAAGAAGAAATCGTTGATGGGACTAAGCATAATAAATTTGATATATTTAAAATATCGGATGGAAAGCCTGGGACGAGCGCTATCTTTTCTTCCAAAGTTCTCTTTCGAACAAGGGATACCCTTTACTTTTTATGGGGAGATAACGATAGTGTTTGGGTCTATAGTGGAGATTTAGGTACATTTTTTTGGGAACGTGCAGCTGATAAAACGTGGAAAAAACATGATTACACTGAAGGTAATAAGGTTCCTGTTCCGGCATTATTAAAAAAGTTAAAACCTGAATATTTCAATGATAATTAACATAATCAACTTTCCACAAAGCGCTATTTCTAAGAAATGTAATAAGCATTCAATAGTAATTTTGCACATTTAACAGTTTATCATAAAATCCCCCCCTCATCACTATAAGATAACCCCAAGAAAATTAAGACAATTACGTGTAACATAAAATCAGCGGGGCAAAAACATTGCCGGCACTACGCAGGAAGGATGAGACGAAATGAAAATTGTTAATTTGAGAACGAATCATTTAACCAATCCACTGGGGTATGCCATGGATAAACCGGTATTTACCTGGACAGTGGAGGAAGCAACAGGTACCAGACAGAAAAGTGCCAGAGTACAGGTGAGTCTGTCGGAGGACTTTTCAGACTGTCTCTATGACAGTAAGGATAGGGAGGATATTTCCTCTCTGGGATTTATTCCGGAGATTACACTAAAGGAGCAGACCAGATATTACTGGAGGGTTCAGGTGCAGGGAGAGAATGAAGAAACCGGAATAAGTGAAGCTGCCTGGTTTGAAACCGGACTGAAGGAATTTAAAACCGGAAAATGGATTACTTCCTCTAAGGACATTAGTACCTGCCCTTTATTTTACAGGAAATTCACTATACCAAAGGGAATAAAGGCGGCAAGACTATACATTACCGGACTGGGAGCGTATAACTTTTATTTGAACGGAGCAGCACAGGAGGAAATCCTGACTCCCTTTTATAATGATTACCGAAACTGGATACAATATCAGACATATGATATCACCAGCCATTTGAAACAGGGAGAGAATGCGTTGGCCATTCTTATGGGAAAGGCCTGGTATATGGGAAGATTCGGTTTCATTGACAAGCTGGATAAGCTTTACGGAGAGGATTTTCTGCTGCTGGGAGAGCTTCACATCACAATGGAGGATGGTTCCTCTATGGTGGTAGGTACGGATACTACCTGGCTTTACGGGACTTCACACATTGGTGAAAATAGTATCTATGACGGTGAGCTATATGATGCAAGGCTTGAGAGAAAGGATTGGAACACGGAATACCTGAACACGGAAGGTTTTTGTAATGCTTTAGAGGCAGAGCCGCCCCGTGCAAAGGTAATGGAAAGATTAAGTCCCTCTCTTAAGGTAATGGAAAGAATCAAACCCAAGGGGCTGATTTATACAAAGGCCAGGGAGAGAGTAATTGACTTTGGTCAGGAAGTAACTGGCTATGCGGAGGTGAATATCTCCTTGCCGGAAGGTGCAAGGCTTTTTCTCCAATATGGTGAAATTCTTCAGGAAGGTAACTTTTATAACGAAAACTTAAGGACAGCTAAGCAGGAATATACCTATATATCTGATGGAAAGGCAAGAGTATTGCGTCCTCATTTTACCTTTTACGGCTTCCGTTATGTCAAGGTGGAAGGACAGGAGGAAATACATTTGGAGGATTATACCGCCTGCGTGGTATATTCAGAGCTTGATAAGACCGGAAACATCACTACCTCCGATGCGAAAATAAACCGTCTGTTCCAAAATACCCAATGGGGAATGAAGGGTAATTTCCTGGATGTTCCCACAGACTGCCCCCAGAGGGATGAAAGAATGGGATGGACAGGGGATGCCCAGGCATTTTCTGCTACGGCCTGCTTTCATATGTACACACCTGCTTTCTATCGGAAATATCTGTACGACATGCTGCTGGAGCAAAGAGAGTTGAAGGGCTCTGTTCCTCATGTGGTTCCGGATATTCTGGGGCAGATTCAGAGAATCAGCGGGAAAGAAGAGATTACAGATAATGGCTCCTGTGCGTGGGGAGATGCCGCAACGGTAATTCCCTGGAATTTATATCTATATTACGGAGATAAGGATTTACTGGAAAAGCAGTATGAAAATATGATTCTTTGGGTGGGTTATATGAAGAATCAGGATGAGACTCTTTGTAATGGGGAAAGGCTCTGGAAATGCGGCTTCCATTTTGCAGACTGGCTGGCTTTGGATAATCTGGATAAGGAAAGCTCCTTTGGCGGAACCGACCCCTATTATGTGGCATCTGCCCATTATTACTATTCCACACTGCTTACGGCAAAAGCTGCCAAGGTACTGGGAAAAGATAAAGATTATGAAGAATTTACCCGGCTGGCAGAGGAGATTAAGACTGCCATCCAAAATGAATATTTTACAAAGACGGGACGTATTGCAGTGGATACCCAGACGGCTATGGTTCTGGCCCTTCATTGGAAGCTGGTACCGGAAGAGCATAAAGAGCGCCTGGTAGGAGATTTAAAGAAGAAGCTGGAGGAGAACAAGCTCCACCTGACAACAGGCTTTGTAGGAACCCAGTTCCTCTGCCCTGTTTTATCCGATAACGGCTTGACAGAATATGCATATACCTTGCTGTTTAATGAGGATTATCCCAGCTGGCTTTACGAAGTCAACATGGGTGCAACGACTATCTGGGAGAGATGGAATTCCGTACTCCCTAACGGTTATATCAGCGATACCGGTATGAACAGTCTCAACCATTATGCTTATGGAAGTATTGCAGAATGGATGTATCGTTACATGTGCGGTTTTCAGCTGCTGGAATCCAACGCTGGCTTTAAGAAGATAAGGCTTGCACCAAAGCCGGATAAAAGGCTTCAATCGGTAAAGGCTTCTTATCAATCCGCTGCCGGGCTGTATGAGAGTGAATGGGAGTATCAGGGGAATCAAATCGATTTCAGAGTAAAGGTTCCTTTTGATGCCCTGGCTGAATTTGTTCTTCCGGAGGGCTTCCGGCTTCTGGAGGTAATGAAAGAAGGCAGCAGGAATTATGATAGCAATCTGGAACTGACTGCCGGACGGTATATCATTAAGGCCGAAAGCATTTCATTATAAAATGGATTAACGTGGAAGAATAAAGAAAAGGACCGGTTCAGGCTGTTGTGAACCGGTCCTTTTGATTTTATGGTTGGGAGAATAGTAAATGGTAAACTACCCGTGCCTGCAAATGAGCTGCCAAGTGTATGATAATCGTGTAAAGTTGAAAAAGTTGACACCAACTTTTCAAACGAAGCACAAGGAGTGGGACTCCTCAAGGATCAGGGCTGCACGGCACACCTCGACGGGAGTCCTATCTCAAAAGGCTATTTGATGCTTACTCCGAACAGAATGTGACAACAGAGCAGATTGAAGACTACGATGGGGAAAGGTGAATCATTTTGAATGAGTAGGTTATAGATGTCTTACTGGAATATACAAATCCACCTCAGAATCCGGATGATCATACCCAAGGAAGCGTTTGTCATAAAGCTCGAAGTCCTCCCGCCAGTCTAATTCTTCTTTTGTGGTGAGAAACCATGTTCCCCAAATGTAGTCAAAGGTCTGAGGCAGCATCTGTAGAGTACCCCGGTGGGTAAACACCGCATAATGTCCCCCGGGGATTACTTTTGGCACAAAGGGATCGGTTAGTCCTTCAAAAGATGATACTTCCGTTCCTGCCACCTCAGTAAATAGGATATCGTCATTCATCGTGTACAGCGTGTTTTCCGCACATGCCTCGCAGATGCCGAAAGCTCTCCCATTGGGGACTCGGTTGGGAATTTGACTATATAGAGAATTGGCCCTACCCCACAGTTCTTGCAGACGATTGTCCCGCAAGGTGGTTTCTCCCCGAATCCCCGCGACCTTGATTTCCGGCAGTTCCACGATTTTCGGATGGACCGTCACATTGCGGACCAGATGATTCAGCAGTCCAGTATCCAAGCGTTCCTTGTTGCCGATGAAGGTGTCCAGGCGGTTTTGACGATAGCTCTGGGGGCTGGCTTTATAAATGGCTTTGAATGCACGGCTAAAAGCCTCCGGTGAATCAAAGCCATATTCAATCGCTATCTCTATAATTTTAAGGTCTGTATAGAGAAGCTTCTTGGATGCGTCCGCCAGACGGCGCTTCTTAATATAGCTGCCGATACTTTCACCAAGGATGGCTGTGAACTGACGATTCAGATGATAATAAGAATACCCGGCAGCCTTTGCCACGTCCTCAACTTTAATATTATCCCCCAAATGGTTTTCTATATATATAACCGCCTGCTCCAATGCTTTTCGATAGTTCACAGCAATCCCCCTTTCGTTTTTTAAGTCAGCGGCTGCCAATCATAAGTACCCGGCACTGCTTTCTCCAAATTGATCTGCGCGTCTTCCATGCCATTCCCCAATGGTTTGGTGATATCATAAGTGTGCCAGCCATTTTCGGCCCGGCCACCCCAGCAAAGATCAATGATACCCTCTGATGGGGAAATCACCATGCTCTTTGTGGTTCCGAAATACTCCTCAAAGTAATGGCAGCATAGGCCATCTGGATACTTGGTGAGCAGCATTTCTTTGAGCTGTGCCCTCGTTACCCCGCTTCGATGAGCAAGCTGTTTTTCAATAACTGCATACCGTCTTGCTGAATGTGCCATCACCTGGGGCTCCTTCGCTTGAAGCTCAGAAAAAAGCGCATGGTTTGTGGCATAGAGCATCTGCTCTTTAGAAGCTGAGTTAATCTGCTTGACAGCGGTGAGACCATCCATCGTTTCTACCAATGCAGCATTGCCCGCCTTATCCAGTAAAAGCAAGTTGAGGTTGTAGGCGATGGGCATACCCTCCAGATATTTGAGTGCTTCCGTTACATCCCTGCAATTTTCCAACAAAGCGCGGGTAACCGCCCAAAACTGAAGACCTTTGAGCTTCGGTGAACGCATATAGGGAAGTGCCCCTACCGGAAAACCACAGGAGCTCATGGTGACAGCAAGGCCGTGCTCGTTGAAGCCGTCATCCCGCCCGAAGTGGAGTACGCTGGTACCCATATGCGAATACTTTCCTGTCACGCTGGTTTTCATTAGACAGAAATCCTCGGCTTCGTGACTGAATTCGTAGTTGCGAGCGAGCAGTGGTTTTCCCTCGGCGGTGGCGCTTGGCAGCAGCGCGATATGGCTGCACCGGGGAAGCAGATAGGTCATTCCGTAAAAAAACACCTGCTCAGGTGCTACCTTCAAAGCGTCGGCAAAACCGCAAAGTTCTTCGGTGAGACCGGGACACCAGCGGTCAAAAAGCTTCGCAGCTTCCACAGACTGCTCAGGGCCAAAGTCCTCTAATCCGGAAGTATGTATTGTTTGCAAATGTGGGATTGCAGCGGTTATTTTTCCGAACTGATATCCGATTTCATAGCTCGTCCCAGCAAGCTCTGCGGTATAGGTTTGTATTTTTAACATAGTATTGATTCCTCCTTGAGTTCGTTTTCTTTAGTATACCGAAACAATGGAGGGGCTGCATGACATTTTCTGCTGTTCTCTGATAAACCATTATACCATAGAAAGTGGGTGGTGGTATAGATTTGGAAACTATAGAATAATCTATCTTGACAAATCAATATACCAGTAGTATATTTGTATGTACAAACAAATGAGGTGATAACATTGTGTAATGGAAACAACGGGAACGAACAGGAATGTATGTTAAATGGCTGCTTATTCTTTTCTACCACGAAGCTTGCCAGGGCTTTTGGGAAAATTGCAGAGGAAGCTTTCAAAAAGACAGGGCTTTCCCCCAGCCATGCACTGCTCCTGTACCTTGTGAATCAGACCGGAAGCATCCATCAGAAGGAAATCGGGGAAAGGCTTCATCTGACACCTTCTACCATAACACGCTTTGTTGAAAAGCTGGAAGGTAAAAGGCTTGTTTCCAAAAGAACAGAAGGAAAGAATGTCTATATCTGCACCACAGAGGATGGGCTGGCATTAATGGAGGAAATTATCAAAGCCTGGAATATCCTTGAGGATGGATACAAGGACATTTTAACAGAGGAAGAAAGCGGGCAGTTTATCAGAATCAGCAATAAACTGCTGAGTAAGCTGAATAATCAGGAGGAGTAATCCTCCCAATAAAAGAATCAGGAGGGAAAATCATCATGGATGAAATCTTTAACAGACGAAGCATACGTAAATTTAAGGATCAGGCAGTGGAGCCTGATAAGATTGTCAGGCTGCTCCGGGCAGCTATGCAGGCACCTTCTGCCGGAAACCAGCAGCCCTGGGAATTTATCGTTATTCAGGATAAGGAAAGGCTTGCGCAGGTGTCGGGAACCTCACCTTATGCAAAGCCCATTGCTGGTTCAGCTGTTACCTTTGTACTGCTTGCAAATGAAAAGGAGCTTAAAATTCCCACTGCCTGGGAGCAGGATTTAAGTGCGGCAACTCAGAACCTCTTGCTGGAAGCAGTCCATCTGGGTCTGGGCGGGGTTTGGTTTGGTGTTGCAACCTCCGATGCCGTGGCGGAAAATGTCAGAAAGTTTTTTGAGCTTCCGGAGAGCATCAGGCCTTTTGCCATGGTTTCTGTGGGGTATCCCGACGGGCAGAAGAACGAATTTGCAGACCGTTACAAAACAGACAGAGTACACTATGAAAAATGGTAAAAACAGAAAGGAGAACATACGATGATTCATGTAGTAGCAAAGAATTACATCAAAGAAGGTAAGACGGAGGAATTTATTACAGTGGCAAAGCAGCTGGTAAAGGAAACCAACGAAAAAGACAGCGGCTGTATCCGTTATGAATTATTTCAGGACCTGTCCAATCCTCAGGTTTTAACAATTATGGAGGAATGGGAAAATAAAGAGGCCTTAGATAAGCATATGGCAGCAAAGCATTTTAAGGAATTAACGGCAGCCTTTGCAGAATTGGCTGAAAAACCCGGTGAAATTAACCTTTATAGCAAATTAGCCTGATAGATTACAGGGTATAGAAAGGAAGGTATATGGTAGCTGAATTTCCAGTAGAGAAAACCGTTCGGGCACGCCGCAGCGTGAGAACCTATGAGGAACGTCCTCTTTCCAAAGAGGACAAGGAAAAAATAACTTCCTATATTGCTGCTTTATCAAATCCCTTTTCCATAAAGGTCTCCATCGGATTGCTGGAGAAGAAATCAGCCGCAAACGGGGAAAAGCTTGGTACATATGGCGTAATTAAAGGAGCAGGGGATTATTTAGGTGCAGCAGTGACGGAAGGGGAGCTTTCTTTAGAGGCTCTTGGTTATTCCTTAGAAAAGCTCATCCTGTATGCGGCAGCCTTAGGCCTTGGCACCTGCTGGCTTGGAGGAACCTTTAACCGCAGCGGTTTTTCAGAAGCCATGGGGATTAAAGAAAACGAATTGTTTCCGGCAATCTCGCCCATTGGTTATCCACTGGATAAAAAGAGGATTACAGATACCCTTTCAAGATGGATTGCCAAGGCAGATAAGCGAAAGGGCTGGAAAGAGCTATTCTATCAGGATGACTTTTCACATCCCCTTACCGAAACAGAAGCAGGGGATTATGCCTTTCCCCTCGAGATGTTAAGACTGGCTCCTTCTGCCGTTAATAAGCAGCCCTGGCGGGTGGTGAAGGAAAAAAATAACTTACATTTTTATAAAACAAAGGCAGCGGAAGATACGAAGACCAAAATTGACATCCAAAGAGTGGATGTGGGAATTGCAACCTGCCATTTTCACTTGGCCGCCCTGGAAAAGAAGCTGCCGGGAGAATTTAAAAAACTTACAAAACCCGGTGTACAGAGCCCTGAGCAGCTGCAGTATGTTTACTCATGGATTGGTGAGAAATAGAAAATCAGCCTTGCTGACAGCGAAATGAACATATTGGAAAAATAATGCCGGATTAAAGATGCAGTTGGTTCAGATTGACAAATAGGACTGATGGCTTTGTGACAGGTTCGTAATAAATGTTGAAAACCATAAGGAAAAGTTATACAATAATGATTGTATACGATTACAATATGCCGGAAAAGGAAAGTCCTTATGTCTTCATCATTAATAACGAAAAATGCGTTAGCTCAGGCTTTAAAGTCTTTAATGCTTCACCAACCAATAAATAAGATATCGGTTAAAATGGTTGCCGATACCTGCAGTGTTACAAGGCATACCTTTTATAATCATTTTCATGATGTTTATGAGCTTCTGGGATGGATATTTGAAAATGAAGTGATTGAAGAGCTTGATGAACATTGCAGCCTGTCAAACTGGAAGGAAGGCTTGTTGATTGTCCTGAATTATACACAGGAAAACAGGACAATATGCGTCAACACCTGCAAATCCCTTGGCAGAGAGCATCTGGAAATGTTTTTATGCAAAACCTTCACCACCGTCCTGACAGGAGTGATAGAAGACATTTCCAGGGATTTGAAGTTTACGGTGGAGGATGGGAAAAAGACGGAAGTTTCCGAATTTTTTTCCTATGCCATAACCGGTGAATTCCTGAAATGGATTAACAATGGTATGAAGGAAGACAAAGTGGCTATTGCTGACAGAATTGAAAAAATGCTGGATGGAACCATACTCCGTATTATTAAAAGCATTTGAAAGCCCGCAGGAAGTATTTTAATTTTTATTTTAAAATGATTTTACACACTTTGAAGCATCTGTGAAAATTTTTCACAGATGCTTTTTTTGTTATTTGAAAGTCCCGGAGAGGAGAAGTAATATGGTGTTGTAAACAAAAGGAATAAAAAAGTAGGATACAGGTTTTTGAAATTTTATTGCCTGGTATCACATATCAGCGAATTAAAATTTGGTATTTCAGAAAGGGGATTGCTATGAACAATTATCAAAGAATTAATCCGAAAGCACCTAAAAACATCGGGACAAGAAAAGCATATCTGTTGGGAGGCGGAATAGGTTCTCTTGCTTCTGCAGCCTTCTTGATCAGAGATGCACATATGACTGGTAAGAACATTCACATAATGGAACAACTGGAGGTCTCCGGTGGCTCCATGGATGGTGCAGGAACGGCAGAAAAGGGATATACAGCCAGAGGCGGAAGGGAAATTGAAGAGCATTTTGAGTGCTTTATGGATTTATTCAGCTTCATACCTTCTCTGAAGGATAAAAATATAAGTGTACTGGATGAATTTGTGGAACTGAATAAAGTTGAGCCAATTGAGTCCCATTGCAGATTGGTGGAAAAACAGGGACAGAAGGCTGATTTCTCCGATTTGGGATTATCCAAACAGAATGCCATGGAGCTTGGGAAACTGCATATGTTAACAGAAGAAGCTCTTGGTGCAACTACTATTGGGGAATACTTTGACCCCAGTTTCTTTGAAACAAAGTTCTGGTATTACTGGGCAACCATGTTTGCATTTGAACAGTGGCACAGTGTGGTAGAAGTAAAACGTTACATGGAAAGGTTTATGCACCTTATTGGAGGCATGAACAGATTGGAAGGAATTCTTCATACGGAATACAACCAGTATGATTCCTTAATACTTCCTCTGATTACCTGGCTCAAGGAGCAGGGTGTCAGCTTTGAATATGGCTGTAAGGTAACAGATATAGATTTTCAATTTGCAGGGAAAGAAAAAACAGCTACGGCAATCCATTTTATCAGAGACGGAAAAGACCAGGTAATTAAGGTCGCTGAGGATGATCTGGTATTATTTACAAATGGCTCTATGACAGAAAATACAACAAGAGGGGATTTGAATAATCCTGCCGTATTAAACAGATCCGAAGATAAGGGCTGCTTCAGTGTGTGGGAGAAGCTTGCAAAGAAGTCTCCTGACTTTGGCCATCCGGAAAAATTCTGTAGTGATATTGACAAATCCAAATGGATGTCCTTTACCGTAACCTTGAAGGATGATGATATCGTATTTCCCTATCTGCTTAAATTAACAGGAGATAAGCCTGGTATGGGCGGTCTGGTAACTATCAAGGATTCCAGCTGGTTTATGAGCTGGGTAGTTCCGAAGCATCCTCATTTCATCAATCAGCCGGATAATGTAAAGGTTCTTTGGGCATACGCTTTAAATATGGATGTACCCGGAGATTACATTAAGAAGACTTTTTCTGATTGTACCGGCCGTGAAATGTTTGAAGAGCTTTTATTCCATATGGGCTTAAAGGATAAGATTCCCGAAATTCTCTCCCATACGACGAATGTCATCCCGAGCATGATGCCATATATCACATCACAGTTTATGCCCAGAATTGCCGGCGACAGGCCCCAGGTAATCCCGGAAGGAAGCAAGAACTTCGGATTTATCGGACAGTATGCAGAGATTCCGGAAGACTGCGTCTTTACCGTAGAATATTCCGTAAGAGGTGCTATGATGGCAGTGTACGGACTGATGGACCTTGGAAAGACAATGGACTCCGTATATCCGAGCCAATATGATATCCGCGTGCTGGTCAATGCTGCAAAGACCTGTCTGGGAGTAGATAAGCTGCCGCTTAAAAATATTCCTTTAGGGGAACTGCTAAAGAATACTGAGCTTGGTAAACTGCTGTAAGCTTAATGTATCTGTTAAATGTTGCATTTTACAGCTGTGATTAAGCGGACCATGATTCAATAGAGTAAAAGATAACCCTTCATACCTTTCCAAAACAGCGAATTACAGGAAAGGTATGAAGGGTTTTTTGTATCAAAAAGTATAGTAGCTTCCTGCAAGCCTCGGCAGTTTGACAGGCTAGTTTAGTGAATGGTATAAAAACGGCAGTCAGCATATGTCAATATGAACCTTATAGTAAATTATGTTTATTGCATATATTCTTTTCTTTCATTAATATGGATCTATACTTCTATAAATTACAAAGGAAAAAGCCTGCCTATGAGAAAATTAAGAAAAGTAAGATTACCATTGCTTTTTATTTTGACAGTCATGCTCTTGGTTTCTACTGGTTATCCAGTAAAAGGACAGAAAGTGGAAGCGGCTGCGGCAAAAATAAATAAGTCCGCCCTGACCTTGTACATTGGAGATACCTACAAACTAAAAATGAGCAAACCTGCTGCCGCCGTCAGCTGGATAAGCAGCAATAATTCAATTGTGACCGTTACACTCCAGGGAAAAGTTACCGCCTATAAAAAAGGAACCGCTGTAATCACCGCCCTGGAGGGAAAGAAAAAATCAACCTGCAGGATAACAGTCCGGCCAAGAACAGAAGCTCAGGTATCTAAAAAAATTGAAGGGCTCCGTAACAAATATCCTCAGGGAATGTCATGGGATAATAGTAAGCTTTATGTCAGTAAATATGAGCCGAATGTAATAGGCGGCGGTTGTTATGCTTTTGCATCTCGCATCAGTGATATAGCGTTCGGATATTCGCCGGCTGAAACACATCAGGATTTTGAGAAAATTAGAATAGGGGATACTATCAGAATTGGAGACTATCATTCGGTAGTAGTACTTACAAAATCCGACACCAGTATAACCGTAGTGGAAGGTAATGTTAATTCCGCCGTTAACTGGGACAGAAAAATTTCAAAAGAAGACTTAGAGCTTGAAGGCTTTCAGGTAACCACAAGATATTAGCAAAAGATGCCTGTCAGTTTCCGGCTGAAAACAGGAGGGGAAGGATTTGACGGAAATTTTCAGAAAAAAATGCCTGCCAGCTTCTTTTCCGCTGTAATATGATGAAAAAAATAAAAGGTAATGTACCTTGTAATGGGGGTACATTATTTTTTTTATTATTTATTGAGCAAATGTAAATAATCCTTATGAGCAGTTGCAAATATTCATTGATTTGTAGGGAAAAGAATAGTAATATTATAAGGTGAATAATTTATTTTTTATAAAGTCTTTACATTTTATTAATGAAAAAATACATAGTTAAAAAAGGAATACATAGAAAGCAATAAGCGAGGATACACATAATGACAGGCGGCAAAACTTATTTGAAAGTGAATGGTGGTAAGGCATTACAAGGCGAGGTTAAAATAAGTGGTTCCAAGAATTCTATATTAGCGTTAATACCGGCAATGTGTTTGGGTGAGGGGGAAGGTGTATTAACGCATATTACGGATATATCTGATATTGAGGCAATGCAAGGGATTTTAAAAGAAATTGGTATACAGTTGGTTTGTGAGAACAGTACTGTAGTAATCAGGGGTGATATGCATAGCTCTGAATTAAGTAAACAATATGTTTCGAAAATCAGAGCTTCCAATCTGTTTCTTGGTGTTTTATTAGCAAAATTCGGTAAGGCAACAGTGCCTATATCCGGTGGGGATAAGATAGGAAACAGGCCGATTGATATTCATTTATATGTATTTAATAAATTTGGGATTCGCACGGAAATTGTTGATGGGTATGTGAAATGCGAAGCAACGAGGTTTCCATATAAGGGGCAAAAAATATTTTTAAGGTTTCCAAGTGTAGGCGCAACAGAAAATGCAATGCTAGTTGCCAGTGCCGCTGATAGCGAGACTGTTATTTATAATGCTGCCATGGAGCCTGAAATAGTGGACATGGCTATTTTATTGAATTCTATGGGAGCTAAGATTACCGGTGCAGGCACTCCGGTCATTCATATAAAGCCAACGGCAGAAAAACTGAACAGAACCATTCATGAAGTCATACCGGATAGGCTGGAAGCCGGAACATTTTTATTTATGATTGCAGCAACAAAAGGTTCCGGAATTATAAAGAATGTCATTCCGGAGCATGTTATGTCTGTAATTACGATTTTAGCGGATTCTGGTGCACAGATAAAAGCGGAGGACAGTAATATCTTTATTGATGCATCTAATTGCAGTCTGGAGTCTATTAATGTGGAAGCCTTGCCCTTCCCCGGCTTTCCGACAGATTTACAGCCCTTTGCGGCAGTTTATGCTTTAAACTGCAAGGGAAAATCCTCTATAAAGGACACGATTTTTCCGGTGCGGTTTAACCATTTATTTGAAATGGGAAGAATGGGGATGGCTTATGAAAGTGTGCACTCCCAGGTTACAATTAAGGGGGTACAAAAGCTGACAGGAACTACCATGGCAGGAACGGATATCAGAATGTGCGCTGCATTGGTCATGGCTGCCTTGATTGCAGAAGGCGAATCAAAAATTTATGGGCTGGAGCATATATTAAGAGGTTATGATAATTTCTTTCAGAAGCTGCTTGCTTTGGGGGCGGATATTGCCGTTATTGAAGACGAAAATGATGGTATTGCCACGAAAACAAAATGTATTTAGTAATCTGGCTTTCCTATAGCGGAGGAAAAGTATGATTGAAGAAGCACTTAAGAGTTACAGTTTTATACAACCCGAGGCGGTTTTCATTCGGCATAATGAAAATATGACCTACAAAATATCGGATGGTGATAAAAATTACTTGTTGAGAATTCATAAAGCAGCAGAAGGCTTAGATTTCTCAACGAGCTATGGAGATACGCCCAGGCAGGTATTTATTGAAAGTGAAATTGAACTTTTAAGAAGATTACATGATATCGGCAGTATTAAAACACAATATCCAATCAGAAATGCAGCGGGTGAATATGTAACACGTTTGGAAAGTGGTGATTTGGTAACTGTACTTTCGTGGCTGGATGGCGAAGATTTAATTAATAGCCCAATTTCGGAAGAACTCGTTTTACAAATCGGACAAATGATTGGGACACTGCACTATGCAACGGCTCAAATACCTGATGTGAAAAGATGCTGCTATGATGAAGAGTATATTATCCGGATGTCAAATGAGATAAAAAATGCCTGGGAAGCGAAACATATAGAAGAACATTCCTATGTACTGATAGAAAAAGTTTTGAATCACATAAAACGGATTCTGGCAGATGAAAAACAGAACTTTATAATAATACATGCGGATTTAAGCAAATCTAACATAATTTATGATAAAGGAAGCTTTTCACCGATTGATTTTTCGTTATCAGGTTATGGCATTCCTGAAATGGAACTGGGGGGGGATTATCTGCAGCCTAAATAAAGAGGAGTATATTCCTTCACTTGTGGCAGGGTATGAATCAAGGAGTAATCGTAACATAAATAATGCCTATATTAAAGCATTTTCTTCCTTATCGATCATTGGCTATATTGTTATTCATCATAACAAGGTTTACAAAGAGGAAACATTTGTGAAAGCAATGAGCCGTTGGTGTGATACCTTCTTTGAACCGGTAATTAAACAATTAGAAGAATATTATACTAATAAAGAAAAGGCTGCCAAAACTTAAAAATAATATGCCAAAAGTTCATTGCTTGACCGTTGTTTTGTGCAAATCATTATTTTTATTTTGAGAGGAATGTTATCATGCGAGAACTGGAAATAAAAAATGTAAAGACAGCAGTGTACCGCGACTTCAATTTGAATCAGATTTATGACTACATTGGTAAGAGTGAACAATCGTTCGAATTTCAAAGGAGTGAAAGTGTTTCACCATATAGAAGCGGCGAGGGAAAACTCAGTGTTAACTTCTATACATTACAACCTGGAAAAAGTAATTATACATATCATCAGCATACAGGGAATGAAGAAGTTTTTTATATTATCTCTGGGACTGCTACGTTAAAAACACCAAAAGGTGACTCTGAAGTCTCTGAAGGTGATGTAATTGTAATGCCACCAAATGAAAACGGCGCGCATATGTTGACCAATAATTCAAATGAACTGCTTTTTTACCTTGATGTTCATACAGTAGGTTCACCGGAAGTAGTTATATATCCCAATACAGGCAAAGTGCGTATTATGTCTGAAGACATACAAAAATCATTCAAAATCGAGTCGGAAGTAAACTATCTTGACGGAGAATAAGTTCATCTTTGGAATATAAGCATATTGCTTTCCATTATCTGCATACTAAACTATGTTAAAATTCAAAAATAGTAAAAAAAGAAGCACTCACAAATTTTGTGGGTGCTATATCTCTCATATTAAATAAAGTTCATTACTTCATATATTTTCTTAAAAATTTTATTCAGTTATTAGTTGTATTTTCAGTCAGCTTTTTCCCGAAGCCGTACCTTTCCCGCGGCACTTCTCCGTCTGGAGTCTTCGATAGCGGCGTAGTGCTTTTTGGTGGTATTAACGTCCTTATGCCCCAGTACATCGGCTACCAGGTAGATATCCCCGGTCTCTCTGTAAAGACTGGTACCGTAGGTGCTCCGAAGCTTATGAGGGGTAATGTTTTTTAAACTGGTAACCATAGAAGAGTACTTTTTTACAAGATTTTCAACGGATTTTACGCTGATTCTTTTTCGCTGCATAGATAGGAAAAGGGCCTCCTCGCTGCCAGCTTCCGGAAGGATGGTTTCTCTTTCTAACAGATAGCTTTCAAGAGCCTCTCTGACCTCATCTCCGAAGTAAATAATCGATTCATACCCGCCCTTTCTCCTGATTTTAATGCCGTCATTATGGAAATCCACGTCATTCAGGTCAAGGCCGACACATTCGGATACACGGATTCCGGTACCCAGGAGCAGGGTAATAAGGGCAAGGTCTCTTTTTTTGGTCTTCTCATGGTATTTTAGCTGCTGCTTTGTCATTTTTTCACCGGATTCCACCTGATCCAAAAGACGGGCTACCTCATCAATATCAAGACGGATGATTTCTTTGCTGTGAAGCTTGGGAATATCCACCAAAGCGGCAGGATTGGTCAGTATCATTTCTCTTCTGAAATAATAGTTATAAAAACTCCGTAAGGAGATAAGCTTTCTCTTTTTACCTGTCTCCTGATTTATGTACTCCGTCTCCCCTTTTTTATAATAGGAGAGATAATCCAGGTATTCTTCAACATCGATTGCCTTAAGCTGGTCCAGTACATCTATCTTAATATCCTTAATTGCCTTATTTTTAAAGGCAGGATTTGTTACTGTCAGAAATTCAAAAAATACCCTCAAATCATAGGCATAGGCAATGCGGGTCAAGGAGGAGGTAGTAGGCTCGATTCCTCTGAAAAAATCTTTGCAAAAGGATGGCAATTCCTCCAAAACCTTTCTCAAACGCACCGTATTGTATATATTCATGCTATCGTGGTAATTATGCTCTGCCATAAGGCACCTCCAATAAGAACAGTATAACATGATTTAGGCAAAATGACCATAAAATTCATGATTAACAATAAAATGACATATTTTTAACATGTTTACACGTTAAGTTATAAGAGAATGAGGGATGGGAGTATATTACAGGGAAGTAACTTAAAAACGGCGTAAAAAAATAAGGGAGGTAGATATAGAAAAAGTAGATGGGAACCTGATAACAACTGTCGGTGGGAGGATAGTTATTTTACCGGCAACCTAACATTTCAAATGATTTTTTTGTAATTTTTGCAAAAAAACAGATGTTTTAGCGGACATATTTTATTTTACTGCTAAACCCATTGTCAATATACAGAAGGAAGATAAAAATGGTTAAATTTAAAAACAGCTGGAAAATAATAGGGGTTCTGGCCCTTGCATTAATATGCCTGCCCTTTACGGAGGTTTCAGCAGCGTCCAACCTAAACCTGTATCTGTATAATACAAAGTCAAATCTTACTTATACAGGAAACCAGGCTAAGTATTATTATGAGGGCAAAGCCATTGATATGAAGAATACACCCGGAGTTGTCATTAATGGTACTTCCATGGCCTCCTTTCTGGATGTCTTTGTGAATTCAGGAGTGG
This sequence comes from Anaerocolumna jejuensis DSM 15929, assembly GCF_900142215.1. Taxonomy (GTDB): domain Bacteria; phylum Bacillota; class Clostridia; order Lachnospirales; family Lachnospiraceae; genus Anaerocolumna; species Anaerocolumna jejuensis. Next base: position 135,670 of record NZ_FRAC01000006.1, on the reverse strand, counting down.
GATTTGGTTACGCCTATAACAAATCCAAGGGAATCCTTACCTTATCAAAAAGCGGTAAGAAACTGGTGCTGACAGAAGGCAGCAAAACTGCCGTATTTAATGGAAAAAAAGTAACGATGTCTCAGGCACCTACAAAAATTAAATATAAAAATGTTAATTTAACAAAATTAATGGTTCCGATAAGGTTTGTTGCGGAAAGCTTCGGTTATGTATATACCTGGAACAGCAGTACATCAGCAGGAACCATAACAAATCCCCTGCACCTTAGCTATAATGGTAAAACAGTTAACTATACCGGTTCAAGAGGTTCTGTCACCATTGATAATAAGAAGGTCAATGTCAGCGACCTTCCCAGCATTATTATAAATGACACAGCAATGGTTCAGGCTTATAAGGTATTTTCGGCCTCCTCAATTGGTGCCGATTATAAATATGATAAGGCTAAGAAAGTGCTCACCCTTACCAAAGATAAAACAGTAGTAGTACTTACCATGGGTAAGAAAACAGCCTATGTTAACGGCAAAGCCCGTGTTATGGATACTGCTCCTTTAGTTGTTACGAATCTGGATACCAATGTAGCTTATGTTATGGTACCCGGCAGCTTTGTATCTTCCTATTTGGGGTATGATTACCGCTGGAATTCCTCTGCGAAGACTTCTGTTCTGACAAAAAGTAAGATTATAACGGTTCCGGATCAGAATAATGGAGGACCGGAGCTTGGCGGTGACCCGGCACCGGATACTACCTCCTTCAGCTGGGGCTTAACATCAGATAATTTGAATGAATATACAGGCTTAAGCAGTATAACCAATACAACGGAAGTTTCCCAGGATACAGCTGCAAGTTCTTATATTAACAGTATAAGCTTGGATGCCAAAACATCAAACAGTGAGACTTATGCAATCCGCGGAAGCCTTCCTTTCAGCAAGTCCACCCTGACCAAGCAGGATGCCGTATTAAATCTGCATATTAATAATGCAAATGCATCTGCTCAGACCTATACCCTTGGAGGCGCCTTATCCGGGAACGTTACTTTAGCTTTGGATAGTGCAACACCAACAGGTGCCGATATTGCATTCAGTCTGACAGATACTGATTTAAAATATGAGTTATCATTATCTGCTGACAGCAGTACCCTGTATGTTAAGATATACCGTAATTTTATAAACACAATATCAGCAGGTATTTCTTCAGGAAATGAGTTCCTTCAGATTACCGGTATGAAGGATTTAAAGGTGAACTTAACCGAGTCCGGAAATACCGTAACCTTACAATTTCCTGCTACCGCAAACGGTATCGGCGATAACAGCATACAGCCAGGACTTTCTTCCATTAAGACTGTAACCTCCTCTACCGTTGGAGGCATGGCAGTTATAACCCTTGAAAAGAATGGTTCAAATCAATACAATGTGGAACAAGACGGCAGCACCTACAGAATCGTTTTTGAAGCTGCTCAGACTGCCGGTTATTCCCTTAAATTCAGTATTCCGGATGGTTTATCCTATAGTGACATCACTACGGAAGACCAGTATTATAAGAACCGGATCCTGATTAAGCTTCCCGGTGATGTTACATCCTACTATACACAGAATCCGGTTCAATGGTCCAATAATGTCATCAATTCGGTGGGCTTGTTAGTAGAAAAAGGTGTAACAGAAATTGTGATTGACACTGCCGTTCTTCAGGGCTTTAAGCTTACGGACCTTGGAAATGCAAAAGTCGGTGTAACTCTTGGCAATCCCAGGGACATCTATAAAAATATAGTTGTACTGGATGCCGGTCACGGCGGAACAGACCCTGGTGCCGTACGCAGCCTGAATGGTAAGACTATCTATGAAAAGAATCTGAATTATAAGATTATGTATGAACTTACCAGACAGTATTTTGACAGTCCTGATTCTGAAGTAAAGGCTTATTATTCCAGATACGACGATACCTTGGTGAATTTATATGACAGAGCGGCATTTTCTGACCTTGTAGGCGCTGATATGTTTGTCAGCCTTCATATGAATGCCAATACCAAGACAGAACCAAAAGGTACGGAAATTTATTATTACGCTCCCAATACCTCTGTTAATTCAGCAGGGTTGAACAGCAAGACATTAGCAACCTTTGTCCTGAATTCCCTTACAGCTAAGATTGGCACACAAAAGCGCTATATATCAAGCCAGAATCTGGTAGTAACAAGAGAAAATCATGTTCCTGCTATTCTGATTGAGCTTGGCTTTATGTCAAATAAGAGCGATTTAACACAGTTGACCAATGCAAGTTTTCAGGAAAAATCAGCATATGCTATTTATCAAAGCATTTGTGAGGTATTCGATGCTTATCCTACCGGCAGATAATCTATCAAAACGGTTCGGTACATAAGTTCAGTAAGCTTGAAAATAACAATAAAGATAATGACAGCCGGTTGTAAATATACAAGACCGGCTGTTTTACCGAAGATAAAAAATAAGGTTATATATAAGCAATTGCAATTAAATAGGATGCGCACTGAAAATGCGCCGGAATGAGGTGAAGTATGTTACGCAAGATAAGAAGAAGTTATATATGGACATTATTTTTCCTGTTATTAACAGGAAGTGTCCTGTTACAAAAGCCGGAAGCAGTTTTTGCCGCCAGGGATACGGCAGCTCCGAAATTAACTGTGACACAAAATACGGCAGCACCTACAAATGGTAAAGTAAATGTAACAGTAAAAGCGGTAGATGCCTCCGGTATCAAAACTGTAAAATGGGCCTATGATAAAAAATCTGCGTCCTACTTTAAGTCAGCAGGAAAAGCTCTGAAAGTCAATTCAAAGGGTATTGCTTCTGTAGCATATTCTGCCAACAGGACCTATACCTTCTATGCACTGGATAAGGCAGGCAATGCTGCAGTCAAAACCATTACCATATCCAATATCGATACAAAGGCCCCGGCCTTAACTGTCGGTATGAGTACAAAAAATATCACAAACCAGGATGTAATATTGACTTTTTCGGTAAAGGAAACCGGTAAAGGCATTGGCAGCCTGCAGTATCTTACAGGTACAAAGAAGGCGGGAGATTTTACAAAGCAGGCAAAATCCCTCAATTTAAAGACAGTATCGTCTGATACGAAGAAAGGTATCTATACGTATACGGCAAGCATGACGGTAAAAACAAATGCTGTCTTTACCTTCCTTTTGAAGGATAAAGCCGGAAATAAGGTATTTAAGACGGTTACTGTAAACAATATCGATAAAACAGCTCCGGTATTTTCCTATACCTTAAGTGATGCTGCTCCGACCAATAAAAGTATTACGGTTCAGATAAAGGGTGAAGATTCGGAATCCGGCCTCGCAGCAGCTTATTACATGTCCGGAGAGAAGACAATAGAAGACTTTACGGAAAGTGCCAGAAAGGAAATTACCTTAAATTCTGACGGAACCGGAAGCTTTTCTGTCTCTGCTAATGGAAACCAGACAGTATTACTATTAGATAAGGCAGGGAACAGCACGATTGGAGCTGTTAATGTAACCAATATTGATGCACAGAAACCGACCCTGGCTTTAAATTATTCTGCTCTGAAACAAAAAGCAACCATTACCTATACAGTAAAGGATGCTTCCGGTATCGGTAAAATAAAGTATCTGAAGGGCAGCAATACCTCCACAACATCGGACAAATGGGATAGTGCAAAGGATGTAAGCTCCGCCTCTTCTTTCGTTGTTACCAGTGGAGGAACTTATAGTGTAATGGCAGAGGATAAAGCAGGAAACCGTGTTATTGAAACCATTGATATCCAGCTGGAATTTAAGGCGGTATGGATTTCCTATCTGGAATTTGCAAGTTATGGTAAGAATGGGTTTACAGAAGAATCCTTTAAGAAGACTGTCAATACGATGTTTGATAATGTTGTAAGCCTTAAAATGAACGCAGTAGTCGTTCAGGTAAGACCTTATGGAGATGCCATGTATCCTTCTGCCTATTTCCCCTGGTCTAAATACATATCCGGAACACAGGGTACTAACCCAGGCTTTGATCCCCTGGCCTATATGGTTAAGGCAGCCCATGACAGAGGCTTGGCTTTCCATGCCTGGCTGAATCCTTACAGGGTAACAACCGGCAGCACGGATTACTCAAAGCTTTCCAAGGATAACCCCGCCAGAGTCTGGAAGGAAGATTCGGATGCTTCCAATGACAGAAACGTTTTATCCTTTGGCGGAAACCTTTATTATAACCCTGCTGTTAAACAGGCGCAGGATCTTATCCTGAATGGTATCAGAGAAATTGTTACCAACTACGATGTGGATGGAATTCATTTTGACGATTATTTCTATCCGGCTTTGGGCAGCGGATACAAGACGAACTTTGATGCACCGGAGTATCAGGCGTATGCAGAGGTGTGCAAGATGAATAACGTCACTCCTATGACCATTGCCAACTGGAGAAGATACAATGTCAATACTCTTGTAAGAAATGCTTACAGCATGATAAAGAAAATAAAACCTGACGTAGAATTTGGTATCAGTCCGGGAGGATTTATTGACTCACTGGCAAGTGACCAGGCTTATTATGTAGATGTTAAGACCTGGCTGTCCTCTAACGGCTATGTGGACTATATCTGCCCTCAGATTTACTGGACATTTTCAAACAGTACCTATCCCTATGATAAAACATTAAAGAAGTGGCTCTCTTACCGAACCAGTTCCACTGTTAAGGTGTATGTAGGAATTGCTACCTACAGAGCCGGCTCCACTTTGGAAAAGGACTGGAAAAATGACCCGGATGTACTGAGAAAACAGGTTGAATATGGAAGAGATACCGGTCTTGTAGATGGGTATGTATTCTTCCGTTATGAATTTTTCTATAACAAGACCACCAAACCAGGGGTAGACAGACTCTTAGATATTCTATAGGGTTAAATTACCTGTTACATAACGAAAGCTATCATAATATGGAAAGGTACCGTATATCAGAAATGGTATAGCGGTACCTTTTACTGTTGTGGATTGAGATTGTAAAGAAAAATGGTATAGCTTCCTATTTGCCAATCTTCTTGACGACAATTAGCACATTTATTTTTATGCAGGATATGGATAATCTGTAAGAAATAGATTACAATAAAGAAGTGTTAAAAAAGACAGGACAAATTCATTGTATTTTAGGAGGAAAAATGGAAGTTAAAGTTAGGTTGACGGAAGAAGAGTACAGAGATTTCAGCATGATCTTTCCAAAAATCAAAAGGAAAAGCATAAATAAGAAAACAGTAGTCATTTTGACGGCAATTGTGTGCATAGTTCTAATATTGGCGAATGTAATGTGGAAGTTGGCTGTTCCTGCTTCAACTTCAGAACCGGTAATAACAAGGGAACAATCAATAGCAGAGAGACTATTCCATCTTATGCTGCCGCTATTTCTCATCATAACATACGTTGTTTTACGATTGCTGCGTCCGCTTCTGGTCAAAAAATCTGCCGGGAAAGAATTCTCCAGCAATAAACCGGCGCAAAAGGAAATCAGCTATTTTATTTCGTCAGATTATATTGAGATTATATCACCTGATATTCATATGACACTTCATTACGAGGATATACACCAGATATTTGTAACGAATAAGTATATCGTACTATTTGAATCGGAAAGACTTATCCGTATAATTCCTAAGAGATGCTTTGAAAATGAAGCTGCGTTGCAGACAGCTATCCAATTGCTGGAACAAAATGTATCCAAGGGGAAATATATTACTTATAAATTATAAAATCTATTATTGGATTTTTTAAGTTACCTTATAGTAAAGACAGGATGATACCGGTTATTGCACGACGGGTCAGGCAAAGAATTATGCCCAGGAGGAACAGCATAAGATGAAAATATTATACGGTACCGGAAACCAGGCAAAGCTTGGAGTGATGCAAAGAGCACTGAAGGATCTGAATATTGAAATTATCGGCCTTAAAGAATACAGCGGCAGAATACCGAAGGTTGCAGAAGATGGTCTTACTCCTCTTGAGAATGCAAGGTTAAAAGCCACTGCCTATTACGAAGCCCTTCATATTCCTGTTTTCTCCTGTGACTCCGGTCTTTATTTTGAAGGGCTTCCCGAGGAATACCAGCCGGGAGTTTATGTAAAGAGAGTAGCCGGAAAAGAATTAACGGATGAAGAGATGATAGCCTATTACAGTGGACTTGCCAAGCGCTTCGGTAAGTTAAAGGCCAGGTATAAAAATGCGATTTGCTTTGTTCTGGATAAGGAGCATGTTTATGAGAGCATGGCGGATAATTTATCCGGTGAAGCCTTTTATATTGTAGATACACCCCATAGCAGAAGAGTGGAGGGCTTTCCCTTAGACAGCCTTTCGGTACATATTGAGTCCGGATTGTATTATTATGACCGAAAAGAAACCAATCCCGATGAACTGGCAATGGATATCGGTTTTTATGAGTTCTTTCGGGAGATTTTATAAAGTTATAAATAGGTATTAACAATATCTGAGAAAAATCATATATTATTGTATTGAAATATCCTTTTCTTATTTTCATCTATAAATCGGAAAATAAATAAGAGATGAACAGACAATGTATCCTGGATACATGTAGTCGGGTCTTGTAAGGGGACAGTGGAGATACGATCCATGGGACAATTTATGTATAATTGTCCCATGTTTTTTTTACCCTTTTCTGTAATCGTATTCTGTACATATCATATTATTGGAGAGGTATTCATGGTTAAGAATAACTATATAAGGGTACAAAGAATATTAATTATTATACTCCTGTTAAATTGGCTGGTAGCGGTTCTGAAAATAGTAATCGGCACCTGCATCAAAAGCACCAGTATGACAGCTGACGGACTGCACTCCCTGACAGACGGGCTTTCCAATATAGTCGGCTTGATAGGCATTGGTTTTGCCTCCAAACCGGAGGATAAAGAGCATCCCTATGGTCACAATAAGTTTGAGACTCTTTCGGGAGTATTCATTGCTGTCCTTCTTTTCTTTGTAGGAAGCAAAATAGTTATCAATGCCATTCATGTATTACAAAATCCGGTAAAGCCGGAAATTACGTTAGCAAGCCTTCTGGTACTGCTGGCTACCCTGTTCATCAATATTCTTGTATCAGCAGGGGAATACAAAAAAGGGAAAGAATTATCCAGCCTCATTCTGGTATCGGACTCCATGCATACCAGAAGTGATATCTTTGTATCCATCGGAGTACTTATAACAGTAGTCGGGGTCAAAATAGGGCTGCCGCCGGCAGTCGACGGGGCAGTGTCCATTATAGTAGCAGTTTTTATCTTTCATGGAGCTTATGAGGTAGGAAAGACAAATTGCAATATACTCCTTGACAGAGTAGTGGTGGATACGGAAGAAATCAAGAATATTGTTATGAGTTTTGACATGGTAAAGGATACTCACAAAATCAGAAGCAGAGGGACCCTCCAGAATCTTTATATCGACATGCATATTATGGTGGAACCTTATCTAAATATTTCTGAAACACACAGGTTGGTACATGAGATAGAAAATGCCATCAGAGACCGGATGAATGCGAATGCCCAGGTCATAGTACATCTTGAACCTTATGCGGAGGAAGCAGCATTAAAATAATTTGAAAGTTATCTGTACTGATTTAAGTACTGCCAAATAATTACTGTAGAAATAATCTATTATAGTTGTAACTTTAAGGAAATATTGATATGATAGTATTTGAAAATACGGCTTTTCATAAAAATAAATAATAAAATATAGGAGATAGCAAATGGAAAAATTTACATTTTCAACATTAAATTATCAAAGACCAGATTTTGATGGATTTGAAAAAGAATACAGAAACCTTGCTGTTCAGGTTAAGCAGGCTGAAAGTTATAAAGAAGTTCAGGAGGTTCTTCAAAAGATGCAGGAACTGTCCGACCCGATGGAAACCATGTCAACAGTTGCTTTCATCCGCAACTCATTGAATACCACCGATGAGTTTTATGAAAAGGAAGTGGAATTCATCAATAACAGAATGGCGGAAGTAAAGGCATCCATCACTGCCTTAGGGAAAGAAATCCTGGCGAGCAGATTTACCGAAGATATAAACAAGGAGTACGGGAAGGAATTTCTTGTGGGATTGAAAAGAAATGTGGACCAATTCCGGGAGGAGATTATTCCCTATTTACAGGAGGAATCAAAATTAACCCTGCAGTATCAGAAGTTAATGGCAACCGCACAGATACCTTTTGAAGGAGAAGCCTTAAATCTATATGGAATCCAAAAGCATTTTGAAGATTCGGACAGAAATTCAAGAAAAGCAGCCTTTCAGGCCTATTCTGATTTTTATCATCAGAATGAAGAAGAGATGGAAAATATCTTTGATAAGCTGATAAAGGTTAGAAATGAGATGGGTAAGGCTCTCGGCTATGAAAACTATATACCTCTTGGCTATATGCTGCAGGAGAGAAGCGACTATGGTGTAAAAGAGGTGGAAGCTTTTCGTGAACAGGTCAGAAGAGAAATCGTACCTCTGTGTGAAACTCTCTATGAGGCTCAGAGGAAACGTATCGGTGTGAAGGAATTAATGGTCTATGATGAAAAGTATAAGTTCACGGATGGCAATGCGGAACCAATTGGGGATGAGGATTATCTGATAAGGGAAGCACAGAAAATGTATCATGAGATGAGTCCGGAGACCGGCGGGTTTATTGATTTTATGATAGAGCATGAGTTAATGGATTTAAAAAATAAGCCGAACAAAGCTTCTACCGGATATATGACAATTTTGCATTCCTATAAGGCTCCCTATGTTTTTTCCTGCTTTAACCACACCATTTTTGATATGCAGGTATTGACTCATGAGCTTGGTCATGCTTTTGCCGGTTATGAAGCAATGCGGGAACAGAAGACTTCCCGGTATTATATGGGCGGTACGGATATAGCCGAAATCCATTCCATGTCCATGGAGCAATTTGCCTATCCTTATGCAGAGTATTTCTTCGGAGATGCTGCGGACAAATACCGCTTTGCACATTTGCAGGATGCCATAACCTTTGTTCCCTTTGGTGTGGCAGTGGACGAATTCCAGCATATTGTCTATGCCAATCCGGATTTGACCCCAAAGGAGCGAACCTTGGAATGGCACAAATTAGAAGAAAAATACATGCCCTGGCGTAAATATGAAAAGGATGAATTTATGGAAAGGGGAGGCTACTGGTACCATAAACTTCATATATTTCTGTATCCTTTTTATTACATCAATTATACTCTTACGACCATGGGAGCCATGGAATTTAAGAAGCGTTATCTGGAAAATAAGGAGCAGGCATGGAAAGACTACTTAAACCTGTGTAAAGCCGGGTCAAGCAAAAGCTATCTGGAGCTTCTTAAGGCTGCCAATCTGTCGGTGCCTTTTGAGGAAGGAAGCGTGGCCAATGCCATATCCTGCGCAAAGGAAATCTTATTAAAGAGTATTGAAGATATGAAAGCTTAACTAAGTAGCGGAAGCTATAGAAAAAAATTTTGATATACATGGAGATTATAATGGATTATTTACCAATAAAAACTCTTTATTTGGAAGTAACACATGCCTGCAATCAAAGGTGCAGGCATTGTTACCTTGATGGCGGAATGCACCATCAGACAGCGGAAATGTCTACGGAGCAGATAAAGCATATAATCAAAGAATTTCAGGAACAGGGAGGAAACTACCTCATAATAACAGGAGGTGAACCTGTTGTCAGAAAGGATATATTTGAAATACTTGATTATGCGGAAAACTTAAGCATACCGTTTAATTTTGCTTCCAACGGCCTTGCCATGACACCGGAAAGGCTTGAAAAACTGGCAGGTTACAGGTGCCTTGATATGTATTTTACAAGTATATTAGGTGCAAACGCCCGGCAGCATAAGGATATAACGCAAAGAGACAGCTATGACAAAGTAATGGAAGCCCTTGCCTTTTTAGACAGCAAGGGCATATTCACCTATGTTCAGGTTACACTGGCAAAAGAATATTTGAATGAGATAGAGGAAATTGGGAGGAAGCTCTTAGATTCTTACAATTGTATGGTCAAATTCACACCTATTGCCGCCCTTGGTTCAAAATCAGAAGAAGAGAAGGAAGAAAGCAAAGCATTGATAATTACAAAAGAGGATTTTCCTCTTTTTCTTCAGAAAGTTGAAGCGCTGAACCAAAGGTACCCGGAGCGTATTGACAAAAGCAATATTCAAAATTATGACCAGATAAAAGCCATGATTTCTGATTATCAGGATGAGCCGCTTTATTCCCTGTCCGATGGATTTCTGGCAGTGCGCCCCAACGGAGATATGAGCTTTTCCTGTAACATGGACAATCCTTATACCTTCGGAAAAGCCTATGAAAGCATCAGGATACCTGCCGATGAGAAGCTTTTCCATTACATAGATATACTAAAGACAGCAGAACAACAGGTTTTAAGAGACTCCAGGGAGAATATAGTAGAGGTGGATGTATTGGTTGATTACTATATCAAAAAGCAGTAATACGAAAGCGAAAAAGGAGTATATTTTGAATACGAAAGCGAAGGATGTAATAAATAATCTGTTATTTGTTATGGAATATATAGCTAAATGGAAAAAGTCCATCTTTTTTGATATCGGAATATATTCCATTTTTCTTGGATTATCACCATTTATATGGATATATGTGCCAAAGCTTCTGATTGATGAATTAACGGACGGAAAAAATATTAAAAAAATTGCAGTGATACTTGTATTGGCATTGGTCATAGCCGGAATAACCGGGTATTTTAAAGAATATTTACAGGGCAGGTTCCGCATGAAAATGAATGCGGTCCGGTATGGTTTTATCCGGATGTTAGCTGAAAAGACAATGAAGATGAATTATGCCTATACGGAAGATCCGGACATTTTAAAAGAAGTCAGGATAGCATTAAATACGGTAAATAACCCCGCAGAAGGATTTGGACTTGTAATAATTAAACTATTTTCCATACCCGGCAATGTTATAGGCTTTTTGATATTTTCGGTTATTCTCATTCAGCTAAATCCTTATATATGGGGAGTTTTGCTGGTTTCCATGTTTTTATCCTATTTGTTTATCGATAAGGCAAACCGCTATCGAAGGAGCTGCAAGGACGAGCTGGCCCAGGAAGAGAGAATGTCTTATTACGGCTCCTCCAAGCTGTCGGATTTTCAATATGGCAAGGACATGCGGTTGTATGGCTTAAAGTCCATGATACTAAAAAAGAAAAAAGAAGCGGAAGGGAAGGCCTTACAAATAACCAATGCCATTAAAAATAAATACCTCTATGCCGGCATAAAAGAAGGTGTACTTATGGCTGTCAGAGAGGGGATTGTCTATACATATCTTATTATAAATGTCCTTAATGACAATATTTCTATCAGTAATTTCGTATTATATACCTTTGCCTTAAATGGATTTGTTACCTGGATGCAAACTACGATTAAGGATTTTGCTGATATCTGGGTAAATGCTCTCTATGTCAGTGATTTCCGGGAGTTCTTAAAAAAAGACGAGGAAAGCAGCATCGATAAGGGTTACAATCCAGAGGCTTCTCAATTTGATATTGTGTTTGAAAATGTAAGTTTCCACTATCCAAACAGCAAAAGAGATATCTTGAAAGATTTTTCCATCCATATGAAAGCGGGAGAAAAGCTGGCGCTGGTTGGAATTAATGGTGCGGGTAAAACAACCCTTGTTAAGTTATTAACAAGATTGTATGAGCCAACAGGCGGAAGAATTCTGGTCAATGGAATGGACATAAGAGAATATGATTTGGAACAGTACCGTAAACTGTTTTCTGTGGTATTCCAGGATACAAAGGTATTTGCCTTTACCATAAGAGAAAATATAACCATGGAATTTGAGACCCAGGAGGAAGAGAAATACAAAGAAGCCTTGCTGCAATCCGGTATTAATGAAAAAATAAACCGTCTGGAGAAAAAGGACGGGACCAATTTGTTTAAAATAATGGATGAAGAAGGCGTCGAACTATCAGGCGGTGAAATCCAAAAGTTATCAATGGCAAGAGCTCTTTATAAGGACGGTGATATCATCATCATGGATGAGCCAACCGCTGCATTGGATGCCTTGGCAGAATCCAGAATTTATACGGAGTTTGATAATCTGATAAAGAATAAAACGGCAATCTATATCTCCCACAGGTTGTCAAGTACCCGGTTCTGTGATAATATTGCTTTTCTTGAAGACGGAGAGCTGAAAGAATACGGCACACATGAACAATTGATGAGGCTTAATAAGTCTTATGCAGCTATGTTCCAGATACAGGCAGAATATTATAAGGAGGAAGGACATGAAGAACAGTAAATTATTATTGTATTTTTACCGGATGGTCTATTCCTTATCACCTGCTTATATTATCACAATATTACTGTCTACTGCAATACAGGCAGCCGCACCATTTATTAATATCATTGTTCCAAAATTAATTATCGATGAATTGATGGGAGAGCAGGATAAGAAGAAATTATTTCTATATGCAGCAATATTGATACTGGGGAATTTATTCTTTAAGCTCTTAAGCAGCTATTTTGTTAAAAAGGTAGAAATGGGTGAAGAAAAATTCAGCTACCAGCTGGATTCCTATCTGGGAAGCAAATGCGTAGACATGGACTTTGAAAATGTCGAAAAGTCAGAAATACTGGACTTAAAGGAGAAAGCTTTTTTTGCAATATATAATCTGAATGCCGTCAGAAGGACCGTCGAGAGTGGAGCAGCAATTATTAATCAGCTTGTGACTCTTGCAGGGTTGGGCTACATCTTAAGCATATTAAATCCACTTATCATAATAGTACTTTTACTTATAGTATGTATGAACGCTCTGTTATTTAAAAAAATGGAGAGAATCCAATATGAAGATAACCAGAAGGCTGTATATGACAATAGGGCCTTTGGGTATTTTGTTAGACTGACTGCGGATTTTTCCATGGGAAAGGATGTCCGGTTATATAACAGTGCTCCTTTGTTAATCAGAAAAATGAAGCACTTTATGGATAATCTTCTGGCAATCTATTCAAGACTCTTTACGGAAACAGGAAAATGCACCGGAATCTCCAATATAAATGTCCAGATTCAGACAGTTATCGTATACGCTTATCTGGCAGTAAAGGTAATGGCCGAAAAGATTACGATCGGAAGCTTTACCATGTATGCAGGTGCAGCAAGGAGCTTTAGTGATTCCTTATTGAGCTTTATCAATGCTTTTATAGAAATAAATCAATTATGCATGTACCTGGAAATGTTTATGAAATTTGATAAAATAAAAGTAAAAGATCAGGATGGAAAATATACAGCAGAAGATATTAAGGATTATACCATAGAATTTCGGGATGTTTCCTTTGCCTATCCCGGTAAAAAAGAATATACACTGAAAAATATATCCATAACAATAGTTCCCGGTGAAAAGCTATCCATAGTAGGGTTAAACGGTGCCGGAAAAACGACCTTTATAAAATTGCTGACACGGCTCTATGAGCCTTCTTCGGGGGATATACTTTTGGGTGGGGTTAATATAAAGGAAATAAAATATGAGGAATACTTAAGGCTGTTATCGGTTGTATTTCAGGATTTCAAATTATTGTCCTATACAATCAGGGAAAATTTAACCGTGAAGCCAGGTATAGAAGAAGAGGACATACGAAAGGAGCTTGATAAAGCAGGTTTTGCAAAGGATTTAGAGAAATTGGAAAAGGGGATTGATACCAGCATCTATAAGGATATTGATAAGACCGGAGTTGAATTCTCAGGAGGACAAAGTCAAAAAATAGCCATAGCCAGAGCCTTATGCAAAGATTCGCCCATTGTTATATTGGATGAGCCAACCTCGGCTTTAGACCCTATATCAGAATATGAAGTATATCAGAGCTTCGATAAACTGGTCAAGGGAAAAACGGCTATTTATATCTCACACAGACTTTCCAGTACAAGATTCTCCGATAAAATTGCTGTATTTCAGGATGGCAGGATTGTAGAATACGGGCCTCACAAGGAACTGATTAAACAGAGTGAATCCCTCTATGCAACCATGTTTCAGACACAGGCAAAATATTATCTTGAGGCTTAAAGCGTAAGGTTTAAAGAAGGGATAGTGTGAAAATTAAAAAGCAATTTTCACACATACGATTGTGCCTGCGAAATCCTCAGCCCAATCTTGCGTCGTGTTGGGAAGGCATGGCGGTTAGTGTGAAATACTTTCTGGTTAATTGGTAAGGGGAACCAATAAAATTTCAAGGCATTTTTACATGAGTGATTTATTTACAACTTAAGATTGAAATGACACCACTTACAGAGGAGATTATACTACATGAGAAACAAAACAAAGACAACCGCTGCCGTGATTGCTCTGCTATTTACGGCAATCTTAGTTTTCTGCACACCAAGCACTGTATTTGCTGAGACGTTACATACGAAAGAGGTAACCGTAACGGATGTTGACCTGGATGACCATATCGATGAGCACATACAAGGAGTGCTGGCTTCCTCTGATCATGAAGCAGAAGATATTGCGATAGTCAGCAAAGTTTTAAAAGAGGTAACCCTTGAAACAGAATACATTGCAAAATATGCAGATGCAAATGAGCCCGGCGGTATTGGAGAAATTGATGAATTCTTTTCACTTACTTTAAATGGGAGCTATGATACGGTTGAAAGTCTGAAGAAAGATATCGAAGCAGCAATCTTAAAGCAATACCCTAATTTCCAAAGTGTAGAATTAATAAATAATCTAAGCTGCGATAAAATTGTTTATGATGTTCAGTATAAATATAGTGATGAGCTGGTAATAGGAGAGGAGTTAAAGCTGCCATACACCAAGGCAGACGGCCAATATGAATTGTCGCCGTTAACTCTTTATATATCAAGATGCAGAATTTCTTATGTGCTAGAGGATGGCGGGGAATTCTATATACCGGAAGATGATTATAATTTTTTAATTTGGGAAAACAGTCAATATTTGTTAGAAAGAATCAATTTTTTAGATGATAAACAATATAAATATTATAATGTAGATTATAAATTTTTTAAAAAATCAGGGACTGTAGTCGGTAAATTAGATAAGCTTGAAAAAAATTATAATTTCTTTGCCTGGTATAAAAAAGACAGGTATACCATAGGTCATGAAACATATTACAGGCTTTCAGATATTGTTGACTGGAAAAAAGATCTGAAGCTCTTTCAGTATGACGAAAAAACAAAAACACTGTACTATGGTAAAAAGCCTACTAAAAAAGATAAATTACAAAAAGATGAAATATATGAATTTACAAAGAAAGCAATCAAGGGCTGTAAGACCGATAAGGAAAAGCTTAGAGCTATTCATGATGCCATTGTATCAAAATATGATTCCTATGAGGAATTATTATATCTGGACAGTTTTCCCGGCTATGTTATGAGAGATAATTTGTATGATGCCAAAAAATTAATGAAAGATAAAGTCTATAAAATGGATTCCTTTGCCGACTTATTTAAAGAGTGCTGCAACCGGTTATTAATACCCTGCAATTCAGTGGACGATTCCTTTCTCTATTGGAACAGGGTTTATCTTGGAGATAAATGTTATCATGTAGACACAGTTTCAGATGCAAAAGTTACACATAGTACAAAGAACAATAAGATATACAGAGGGTTTTTCTTAAAATCTTCCTATGAGTTCATGGGAACCCATGTATGGGAGGGAGATGATTATACCCCGGAGAAGTTCAGCAAGAGCTGGAAAAATATTAACAGGAATAATATCAAAACCACAGACGATTTAAGGAGAGCTGCCTCCTATGCTTCATATCTGAGCCGGAACGGAAAGAAGCACACCTATACCTTTAAAATAAAAGGGAAGGATGTCAATACTTATTGTGAAGCTTATGTATATCATTATGGTTACATCTCTAATATCAATGCAAGTTACAGTAAGGGTATTTTAACAATAAAATTTAATTAATTTAAGATATTACAATATGGCAGAGTCAGAGACTCTGCCATACTGCGATTACAGAAGAGAAGTGGTAAAAGAAGTAAAGATGATTGTTATGAAATTTAGATAATAGATTAATAGATAATATTTGCACAACTGGGAAATTGAGGTATAATCTATATAATTAATTCATATTTGTAAATTGTAACGAACTGAAGCATTACTATATAATTTATATTATACGGAGGTAAGTTTATGAAAAATTCCTTTTCTGAGGTAAAAATATTTCAAGTCAAGCCAGATAAATTAGATGAATTTGAAAAAATAATAACCATCATAGCAGAGGAACAAAAACAGCAAGAAGGATGTATTGATATAAAATACGTTAAACGATTCTTTACTTTAGATGAGATTGGAAAACCGCCAAGAGAATTGACAAAAATCGTGAAATGCGTTAAATACTTTTCTTATTGGGAATTTGATAGTAAAGAGAATTATGGAAAAGCAATTGAATGGTTTTTTAAAGCACATGAAAAAGAAATACAGAAGCTGTTGATTATGCCTTTTGACATAAACTGCGGAAATTCAGTATATTAAAGCTGCTGTTTTCCCAGAGTGCATCGGCATTTTGGAGGTACAGGAATGATTGGAATATGCCCCAAATGTGGGGATTACGAATGGAATAAACAGATATCAGAAGATAAGAAATATGTTATATGTCAGCAATGCGGATACCGATGGAAATTTAAAGCAATGCCTCTTTTTATATTGACTGGATGCAGTGGAGTTGGGAAAACCACAACAGCTCAGGAATTAATTCAGCGTGATACGAAGTTCATCGTTATGGATGCAGATTTCTTATATAATATCATGCCTCATAATTCTGAAGCAGATTACAAAAATTGGGTAGAACAGATTATGTCTCTGTCTAAAAATAATTCATTATTTAGCTTTGGTATGCAATACCGAAGATTTAGAAATAAGGATGCGTGAAGGCAGGCATATAACCGATTCTAACTGGATAAATAGCTCTATTGAATATAATCGTTGGTTTATTGAAAATGGTACTTTATCCGGTAAAAAAATTGATACTTATGATATTACCGGAAAAAGCACCTCTGAGGTTGCTGATTATGTAACAAAATGGGTAGAAGTAAGACTGTAAACTAATGAAGAGGATACAAGTATATTTCGCAAAGCGACAACCTACTTTTATTATACAGAAAGGAGTTTATCTCATGTCTACTAGAGCAGAATTAGCAGAAATCGCAAAGTTAGAGGCATTAAGACCTTTCCATGGTATTCTTCCGGACGAGGAAGCAAATATTCAACCGATTGTCAGTTTATTTCCAAAATGGAATATTGAACAGGCAGATAGAAATTGGTGTGCAGGATTTGTTTATTACTGCTGCGTAAAAGCCGGATTTTCTATTCCATATAGCCCTAATGAGTGCATATCCTGCAGTCTTGCCGGCTGCGGCGGTTGGGAAGAGTTTGCAATTGGTGACAAAAGAATAGAATATCATTGTGGTAGTGATGATAATTTTATTCCTGAAGCAGGAGATATTGTCTTGTATGACAGGGTTATTAACAATCTTGAGCATGACCATATCGGTATTGTTTTAGAGGATAAAAAGGACAAAATCATAGTAGCAGAAGGCAACACCTACAATGACAATGTCTCTCGTGTCCTTGTACGATATAAAGATGAACATATCCGCGCATATGTTCGTATACCTGATGATTTTTCGTATTAACAGGAAAGTGATAAACCGTTCCTGGAAAAGCCTATCAGTGCTTTACAAATATTTTATTAACTTGTTTAAAGATATAACGAACTGTTTATGAAAGTTTATTATAGCCATTTTATAAAAATAACTTTATCAAGAGATTCGTTCATTTTGACCTGCTTGCACACCAACATATAGTAGAATCAGCGTAACGCCAGATAAAAATAAGATAGGCAATGTCCAGGAATCGGTAAGATCAAATAAGGAACCTAATAATACAGGGCCTGCAGCTGCTAATAGATATCCTACGGATTGAGCCATGCCTGATAATTCTGCAGCTTGTTTGGTATTACTGCTTCGCAAACCAAAGAAAGTAAAAGATAAGCTAATGCACGCCCCACCTGCGAATGCCATTAGAATCACAGCTATTGTTAGAACAACCATATTGTCACTCCTTAATAAACCTAATATACCAACAACATAGGTCAAACAGGAACTTGCAACAAGGATACGTTGATTCTTCAGCTTTTCAGCTATTATGGGAGCAACAAAAGAAGTTGGTAATGAAACTACCTGATAGAAAGACAGATAGAAACCGGAGGTTTCTATACTTAATCCCTTACTGAGAAGTATTTCAGGAAGCCATGCAATGAAGCTATAAAATAAAAAAGATTGCAGTCCCATAAATAATGCTACTTTCCAAGCTAGGGGTGAATGCCATACAGATATAGTATCTGGTTGTATATTATTCTGGTCCTTTGTATTATTAGATTCACATTGCTTTTTAGTTTGAGGAATCCAAAAAATAATTGCAGCCACAACTAATACACACCATATTAGCAGCGAATTACGCCAGCCTAAGCCTAATTTGATGGAAAGAGGCACACTTAACCCGGAAGCGATGCCTGCCAATAGTGACATTGCAGTCGAAAAAGTACTAGTCATTATCCCTATTTTTTGTGGGAATTTCCGTTTTATAATACCGGGGATAAGAACGTTACCAGTAGTAATTCCTGCTCCAATTAAGATGGTACCTGCAAACAAGGTGAAAATTCCACCGGATGAACGAAGCAGCATTCCAAATGCTAATAGCAGGAGCCCATAAAAAATTGTTCGCTCTTGCCCAATTTTAATCCCGATTTTTGATGCTATTGGTGATAGAAAAGAAAATATTAATAATGGTAAGGTTGTAAGAAAACCTGCCAAACTATTTGAAATATTAAGATCGATTTTTATGGAATTAATTAGTGGCCCCACTGCGGTTAATGGAGTCCTTAGATTGAAAGCTATCAAGATAATCCCCAATACCAGAAACTTTTGTCTGTGTTTTGTCATTTAAAATTACTCCTTATCTAAAAGTTAGTTTAATATAACTGCTAAAACCTATTGTATATGTTATAATTGATAAATAAAAATATATGATAATATATAAACACATAATAAATATCATATCAATAGGAGAGTGAAATATGGATTTATTGCAATTTAAATATTTTCAAACAGTAGCACGATTAGAGCATATGACCAGAGCAGCGGGTGAACTGCAGGTAGCACAACCAGCTTTAAGCGCGACGATATCTAAACTAGAAGACGATTTAGGCGTAGAATTATTCAATAGAACAGGCCGTAGTATAGTATTAAATGAGTTTGGTAAGGTATTCTTAAAGCGAGTAGACAAAATATTAAGGGAGGTTGAGGAAGGGCGTCAGGAAATCTCTGATATGTCAGGTAGTGAGTCAGGCTTTGTAGCTTTTTCCTCCACATCCCTTAACAAAGAATTTGGTGATTTTATATTTTCTTTTAATAAACTTTATCCTAAAGTAAATTTCCATATAACTCAACTGGGAGATGATAAGACAAAGATACATCTTTTGGAAACTAATGAAATTGATTTTGCCTTTATTAACACTGTTAAAGAATATCCCACTATTTCTGCAGTTCCATTACTGGTGGAAGATATCTTTTTAGCAGTATCACCGGAGCATTACCTTGCAAGCCGGGGCGAGGTCTCTCTTGGGGAGTTAACAAACGAACCTTTTATTAATATGACAGCAGATCATAGTTTGCAAGAGTTTTGTGATTATATTTATCAAAAGAATGGATTTACTCCAAAAGTAATTTGTGAATGCAGCGAATCCTCTGCGATTGTCAACTTAGTAGCTGCCGGCATAGGCATTTCATTCTATCCATGTGTTGAAGAAAAAAGGGAACAACAACCGATTGTATTGTTGAAAATCAAGGATTTGAAATATAAAAATATTCTTCAGATTGCATGGAAGAAAAAAAGGTATTTTTCAAAAGCAGCGATAAATTTTCGTGATTATGTAATAAATTATTTTGTATAGAATTTGAATAAATAAATTATCAATTAAAGAAAAAGGTACGATAGAGGAGGTACAGCTTTGTTGTACTTCTTTTTTTCATTACAATAGAATTACATAATGATATAAAAATAACTATCAATATATAAACAATTATATATTATATTTTATTATTCTTACGTTATATAATCAAACCATTAAGGTTAGTTTAAGCTAACTAAAACTTTGATAATCTAACTTGAAAGTGAGGATAAATAAATGCGTGATAGGAAAGGTAAGGAAAATAATAATAGAAAACCAGAATTGATTATTTTATCTAATTTACTTATTGTATATCTATTAAGCTATAGTTTTTACTTCAATAATTACATATCATTTTTTGATTTGATGAGCATAGATAATGATTGTAATGATTAGATGTTACTTTATATGGAAAAGTTTACACACTTGTAAATTTGCGGTATAATCTCTACATATTTAATTAGCAATTGTTTGTTATTAATAAGCATTTATGACAAATGAGAATCTGTGGAGGCGAAGGAAATGGCGAAAGGACATATTATATGGCTTAATGGGGTATCAAGTTCTGGTAAGTCGTCATTGACGAAAGAATTACAAAAGATACTTCCAGAACCTTATTTTTGTATTGGACAAGATACTTTTACAGATATTATAGCACCCTGTTTGAGCGGATATTTTAATGGAATTGACAGCGATACTTTATGGTATAGGGCAGTAGACGCTATGTATCACACAATAAAAACATACTCAGATATGGGATTAAATGTTATTGTTGATCATGTTGTTCTAAACCAAGATGATGGGAAAGAGCAGTCTCTATTTGAAGCTTGTATAAAAGAAATAAAGGATTATCCAATTACACTTGTAAAAGTGGTGTGTTCCTTGGAAGAATTAAGGAGACGTGAAAAAAGTCGAGGGGACAGGGATATTGGAAATGCTGAATGGCAAGTCAAACAAGGGCTGTATCCTTTTGATGGTTATGATGTTGTAGTTGATACCAATACGATGTCGTTGCTTGAATGTGCTGCAAATATACAAAAAGGGTTCAAGGAAAACCAGGCGAATTTAGGTAGTAATGCAAAATTCAGATATTGGGATTAGAATCCGTGATGAAGTCATTAATGCTTTCAAAGAAATATATGGTTGGTGATATTACGTGGATATTAATTATATTGAAAATTATTGTTATGATTAGAAGCATTTATGTCCCTCGACAATTTCCCTCGATAGTGAGTTATATCGCATTCAAGAGTGCTGATATAACTATTCGCAAAACACAAGATACGGAGAATAGTTAAAAGGTCAATTTATCGAACTAATATTCGAGTAAATTATCCCTTTTATCAGATAAAGCTTTCAGTAAATCTTTGTATATATATTCATCAATAAAACCATGCCAAAAAGCATATTTAATATCCCTTTTAATATCGTCCGTAATAGGTGCAAGCCTATATAATGTAAGATTAGAGATATCATTTCTTATTGAAATTTCCGCAGGATGCATCACACAACCCCCAATATGTAAGGGGATAATGGGAGAGTATATCAGTAAGTCCTACATCTTACATATGCCTTTATATACTCTTTTACTTGGCGAACCCATTAACCCTATTAAAATCTAAATTTGATTTTACTATTTGCTCGAATATACTTAAAAATTGATTTAAGTTATCCTCATGAATTGTATATTCGGAATAATAGCTTTCTAATTTATAACCACTATTGCAACCTATAACACACCAGTACCCATCTTCATCATGATAAATATCTGTTATGGCTGTATGATATTTTTTAGGGACCTTCTTCAATAAATTACTATCCATGCTTATTCCATCCATATTCCTGATAAAATGTTAGATTTATTATCCCCTTGCCTATTCTACAAATATATGTTAAAATTTTTAATACAAATAATATGAAACATTCATATACATTCTTGGAGAACCCAAGAACTAAAGAATCGTCAGTATTTAATTACCAAGGAACGAACCATCTTGCAAGTATGTACAAGAGGGATAGGCAATACGAACCGCCTAACAAGCTAACCATGCAGGATTTACCAATGCCATCCAGAAACAACTAGACCGACCGTGGTCTTAAGTAGACTACCTTATAAATAAAGTATACTACGGTAGACTACTAAAGTCAAGCGTTATTTATAACCTTAAGGAGAAATTATGCCAACAGATAAACCCCAACTTAAAACATATATCAATAAACAAGACAAAGCTAAATTTAGCCATATTGCTAAAAATGATAGAAGAAGCGACAGTAATTTACTTGAATATATTGTTTTAAACTATATAGAAGACTACGAAAAAGAACATGGTCAGCTAATAGTAGGAGAGGACGGTAAAGTTACACTTGCACAGCCTAAAGTAGTCAAGCAGGGAAAGTCATCAAATTCCAAGACTGGTTAAAAAAGCACAGGGATTATATTATCCTTGTGCTTTTTCATTTTTTATATAAACTTTTCCGCAATATGTAAAATCATTCCGGTAATGAATCAATTAAGTTTATCAATTTAACTATAATGTCTTTAGCAGACTTACGACAGTTCAAATCATTAATATCCATTCGTTCTGCCAATCTGTCTAACTTTAAATCTAAATAATCAATCTTTGCGAATATCTCCATTAAAATATCTCTTATTTCATCATCCATAACCCACCATCTTTCAATCAAAAAAGCACAAGGCATTTAACCATGTGCTTTTCATAAACCGTAATATTTTTTTGTTATCTTGGTAACAACTCATGTTGTTTTAATACTTCAATAATTGTTTCATTATCTTCTGAAAGCCCCCTAATATCTTTACGAATATTCGCTTCAACATTGCGAAGCCTTAAATCTAAATTATCAACCTTTAAATCTAAATTTTCAAACCTTTCATTTGTTCTATCAACCTTATATTCAACGATTTCCAAACGTTTGTCAATCTTATCCACTTTATCACTTAACTGCCTAATTTCAGCCACAACACCGCTAAGAGCTTCCTTTAACTCATTATCCATACGTTACCTCCGGTCCTTTTTATTAATAATAACACAGGATAGTCCTATAATTCAAGTATATAATAAGCCCGGTACTGTCCCCTCCCTCCCCCCAGGAGCGCATGAAGCGTATTCTCCGGTAAAGATTAGTGGATACGCTTCATGCGCTCCTGGGGGGAGGGAGGGGACAGTACCTATGACACAGGCTAAACGTCACTATCTATACTTTGCAACAAATCCATAGCAAGTATAGTAAAATCTATCAATATCAGGAACCCTAAAAATATCATAGGTATGTAATGTAATAGCATAATCATCCTTTCTTAAGCACTTATTAACCTCTAGCCAATTTGTTACAAACCCATGCCCCAAAACAAATCACAGTACATAAAAATAAAAAGGATAAGAGTAACACAACCATAATTATTAATAAGCATATAAAATTTTCCATAAACTCTTTAATATCTTCTTTCATATAACCCCCTAATCGTTAAATGGTATTTGTTCCTGAATATACCTTACAGGGACAAAGTCCGTATCTTTGCTAAAATACTCCTTTACGGTAAATATATCAGACTGTTTTTCCTGCATACATATAACCCTATGTATCCTCCTTAAAAAAGCGTCCCAAGTTTCCTTACAATCCCTTTGTATACCTTCATATTGGTCTGAAAGTGGGATATTAGTAATAATATATACCTGAGTAAAACAAGCTATCTTATTAGCGTACCTACAAGGCAATTCAAGGGGATATCCGTCCAAATAATTCAACATATCCTGAATCTTTAAACTACTTCTAAATTCCTCAAAAATAATAATGTCCTGACCCTTATAATTATCAAAAGGATGTTCATAATCCGTAACTCTAAATATATTCTGATACCCATACATTTCCATAATACCTCTTGTCTTACCGACACCAGTATGACCATATATGTAATTAACACTAAGCTGCCGAAACACTGTCTTATAATTTTCTTCCTTCACAATCTGCCGAACCTTTTCGACCTTATCAATATTCAAAAGATACTGCGGAGACATTTCCAGTATTTCAAAATTGGTCAAACCTTCTTTCACCATATCATATAAATCCTCAATATCCGACCTATGTCCTTGTCTCTCTAAAGGCATTTCCCCGAATTCCTCATGCGTATCAGGAAGATTACTTTCTTTCTTTTTATCCTTTTCATATTTACCCTCTTTAAAAATATAATCCCGATTTTCCAAACTGGTACCCCTAGCCATTTCCAAATGTGCACCATTAAATGCCTTTGATATCTGACTAAACCGAACAGCAGAAGAGAAGGCCATATAAAAATGAATATGATAAACATGATTCTCTAAGCCTATTTCATCCGACATACACCAATAAACAAGTGACTTAAAATTTTCAAATCTTTCCTTGATAACATCATGGGTATAACCCTTATCAGAAGGATTATTAATTGTTAACTGCCATTTGCGACTTTGCGTATCTTTTGCCATACCTTATCCCCTTTATTTGCGACAGAAGTTAACTTGCGACAGCATTTGCGACAACTTTGCGACAACTTTTTATAGCCTTTAACACCGCATAAAACCTAGAAAGTAAGTAAAATGCGACATGCGACAGAAGTGCGCTAAGGTAATACTAGACTTAGCGCACTTTAATTAACTAAAATGTCTGAAGAACTTTCAGTAGTAACAAAACTCCCAGTGGCGCTTCGCTTGCCCACTGGGAGTTTCTGGCATTATCTCATTTTTTTCCGGATTTTACGGAATTTACGAGATGGTGTTATTAAATTATCCGGATTTCCATTATTACATTGCAAAGCCAATATTTCTGATTCTGTAATCATATCACCATTTTCAGAGGATTTTTTTAAATTATCTACACAAGCTAGAGTATCATACATGTCATAATCCTTATTTCTAACAAACCATGCAGAGCGCCAATACGGCTTAACCTGCAAGATAGAAGTAGAATTTTCTATCTGCCATGCATCATAATAATCTATTCCCTGCAACCTCCAAGTCTTGTTACAACTAATACAATAACTTGTAACTTGACGTAGGAGAGCATCAACCTGATTAAATCGTTGAGTAGTATAATAAATAGCTATATAGTAATGCCGACAAGTTAGTATAGTATTCAACAATACAGGACTTATATTGCTTTTAAAATTACGCGAATTCATTTGACAACTAAATTCATCACCTAATACAAGTGTAACTGTTAGAGTATCATTATCATCATCATATTTCTGGTTATTCTCAGCACTATATACAATCTGCTCCAAAGATATAAATTTTTCATAAGGCACCTTTAAATCAACGTTAGAAATAATTTTTACCCTTTGATATACTAATTTTTTACGTCTACTACACCAAACTTTTTTACCATATTTACGTAAATACATTCGAGCAACAATATGTACAGCCGTAAGCGTCTTACCTTGCCCAAACAAGCCTATAATAGCAATAATATGACCCACTTTACATTTATTATAGTCCTTATGCTTAAAATACAAATATATATCCTTGGGAAGATAGAAGAGTACATGAGGTAAGTTCAATAAAAAACAGCCGAATTTTGGTATCATAATTGACACAAAAACTAATCCAGCCAATATAAATACCATTATTTAACCCCCTTTACCAATGATACAGTTACACATTTAATCATATCAATAAGAGCGAACACAATAGCCAGCCTTATGGCTACATAAATATCAAAAGAAGTGGAGGAACCCATTATAAATCCAACAAGAGCATCCATTAATTAAACCCCCTAAACAGCTTATTTACATTTAACCAAATTACATATATAGCAACACAATTACGTATTTCAAGTAAAAATTCCATAAATAGATTAAATTGTCCGTCAGTCATATTTACCCCCTAATCAAATAGATTTCTTATAAAACACACGACAAACGTAAGCAAAGCAAAATATATAAACATTTGCCAAAATGTCACAGTAACGCTATTATACGATATCTCAATTGACATAATATTGTTAACAGCCTTCCATACCTCAACCATATTAACACCTCTACTTAAGAAACTTAATAATACCCAATATAACCAAAAGTCCAATACCCCCAACCAATAAAGTAGGTATAACAGGAGACATACCAACAAATAAATATGCCATAATGATATTAAATTTACCTATACCACCGATAAGTGACACCAGAGCTTCAAACGTTTTTGCTAAAATATTAGGTATTGCTAATAAATAATCGGTAAAACTTCTTAAACTAGTAGGGTCTACCTTTTTTCCATCATTATCATATGTAGTACCGCCGTATTCGGGATTATCAACACTAATTTCATCCCCATTTTTGTCGGTGTAAACCTCATCATATTTATTAGTAACATTACCGTCGTCAAAACTTCCACCAGTAACTAAATCTACCTTAACCCAATTTCCATATTTAAGTTTATCATCTGAAAAAATAGAAAATCTGATATAATAAGCAACTAAATTAAGTTTCCCATTTTCAAACGTTTGACCAGATGTATTCGAATTTTTATCATGTATGAATTTTTCTATATCCGTTTGTAATAAATCCGTACGTTGACCCGCAGAAGCAAATACACCATCAGCATAAGTGACATATGGGATCACCTTTGTAATTTTATCAGCACCAGACTTAAAATTATAAACCAAGCTTATTTCAGCTCTTAAAGCACCAGACGTAGGAGTCCACGTACTTTGTAATTGTGTCTCTCTTATTTTTGGAAATAATCCTTTTGGTAATATATATTTCACACGTAGATTAGACGGAGTCGGAACAGTAGAATCATAAGACGGTACCGGGCCTGACATATCCGCTTGGGTAGGTTGATACTTTTCACCGACATTAACAGAACCTCTCATCAAAGTACCAGAATAAGTACATATAGAATAATCCGTATAACGAATACTATGATTAGAAATAAAACTACCACCAGAAAAAATATAATTAGTACCCCAGCCCGTCGGTAAGGTGAAAGTACCATCAGACTGTATATCTAATTCCATACTAAAACCACTTGAATCATTAGGGTGGATATAACAAGCGCCAAACTGATAATCAATTGTAGCAGTTAGCGTATTGCAATAAACAACAATACGAGCACCATTATAAATAGCAGTATAATGCAATATCTTGCCACTAATTTGAGATTTAATAGGTTCGTAAGTTGAAACATAATTCTTGAATGCATTAAGAGCAGATTGTAATTGCGCATCCGTAATAACATCAGGACCATAATCAGCAGCATAAACTTTTGAAGGAAACCAAAAAAGAATAAATGTAAAAGTAAAAACAAAAATAATTTTAAGAATGTTTCTCATTTTTCCCCTTTCTATAAAAAAGGGACTATATTAAATAGTCCCAAACATTATGTATTAATGCTTTAATTTGTGCATAATGCCAATACCAATACCAGCAACACCAGCCCAAAAGAAAATAGCTAAATCACCAGTAGTAGCAATAGAAACCACACTAGCCACAGCCGATGTAATATTGGATAACGCATTAGCCATACCACTTGTAGAAGCTAAAAACAACATATATTCACCCCCTTTACTTTGATTTCTATATAAAACTTGAGGAAGGAGAGAATCCGCAAATTTTAAAACTATGAACACGTACGCTAAAGTTTATACCCTTACGGATACCGCAAACGCACCCCCAAACCGTTGGGGGCACGTCCGCTTAAACTTCTTAACGCTGTTTACAAGGGCTTGCGCCCATACACCGAAAAAGAATTGGTGTTTAAGCCGTTTTCGACTTATCAGCAGAACTGGAAGAAATCGTAGGTGTTACAGACAAAAGAGACACAAACGTATTTTGCCCCGTTCGAATATCCAGTTCAACATCAACTGGAGTCTGTACCGGAATATTGTATAGAAGATTTCCTGAATCTTCATTTAAAAATATTTTCTGTACATCGGTTCCCTGCAAAAAGCAAGCTGACTTATAATCCTTATTGTTTTTCGTGGAGTGGAAAGTATCAACCCCCAAGTAAATAAAAGTACCTTTTAATTTCATAATTTTTCATTCCTTTCTAATTTTTATACATTTGTCAATTTAGGTACAATTTATTCAAATACCCCTTAAAGAAGGGCATAAAAATAACTATTCGCAAAACACAAGTTTAACGAATAGTTGGCAAGCGTTTTGCGTTATATTGCAGTTAATCCCTAAAATCACTTTAATGCAATAAATTAAAAAAGTCATGAAATAACTTGTAATAAACTCTTACTTGTATTTAATTCTTCTCTTATCTTTTACCATATTCCATATTCCATTAAACATATCTTCATCAAAGCTCCTTAGAGTTTCCCTGGCATTTAAATAATAACAACGCATATATTAACTATAATAGGTAACCGAATGGAAATATTGTGATGTTTGACAATCTATGTCCTGAAGACACTATGGTCCTGGCAAATGCAATTGCTTTGTCTCTTTATCCCGGAAAAACAGCCGATGAATTAAATGTTTTGGGCAATCTTATTGTTGCTGTTGGCAGCCTTTTATTAACGGCAGCTGCTCAGAAACAGGCTTTATCCTCCCAGCAAACAAATGCCGGCGCATCAATGGATTGTACCCCTTCGGATAATGCAGCTTCCGATAATATGTCTTCGGATAATTCTTTCAATGGAAATTCTACAGAAAATTCTACAGAAAGCTCTACAGATAATTCTACAGAAAATTCTACAAAGGACGCTTCAACGAAAGAAACTTAATGGATTATTTTTTCTGATGATGGGCATTTTTTCGTCTTTATTTTGCTGAGCAAGGTAATCAATAATACCTAAATATATTGCCCCTACAACTTTATCCTGGTATTCATTATTGCATAATAGTTCAGCCTCTCTTCTGTTTGAAAGAAAGCCGCATTCTACTATAACAATCGGACATTTTGAATTTTTAAGCATATAATAGGTATTGTTGCTTTTGGCCAATCTTTTATTTCCGTCATTTAAGGAATTTTTAAACCTTTCCTGCAATATTTCTGCTAATATCTGCCCTTCAGTCGAACCTTGATAATAAAAGATCTGTGCGCCTCTGGCGGATTCCTGTGTAAAGCTGTTTTGATGAATACTTACCGCTATCAAAGCATTGCTGGAATTTATAATATTTACACGGTTTTTCATATCTGCTCTTTTTATATCCTGGTCTGATTTTTTATATAAGCCGTTATCCTCTTCCCTTGTCATGACTACCTTTATTCCTTTCTGGAGCAATAAGGTCTTCAGTTTTTTGGCTATACTAAGATTAATATCCTTTTCCAGTGCTTTGTTAATTCCGATTTTACCTGGGTCAAAGCCTCCATGTCCGGCATCAATTGCTATTGTAACCTTACTATCCGGTTGGTTAAAAAGTTGGTTGATTTTTAGATATGCCTTTTTATAAAATAATAGACAAATCAATAGAAATAAAACAATAGATAAAAAAATTATAATAGTATTCTTCTTTTTCATTTTAGACACCTTATGAATAATCTATTGTATCATATGTTTTAAAATACTAATATAAGTCATAAATTTAGGCTTTACCATAAGATTATTATTTTTGACTATATTTTGAGGTTTATATAATGGGTTTAAAATACAAATCAAAGACTAATTAGATTAACTGGAATCAATATATCAGTTGTAGTTGAATTACACTTGTAAAGTGGATTTACGAAAATTTAGTTTTAATGCATTGATATCAAATATATTATTACTATAAAATATCACAATTTCCAAAACATATTTACATATTATGGGATATATGTTATATTTATTGTGCAAGGTGTAGAGATACTCCTTAACAAATAAACGCTAAACTGTTAAAGTTTACGCAAAGAAAGGGGAATGGAAATGAAGGGTTTAGTAAAAAAAGCAAGTACAATTCTACTCACATTTTCGCTGTTATTTCAATTAATGACATCTCCGGTTTACGCAGATACTGCTCTTTTCGTTATTGAAAGCGAAAATGCACAACTATCTTCAGAACTTCAAGTAACGACTCAAATTTATGGACAAGCAAAACCCGGATACTCAGGGAAAGGATTTGTCTGGATGCAGAATTCAGGAACAATGACCTTTGACGTAAATGTCCCGGAAACAGGAATGTATACCATATCCACCCGGTATATGCAGGAATTGAGTACGGATGGCAGATTGCAATATTTAGCAATTAATGGAATTAATAAGGGCTCCTATATGCTCCCCTACACTACGGTATGGTCGGATTACAGCTTTGGTATACATAAATTAATCAAAGGCAAAAACACAATACAGATTAAAGCAGGCTGGGGATTTGCTTATTTTGATACGTTTACGGTGGATTATGCCAAGCTTGACAACCTGGATGTGGAACCTGTTCTTTCCGATAGCAAGGCAACTACAGAATCACAGCTTCTCATGAACTATTTAACAGAAGTTTACGGCAAACATATAATCTCCGGGCAGCAAGAAATTTACGGAAATGGGAATAACGGAGATATGGAATTGGAGTTTGAATGGATTCATAATTTAACCGGAAAGTATCCTGCTATCAGGGGCTTTGACTTTATGAACTACAATCCCTTATATGGCTGGGAAGATGGTACAACAGCCCGTATTACGGACTGGGTTAATAACAAAGGCGGCATTGCTGCGGCATGCTGGCATATTAATGTCCCCAAAGATTTCACCTCCTATAAGCTCGGGGAACCGGTGGAATGGTTGAAGGCCACCTATAAGCCCAGTGAAACTAATTTTAATACTGCCAATGCTGTTATTCCCGGTACAAAGGAATATCAGTATGTGAAGATGACAATTGATGGCCTGGCACAACAGCTGCTGATCTTGCAGGATAATAACGTACCGGTTATTTTCCGGCCTTATCATGAAGCTGAAGGTAACGGCGGGCTGAAGGGAGAAGGCGCATGGTTCTGGTGGGCTTCAGCTGGTGCCGAAGTCTACAAACAGCTGTGGGAAATGCTGTATACAGAGCTTACACAAACCTATGGCTTACACAATTTAATCTGGACCTACAACAGCTATGTTTACAACACCTCTCCTGCCTGGTATCCCGGTGATCGGATGGTGGATATCGTAGGGTATGATAAATATAATACTATCTACAACCGTAATGATGGTTTATCGGGAGTACCAAATGAAGATGCCATTACATCTATCTTCTATCAACTGGTTGATTTAACAAAGGGTAAGAAAATGGTTGCAATGACGGAGAATGACACCGTTCCCAGTGTTGCAAATCTTACGGAAGAAAAGTCCGGATGGTTATATTTTTGTCCATGGTATGGTGAGCATCTCATGAGTTCGGCCTTTAATAATCCTGAAACGCTGAAGAAGCTTTACCAGAGCGATTATGTTATTACCTTGGATGAACTGCCGAACTTAAAAACGGAAAATCCTGCGGCCAATGCATCGATTACACCTACCTCTGCTGAGTTTGATAAATATACTGCGAATCAGAAGGATATATCGATCTTAATTAATCCTAACGGAAATACGTTAAATTCATTAAAAACAGACGGAACCGCCTTAAACTTAAATTCAGATTATACATTAAACGGGAATAATCTTCTTATAAAACGGGATTTCCTTTCTCATTTGTCCGTTGGTGAACATCAAGTCATCTTTGACTTTGATAAAGGAAAAGACCCGGTTTTAAAAATCAAGGTTATTGATTCAACACCAAGTGCTGTCATAACTCCTTTAAAGGCAGCTTTTGATAAAGCATCGGAAAAACAGCAGAATATCAATGTCTCAGTTACCTTAAACGGATATCAGCTCGTTAGTGTTAAAAATAATGACAATGTTCTGGTATCAGGCAGGGATTATACGGTATCGGACAATACGGTTGGGCTGCTTAAATCCTATCTTTCCACCCTGCCCCTTGGCGAAAATAATTTGATATTTCATTTCAATGGAGGAAATGATTCTGCCTTGACTTTGAATGTAGTTGACACTTCTAATCCTGTTATAACCGGTGATTTAACGGTTCAAGCCTATAATGGGAATACAGGAGCCTCGACTAATGGAATATCTCCCAAATTCAAAGTTATTAACACCGGGAATTCGGATATTCAGCTAAGTGATATAAAATTGCGTTATTATTATACAATAAATGGTGATATAACGCAGAATTTCTGGTGTGACTGGGCAAGTGCAGGCAATGGGAATGTAAAGGGCGAATTTGTCAAGCTTGCAAATCCGGCTACGGGAGCTGATTACTATCTGGAAATTGCTTTTACTGCTTCAGCCGGAGCACTTAAGTCCGGACAAAGTGCAGAAATTCAGGGAAGGTTTTCAAAATCCGATTGGACAAATTACAACCAGGCCGATGATTACTCGTTTAATGCATCAGGCAATCAATATGTAAATACCGATAAGGTCACAGGTTATATTAATAATAAACTTGTATGGGGAATTGAGCCGAAATAAAATTTACGCTGGAAGCCTCTGGTTAGACTTCTGTTCTGAAGAAATGTAGATTATTATATGGCAGCCGGCTAGATTAGTATTAAAACTAAATCTTATGTTCTAAACAAAGGTTAGAACTGGTATGTTTAAAATTCAATGTTCAAACAGACCGACTATGACCAAAAGAAAGGGCTGCCGTAAAAAAAGTTCATAAGGGATATCATACATTAAAAAATTCATTTATGTGTAGAGCATCCAATATTTACTTCTTTTTGCGGCAGCCTTATATCCGTATTTTTAAATGATAATGCAGTAAAATGATAACAATTTGATATTTCTTTCTTTTTATTATATTATTGATTCGGGTATCATAAGTTAATTTCAGCTAATAAACATGATCTTCTGACAGACACCCGAATCATTATTAATTTCTATCTTAATTAAAAACTTAATTTCAACCTTTAATTGGCCTGCCTATAATTGCCTACATATTGTTAACCCGAAGGGCTCTGAAAGAATTGATAATTGCAATAATTGTTACACCAACATCTGCAAATACCGCTGCCCACATAGTGGCAATACCTAAGGCACTTAATAATAAAACCAATATTTTAACACCGATTGCAAATATCATATTTTCCTGTGCGATACGCAGTGTCTTTTTCGATATTTTTATTGCTGTAACCAGCTTGGATGGTTCATCTGTCATAAGAACTACATCTGCCGCCTCAATGGCAGCATCGGAACCCAGCCCTCCCATTGCAATACCAATATCTGCACGGGCTAATACAGGGGCATCGTTCATGCCGTCTCCTACGAAAACCAGCTTGCCGTTCTCCGATTTTTCTGAGAAAAGTTCCTCTAACCGGTCAACTTTATCTACCGGTAATAGCTCCGAGTATACCTTATCAATTTCCAGGCTATTTGCTATTTTTTCCGCAACGGCCTTGTTATCTCCTGTTAACATAACGGTTTTTCTGATATGGTTTTTCTTAAGGGTTTTAATAGCCTGTAAGGAATCCGGTTTTATTTCATCGGATATAAGAATATATCCTGCATATTTTCCATCAATCGCAACATGTACGGCTGTGCCGATGATTTCTCCCTCAAAATAAGAAATATTCATTTTCTTCATCAGCTTGGCATTTCCTGCAGCTACTTTTTTCCCATCAATCGATGCAGTAACTCCATGCCCGGAGATTTCTTCAACTTCAGAAATTCTTGCATTATTTATTTCTTTCCCATAGGCTTGCTGCAAGGACAGGGAAATGGGATGGTTGGAATAACTTTCTGCATATGCTGCTATTTCTAACAGTTCATTTTCTGTAATTTCTGAGGGATGAATTTCCTGAACATTAAACACACCCTTTGTTAAGGTGCCGGTCTTGTCGAATACAACGATTTCCGCTTTAGCCAGGGCCTCCAGATAGTTACTGCCCTTCACCAGCACACCTTTCTTGGATGCACCGCCGATGCCGCCAAAAAAGCTTAAGGGAACAGAGATTACCAGCGCACAGGGACAGGACACAACCAGGAAGGACAAAGCCCGGTACAGCCAATCGCGAAAGGCTGCATCTTTTATTACGAGAGGCGGGATAACTGCCAGCAGTACTGCAACAATAACCACTATCGGTGTGTAGTATCTGGCAAATTTCGTTATGAACTGTTCAGAATTTGACTTCTTATTGCTGGCATTCTCCACCAGATCCAAAATCTTGCTTACGGTGGATTCACCGTATTCCTTCGTGACTTCTGCCGTTATCAGCCCATTGATATTAATGCAGCCGCTTAGGATTTCATCTCCTGTTTCCACACTGCGGGGCACAGACTCGCCGGTCAGTGCGGAGGTATCTAACATTGAAGTGCCTTCAAGCACTTTACCGTCAAGGGGTACCCTCTCTCCTGCTTTGATAACAATAATATCACCGATTTGAACTTCGTCGGGGTCTATACGAACAATTTCATCCCCTTTTTTTATATTTGCATAGTCCGGGCGAATATCCATAAGGCCGGCAATGGATTTTCTGGATTTATTTACGGCATAATCCTGGAACAGTTCGCCTACCTGGTAAAAGAGCATTACTGCAACACCCTCCGGATATTGACCGATAAAGAAAGCACCTATGGTTGCAATGCTCATCAAAAAGTTTTCATCAAAAACCTTGCCCTTAATTATATTTTTTACGGCTTTTAATATAACATCACCGCCGACAATAAGGAGACTGGCAAGATAAAAAGTGAGCTGCAGCCATTCAATATCTGTCTTTATTAGAGCTGCTGCAATATAAACGATAGCACCGGCAATAATCCGGTATAGCTTCTTTTTCATAATACTGCATCTCCTATGCTTTTTTCATGTTTGTATCGGGTTCGATTTTTTTGACGATTTTTTCTGCTTCTGTTATGATATCAGCCATTTTGTCATCTTCTGCTTCAATAATCATCTTGGTAGTCATAAAGTTAACAGTTGCTTCCTTCACTCCATCCAATTTACGTACCCCAGCCTCTATCTTTGCTGCACAATTGGCACAATCTAAGCCTTCCAGTCTGAATGTCTTTTTCATTTTAAATCCTCCCATATTATTATAATTTATTTTTCTCTTATATGTTCTAAGCCTTTTTCCAGGATTGCCTTTACATGGTCATCCTGCAAGGAATAGAATACTACTTTACCTTCTTTTCGGTATTTAACGAGATTAGCTGCTCTCAAAGATTTTAATTGATGGGATATGGCAGATTTTGTCATGTTTAAAAGCACTGCCAGATCACATACACACATCTCACTTTCATCCAGTGCCCACATGATTTTTATTCGTGTACTGTCACCAAAGACCTTGAAAAAGTCCGATAAATCATACAATTCATCATCCTGGGGCATAATCTTGCTGACCTTTTCAACAACTTCCGCATGTATAACTTCGCAATCGCAATCTGTTTCTTTCATCTGTTATCACCTGCCTTTCGTGAAACAATTGAATAATTGTTCAACTGTTATTCTTATTATAGTTGAACATATGAGCAACTGTCAAGATATATTATTAAAATTTTTGAAAAATGTTACCAATTAATTTACTCACCATATTGTTCTACCTATATGTGATATGTATTGCAAAGAAAAAGCAAGCTCTGACAAAGACATAGATTAGTATGTCTTTCAGAACTTGCTTTCAGTCACTTCTTTACTTCTTGTATAAGTGAATTTTATTTTACCTTTTTTGTTAAAGGGTTGGAATATATAGCATCTTTATACTGCAAGAGGTAAAAGGCTGTATGGTATTTTTGTGCTGCAAGGGGTAAAAGGCTGTGAGGTAATAACTTAATTCAGCTTATACATTTCCAGATTTTATTTCCGCAGCTTAGTTATACTGGTCTAGTTTATATGCAATTTGTTATTATCCATATCATCATGAGGTATCATACTAAGTATGTATGCTCTTAGATTTTCCAGAGATTCAATCTCGCCGGCTTTCATCCAAAGCTTATAGCCAATGGAATTCATAACAGAATCCTTTATATTATTTGTGGTTCCTCTAAAATAATTTACGTTTAAAAGGCTCAGGGTTTCCGCCATGGCCTCCATTTCCTCCTCTGTATATAATTCTGTTTTTGATAATGCTGTATAAGCTTTTTTGTAGGTATTATCAGCCAGGAAAAGCCTGGAGTATGACATGAAATCTGTGAGGTTGCTGTCTGAGATACCCGTATCTCTTGCCCAGCTGTCAACATTTACCTGTGAGGTACTGTAATCAAAGCCGGTAAGGGAACTGTATCTTAATACACCATATTGAATTGGATACATAAGAAGGGAAGACGTTGTAATTTCGTAAATACGGTCATTGTCCTCACCGTTGTATTTTATATCCTGTATGTGGATATGTCCGCTAAAAACCAGGTTAAGATTACATTCCCTGAAAACCTGTTCTGCTTTCTCACTGTTATCCAGGGTAAATCCATAGTTAATTCTGGTATTGTGGTTAAAAAGATTGTGATGCATGACAGTAACAATTCTTGTGTTATGCTTCTTTGCCATCTTACTGCATTTTCGTATCCAGTTCAAAGTATTTTCACTGATTTCGCCGTTGGTTACAGGACTTCCGGCTTTTTTATTTAAATGGTATTCGCAGGTATCCAGCATGAGAAGCCATACATCTTTGGATGGAGCAGCCAGATAGCTTAAGGAATATTTATCTTTGGATATAGCCTCACGAAATCCAAAATCCTTATAGATTTTTTTGAATTCTGATGCACTGATTGTTGGAGTCTTGTACCGTTCTTCTCCCTTAAAGCCTCTTGCCCAGGTATTTTCAATATCATGGTTCCCCGGTATGACATAAACTCTTGTTCCTGTATTTTTTTCGATTTTTTCCAGCTTTTTTGCCAGTGCAAGATGACTCTGTTTTTCTCCATTTGTTGTAAGGTCGCCGCTTATTATGAGGACATCCGGCTTATTGTTTTTGATATCATTACGAAAAGCATCGATAATTTCATCAGCATAGTTGAGCATTCTTCCGTCACCGGAGGTCCAGAAATTCTGAAAAGCCGTTCCTTTATCATTAATGCTGTCTGCCAGATAATGTACATCCGATGCTATATACATAGTGACAGCTTTTCCTGATTCAATGGGATTTCTCCCTATACTGCATCCGGTAACAAATACAGATATAATAAAAAATACAAAAATGAATCGCTTTATATATTTAGAAGACATCCATTTTCTCCTTGTTTTCACTCGTTTCGATATTCATAATCATTATAAAGATACTAAAGTAAATTATGCTTTGGACAGGGAAATTATAACATCTTTACGGGTATCCAATTCTTAAAAATAAGAGCAGATATGTATTGGCTGGCTTCACCTGTTACATACTGCCCTTGGTTTTTATGATTGTTACTTTGGATTTTTCAGCTTATTTTTCCACGTTACGGATAATTTCTTCCTGCTTTTCGCCAAAGAGGAGGCTCTTGTTGTATTCATAATATTTTTTACACCCATGGTTAGCTATGAATTGGGCACTGTAATAATTTACGGATAATTCGGTAATAAAGATTACCATTTCCTGTCCTTCGCCAAAGGCTTTTTCCATAAACAGAAAAGCATTGTCCAGCTCAAGAGATGTTTTTTCAATCCTCTTCATACGCTTTTCCTTATCTTCTTCAAAAAGGCCCTTAATCGTGTCGGAGGTTTTTATGGAAGTCTCTTTTTCCGTTCTCAATACCTCCTGGTATTTTTTTAAAGTGGTAAGAGCTTGAAGCTTATAAGCTTCTTCCTTCCGGTTTATGAGTCCTTCCTGCTTTCTATGGGTTAATTCTGTTTCTTCTTTTTCAATCATTTCTTTTAACAGTAGATCGGGTCTTGTCTCACTTAATGGCAGCTGCGCTAAGTACTCCTTTAGGGATTCGTAAAGCAGCTCCGTATATTTCTCTGAATTTTCAGTGTCAACAAAAGAACGTCCAAGTCTCCCCAGAAGAAGGCCGGTCAAATTAAGCCTTTCATCAAAAGGAGCTATTTTCAGGGATTTTATAAGCTTTTCAGAATAACTTCCCTGAACAATTTCCTCGATTTTATATTCCTTTTTATATTTATTATACAATTCGTAATAATTTGAAAAGTCCTTTGCAATTCTGTCATGCTGGATATATTCATAAACAAACTCAGCATCAACGGCTATATGAAGCTCTTCGCATACGGTCAGCATTTCGGACAGGTCTTCCCAGCCTCTTGCCGTTGCAAAAAAAGTTCCGTCAGGAGTTGTCTCGAACCGGTAGAAATTCTCCCTGCGGATATCCAGATATTGCAGGATGGAAGGATGAATATCCTGCTTATAGGCGTATTCCTTAAAGATTTCAAAATCAGGCTCTATTTCTATCTTACGAACCCTGTCCAGGGTTACGGCATCGAATTCCCGGACTGATTTATTATATTCAGGAGGATTTCCGGCAGCTATGATGATCCATCCGTCCGGAACCTTCTGATTACCAAAGGTTTTATACTGCAGAAACTGAAGCATGGTAGGCGCCAGTGTTTCTGAAACACAGTTTATTTCATCAATAAAGAGAATCCCCTGGGTAAAGCCTGTCCTCTCCTGCTTTTCATATACGGATGCGATTATTTCGCTCATGGAATAGTCTGTTACGGAATAATCCTTATCCTTGTATTTTTTCTTTACAATAAAGGGAAGGCCCACAGCGCTCTGTCTGGTGTGGTGAGTTATGGTATATGCTACCAGGGCTATATTGCATTCTTCTGCTACCTGTTCCATTATCTGGGTCTTGCCCACTCCCGGAGGCCCCATTAAAAGAATAGGACGCTGTCTGATAGCAGCTATTTTATAATTACCGTTTTCATCACAGCTCAAATAGGCCTTGACGGTATTGATTATCTCTTCCTTTGCACGTTTGATGTTCATTGTTTTCTCCTTTTAGAAACGGTTTATGTTAACCGGAAGCTTATGGTATAAACACCTGTTAATTTATGTTTATTCTTCCTGGGGAATCCTAAGATTCAGAGGCTTCTTTCAAGTCCTCCGTATTCAGGATTAATTTCATTGCCCAGGGCGGCACATCTGCATCCGAATAATCCTCTTTCAGAAAGACAAAGGCAGTATCATAGGGGGGCTTCTTTCCAGGGTAAATACCTTTTCCGTCTGTAAAGTATAATAATCCTTTTAGATGATGGAAGGCTTTGTTTTTGATCAAATTTCCCACATAAGCAAATACAGGGCGAAAATCCGTACCGCCGCCGCCCTTTAACTGCAGCTGGTTCATATATTCTTCCAGCTGCTGTTCATTTTGGATCAGTTCATCCGACTGTATTGTTTCATCACATTGCAGAATATGTATATTTGTCTTTCTGAAAAAGCTTTCGGATTCCTTCAGTACCTTGTAGGTCTGCATAAGAAATTCCTGAACTAATTCTCCGGAGCAGGACATGGAAGTATCCACGGCAATGACAAAATCTTCAATCCGCTTGCTTTCCCTTGACTCCTGATATTCAATTAAAGGCATATTTCCATATAGGGAAAGACCATAGGTGTAAAAGCTCAGGTCATAGGAATCCATGTCCAGAACTGCTTCCTCCTTCATAACGGAAAATTTACGCAGAAAGCTGCGGTAGTCATGTTTTTTGCGGTTCTCTATCTCTAATTGTTCGAGAAAGCCTTCCGCATCATCCGCCATATCCTGTGCCTGGGTTTCCAGATTGGTCTGGAGCTTTTCACTGATATCCTGCCATTTCTGTTCAGGGGAGCCTGGCAGGGGCACATCCTTTTTCTCCTGCTCCGACCAGAAGGAGTGATCATCCTTTCGGAATTCAAATTCCAGCTGTTCATACTCCTTATCCGACATGTCGAGCCCTTCCAATAGCTGATATACTGCCTGCGCTGTGGGGATTTTAAGCTTAGCCTTCAGATTCTCATAGAAGATTCTGCGGTATCTGGTGCCGGACATTCTCACACAGTGATACCGAAAGGAATCAAGAATATATTCCATTGCAATGTCACAGGATATATCCCATAGCCTTTTATTATTGCCATAGGGCCTAAAGGGGTGCCTGTAAATACAGTGGAGTATCTGGTGCAGATATGCCCTGTTAACCCATATTCTGCCGCTTTTATATTCTTCATACAAAAGGTTTGTATCATAGTACAGGCTGTTTCCGTCCGTACCCATTAACCTGACACCTTCCTTTGCTTCGAATTTAAGGGCACTAAGCGCAAGGTTCAGATAACGCATATAGACACTTAGTTCTGTTCTTGAGGAAAGCAGAATCTGGCTAGCTGTTGACTTGTCAGCCGCTGATTGATTAACCATTGGCTGATTAGTCATCGAATTGTCAGTCGTTGGCTGGTCTTCCTTTTCTTCCATTGCCATAGTACCACTCCTTTCCTGTTGCTGCATTCTATATTTATTTTAAATTTTATAATTGAAATTTATTGTCTTCTTTTTTTATGTTTACTTCCTGCAGGCTTAAAAGAACTCCGGTACATTCCGGCTTTTTATTCCGGATAGATTCCTTTAGTGCAAAGTCCATGAGGGCAGGGGCCAGAATTCCCTCCTTCTGCAAGGTAGTGAGGCCCGGTGCGTCGTTGGCCAGAATATATTTTGTAATGGTTTCTCTTCCATGAAGCTTTAAATAGTGGATGTAATGGGCCTTGCAGGCTTCTGACAGCTCATAGGGATGCTTTAACCGGCATAAAGCAATGTTGAGTGCGGTGTCATCCTCTGTCTGTATCTCCGGTGTGGAAAATAGAGCATCATAGGCAGGAATATCCGGAACTCCCATCTTAAGGCACTGCCTGTAGCGGTAGCCGGCACCATGGATAAGATAGTGAAACACTCTGGCAGGAGTGTTCTCAATGGATTCTTCATAGTATTCGGGAAAGATAAATTCAGCTTTTTTTTCATCCTTCTCAAAGATCACGGTAAGCTCTCCCTGTATTTCCCTTAAGAAACCGGAAAGTCCTGTTATATCCTCCGGATTTGTACGGAAATAAAGGCTTTTCAAATTATCACAATTCATGAAAGCACCGTTCCCAAAATCGATTACACCTTCACCAAGGCAGATGCTCTCTAATTCAGTACAGTTATAAAAGGCATATTCCCCAATTCTGGAAATCCCATCGGGAAGAAAGACTTCCTTTAATTTCTTTCCGGATATTAATTCCATCCTGCTAAAGGGGGTATCCACTCCCTGATGGATATATTCCTTTATTTCTGCCGGCACTTCAAGTGAATTGATACCTTCTTCCGGCTCAGAAAAACTATAGTTTCCAATTTCCTTCACAGGCAATCCTTCTATTACATCCGGTAATCTTACATAACCGCTTGTTCCGGTACAGGACAGGATTACTGCCTGCCCGTCCTTTATTCTATATTTAATGGCAAGGGAGCCAGGGATTTCCTCCTTCATCGGCTGATGCCCTCCTCAATGTTATCCGTATTCAGATGCCTATTATACTCCAAAAACCTCCTTAAGGGAACTGTTAATTCCCCCAAACCGCAAAAGCTTCACAAAGAAAAGCATGCAAAAAAGTATTTGCATGCCTGAGTCTGGAGGAAGGAGCGGTCATGATTTGAACACTCCCTGGTCCGTATATTCTGAATTATTTAGTTATTTATTTTGAATTTATTTGATAATATTTATAATTTTTTATTCTATGTGATACTGCCGCCATGGAAAAAGCATTCGTATACCTTTACTTCCAGATAGAATATCTCTTCTTTTCCCTGAAACCAGTCCATGTCCCCCTGAACCGTACAATGATAGGTATAATCCCCCTCTTTATAAAGGGAAGGTCCGCGGAAAGGTAATTCTTTTGTAGTGTGGTATAAGCAATTACATAAGAAATCTCCGGAAAAGTTTTCATGAAGGGTTCGTCCGGCGTAGTTCATAGCCCATACCGGTTTATCCTCTATCCATACTCCTTCTTCTCCTGCAAATTTCTCACCGCCTAAATAGGTATCGAGGTAGAGGTACTTCCCATCTGCAAAAGACAAATCATGGGAATCGGGTCTTCCGGAAGCAATTTCTGCCCCATGACTGGCATAGCCGGATTTTTTGGCTGTTAGCAAAAAGTCCAGGAAGTCCTCTTTCTTTTTCTTCTCTCCTGTCGGAAATTCCAGGGAACAGCCGCTTTCCTCTTCTTTTACCAAACGGTCAAGGCTGATTTTAAATATATTGCTTAGCTGTATCAGATTGTTAATATCAGGTACAGCCTTTCCTGATTCCCATTTTGCAACAGCTTGTCTGGAAATACCTATCCGTCCTGCTAATTCTTCCTGAGATAAGCGGTATTGATTTCTTAAAAGCATTAATTTTTCCTGAAAGTTCATGGCAGCCTCTTTTCCGGATTGTGAATCCTGATTATTTCTATAACTTATAAAAAGAATACCATAATGACAGGAAGAGAACCATCCTCCACAGTTTACGGATTTGTCAACTACGAGTTGCAATTTCCTTTTTTTGCGGTTTGCTTATAAGCTGAATTAATCCTTATTGAACACTTCCAGTATAAAATGCCTTATATTCCAGCTTTTATATGATTTCAGCTTTTATATGGACATATTTATCAGGCCGTTCTTTTTCTTAAAATAAAAATAGTAAATAAGGAATAATAGGGAGGTCACACTCCAGGTCAAGGGATAGGAAAATATTACTGTCTTTACATCATGCCATACAGGGACTGCTGATAATATCCAGGCAATTCTTAGTACACACACGCCCAAAAAGGTCAGGATAAAGGGTATCATTGCCTGTCCCATTCCTCTTAAGGCACCGGAAAGAATCTCAATCAACACATAGGTACAATAGGTTGGTACAAGAAAATGAAGAATTACCAGGCCTTCCTGAATAACGGCAGGGTCTTTATTAAAGATTCCCATAATATTGGCAGCAAAAATACTTAAGGTAACACTTAAAAATAGGGCGGAGGCCATGGCAAAGCCCAGGCAGACACGAATTCCTTTCTGGACCCTGTCCTGTTTTCCTGCTCCAAAATTCTGCCCCACGAAGGTGGTAACGGATACACCAAAGGAATTCATGATCATCCAGAAAATACCGTCAATCTTTCCATAGGCTGTCCAGGCAGCCAGTACATTGATATTAAAGCTGTTCATACTGGACTGGATTAACAGGTTGGAGGTCGAATACATGAGAGACTGCGCTCCTGCCGGAAGCCCGATATGTATAATTCTTTTTAATATTTCCTTATGAAAACGGATTTTTGAGAGGTACAGCTTATAACAGTCATCCGTCTTCATTAAAACCATGCAGATAAGACAGGCGCTTAATAACTGGGAAAGTACGGTAGCCGCGGCTGTTCCTCCTACACCCCAGTGGAAAACAACAACAAAAAGAAGATCCAGAACGATGTTCACACCGCAGCTTATAATGAGGAAATACAAAGGCCTTTTGGAGTCTCCGATTGCCCTTAATATTCCAGCTCCCATGTTATACACAACATTAAATACCGTTCCTAAAAAGTAAATCCGGATGAAGGTGAGGGCATCCTTATAGATTTCCTTTGGAGTACCCATTAGCTTAAGGGCATAGGGGGAACCCAGGAAGCCGATAATCATAATCACAAATCCTCCGGTAATAGCAAGGGCAATTGCCGTATGAACGGATTGGTTAACTTCCTCTTTTTTCTTTCCTCCATAGTATTGGGATATGATAACAGTGGCACCGGATGATAATCCGACAAAGAAACCAATTAAAACATTAATCAGGGTGCCGGTAGCGCCTCCTACTGCGGACAAGGCTTCCTTCCCTACATATCTTCCGACAACCACTGCATCGATTGTATTATATAATTGCTGAAAAAAAGTTCCAAATAATAAAGGGAAGAAATATAGCAAAAGCTGCTTCCATATTACTCCCTCTGTGATACTCACCTTTGAGTTATGTTCATTTTTCATTTGTCCAACCTCGATAGCTTAATAAGAAAATTTCTATTTTAATGCCAATAAATAAAATTCTAACACCGAGGGACCTGGAAATCAAATGTTTCTTTTGTTTTCTTTTGGGTTTTGAAGTTTTTCGTGATATTGCTTATAGTTGTGTACTCTTTTAAAAATGGAATAAAAAATTATGCATCCCATAAACAAGCTGTTTTATAAAGAAAACGATATAAAACAGCTTGAATGAGATGCACAAAATTCAATCAGTTAAATTTATTTAATCTGAAGTTAAAAATACTTATACTGCTTACTCAGAAACCTGAATGGTTTTTAACAGATAGTCAGCAACCTGTTTTACATCAGGGGATAGATTATCATTGATGTCTGTTACAGTGATTTGTATAAAGTGTTTATTAGTATAAATACCATAAATAACTTGTTTCATTGCTGTTCCACTGTAGTTCAAATCATATTGAGTGACGTAACCCAATCCAAGCTCTGTTTTATAACTGTTTACAGTTAGATTACTGATAGTAACCTCCATACCTGCCTGTGCAAATTGGGATACCAATGCATCAGTTGTAACTTCTTTATAAAGTGATTCTAATGTGGCTGAATCAATAGGGCTTTTCAGGTTGGACAAAATCAATGCTATATTTGACGATTTTCCAGCTGCTTCTGCTGTTTTTGGAATCAGAACTATTTGCTTGTAACCATTTGCTTCTGTTTCGGTCTTATTCCAATTGCTGGGGACTATGTAACTGATGGCCCCAGAGGTAACTGCCTGTGCCTTAAAGGGTGCGGCATTTACTAAAGGGTTGTTCTTTTTTACATCCTTTACTGTAACGATACAGATATATTTTTTAGTTTTTACCGTTGCGGTA
Source organism: Anaerocolumna jejuensis DSM 15929 (assembly GCF_900142215.1). Classification (GTDB taxonomy): domain Bacteria; phylum Bacillota; class Clostridia; order Lachnospirales; family Lachnospiraceae; genus Anaerocolumna; species Anaerocolumna jejuensis. The sequence continues at coordinate 91,027 of NZ_FRAC01000006.1, read as the reverse complement.
ATGGTTGCTTTGCCAGCCTGTTTTGCAGTGACCAAACCGGTTTTACTCACAGTTGCAACCTTGACATTACTGGATTTCCATATTGCTTTTACTTTTGTCCCTGTTACTTTTAATATTTTTGTTTTCCCGACTTCAAGAGTTACCTTTTTGGGATTGACTGCTACTGTAGCTGCATTTGCAACTGTAGTAAGGTGAATGGGAAGAGCTAATTGCATCACCATAGAAAGCATTAATACAATTGAAAGCATTTTTCCAAACTTTTTTAGCTGGTTCATTTTTAGTACCCATTTTGTACCCGCCGGATTACCTGCGGTACTGCCACAACATTAAAATGCGAAATTAGTTTCGCAGATTGAAAGAATCACAGTGTGGCAACCTTTCTTTTATTATATTTTCTTTCAACCGTTGTCCTCTTCTTTCATTATGCCAACTATACCATTATACACTTATCATATAAATATTTCCATATTAATATGGCAAATCTTTCATATTATGTTATACTATAAGTACCTTACTTTTATTATTCCATATAGCAAAGTAAGAATCTTAAAACAGGAGTAATGAAACAACATGAGCAAAAAAATATTTAAAAGATATCTTTCAATCACATTGATACTTATTTTAAGTTTTACAGTATATCCGCTCCGCTCTCCCATCGCCCATGCAGATGTAACGCCAGCTGACGCTGTTTCCTCTTCTACCGTTTCCGCAAGTGGTTCTGCGAGCTCAGATTCTGTAAAGGCTGCCGCGGAGAAAGAGGCAAGGACCTTAACCTCATTATACGGTGCTGACAGCGTATCCTATGCACTTATTGACAACGGAAGCATAGTGCTCTCAAGTAAGCATATAAAAAGCAGTCATAATTCTGAAAGCACCTCTGCCGATATATATGGAATCGGCTCCATCAGCAAAGTCTTTACAACGGTTGCCGTATTGCAGCTGGCAGAACAGGGAAAACTCAAACTGGACACCCCTGTAGTTACATATCTTCCCGAATTTACCATGGCTGATGAACGTTACAAGGATATTACCGTTAGAATGCTGATAAACCATTCGTCAGGACTTATGGGCAGTACCTTTGAAAATACTGCGTTATTTCAGGATAAGGATACTATTTCCCATGACAGTTTTCTCAATAATCTAAAAAGCCAGCGGCTAAAGGCAGCACCGGGTGCATTTTCTGTATACTGTAATGATGGTTTTACTCTGGCAGAAATTCTGGTAGAAAAGCTTACCGATATTTCCTTTTCGCAGTATATACGAAATAACATTTCTGCTCCGCTTAACCTTGCTAAAACATCTACTCCAACAGAAGCTTCAGCACCTACTCTTTTTGCGGGTGTCTATTCCACGCTTTTCCCCTCCGCACTTCCAACAGAAACCCTTCATGCCATCGGAGCGGGCGGAATCTATTCTTCTGCGGAAGATTTATGCCGTTTTGCCCAGCTTTTTATGTCTGCCGGTTCCTATCAGCGTGTACTTTCTTCTCTTGATGCAGATGCGACAAAATATCCCGAATACAGCAGGGGATTCTGGCCTGCAAACGGAAGTGCCCTCTCCTATGGTCTTGGCTGGGATACGGTGAATACCTCTCCTTTTGATACCTATGGGATCAAAGCTCTTACAAAAGGCGGAGATACCATTGTTTACCATGGCAGCCTTATTGTTTTACCGGATGAAAACATGGCAGTAGCTGTCTTGTCCTCCGGCAGTACCAGTGCATATGACCAGCTGATGGGACAGAATATCCTGCTGGAAGCCCTGAAAGCCAAGGGACGGATTGATAAAATAAACTCCTCTGTAGCCTTTACACTTCCTAAGAAAGTACCGCTGACAGATGATATGAAGCAGTATGAAGGTGTTTATGGCAATACAAGTAATGGGATGAAGATTACTATGAAGGAAGATGGAACTCTTACAGTAAAAAGCCTGTTAGCTCCCACAGCTCCTGCACAGTTGTTCTATTATACCGGAGACGGTAAGTTCTACTTTACCGATGGAAGCTATTACATCTCCTTTGAAAAAGCAGCCAATGGAAATACCTATCTTTATCATTCCGGCTATGGTAATCTGCCGGGACTTGGTCAAATGAAGACTGCCGGTTATTTAGGTGAGAAGCTGTCGGATAACCCTATTTCCTCAAGCCTTCAAAAAATCTGGCAGAAAAGGTCTGGCAAGACCTATTTCCTGGTGTCTGAAAAATACAGCTCCGAGACTTACGCCTTGTCAGCGCCCTTTGCAGAGCTTCTGATGCCTGAGGGTATAAAGGGCTATTGGATGAACACAGCTATTATTGATGATAATACTGCTAAAAGTACTTTGGAAATTCCGGATACCAGCGGCAGGGATTTGTCTGATTATACCTTCTATAAAGAAGGAGCAGTTGAATATCTTAAAGTAAATGCAGGAGTATTCGTATCCTCTGATTATGTTAAGCCCCTTTCAACCGTAAATAAAAAATACAGCATAGCTGATAACGGTTATGCTGCCTGGTATTCCATCAGTAAGAAGAATGCTTCTAAAAAAGTTTCAATCACAGTACCCAAAAATGCTGCTTATGCACTTTATAACAGTGATAATACATGTCTTGCTTATTCTTATATCAAAAAGGATAAGGTGATAACACTTCCCAAGGAAGGTTATCTTGTCTTTCTGGGAAACGCCGGAGCTACCTTCCAGGTTAAGTTTGTAAAATAATAAATATCCCTGCTCTCCTGTCATAAATGTTTACTGGCAGAGGGGCAGGGATTTCATTTTAGGAGTAGATTAAGAATGCGTTGCATTTTTAATCGTATTTAAGCGGTATCCCAAGCAAGCTTAAGATACCGCATGATTGTCAGCTTGAAAAATGATTAATTGCTTAGTACCACCTTGCAAATAGTGTTGTGGGTGAGGTATCTGTTACCTTTGTGGTACTCACAATTGGAGTAGCATCTATATTTGGATAATCCTTCCAGGTAAACCAGCCTTTAAAAGTACTTCCCTTTTTTATAGGTTTTGGCAGTGCCCCGTAGGTGCCGCCGCAGGTAACCTTTTTCTCATAGTCTTCCCCGTTATAGGCAACGAATTTGATTGTCAGAATCCTCTTTGTCCATAGGGCATAAAGCTTTTTAGGCGGGTTATCTTTGTAAAGAGTATTGGCTGTTATCTGCATGCCATTTTTTTTCTGGGTATACCAACCGCTGAATTCATAGTTCGCTCTTTTGGGAGTGGGAAGCGTCTGAAAATACCTTGTTCCATAGCGTACAGAAATTTTCTTGATATCCAGGGTTCCTTCATTGGCATCCAGAGTTATGTCAAAATCCTTTCCGTCCCACTGGGCATAAAGGGTGTGGTCCTTTGCAATAGTAACCTCTTTTTCGGCATTTATCCTGGTTCCGCCGGAAGGGAAGATATACCAGCCCCGGAAGGTGTAATTTTGTTTGGCAGGAACCGGCAGGGTACCATAGTTTTTTCCCACTGTTACCTTTATTTTATTGCTGCTTACCGTACCTCCCTGAGGGTCTAAGGTAACATTATAGGTGTTACTTTTGGTATCCGTTGAAGCGGCAGAGGCATCCAATCCAGTGTTGATGCATCCCATTGAAAGGACTAGTCCGAGACTGATAGAAAGTACCAATCTTTTTATTTTATTATTATCTCTCATTTGTATGTTATCTCCATGTAAAATGTCATCTGAGTTTTAAAGTAATCCGGTCAAAGTTCAGCACAAAGCTCTAATGCCCTTTTATAAAGGGGGTCAAATTCGCAGCCGCAGCTTCCGCATTCTATGTCAGCCTGGTTGATGGCAGCAACAAGAGCTTCCTTGCTGCTTTTTCCTTCCAGCCATGCATTGGAAGGGCCGTCAATAACCTCCCATCCTGATTCAGCAAATTTCTTTAATATCAGCCTTAATTCTTCCAGTTTATTTTTTTCCATATTTCATCACCTTTCTATTTTATAGCCATGTATAATATTAATCGGCTAATTTCTCCTGTTAGATAACCGCCTGAAGCTGTCGCATTTTCACTGTTTTTGCGCCGCTGTAACCTGCCGCTAACCTGATTCCCCATCTTATATGATAGTTCCTTTTTCAGATAGTTAATAGCATTATATATTATAACCTCTTTTCCAGTTTCAGTCAATTGAGGCATTTGATTCACAATAATAATTACATTTACCGGCAGTTATGCTATAATACCGGTAGAACTTCTAAGGGTACCAGATTATGCAAGGAGGATACAAAAATGGAAGGTCCGGAAATAATACGCTGCAGTTGGGCTGACAGCAGTGCAGAAGAAACAGAATACCATGATAAGGAATGGGGAAGGCCTGAATATGAGGACAGAAGGCTTTTTGCCATGCTTCTTCTGGAGGGCCAGCAGGCAGGCTTAAGCTGGGCAACTATATTAAAGAAGAGGGAGAATTTTTATAAGGCCTATGACAACTTTGATCCATCTATTTTAATCCATTATGATAATAATAAGATTGAAGAGCTTCTTCAAAATCCAGGAATCATCAGAAACCGGTTAAAAATCCAGGCAGCAATTACCAATGCCAAAGCTTATTTTAAGGTGGTAGAGCAATATGGCTCTCTAAATGATTTTCTTTGGAAATATGTTGACTATAAGCCTATAAAAAATAATTGGCAGAACCTTTCTGAGGTCCCGGCAAGCACCCCTTTATCCGATACTATCAGCAAGGATATGAAAAAATTAGGCTTTAAGTTCGTAGGTTCAACAATTATCTATGCTTATATGCAATCTATCGGCATGGTTAATGACCACCTCTGTGATTGCTTTTTACATGATTTATAAAAAAAGCCGAAATCGTTTTTCTTTTTTAGTAATCCATAAGCTTAGGCAGGAAGGAAAAAGTGTTAGTGCTTTTCCAGTGTTATAGCACCATTTTAATAAGCTTGAAATGTTTCTTCCTCCTTTTTCCTGCCTTACTGCTTATTTCCTGCTACTGCTTACTATTATACCTGTTTCTTTATATTTGCCTGAAAAGACGGATTGTATTAATTCCACTGGTCCATTAAAGTGTCAAATATTTCAGCACAGGCCCTGGTATCGCTCAGCGGAATAAGTGGACTTTCTAACTTCTTTCCCCTAAATAATTCGCAAATATGCAGGATTTCATATAGAAAACCATCTTCAAATTCTACGGTAAAGCTTTCAACCAGCTGGTTGTTTGCGTCATATCTTTCGCATTTGTGAGAACCAAGAAAATCATATACTATCACACGGCCTTCTGTTCCATAAACATTTGCATCCTGTGACACATTGGCATTTAACCCACAGGAAAGGGAAGCTAATGCCCCGCTTTCAAAGCCCAAATTAATTACCGAAAAGTCATCCACTCCGGTAGCACACTTATGAGCAATTCCATTTATCGTTACCGGGTTCTCACCTAAGATGCCGGTAGCAAATTCCAGAGGATATACTCCTGCGTCATATAAACCGCCGCCTGCTAAATCAGGATTAAATAACCGGTGCTCCTTATCAAATGGAATATTGAAGCAAAAAGCAGCCTGCACCAACTGAGGTTTTCCAATAAATCCCTTCGTAACCCATTCCTTTGCCTTTTGAAAGGTGGGGATGCATCTTGTCCACATAGCCTCCATAAGAAGAACCTGTTTCTCTTTTGCAAGAGCTATAAGCTCCGCCGCATCCTTCTGGCTGGTAACAAAGGGCTTTTCACATAATACTGCCTTGCCGTTTAGAATGCATTTCTTTACAATATCATAGTGAAAATTATGAGTTAATGCTATATATATAATGTCCACTTCTTCATCCTGAATCAAATCCATATAATTATCATAGGCCTTTGCAGCTCCATATTCTTTGGCAAACTTCTCTGACCTTGCCATTTCTCTTGATGCTACTGCAGTTAGGGCAGTATTTTCTGCCGTTTTTAATACAGTTGCAAATCTGGTTGCAATTGCCCCTAATCCAATGATACCAAAACGTACTGTCATATCTGTTCTCTCCTATTCTTGGTTATATTAAACACTGTACTCATTGTATGAATGCTTGTATTAGTTATTTTATCAAATAACGGGACAAAAGTCGAACAGAAAATGCCTTGAGGGGGCTTAGATTTAAGAAATATCGCAAGGGGGCTTGGATTGGGGGATTGGGAACGGACGATGATTTTGGCTTACCTTTCGTAATTTTCTCGTTCGGGGTTCCGAATTCCACTAAAATGCCAGCAGCTGTTCCTGGCAGGTGAAATTATACCAAACTCGCTGGAAGGTTGTATTTGTGCAGGGCTGTGAGCTCAGACAGTGGTATAATTTTACCTAGGAACAGCTGCTGCCATTTAAGTGTCATTAGGGAACGCCTCAATAGAAAATTACGAAAGGTAAGCCAAAATCATCTGGGGATTGGCAATAAACTCTTGGACAGTTGTTGTGTTGTTTGGGTCTTATAGGATTTTGGGCACAGAAAATGCATAAGACAAAATAATGGATATGCACAAACAACTCCATTGGTTATCGTCCGCTACCATAAATTTCTTTCGTGCGTTTGTCGTGCAATGGGAGCGCAGGTTGACAAACTGCGGTATATCCAGTAAAGTTGTATAATATGTAAATCTACAGGAGGTACTTTACTATGGAAGAAAATAAGCATTATACAGGGATTAAAAAATCATTGGATAAGCCGGATGAAGGCAGCAAAATTCATAAGCCTGGAAGTAAGAAATATGAATTACTGCTTTTTGATTTGGACGATACTCTTTTGGATTTTGAGGCTAATGAAAAAGTTTCTTTGGAGAAGCTTTTTGAAGATAATGGGATTTCCTTTACCAGGGAGGTATTTGATATATATGATGCCGTGAATAAAGAATTATGGGCCGGCTATGAAAAGGGTACGATTTCCCTTAATGAGGTATTGAATACCCGCTTTTCCAGAACACTGCTGGAACTTGGCATGACCGTGGACGGAACCTTATGGGAAGCACAATACCGAGCATTGTTAGGAAGGGGTTACCAGCTGATTGACGGAGCCTTTGAACTGTGCAAGGATTTATCCGGTTCCTTCAGGCTCTTTGTTATAACAAACGGTGTTACAGAAACCCAGCTTAGCCGTTTGAAGATGACCAATCTCTATCCGTTTTTTGAGGATATCTTCATATCCCAGGAAATTGGATACCAGAAACCGGCCGGAGAATTTTTTGACTATGTAAAAGAACATATGAAGGATTTTAAGGCAGAAAGTGCCCTGGTAATCGGCGATTCCCTGAGCAGCGATATAAAGGGCGGCAACCTTGCAGGAATTGACACCTGTTGGATTAACCGCAAAAATATCACTAATACATCGGATATACAAAGTACCTATACCATAACAAAGCTGGCTGAATTGTACGGTATTCTTGGAATAGGCACTTTTTAAACTTTGTGTTTATTTCAGGATATCTTCTAAGGGCATTACCTTAGCAAAGCGGTTATTCCATAAGGTATAATTAAAAAATTCATAAAGCTGCTTTCCGGTAAGATACGGATTATCAAAAGTAGAGTTGGTCTCTTCAGGGATAATGACTTCATATTCCTGTTCAAAGGCGGACTTTACAGTGGCATCAATGCAGTATTCTGTCTGTAAGCCTGTCAGTATCAGCTTCCTGATATTCTTACTGTCCAGGTATTCCTTTAAGCCGGTCTTTCGGAAAGCACTGTTGAAATTCTTTTCAAAAATCTTATCCGTATCCTTTGGGGCAACCTTATCAAAAATCTGCCATCCCCGTGTATTATTTTCTAATTCTGTCCCAGGTCCGTCGTCATGACGTATATAGATAACTTCTATTCCGTTATTTCTGGAATATGAAATTAATTTTTGTATGTTTTCTATTACTTTTTCTTCATTGCAGGGATGCTCCTCCATAAGTGCAGTCTGAACATCAATTATCAGTAAAACGGTATCTTCCATTATTACAGCCTCCTTAAAATTTTAGTTTTTCTTTGGGTTATTCATGGCATTATAGATTTTTTCCATCGTATTCCTGTTACGGGAGGTCAAACTGCTTTTATACTGTTTTTTTACAAGGACCTTTGAGCCGAATTCTGAGCTTAAGGTTGAGCCTTTTGGTACTATCCAGAAAGCATTGCTTGACACGACAAAAAATTGTTCCATAGGCTCGTGGGCTATGCTGTCAAAAAGCTCCTTTAATTCCGTAAAGCTCTCTTTGCTATCGCATATCAATGCGTACTGATGACAGTCTTTTGGTGCAGGATAAGCATCAATATCCCTTAAGATTACTTCTATTTCCTTTGTTTTCCGCAAAAAGACATGAGCATCGTATTGAAAATAGCTGCTTAATTCTTTTTCAATAAAAAGCTTTAGTTCTTCCTGGCTTAGCTCTTTTTCCGAGTCAAATATAACATTTCCAGATGCCAGTATTGTTTTAATATTAGCGAAGCCCATACTGGCAAAAGCGGCCTTAAGGTCATCCATTTTCATACTGGTGCCCTTTACATTTATGCCCCGAAGGAAGGCACAGAATCTATTCTCCATAGCATGTTACCATCCTTTATTCAATTGTATAGCCATACTCCTTTAGTACCGTTAGTGCATTCTGAAAATTATAATCCTTTATAAAAATATAGTCGGTATTGTATGTTGACACAGCAAATATACTTATATTATTTTCTGCTAACAGGGAGGATATTTTAGAAAGAATTCCGGTTAAGGAGAAATCCAGTATTCCCTGAACCCGAAATGCCTTCCAGCCGTCTTCTTTTGCAATTGTATTCGATGGGACGTAATCAGAGGTACATACCAATGATATTTCTTCATCCGTTTTACTGAGGAAACAAAATTCATCCTGAAAATTTACTTCTGCCAGATTTGTTACTTTGCATATACAAAATTCCTTGTTAATTATTTTTATATTCATTTCTATGTTCTCCTTTTTATATGGCTTATATTTTAACACAAACAATGGCAGAAGGAAATAGAAGTCTCTGCTTGTACCAGGGAGGCTTTCGGAGGGGGCGATATACCGTAAACAGCATAAGCTGCTCAGTACGCCAGTTTATATAAACTGACATATTGGGCAGCTCTTATATTAAACTCACATTATATTAGGAGCTAAAATATTTTTCTGCTATTTTATCGGCAGTTCTTGTTGCAAGGGCCTGGGTTGTAAGTGTGGGATTGGGACCTCCGATTCCGTTAAAAATAACGCTGTTGTCCGCTATGTATAATTTTTTTACCTGATATGCTTCGCAATTGCTATCCGTTACATACCCCATACGCATTGTACACATAATATGCAGGAAGCTGGCAGCAGGCCAATTGGAGCGGACTACTGTTTTTGCTCCGGCCTTACGAAAGATATCTGCCGAAATAGCAGCCAGGGTATCCCGTCTTATGCTGTCTTCTGGATTTGGCTGGTAAGTGATAACCGGCAGATAACCATTTTCATCACGCAGATAGGGATCAAGAGTAATACTGTTGTTTTGGTCTACCGTATCATCAGTTAAGATCAGACAGCTTAATGTTCTGGTATATTCTCTCATGAATTCCTTCAGCTGCTCTCCAATAATCAAGCCTTCATAATCCCAGGGTGCGTTGGAATCTGTTCTCCTTAAGGAGCTGCTGCCCATAAAACTGGCTCCATATGCTAAAGTTGAATAAATACCCGGGCTTTCTCCGCACATTAAAAGAGCACCGTAACCAGGATAATCAAACCGGACAGCCGAATTCTGTCCCACAAAGGGCTTTACATCAGAAACTCCCAATGCATCCATGACGGCTGCTTCATCGAAAATACCGGTTACACTGTCAAACCAATGGTTGATTAGGCCTCTGCCAACCCAGGGGTTATCAGGAAGGCCTGAATTCAGCCACAGACGCGGAGATTCGATACCGCCGGCTGAGAGGACGATTACTTTGGCTGTCAACTCTCCTGTTTCTCCGGTCCAGGTATTGCGAAAGGCTACTCCCACTGCCTGCAATTCGTTATTTTCATCAGTTTCGGTCAAAATTTTTGTGACAAAGGTATTTGGCCTGACCTCGACTTTATTTGTCCTGAGGGCTCTTGGGATATAGCTGACCAGTGTGGAACGCTTTGCAACACTGTCAACCGTAGGTCCTATGTGACAACCGTTTATGCATTGTCCCCTTAAGGTACAGCCAACGGAATTGTTTGTTACAAAATTAAAATCAGGATCATTAATTAAAGGATTGGGAGGAAGTATGGCATTGGTTTCCATCCGGTATCCCGGACTGGTGATATCCAAGGAATCTATAAGGCTCCAGCCGGCCTTTTTACAGCCGTAAATGAATAGATCCTCTTTTGCTGTTGCCGGAGCAGGTCTCACCGGAAGTGTCGTTTCAACCTTTTCATAATAAGGAATCAATTCATCGTAGGAAATAGGCCATATGTTATTGACAGACTGAGGGTACGCACGGGGAGAATTTCCGAAATAATGAAGGGTACTGCCTCCAACACCGGAATTCTGCCATATAAAGCCGCCGTTGAGAATCCTTCTGGTCCATGGGGGCTTTTCTCTGTCGGCCGGTCCCCAACGGAATTTACCGGAGACGAAATCGTTCATATCATCTTCCAGGTCAGTAAAGCTCTTCTTTAGCAAATCTATACTTAAGTCATCATAATTTGTACTGCCATTTGCTCCGGGCTCTGAGTTGGGAAGAGGCCAATTCTTATTGCCGTACCAGGGACCTGCTTCCAGAACGATTACTCCAAGACCTTTCTCTCCCAGTTCTTTTGCTGCTACCGCACCACCTCCGCCTGCTCCAATAATAATAACGTCTGTATCCATTTTATTATCTCCTTTTAACCGTTATTTCTTAGTGCATGATAACCAAGGGAGGGTCCCGGATAATTAATCTGTTCCCAACTGAATGGGTAAAATTCAAGCTGTCTTTGTTCCGGCGGAAGAAGCCTTGTATTTCCGTAACCGTACCATTCCGAGTAATATCCAAACATAGTTGATTTGTTCAGGGCTCCGTAGATATTTAAAACCCAATCTGGATTATCCATAAAAACTCTGGGGTAATTGGCCGGAAAAATGGGTGCCACCAGCAATAGCTCCAATGCCTGAAGTCTCTTTTCCGGCGGAATATTTGAAAAGGTGATTTCATCGGACTGGGAAATACCTTCATATCCTTCCGAATAAGTAAGTTTAGCAGCCAGATCCAAAAGCTCCATGGTATAGACAGCCAACGGATATTGCAGATTCTGCAAAGAAAGTATCAGAAACTGGTCTATATCGGCATCCAGTGCTCCATAATACTGAATTAAACCATACTCCTGTGCCAATCGCGGAGTCCTGGGGATTATGGTATCGACCAGTGCACGGAAGGTTCCTACCATATATGTCATGTTTGTACTTTCATTGTTTTGATCCTGGGGAAAGAATGTCCAATACAATTTATTTGATTAACTCCTTTGACAAGGCATTTTTATAATTATACTGATTTCACAGGAGTTTTATTACTATTTTCATTGTTTTTTGAAAAGGGATCCTTATCCTTATCTTCACTCCATTGATATTCTGTGCTGTCTGCTATCGCCCTAGCCTTCCCGGTGCCAAACCGGTCGGCAATGAAGCCAAGGGTCATATCCATGCCGGCAGATACTCCCGAGGAGGTATAGTAGATACCGTCTACTACCCATCTTGCCGCACTTACCCATTTAACCTGGGGATTTACGGATTCGACCCAGGCAAAAGCTTTCTTATTAGAGGTTGCCTTTCTCCCGTTTAACAAGTTAGTCCTTGCAAGCAGAGCGGAGCCGGTACACACTGTAAGGCAATAATCGGAAGCCTGTGCAAGCTGTTTTATAAGCTCTATAAAGCCTAAATCCTCCACTAACGTACGTGTTCCCTGCCCTCCGGGAAGTACCAGAATGCCAGAATAGTTTTTGGTATCGATGGGTTTAGTCATAACCTCCAGGTTCTGGCGGCTCTTTATCAGACCTCCCTTTATTGACAGAAAGTTTAAGTGATATTCTTCCAGGTGTCCCAGCATTTCCACCGGTCCGAATACATCCAGTGTTTCAAAGTCAGGAAACAGTATAATATTAACATCCACAGGTCTTTCTCCTTTCTCTTTTATCTTTCTTTGCCATCCTGCAGCAAAGCTTTATGAAGGACTGTCATCCTCTATTTTATTCATTTTATTGACGAATTCTTTCGGCTTTGCAGTCATTTCAACCCATGCAGGCCGAAAACCACTTTTGATTCCATTGCGGACTGACCGGATATTGGACCATGCCGCACAATAAAAGGGGACTTTATCCCTTTCAAGGATTTCCAGGGCAAGACGGCTTGTTAAGGCTGCTGCAATTCCTCTTCTTCGGTATTCCGGCAACACATCAATTCCAATCTGCCACATAGTATCACAGTCGGCTGAACAGCCCGCCATCCCAATGAGTTTATTGCCATCATAAGCCGCCGCAGCTAAAACATCCAGATGCTTTCTTTTCTCACAGAGGGCATTGCTCCATTCCTCCCTGTACAGCCCATTAAAATCAGAGGAAGTAAGAAGCCTGATTTCATACTCACAGGGCAAAGCTTTCAGAACCTTGATATCCGGAAGAAAATATTCTGCCATGAAGCAAATCCTATGATTTCTTTTCTCAAGCTCATCATTTAAGACATGAAAATTCGGCGTCTCAAAACAATGCTCCTTTGGGTAGCTGTCTATGTATTCCTTTACTGTTTTCGTAAGCTCACTGTTGACGGATGCCACTATATTATTCCCATAGGAAATCAGATTACAGTATAAGGGCAATTCCAGATATTTTCTGGCATCCGGATGGACAGCTGAGATAACGACTTTGTTCTCTGTCATAAGAAAATCTTCAGGGGAACAGTTCGCGTCAATAGCTGATTGTTTTCTGGCAATTTGATTTATTTGTTCGTTTGTCATGGTAACCTCCTTCTCTTTCTGAAATAAATAATTTGAATTCATTATGATACAAATATCCAGAAATGCTGTTTATCTCATTATATAGCCATATTCAATACTATACAAGAAGCCACTTGGTAATAAAGAAGTCGCTTATTTTTTTATGTAAGAAGCCCTACAATTTCATTATACAAGAGGAGTCTTATTTTCTTTATGCAGGAAGTCCTTTATTTTCACTATACAAGAGGAGGCTTATTTTCTTTATTTAAAAAGTCCTTCAGTTTCATTATACAGGAAAAACCTTACCTTCTTTATGAAGAATCCTTTATATAATATTACAATTAGAATTATACAAGAAGAATTTAATATTAACATAATTAAAACCATATAAACAGAGCAATAAAAAGGGCCATGATATAATATAAAATCATATCACAGCCTTATTTACAATGTGCAGGCTTAATCTTCTATTAGCCGGTATCCCTTATATGTAACAAGCAGTGCCTGGTTATCACGTAAAGGAATGTGAGGGAGGGGCAATTCCTTTTCCTGCATATCCTTTGTGCAGTGCACGGAAAGGTAGGCATTCAGAAGGCATAAGCCTCCGGTCTCTTCCTGGAATGGATTACCTATATTAGGGGCAGCTATAAGACTTCCCGCACTGACACCGACATAAACCTTATTTTGATAAACCATCTTCTTTACCATATTTTCAAAGCCGGTCTCTTTGAGCCGTTTTAGCAAATATCCGGTATTTCCCCCGGTAAAATAAATCACATCAAAGGCAAGGGCTTCCTTTTCAGATAAATCCTCACCGATATTATATACCGTTATATTTTCTTCTGATATCCCAGTATGAAGCAGCTCAAGGAAGCATAACTCTGCCATTTCCTTTGCATCGTCCTCAATTGCTGCAGTAGGGATAAATAATACCTTAGCAGAAGACACCGGTTTTTCAAGCATCTCCAAAAAGCAGTCTGTAATATTTGGCTTGGAATTTCCATCCATATCTTCAAAACCTGCTGAAGTAAGAAGAACTTTGTTCCAATTCATTTTACTTGATGCCGCTGCCCATTCACGGCAGACTGCAACTCTTTCCCCCTGTGGTTTATCACCGTGTTCCTTATCCAGATAGGAATAGCAGTAGAGCTTATTGCAGGGTATGTTACTGCATTCGCCGCAATGTGTAAGCTCTTTTTTCTGGCAGCAGGCCGCTACGGGACATTCACCGTAAAAAGGGTTTCCCATGGTTTCGATACATCCGCCGCATCCGTTGGTTTCTTTCCATTTGCAATTGGTACAATGAAGTCCGCATCTTGAATCAATCATATTTACTATCTCCTCTGTTATATTAAGATATAGGTCTATTTAAAACCTTTTATCCAATCTTACCAAAGGGAACAGGACCACAGTATGTCCTGTTCAGGAATAGTTTTTTATGATGTTGACGGCTTTCTGTTTTACTTCATCCGCAAGTTCTTTTGGTTCCAATACCTTGACTTTATCCCCAAAGCCAAGGAGCCAGCTGATAATGTGTTCTTTTATAGTATATCCGATTTCTGCCAGCAGCTTTCCGTCCTCTCTTTCTGTAAAGCTGTCCTTCCCATACTCCTCCATAAGCTGGTATCTGGCGGAGGGCTCAAATACCGCAAGGAGAATCTTATCATCAGGCAGATATGCATTAAAATCCTTTCTGTCTTCCGGGATTGCTCTTTGGAAATAGAGTTCGTCACAGGTTTTCAGCTCCCATAATCTTGCCAGCTTAAATAAGCGCCAATCCTGTTTCTCAAGACAAAAGCCGAATACATACCAGGCAGACCACTGGAATATTAGAAAATAAGATTCAATCCTGCGATGAGTAAGTCCCTTTTCATAATAATAGTCGAATTCGATCAGCTTCTGGTCCAAAATAGCCTGTTTGATCTGGGTTATTTTAGGGGTCAGTGTACCCTTGTAGTTGGAGGCAAGATCAATCACAATGGGGGCTTGCAAGGATATTACAGTATCCTTACTGGCAGAAAGCTTATCCAGTGTCCTTTCTATCTGAGAGGAATCAGATACCGTTCCAATGCCTTTTAGAGCAGCAATTATACCTGTAAGCTCATCTGCAGTAAGAATACTCTTGTCTAGTTTGTAACCGTCTAAGATGGATATTCCGCCTCCGCCGCCCTGGTGGGTCACAATGGGTATTCCCGCCATACAAAGTGCATCAATATCCCTTCCTATGGTACGGCGTGACACCTCAAATCTGTCTGCCAGCCAGGGAGCTGTGACCCTGTCATTTTGCAGGAGTATTGTAAGAATTCCAAGCAGGCGGTCTAATTTCATGTAATATCCTCCTTATACGTAAAAAGAGTGTGGTACGAATTTCCTGAAAGTCTACTCTACAAAGCAGAAGGGATGTCCTGCCGGGTCAAGCATTACCACCCAATGGTCTGAATATTGATCCTTTGCTTTTACAGCTCCGCAGGCCAGTGCATGCTGCACGGCAGCTTCCAGGTTCTCCTTGCTTCCTACACTGAAATCCAGGTGTACCATTTGCTGCTGTTTTCCTTCTTCCTCCGGCCATACGGGAGGAAGATAATCTTCGTTACTTTGAAAACTAATTCGAGCACCTTTTGCTTTTGACACAATACTAATCCAGATGCCTTCTTCCTCGTATTCCTTTTCCCATCCAAGCATACGGATGTAAAAATCAGAAAGAGTCTTAATATCATTGCTGTCTAACACAACACTTCCCAATTCAATTTGCGGAACAAAATCTTTCCTGTTATTTTCCATAATGACCTCCTAAAAAATATTATTTTATTGTATTCCTCAATACCTTTTAAGAATAGCAAAAAAAACCTGACAACAGGCTGTCATGTTCAATTTTTAGTTTGACTAATAGCTTAATTCTGGGGCAGCTTGTTCTAAAATTTTATAGCCCATATCATTAAGTTACCGGTTAAAACTCTTTTTGATTTTACATATTATCTTTGATATATTTTTTGCCCAGGCTGAAGCCTCTGCCTCTTACCTCACTGACACGGCTAATGATAACAAAGGCTTCTTCGTCTATGTCATGCACCAGTTTTTCTACCTTTGCCAATTCCCTGCCTGATATTACACTTAGCAATATGTCCGTCTCATTTTCCAAATACCCTGTCATGCCGTGTAAAAGGGTAACTCCTCTGTCAATTTCAGAAATAATGGCAGCTTTAATCTGATCGGATTTACTGCTTACCACTTTAATCTGTATCTTGCTCGTTCCTAGCATAAGCAGTTTATCGATAATAATTGTGTAGGTAAGGACCAAAAGGATACCATAAAGTACCTTTTCGCCTTCCTGCAGCATTCCTTTCAGTAAAAATGCCTGCAGAGCCAATATCCCACAATCTGCAATATAAAGGCTGACAGATACCGGTATACGAAAGAACTTGTATAATATCAAAGGTGGTATATCCATACCGCCGGTACTTGCGCCAACCCTGATAATAAGCGCAATAGAGGTGCCGATACAAATACCGCCAAAAATTGTACATAATAATATATCATCAGTAAGAATGTAGTTTCCCCAGGCGTTGCGTAACAGCTCCAAAGCAATGGGATAACAAAAGGTACTTATCAGGGTCGTAAAGGCAAATTTCTTCCCCAAGATAGAGAATCCTAACAAAAACATAATAATATTGAAGCCAAATACGAAATAGGACACCGGCAGACCGGTTGTATGGTAAATACATAATGCTATACCGGTAGTTCCTCCGGTAATGAGTCCCGATGGAATAATAAATAACACCACCCCTGCTGCATAAAGGAAATTCCCGAATAATACAGTCAGTATTTCTAAAACAAACCTTCTTTTGTTCATACACTCTCCCATAAAAAACACGCCTGTTATGGTTTTCCCTAACAGACGTGGATCAAGGCTTCAGCCTAATACTTTTTTTAATTATTAATTTATAAATATTTATATCATACTTTTCTTTTAATTTCAATCCCTACTAATTTATTTTTAGTATGTAAGCCTTTATCAGAGAAGCATTCCTTTTCTTCCCAAAATGCTTCAATCTCATTGGACCTTACTCTTCTTTATCACCGACAGTTTCTCCATGTATGCAAACACGTCCCCCGTCTGGACATTTGGCATCAAAGCACCTGGATTTACCATTGCCATAATCCAAAATTCCTCCGTTTAATAAAGTATAAACGGAAGGATAGATGCTGTTCCATAACTCATGGCACAAGGGAGGGCAAATATCTTCGACAAGAAATTCATCCCCCTTCCTGTGATATCCGCACCTGCATGCGGAAGCTGTAATAGTTAGTTTAACTTTCGAATGCTCCATTCTCCACCTCAAATCTTTAGCAGTTCTGACTTAAAAAGTTCTGACTTAAATGCTGGAATATTCTTTGTCAGTTGCTTCTATTGCTTTTATATGTAGAATTTCATTCATGTTCCTGCACCTATTTTAATTGGGTTAGAAATAAAGAGAATATTTCCCTTCCGGAAATTCTGATTGCAGTCCCAGTATTCTGGGCCATAAATCTTCCCCTGCAATAACATATCCCATCAGCATACCTATATGCATGTCAAGATGCCTGTGCTGTGCCATAATAAGATGGAATTTTGTATAAGGACATTTCTCGGGCTTTTCCAAAAGCTTTTCATCATCCAGTCCATCTAAGTAGGCAAGAATCTTTTTTTGGATATCCTGATAATAATTCTTCAGTAATTCTCTGGAAAGGCAGCCTTCCGTTTCTGCATCAAGGTCATTAAGCCCCTCTGTATGGAAAGGGGGTTCTACATATACCAGAGGATTTATATACCACATATCAAGGGAATGAAGCGTATGGTAAACGTGCTTCCATACCGGCATGTCACAATAAAGCCTTTCCCAGTAGAAATCAGGGATTGCATCTATTACATTGTTCAGGCTCCAGAGAGTCCTGTTTGTTTGGTCCTTAATTATTTCAATATACTTGGTTGGAGTCTCCATTATATCACCACTATATTGCAGGGTTTCCTGCAATACCGCCGCAGGAAAGAAAAATAAACGTACTGTTTGCGGTAGCCTTTCCTGAAGCAGCCTTTCCTGAAATTTGCTTTTACTGCTGGTTTATTCTTAGGGATAATCCAGCGACATTGTCCTTTGGATTTATAACGGACACTTTATATGGCAGTTCTTAGATTTCTTAAAAGCTTCCAGACATTGCAGCCTAAATTACTTACCAATGTCAGGTTTTTATTCTCACCGGGATGATACCATGATATAAAGCTTACACCCGGGTCACAGCCTTGAAAATAGGGGGTGAAGGTATTATCCTCTTCTTTTTTTAGCCAGATACCATAGCCGTAAAATCCTTCTTTTTCATTTCCACTATGTTCCTTTAACATTTCTCCTGTCATTCCGGGGGACAGCAGCTTATAAGAAAATAAGGCATCCCAAAACTTTTCAATATCATTAACCGTGGTAAATGCGCCGCCGGCTCCCGTCCCCTTTACATCCACGCTGTATATGTTGGTGTAATATTCTTCTCTGACCTTGTCATAAATATATGCGTTGGCACATCTTGCAGGTAATCTGTCCAGTTCGAAATACCCTGTATCAGACATTCCGGCTGGTGCAAAAACTTGGTTAGCCAGATATTCGTCAAAGGCCTGTCCGGTTACTTCTTCAATAATCAGCCCTAATACAACAAAGCCTGTGTTGTTATACTGAAATTTTTCTCCTTTCGGATACATCATAGGCTTCTGGATAAAAAGAGGAAGCAGGTCCTTTGAGGTACGAATCTTATAGTTGGGGTAATCCTTCCATAATTCCTCATATTCCTCCATAACGCTTTCATCAAAATAATCCGGTATGCCCGACGTGTGTGTCAACAGCTGCTTTACGGTAATATCTCTGTCGATTTGATAAAAATCAAGCGGAAGAAGGTTACCGATGGTATCTTCCAGTTTTATTTTACCCTGTTCAATAAGCTGCAGGATTCCCACAGCCACAAATACTTTTCCGGCGGATGCCGTTGCAAACCGGGTGTTTAATTCATTTGGTATTTTATTGGGCATGTCTGCATATCCATAAGCTTTTTGTAAGATATGCCTGTCATGCTCTCTTATTGCTATACAGCCGCTGAAATCGGTATCGATTAATTCGTCTATCTTCATTTCATTACCTCTTATAATTTGAATGATTTTTCATTAACCCTTTTTATAAACTCTATTTCACAGGAACTGTAACCACCGGCTGCTGCTATTCCTGACTCTTACTGTAATAAGCTGCCTGTGCTTTCATTAGTGCTTCTATTTCAGGAATATTTTCTTTACTAAAATCGAAAATTGAGATTAATTCCGAGCCGCAGCGGAATACCTCCCTGCCATCGTCATATAGGTAGGTATATCCCTGTGTACCGTCGCATCTTCCGCACCCATAGCATCCGGTATATCTGCCGTCAAAATTTTCTATGACCCTTTTAATACCAAGCTTGAAAATATCGGAATATTCCTTTACTGCAAAAAAACGCAGCCTGATTCCCGGAATATTTCTTTCTTTGTACTGGTATTCGTCATGCTTTTGCTCGTGCTGCTCCATTTTTAAAATACACTTTTTCGTTTTATTATTTTTAAAATCTATTGTAATATCCTGTGTTTTGTTTCTGACTGGGTTATAGCCAAGGGCGACGGCATATTCCGCCAGGTGTGCAAAAATATCCTTATAGGAATTATCCATACAGGTAAAAAGCTCTTCCATTACCTTTTGCTGTTTTTCGTTCATTACTTATCCTCACTTTTTAAAATAGATTTTCTATCAGGATTAAACGTTGGGACGGTTAAGGTTATTATAAATTCTTCACCTGCGGCAAGCGTTGCCATACTTAATAGTATGCCGGCTGCTGCAGCTAATCCCAAGGCATAATAGAACAACGGAAAGCAGAACAATAATATGCCGGTCAATTTGTTCATAAGGGTATGCAAAAATGCAAATGTGCGGTATTTTATGAAACCAGTCAATAGAGTGGCTGATTTAACCACTGCAATAAGCACCAGCCAGATAAGCATCCATAGCTCCAGATGTATAACCGGTATTAATATAATTAATGTTACAGCTATAAATATAAAATCTGCAATACTGTCAAGAACTGCCCCAAGCTTACTGGAAGTATTTGTTTTTCTGGCAATGTACCCATCCAGAATATCACTGGAACCGCATAGAACATAGATAATGAAGAAGGCTCCTGACATGGGTGCAGTAAATAGTAAAAGGATGGAGAGTATAATTCTGACGGCAGTAATAAAATTGGGAATACTTTTTATAGTAACGTCCTCCTGTACGGATTGTGTAAGCTTATGACGAATAGCTTTACCACTGATAGTCATGCTTGCAAAAATTTTGGTATCCGGTTATTTTATGTACCAGCTGAAATTCCAGCTGAATATCCTTTTGTAATATTAATACCTCGTTATGCATGCTGTCTGTGTGATTATTAAGTAACATTTTACCATAAGTAAAGGAGGAAGTCGATTAATTTTACTGACAAACCCTGTAGATATTATCTTTTCTTTCCAACAATCCCTCAGAAATCATATCCCTTCGCAGGGTGCAAAAGTCATCGTGAAAGTCAGCGATAATAATATTTATTTCCCGCTCCGTATATTCTCTTCCTTTTTCAAAGGATTTAGTGATTTCTTCTAATACAATACGCTCTTTTTTCCGTTGTGCTGGTATTGTCTTCAATTTTCCATATTCGAAAAAGGAGTCTAATACCTTTTGCCGATAGTTATTGTCACGTTCCTCCTGTTCCTTTGCATCCCCTGCTTCTTCCTTTATTATTTCTAAAATATTTGTCATAAAAATATCCTTGCATAAAGAATACATCATATAATATTGGTCCTTATAGGCAGTGACAGCGCCTGCATCCTCTAATTTTTTTAAGTGAAAGGAAATAGTGGCAGGCGTAAGATCCAATCTTTCGGACAGTCTTTCTACATACATGTCTTCTATTATCAGAGATTTTAAAATCCTCATTCTTGATTTATCTGCCAGGCATTTGAACAATTTTAATGCATCAGTCTCTGTCATACTGTTCCTCCCAAATCCTTAAAAAGGTAGTTCTTATTTCTTCCAGCGTTTGCAGTTTGATTTCTTCAATCATAGTCTTTTCCGTATCCTTAAAGGCCCTGGCATTCTCAAGGGATTTTTTCCAATTTGCTGGTATGCTTTCCGTTTTAGCCTGAAATAAATTTTTGACCTCTTCTTTATCAAGAGCCTTTTGATTTACTACTCCTAAAAATACTGTTTTAAATATCTGAAAGATGTTAGCCTTTACTTTTACATGATTGGCTTCATCATTTCTATCCTCTCCTGAAAGCTCCTTTATTTCCTCCTCTGAGCTTTTAAGAGATAACTCCAGATATTCTAAAAATTCCGTTTTCTCATTGTTATACATACGCTTCTCTCCTAATTGATTATTTCTATCTCTGCAATACCTACAAAATCCATATGAAGGTCAGCTTTATTTTTTCCGCCGAACATTCTGTTGTCACCAATTGCTATATGGAAGGAATCTGCCATTTTTTCATCCAATACCGCATAACCGCACAAACCGGTAATGTTTTCATTGCAGCCAAAGCCAAGCTCACAAACAGTTAAGCTCTCTTTTGCACAATTTTTAATAAAATCATTGACCTTTTCCTGATTACTGCTAATAACGATACCCTCTTCCACCGTTAATATTACCTTTTCAAATACTCCTGTATTTTCTATAAACAATTTATTGTAAAATACTTTTCCGGCAGTTTTTTCTTCTATTGGGGCTATATAAACCTCACCGCAGGGCCAATCCCCGTCACCGCAGTCAGCAATCCAGTTCCTGTCCCCCATTACCAGTTTTAAGCTGCAATTATCACCGGTATGCAGAAGGATTTCTCTGGCTGCCTTTAATTCTGCTATCTTCTTTTCACAAATTTCACTTAATTTTATGTAATCAATGTCATAGGCCTTTGTCATCCGTTTGATATAATCCTCTATATCCAAATCTGACTCCCGGGCATTTTCTGCCGTGGGAATACGGATTTGGGTAAATCTTTTTTTCTTCATCAGAGTCTCAAAGAGTTTCCTCATATAATTCCTGTAATAATTCATTTGCTCCTTTGAAATTTCATAATTCAATACTACCGGTTGATAGGTAAATACATCCAGAACGGCATCCACTTTCTCAAAGATAGAATAATATCTTTCAGGAAAGCATGCTTCTTTTGCTGCCGAAAAAATATTCCTGTTGTGGCTTCTTGACTGCTGTAATTCCAGAGGTGAGGCTCCAAGTTCTGCTACCGCCACAGCAAAGTCATGCATAATAGTAATATCAGAATCTTCTCCCCATAATTGAACCAATATCAGTTCTCCTTCCCTTACACCGCTGGATTTTACTATTTTTTTTATTAATTCAGAATCCATATTCGCTCCTTTTGATTAGATGGATATCAAATCATTGTTTTTGATATTATAATACATACAAAAATGTAATGTCAAGTGCAATTAGATAAATATCTAAATAGATATAGCATATTACCAGACTAATAATTGTAATGAGAGGCAAAAATAAATTGTTATGAGAGTCAAATATAATTATTGACAATTGAATACAATAAGAATATAATAACGGCAATTGAATATAGCTTCAGGGCAGGGTTCATTTCCCTACCGGTGGTATAGCCCACGAGCCGCAAGGCATGATTCGGTGAAACTCCGAAGCCGACAGTAAAGTCTGGATGAAAGAAGAAAAAAGATGTTCGCGTTTTACGCGCCTATTTGTATGATTGCTCTGGAATGATTTACCATTTCAGAGCTTTTTTTGTACAGTGTGAACAGTAAAAACCGGATCACATAGCTGCAATAAGCCTGTGTACATCTAAAAAATGCCTTGGATTTTATATTCAAGGTATTTTCTTTTTTAGGAGGTGTTGCATGGAAAACACAGAGTACATGCGCATGGCACTGGAACTGGCGGAAAAAGGAAAAGGTTTTGTAAATCCCAATCCAATGGTAGGTGCCGTTATTGTGAAGGACAATAAAATCATCGGTCAGGGATATCATGAAAGGTACGGCGGGCTTCACGCAGAACGTAATGCGCTTGCCGGCTGCAGGGAAGCCCCGGCAGGCGGGGTGCTTTACGTCACCTTGGAGCCCTGCTGCCACTTTGGCAAAACGCCTCCCTGTACAGAGGCTATTCTCCAAAGCGGCATTGAAAAGGTTGTTATCGGCTGCAAGGACCCAAATCCCATGGTGGCCGGGAAAGGAATCGAACAGCTTCGGCAGCAGGGCATTGAAGTTACAGAGGGAGTTTTGGAGCAGGAATGCAGAAAGCTCAATGAGGTATTTTTTCATTACATCCAAACCAAACAGCCATATGTGGTCATGAAATATGCCATGACAATGGATGGGAAAACGGCCGCCTACACCGGAAAATCAAAATGGATCACAGGGGAGCCGGCACGTAAAAAAGTGCACCAGGACCGCCTGTACTACTCTGCCATTATGACAGGCATTGGTACCGTACTTGCGGATAATCCCCTTCTGACCTGCCGGCTTGAAAATGGAAGAAACCCGGTCCGGATTATTTGTGACACTCATTTGCGTACACCGCTGGATTCAAATATCGTGAAAACAGCCGGCGCTGTGCCTGCAATAATTGCTACGGCCTGCCGTGACACCGGAAAATATGCTCCATATATCAAAGCAGGCTGCCGCATACTCCCTGTCACGGAAA
Organism: Anaerocolumna jejuensis DSM 15929; assembly: GCF_900142215.1. Classification (GTDB taxonomy): domain Bacteria; phylum Bacillota; class Clostridia; order Lachnospirales; family Lachnospiraceae; genus Anaerocolumna; species Anaerocolumna jejuensis. Next base: position 67,424 of record NZ_FRAC01000006.1, on the reverse strand, counting down.
AAGACGGCCATCTGGAGCTCTGTGAACTAATGACGAAACTCGGAGAAGAAAGCATCGACAGTATTCTTCTGGAAGGCGGAGGTATGCTGAACTGGTCGGCTCTGAACAGCGGTATTGTAAACAAGGTTCAGGCATATATATCTCCCAAGCTGCTTGGAGGCTTGGAGGCGAGAACACCCATATCCGGAAAAGGGGCGGAAAGCCCCGAAACTGCTTTCTGTCTCACAAACAGCACCATCTCACGGTTAGGTGAGGATATCCTGATTGAAAGTGAGGTGGCATATCCATGTTTACAGGAATAATTGAGGAAATCGGTATTTTGAAAGAAATCCGTAAAGGTGCCCAGTCCTCTGTACTTACCATTCAAGGAAAGGTTATATTCAATGACCTGAACCTTGGTGACAGTGTTGCGGTAAACGGCGTATGCCTGACTGTAACAGGCTGTTCAGGAGATACCTTTCAAGCTGATGTCATGCACGAAACATTGAACCGTTCTTCATTGGGCAGCCTGAAAAGGAAAAGTCCTGTTAACTTGGAACGGGCCATGCCTGTAAACGGACGCTTTGGCGGGCATATGGTTTCCGGGCATATCGACGGGGTTGGGGTCATTAGCAAAATCCATAAAGAAGACAATGCTGTCTGGTACACTTTCCGTGCTCAGGAACGCATTTTAAGGTACATCATTGAAAAAGGCTCCATTGCTGTTGATGGCATAAGCCTGACAATTGCCAGTGTGAGCGGTGAGGATTTTAGTATCTCAGCCATTCCACACACAGTCAAATCTACAATTCTTTCCCAAAAAGCCCTTGGAGATAAGGTTAACCTGGAAAATGACCTTGTAGGAAAATACATTGAAAAACTCTTCGGAACTTCTGCTGTTCCAAAGACAGAGAACACTTTGACAAAAGAATTTATCGAAAAATATGGATTTTAGGAGGGAATGCACATGTTTCAATACAATTCGGTTGAAGAAGCGCTGGACGCTTTGCGTAAGGGAAAAATTATACTTGTTACGGATGATGAGGGCCGGGAAAACGAGGGTGACTTTATCTGCGCGGCCCAATTTGCCACCACGGAAAATATCAATTTTATGGCAACTCATGGCAAGGGGCTGATTTGCATGCCCATGAGCGGAGAAATATGTGAGTGGCTGAAGTTTCCCCAGATGGTCACAGAAAATATGGATAATCATCATACCGCATTCACTGTGTCAGTAGATTATGCAGGAAACACCACCGGTATATCTGCGGCAGAACGCTCTGTTACCGCTATGAAGTGTGTGGACGAAAGCTCAAAGCCGGAAGATTTTCGCCGGCCGGGGCATATGTTCCCTCTTCAGGCAAAGAAAAACGGAGTTCTGGAGCGTGGCGGGCATACCGAAGCAACAGTGGATTTAATGCGGCTTGCGGGATTGAAGGAATGCGGTTTGTGCTGTGAAATCATGGGGGAAGACGGTACCATGATGCGTACACCTGCTCTGGCAGATTTGGCAAAGGAATGGGATATCATATTCATTACGATTAAAGCATTGCAGGAATACCGCAAGAAAAATGATACTCTCGTGGTCCGAACCTCTGTGAACAGTATGCCCACGAAGTACGGTGATTTCACGGCTCACTGCTATGTGAACAAGTTAAATGGCGAACACCATGTAGCTCTTGTCAAGGGTGACATTGGAGATGGCAGGGAGCTGCTGTGCCGTGTCCACTCCGAATGCCTCACAGGAGACGCCTTCGGCTCTCTCCGCTGCGATTGCGGGCAGCAGCTTGCCGCCGCAATGGCACAGATTGAAAAGGAAGGGCGCGGCGTGCTTCTTTATATGCGTCAGGAGGGCCGCGGAATCGGGCTGGTGAATAAGCTTCGTGCTTATGAATTACAGGACCATGGCCTGGACACCCTGGAGGCAAATCTTGCCCTGGGCTTTGACGGCGATTTGCGGGAATACTATATCGGTGCGCAGATTCTGCGGCATTTAGGAGCAAGGACTCTTCGTCTTCTGACGAATAACCCCCAAAAGGTATATGAGCTTTCTGACTTTGGGCTGGAAATAACAGAACGTGTTCCGATTCAGGCGGAAGCTAACCCTTATGACTTATTCTATTTGAAAACAAAACAGGAAAAAATGGGTCATATATTACATTATTAAAAGGAGAGGTTCACATGAAAGTATTTGAAGGAAAGTTAGTATCAAAGGAAATTAAAATCGGTATTGTTGCCGCACGTTTCAATGAGTTTATAACATCAAAGCTGCTGACTGGTGCCCTGGATTGCTTAAAACGCCATGATGTCCTAGAGGAGGATGTTGAAGTTGCATGGGTTCCCGGTGCCTTTGAAATTCCCCTGATTGCTTCTAAAATGGCATCCTGTGGTAAGTATGACGCGGTAATCTGCCTTGGCGCCGTAATCCGCGGAAGTACGAGCCACTATGATTATGTCTGCAATGAGGTTTCTAAGGGCATCGCGAATGTGGCCCTTCACAGCGGAATTCCTGTTATGTTTGGGGTGTTAACCACAGAAAATATCGAGCAGGCAATTGAGCGTGCCGGTACAAAAGCAGGCAATAAAGGCTTTGACTGCGCTGCCGGGGCCATTGAAATGGTAAATTTGATCCGCGAAATCGAGGGATAAGATAAGCTTGTATTTTTTTATAAAACAATGGGCTGTTAGAAAATGAATAAATCCTTGAATAAATTAAAAACCATGTATAAATACGGAATGAATTCTTTTATATACATGGTTTTTATTTATGAGGATTCATCAATATACGTTCTGCAGCAGTCACTACATTTTACTGGTTCTCTGCCGCTGCCACTCTCCCGGTCTTACGCTAACCTTGCTATTTCAGGGGTTATAGTTTAATATTTTTCTGGAAAGAATTTATTCTTTACTATATAATAAACATATTTATTACAATTAGAATTTTGAGTACATCAAATATAAAACCAGATTGGAGAAGCTATGGAGAAAGGCATTGTAATTGGTACGGGAAATACGGCAGTTGTTTACCAATGGGAGGAGGGGAAAGTCCTGAAACTCTTTCATCCGGGGTATTCCGAGGAAGTTGTTGACAGGGAATTCAGCAACACTGTCATAGTAAATCCCATGAAGTTCAATAAACCTAAAACCTACGGAAAATTAATATATGAAGGCCAGTATGGCATTATATATGACAGGATTGACGGAGAATCCTTACTTGACAGGGTGCTGGCTACGAAGGATCTGGAAATGTGCACGGATTACCTGGCAGGGCTGCATAAAGAAATTCTTGCCAATACCAGTACGGATATTCCTGATTATAAGGATTTTCTAAGGTATCATATCCAGGAGTCAGCCTTCCTGACGTTTGAGGAAAAGGAAAAGATGCTTAAGCTGCTGCATAAGCTCCCTGAGGGAAAAACTCTCTGCCACGGAGATTTTCACCCCGGTAATGTAATCATTTCTGGCGGAAAAGCAATTGCAATAGATTTTATGAATGTATGCCGCGGTAATTATCTGTACGATATCGCCAGGACAGTTTACCTGGTGCAATACACACCGGTACCGGATATAGGAGGTGACAGGGAACAGCTGCTGGTACTTAAGCAGACACTGGCCGACCGGTATCTGGAGAAAATGGGTGTGGATAGGGAATTGATACAGGATTATCTGACAGTCATAGCTGCCGCAAGAAAAGCGGAATGCCCGGGAGAATAAAGAATAAAAGTTATTAATAATTTTATAGTTGTAATAAAAAGCAAAATAATCAGGTGGGAATAGAGGGGGAACCATAGCAAAACTAATAATAACATTAGATAAGCATGGTTCCTTCTATTTTAACAATTAGTTTGATGAAAAGCGCCAGAGCTGATTATTACTGTAATTGCTGTACCATTGCTGCATGGGGGCACCATCACCTGTCTGGTCTCCGGTATCAAGACATTTACCGGTAGCGCGGTTCACGATCTTCCAGTAATCTCCGTCTTGGGATACAATTGACCACTGCTGGTTATAACTTGAACTGGCAGTATATTGGCCAACAATACTTCCATCTGTTTTTCTTCCCATAGTGTCCAATCTTAATCCCGTGGCTTTGTTTTGTATGGCGAAATAGCCATTACCCAAATCGACATTAATCCATAATTGGTTATCCGTTACATTTTCCGCAAATTGACATACATTTGAGCCGGCTGTTGTATCCCCCATTCCGTCAAGGGCTTTTCCGGCGGCTTTATTCATAAGCTTAAAATATATACTCTGTCCCTCAACTCCGTTTACAGGCATATCGGCATATGTAACAGAATTTAAAGCAGGTTCTTTCAAAGGACCGCCATTCATTATAAACAGTCTTCCGTTTGCTAAAGGCACAAGGCATCTTCTGTAGCCGTTTGCCAACGGGGCAGCCTGTTTCGTCCAAATGCCGGTACCATTATTTGCATTTACAAATATACCTGTATCATTGTAACCGCCGGCAACCACCTTACCGTCCTTCATAACAGCGACATAAGGATCTCCGCCGTATCCGTATACTGTTCCCCGCTCTGACGGAGACCAGTTTTCGGCATCTGAGGTGATTTTATAGTAATTGGGTGCTCCCGGTAACCCTATGTACTCATAAACCATTATATACTGGCCGTTGGCCATTTTTGTAACTACTGGCATACCGGGACGGTGACTGGGATTCAGGGAAGAAAAATTGCAAACATCAAAGGGAGGGCTCCAGTTAACTCCATCGGTTGTTGACTGTGCAACTATTTTTTGACCGCCGGAGGTCATGCCACGCTCATCGGAATAAAAGCAAATTAATTTGTTATTTGCTGCAATTAGCCATGGCTCCCAAATGGCACTGGCCGTGCCCATTGCTGCTTTTCCGCCGGAAGCCACTGAGCTTACAAAGGTCCAGGACCTGCAGAGGTCTGTGCTCTTGTACATATCAATTTTAGTTTTTGAATCATCTGCAGGTTCCGAATTGCCGATCATTATGATGGTTCCCTTCTCCAGGCTTCCAATGTCCTGGGGAAGCTCAAACAAATGCGGTTCCTGTTTTAATCCCCATCCGTTTACCTCATCTGTTACATCAGGAAGCCGTGTCCATGACGCACCACTGTCAGTGCTCTCAAATACCGGAAAAGTGAATGGCTCAACGGTGTATTTTTCAAAGGTTGCATACATCCTGCCATTATAAGCCCCGTTGTTCTGGTACTGAAGCTGAATTGCATGCGGATATAATGTTCCATACCGCACAGATGCTGCCGGCTCGGCAGTGTACATTGTCAGAGGACCATAAGCATTAACTGCCATTGCCGGAAGAATGAATACACTTAAAAGAATTATAAAACTGAGTAGCCCTGCAATCATTCTTAACACATTTTTTCTAACTTTTAACATGACCTTCTCCTTTCACTAAAAAGCAAAAATTTGTGTTAATATTCTTTTAAGTATATCAGGTATTTATCAATTAGACATGGATAATCCAGCATTTTACATGTAATATACAGCATAAGATGGCACTTATCCCTGCAATGAGATTCCTACTAAATAGTCAGTGGGACATTTTCCGGTATAGGAACGAAATACCCTGCTGAAATAAAACTGGTCGTAATAACCGACCATTGCTGCCACATCCTTTATATATTTTTCTGAATCATTCTGCATAATCTCAATGGCCTTATTCATTCTCATGGATATCAAATATTGATTAAAGGATTCACTGGTATATTTACGAAACATTCTGCTTAAATAGGTCTGTGAGACCGTGAATTTCTTACATATGACCTGCAAAGATAAATCTTCGGATAAATGATTCTCCAGATACAACAGGATGGAATTAAAAAATTCGATTGTATCCACCTTGTAATATTCCTCGGAATTTCTGACATATTTAAATATAATTTCGAGCAGGTTATCGACCAATTCTTCAATGGTTTCGGCATAAAAAAAGGTATCTTCCAGCATGTATTCACACTCGATCAGGGAAAAAGCTTCTTTATTATATTTATTGACTATATAAATAATCTGGTGGGATATGTGCTCAGTCCACAATTGGGGCTTCTTTTCTTCCAGCCATTTCTGATACAGCCGTTTTAATTCCTTTTTAAATTTGTCATATTGCTGTTCCTTTACCAGGCACTCCAGATTTTCCAATACTTTTTTTATAGCGGAACTATTAAATTCTATCTCCTTCAGTAAAAAGGGATTGTCAATATTTAAAACCTGATTTAAGCCCACAACACTGACGGTATCCAAGGTTCGATACAGTTCTTTAACCTTCTCCTGTAATTTTGACACCGGAAAACTATGATTGCCGTAAATTAAAGTTATATACTGGTTATTTGTTTTGCCTTTCTCTTTCACACCTGTAATATATTCTTCAAAGGTTTTCCCTACAAGTAATTCTTTTGGCAGAATATAGAGGGATTCCATCTCATCCCGCCCATAGATTGTCATTATTTCATGACTTTCCGGATATATCTCCACATTGCTGTCTGCGGCAAACCTGCGGAGCAATCCGTTCTTTCGGATAATGGCACAATAATACTCTTTATAAGGAAAATATTTTTGTATTTTATTTTCCTCACAGCTTTTGCCATTAACCAATTTATGAATAATCAGCTTACGTTCAAGAAAATAATTCTTTCTTAAAATTATGGCAAGCTTCTCTAAGACCATCTTCATATTCGATGGCAATATAGGTTTTAATATATAATCATAGGTCCCGGACTGAATTGCTCCTTTTGCATATTCGAAATCCTGATAACCACTTACGATGATGGTGAATATTTCCGGTAACTCATTCTTAATTTCAGATACCAGTTTAATTCCGTCCATCAGAGGCATTCTAACATCACTGATAACTAAATCCGGTTCCAGGCTTCGTGTCATTTCCAAAGCCTCCAGACCATTATCTGCCGTTCCTATAACTTCATATTCCGGATTTTTATTTTTAATAATTGTACAAATATGATCAAGTGCACTAGGTTCATCATCCACAACTATTACTTTAAACATAATTTTTTCCTTTCATATGATCTTGGCTTAAGTGCTTATATCAGTTCTTATAGATGCCCCAATTATTACCTCTGCACCGCCTGTTACATTTTTTAACTTAAAGTATAAATCGTCATTAAAAAGGAGCAGCAATCTGGCATAGGTATTAATTAAGCCCATACCGCCAATTTCCAATTCCATACTGGTTCCCTCTTTTAATAAGCGTTCCTTTGTGATATTCAGCTTATCCCTAATGGCTTCCAGTGTCTTTTCCTCAAATCCCTGTCCATTATCCTGTATTTTAATATACCAGTAGTTTTTTTCTTCCCACCCATAAATACGGATCTGCATTTGCTTCGTACTGTTTTTAAAGCCGTGGTTAACACAGTTTTCTACAATCTGCTGAAGTACTATTTTCGGAATTATCTGTTTTCGGATGTTGCTGTTTACGGTCACTTCAAAATCTATTTTATGTTCATATCTGGATTTCAATAAATAGAAATATTGGTCTAAATATTGCAATTCCTCTTCTATGGTTGCATAGCGGTTCTTGTTATTTGTGGAGTAACGCAGCATCATAGCGAGGCTTCCGCACATTTCACAAATATTTTCATCACCGGTACTCATGCCTCTTGCTGCGATTACGTTCAGCACATTATATAAAAAATGCGGGTTTACCTGAGATTGTAAAGAATCAAACTGAGCCTGTATTTGTAATAAAGACATTTTCTTTTCTTTTATAATAGATTTATGCAAACGCTCCAATACATTTTGATAGGAACTGCTTAAAGCCACGATTTCATCATCAGAAGTATCCAGGTTAACTTCATCATCTATGTTTTCCAGCTTTGTACGCTCCATAATTGTACGCAGCTGTCTTAGCGGCTTTGTTAGATATTGAGATAATATCATAACAAAAGCCATGGAAATAATAAAAAATGCTAAAACTATACCAAAGGTCATGGAAGTAATATAAGCACTTTCCTTCTTGATGATTTCCCTGTCTTCGGCTACCAGGATATTAAAACCATAAGTATTTGAATGCCCCTTTACTGCCAATTGCTCGCCATTTTTTGTTTTTATATTCTTTATAAAAGTGCCCTTTTGTTCAGCCAGCTCTTTATATATATCAAAAGCCGGCTCCTTTGAATTTGTCAGGAGCAGCTCACTGCTGTTAACATATATCATAAATAGGAGGTTGTCTTTTGATATTTGCAATTCTTTTTCCAGGTCCCCCAGGGACTTTTGTATCTCGATATACCCCATATTTTCACCCTGAATGGCTTTTACCAGGGAGAACACCTGAATATCCTTACTGCTCCAGGTATCTTTGTGAGCACTGACTATAATTGGTGTACCCTTTTCCTTATCTGCCCGCCCCAGCCATGGCATACGGGTCAAATCCACGGAAGATTCCGCTTTTCCGCTTGTTGAACTATAAGTGCTGATCATGCTTCCGGTTTTATTAAAAAATATGGTGCGGTAAAAATGCTTTGTTATGTAATCCGTATTGATTCCGGTACGGATATTTAAGTTAGCTTCTTCCTTATACTGTATGGGAACATTCTTTTCCGAGGTCTGGGCCAGCATACGAATACTGGATAAAACATCGGAATCGGAAAGAATATAATTCATGGTCATTTCCATCGTTTTCAGCTTTTCATCAAATTGAACCACCAGCTGATTCGCTGCTACCTCCAGATTCTTTTCCTCTGTCTTTTCGTACTGTTTTACGCTGTATTGATAAAAACCTAAACCAAGGACAAGAGCAATTACAACCATGAGAATTGCATACATTACGACCATTTTTGTTTTAAACCGCATATCCTGCCCCCCTTGCATCCATAATTTACTTATAATTCCAACAACATATTTCTTTTGATACGAATAATTACCCTTTAACGGCACCTGCCGTCATACCATCAACAATTTTCTTATTAAAAAAGATAAATAACAGAATCATCGGTATGGTAATAATGATTACATCTGCAAAAAGCAGGCCGTAGGAGCTTGAAAACTGCCCCATAAAATTATAAAGTGTCAGCTGCACCGTTGCATTTTTATTTCCCGGTAAGAAATACAGGGGATTTGTAAAATCATTGAATATTGTTACGGCATTTAAAATAGTAACGGTAGCAGTAACAGGCTTTAGCAGCGGCAATACAATTGAAATAAATAACTTACTCCTTGTACAGCCGTCAATATACCCGGCTTCTTCCAGTTCAACCGGTATGGAACTCATAAAACCACGGTAAAGCATTATGGTAAATGGTATTTGCAAGGCTACTTCAACCATAATCATACCAAACAGGGTCTTGTATACATGAAGATTCTGCATAATGGAAATCGTAGGCAAAATAGCGGGCGGAACCATAAGTCCGGCCATAACAAATACATTGGAGACGCTCATTACCTTGTCTTTTCTTCTTTGTAACACATAACCGGCCATTGCGCAAGCTATTATTAATACCAGTACCGAACCCAGTGAAATAATCAAGCTGTTTTTAAATGCCGTAAAAATGATTCCGTTATTGGCTGTTATCACTTCAGTATAATTCTTCCACTGAAAAGTCTCCGGAAGTGACAGCCTGAGCAGGTTGGCTCCTCTTCTATCTTTTAATGAATTCACAAGCATAAAGAGGAAAGGAATGACAAAGATGATCAAAGCACCCAGAATACCCAAAATATCAGCTAAAATCGATAATCTTTTCTTTTTTTCCATATTAATTAACCTCCCTGCTCAGTAAGAATTTCTGCAATGGATAAGCAATCACTGCAATCAATATAAACATGATGATATTTCCTGCCGTAGAAAGACCATAATACCCTGCAGCATATTGTTTATAGACAACCGAAGCAACTACATCAGTGGCAAAGCCGGGACCGCCGCCTGTCATGGACCAAATCAGATCAAAAGACCGAAGGCCTCCGATCAGGGACAGTATGATGACTGAATTCATCGCCGGTCTTACCAAGGGCATTGTTACGTTCCTCAGCTGCTGCCACCCGCTGGCACCATCAATGGAAGCGGCTTCGTAATATGTCTTATCAATGGATTGAATGCCGGCTATGTAGATGACCGTTGCCACACCGACTCCCTTCCAGACATCTGTAAAAATTACACTGTAAAGTGCAATATCCGCATTGCCCAGCCAATCGGCCCCTTTTAGACCGATCATATTTAAAACAGTATTAAACAGACCTTTTGTAGGGTGCATCAAAGCGGCAAAGGTAATTCCGATAGCCATGGTACTTACGATATTCGGGAAGAATACGATGGAACGTAAGAAATTCTTCGATTTTATGTTACTGGTCAAAAATACAGCCAGAAAAAACGCAATGATAACTTTTGAGCCACTGGTAGAAAACGCATAGACCAATGTGTTTTTCATACTGCCGCTTAAGGATTGTTCCGTAAAGAACATCTTGAAATTTTCCAGGCCCACAAAGCGAAAGCTGTTAAAGTCCCATACTGTTAAACTGTAGAATAATGATGTGATTAACGGAATTAAAAAGAAAACACAGAAAATAACAGCTGCCGGCACTAAAAACCAGGTAGAATAGATTTTCTTTTTATTCATATCATTTAAACCTCCTGCTTCTATTGATAAGTTTAGCCGCCTGAGACAGGCGGCTAATAATAGATTAATTATTTCCAATTTAATCCCAGCTGCACTGCTTGTTTTTTGCAATCTTCATCATAAGCCTTAGCCGCCTCTTTTGCCGTAGCCTGCCCGGTTCCGACTTCCTGGGTTATTGCCGCACAGTTAGGACCTTTTACGGAGGTCAGGAATTCCAAAGCAACTGCTGTTTTTCCGGCATCAAAGTAAGCCTGCATATCGGTTTTCACGGCATCATAAGCATTATCGGGCAGCTTGTAATTTTTAATACAGTAAGGACCATCAGGTAAAATAGAGGATGAATAGGCATCCAATGCCTTGGCGAAGGTGTAAAAATTGATAAAGGCTAAGGCTGCTGCCTCATTTTTGGATTCCTTATTAACATATAAAGCATTCGGCATCCATACGGTTAATCCGTTGTCGTCCGGATTATCTCCCGGTATTGCGAACACTCCTATATCATTCACCTTTTCCGGATACAATTCAAAGATATTGCTTAAAACCTGTGTAAGCATGATCCATTGGCTGCCTTCGCCATTTGCCAGCATATCAACACCATCATTATAGGTGGCAGCTAAATAATCTTTATTATAATATTTACTGACATCCGCCATTTTTTCAAAGCTTCTTAAACCGGCTTTTGTTGTTGCATATTTATTCTCTCCGGCTTCGAATTTTTTAGGGAAATCCGGCTGGGCCGCTAAAACATTGTAATTATCACCTAAGAATAGAACCTGAGAAGTCCAGCTGTCTCCAAAGGTGCCAATGAGAGCTGTCTTTCCTGCTTTTTGCAATGCATCACAGTTCGCCAGAAATTCCTCCCATGTCTTGGGAACGGATAACCCCAACTCCTTATAATCCGGCTTATAATATAAAACTGCTCCTGCGGCCGCTGAATTAAAGGGTACTCCATAAACCGCACCATCCACAGTAACTGTGCTCTTAAAGGTATCATCCAGTCTGGAAGCGGCTTCTTCGTTGGAAATATCCGCAAAGTATTCGGAGGGATTTAAGGCAGTCAGCAGGGAACCTGCATTGTAAATACAGAGATCCGACATTTCTCCCGAAGCCAATCTGGTTTTGATAATGTTGTCCCCGTCGGAGCCGGAAACATAGGTCTCTACATCAAATTTCATGCCTAACTCATCCGTAGCTGCCTTAAGTACTGCATTTAATCCCTCGGCTGACATGGAATTTTCCCTCAGAATGGATAGTGTAACCCCCTCATATTTTTTGGTACCGGCGTCCGTTGATGCTGTTGGTGAAGCTGTTGTATTCCCCTCTACCTTTGCTTTATCTGCCGAGGTGTCAATTTTGTTTGAGCTGCACCCCGTAGCAGATGCTGCAGTCAATGCAGCAATTAAAAATATTGCACTTAGCTTTTTAAATACCATTTAAATACCTCCTCTTTTTTGATAGTATTAGCTTACCATCCTTTATTATCTTCTTACATGGAGTATTGAAACATGTTGTATGGAATATTCAGCACTTAGTACTCTCCTTTCATAAAATAATGGATAAATTCAAGGCGGAAAAAGGAGATTAAAAAGACATACTGCAGCTGCCTGAATTGCCAGTTTACAATATGCCTTAATTACTAGGATTCTTATTTAATAAGAAGTGTAAGAAAAATCATAAGATGCTACAAGCACTGCATATTTTACAGATAAGGGATATTCCCTTGTTTTCTGTAAGCCGCAGGTGTCATTCTATAACACTGCTTAAATGCCTTGTAGAAATAACTTATATCTGTATATCCGACCTTCAGCATAATCTCCTCTACGCTGCATTGTGAATCTTTCAGCATCAGGGCTGCCTGGGTCATCCGGATTTCTTTTAGGAGATGTGTCGGTGAATAACCTGTTTCCTGTTTGATATAACGGCAAAGGTAGCTTTTACTTTTATGAAAATGCTCTGCTAGTGATGCCAGGTTGGCGGTATTATAGTGTGCATGGATATATTGTATAATCACGGGTAACTGCACCCTGCTCAAACGGGACTCCTGTATGGACTCCATATCCTGAGGAAAATGCCGTAGTGCATAGGCTAAAAATACCATAGCATAGCTGACCAGAAGAAAATTACTGTTCAAGGTATGCTTTTCATACTCTTCCCACATATCAAGTACAAACTTATCCAGTGTTACATCGGAATGGCAACGAAACCACACTACACTGCTCTCGCCCCGTTCATAGAGTACCTTCCAAAAGAATTTTGCCAGCTCTTCGGACTCTAATAGCAGGGTGGAAAATGCTTTTTCAAAGGTGCTGGACCGGATAAGAATATTGATAACAATATCCTCATCATGGCTGGCAAAAACCGTTTGTTCCACATTCGGCGGGACTATCATAAAGTTGCCTGCCTTAAGGGTCTGTTCCCCGCCTCCCCTGGTGTAGAAAATACATTCTCCGGACAGAACATAAACTATCTTGATGAACTTCAGATAATGCCAGAAGGGAGGGCAATATCTGGCATTTGCTATGAGGCAGGCATCCATGTCATCTCTGTAAAACCAGCTGTTTTCCAAAAACTCTTCTTCCATAGGAGTAGGTGCGATATCTGACATTTCCATTTCAGTTTTATTTTCTTTACGGTATATGGTAACAAATTCCTGCCAGTTGTGATACTGCTGCCTGCTCTTACGGAAGTCATAGATATCCGGGTTATTCTGATATAATTTTTTATATAATATTTCTTCGCTGTTTAATGGGTAAAAACGCTGTTTTCTTTCCTGATTTTCCAATAATAACATTCTATTCATTTTTATCACCTGCCGGTCACAAGAATACACAATGAGTTGTATTAAGATTATATCACAGGGTATATCCAGTTACAAATAATAGTATTGCAGGACAGCAGCAGAAACAAAGCAAGGAACGGCTTAATTATCCCTTTACGGAACCGACCACAATTCCCTTTACAAAATGCTTTTGTACGAAGGGATATACTATAAATATCGGTAACATTCCCATAAAAATCTGAGCAGATTTTACAGTTCTGTCAGATATATTCATTAATGCCTGTAAATCGCCGGCTCCAAGCAGCGTCATATCCCTTCTTACCACTACTGTTTGCAGGTAAGAGGCCAAGGGATAATTGGATGAAAAATTAGAGAACAGGAGGCCGTCAAACCAGCTGTTCCAGTGGGAAACAAATGTAAATAAGGATAAGGTCGCAATGGATGGCTTGGCACAGGGTATATAAATCCGAAAGCACGTCTGCCACTGGGTTGCTCCGTCAATCACGGAGGCTTCTTCCAATTCCTTTGGTATACCCCGGAAAAAATTCAGCATAAGAACAATATTATACACCGGTACTGCAGCAGGCAATATTAAGGCCCAGATGCTGTCCATCATATTCAGATTCTGAATCAGCATATACCCTGGAATCAATCCCCCGGAAAATAGCATGGTGAAGAAGAAAAACCAGACATATACCGTACGCATCCGAAAATGAGATGTTTCTTTGGAGAGGGGGTAAGCAATCATTATCGTCAGCAGCATGCTAAGAGGGACCCCGATGCCCACGCGTTCCAGGGATATTAAGACAGCATGCCAGAATTCCTTCCGCCCTGCCACATACTCATAGGAATAGGTTGTAAAGCCTACCGGCCATAGTGTCACAGTTCCCGCGGCAGCTGCGGTATTACTGGAAAAGGAAATTGCCAGTATGTGAATTACCGGTAATAAACAAATAGAGCCTAAAAGGAATAAAACTGTATAATTAATTATTTCGAATAGGATTCTGCCAGTTGATTTTTTTCTCATGTCATATGCCTCCTAAAAAATCCTGTAATCCGCCAGGCGGTATGCAAGGATGTAGGATATTGAAATAAAAATGGTGGAAATAATGGATTTAAACAGGCCCACGGCCGTTGCTGGTCCATATTGGGCATCCAGTACGCCCATCCGGTACACGAAGGTATCTATAATATCGCCGCTTTCATAAACAGCGGGGCTGTAGAGGTTGAATATCTGATCAAATCCGGCATTTAGTACGTTACCAAGACTTAATACCAGCATAAGTATAACAATCATACGCATACCCGGTAAGGTTACATGCCATGTCTGCTTCCACCGGTTTGCTCCATCAATCTGTGCCGCTTCATACAGTTCCGTATCAATGCCCAGGATGGCGGCCAAATATACAATAGCGCCATAGCCAAAATTCTTCCAGACATCGGACCATATACTGGTCCAGCGAAAATACCGATTATCACCCAGGAAGAAAACCGGATTCATTCCTAAGCTTTTCAAGGTTTCGTTCACGATTCCATTTGCAGAGAGGATATCTACTAGAATTCCGCTTAAAATTACCCAGGACATAAAGTAAGGAAGATATACAATTGTCTGAACAACCCGGTGTACTTTTCGCGAATGCACTTCATTTAAAAGAAGGGCAAATATGATTGGCACTGCCAGACCCAGCAGTATTTTCCAAAATGCAATAATAACCGTATTTCTCAATGCCCTGGTAAACCCGGGCAGATGAAATATAAAATTAAAATTCTCAAGACCTATCCATTTTTGCTCTCCAAACAAGCCCTTGCTGGGGATAAAATTCTGAAAGGCCATGGTCAGACCTGCCATTGGAACATAACTAAAAATAAATACAAGGATAAGTCCCGGTAAAATCATAAGATGCAGGGGCAATTCTCTTTTAAACTTGCCCAAGGTGTAGCTTGACTTTACATACCTGTTTTTCCTGTTCATAAATAATCCCTTCTTAAAAAACTGGTACGGATGCATTGTTTACCGTCCTTCCGCACCAGTAATTAATCTGACTATTTGGAGCTGTACCAATCATTTACTTCTTTTGTGATCTGCTCCCCGCCGGCTGCCTTCCAGTCGGCAATCGCTTTATCATAATCATCGACCTTCATCTGGCCGGATATAATTTTGATGATGGCTTCATCCAATATGGATTCTATGGTCGTCATTGTTTTAGACATAGTGGGTGTGGGTGCGCCGTAAAATTCATCATACACCAGATTTCCCGCTTTTTGATATCCAATCAGAACCTCCTGGGAGCCGCCTTTATTAAATTCAATATTCCATCCCCACAGGCTTCTGTCACCGCCCTGGTAAGCTTTGCAATAGTTGTACATATTTGTTTCTTCGCCGTTCATATCACTGGTATTTCCATCCTCCATGGCCTTAATCACTTTTTGGGTGGTAATCTGGTTTTTATTCGGTGTATTAATCGTTACTGGTGATAACCGCCATAGGCCTTCCATTTTTCCGCCCGGATTTATGTACTTGGAATAGTCCTCCTTGCTTTCTCCGAAGCTCTTTTCACAGTACAGGTTCATCATTTCAATGAATTTCTCCGGGTTTTTGCATCTAGAACTTACAACGTACCAGCTGGTGGTCGCAAGGCTGATACCAGGGCTTACCGTATTGCCGGCCTTACTTGGAACAAGGGAGAAAGGTCTCCAGTCAGCTTTGGGATTAGAGGTTACACTATCCTGCAGCGGCCATAAGCCATAGGCATGCCATGCATATACGGCACCGCATTTGCTGTTTACCAGGCTTTCATTTGCAGCAGTATCATCCTTTACATAAAATTCCTTGTCTATGAGGCCTTTCGAATACCAGTCTGCCAATTTAGCAAGAGGCTCCTTCATTGCCGTTGTAGATTTTCCATATTGGAGCGTTCCATCGGAAGCTTTGGTCCATGCTCCGGGATAGACACCATAGGCATTAAAAAAGCCTGGAAGGTTGGCGGTGTTTCCTACTCTCATACCGATTGCCCCGTCTCCGCCAATCTTTTGAAACTCTATCATTATCTTTTCCAGATCATCAATGCTTTCAGGTGCCTTAAGCCCTGCCTTATCAAGCCAGTCCTGCCTGAGCCAGAGCATGTCAGCTCTTTCCAGGTCACTATCTACAAAAGGAAAACCATACTGTGTTCCATCAAAAGTAGCTGCTTCAATGCTTTTGCTTCCAGCATCCCCAATGAGCTTTTTGAGTCTGTCACTGGCATATTTCTCAAAGTAAGGTGCAATATCAATAATCAGGCCCGCTTCCGCCATCTGCTTCATAGTACTCTTATCCACCTGGCATACATCGGGAATATCACCTGTTGCAATGGCAGCGTTTAATTTCTGCGTTCCCTGCTCGGCGGTAGTTGCAACCCACTTATATACAACATCAACTCCCAGCTCATCCTCATACAGCTTGTTCCATCTGTTATCTTCCCAGTTCTCATTGACTTGCGCAAATATATTGGATTCAATCGAAGCATCGGTTGTCCGGGCAAATGACATTGGCAACAAAGCCTTTCCATTACTTTCATCAGACGTAACCCCTCCGCCATCCTTTGCCGCACCATTGGTATTCTCTTTTGTTTTAGTACTGCATCCAGCCATAAAAGCAGCTGTCAATGTTACAGCCATTAATACAGCTATCCATTTCTTTGACATCTTTCTTTTCATAAATACCAGTCCTCCATTCCTTAACGTTAATAACCAATTTTTTTAGCCCTGCTCCCCCTTAAGTTCTTGAACTTAGTATCATTATACCGATGGAACAATTCTTCGTCACTGTCTATTTCTTTAGTTTATTTTGAACAAAAAAAGAAGCCGTAAATCTATTTTTATATAAATTTATGACCTCTTATTTCTTTGAACAGCCTTTTCCTATAGGCATAATTTATAATTTACAGTTCTACAATCTGTACGCCGGGAGGAAGTATTATTTTAGTTTTAATTCCTTCTTTTTCTCGCTTATATTGAACACTTATTTCACCGTAAGGGCAAACCAGGGTTCCTTTTAATTCATTGACTTCATCGGGCAGGAATGGCTTGACTGCCACCTTTTTGAAAGCAGGTTCAAGCTGTTTGATTCCCAGCATATAATAAGTCAGCCATTCTTTCACATGGCCCATCATGGCATGATTACGGCTTCTCTCCATACCTTGCCACAGCTCCTCACAATTCCAGTATTCCGGCAGGGTCGTAAGTCCCAAATCCGCAAAAAACCGATAGCTTGGGCTTGTCTTGTTCATGACCATTTTATAAACAATATCACTTCTGCCATTTTCAGCCAAGGCGATAAATACCTGTTTCAAACCTACTTCCCCGGAGGATAGATGATAATCTCTGATTCTGACAGCCTCAACAAGCTTATCTAGCGTGTCCTTTTTACTGTCTTCGGGAACCAACCCATTGTAAAGTACACAACCATAGCTGGATTGACTGCCATTTCCATAAACACCTCTAGAAGGATTATAGCACAGTGGATGCTTATGGAATGACCACCTTACCTGTTCTGCCAATTGCTTATACAGGATACAGTCAGAAGCTTCTCCCAGAAGTTCTGAAATCCTGCTGACAGTATCCAGCATCCGGTAATAGGAGCAGGTAGCGACCAATACTTTGGGAGTGGTTTCATTCAATTCACCCCATTCGCCCATTTGCGCATAATTCTCCAGTATTCCGTTATTGGTGTATCCGCCTAAATAATCCAGATATTTTTTCATAACAGGATAGGCTTCCTTTAGAACGGTAATGTCACCATAATACCAGTAATAATTCCAGGGAGTGAATATACATGCGCCGCTCCAGTTGGGATCCTTGTGCAGACCTATAATTCTCTGATATTCCGGAATGATGGCCGGTACATAGCCCGCAGGCTCATTGCCGGGAATAAGGGCTTCTTCTTCGCTTATCTGAGAATCAAGGATATCATGTATTATTTTTTTCATCCAGGAACGGATGTCATAGCTCCCTGCCATAGAACGAAACATCAGGTGGCTCGTTTCTATCCAGCCTAATTTCTCTATCTGGGGACAGTCCGTAAAAGCACTGAACATATTGCTTTCAATAGAGTGCTCCACCAAATCATTGATCTGATTCAGCAGCTTATCGGAGGAATAAAAGCTTCCGTTTTTTTCATTTTCCGTCCGCACGATGCAGTACCTGAAATTTTCTATGGATGGTTCACCGGGAAAGCCTTCCACCTCCAAATATTGAAAACCCTGATAGGCAAAAATGGGATGCCAGCACTCCTTACCGATTCCCTTCACTCTATAGGAATTAACAATGGAACAATGATATTTTTCACTCCAGCTCTGGGTGCAGGAAGCCTGGCTGACTCCGCTGCCGTCTTCCCTTAACAGTTCGGCTGGATACATCTTAATCCATGTCCCCCTCATTTCTGGTGTTGTTCCATTCAGATGCAGTTCTGGAAAACCGGCTCCGTTCCGTCCCATATCTACTAACCAATTACCATTGTTCAGCTTGGTAACAGAAGAAGGATGCTCACGATTTATAATCTTAATCGGCAAAAACTCCCTGGCTACCAGTTTACCCCCTGGCGGCTGCATAATAGAAGCCTGTAGCCAGTCCTTTTCCCTGTCCGCAGGTTTAAACCAGTCCTCAATCTCAAGGGTACCGTCATAGTCCTCACCCCCATACCAGTTTTGAAACATGATGGGGCTTTCTTTCCATGACC
Source organism: Anaerocolumna jejuensis DSM 15929 (assembly GCF_900142215.1). Classification (GTDB taxonomy): domain Bacteria; phylum Bacillota; class Clostridia; order Lachnospirales; family Lachnospiraceae; genus Anaerocolumna; species Anaerocolumna jejuensis. The sequence continues at coordinate 48,385 of NZ_FRAC01000006.1, read as the reverse complement.
AGTCCTCATCGGATACCGCTATAATTTCTCTCTGCCCATCCCCATAAACCACTTCTACCTGGGCAATCATTTTTTTATCCCCGCAAATCCCTGGCCGGAAAACCTTCCCATCGTTTTTCTGATAGCGGTGCTCCGGCAGCTCCTGTCCATCCGGAAGGGTCATTACAGGGTTTACCAAATAATTTGTATACTGCCCGTTACCCAGCAATACGCCCAGTGTATTCCATCCCTTCTGAAGAAAAGAGGTAATATCATATGTAACATAATATACTGTTTTACCAGCATCACTCTCACCCGGATCGAATAAGGTATCGTCCAGCTCAGCTCCGTTCATATAAGCCTTAAATAATCCCAGTCCGCTTATATACAAACGGGCATATTCTATTGGTTCCCTGGTTATTTTAAAGTCATGAATCAGCATAGGTGAGGATGATTTATTTCCTCCAAATTCATCTCCCTGCCCTATCCAGCTGCCCGTCCAGTCCGAAGCATTTAACAGGCCCATTTCCCAGCATGAAATATCGCTCCACTCGGATTCCCTGTCACTTTCGTCCCAGATTTTAACCTTCCAGTAAGCTTTCTGCCTGGAAGCCATTTCTTTCCCTTCATAAACTATACCAAAGTTTTCACTTCCCATCCTTTTTCCCGTATCCCATAGGTCTCCGATATCCATTTCCAGTCCCTGCTTTGTGGAGGATACCAATATGCGGTATGCACACTGGCATTGGTCTGTTTTAGTATTATCCGGCAAATAACTTAAGATTGGCTGCTTTGTTCCAATGCCGAGGGGGTTATTTAAATTTTGAACCTTCATTTGCTTAATCTTCATATTGCCTCCATGAATAGTTTTAATTAAGATACTTCGCCTGCGATATAATTGTATTGTTATTATTCTATTGTGTCACTGTTTCTTCCATAGGTTTATTTTGACATATTGGAATGCAGAATTCTGAAATTAACTTTAAAACAGCTCAACAATTAATAGAATATTACTGCTCTGATAATCGCAGAAATGATAGTAGAAAAGCTAGCGGAATTGTAGCATATGAAGTAGTTACATGTGTTTATTTGCATTTAATATGCAGGGATTGCAGATTTAGAGTGTACGGCTATATTTAAGATAAACCTTTAGTTCCTGACGGGATAATGTTGTATTAAGAGAAGGAGTGGGGAACTGGGGGACTTTAGATATAATAGAATGAAAAAGGAGGATACAGAATACATACTGATATGGGGATTCCCTTTATATCTAAATTATAATATATGGGAATGCTGAATAACACTATTCAAAAAATACCAGCTTTATATACATCCAATCGGACAATTCATTGCGATTGCCGTATATAAAACTGGTAATGTATCTTAAGTCTCTATGCAGAGGAATGATACAAGCGCTTTCTATATCTCTATATCAAGAGTAACCTAAAACACAAAGCCTCAATTTCGTATTACCTATCTGAAATTACAGCTGCAGATTTCCCTCTATCCCTTCGAACTCAATTACTTTTCTGCTTCCATCTTTAAGCAGCACATTTACAGGGCCGTAACCACCGCATTTTTCCTTGTCCTTATAAGTGACTGAGGCAATGGGAAAAATTTCTTCTTCCCCAAATTCCTCCAGGCTTTCTTTCGTAATCACCTGGGAAATCATAATATAAGGCTCATATCCGTATTGCTTCTTTTGGGTAAGCTTTCCATAGACCACAATGGATTTTGCAGAGTCCGGATTAGTTCCCTCACTGTGGAGGAGTGCAATCTCATCCCAGCCATCATACAGTGTCATTGCAAGCTGCTTTTCTCTTCCGGTGAAATCGTGTCCTTTCAGGATGATTGCTTTTGCATTTCCTTTTTCCAGCTGTATTATCTCTGTTCCGTTATCCGGAAAGCCATAGGCACCCAGGGTCAAAGTTATGGGCCTGCGATGAAGCTTAAGCTTATCCACTCTGATTATTCCATAAGGCACCGGAAAATCCGCAAGATTCACTGCCTGAATCCAGGTGCTTTCCTTGGATAATTCGTAATGAAAGAACTGTCTCCGGTATAATACCCCCTCTTTCTTTCCATGCCAGAAGGTAACATTTCCTTTGGTATAGTCACCGGATGTCAAATCCTTTAACACATACTGCTGTGCTTCCACATCTGCAGAAGGTGCCGATTCCCATGGATATTTGGTGTTAAAGCACAGCTTGGAATAATTCCACATGCCATGCTCATCCCCGATATTCTTTACTACCTTGCCAGTCCGCAGAATAGTCTCTCCGTTGGCTCCATGGTTGGTAAAGCAAAGGGCCGGTCCGTCAAGGGTTGTCTCTTTCAGCTCCTTTTCCCCTAGCTTATCCCAGGTGCCGTTATTCTCTCTGGCTGTCCAGAAAGGATGGTCTGCCGGCAAATGCAGGCAGATAAATGCCTTCCCAAGCCAGAAGGGTGATTCCGCACAGGAATACCCCTGGACCAGGGGCGTGAACTGCCCGTAAAATCCCAGGGTAGGAATCCCTTTATAGAGGAAGTCCTCTCTGGTCAGAAACTGCAGCAGCGAGCCGGAGGCAATACGTCTGGCTCGCCCGGGGTCCGCCTCTGAGCTTTTCAGCAGCATATTTCCGTCAAAAGCACTGGTAGCCGCATTCCTGTAAATGTTGCTTCTTCCCCACATATTGGTAAAGCCATCCCTGTCAAAAAAGTCCCCATAGGTCTCCATTAATTTATTGGAATTCTCTTCGAATTTTTTCGCAAGATAAGGCTCCTTTTCATAGCCGTACCAAAGATTCCAGATAGGTGTATATACATTAAATGCCCAGCAGGAATAGTAATCAAAGGAGTGCCCATCCCGGTACCAGCCGTCTCCGGCATAGAAATTAAGGATTGCCTGGGCGTGGTCCCTCATGATATCCTCATCAATGGGGTACCCTTCCCTGTATAAAAAAGCCATATCCAGCATATTGAACAGGCGCCAGTTCTGGGGAACTGTACTGGCATGGGCATAACCAGACAGAAAGGCAGCTATGGTATCCTTTTCTTCTTTGGTATATGTGTCCCAGATTTCTGCTTTGCAGTTCCACAGGCACACTACCAGGGCACATGTCTCAACCGTCTGCTGGAAGGTTCTGAAAGGATCACGGGTTCCTGCTAATTCTAATTGTTCCTCATAATTTCCAACCGAATTTACGTCGCTTCTGGTACATGCCCGTAATACCTGCTCCTTATAATAGTCCGTGAGCCTGTAATTACAGACGGTAATATCCGGATCATTATGAATCAATGGTGCCGCCAGAAAGAAGGATCTTGCCAGTCCTTCAAAAATCTCCGCTTTTTTTTCAATTTCCTTTTGTCCCTCAGCCGCATTCTTATGAGGATAGGTAACTTCCGTTTCTTTTCTTGGCATGATTACGGGATCATGAATCGATTTAATATTCTGAAAGATACCTGTTAAAAGATACTCACCTGCTTCTATCCAGCTCTCTCTGGTAAGCCCTGTGTAGGGACTTATTGTATAATCCAACGTTTTAGGCTGAAAAATCATTTCATTACTGCTCCCTTCCTATTTTACAGACAAATAATTCCTGCCCGGTCAATTTTTTATTCCTGCTTCGTTCTGTCAGGGTTTCAACCATTTCTTTATTACTTCCGAAACACTTTCTGCCCATTTTTATTTATTCATATTTATTTGGTATTCAATTTCCCTTCTCCAAATAAACTTGTCTTCATTAATTGTATGATTTTTGGATACTGCTTTAAATAGCTTATAATGTTTTTTACTTACTTTTTCTGCTTTTTTATGAAAAACTATTACCTGCTCACTCTAACACTTTCCGATTCATGTCAAAGTGTTAGAGTAGGATATATATTTCATGAGTATATGACCGTTGCCTTGTATTTACACGGAATCCCCACTATGCATATTAGGCTCATTATAGTTTGACTTTATGGAATTTAATATGACATTCACGAACGGTCTAAAAATTATATATAGTATATATCCGATGATTCCACCAATTGTGTTTGTAATTAAGTCTGTTATATCAGATGATCGGAAACCACTGATTAATGGCTGAAGCAGCTCAATACCAAGACTGAATAGAAATGTCCGCAGTATGCACATGAATAGATTATTTTTTTTACTAATAGGCATTAAAAATCCAAATGGAATCATCATTATGATATTCAGTATTATTTGCCGCACTGTATCGCCTCTTCCTGAAAAATAATCGTCAAAAGGCAGCATGTTCATTGGCACATAAGGGTGATTAAAAATAAAAGGAAGAGAAACAATAATAGGCATAAGTGTCACATAGAGTACCAAAATTATATATACATAGAAAAGTGTATTAACCAGTAAAACATCTTTCCCTTTGAACTTCCATTTTTTAAAAAGATAAATAACGTATATTAGAATCAAAACAATAATGTCAACAAAACATTTAATTCCATTTCCCATAGTTAGTCCCCTTTATAAAATAAATAATATTCAATAAATCTATCGTTTAATTATACAACAATAGACTCAACTTCACAAATCCAACTCATATTCGAGGTGTTAAACCAAAGTGGACACATCCTTCACACAGTTAGCAGTCATTTTTCTTATCAAGTATAATAATATGTTGAGATGCACAACAACAGAAAGTCACTCCCGGAATTACAGAAAACCGCTGCCCTGTAAATTAGGACAGCGGTTTTATACTTCCGTTTGCCGGCATTAGATTAACCCTTCGGCAACTCTCTTATTTCACTACTACTTTTGTCTTTTTCGTTACTTTTCCAATGGTTACAATAACGTAATCCGTACCTTTTGATACAGCAGCGGCTTTCCCATTCTTATTAATGGTAATGATTGATTTATTTAAAGTCTTCCATTCCGCATTCCTTAAATCCAATCCTTTTGCAGCAATTTTAAACACAAAGGTACCTCCCACTTTTAAGGAAGATGTACTGCTGGTAAATTGAATACTTGCTTTCTTAACAGTTATCTTTGTCTTTATAATGACGGTTTCGTTGTAATAGAGCTTGATAACGGTCATGATGGCTGCCGTTCCGGCTCCTGCTGCTGTGACCCTGCCATTACCATCCACCTTAACGACTTTTTTATTACTGGATTTGTAAGTAATCGTCATTGCACCCATTGCACCATTGGAAGTCTTATTATTCAAAGAAGGTACGATTTCTAAAGTGGAAGGTACCTTAACCGTTATTTGTGCCCTGTTATCACAGGTTCCTCCGGCATAAAGAGTATTTTGATTAATTGACACCTTAATCTGCTTCGGCAGTGATGTAACAACTTTGTTATCTGCAGGCTTTGGTAGTACTACATAATCTGAACAATGAATCAGATTAATTGTGATATAGCCCTCAGAATCTACAGAATAGTCTGAACTGTAAGGCAGGGTTTCCAATGTATTGGTATCCTCATTGTAATAATACAAATATACTGTGCCGCTTCCCTTCGCCATTATATCGCCTGCATATACTCTGACATCTGCCTGTGCCGGTAATATCCCTTCATGATGAAAGCTGATAACAATGCCGGTATTTGCATCAGGAGTTGTGGACAGCAGCTGTTTTACAGAAGTCAGCTCAGAAACCTTTTTAACCGATAATACAAGGTTTACATCCTTTAAGCTTCTTGAGGAATTTGCCAGGTTCTCTCTGTCAAAACTCCAGGAGAAAAACTCTCTGCCATTCTCATCTTTCGCAGATACCTTAATACTAATACCTTTCTCTTTTGCCGCCTTTAATAATTCTTTCGGAAGCTTAATATTTATCCGGTCAAGCTTATTACCTGAGAGAACCTTACCTGGCAATACTACCGAGATATTCACTTTATCCAATTTGCCGTCGGCTGCCTGATGAATTAAATCGTCTGTAATAATGGGAATTTCAATGGCTTGTTGGGAGGAATCCTCCTTTTCCAATTGTTTTAGAAGGTCCTCCGTATCGATATGCACTGAGATATCCATTAATCCTTTTTGGCTCGTAACCGATAACGAGGCAGATGCCTTCCCAGCCCCTCCCCTGACTGCCACAACAACAGGCAGCGCAACAACCGGTGACACCACAGGCGTTTGGGGTGAATTCGGAACGGGTGTTACGGCAGGTGCTGCTGCCTTAAAGGTAACCGGCTTTTGTACAACAGAAGAATCCAACCATCCTTCTTTTGTACTGATTGCCTTTAGCACCTTGGTTTCACCAGCCTTATTACCTGTAAATACTTCAAATACACCATTATATCTGCTGGAATTCTTATCTGGCTGGGAGCCGTCCAGTGTATAATAGATTACCGTTGAATCCTCTGCAGCACTCAATCTGACAGATACCCTGGCATTATTCTCTAGCTCCAATATATTTACCGGCTCTGTCAGAATAACCGGCGCTGACAACTTCTTAGGAACAGCCTCTTTAGGAAGGAATATAATAGCCTTCTGGGCAATACTGGAATTAATCCATCCCGGTATTGCCTGGATAGCCTTGATAACAACTGTCTCTCCGGCCTCATTGTTCGCCGATACCACAAATTCGCCTGTGTATAAGGGAGAATTTACTGTTGGCACAGAGCCATCCGTTGTTACATAAATGGCTGACCCGGTCACAGAGATGGCTGACCCCGAAACCGAAGCGGCAGGTTCAATAACCGCAGAATCAATCTTAACCAAAACAGCACCCTCATTTGAAACTGCCGAGGTATCCGTTGGATTAGTCGTAATAATAACCTCCGGAACCCTTGAAACTTTTGAGCCGATTACTTTCCATTCAACCAATCCGAGGCCAACATCACTGCTGTCACTCTCTTTTGTCATAGTCACTCTGAAGGCAGTTGTTACAATCTCATCAAAGACAGTTGTGTTAAAACCATCCAGATTAATTTGATAGCCTGCCCCATTGGTTACTTCCTTCCAGGCGCCGCTACTGTCAAGATATTCGTATATATAACCTGTAGGAGTATGGATTCCTCCGCCGTCATTCCAGATATAAAGCTCGGAAGAGCTGATTTTAATAGGTAATCCCCAGGTATAGGTCACGGTTTCCGAGGTAACATCCGGGTGTCCCCAGGTGCCCCAATGGCTGCATTCCGACGAATTGGAGACACTGGATACTGCTCCGTCATTGACTGATGAGAGTTTTTCCCAGGAGGAGGTGTAGCTTGCATATACACTTGCACAAAATGCCATGTTATTTCCAATGGGAGTCAGTGAAACAATAGCTGTATTTAAAGCATTTGCTGCTGAATCAACTGCTTCCTGGGTACTGTTTTTATCTTCCGCAACTGCTTTTGCAAGAGCAAGAGCTGCTATTACATTCTCCATACCTGCCGTGAATAAGCTCGCCTTTAAGCCTTCCGCGGCAGAAATAGCCGCATTTAGGGAGGCTTTCTCTACAACCGTTCCCTGCTTAAATGCGTATACCCTCCATTCAATCACGCCACAGCCCAGTGCTGCCGGCGTCATGGTTACTCTTAAGGCTTTTGTCACAACGGCATCAAAGGAAGTCTTATTATAAGTATTGGTTTTAACACCCAGACCGGCTGCATTTGTTACAGAGCACCAATTCCCTTCTTCATTCAGATATTCTATGCTATAATTAGAAGGACAGAAATTACCGCTGCCATCTTTGAAGAAGTACATATCAATTCCTGTTATAAGCTGTGTATCTGTCCAATTATACTGAATCCAGGCAGGTGCACTGTTGTTACCGCCCCAGTTATGCCATGCTCCATGGCTGGTATCGGCAGAATTCTTCGGATCAAACCCGTCATTTAATCCCTTAACACCTCCAAGATCCCCTGGATTATTATAAATGGCACTTGGTGCTGCATCTCCCGCAATATTCTGCAAGGTTCCCATTACAACAATAACAGTGACTGATACCGGAATCTCCGTCCCCTTCAACCTGCCCTTTACGGTAAAGGTACCTGCTGCTGCATAGCTTCCAGGAGAAACGGCATCCCAAACTACCTCATAGGGCTCGTATACGCCATCTGAGAATAAAGCATTTACTTTTACGGGTAAAGCTGGGGCAATACCGATATTCGTAATAATGGCAGCTGTCTTTGCGCTAAGGATTTTATGATCTCCGCTGCCATAAGCCTTTTTCATTTCCTCTTCTGTCATGGCTGTTGATTTTACAATAAAGTTATCAATGGTGCCCTTTAAGAAGGGATTGGATTCGATATTTGATCTGCCGATTAAATATCTCTGATTATCCGTATTTATATCAGCCAATACCAATCCGGTATTACTTAATTCCGCCTTCCTGATACCATTAATATAAAGGATATAGTCATCCCCCTTTGCTGTTAATTCAATATTTTTCCAGTAGCCTGGAGCAAATTCAACACCGGTGGATGCCTGCCTGCCATTTATGGTCATGCTGACGGTATTCCCGTTGATAAATTCAACTGCCATCCGGTCACCCAATTCAAACAGTGTTGTTTTATTGGTCTGATCTCCGGCGAGCTTAACATCCATGGATATGGTAGCATTCCGCAAATTCCTGGTTAAGGCCCCCGGTAGTTCGACATATCCGCCTGATATGCTTCCTGTGAACAGAACGCCTTTTCCTTCTTTAGCGTCTGCCAGGGCTGAATTATCATCTATTGCTGCCTGTAAGGAACCGCTCCTTGAATTGGCCAGGAGTTTATTTGTTCCGACTACAGTACCGTCATCAAAAGTAAAATCGGCTACTGTTTCCGGAAGGGCAGGGTCCGGTGTGACGGTGACCCTGATTTGTTTGGAGGTACTTAATTCACTGTCATTTACGGTTACTTCAAATACATAATCACCGGTTTTATCAAAAGTGACTTTTGTAATTTGCTTATCAGGTGTGGCAAGGGAAGCTACAGCATCTGCCGGAGTGCTTACTGCTTTCCAGCTGTAATGCAAGGTACTGCCGGTATAACCGTCATCGGCAGCAGCTGCTGCCAGTCTTGTGTTATCAGAGACAGCAACCGTTTTACCTGCATCAAGTGTTACCACCGGTGCTTTATTCTCCGATGCTGTGCCTGCCTTTATCACTACTTCGGCAGTTGCTGCCGCAGGCAGTGCAAGGGTTACGGCAGAGGCTTTCTGCTCTGCCGAGCGGAAACTACCGGTTAATGTGCCGTTTACAAAAACCTCATAAAAACCTGGCTGTAATCCGGAAACATTTACGTCCGTAGTGTGGGCGCTCTTTTCCAGGTTCTTCACGGACAATTCAACCAAAGTATTATCTTTCGCCACCTTTGCACTTGTATACTGATCTCTGTCTAATTCAACATACAGCTTTTGATTGATGAAATTTAATCTTGTGGAAAGGCCATCCAGCGGAGTCACCCTGTAGCCTCCGGCTTCTTCTGCAACATTGCATCCATATCCGAATAATCCGAAGACCGGATCGAGTACAACATCAGAGGACAGAATCTGCAATGCCCCAAACAGACCAAGGTCTGATTCACCGGACATCTGACGCCATCCATTGTGCAGGCTGCCTCCGCCGGTACCCTGCCCGCCCAGATTGCCAAGCTCTGACTGATAGGTCCAGGCAACTGCGCCAATATTTTCACCATCCGCATCAATTTGACCGGAGTTAATGCAGGTTAGATTTGCCAGCTTAGCCCCATAGTTTAAGCGGGAAGCAATGGCTCTTTCCGTTTCTGTCATTCTATTATCCTGGAGCCTTAACCAGTCATCCATACAATAGCCGGCTAACGCAGCCGTATACTGGAATTGCCACCAGGCATCCCCGCAGATGGTAGTGGGGTCGGCATAATAATACCATACCGGCTGTAATCCGCGGCAGGCTCTGGTTTTTAAATCAATCTTATTCATCATTGCTCTGGCATTGTCCTCATCGGCTGCAAGATTCATCTTTGCCAAAGTATATACGGCCTCTTCACCGGTATTATCATAGGAATATTCGGAGCCATAGGGATATTTGGTGTTCTTGAAATTATCATATTTTCTCGCCATAATATCTTTTACAGCCTGCGCTTCGGAATAATACCCTTCCTTCTCAAGGGCAGAGATAATATCAGGCGTTGTCAGTTCACCCATAAGTCCCGTTGACCAGTTATAAGATACGGTACTGCCATATAATGCCTTTAAGATATGGAAGGCTCTTAATAAATAGGTATCTGCGTCTTCCGTGTACCGAATCATATCCGGGTACTTTGATGCAAGCTTATACATTGAAAAATAAGTATTATAGATATGGGGATATGCATATCCCCTATAGGTCGGAGAAGAGTTGGGAGATTCCATCAGGAAATCATGAATCAGATAATCCTTCTGATGCTCTCTCATTAACCCATTCCAGACGGCAATATCCAGATATTCATCAACAGCCTGAATTTCCTTTGCAACAGGCTGATATACATTTTTCTCTGCGATATACTCACCATGGGTCAAGGCCCAGTCGTCACCCCATCCCCAGTAATTCTTCTGCCAATAGGCAGGGTCTGTTTCCGCACGTCTTTTTTTAGAGTCCATCATCCAGTCATCAAATACCTTGTCACTTATAGCAAGGGGAGCATTAAACTGTGTTTTCTCTACCATGAAATCCGAGTGTGCGGCAAGGGCTGAAGCCACATCATCCATCATGTAGAACTGCAGAACGGTTTGGCTCTTCCCGCCGTTGTAGGTTAAGGTCACATTGTTCTGGCCCAGGTCTCCAAAATGCACATCATACACATGATACTGCTCCCCATCAAGAATTACGGTTTTATTATATTTCACCCAGGTATTTTCTGCGGTTTTCTTGCAGGCAGGCAAGTTGGACACAATGCCTTTTCCTGTAAATATATTCATCTCATGGGGGCATTGTACTGAGAAGCTGATTTCATCCTTGCTTAAAGGTGTATGTAAATAAAATTTTCCAGGCATATTTATGGAATAAGCCATACCGGGTACGGCAACCGCATCAATAATACCTTCCTGGTAAAGAGCCGACTTCATATTCGTATCATCTTTTACACCGCTGAAATTGAAGGCATAGGTTCTGGATTCACCGGGAGCCAGCTCCAGTTTTGTACTTCCGAGATATCCCCGGTTTGTTTTCTTAATATCATCAGAATACATATAATAAACATTCAGGCCGCTTGCCCAGCCGGACTGATCCTGGCACCACTCCTTTTCATCGGAAGCACGTTCCTCTGTCCTCCAGTGGTCGGCATATTCGAAGCCGGCATTGGTACCGGTATCGGGAGTCAATAACAAATACATTCCCAAACCGCTTGGTCTGGTAACATAGACATAGGAGGACTGCCTGCCGACAAAATAATGGTCAACAGTTCTGGTCTCATATATTTCTTCTCCGCCGGGCCATCTTTCATTAAAGGGCATGGGAAGTCCAAAATCTCCGATGGTCAGCTTTTCTTTCTTTGTATTCTTGACAGTGATTTCCCAGCGGAGCTTATCACCAACAAGGGAGTATGTCTCAATCAGCTTGAAATCCTTGATACCTTTTGCTTCTGCCGCATTTTGATAGGTAACGACCACTTTATTATTCTGCAGCTCAACAGTTCGTCCGCTATCTGACCGGCTGGTATTCTGCTCCGTATATTCTGCCGCATCACCTGCTTTTGCACGGAACATTAATTCACCCAGCCATTGATGTCCGGCGGTATTCTGACTGGGAGAATTCCTGGCATTCATTACATAATTGGTGGGGTAATCGTCGCCCTGTAGCTGTAAGGAGGTAATCTGGCCGTATTTACCGGTCTCAACAATAAAATACCTGTTGACCATTTTATATCCGTCCGAGGTCTTTGTAACCACCGCTGTATCTGACAAAGGTGCTTCCTCAGGCTGTTCTGATACCTTCCTCCCGCTTTCTGTTTCCGTTTTCTTAAGTGCTGTATCCGTAACCGATACTGTTGCAGCCGGTGTTCCGGTTTCCGCTTTTGCATACATCGAAGGTGGTAACAGAGTGATAAGCATAGCGCTTGACAGTACAACCGACAAGCAGCGCTTAACCGCTCTTAAATCCAAAAGTCCTTTCATTTCCAAGCTCCCTTCCGAGTTTGCTAAACGTTATTTTATACGGAGTTTACTGCTTTCCTAATTTTTCATCCCTGTCATTGTAATGCCTTCCACAAAATACTTTTGTCCTATGAGATAGAAAATCACACCCGGTGCAAAGGACAGGCATGTTGCACACATAGTCAGTGACCAATCCTGTTTTAATTGCCCTCTGAAATTTGTGAGTCCCAAGGCTATGGTGAATTTATCAGAAGAATTAATATAAACCATCTGTTGAAGCAAATCATTCCATAGGCCAATGAAAATAAATAATGCTACAACGATCATTGCAGATTTAATTGCCGGTAGAATGATGTTGAATAATATTCGAAACCGTCCGGCACCGTCAATAGTGGCAGCTTCGTCCAGTTCCTTCGGTATTGTCATAATAAATTGACGGATTAAAAATATATTAAAGGCACCGCCCCCGCAAAAATACGGAAGAATCAGAGGCAAATAGCTGTCATGGAGTCCAAGTCCCCGGGTCCACATAATATAGAGAGGAATTAATGTGACCATGGGGGGCAGGAGCATGGACCCTACACATAAAGTCCAGATGAAATTTTTACCTCGGAACCGAAGCCTTGCAAAAGCATATCCGCAAATTGTAGCAGTAAATGTTCCTGCGAGGCAGGCGGGCACTATAATCTTCATGGTATTAAAAAAATATTTCCAGAATTTAAAAATCTCCAGGGCTTTTTTGTAATTTGAAAACAGCCATTTCTCCGGCAAAAAAGAAGGCGGATATTTATAGATTTCTGCATTCGTCATAAGCGAGGTGCGAAAAATCCACCATATCGGGAACAGTACAACAAATGTAAGTAAAATTACTATGATAAATGAAACAATATTCCCTGCCATTTCACTTCTTTTCCTGCTTTTCATTTTCCTATGTGCTGCCATACTCATTTTTCGTCGCCTCCTTCATAGAAAATCCAGCTTTTTGATGTACCAAATAAGATAGCTGTAAAAACAGCTATAATAACAAAGATAATGAAGGATACGGCGCAGGCATATCCCAGCTTATTATTCACGAAGGCCTGATCGTACATAAGATAGGTCATAAAGCGGGAGGAATTTCCCGGACCGCCGTTGGTTAATGACAGGGCTGGAGTAACAATCTGAAGATTGGCAATCAAACTCATTAACAGGTTATAAAAAATAATTGGCGTCATACATGGTAGTGTTACATTGCAAAAACGCTGCCACCCATTGGCTCCGTCAATTTCGGCCGCCTCGTGATAAACTTTCGGAACATTTTGCAGTCCTGCCAGGAAGATAACAATAAGATTACCGGAAAGCCAGACAGCTATTAAAGCAAGGGAAGGAACCACATATTTTGAATCGGCGATGAAAAGTATTTTGTGGATTCCCAGCTTAGATAACAGATAATTAAAAAAGCCGAAATTCGCTTCATATAACCAGGCCCAGCCGACGTAAACTGCTGCTGCCGGAAGGACATACGGAACATAGAAAACTGCTCTGAAGAAGCTTCTTGCAGGGACTTTCCGATTTAACAGCATGGCAATAACTAAGGAATATATCATGCTTCCGAGTACTGAAATTACTGCAAAATATATCGTAACAACAATGGAATCCTTAATATATGGGTCCGTGGTAAATAATTTTATGTAATTATTAAGGCCGATAAACTTTGGCGAACTCAACCCGGTCCAGCGAAAAAAGCTGATTCCGAACACTCCAACAAGGGGCAGATAGGTAAGGAAAATCAAACCCAGAAAGGCCGGAATAAGGCAGATATACGCAGTACGCTCCTCGTTGAGATGAATCCGAAAATGACGTTTGCGTGAATTATTTATATTTTTGCTCATATAACACCTCATGTTTTCTAAAAGAAGGATGACCACCTTCCTGCTTTCAATACTGGTGCGGTCACCCTTCCACAAATTTTATTTACTGGTTGCCGTCATGAGCAGCCTTTAAAGCATCAAGATTTTTTGTAATGGCATCCTTTGCCGTTGTCTTTCCCGTCCATACGTCACCAAGGACTGAGCCGAGGAGAGTATTAAAATCAGTGGTATGATTAGTATAGAACCAGGAAGCAGATTTTGCAGCGGATGATTTTGCGTAGTCTACAACCGCACTCTTATACTCAGCATAGGGAGGAAAATTCGGATTATCCACCCACTTATGGGTCAATGTTTCATCGGTATACCACTTGTCAAGAGTGGGCATCCAAATGCCGCTTTCTATTAAGCTCCAGCTGTTTTCTTCCGAGTTGTACCACTTAATCCATTCCATTGCTTCCTTGGCATGCTTTGTCTGAGAGAACACCACATTAGCTCCGCCGGTACTAAGTGTTACTTTATCCTTCATATAAGGCAATACCGCTACGCTATAGCTAAGGCCTTCGTCCTTGGCTGTATTAAGACAAGTACCTACATTCCAGGCACCGTTCGTCGTCATAGCTACGGTTCCTGCAATTAGGGAACGCTGAACCCCATCATCTGTCTGACCAACGGACAAGGGAGCCACATAGTCCTTCAAATATAAATCAGCGACCTTCTGAATTGCTTCCACACTTGCATCTTCACCAATTTTAACCTCGGAACCATCACTTGAATAGAATCCGCTGCCATTGCTGAGTGCCCATGTCTCCAGCTGCCACGGTAAGTTCTCTACCATACATCCGTACTGCGTTATACTCTGGTTATCAAATCCATCTTCCCCTGGATGCTTTCCATTCTTATCAACCGTAAGCTTTTTAGCAGTATCCACAAATTGCTCCCAAGTCCACGCCTGGTCAAAAGATGCCGGAGGATAAGCAACATTTGCTTTATCAAACATGTTTTTGTTATAATAAAGTACCAGAACTTCATTTGCCGCAGCATAAGCTACAGTTGCTCCTTTATACTTATATGCCAGACTGTCTAAGGGCTTTGAATCACTGCCTTCGTACATGGAGCTTACATCATTCAGCATACCCTCGGAAGACCACTGAACAACACCATCTTCCTTTAACATACCGGTGTCAGGCAGCTGCCCTGCCGTAGCCATTGAGTTAAGCTTCGTCATGTAGTTTTCCCAGGGAATAGATACGACTTCAACCTGTATTCTATCCTGAGAAGCGTTGAACTTGTCGGCAACTGCCTGTGTTTTACTTCCCTCTTCCGCACTGCCCCACATTGAGTAAGTAATCTTAACCTTTTCAGTACTGGTCTTTGTGTCCTCTTTTGAATCAGCTTCCTTGCCGGAATCCTTTGGAGCATTGGTAACTTTGTCCCCGCTTGTGTCGGTTTCACCTTTACTGCATCCTATAAAGCTAAAAACCAGTATGAATGTCAGTAAAATTCCCAAAAATTTTTTTACTTTTTTCATTAATTCCTCTCCTTTTTATTATTTAATTATCCTGCAACCGTTGTTGAGAATAACTATTTTTAATAAACCCCAAAATAAATCAGATACTTTCCTTCATCCATACCAGCATCTCTCCGGTTTTACGGTTACCCCAATAGGGGTAAGGTATCAAGGTCAGTACCTTTTTGTTAAATACAGGCTTTTGCTCTGAATAGAGCTTTTCAGCTTCCCAGCCCTCCTGTATCATTTTTCTGCCTTCGCATTGTATTACCATGGTTCCGCCCAGCATTTCACTGTCATAGTGTTCTGAAAGTTCTGAAGAAGTATCGATATAATAAGCCGGCAGATTTGCTTCATTATCCATTTCTTCCAGGCAGTATACAAGCGGTCCCTTCATTACTGCCACTTTTCCTATATCTTCTTTTACAAGGGGATTTGCTCTGATAAAGCGGGGTGTAAGGTCAAAATAAATATCAATGGTTTGATTTTGTATTTCTAATTCCAGGGCACAATAACCACCTGAATATTTCAGCGTCTCAATATTTCTTCCATCAACTGATACCCTGCAGCCTTTTACGTAGTCAGGGACACGTAAATATATCTTCCCGTTCACAGCCGCTTCACTGCTTAATTCGATTCTTATGTATCCCTCATAGGGAAATTTAGTCTTCAGTTCCAGAGAAACTTCCTGATTGCCTATAATGGATTTCGTCTTACTGGAAATAAACAGATTGACCCAGATTGCGTTATTCTCAGCAAAATATATATACTCCCCCAACGATGCAAGGGTACGTGCAATATTCGGTGGACAGCAGGCGACTCCGAACCAAGGCTGCCGGGTTGGTTTTACATGCTCCTTTGAGGTTCTTGGTATACAGTTATCCGGCCATACCTCCAAAGGATTTACATAGAAAAAGCTTTTTCCGTCCGCAGCAATTCCGGACAATACCGTATTATAGAGTGCTCTTTCCACCACATCGTAGTATTTGCTGTTTTTCTCAATCTGCGCCATTCTTCTTCCGAACAAGGCCAGTCCGATGGAGGCACAGGTTTCCGAATAATTGCAGTTGTTCGGAAGGTCATAATCTGTCGTAAACCGTTCCAGTAATCCGGAGCTTCCGATGCTTCCCGAGATATACATCCTTCTCTCAACAATGTTATTCCATAATGCCTCACATACCGAAAGCAATTCTTCATCGTTATATGCTGCTGCGATATCTGCCATTGCCGAATACATATAAACAGCCCTCACCGCATGGCCCTCCGCTGTTTTTTGTTCTCTGATGGGAAGATGTGATTGAGAATAAGAAACATCATAATCTTTCAGTTCGTCAAATATCCGTTTAAAATCCGGCCTTTTCATCTCTTCCATGAAGTAATTCGGCTGTTCCCCTCTTCTGTCAAGAAACATTTTTGCCTGTTCCAGATACCGTGTTTCACCGGTAACTTCATACAGTTTAAAAAGGCCGATTTCCACTTCCTGATGCCCCGGATAACCCTTTGAATTTTTCAAAGGAGAAAATTCATCACAGATTAAATCAGCAAAGCGCTGCATAATATGAATAAATTTGTCTTTGCCGGTCGCGCGGTAATATGCAACCGCCGCCTCCATAAAATGACCGGCACAGTATAATTCATGACCTTCCTGGAGATTGGTAAAACGAAGGCTCTTATCCTTTATGGTAAAGTATGTATTAATGTAACCGTCCTCCTGCTGAGCCGCTTCGATCAAATCAATTACTTCATCAACGGTATTCTCCAAATCTTCATCCGGATGAACCGCAAGGGAATATGACACGGCTTCAATCCACTTAGCAAGATCGGAATCCTGAAAAACAGCCCCATAAAATTCTCCCGTTTCCTTTTCTGCGGCTATTTTAAAGTTTTTGATACAGTGACTTGTTTCAACATTCTCAAGCCTGTCATTAAGAATATCCCACTGATATGGAATAAGTATATCTTTTACAAGCTCCAAATATCTGTCCCAAAAGGGGTCACTGATTCTAACATTTTTTAATGGAATCATATTTAATTTTTTCATACGGTACCTGCTTCCCTCGTTTTTTATTTTAAAAGCCACAACATTTTTATCAGGAAATTATTAAGAAATATATGAAATTAATAATGTTTATTAATTGTTTTAAAAATCGAAAGATAACTTTTTTGATATTGTTATATAATTGATATCTAATTGCTATCTTTTAGATTTTATCAATACTTTCAGATGATTCTCAGCTAGAAAGTGAATAGTAGTCCACATAAATTAAACGTTTACCTTGATATGAGTTGATTATATCATGGGAATATCTGGATTGTAAATCCTTAAAATGGTAATACAATCAAATTTGTAATTAATATCCATATTTGTCAACTTTATTTGTTTATATTGCATAGAATAAATTCTGTATTATGGATAATAAAACGTTTACTCATAAACATGCTAACTGCTAGTAAATAGTTTGATAAATCAGAAAAATACCGGAAGTTCCTTGCATTCTTAGGTTCTTAATTTGTATTTTCCTCTCCTTAATATGATGATATTTATAAATTCGATTTAAATGTCACTGCATGCTTCATTAAATTAGGCGGAATGTCTGTAGCATGGTAATAACTATTCAAACTTCAATTTCAAAATCATATTTCAAATTCGTAACTCTAAACTCTAACCCTAATTACTGATTTTCACTTATCTCTGCCTTTAATATATAAATTTTCTCTTATCGGCAACGATTTACTTATTTTATAACAGTTTCCGAATTAAACGTTTACCCATTTAACACAAAATCATCATAAAAGCCTGATTTTGCTTGTAAAAAGATTTGCTTCTATGTATAATATTTTTTAAATCAATGTAAAAATTTAGGGGGATAGTTATGGCGAACTTGAAGGATATTGCACAAAAAGCAGGTGTTTCCGTCGCAACCGTATCAAAGGTTCTAAACGGCTTAGGTAATATCAGTCAGGAAACCACCGAGCAAATTCTTTCCATTGCCAAGGAATTAAATTACCGGCCAAATCTTTATGCACGTAATTTAAAGACAAGACAGAGTCGTACAATAGGAATTATTACCGAGGATATGACTGTATTCAATGCTCCGCCCATAATTGACGGAATCGGAGCCTGCTGCGAAAAGCGAGGCTATCATTATTTACTTGAGAATCTCCGTTTGAATAAGCTTGGAATAAGCCCGGTACTTGATGTTAATGATCATAGTGTTATTGTAAATGAAGCGGTCGATTTTATGATGTCAATGCAGGTGGACGGTTTAATTTACCTGGGCTGTCACAGTCATAAGGTACTGCATCTCCCTTCTATCGGAGATACCCAGTTTGTCTGTACTTATTGCAGCTGCACGGATTCCTCGGTACCGTCGGTGTTATATGATGATAAAAAAGCCGGCTATGATGTAGCAAAATATCTGATTAAAGAAGGGCATACCATAATAGGAGTGATTACAGGTCCTGCCATGAGCGTTCATTCCATCAACCGGCTTACCGGTTACCAGGAAGCACTTTATGATGCCGGTCTCCCGTATAATCCAAAGCTGACGGTTTGCGGCGATTGGAGTAGAGATTCAGGGTATTCCCTTGCAGAACAGCTGCTTCAGTCAGGGGTTACTGCAATATTTGCGCAAAATGATATTATGGCAATGGGTGTTATTGATTATTGCAGACAGAATAATATTGAAATTGGCCGCGATCTGGCATTAATAGGGTTTGACAACAGAGAGATCAGCACCGTATGCCGCCCTACTCTATCCACGATAGAAATACCGCTTTTTGATATCGGTCATACTTCCGCCTCCATATTGATTGATAATATTGAAGGTAAGCCTTCCGAGCTGACAGGTGAAATCATGCTGGAATGTTCCATTATAGAAAGAGAATCCGCCAAATATAGAAAAAGAGATTAATATCTGTATAGCAAAGCAGCACCCGCATTAATAGTGGATACTGCTTTTTGTGATTTATATACAGGAAACAGGCAATATCTTAATTGCCATCAATAGTCACCGTTACCAACCTTTTTTATAATTTCATTGATATATTAAAAGTTGTTCCCTTTTCCGGCTCACTGTCTACTTGAATAGTTCCGCCTGCCAGTTCGATTACCCTCTTTACCAGGGATAATCCTAAACCGTTTCCTTCTGTCGAATGAGAAGTATCTCCCTGATAAAACCTGTCAAATATTCTTCTGCTGGTTTCCTCATTCATTCCACAGCCGTTGTCAGATACCGATACTACTGCATTTCCGCCGTCTCTTTTTAGCCCCACTTTAACCTTACCGCCCGGCTCAGTAAATTTGATGGCATTGGTCAGGAGATTATTCCATGCAATTTCCATAAGACTTTCATCCGTTGCAATTGTTATTTCTTCAAGGTCCGCTTCAAATTCAATATGTTTCTCATCAAACCTATCTTCTAATGCCAGTATGCAAAACCGCAGTTGTTCATCCAGGGAATAAGGGCTTACCTGAATGATCTCCTGATTTTCCAGCTTATTAAGCCTTAAAATATTTGAAACCAGTTCGGAAAGCTTATGGGAAGCTTCCATAATCGTTATAATATACTCCCCTTTGTCTTCTTTCGAGAGCTCCTCTTTCCGTAAAGCTGCTGCATAGTTTTGAATAATAGCCAGCGGAGTTTTGATTTCATGGGATATATTTACGATAAAATCACCTTTTAATGTTTCATTGGTAGCTAATTCTTCGGCCATTTTATTAAAATCATCAATCAGAACCTCAAGTTCATCCTTTTTATCGTCTTTCCGCTGTGAGCGTACCCTTACGGTAAAATCGCCCTGTGCAATTTTCTTTGCTGCCTGCGCCAATTCCAGTATGGGTTTTGAGAAACCCGAATACATAATATATCTGGTGACTATACTGACAACCAGACCAACGAAAAAGACGTAAAGGCTATTTGCAATAACCATTTCAATCGGTCCATCTTTATCCGCCATCTGCTGGTTGAAAATTAACACCGAGCCCGTACAGCTGATTAATACGACCCCCCATATTATTAAGAACTCTTTCCAAAAGGGGCGTTTTGCATTTATCCGCTTATCCTGCGATTTGTTTAACTGCTTTCTCATTTTCTTCCCTCCGCCTTTTTCCAAAAACTGCGGTATCATTTTCTAAAACAAATTATATCTTAAAGTACTTCTTCCAAGCTCATATATCCAGTCATTTATTCCTTCATATTTTACCAGAATGTCATGAAACATTCCACCATATTCTGAATTCCCCCTATTTTATATCTGAATTCTCCCTATTTTATATCCCATGATATCCCATGGATTCAGGCGCTTAGATGCTAATATGATATTGTTTGCAAATCAATCTTACATTAATGTTTCTCAAACATTTCTATAATAGTTTTTAAATATTCCTCAGGCAGAATAAGGACAGTTTCAGCAGCATTTAAAATGAAGCATCGTTTAAATTTATCACAGAAAGGAATAAACAAATGGAAACTGTTCAAACAAAAATCAAAAACTATGGAAAGATTATAGCTGTAAATAATGAGAATTCCGGCCCAAATGGTGTATATATGGAAAAAATACGTTCCGGCCAGTCGTTTTTATACCGGGAAGGTGGCTGCCCCAGTATGGTAGTAGAAGCACGTATGAAAGAGGCGATATGTGAAAGCGCACTAATACATTCCTTAGAGCTGGCTTTGTCACGATATCCGTATTTAATCCGTAAAATAATTGAAAAAGACGGCACTTTATATCTGGTTAAAAATCCCCTTCCCTTTATCCTGGATGAGACAAAAGTATTACACTCATTAGGAAGTTCACTGGTCAACTATCATTTAATTGATGTGACCTATTATGAAAAGACAATATATATTTCCTATCATCATGGACTTTGTGACGGACGGGGAATCATGCCGTTTATCAAAACCCTGATTTATTACTACTGCACTTTTAAGTACCGCCGTAAATTAAATGTGAAAGGTGTAAGACTGGCCGGGGAGCCAATTTTGCAAGGTGAAACTGCCGAGCCTTTTGGGGAACACCGTCAAATCAGTGAAACCCGGATTCCCGAAATTCACAAAGAGGGATTTGCTTTACCGGATAGTTTGAATTCTATCGGCAAGAACAGGTATTACCGCTACGAAGTAAAAATAAGGCATGATACTTTTATGAAATTTGCAAGGGAAAATAACGCAACACCGGCTATCACTGCTGCTTTGCTTATTTCAAAGGCTATTAAGAAGATACACCCGGAAACGAATAAGCCAATCCTGTGTAATCTGGCCAGTGACCTTCGCAGCGGTATTAATATGGAATATACTTATAAAAATTGTGTCGGAAGCCTTGGTTTGCCTTATACGGATGAATTTGATAGATTATCCTTTAGCCAACAGGCAGCTGCCTGCAGAAAAATAATAAAAGAATATAAAAATACAGATAACCTGAAAGGAGAAGTTAATAAGCAGATTAATTTATATGATAAATTGGATGAACTCTCTTCTTACGAAGAGAAAAAGCAGATGATGGCCTTCTTTAATAATTTGATTACAAATACTTTTATTCTCAGCTATGTGGGACAGTCAGAACTTGGGGACTGTGAGAAATATATCGATTCCTTTCACACGTATATAAGCGGAACTACCGGATTTGCAATACAGATGCTGTCCGTCGGTGAATTTATCACTCTTGACTTTATGCAGAGTTTTCACACCAGTAAATATAGAAACTCCTTTGCAGAAATATTAGAGGAACTGGGGCTTGAATATAGTATTTCGGACATCCTAGAATTCTCGACACCAAAGGATTCCATTATGTCAGGTGCTTCATGATATGAAGTTTAAAGCTTACTTTCTAGAAAATTAATCATGCTGTTTAAACCAGTTGTAATGCAATGAATAGGTACTTTCCAGACTATTCATTGCATTTTTTCTTTCCATTATGCAAACGCTTTTTTATAGCAGCCCCAATTTGTTATATTACTTACAATAAAAAATCTGATAGGTATCATAAACACATCAGATAAAAAATTGTACACAGACAGCACTAGGACTGTTCTTCACGATATCTTTTTCTTAAATATTTTGACCTTAACATCATATAAACACCAACGAAGGCAGACATACCTCCAAAGATAATACCGGAAAGCCTGTTCGTAAAGGTATTATCACCTTCATTGGAAAAAGACATAATAGCTACCTGTGTTAATACCAAACAAATGAAGGTAGAGGACAGGCCAATCAGTTTAATTTCTTCCGATATGAGATTTTTTGCTTTTCTTGCTTTCATGTAATCTTTGATAATCAGAAAAAATTCGGTAAAGGTATATAAAGCAATAATTAATGCAGCATTCATGTCAAACCGGAAGAAAGGATTCGAAAAAGTTTGATATGAATAAGCTACATAACATAGACTTGCGCTTGAAATCGCTGCTCCAATTTCAAAATAGCTTCGGATTTGTCTGTTCTGTTCCTTGTTTTGGGCATAAATTGCAAGATATCTTGCTATACCCATTCCTGCACTGTATAGGGCATTTACCAGCATAAAACCAGACAATGTAATAAGGCTTAACACAACTTTACCAAATACAACAATAATATCTTTTTGAAGGGAAAGCCTCGTAAAAATAATGGTTCTGTTATTGCGTATATGATGATATAACTTCCGGTTCTTTTCTCTGGTGAGTAATGTTTTCCACAATGCATATCCCGTCAAACAAAAAGCACAGCCGCTAAGAAGAATACCGGTCAATCCGGTCAGGTTATCTTTATCTCCATAAATTCTTAAGGTAACACCAACAAAAAGTGCAAAGACCACTAAAAGATTGGCCTGATTCAAAAGGCGGTAAAATCCGATCACCATACCGGAATATTTTCTTACAGCAATCAGATTATAAACAGAAAAAAACAGATTAATCACTGTAAGGCTTTGTATAATTACCGCAATCATTCTGTCTGTTACATTATCTTTGGTAAAAAGAAGCAGGCCGCAGGCTGCCATAAGAGCAAAGGAAGCAAGGAGTAATACAATCCCGCCGTCAATACAGCTGCTATATAGCTTATCCTCTGAGACCAAAACCTCTTTTTTGCCTTTATTACCAGTAAATTTACTTAATATTATGGTTCTGGTAAATACATTGATAAAGCTATAAACGGCACAGGCTATAAAAAAGCAGGAAGCTGCCTTTATGCAGGCAAATAATGCCGCCGACAGGAATAAGATTTCCAATGGGGTAAATTTCCTTATCTTTTTCAATAGCAATATGTCCGTTTCTAAGCGTTTTTTCTTGTTTTTTAATAAATCCGGCCTTTTAAACCGGATGCCTTTTATTAACCGTTTAAGACTTATCCTCACTTGCTTCATTCCTTTATTTAATGTAATTTTACTCAGAAATTAAATATCTGATTAATCCCAAATTACCCCAATACTGTAAAGCTGCTCTTCTATTACAGTATTGAGGTAATTCTGTTCTACTTTACAACTGATATTTCTTTCAATACTTTAGATAAATATCTACAATGGAAAGTGTTTATCTAAATTTTCTTTATTAAAAAATAAGATGAACCCAAGTACTGCTGCCGCTATTACTGCTATAGCCACTATTCCTTTTTTCATTTACATTACCTCCATTATAACTTGATATTTAAACGCATCCCAGCAGATAACCCAGCGTCGCACTGATTATATTATTTTGTACACATATCGCAGTGTCCGGAGCATTCCCATATTTTATCCGCTGTTACTGCCCAGTTATCTGCTGCATTATGGCATTTCGCAGCCAGGTTATGTACATTCTCAGGATTCTGTAAATCAGTGGAATGTGCGCCTGACTCTTCTACCATTCCAGGAAGTTCTTCCGGATTATCAAGCAGGGGACAAGGTCTCAGATGATTTTCGTTAAAGGGCTGGTTTTTCCTGTAGGCTTTAAATAGAGGGGACTGCAGTGCTTCTAAAAGTGTTTTTTCTCTTATATTGGAATCGGAATAATGAATAAAAGCACAGGGCTCCATATCACCGTTTGCATTGATGTGCAAATATCTTCTTCCGCCTGCAAGACAACCTCCTGAATATTCGCCGTCATTCCAGAAATCCAATGTAAAAATAGGTTTTGTTTCTCTGAAGGTGTGAATCTGATGATACATAAATTCACGCTGCTCTGAAGTTACCATAAGTTCGGGTACTGCCTCATTGCCAACAGGCATGTAGGTAAAGAACCAGCAGAATTTAGCACCCCAGGCAATCATCTGATCAAAATACTCTTCCGAGCCAATCATATCAACATTTTTACTGGTATAGCAGCAAGAAATACCAAAGGGTAGTTTCTTTTCTTTTAAAATTCTCATTGCCTTTTCTACTTTTCGAAAGGTTCCATTACCGCGTCTGAAATCCGTATCCGATTCAAAACCTTCTACGCTAATGGCCGGAATGAAATTTTTTACACGCAGCATGTCATCGGCAAAAGTCTCATCAATTAAGGTCCCGTTGGTAAATGCCGCAAACTGGCAGCCGGGATGTGCTTCACATAACCGGATCAAATCCGCCTTCCTTACTAAAGGTTCTCCGCCCGAATAGAGGAAAAAGTAAGTTCCCAGTTCATTTGCCTGGTTAATGATACTGTCAAGCTCTTCATAGGTCATATTCAATTTATTGCCGTATTCCGCAGCCCAACAGCCGGTGCATTTAAGATTACAGGCAGAGGTAGGATCCATTAGGATTGCCCATGGGATATTACAGTCTAAATTTTCCTCCATCTTTCTCTGTTTCGGATATCCTATCATACTGGCATTAATGAGAAAATTTTGAAAGGTTGCCTGCAAAATTTTAGAATCAATATCCTTAAACAAACTCAAAATATAGTTGTACCAGGTGTTTTCAGTGTCATCCACAATGCTATGAAAAAGTTCCCTCTGGGATTTCCAATTCCCTGCAATATCAAAATCATCTGCCCACTTCATTAGCTTTGGCAGGTTTTCTTTTGGATTTCCTGCAATATAACTAAATGCCTTTTCAAGTACATATGTACTCGCTTTCTCTTTTAAATTCAAGTCATTTTCCTCCATGAGATATTATAGCTGTGTAATGATTCTTTCCATTATCTTCTTAATCTGTATCGTTTTTTGAAAAAGTACTTATAAATTCGCTGCCGGTATCAAATTTTGTAAAAGGCTTTATAGAATCGCAGCCGGTATCAATTATCTAATAAAATACTTGCTTTTTCACAAGTTTCATAAATCAGATCATACTGCTTGTCAATCAGAGGTGTTACACTTCTTATTTTTTTGTCTTTAAGTTTTTCATAAAGAAAATAAGGTAAGATCCATCCGGCAAATGCGGGAACTGCAAGGACAATGCACAGAGGAATTAAACCACCGATGTAACTGAAAACAGAGCCTGCCATAAATGCAGTTCCGATCACTCCAAATGTAAAGGCAAAGGCGGATGCCCCCGTTGCCTTTGATTTTTCAAGGCTTTCGATTTCTCTTACCGCTGCTTCAAATTGACGCTGAAGCCTTGTAAGCTCCGCTTTATTCCTAATCTTATGGTCCCTTTTAAATTTTAAATTGACCGTATTAATGCCCTGGGTTAAAGAAGTTTCACTTCCCTCCAGTGCCCATCCAAAACTTGCCATACTGTCCGACCACAAAGCTTCCATACCCTGTACTGCTAATATATCCCTATACTCATAGCCTATAAAATTACTGTTCTCTCTTTTTTCTCCTGTCATAACGGAGTTCTCCTTTCACAGTCATGTTTTTAATGAGAAACATCTGCTGTAGTAATCTCATTATTAATTACATGCTTATCCTACTGTTAAAATGTTGCCAAAATACTTATGAAATGTTTGAGAAATATTAATTTACCAGCAGGTATTCAATTATCATACTTGCTAAATAACAGCCGGCAGCTGAATGAAAGCCAGCATTACACCTGGGCATAATGCTGGCTTTTTCATAATGTCAGAGTAGTAATTTGCTTGCTTTTTCACAGGTTTCATATACTTTGTCATACTCCTGTTCAATAAGCGGTGTAAGACTGGCTGTTTTCTTATTCCGGAGTTTTACATAACAAAAATAAGGTAATATCCATCCCAAAAAACCAGGTATGGCAAGAATAATCGTAAGTGGAATCCTTCCCGCTTCAAAGCTGAATACAGAGCCTGCCATAAATGCGCACCCAATAATACCTAAGGTAAACGCAACTGCTGATGCCGAGTTTGTCTTGGACTTTTCAAGGTTCTCAATATTTTTAACACTGGCTTCAAATTGTCTCTGAAGCCTTGTAAGTTCTGCTTTGTTTATAATTTTGCGGTTTCTCTTGAATTTTAAATTTACTTTATTGGTTCCCTGAAGGGAGGATATATGCCTTCCCTCCAGCTGCCATCCAAAGCATTCCATACTGTCAGCCCATAAAGATTCCAACTCATAAGTAATAGTGAAATCCCTATATTCATAGCCTATAAAATCATTGTTTTTCCCATTCTTTTCATCCAAAAAAATGCACTCCTTTATATAAAATTTACACTCAACTGATAATTCATTATGAGATTTACAGTTTTGTTTCCAGCCTGACTGTGAAGGTCGTCCCTTTGCCCGGCTTGCTTTTAACTGTTATAGTCCCTCCTGCCAGTTCAATCACTCTTAGGGCCAATGCAAGGCCCAGACCATTTCCTTCTTTTGAATGAGAGGTGTCTCCCTGATAGAATTTATCAAAAATATGCTTCATAGTTTCTTCTGCCATACCACAACCGGTATCTGTTAGGGAGACTTCCACCGAATCTTCCTCTGAAGTCTGTGTCAGGGTTATTATGCCGCCTGGCTCTGTAAATTTCACTGCATTGGAAATCAGATTATACCAAACAATTTCCAGCATACCTGCATCAGCCCAAATCATGACCCGGTCTTCTATTTCTACTTTAAGCTCAATATTTTTTTGCTCCAGCTCCATGTCGAATAATATAATGCATTCACAAAGCTGCCTGCATAAATCAAAAGGTTCTGTAACGGGTACAATTTCCTGATTTTCTAATTTGTTAAGCTTTAAAATATTTGTAACCAGAGTCGTCAGATTTTTACCGGAAGAAACAATTGTATCTATATAGTCCTTTTTCAAGTCTTCCGCCAGATCAGTTTCATACAATGCAGCTGCATAATTCTGAATAACCGAAAGGGGTGTTTTGATTTCATGGGATACATTGGCAATAAAATCATTTTTCAGCGTGTCAATCGTTCCCAGTTCTTCCACCATTTTATTAAAATCCTGGAACATATAATCGATATAATTTAATTTATCCGATGTATGCAACGGCTCTATAAAGACAGAAAAATCACCTTCCGCTACCTTTTTGGCACTATCACTAAGTTTATGCAGCGGTTTGTCGAAGGTCCTGTATTTTTGATACGATGTAAATATACAGAAAAATCCGCTGATAACAGCCCAATATAAAAGATACCAAAGGAAATAACTTGCCTTTACTGCCCGGATATCCGCTCCATACATAATAGCCGGAAGAGCTCCCAAAATGCCGAGAACTGCCAGCGTTCCAACATATTCGTTCCATGAAAAATAAAGGCACTTCCTTCTTTCTCCCTCCTTCGGTTTGTTCTTCACAACAGCACCGCCTTATATCCAAGCCCATGCACCGTTACTATCTTAAATTCTTCGCAGTCAGAAAATTTATCTCTTAATTTGGTGATATATACATCTACTGCCCGAAGACCGGTATCATTTTCAGCACCCCAGAATTCATCCATTAGCTGCGCTCTTGTAAAGGTATATTTCGGATAAGAAAGCATTTTATACAGAATATTAAACTCCCTTACTGTTACCGGTATTTCTTTCCCATCAACACTGACACTTATGTCATTTGCATCCATCACAAATTTCCCTAATTCTATTTTATTGGTATTTGTAATATTGGCACGCCTAAGCAGTGCCTCTATGCGCAATATGAGTTCGTCCAAATTAACAGGTTTAATTACATAATCATCAATACCTAATTGATATCCCTTTTGCTTAGACCGAAAATCATCCCTTGCAGTCATAAATACAATGGGAATAGTTTTATTGATACTTCTTACGGTTTCAGCAAATTCAAAGCCATCGATTTTTGGCATCATGATATCCGAAATAATTAAATCAAAGTTAGTATTATACATAGCTTCGTAAGCTTCCTGAGGATCCAGACATCCCTTTGCCGTATATAACCTGTCATTTAAATAGGTGCATACAATTTTATTAAGTTTCAAATCATCTTCTACTATCAGTATTTTTACCATAAAAGCCTCCTTACAAGTTATGTAAAGATACTGTAGCATCTAAATGTTAAAGAATTGTTTATCTTTACAAAGTTTTTATTTCCAAATAAAAAAGCGGAGCAGCTATTAATCCTAATTAGTTGCTTCGCTTATCTTTATTTCTTTTTATATTAATTACTGAACTTCCTGCCTCATCCTATAAAACACGGGAATATAAAGTGCCCATGTTATGAGCATTATTATTATTTCCATAAATATCATAAGGTTGGTTGCGGTTTCCGGTAACTCTGGAACCAGAACGAATATGGATAAAACAAGAAATAAACTCGTAGTACAAATCTTTCCGTGCATCTTTGCTCCATCCAGCTTCTTCCCATGCCGTAAATTTATCAGCCCCATAATCACCATAAACCCCTCTTTTAAGGCCATCACCAAAACCAGATATTTCATGAAGTGATACCTTAGCATAAGGCATATCGCTATCGCACCATGTGTCAGCTTATCTGCTACGGGATCTATGAACTTACCCAATTCCGTTATCATATGAAACCTTCTGGCTATTTTACCGTCTAAAAAATCTGTTATAGCAGATATTACTACAATTACTGCTGCTGTAAAATAATCTTTTATGGAGTCTGCTTTTATATATGTAATACAGAAAAAAGGTATCAGCAATAACCTGAAATAACTCATACAATTTGGTATGGTAAAAATCTCTTTCCTATCAATCTTCATATCTCTTTTCTGCCTTCCATTTCTTATTTGATTATTATTTTTCTATAAACAAAACACCCAAAGTATTCTGGCCGCAATGGCTCGAAACGGTACAGCCTGCATTTGTTTCATGTATCTTTTCAAAGATTGCTTTCTGAGTGACCGTATCTATAACAGATTTTACTATTTCCGGTTTTATGGCCGTATGTGTAATAAAAATCCTTTTAGGTGCAATATTGCACGAATTATCTAACTTATCCTTTACATACTGCATCAGGCATCTTTGTAATGTACCGCGATACTTTTTCCCAAGCTTCATTTTCCCGTTTTCCACTTCGATGCAAGGCTTTAGCTTCAGGAGATTTGCCCCCAATGCCATGACAGACGAGCAACGGCCGCCCTTTACCATATAATCCAGACGGTCCAGCAAAAAGCTTGCCCGTACCTTCGGAATAATATCAGCCAGATGTTCCAATATACGGTCAGGGGAATAACCTTCCTCTGCCTTTGCTGCCGCTTCCAATACAATATGTCCATGTCCTGTTGACAGATTTTTTGAATCTACGATAAAAACATTTTTAAATTCCTGTGCTGCCAGGCATGCATTCTGGTAACAGCTTGAGAAGCTGCTCCCAATATTGATATGTATTACCGCCTCATATTCCCTGGTAAACTTATCAAAAAATAATTTATATCCTTCGGGATTCATTGCCGAGGTTTTGCAAAATGCTCCTCCTTCATCCACAAACTTAAAAATATCCTCAGGAAATATATCAATGCCATCCCTGAAGGTATGCCCTCCCTTTTCTATCTGAAGCGGAAGGATGCCGATATGATATTGCTCCAGTATATCAGCTGATAAATCGCAGGTGCTGTCCGAGGTGATTTTAATACTCATAAAAACTTCTCCTATTTCAAAATATACTTTTTCTTTTTGTCTTCTCTCCAATCCTGCTGAATACCTTTGTTTCAAAAATGTTCATCAATGGATTAATAATAAAGGCAAGGCAAAGTCCAAGGATAACCGGCATAAAAATATGGATTGCCTTTAATGCAATCATTAGGGCTTTATCTAAATTGAGCATCACAACAATAAAGGAAATGACGGAAAGAAGTATCCAAATAATATTTCTGGCTGTGCTTTTGTCTATTTTCATATTATATTTCCTCCCAAGGTTACTCATAGAATACCTCTCCTGATTCAACCAAGGCTCAACTCAGGTTCAACTATTGTTGAAGTTTTAAAATTTAGGCAGTTTAATTATAAATTTTGCCCCTTCACCCACCGTACTGCTAACTTCTATCGTTCCCTTACTGATATCCAAAATCTGCTTTACCAGTGCCAGACCAAGTCCATTTCCTTCTGACTGATGGGAAACATCACCCTGATAGAACTTATCAAATATATGTTCTTTCGCTTCTTCCGGTATACCCACACCAGTATCTGTGATAGTGCAGACAATCTGCTGACCGCCGCTTTTCAGCATGATAGATATATTTCCATATTTCGGTGTAAATTTAATCGCATTATCCAGTAAATTAGACCATACATGATACATTAATGCTTCCATTCCTGTGTAACTGACACTGTCAAGTTCAACGTCAAGTTCAAGCTCTTTTTCCATCCATTTCGATTCGAAAGAGACGATTGCCTGTCTGATTTGCTCATCCAGGGCAAATTTGGTTTTTTTCAGGGGAATGCTCTGGTTCTCTACTTTAGAAAGCATCAGGATATTTCCCACCAGGCTGGAAAGGCGTTTTGTATTATTGACGATTTTTAATATACACTCTTCTTTTTCTTCTTCTGACTGATTCTTATCCTGCAGCAAAGTAGCATATCCCTCAATCGCATTTAAGGGCGTTTTAATTTCATGGGAGACATTCGATACAAAGTCATTGCGTAGAGTCTCTATAGCACCAAGTTCCGTTACCATGATTCTAAAATTCTCAAACAGCTCATTCATTTCATTCAAATTTGATTTGGAGTTGGGATTGACAGAAAAATCACCTTTGGCAACCTCACGGGAGGCGTTACTTAACTTCTTAATAGGCTCAATAATACTCTTATCAAATATAAAAGCAATAAATATCCCCACGAATGTGCAATATAAGGTTATCTGTACGATTGGGCTCAGATGGGCCAGCCATGTTATATTCATCCATGTAAAGAGCAGGTTTATAATACCTGCAAAGATAATGGTTGCAACAACAACGAAAACCACCATAATAGAAAAATATAATCGCATGGAATTAAAGAGTTTTTTCTTCACACCCGTTTCACCACCTTATATCCAACTCCCCGCACTGTTGCAATCTCAATATCTTGATTATCCCGAAGTTTATCCCGTAGTCTGCCAATGTGGACTTCGACCGTATGCGGGTCCGTATCGGTATCAAATCCCCATATATCATCCATCAGCTGCTGGCGGGTAAAAATGTGACCGATTTCAGAAAGCAGCTTGTATAATATCTGGAATTCTTTTTGAGGAAGCATTACGTTACTGCCTTCATAGCTTACTGTCATGGCATCATAATCTAAAACAGTACCTCCAACAGACTGTTTCCTTTCGCTGATCATCTGTGCACGGCGCAGTAAGGCTCCAACCCGGATAATCATTTCATCTACATTAATTGGCTTTATCATATAATCGTCTGTTCCGGAAGAGAAGCCCCTTTTCATATCATCAAATGAACCGGCAGCCGTAATCATCAAGATTGGAATTTTATATCCGGCCTCGCGAAGAGATGCCGTCAATTCAAAACCATCTACTTTTGGCATCATAATATCCGAAATAATTAAATCAACTGTTTCATGTTCGAGAATGTCCAATGCCTGAGCACCATCTGCCGCCTCTATCGGTACATATCCATTTCGGCTTAAAACACGGCTAAATAAACGCCTGAGTTCCATATCATCTTCTACGACCAGTATTTTAAACATAATAAAATCACCTCTTTTTGTAATGTATTATAGCATACACTGCTATGATAAAAAAGTTATCCAATAATGGAGTGTGAAAGCACTTTTCTTTCACCTTTTACACTCTGATTCGTTCCAATTCGTAATAATATAATTGCTCACGAAAACGCTGCTTTTCCGTTTCCACCATATAAACTGCTTTTTCCTGTTTAGTAAAGCCTTGCGCCAGGGCAAATTCATAATTTGAATTCTGATTTAATATTCCATAGGCATGTTTTATATTATTTTCTTTAAAATAAGTTTCTAACCGTCCCCATAATTCGCTGCCAACGCCTTTCCGCCTATAATTTTTTTTCACAATGCAAAGGAGTACTTCGCCGTCCGACTCATGATTTATTCTCTCAATCATTTCATTTTTAGAGGCCTCTATGTTATGTAATATCTTCAGCGCCCTTCTTCCGTCCTTTTCCATATTTATGCGAAATTTCAGAAATGCTATTTTTACGGCTAATACAGGTTTGGGTCTTTTTCTGTCTTTAGCTCTGCCCATTATTACACCTATTATCCGGTCACGGTATACTCCTGCCTGTCCAAAAGTCATTTCTTTCAAACAAATTAAAAAATATAACTTTGCAAGTCTTCTCCGGGTATTTTCATTTTCAGCAAAGCGGCTGAATTCTGCCGTTTCTTCAATCAAATTATATAAATCAGCATAGTATTCTCTTTTTAATTTATGATAACTTATTTGAGTTATATTTTTCTTTTCCATCTATATATCTCCATCTCGTTATAATATTGACTCTTTAACTTGATATAACGCATTCTTTAACAAAGGTCTTTAACATTAAAAATCAAAACCATTTCACTAAATAGCGGAATGTATAAAACCAGCCTGATTAATGTAACCAGTATCAATATTTCTTCTATTGCTCTATTACCTCTGTAATTTATATAGCTTTATTTTTCGTTACATAACTATGATAATCTATCTTCTTCAACATTACTTCAACTAAAGTTCAACTTATGTTGAAGTTTAAGTGGAAGGGGTGGAAAGGCCAATACAATGCAACCAACTAAAGTTCAACTTATGTTGAACTTTAAGGGAGATTGCATGCCGGCGTACTTCTGATAGTTCTGAGAATTCTCTGCAAAAGCATCTATATAATGCCTATCCTTAGCCGCAGTATGTTAATTGGAGCAATTATAATACAAAGAAGGGCAGGAACCGTTGTATAATGGTCTTGCCCTTCCTATATCCATTCATTTTTTAATTACTTTCAATCTCACTTCTTCCGAATGAAGCAATTTACCCCCCTGACTCCTGCAAAATTTGGTTCCCGCTCATTTCAATACTTGCTTGTAAATATTTCTCTAAATCAAACGCTCATCAGATTTACCTATATTCCGGTTTACAGCCATCCATAATTACAGACTGGTCATTCAAATTCTCTGAGGCCCATAGCGTCATAGTCCTCTCGTGTTATTGTATTTTTGATTTCAAGGTTTTTATCTTCCTGAAACCTGTGAACGGCATTTTTAAGATCTTCTCCAAATATTCCGGTCATATTTCCCTTATAATAACGCAGTTCTTTGAGCCGTTCCTGGACAGCTAATACATCAGCTCCCCTATCTCCGGGCTTTAAACTTCTAAACCCTGTTCCAAAAGGGCCAAAAGGTCCATTATTTATTATAACAAGAGTGTCTAACGGAACAATCTTATATAATTCTTTTATATCCTTGTTGTACATTCTAATGCACCCGTGGCTGGCAGCACTTCCAATGGATTCCTCTCTTGTTGTTCCGTGTATCCCATAAGTTCCCCATGGTACGTCCAGTCCCATCCAATGACCTCCAAAACCCTTACCTCATTCCCCCTTATCTATTATTTTCCATGTTCCGATGGGGGAAGGCAAATTTTTCATACCTGAGGCTATGGGGTACTTCTTAATGAGCTTGCCGCCTTCAAGTAAATACAGCTTTTTCTCATCAATCTCAATTAAAATAGTATATTCTGGCTGATTACTTATGGTATTTTTAATACTATGTACCCTTATAATCAAAATGATGAAGACAAAAGTGAGTATTAAAATGTATATAAGCAGTATAAAATATAAAAACCTTTTTTTTATAATGAAAGACATTGCATCTCACCTCTAGAAATATATATGCAAAAAGCAAATGTGGTATAATCATTAAGGTGAGTTATGGTTATAAATATCTGTAAAATTTACACGTTGGATTGCGTCCATGCTGGTTGTACATGCGTAATAAGCTGATGCTCTGTACCACGATCTCTATTTCCACCTGAACATCATATTAGTTTATGCATCCATTTCTGAGCGGCAAAGCTGCTCATTGCTTTTCAGCAAACAAACTCGTAATTTTTTTGCACATCATTGAGAAAGTTTGTATTTCTTCTACTGTTAATGCTTCTTCAATTAGGTTCATAATTTCATTTCCGAAATCCTCAACACGATTTAAAAAGGCTTTTCCATCGTTAGTAAGTACAATGTTATAAGAACGGCGGTCATTAAGCTGCCTTTCCTGAACGATATAATTTTTTTCCAATAGACGCTTTGTTAGTTTTGAAATACCAGATTGTGAAATGCCTTTCATTTCAGCAAGCTCCTTTGCGGTTTTCGGACCTTGTTTATTCAGCATATCTAATATATAGTATTGTGCCGTTGATACTCCCTCCACATTAAATTGGTTGGAAGCTGACACAATCATACACTGGAAGGGAATATAGCTTTCTTCCAACTCTCTCATTGCCATTTAACCGACCTCCTATATTCTCTTAATATATTTTTTTAGGTGCTTTCCTGTCAGGGAATCTTTACAATTTATTAAATCTTCCGGTACCCCTGAAAATAAAATTTTTCCGCCATTCTGTCCGGCATATGGGCCTAAGTCAATTACCCAGTCTGCCTGACAGATAATATCCAAATTATGTTCGATTACTATAAGGGTAGAATTTTGCTCTACAAGGCGGTTCATTACACCAATCAACTGTTTTATATCTGCCATATGCAAGCCTGTAGATGGCTCGTCCATAACATAGACCTGCCCGCCGTTTTCAAGCTCAGACGCAAGTTTTATTCGCTGTAATTCGCCGCCCGAAAGGGTACTAAGCGGCTGTCCCAAAGAAATATAGGTAATTCCAACATCTGAAAGCCTTTGGAGTATTGTTAATATTTCTCTTTCCTGAAAAAATTCCAAGGCTTCCGAAACAGTCATTTTAAGGATTTCTCCAATATTTTTACCTCTTAGCTGATACGTAAGCACCTCTTTGGTATAACGGTTTCCGTGACATTCTTCGCATATTGTAACAAATGTATCCATAAACGCCAAATCTGTATAAGTAACACCTAAGCCTTTACAAACAGGACAAGCGCCTTGGGAATTGAAACTGAACAGTGATGCGCTGACACCGTTCCTTTTTGCAAATAGTTTTCTAATGATGTCAAAGATTCCTGTAAAGGTCGCTATGTTGGAACGCTTTGATGCCTGTATCCCTTTTTGATCGATAAAAATAGTATCAGGATAAAACCGGGGCAGCACCCCATTGATAAGTGTACTTTTACCTGAACCGGCAACCCCGGTCACAACAGTCATTACCCCTTTGGGTATTTCAACAAAAAGATTTTTTAAATTGTGCATTGTTGCATTATGTATGGAAAGCCAACCCCTCGGGGCGCGTATATCAGGTTTTAATTCAGGGCTATAAGCCAGATACCTTCCTGTCAATGTTCCAGATGCTTTCAAGCCCTGTATGCTTCCTTGATATACGATCTCACCCCCGTGGGTGCCCGCACCCGGCCCCATATCGATAATATGATCTGCAATCTTTATAATGTCAGGGTCATGTTCTACGATAAGTACGGTATTGCCTTTGTCGCGCAGAAGTTTCATAAGGTCATTGATTTTGCTTATATCGTGAGGGTGAAGTCCTATACTCGGTTCATCAAAAATATAAGTGAGGTCAGTCAAACTGCTGCCCAGTTGACAAACCATTTTGATTCTTTGAGATTCCCCGCCTGAAAGAGTAGAAGTTTCTCTGCTTAAACTTAGATAGTCCAATCCAATGGATACCATGTGCTTCAGGCGATTTACCAGTTCTGAAACTACTGTAGCTGCCACAGGAGCACCGACTGACTGAATAAAGTCTAACAGTTCGTTTATCTGCATATCTGAACATTCGGCAATATTTTTACCGTTCACTTTGCAAGATAATACTTTATCATTCAGGCGTGTACCGTGGCAGTGAGGACAATCTTGTTTTATGACAAAACGCTCAATCTCTTTGCTGTATTTTACTTTTTCACCGTCTTCTTTTTTAAGAAAGCTCCGCTCAATGCGTGGAATAAGCCCCTCGAACAATGCGGTTTTATGCCATTCGGGAGACGGGGTTTTCACCTTGATTCCGTCAGTGTAAAGTAACAGCTCCAATTCTTCGGCGGAATAATCCTTGATTTTTTTATCGTTATCAAAAAAACCTGAATGAATATAACGAGTCAAACGCCAGCCGCCGGGTTCAAAAGTAGGGAAAAGGATAGCGCCCTCATTCAAGGACTTATTTTTATCTAACAGCTGCTCGATATCAACTGCTTCAATCTTACCTAATCCTTGACAGCAGCTGCACATTCCAATGGGGTTATTAAATGAAAAAACATCAGAATAGCCTGCAAAGGGTTTTCCAATTCGAGAAAACAACAGGCGCAATAAAGAATAAATATCTGTAATTGTTCCTACTGTTGACCGGGCATTACCACCTAACCTTTTTTGATTGATAATGAAAGCTACCGATAGATTTTCAATCGTATCCACATCAGGTTTTCCATAATGTGGCATACGGTGACGTATAAAGCTGGTATAGGTCTCATTTAATTCCCTTTGCGATTCTGCCGCTATTGTATCGAATGCCAAAGACGATTTGCCGGAACCGGATACGCCTGTAAAAACCGTAATTTCTTTTTTGGGTATCAGGACATCTATATCTTTGAGATTTCGCTCTCTTGCGCCAGATACATGTATATGATTATCATGCATAGTTTTACCTCTTCTTTATAGTTAACACGGTTAATATATGAGTGGGTCAACTATATTTTATCAATCTTTTCTCTTTATTGCAATAATTAAAAAACTTTTTATAAGCTCTGACAAGTAAGATACGCTTACTGGTTAAACCAAATACATACCAAATATTGAATAATTTAGCTGCAGTCAAGCAAGAATTTGCTTTAAAGCTATCAGCCCGCTTTCTTACTTTGCGATTGCTCTCTTCTTATCATTCAAATAAAAAAGGGCATAATCTCTAATAAGTGATCATGTCCTTTTAAACAATAAAATGATATTTTTCATTTGGATGTCACATTAGTAATTACAAATCCGCTTTTAGGAAATGTCGGTATTCTTGTCATGTTATAACTTAAATCCTGATCAGGCACTTTGTATTGGATTTTATTTACAAGAAAATTAAGGGTTGCTTTCATAATTTCAACTGTAATACTCTCTCCGGGGCAACGGTGTCCATTGGCAGGATCGCCTCCGCCATGGGGAATAAACTCAAAGGGATTGTATTGCCAAGTCCTGAACCGCTCCGGCTGAAATTCATAAGGATTTTCCCATATGCGTGAATCGTGATCTATTCCAAATACATCAAGAATTACAAGCGTTCCTGTTTTAAAATCACAGCCATTCCAGGCAAACTCTTTTTTCACTTTTGCTCCGACAAAAGGGGTAAAAGGATAAAAACGCCGTACTTCCTGTACAAACATGTGAGCTGCATCGGCATCGTTAAGCAATACGTTTTTGTAATCAGAATGTTCATGCAGGGCCACAGCCATAAACGTAATGTAAGTTGAAATGGCGACTATGGGACGAATGAAATTAATCAGTTCTTTTGCCGCCATTTCAATCTCCAGTAGGTTACCGTTAAGCTCTTTGTGATTCGCCACCATATAAAGTGCCGAATTTTCAGGGGCCTTTAACCTGCCTGCCCGCAAATTATCGATAATGGTTTCAATCCACTTTTCCGTTTTTGTTCTTGCTGACTTCCCTTTCCAATGCCTTGGCCCGGCAGCTCCAAAAGCGTCGATCATTTCGGCAAAATCGTCGGCATATTCCTTTGTTTCAGCTTCCAATAACGGAACACCGGCCCATTGGCAGGCTATTTTACATAAGACAATTTTACTCTCATCAAAGAGATTAATCTTTTCAGCCGCTTCCCATCTGGGTATAGCCGCTTTCCATTCCTTAGAGGCAAGATCGGCAAGTACCCTTGGATTCGGATCTGTTGTCAGAGACATGAAAAGGGATTTGCGGTGATTATGCGCTTCGCCATCCATACCCTGTATTGCATTTTCTCCGGTCAGGGTTTTTTGCACCCGTTTAGGTGCCGCACCACTGCGTACAAACCTTTCCGTATCGTAGAATATTTCCGCAGCTTCTTTTCCGGTTATACATATTGCTTCCTGTCCAAATAAGTGTGTTTGAAACAAGTCGGATTTATGTTTATCCATCCTGTTCTTTATATACAGATAACCCTCTTGTGACAGGGCAAGGGTTTCATCAATATCTTTTTCATGGGGAGTATTGGTTTTTGGCATTTTAGCATCTATTCCTTTCCATCCTGAATAACACACTGACATGCATTCCATGCAAGCTTTGCACACCTGTTGCAAACGTCAATATATTTTTGTGTTTACCGATTACCTTTTTTACGATTTCCATACTAAAATTACCTCCTTTCATTTTAGTTTTTACCAGTTCTATTTCTGTTATACAACGTACTTCTTTCTATTTTGGGTGCAAATTTTAAATAGCAGTTAGAAAGTCTCCATACCCTTCCTTCTGCATTTCTTCTTCCGGTATGAATTTCAGGGATGCACTATTGATGCAGTACCTTAAGCCACCCAATTCTACTGGTCCATCCTCAAATACATGCCCTAGATGAGAGTCTCCTGTTTTGCTTCTCACTTCCGTGCGTTTCATGCCATGGCTATAGTCGGTAACTTCTATAACAGCATTTTTATCAATGGGTTTCGCAAAACTGGGCCATCCGCAGCCGGACTCGAATTTTTCACTGGATATAAAAAGCGGTTCCCCGGTAGTAACATCCACATATATTCCTTTTCTGAATTCATTAAAATATTCATTTTGAAAAGGCCGTTCTGTGGCATTGTTCTGCGTTACTTCATACTGGGTTCTTGTTAAAGCTGCTTCTAACTCTTCTTTTGACTTCTTCGAATATTTATTATCATTCATATATTGCACACTTCCTTCTTTGTCTTCCTGTCTTGTGGGTAAGATAGTATTTGAATAGTCAAGAACAATTATAACAATTTGCAATAAAAATTAACATCATATGAAAATAAATCCCCATATATTTTCATATGCTAGAGTAACCTGATTGATCTGAAAGTTGTTTAAGAATGAATGAAGAAGAAAGAATGAGAATAATCAGTGAGGATTATGTGGATGGTATAGTTGAATATGCCATTAGTTCCGAAGAATATGCCAGGTATGCGGGCACGACCACTAATTTCATTAATGATAAGTACGCAGCTGTATATGTTCCGCTTTCTAGAATACCGGAAAAACTAATCGGCTCCATTGCTTATTCCGTAATACCAAAGCTTTTTGCTCTGCTGGATCTTGTAAGTCTTGAAGAAATGGGGGTAATAAGACTTCAAAGCAGTCCCTTATCTCTCAAGGGGAGTGGCGTTCTCTTAGGTTTTGTTGATACTGGAATTGATTACCTCAACCCAATGTTTCAGAATGCTGATAAGACTACCAGAATTGTTTCCATATGGGATCAAACAATTGTAAATATGCAGGCTTCCCCTGATATTTTTTATTATGGTACGGAATATACAAAAGACCAAATTAATGCCGCTATTCAAAGCGAAACACCTCTTAGTATCGTTCCAAGTATAGATGAAATCGGACATGGAACTACCCTGGCCGGACTTGCAGGAGGCTTTACAGATGTAACAGCGGACTTTTACGGAGCAGCACAGTTATCAGAATATCTAATTGTTAAATTAAAACCTTCAAAAACAAATGTCAGAACATATTTTGGTGTCCCTGATGACGTACCATGTTACTCTGAAAATGACATCATGTTTGGAATTGCCTATTTGGTGAATATGGCAAAGAAATTAAACCGCCCTATTGCTATCTGCATCGGACTAGGCACGAATCAGGGGAGTCACGAAGGATTGGGGCCTTTGAATGACCTTATTTCTAATTATTCAACTCAGGTTGGTGCAGCTATCATTATTGCAGTCGGTAATGAAGGCAATGCCAGGCACCATTTTTTTGGACAAATTAATGGAGCTGCTGCTAACACTTTAGTAGAATTGGCGGTGGGTGAAAACGAAAATAACTTTTCAATTGAATTATGGGGGAATACCCCAGGCACCTATTCCATTGATATTATTTCTCCTTCCGGAGAATATATCCCCCGCATTCCTGCGCGAATCGGTGAATTCAGAAATATAAGATTTATTTTTGATGATACTACTATCTATGTAGATTATGTCATTGTGGAAGCCCAGACAGGTGATGAATTAATTCTGATCCGTTTCCGAAACCCTGCTCCGGGTATATGGAAATTCAGAGTCTATGGTTCAAAAATAACCTCCGGCTTTCATTTATGGCTTCCCGTTCGGGGGTTTATCTCAGATAAAACAGTTTTTGTGTCACCCAATCAATTTACAACAATAACGGACCCCGGAAATAACCTGTCCGCTATTACAGCCACAGCATATAACCCAATCAATCAATCCCTGTTTTTGGAAGCCAGCCGGGGCTATACGCGATATGAACAAGTTAATCCTGATTTAGCGGCACCTGGTGTAAATATCTATACGCCTCTGCCTGGCGGCCAGCATGGATTGGCTTCCGGTACCAGTCTTGCAGCCGCACTTATGACAGGTATTTCTGCTTTGCTGCTTGAATGGGGAATTGTAAGAGGCAATGACCGCTCCATGGATACTTATCAGATTAAAAAATATTTAATACGGGGTGTTAAACGCAACCCTGCCCTGACCTACCCCAATCGTGAATGGGGGTATGGCACAGTTGATATTTATGGTACTTTTGAAAGCTTACGAGGGGAATGAATCAGTAGTTTTTCTGATGGCTGAGGCTGTATTAAAACGGATTCGGGACTGCTTCTGGTGAAGTATAATTACAGGCCTGGAACAATAGGCATAAAAAATATAAGTGTAAATGTTTAAGCACTAATAGTGTGCTTTAACATTTACACTTATATCGTACTAAAAACTACCAACTGATTTTAATAGTTGGTAGCCACATAATAGTTATAAACTGATAAATTTCTTTATTGCTCATTGCCTGATGCATTTGCGGCAACTATAATAAATCCAATAACCCCTAATATTACTCCAATCCACCAGAATAAGGGTTCTACTGTAACAGCAAAGATAATCCCCAATAAGATTAAAGCGAAACCTACATTTTGCTTTTTCATAATGCTCTCCCAAGATATTATATTGATTAGCTTATTACATATCCTATTTTATTCCGGAATAATCCCTAACGTAATTGCTGAGTCAAGTAATTTACAATGTCCTTTTGCTGGAGTTCTTTCGCATAATCCAAGGCGGTTTTGCCCTGGTTGTCCGGCTCATTCACTACTGCGCCCTTTGATATCAGCAGCTTTACCATATCAGGCAAAGCAGCTTCTACGGCAAGCATCAAAGCTGTTTTACCGTTCTTATTTTTCTGGTCGATGTTATAAGGCTTTTTCATCAAATATCTCAGAAGTTCAAATTTTCCTTTCCCTGCGCCAAGCATAAAGGCTGTATTGCCCTCATTATCTGTGTCTTCCAGACGAAATCCTTCTTTCAAAAGAAATTCTATC
This sequence comes from Anaerocolumna jejuensis DSM 15929, assembly GCF_900142215.1. GTDB lineage: Bacteria > Bacillota > Clostridia > Lachnospirales > Lachnospiraceae > Anaerocolumna > Anaerocolumna jejuensis. The sequence continues at coordinate 6,328 of NZ_FRAC01000006.1, read as the reverse complement.
ATATCAAGCTGATCATACGCCGCAGCAATCAGAAGCAGGTTTCTCCCTGCGTTGTCTTTTGTCTGAATATTCGCACCTTCTTTTAATAAGAATTGAAAAATCTCCGGCCGGTTACCGGAAACAGCTTTTGACAGCGCATCCCTTCCTTCTTCGCTCTTAAGGTTGATATCGGCACCGTGCTCGATTAAGTATTTCATAAGGTCCATTTCGCCCATATTTGCAGCCTCCATGAGTGCACTACTGCCAAACAGGTCAATGGCATTAATATCCGCACCATTTTTTAAGAGATAATCCATGGATTTATAGACCTCATCATCTGCACAAAACATCAGTGGAGTTGAGCCTGAAATACTGCTGCCCAAATCCAGGTCAGCACCATTTTTCAGCAAAAGCTCCATCATCTTTATATTCTCTTTTACGGCAGCCGTTATTAATGGTGTCCACCCATAATTCGTTTGAGTATCCACAAAGGCTCCGCGCTCCAAAAGATATTTTGCTATCTGAAACCGGTTATGTTTTACTGCCATAAACAGTGGGGTAGCGCCATCTTTCCTTCGTTCTTCGATATCTGCACCCTTTTCTTCCAGCAGGTACTTTACGCGCTCAAAAAGCCCTATACTGCTTGAAAGCACCACATTCAGCAGGCTATCATCCCCACTGTGCTCCAACAGGCATAAAACGACCTCCCGGTGCCCATGGTCTGCCCCAATATCAAAGGCAGTCTCACCGTTATCCAAAGCTGCACTGACTGATGCTCCGTTCTCCAGCAGGCACTGTACCAGCTCCAGGTCTCCTTGCTCTACCGCATACATTAGAGGAGTCCTCGTATCACTGCTTCTCGCTTCTACATTTGCCCCTTGTTCCAACAGGTATTCCACCAGTTCTATATCATTATTCCTCACCGCCCACATGAGGGAGGTTTTTTCGAAACTTCCATTTGCTTCTATATTGGCACCGTATTGAAGCAGCACCTTGACAATATTATGGTACCCCATTGCCGCTGCGGATTCCAGTGGGGTCATACCCTTGCGATTCACAACCTTTGTACTGGCCCCATTCTCTAACAATCGAAGTACAATAGCATCATCACCAAAGCCTACAGCGTAACATAAATCATTTTTGACCAGTGCCGAAAATGCCACGTCCTGCTCGCTCCAATGAAATAAGCTGTCCAGAAGGCTAAAGACCTCACCGGATAGCCGGTAATTCTCCATTAGAAATTCCATCATTTCGCAGCCCAAAAGGCTCCGATCCTCCAAATTCCACAGTACTTCGTCATTCAACAGTACTTCGTCATTCAACAGTACTTTCCACTGATTCATATCATTTCTTGACTTAATTTCAGCATAAATGTGTTCCACTTTTTCCATGAATTCCCGAAATCTGTCCGTATCATCTGCCAGGGTTGATGGACTTTCTTCCGAATAAGTCATATTGTTATCCATATATTCTGTTAAAGCATCATCAGTAAAATCCTTAAAATCTAAAGTTTCCTGCCTGGGTTCTGTCCTTTCTTTTATCTGCTCCAAAGCTATGTCATAAGCAGCCTTTAGTCTTTGAAAACCCTCCGGATCTTCTTCCGGACGATGCTGCTTCAACTTTTTTGCATATGCCCTTTTAACTTCTGAAATACTTGCGTCAGAGCCTATATCCAAAATACCCCATATATTCATCTGTACCCCCACCACCTTTCAATTTCTTCCAGCTTCCTTTTTAGTTCTTTTGCTGCTTTTTTAATCGCTCTTTCATTCTGACTTTCAAGAACCTGCTCAAACCTTCTCAATATATAATCAATATGTTCCCGGTTCTCCCCCAGGGTCTCCTGATACAGACGCTCACCTTTTGCAAGCAGCAGCCTGTTTTCCGTATGTTCCCTGGGATGGATTTTTATGCTTTCCAGAACTCTAAATCTCTCATCAATTTCTTCCCTTGAAAGACTTCCGGGACTTTTCTCTATAATTAATCTTCCTTTTTTACCTGTACTTACTACTATCGCCTCTACTTCCAATATTCCGTTGATATCATAGGTATAACGGACCTCTATCGTTTCTTCCCCGGCGGGAGCGGGCGGAATTTTAATCCATAGCTCTCCTAACTTAATATTGTCCTGGGCTCTCCTGCTTTCACCCTGGTATACATCAATGACAATGAGGGTCTGGTTATCCTTAATGGTACAAAGCTGTTCCACTTTGCTGATGGGTATTGCCGTATTCCGTTCGATGATGGGCAAATAATAACCGGATTCATATTTTCCGCCATCCAAAGATTTGGATACGGATGTTCCAAGGGAATAAGGGCATACATCCGTCATAATAATCTCATCCAATGCCTCATTTTTATCTTTCAGAGCCGCCTGTACGGCAGCTCCTAAGGCAATTGCTTCATCCGGGTTTATATTGGTAAAAGGAAGCTGTTTCAATATTTTTCCGACAGTTGATTTGACGACCGGCATCCTGGTTGCTCCTCCTACCAGAATAACGGCATTCAGATCTCTTGGATTAAGAGAGGCATCCCTTAAAGCGCGCTCAATCGGATGACGCAAACGGAATAACAATTGACTTACAATAGATTCAAAGCTATCATTATCCACTGTCATTTCATAGCTTTTACTGTCTATCATGATGCTCATTTTTTCTTTCTCCGATCGTCCAAGGGCACATTTGCAGAATTCTGCCTGCTTATATAAGGCGGACATGGTTTTTAGATTCAGAGCTTCCCTATCCAGTTCCTGTGATTCTATAAAATAAGAAACCAGTGCATTGGTAAAATCCTCACCTCCCAGGAAATTATCTCCTGCTACTGATTTGACCTCAATTACTCCTTCAAATATCTCAAGTATGGAAATATCAAAGGTGCCTCCTCCCAGGTCAAAAACCAGAAAGGTGCTCTCCTCCTGCCGGTGGATACCATAAGAAAGAGCCGCAGCTGTCGGTTCGTTGATGAGTCTTTCCACCTTTAGTCCTGCCAGTTCCGCTGCATACTTGGTAGCTTTGCGCTGAGCATCATTAAAATAAGCAGGGACACTGATAATTGCTTCCTCAACAGGAGTTCCCAAAAAGGCTTCCGCATCTGCTTTTAATGATTGCAATACAAAGGAAGAGAGTTCTTCCGGTGTAAAATTGTAATTGCCCATTGAAAAGCGTTTTTCAGTCCCCATAAAACGCTTGAAGGAAGCTGCTGTAAGGTGGGGATGCGTGATAAGCCTTTCCCTGGCTATCTGCCCTACAAGGATTTCCCCGGTCTCGTCAATACTGACCACAGATGGGGTAAGCCTTGCTCCAATTACATTTGGGATGATTTCCGGCCCATTGTCAGTCCAGTAAGCCACAAGGCTGTTTGTTGTCCCTAAATCAATTCCTATTGTTGTCATTTATACCTCCGCTGCTGTAATTTGTCGATATTTTATCATTTATATATCTCTGCATCACTTAAGAATACACGGGTATGTAAAAAGGCACACCATTTTGATGTGTCCTTAATTTTACAGTATTCAAGAAGGTTACTTAAACCGTATAGTACCTGAACGTAACCGGATTAAATACAAACTTATATTTAATATGATACAATCTTAAGTATCAATGCGGATATCATCCCAGTCACAGGCTCCATTAGCCCCGATTAACCAGTTCAGAGCATAATGCTGTTCCTGTACTACTCCCGCCTCAAGTCCTGCCGGCGGCTCCAGATTTTTTATTCTTGCTTCCACACAGGCCCAGTCATAATATAGAATTTTCGTTTGCATATCCAGCAATTCTTTATTTGATTTAACATTCGCATTTTGTATTAGTTTATCTAAAGAGCCACAGGAGCGAATCACTTTTGCAGCCTTGCCAACATCACAAATATCCGTTGGAGCGTTTAATTCCATTAGCCCAAGAGCCCATAGTAATACCGCACATCTTTCATATTGCCAGGAAAATTGTATCAATGCGGATTTCTCAGGAGCCTCCGTTTCAATATATTCTTTTTCTTTATTACTTAGGTAGTCCATAACGCCATACCTTTTATTCACTTCTTCAAAATTACTCTTTGCTAATTTTAAAGAACCATCTTCCATTAACAAACATTCTGCAAATAGAGCACAGGAAAATATGGCAGCCGCTCTCTTAGCAATCTCTTCTACACCTGGGACCACAACTTCCTGTTCCATGATTTGTGTACCTAACCTGTAATCGGTGTGTGGTATTCCTGAATTATCGCACTCTTTCATAATCTTTTTATATCGTTCTTCATCCTGAAGGGTCGCTTTGGCATCTCTCTTTAATAATTCAGAACTTGCAATTGGATAATACTTATCCAAATCTGTCTCACCTGTTATCGATATTAGCAATTCACCCTTTGCCGTATATAACTCCATACTGGGATAAAGAATAAAGCTTTTCGTTCTTTGGGCTGTTTTAAAAATAGTATTTACAATAAATTCGTTTCTTTTTTCATCAGGGCTTAATCCATATGTAATTCCTACAATGCATGTAAACATTTGAATCTGGTTTATCGCTTGTTCCAAAACCTGTGTATTTTCCAAGGGTGCCTGAGAAAAGAAATTAGCCATGCCATTGGCTTGCTGTCTTACAAAGTTCATATCATCTTTCAGATTCATCTTTATCTTTGTATCATCTTTCAGTACAATGATAAAGTCATCACCTGTTTGGCTCGATTGTTTTATTTCCTCTGCAAACTCATCTTTGGCAATTTCATAGAAACTACTGCTATTTAATGTTACTGAATATAACGTTAAAACTCCTTGTGCTTCTTCCTTTTTCACTGTTGCATCTTTTTTCCTGCGAAATAACCCCACCGCTTATCTCCTCCATAGTTGAATTATATTTATTTCCGTCTTACCATATTTATCCTTAATATCTCAAATGATATCACCAGAAACAATGATTAGCAAGCATAAAATTCGACTTTTTACTGCATAAAATCAGTTATCCTCAAGTTTAAGTATTTATGTAAACTTCAACAGAAACTAAATATAACATGCAATTCTTGGTTCTCATAAATTTGAAAAAACGCAGCAAAATTAATTATTAAGAAGTAAGAACCGGAAAGTTAAGGTTATGCCTGTACATTCCGGTTCTCAATTTAAGTACGGTAAAGGCTGCCTGATTATGCGTTCAGTATATTTTGAAACAAATGTACAAAATTGCTCTAACTGATTTAGTCCTGATTTTTTAGAGATGGAACCGTATCTTCCTGTCTGCATGGATACACATCAGTACTGCTTAAATGCATGTCCTTTTTCCAATTCCCAAAGAAGTTATACAGCAGGCTGTTAAGCGTAGTGGCTGCAAAGCTTATAACAATAGCAAGCCATATACCATTTAATCCCAGTGCAGAATGCTGGGATAAATAACCTGCCAGTGGAATACGAATCAGGCAAAGTGAAATAAAGGATATTACCATAGTAGTTATTGTTTTTCCTGCGCCGTTAATAATACCGTTTGATACATAAAACACCGTAAAGAAGAGATAGCCGGGTCCTACTATTTTGAGGTAAGCGGCTCCTGTTTGAATGACATCACCTTCTCCGACAAAAATACGCATTATGTCCTGTGGTATAAGAATGCAGAGAACAGAGATAATCAAAATAACAGGAATGTTAATGATAATGCCGTATTTCATAATCTCCTTAATACGCTGAAGCTTTCCTGCACCTATGTTTTGGGCCGTCATTGCAGAGACTGCCATCATAACAGCCATAGCAGGCATGGCAACTAAGGAATCAATCCTGCTTGCTATTCCAAAGGCAGCTGTGGCGGCGGCACCATAACGGTTAACAAAGACTATAATGAATGCATACCCCATGGAAACCAGCATCTGCTGGATGAAGGAAGGCAGACCGATTTTAAGGATTTCCAGTACAGTATGCCCATCAAATTCCCAAGCAGTGGGATTCAAGGGTTCCTTTTTATACTTATGCTTCGTGTATATAAAACCGGGTATTACGGCAGTGCCGGTTGCAATAAATGAAGCAATGGCCGCGCCATTTAAAGACAGTGCCGGTATTGGACCAGGCCCTAGTACAGCGACCATTTAATAAGTACCCTATTAAGTTTCATTTGTGTTGCAGATATCAATCTCATCCATTTTGTATTTCCAATGATATATGATTGGATCCTGATTGACCTCCTTAAAATACTGATAGATACGATTAACCAATTCCTGTTTCGATTGAACTCGAATTCCACGTAACATTTGTTTTGTCATTTTTCCAAAAAAGCTTTCTATCATGTTAAGCCATGAACCATGTGTTGGGGTAAATACAAATTCAAACCTTCCTTCTGGCATGGTTGCAAGAAAGTTTTTTGTCTCATTTGATTTATGA
>NZ_FRAC01000005.1 GCF_900142215.1 Anaerocolumna jejuensis DSM 15929 | reverse complement strand
TTCAGACTTGGTTTCCCTTCGGCTCCGAGCCTAAAGCTCTTAACCTCGCCAGTAAATGTAACTCGCCGGACCGTTCTACAAAAAGTACGCGGTTCCTCTGTTAAGAGAGGTTCCACAGCTTGTAAACACAGGGTTTCAGGTTCTCTTTCACTCCCCTCCCGGGGTTCTTTTCACCTTTCCTTCACAGTACTATGCTCTATCGGTCACTAAGTAGTATTTAGCCTTGGGGGGTGGTCCCCCCGACTTCCCACAAGGTTTCTCGTGTCTCGTGGTACTTTGGATCCCGCTCGCTCACTTCCGGTTTCGCATACGAGGCTTTCACTCTCTTTGGCTGGCTTTCCCAAAACCATTCTGCTACCTTTCATGTCACTTGATTGCGGTCCGTAACCCCAAAGGATAAATCCTCTGGTTTAGGCTCTTTCCATTTCGCTCGCCGCTACTTTGGAAATCGAAATATTTTCTTTC
>NZ_FRAC01000064.1 GCF_900142215.1 Anaerocolumna jejuensis DSM 15929 | reverse complement strand
GTCTGCGGTATGCAATGGGAGCAAAGCGTGAAAGAAAAAGCACTTTCACACTCCATTATCTATGGCAGTACCGCAGACAGGTCTGCGGTATGCAATGGGAGCTAATATGAAAGGAGGAGAAATCTATGATGTTGCGCATGATAAAGACTGAGTTTGAAAAATTAAAGCGGCTTCATATATTATTGATTGGTCTGATAGGAATGGCTTTTCCCGCAATCCTGTCTATATTTACGCAAGCGGTAGTCACAGAGGAAGGAAAAGTAGAGAATTTTGATTTCTCGGCTCTGTTTAATAGTTCTATCTGGAACAACGTTACGATTTTCATGCCTGTCATTTTCACATTGATAGGAGGATATTTAATCAACCGGGAATACACGGATAACACTCTGAAAAACATCTTGCCTGTGCCGGTAAGCTTTCAGCGCCTGCTGTTCGGAAAACTGTTGGCAATGGGAACCTTAAGTGTACTGTTTGGATTTTACAGTTATACTGTAACGCTGATCGTTGGATTGTTTTCCGGAATTCCGGGACTTAATGCCGGGGTTCTATTTACCGGGCTTTTGCAGATGCTAGGTATATCGCTTTTCACATATATCGCGGTTCTGCCAATCATAGCTGTTTCAAGCAGGAAGCCGGGAATTTTTATGGGTGGTGTTATTGCAGCCTTTCTCTTTGGATATAGCGCCATGTTTATCAAGAATGTCACGATGCGAAGCCTGTACCCAATCCTGTCGGGACTGACGGTTATGGGATTCGATACGGGAACATTTATGAACACCACTGAACCCGGAAATTTAACCTTGTCCATAGCAGCTTTGACTGTCATGCTTGTGCTCACAGCCGTGCTAGTGATGCTGGCATACCCATCACAGGCAGCTTCCAAGAGTAAAAAGCACAAAACAGCAGGTATGTTCCTCAGACCGGGACAAAAAGGGCGATAATTTCTGACAGAGAGGTGGTCTCTTTTGAAGAAGCGATTATTGACAATAGCAACAGTGGAACGGCTAAGTTGGTTCTTTAATCTAGGTCGGATGGTCCGCAAATTCTGCTGGAATGCTCAGGGGAGTTTTCCGAAACACTTGAATTGCATCCACTGGCCACTACATTTCCGTTGATGGAACTGTCTTTACAGACTCTGCCGAATTAGAAATCAAATGAAAGAAAATGAATGAGGTGATACATATCATGAAAAACAAAGTTTTAAGTACAATTGCTTTGATTACTATTTTTATCATCCCATTGACGGTTGTTTTCTTTTGGAGGCCCGATAACCCTAATGCAACCGCCCTGCTCATTGGTTATTCTATCTTTATAGCGTTTAGCTTCTGTTATTCGCTTTTCCTGTTAATCAAAAAGCATTTAAAAGACACAAATACCAAGATTGCTCTTGGTGTAAACAGTCTATATCTTGCTGCTATTTTGATTTTGGTAGTAATCCCGCGTTTAATTTGATAAACCAAGAACGGCTCACTGTTGGTTCGTGATAAAGCGCATTCACCAGTTGTGCCAGCGTCCATTCGTTATCTTTTGGCTTTGCATCCGGCAAGGTATGTAACTGATTAATCATAACCGTTGCCACACAATATGCATCATGCTCATCATTTTTTCGGTACATGGGTGCGCTTTTTCTCTGGTCATACGCCAGAGCAGGATTGATATCCTTCACGATGTAACCATTTTCAATCAGCCAGACAGCTAAGCTTCTGCCGTAGCCATAAGCATTCTCCAATCCATAAATGGGTTCAAGTCCAAGAATACTGGACTTCCTGTTCACCTTTTCCGCCAGCTTCTTAAATTCACTGGGCTTGTTTTCAATGACAACAACCTCTAACTTTTCATTCTAGCAGTTTACCTTCACTGCAGTATGTGTTTCCTTATGCAGGTCAATCCCTACATAAAGCAGATTTTCTCTTTTCTGCAATTCTCTCCCTCCTGATCTTGTTTCCAATCAATAAGTCCCCGTACCGGCAACCTCAGATGACAGCGTTAACTCTAAATGAGTCCGCAAGGGTTCGACAGCCTATCTACAACAAACCAATGGATGAAAGGACAAGTTATTTCTTTTATTGGTTGTTGATGTTAACTCTGTATGGATTTCATTGCAAGTCATTTCTGGATTTATTTTCAGGAGAAGAAACGGCAGAAAAAAGAACGGAAAAGGGAGCTACAGAAAGGGGGATTTTACCCCCCTGTAACCCCCGGTAGCCCCATTTTACCATAGAACCAATTTCCTGTAAATCCCATGGTTCACCATGAACTCTGGGGTAGGCAGATATCACAAACCAATGGCAACGTAGATTTGATGTCCCATTCCCAGTTAGCCCTGTATCGCAAAATATCGCCCCTGTATGACCTTTGAAACCGTTAGTAGAACATGTTGCCATTCAAGCCTTACTAAGCCTTGTTGGGCAAATTTGAAAAGAATTGCGTTTTCCTTTTTATCTGATAAATGTTTGGATTGATGCTACTGACTGTTCATCTACCTGTTGCGCTATCGTAAAAGTATCGAATATATGCCAATTTTTACAATGCTCCAGGTCGCATATCTGCAATAATTTTAAAATCTGGTGACATAAAATTTCCGTTCATCTCTCGTCTTAAAACAAAGGTGAACCATGGGGCGAAAATGATGCAGGTTAAAGGCAGGTGCACCTTACGGTGCTCCTGCCTGTTTACAGCAGTCGGCAATGCCGACTGTATAAGGATCATAAGCAGAAATGATAAATTTTTCGGGTGACTGTGAATTGCATAAAATCACCTATCCGGTGGCTATAGCTGATCTGTAATGAGCTAATTAAAATTGATTCCAGGTGTCTACGCTGATACTCCTAACAATTTTTCTAAACTAACTTCTATATTTCCATTTCAATGTTTCTTCTACTTTCCCTACCATACAAAAAGTTTTTGAAGCTAGCAAAACTTTATCTATAGTAACACAAATATCCTCTTCAAAATCTCCTAATTGCCCTCCTGTAACTAATTTAAGAATATTATCATGTCTACCACTAGGATTAATCAAATCGTAAAAGGACTCATTGTCATCTAATGTTATAAAAACATTATAAAAACCGTTATTTCCACCACCTATACATATAAAAGCATCATCTATTTCATTGCTAAGTATTACCTGTGTACATTTAGAGCCATCTAAAGACTTTATTAACTTTTCTGCTATATCCCAAGTTAAATCTTCAATCATCCCCCCAATATCTACGTTATTTTCCCATTCATCATATACTGCTTTCTTTACATACATAAATCTATCACTCCTTTATCTTATCGTTTTAGGAACAGGTTTGGGAAATGGATTTGGTATTGGCTTCACTTGTGGATTAAAAGTTATAGGAGCATTATTGGGTGAAACAACCGTAAGATCATTAATTCCCATATCCTTCGCCATAGAACGTATTCCACCATAATATCCACATGATGCGCATGCAGGTCTATCAGTTATAAGTGTAGCTGAAGTTCCTTCTACACCGCTCGTCTTTGCATTATAAAATGCCAATCCTTCCGCGTGAGTTGCAGTTTGAGCATTTACACTAAAAGCGCCTTTTACTTCATCTTGCATTCCGTGCCCATTATGCCCATAATATTCATTATCTCCAAAAATCAATTTTGCAGCAGTATGCTTATCATCAACACTTCCAGCAACAGGCATCCCTTGACTTTGTCTATAATCTGCTAAATCTTGAAAATCTTTTTCATATCCTACAGTTTTTACTTGATTTTTACTATCAACTACGCTAGATTCCTGCCCCGAACCCTCAGGTGGAGTACTGACATATCCGACAAAGGGTAAAATCTTTATTCAATTAAAAAAATTATAGCACGTCTTTGTGCTGTTTTTAAATAGAAAATTTACTGTTCTTT
>NZ_FRAC01000026.1 GCF_900142215.1 Anaerocolumna jejuensis DSM 15929 | reverse complement strand
CTAGCAGAAAGGATACCATTGTTTGAGCGTATTTCAGCGAGTTTGGTATCCTTTCTGCTGCCAGGAACAACCGCTGCCGGTTTAGTGGAATTTAGAACCCTGAACAGGAAAATTCTTAAATGTAAGCCAAACTCATCGGAAGCTTCCATAATTATCCTTCATGCGTTTGCCTTGATGGCAGAGAAATAAATGGTTGACATGGCAGGGGCATTGTATTATAATTATTTCACATCTATCCGCTAATGAATTATCACGTTACTGCGATAAAGTAAACGGCATCCTAACAATTTTCGAAAGATAATTACAGCATGTATAAAAGAGGAGCTGAGTTGGTAAAGCTGTACAAGGAGCTGCAGGCCCATTGTATTGTGCAGAAAGATTCCGGTTGAAAGAAAATTCAGAGGAAAGAGTCGCCACAGGTTCCTTCTTTCAACTGTTCAGTGGCAGGGAATGAAAAGTAACTACTGAGGTAGGAGCAGTTGGATTTCCCAACAGGTATGGATATGAACGATAAATTGCTGCATACACCGGAAGGGGTCAGAGACATTTACAACCATGAATGTGAGAGGAAGCTTAAAATACAGAGTAAGCTCCATCATGTTATGGAACTTCATGGTTTTCGGGATATACAGACGCCAACCTTTGAATTCTTTGAAATCTTTAACCAGGAACGTGGTACGGTTCCCCAGAAGGACATGTACAAATTTGTTGACAGAGAAGGAAACACCCTGGTTTTAAGACCGGATATAACACCCTCCATTGCACGGTGTGCCGCTAAATATTACAAAGAAGAAGAGCTTCCCATCCGTCTGTGTTACATGGGGAGTATTTTTATAAATAACACCAGCTATCAGGGAAAGCTGAAGGAATTTACCCAGCTGGGAGCAGAGCTTATCAATGACCCGTCCGTTAATGCAGATGCGGAAATGCTGGCATTGACCATAGAATGCCTTCTGGAAACCGGACTGAAGGAGTTTCAGGTGGAAATCGGCGAAGCCGGATTTTTCTATGGACTCACGAAGGAAGCCGGCTTTACAAAAGAGGAAGAGGCACAGCTTAGAAACCTGATAGAAGAAAAGAATATGTTTGGGGTAGAAGAGCTCTTATCTGAAAAGGAAATCAGCGAAGAATTAAAGAAGGCCTTTCTTACACTGCCGGAGCTGTTCGGCTCTCCGGAACGCCTTTTAGAGGCCAAAAATCTTACAAAGAATGAAAAAGCCCTAAAGGCCATTGAAAGGCTGGAGGAGGTTTATGAACTCCTGACCCTTTACGGACTGGAAAAATACATTACCTTTGATCTGGGGATGCTAAGCCAATACAATTATTATACCGGGATTATCTTTCGGGCCTATACCTACGGCACAGGGGATATCATAGCCAGCGGAGGAAGATATGATAACCTGGTGGGGCAGTTTGGCAAGGCGGCACCGGCTATCGGAATCGCCATATTGGCAGACCAGCTTATGATGGCCCTTATGAGACAGAAGATAGAGATAGAGACCAGGGGGGATAATACCCTGATCTTATACCGGAAGGAATGGAGTAAGACCGCTATCGCTCTGGCAAACCAGTTCCGCAGCCAGGATATGAATGTGGAGCTTATAAATTATGAGGAAGAGCATACATTGGAAGAATACAAAGAATATTGTAAGCGGAACAGTGTAGGCGGTATTCTTTTCTTTGAAAAGGAAAATCTTGTTGAGGTAATTAACTGTCAGACAGGGGAGAGCAATACGGCAAGGCTTTCGGAAATTCTGAACTGATAAAAGACCTGTATATTTCATATTTGGAGAGTGTGTATAGATGAGATATTTAACATTTGCCTTAGCCAAAGGAAGGCTGGCCAAAAAGACAATGGAAATACTGGAACAGGTCGGATATACCTGTGAAGAGATGAAGGACCCGGATTCCAGAAAACTGATATTTGTAAATGAAGAGCAGAAAATTAAGATATTCCTGGCAAAGGCCAATGATGTCCCGACCTATGTGGAATATGGAGCAGCCGACATCGGCGTGGTGGGAAAGGATACGATTCTGGAGGAAGGCAGAAAGCTCTATGAGGTCATAGATTTGGGCTTTGGAAAATGCAGGATGTGCGTAGCCGGCCCCTTGTCGGCAAAAGAGCTGCTGCATCACGGGGAATTAATCCGGGTGGCCACCAAGTATCCCAACATTGCCAAGGACTATTTCTATAATAAGAAGCACCAGACAGTAGAAATCATTAAGCTTAATGGGTCCATCGAGCTTGCTCCTATTGTTGGATTATCAGAGGTTATTGTGGACATCGTAGAGACCGGCTCCACCTTAAGGGAGAATGGCCTGGAGGTCCTGGAGGAAATCTGCGGTCTTTCTGCCAGAATGGTCGTAAACCAGGTAAGTATGAAGATGGAGCAGGAGAGAATCAACAAGCTGATAACTGATTTAAGGGAAGTACTTGCAAGAGCCAGGTAGTAAAATAAATTTGATGAATAAGCAATTATATTAAGAAAATAGTAAGAATGGTAGAAGTGATATAATCAGTGAGGCAGAAAACTTAACGGTACGAAGGAATAAGGAATTCTTTCCATATTCAGAAAAGAGGTCATGATGAGGATAGCAAGGTTAGAAAAAGAGTTAAAGGAAGATATTCTAAAGAACCTGTTAAAGAGAAGTCCAAACCAGTATGAAGCTTATGAAAAAGCTGTAGCTGAAATTATTGAAGGAGTTAAGACCAGAAAGGATTCAGCTCTTTTTGAATATACAAAGCGCTTTGACAGGGCAGAGATTGATAAGGATACCATCCGTGTCACACCGGAAGAGATAGAGGAAGCCTACCGCCTGATAGACCCGGAGGTAGTGCAGGTTATCCGGAAATCCGCAGAAAACATCAGAGCCTATCATGAAAAACAAAAGCAGTACAGTTGGTTTGACAGTGAGCCAAGCGGTATTATATTGGGACAGAAGGTTACCCCACTGGCTTCCGTGGGAGTATATGTGCCGGGAGGAAAGGCAGCTTATCCCTCCTCCGTTCTAATGAACGTCATACCGGCAAAGGTAGCAGGAGTAAAACGCATTGCCATGACCACACCGCCGGATAGTGAAGGAAAGATTTATGCCGGAACCCTGGTGGCTGCCAAGGAAGCAGGGGTCACGGAGATTTACAAGGCAGGAGGAGCACAGGCAATAGCAGCACTTGCCCATGGAACGGAATCCATAAAGAAGGTGGATAAGATTGTAGGGCCGGGGAATATCTATGTGGCACTGGCAAAGAAGGCCGTATACGGCCATGTAAGTATTGATTCCATTGCAGGTCCCAGTGAAATACTGGTCCTGGCTGATGAAACCGCCAATCCCAGATATGTGGCTGCCGACCTTTTATCCCAGGCAGAGCATGATGAGCTGGCAAGTGCCATCCTGATAACCACCAGTGAGAAATTGGCTTATCAGGTGTCGGAAGAAGTAGATAAATTTACAGCAGTATTATCCAGAAAAGAAATAATTAATAAGTCCCTTGATAATTATGGCTATATTCTGATAGCTTCCAATCTGGAGGAAGCAGTGGAGACAGCCAATGAGATAGCTTCCGAGCACCTTGAAATCCTCACCAGGGACCCTTTTGCCCTTATGACAAAGATACAGAATGCCGGAGCAATCTTTCTTGGAGAGTACAGCAGTGAACCATTGGGGGACTATTATGCAGGACCCAATCACGTGCTTCCCACCAACGGAACCGCTAAATTCTTCTCCCCTTTAAGTGTGGATGATTATATAAAGAAATCCAGCATTATTTCCTATTCCAGAGAAGCTCTGGAGCCGGTTTACAAGGACATTGTCCGTTTTGCCAGAGCGGAAGGCCTTACAGCCCATGCCAATTCAATCGCTGTACGTTTTGAAGAGGAGGAATAGGGATGGAAAGAAAAAGCAGGATAGAGAGAAAAACAAGAGAAACAAATATCACGCTTTCCATCAATCTGGACGGAACCGGTGAAGCCAATATCAAGACAGGTATCGGTTTCTTTGACCATATGCTGGAGGGCTTTACCAAACATGGCTTTTTTGATTTGGAAATTACAGTAGAGGGTGACCTTCATGTGGACGGACACCATACGGTGGAAGACACCGGGATTGTATTAGGGCAGGCAATCCGCCAGGCCCTGGGAGAGAAAACAGGAATTAAGCGCTTTGGCAATTTTCTGCTTCCCATGGATGAAACCCTTGTATTATGTGCCGTGGATTTATCGGGACGGCCTTACCTGGTATGTGACCTTGGAAGTCTGGCTCCCATGGCAGGAGAGCTTGATACGGAGCTGATACAGGAATTCTTCTATGCTTTATCCTACAGTGCCGGTATGAACCTTCATATTAAAAAAATCCATGGCAGCAACACCCACCATATTATCGAGGCAGCTTTTAAGGCCTTTGCAAAGGCATTGGATGAAGCATCTTCCTTTGACAGCAGAATAAAGGATGTTCTCTCTACAAAAGGAATGATAGAATAAAGAGTGATAGGAGGCAGTCATGCAAAAGAAGCTTATACCGTGGATGGTTTACAATAGAGAAAATACCGAGGAATTCTTAACACAGGGGGCAGCCTATGAGGCTTATGGGGCCGATGAGCTGTATATAAGCTGTGATGCGAAAGACTATTCCTCCAAGGAAGAATTTTTAAAGGCTGCGGGAGAACTGGCGAAACAGGTTGATATCCCCATTGTAATAAGCTGTCATTTAGAGCGGTTTGAAGATGTGAAGAAGGCACTTTATACCGGTGCCAAGGCCATGGCCGTTAATGCCTGCGATTTAAGAGGCGCATCAGGAAAGTGGGAGCATACGGAGGAAGAAACTTCCGGAATGAAGGCGTTAAAAGAAGCATCCGCCCGCTTTGGCAAAGAGAGGATTTATCTTGAGGTTAAGGAAGAAGAGGATAACAAAAGCCTGATAACTTGGGCAGAAGAATTTGTTTCGGCTCTTATCATAGAAAAGTGTGAAGGAAAAGCACTTTCAAATACTGTTATTCATGGCAGTACGCCAGAACTGTCTGCGGTATGCAATGGGAGCAAGAGTGAAACACAGACAGGGAACAAGAATTTGCTGGAAACCCAGCTTCCTTTCTTTATTAAGAGCAACAGCTTAGAATGTCAGGAGAAAAAAGCGGCATCCGAAGAACTGGAGGCTTGGCTTGGGGTAAAGGAGGAACTGTCAGAGGATAGGACAGAAGGAATTATAGCAGATTATGGTAGGGAAGAAAATTTATATACCATAAAGAAGGCTTTGAAGCAAGAAAATATCTCTGTAAATACCTATGAGAGCAGTATTCCTTTTTCCCAGATGAAGAAAAACAACGACGGACTGTTACCCGTAGTGGTACAGGATTATAAGACCAAGGAAGTCCTGATGGTTGCCTATATGAATGAGGAAGCTTATAATAAAACCGTTGAGACGGGCAGAATGACATATTACAGCAGAAGCCGCAGCAAGCTTTGGCTAAAGGGGGAGACCTCGGGCCATTTCCAGTATGTAAAGTCACTGACCATAGATTGTGATAAGGATACTTTGCTTGCCAGGGTTCGCCAGGTAGGACCTGCCTGCCATACGGGAAATCCCACCTGCTTTTTTGAGGAGACCTATAAAAAACCTTATGATGATACAAATCCCCTGACCGTGCTGGATGAGGTATATAGCGTAATTATGGACCGTAAGGAACATCCCAAGGAAGGCTCCTATACCAATTATCTTTTTGATAAGGGGATTGATAAGATATTAAAGAAATGCGGAGAAGAAGCGGCAGAAATCATAATAGCTGCGAAGAACCCCGATTCTTCCGAATTAAAGTATGAAATTTCTGATTTCTTGTATCATATGATGGTGCTGATGGCAGAGTGCGGCTTGGATTGGAAAGATATTGTTAAGGAATTAGCCCATAGAAGATGAGAAAATCAAGAATTTGGGAAATAATACTTGATTTCCATATGATATGATGATATAATGCTTAATTGAGAGTGTAAAAGTATTTGAAAGGAGTGGACGAAAGTCCACTCTTTGTATTTATAGAAAGGTTTAGGTGAAGATGACAAAGAAAGAAGACTATGAACTGAAGACAGAGCAGCTGCTGGAGCCAATCATATCCGAGCATCAGTTTGAATTAGTGGATGTGGAATATGTAAAGGAAGGAAGCAACTGGTATCTTAGGGCTTATATTGATAAAACGGGTGGTATCACCGTTGATGACTGTGAGTTAGTCAGCAGGGCATTAAGCGATTTATTGGATAAGCATGATTTTATACCGGATGCCTATATTTTAGAAGTCAGCTCACCGGGCCTTGGCAGACAGCTTAAGAAAGAAAAGGATTTTAAGAGAAGCCTTGGTGAAGAAGTGGATGTAAAGCTTTATAAGGCAATCGAGAAGCAAAAGCAATTTACAGGCATATTACAGGCTTACGATGAAGAAAAGATAACCCTGGAATTTGAAGAAGGCGAGACCATGGATATCCCAAGACAGAACATTTCTTTAATACGCCTTGCATTTGATTTTTAATTATTCCCTAAAAAGTGAAAATTGTATTTTGATTTTCACAAGTATAAAACCCTAATAGAAGGAGAAAAGAGGAGGATTCACAGAAAATGAACGGTAACAAAGAGTTAATTGACGCATTAAATCAGATAGAGAGAGAAAAAGATATCAGTAAGGAAATTCTGTTGGAAGCCATGGAAAACTCATTGGTAGCTGCCTGTAAGAACCATTTTGGTAAGGCGGATAATATCAAGGTTAATATAAACAGAGAAACAGGAGCTGTAAATGTCTACGCAGAAAGAGAAATCGTAGAAACCGTAGCGGACCCTGTTACCCAGATCAGTGTTGTGGAAGCAAGATTAAAGTTTCCCAGGAATGATATCGGCGACATCGTTAATGTGGAAGTAACTCCTAAGAATTTTGGACGTATTGCTGCCCAGAAGGCAAAGCAGGTAGTCGTACAAAAAATCCGGGAAGAAGAAAGAAAAGTATTGTATAACCAGTATTACAGTAAAGAAAAAGATGTAGTAACCGGTATCGTACAGCGCTATGTAGGAAATAATGTAAGTATTAACCTTGGAAAAGTGGATGCTGTCCTTACGGAAAATGAGCAGGTGAAGGGAGAACATTTCAGACCTACGGACCGTATCAAATTATATGTGCTGGAAGTAAAGGATACCACCAAGGGACCGAAGATAACAGTTTCCAGAACTCACCCTGAATTGGTTAAGAGGCTGTTTGAAGCTGAGGTTGCGGAAGTAAAGGACGGAACCGTAGAAATCAAGAGCATATCAAGAGAGGCCGGTTCCAGGACCAAAATAGCAGTTCACTCCAACAATTCGGATGTTGACCCTGTGGGAGCCTGTGTCGGTATCAACGGTGCCAGAGTAAATGCGATTGTAAATGAGCTCAGGGGAGAAAAAATCGATATCATTAACTGGAGCGAGGACCCTGCCATTCTCATAGAGAATGCTTTAAGCCCTGCCAAGGTAGTGGCTGTTTCCGTAGACGAGCCGGAAAAGAGCGCCCGTGTTATTGTACCGGATTACCAGCTTTCTCTGGCAATCGGCAAGGAAGGGCAGAATGCCCGCCTGGCTGCGAGATTAACCGGCTTTAAGATTGATATCAAGAGTGAGACCCAGGCTGACGAAATTGGATGGTAAAAGGAAATGGCAGCAGTAAAGAAAATTCCCCAGCGGCAATGCATTGGCTGCGGTGAAATGAAAAATAAAAAAGAAATGATCCGTGTTATAAAAACACCGGAG
This sequence comes from Anaerocolumna jejuensis DSM 15929, assembly GCF_900142215.1. Lineage (GTDB taxonomy): Bacteria > Bacillota > Clostridia > Lachnospirales > Lachnospiraceae > Anaerocolumna > Anaerocolumna jejuensis. The sequence continues at coordinate 88,918 of NZ_FRAC01000026.1, read as the reverse complement.
GATATTATAATGCTTGATGCCACAGGCAAAAAGAACGGAAGAGGCGCATACCTTTGCAAATCGGAAGAATGTTTTGTAAAGGCAATGAAGAGCAAAGGTCTGGAAAGGTCCTTGAAAGTAAATATTCCCGGAGAGGTGTACGAGGAATTGAAGAAGGAGCTGAATGGACTTGGCATATGAAAACAATAGCACAACGACAGAACAGAATATTGAAAAAAAAGTATTTTCTTATATTGGCTTAGCAGCAAAAGCTGGAAGGCTCTCAAGCGGTGAATTTATGACCGAAAAGGCCGTAAAGGAAGGAAAGGCAAAGCTTGTTTTGGTTTCCGCCGAAGCGTCGGATAATACAAAAAAGATGTTTTCCAATATGTGTACTTACTATAAAGTGCCGATTTACTTTTTTGGTGATAAGACAAAACTCGGTCATGCTATTGGAAAAGAATTCAGGGCTTCCCTGGTTCTCTTAGACAAAGGTCTGGCTGATATGGTAGAAAAGCAACTGAACATGTTAAAGAATGATTCAAGCGGCGAAAGCTCTGAGTCATGATAAGTGGAGGTAGTAAGTATGGCAAAAATCAAAATATATGAACTGGCAAAAGAATTTAATATACACAGCAAGGATATTGTAGGCTTTCTAAATGATAAAGGTGTGGATGTCAAAAGCCACATGAGCAGCATTGATGATAAGGAGATTAACATGGTAAAAGGGCATTTCGCTCCCCAGTCAGGTCAGACTGGTCAGACTGAGAAAAGCAGTTCCGTAGCAGCAACAGCATTGGCGGCGGAAAATAAAGAAAAGAAGGCGGAAACTGCACCGAGTAACCAGTTTAACAAATCTCAGACAGCTTCTGTGGATGGTGGACAGAACACACAAAGAACCGGTTTTACAGAGCATAATAATAGTACACAAGGTTCCCGTGGTTCCTATCAAGGACAGAGAAACGACAGAGATGGTTATAACAACAGGAATAATCAGGGACAAAGACCGGACGGAAACCAGAGAAATTACAACGATAACTCAGAAAGACGTCCTCATCAGCAGGGGGTAAGGCAAGACCAGGGACAAAGACCGGAAAGAGAAGGCTTTACCAGAGCTCAAGGAGCTCAAACACAGGGAGCTCAAGGGCAGGGAGCTCATGCTCAAGGACAGGGCACTCATGCTCAGGGATCCGACAGACCTCCTTATCAGAGACAGGACCAGGGACAGAGGGCAGATAGAGAAGGCTTCACTCGAGCACAGGGTGCTCATAATCAGGGTCAGGGACAGAATACACCTTACCGCCAGGGAAATCAGAATAATCAGAACCGCCCTTACGGCGAAAATCGTTCACAGGGACAGTATGGACAGCAAGGAAACGGCGGAAGACCTCAGAATGACAGAGGGGGCAGTAACCAAGGTTATTCAGCAGGCGGAGCAAACCGTCCTTACGGAAACAATTCCTATGGAAATAATAATCAGGGACAGTATAACAGAAACAATAACGGTGGTACCGGCCAGGGACAGTATAACAGAAACAATAACGGTGGTACCGGCCAGGGACAGTATAACAGAAACAATAACGGTGGTACCGGCCAAGGGCAGTATAACAGAAATAATAACGGAGGCACCGGCCAGGGACAGTATAACAGAAACAATAATGGAGGTACCGGTCAGGGGCAGTATAACAGAAACAGTTATGGAAGTACCGGTCAGGGATATAACAGGAACAATGATGGAAGCGGCCAGGGATATAACAGAAACAATGATTCTCAGAACAGGCCATCAGGAAACGGACAGGGAAGACCTTACTCAGGAGGAGGAAGGCCAGCAGGGAATGGGAATGGCAATGGCTACCGCCCCTATAATGGAAACTCTTCTAACCGTAACAACGGCCAGTCCTCAGATAACAGAGGCTATGACAGATTTGGCGGCATGAATAAGGATAAAGATGACACCAATGATAACAGAAGGAGAAGTACTGGAAACAGAACGGATTCCACTAAGAAGTTCGATGGACCTATTGGAATGTCAAGAAGTGATTCTGTAAGCGTTAGAAACAGCAGAGTAAATAAAAATGCTAAAAATACAAAGAACAGCTATGAGAAGGATTTCCATAACGAGAACAATGACGAAATCAAGCTGCCTAAGAAGGGCCAGTTTATTAAGCCAAAGGCTGTTCAGCTGGAAAATAAGGAAGATGAGATTAAGACAATTATTCTTCCGGATATACTAACCATAAAGGAACTGGCAGATAAGATGAAAATGCCGGCAGCTACCCTTGTAAAGAAGCTGTTCCTTTCCGGCAAGATGGTCTCCATTAATCAGGAAATCACCTTTGAAGAGGCAGAAGAAATTGCCATTGAGTATGAAATCATTGCAGAGCATGAAGTAAAAGTGGATGTCATCAAAGAGCTTTTAAAGGAAGAAGAAGAGGATGCCAGCACACTTGTAAAGAGACCTCCTGTTGTCTGCGTAATGGGTCATGTTGACCATGGTAAGACTTCTCTTTTGGATGCTATCAGAGAGACCAATGTAACCTCCCATGAGGCAGGTGGTATCACCCAGCACATCGGAGCTTATGTAGTGGAAGTAAATGGTGAGAAGATAACCTTCCTGGATACACCCGGACATGAAGCCTTCACCTCCATGAGAATGCGTGGTGCCCAGTCTACTGATATTGCAATTCTGGTAGTTGCGGCAGATGACGGTGTAATGCCTCAGACAATAGAGGCCATCAGCCATGCAAAAGCAGCCGGTATACAGATTATCGTTGCAATCAATAAAATTGATAAGCCCAGTGCCAATATTGAACGTGTAAAGCAGGAATTAACGGAATATGAGCTGGTAGCAGAAGATTGGGGCGGTGATACCATATTCGTTCCCGTGTCTGCACACACCAAGGAAGGTATTGAACAGCTTCTTGAAATGATTATCCTCACATCAGAGTTAGTAGAATTAAAGGCTAATCCGGACAGAAATGCCAGAGGTATTGTAATTGAAGCAGAGCTTGATAAGGGAAGAGGCCCTGTTGCTACCGTTCTTGTACAGAAGGGAACCCTTCATGTCGGAGATTCCATTGCAATCGGTTCTGCCTATGGTAAGGTAAGAGCGATGATGGATGATAAGGGAAGAAGAGTAAAGGATGCGGCTCCTTCCACTCCCGTAGAGATTCTTGGGTTAAATGAAGTACCCGATGCAGGAGAAATCTTTATAGCAACGGATACCGAAAAAGAGGCAAGGGCCATTTCAGAGACCTATATCTCCCAGGGCAGAGAAAAGCTGTTGGAGGATACCAAAGCAAAGCTTTCCCTTGACGGATTATTTTCTCAGATTAAAGCCGGCAATATAAAAGAACTGAACATCATCATAAAAGCAGATGTTCAGGGTTCGGTAGAAGCTATGAAGCAAAGCTTGTTAAAGCTAAGCAACGAAGAAGTAGCGGTCAGAATTATACATGGTGGTGTTGGTGCTATCAATGAATCTGATGTTAACCTTGCCAGTGCTTCCAATGCCATTATCATAGGCTTTAATGTAAGGCCGGATAATGTGGCAAAGGATAAGGCTGAAAGTGAAAAAGTAGATTTAAGACTTTACCGTGTAATATACAATGCAATTGAGGATGTAGAATCCGCAATGAAGGGAATGTTAGAGCCTATCTATGAAGAGAAAGTCATTGGCCATGCGGAAGTAAGGCAGGTATTTAAGGCCTCCGGTCTTGGTATAATAGCAGGTTCCTATTGCCTTGACGGTAAGATTCAAAGAGGCTGCTTTTCCAGAATATCCAGAGAAGGCGTGCAGATTTTCGAGGGCAACCTGGCTTCCTTGAAGCGCTTTAAGGATGACGTGAAAGAAGTAGCAGCAGGTTATGAATGCGGTCTGGTATTTGAAAAATTCAATGATATCAAAGAATTTGACCAGGTAGAGTTTTATATTATGGAAGAAGTTCCAAGAAAGTAATAAGGTAAAATACTGCGCCATGGGGAGATTAGAAAGAATAGAATCCTTATGGCGCAAGCCTTAAGAAAGAAAATAGGGACATTTAACTAAGAATCCGGATTTTATAAATGTAAGACAGAAGTATCCAGGCTGAAAGTGCATGGGGAAAGAAATAAGGGAAATAGTAATAGTAGTACTACCTTAAAAGATTTATTAAATCATGGGAAATGACCTATAAATATTTCAAGAGGCAAAATCCAAGAGAGAGGTTTATATGAGGAAAAACAGTATCAAAAATACAAGAATCAATGGTGAGGTTCAAAGAGAATTAAGCCAGTTAATAAGCAGAGAGATAAAGGATCCGAGAATTCAGCCTATGACCTCTGTGGTCGCGGTGGATGTGGCACCGGATCTAAAGCATGCCAAGGTATATATCAGTGTGCTTGGTGATGAACAGGTACAAAAGAATACACTGGCCGGTTTGCGCAGTGCGGCTCCTTATATGAGAGGGCAGCTGGCTAAATCAATTAATTTGAGAAACACCCCGGAATTAATCTTTATCATAGACCAATCTATCGAATATGGTGTCAATATGTCCCATCTGATAAATGAAGTTACAAAAGATTTACAGGAAGACGGCAAAGAAAGTGACGATTCTATGACAGAATAGATGGCAATTGATAAAAGCAGGGAGGTATGGTGAATGGATTTACTAAAAGAAGTGGGGAATGTTAAGAGTATTGGAATAGCCGGGCATATGAGGCCGGATGGGGACTGTGCCGGTTCCTGTCTGGCCCTATACCGTTATTTGAGCCGGATTAATAAAGAGGCACAGATTGACTTTTATCTGGAAGAGATACCGGAAAAGCTTCGGATTACGGAAGATTCGGACAGGGTATTACAAAACAGTGATAATAAGAAAGAGTATGATGTTTTCATTTCACTTGACAGCGGAAGCTCCGACAGGCTGGGATTTGCGGAAGAATATTTTAAAAGTGCAAAAAAGTCCATAAATATCGACCACCATATCAGTAACACTAATTTTGCTCAGGTAAATTATGTGGTGGCAGACGCCAGTTCGACCTGTGAGGTCCTTTATGAGCTGATGGATAAAAAATATATTGACCTTACTATTGCAAAGGCCCTCTATATGGGTATCATACATGATACAGGCGTGTTTAAGCACAGCAACACCACAAAGAGGACCATGGAGATAGCAGGAAGCCTGATTGAGCTGGGAGTTCCTTTTTCGGAAATGATTGATGAGACCTTCTACCGGAAGGATTATCATCAGAACCAGGTGTTAGGAAGATGTCTTTTAGAGAGCATTCTTCTGCTTGACGGAAAATGTATTGTATCCTCAGTCAGCAAAAAAACAATGGAATTTTATGAAGTGGAATCCACAGACCTGGACGGAATTATTGACCAGCTTCGAATAACGAAGGGAGTAGAAGTGGCCATACTGATTTATGAAACGGATTTCCGTGAATATAAGGTAAGTATGCGCTCCAACGGCGTAGTAGATGTCAGAAAGATTGCCGTATACTTCGGCGGCGGCGGACATATCATGGCAGCAGGCTGTACACTTCACGGTACCCTGCACGATGTTGTCAATAATCTTACGCCTCATATTGAATTTCAGCTAAAAAACAGTTAAGGAACAGGAGCATTTGGTTGATAAACGGAATTATTAATGTATACAAGGAAAAAGGTTATACCTCTCACGATGTTGTGGCTAAACTTCGGGGAATATTAAAGCAGAAGAAAATCGGACATACTGGAACCCTCGACCCTGATGCAGAAGGGGTCCTGCCGGTCTGCCTCGGCAGCGGAACAAAGCTGTGTGATATCTTAACGGATAAGAGCAAGACTTACCGGGCAGTATTGCTTCTTGGAACAACTACGGATACCCAGGATATTACCGGTAAGGTATTGGCAGAAAAACCGGTAGCGGCAGGAAAAGAAGAGATACTTCATGCCATTTATTCTTTTCAGGGCCCCTATGCCCAGATTCCGCCCATGTACTCTGCCCTTAAGATAGAAGGAAGACGCCTTTATGAATTAGCCAGAGAAGGAAAGGAAGTTCCAAGGGAAGCCAGAAATGTTGAAATACATAGCATTACGGTGGAGGAATTAAATATGGAAACCAAGGAGGCGGTTATAGTAGTGGACTGTTCCAAGGGAACCTATATCAGAACCCTTTGCCATGATATTGGTGAAAAGCTTCTATGCGGAGGCTGTATGAAGGAGCTGACAAGAATACGGTCAGGGGAATTTGAGCTAAGCAAAAGCTTGAAATTAGAAGAGATAGAAGAGAAATACAGAGAAGATGTGCTGAGTGAACATATTATTCAAGTCCCGGACATGTTTCCCGATTATACAAAAGTAACGGTGAGGAAAGAATTTGAAAAGCAGCTTTATAATGGGAACTTCTTAAACATAGATCAACTTGAGCAGAAAATACCGGATTTGTCTGATATGACAGATAAAGTCCGAATCTATGACGGAGAAAACAATTTTATCGGTATTTACAAGTATTGTCCGGACGAAGGGATGATAAAACCCTATAAAATGTTTTTATAAAGCACGATGGGAGCAAGTGTGAAAGAAAAACGCTTTCACACTCCATTATTTATGGCAGTACCGCAGACAGGCCTGCGGTATGCAATGGGAGCAAGAGTGAAAGAAAATAACGTATTTGAAAGGATGCCACTTATAGATTCTTTCACTCTTTTTATTTGTGGCAGTATCGCAGGCTTACCTGCGATATGCAATGGGTATAAATATGGAATATATAGCAGGAAGAACAGATTTTCATCTGGAAAAAAGTGCGGTTACCCTGGGAAAGTTTGACGGGCTGCATTTAGGCCATCAGCTATTGCTGAATAAAATAACAGAGCAAAAGAAAAAGGGATTAAATGCAGTCGTATTTACCTTTCTCTATCATCCTGTAAACCTGCTTTCAGATAGAGAAATGGAATTAATCTATACGGAAGAGGAAAAACAGCACATACTTGAGGAATACGGAGTGGATGTTATGATTTCCTTTCCGTTTACGGAAGAAACAAGGTCCATGGAGCCGGAAAAATTTATTGAAGATATCCTGATTCATAAAATGGATGCAAAATACATTGCAGTGGGCTCTGATTTCTGTTTTGGCAGGAATCGAAGAGGAAATACAAAGATGCTGGAAGAATACGCATCTGTATATGGTTATGAACTTGAAATCATAGAAAAGAAGAAGTATGAAAGAAAAGAGCTTACTACCGCAGACCAATCTGCGATATGCAATGGGAGCAAGTGTGAAAGGAAAGAAATCAGCAGTTCCTGTATCAGAGAACAGATCGGGAAAGGAAACATGGAGAAGGTAATAAAGCTTCTTGGCAGGCCCTTTTCTGTGAGAGGAGAAGTCCTCCATGGAAGAAAGATCGGAAGAACAATAGGCTTTCCCACTACCAATCTGTTACCGGATAAGACGAAGCTGCTGCCGCCGGATGGAGTGTATATTACCCTTACGAATATTGACGGGCAGGAGTATCCCGGCATTACCAATATCGGACATAATCCTACAGTAGGAGTGACTCCCGAGAAACGGGTGGAAACCTACCTTTTTGATTATGACAATGACCTTTACGGGAAGTTTATTCAGGTATCCTTCTTAGAGAGAATGAGGGGAGAGGAAGTATTTCATTCCCTGGATGAACTGAAAGCCCAGATGGATAAGGATTTGGCTTATGGCAGGAAGTACTTTCATAAAGAGGTTGAGATATAGGTCAAGAATCTGTGAAAAAGCATTGTTGAGTTGATATTACTTTGCTTCTTTATGCTCACAGCCTGCCTGTTCCTCTACACTGTTAAGATATCTTTTAAGACCTCATATAAAGCAAGAGTCCCCTTTTTAATTTCTTCTTCTGATAAATTGGCATAGCCAAGAAGAATTCCCGGCAGGGTACCGGTATTAGGTGTTATATAATGCCTGTTTAGGCCATAGAGCCTGATACCGTTGCCTGCGGCCAGGTCAAGCAGCTCTTTTTCCGTAAGGGAAGTCTTAAAATAAACCACCAGATGGAGGCCGGCATGTTCCCCTTCTATGATAATCCTGTCATGGAAGATTTTTAATGTCTGCAGCAGGAGGTCGTGTTTATTCTTATAGAGAGTTCGGATTTTATTAAGGTGGCGCTCAAAATATCCGTCTGACAGAAAGTGGGTTATGATATACTGGTCCACTCTGGAGACGGTTGAAGAGAACATACCCAGATGTTTTTTATATAGTATTAGCAGCTCCTCGGGCAGTACCATGTATCCGACACGGATGGCAGGAGCAATGGCTCTTGAAAAAGTACCAAGATATATAACCTTACCCAGGGAATCCATACCTTTAAGGGCAGGTATCGGCTTTCCCTTATAGCGGAATTCGCTGTCATGGTCGTCTTCAATGATGTAGCGTTCTCTTTTCAAGGAAGCCCAGGAGAGAAGCTCCTGCCTTCTCTTGACAGGCATTACCACACCAAGAGGGTATTGGTGGGAAGGTGTTACATATACAATATCAGCCTTTGTTTTAAAAAGGCTGTCAACGCAGATGCCATTCTGGTCCAGTTCTATGGGAAGTACCTCAAACTGCATTCCGGTAAAAATCTCATAAGCTCTTTTATAGGTTGGGTTTTCCATTGCCATAAGGGCGGGAGCGGTATTTTCTGCTTCGAACTTTTGCCAGAAGAACAGCCTAGAGAGCAGGAGCAGAAGATAATCTGTTCCTGCGCCTACTATAATCTGCTCCGGAGAGCAGATAACACCCCTTGAGCTGTAAAGATATCCGGCGATGGCAGTACGCAGAGCCTCGTCTCCTTTGCTGTCGCCTAATAGAAAAAGCTCGTTGTTGTATTCGTTCATGCAGTCCTTTGACAGTTTTCTCCAGATATTATATGGGAAGCTGTTGATATCAATAGCAAAGGGAGAAAAATCGTAATGAAAGGATTTTTTCTCCTCTTTTTTTTCTTCCTTTTTGGATACCGGCATTAGAGGAATAGAAGCAAGAGCAGAAATAGCGGCCACATAAAAGCCGCTTTTGGGAATCGCCTCGATATAACCCTCTGACACCAGCTGGGAATAGGCCATATCTACCGTATTGCGGCTGATATTTAAATGGGCAGCCAGGCTTCTGGCAGAAGGAAGCTTATAATGCTCGGAGAGCCTGCCGTCTTTGATTTCATTTTTTATATAGGAATATATCTGTTCGTACATAGGAACAAAGGATTCAATGTCTATGGGGATTGAGAGCATGGAGTGCCTCCTTGGAATATTTACGGCTGTTATACAGCATCCTGCTTATCACCGTCTATATGGAAAATTCCTATTTCTTTGTAATGATTGATTTTATAATTTACTGTGCTCAGGCTGTTCTGCAGTTCATTCATCTGCTGCAGAATGTGCTCCTTGTGCTCCAAAAGCATTTCTTTGCGGTTTTCTGCAGTTTCTTCCCCCTTAAGGCAAAGGTTCATAAATTTTTTCACATTATCAATAGACATTCCGGAATTCTTAAGACAGCAGATTAAACCAATCCAGGCGATATCGTTATCGGAAAATTTACGGATTCCAGAAGGAGTACGTTTTATTAAAGGAAGGAGCCCTTCCTTGTCATAGTAACGCAGGGTATAGATGGATAGGCCGGTCCTGTCCGAGACTTCTTTAATCGTGTACATAGGATTAATTCCTCCAGTTATTGTACTTACAAGAACATTTCCTTAACCATAACACAATCAGCAGGCAGTGTCAATCTGCTGCAATCTTGAATTTCCAATCGGAAGTATCTCAGAACGAGACTGGCAGGTTGGGGACATCCGCCATTATCCGTAATATGACACTGGTTCCAACCCCCACGGTGCTGGTATAGGTTAAACCATATGTCTCTCCATAGTATAACTGAACTCTTTGGTGGACATTTTTTATGCCATATCCGTTACTGTCATTGGATAAAATATTCTGGCATTTTTCTTTCGACATACCACATCCGTTATCCATGACACGGAACACAAGGTCATCTTCTTTATAAGCATACACAGTTAAAACCTTCTTATCAGAGGTAAGCTTGTAATCCAATCCATGTAATATGGCATTTTCAACAAGGGGTTGGATCAGGAGATTTGGCATCTTATAAGGTAAAACCCCATTATCAATTTCGTAAACAACTTCGAAAGAATCAGAGCGCATAATACGCTGGATATCTATATAGGAGTATATGTTATTCAGCTCATCCTTTACTGTAGTTAAACTATTTCCTTTATTAACCGTGGTTCGGTAGAATGTGGACAGCAGCTGTGCCATCCTGCTGATATCCTCCTGCCCGGCTAAAATGGCCTTACTGTTGATCAATGACAAGGAGTTGTAAAAAAAGTGAGGATTGATTTGAGCCTGAAGAGCCTTAAATTCATAGTCCTGTTGGACAATACGTCCACGTAGTACCTCATTAATAAGGTATTTTAGCCGTTCCACCATGTGGGTAAATGTCTGTATCAGTATTCCGATTTCATCGGTGGAATCAGAAAATACGGTAATCTCTAAGTTATCCTGTTCAATGAGCTTCATATTGTTAGAAAGCTCTTTAATGGGACGGAAGATAGCCGCAGAAAGAAGCAGGCTGAAACCTACAATAATAATAGCAATAAGCAGTACAGCTAAGATAACAAAGAAAGCTATCTGTTTTGCGGGGGCGGTCACTACAGAGGTCGGGCGGTACAGGTACAATGTCCATGGAACAGAGGTCAAAGACCGGAATTCTATTACATAATTCTCATAGAATGTTTTGGAATCTGTTTCCGGAGTATCTGCGATATTTAATTGGTCCTGGCTCTTACCCTTACCCTTGTCATAGCTAAAAAGCAGTGCTTGATCTTTCTGTTTTAACATCACGCCATAAGAATCACTATAAAGGGATTCCAAGGAACCTAGAAGTGCCTGGGAATCAATGGTGAAGCAGATAAGATTGGTAAAGGAGCTGTCATAGTAAAAAATCTTATATATCAGATATAATTTTTTATAATCGGCAGAAAAGGTAAAGGTTGGAGAGGTGAAGGAGCTGCTTGCTGAATACCATTCCTGTTTTTTAGCCTTCGAAAGAGGGAGTAAAATGTTGCCGTGGGGATTGAGGGAAGTATCAGAATAGATTGTTATGGATTTTACTGTCTTATCAATGGAAGGTACTGATGTTACTATCGGATCAATTACGTCCCGGTATGCCAGATACATATCGAAAACGGCAGTATAATGACCGGATAAGACAGAGCGGACACCCTTATTCCAGGCGATCATCTGAATAGAAGAGAGATAACTGTTCAGCCTATTATCCATGCTCTGGATTTCCTGCTCTAATAGCTTGTTTAAGGAGGAGGTTTCTTTATCAATTGCCTGCTCATGCATAAAATAATAGGAAAAGGAGCCGATTAAAATAACCGGTATCAGTCCTATGAGCAGCAGAATCAATAGAATCTTATATTTATAACTCATATTCTTTAACATGGTTCCATACCACCTCTGTTCAAACGGTATTTTTCCGGTGACTGTCCGCGTTCCTCTTGAAAGATCCTGCAAAAATAAGGAATATTGGAATACCCGATAGCTTTTCCAATATCTGAAATCTTCATGTTTGTGGTCAAAAGCAATTCCCTGGCCTTTTCAATGCGTATATTCCGTATGTAATGATTCAGGCTGGTTCCGGTAGTCTGGGAAAACATAGTGCTCAAATATTGAGGACTCAGATACACTTTATCTGCAAGGCAGCTTAAGCTTAAGTCTTCCATGTAATGGGTACGGATATAATGCTTAACTAACTGAACCGGTTGATTTGCATTTTGGGAATCCTGCTGCATCTGCACCAGCACTATTCGTAGATATTCTTCAATACAATTCCTGATTTCACCAAAATTTCGAAAGGTATATATTTTTTCTGTGATTTCATGAAAATCCAGTTCATTGGAAGAAAGATAACTTGTTAAGTATTGCAATATGGAGGTACATAAGTATCGGATATAAATATGGGAAATGCTGGTGGCATTCTGATATTTTTCTAATAAATGTGTAATACTTCCTTCTAAATTGCCTGGATTCTTTAATGAAATTGCCTGTTCAATATCGGAAAGAAGTTTAGAATCCTCCACGTCGCTTTCAGAAAAGTCCGGGGCTTCCGGCGGATTTTGTATATAAAATTTTTCTTTTATGCTGTTCTCATAGGAAGCATATGGATTTTCCCTATGTTCTAATTTTCCCATGACTTTTTCCAGGGTTTCCTTTAATTCCAAGGGATTGACAGGCTTTAATATATAATTTTCTGCGTGCAGGAAAAGTGCTTTTTTTGCATAATTGAAATCATCATGACCACTAAAGAAAATAATCTCAATGTCCGGATAGAGTTCTCTTGCCTTTGAAGCCAGTTCCAGACCATTCAAAAGCGGCATCTGAATATCGGTAAACAGGATATCGATTGGTTGACTTTTTAGAATGCTATATGCCTCCATACCGTCACTTGCGGAAAGCATTGTAAGATCGATATTGAATTTTTTCAACAGAAAAAGGATGACTTTCCGTTCATCCTTTTCATCATCCACGATTAAAATATGGTACATTGTTACCTCCTGAAATTATATGAGCCGATAGCTGCTTCATTAACCATAGTATAGCATAGGAAAGTTTAAAATCTCAACTTCAATTCATAAGTGAAGAAGATAGTGCAATAAATCTGAAAATATTAATATTGTTCAAGTTTTGGGTAACCGCTATACTTAAATACAAAGAAATGATCATTTCGGGGGAGCAGTAAAACAAAAAATTGGAGGAAATGTATGAAAAAAAGAGGATTAAGAAGCAAGTTACTAAGCATTCTGCTAACTGGCTGTATGGTAGTATCCTTGGCAGCATGCAGTAGTCAAAGTAATCAGAAAAATGATTCATCAAAGAAGGAAGGAACAGAAAGCGGAACAAACAGTAAAGCGGATAAATACGAAGTTACTTTGGGGAGAATGACAACTGCAAACCCGAAATTGCCGGATGGAGATACTTATGAGGATAATGCATATACTCGTTGGGCAGAAGAAGTTTTGAACATTGACCTTAAAGATGCGTTTGAAGCAAATGGTACAGATTATGATACACAGATTTCCCTTGCACTATCCTCCGGAGAATTACCGGATATGATGACAATAAGAAATCAAGCGGTATTAGAAGAGATGGTAGACAATGATTTAATTGCTGATTTGACAGAGGTGTGGAATAAGTATGCCAGTGATACTTTAAAGGAAGCAGTTGATTCCTTTGATGGAAGAGCATTAGACAGAATTACTTTTGACGGTAAAATCATGATGCTTCCGGCTACAGATCCGGATCCAGGACCAACAGAAGCATGGATTAGAAGTGACTGGTTACAGGAGTTGGGGATTAAAGTGGACGCAGATCATAATCATATTATAACATTAGATGAACTTAAGATGATTGCAAAAGAGTTCTTAGAGAAAAATCCTGGAAAGGCTCAGAATCCGGTAGGAATGGCATTTACACCCAATTTAACCGGTGACGACCCTTCAAGCGCAAATTCTATAAATGCAGTTACATCTGCTTTTGGTGCATATCCAAGAACATGGATGAATGACAATGGACAGGTGTCATATGGTTCTACTTCAGAGCCAATGAAGAGTGCACTTTCGTTGGCGGCCGATTGGTTTAAGGAAGGTATCATTGATCCCCAGCTTGGTACAAGAACGTGGGATGACATCACATCTTTACTTACCAATGGACAAATTGGTATTGTATTTGGACCGTGGCATATGCCGGACTGGCTGCTGAATAATGTTCGTGAATTAGATAAAAATGCCACCTTCGAGGCTTATGCCATTGAAGATGAAAAGGGCAAGGTAAATACGAAGCATATTAACCCTGTGGTTGGAGGTGTTGTTGTAAGAAAAGGCTTTAAGCATCCGGAAATTGCAATACAGATTGCAAATATGTTCTATGATACAATGAAATATAAACCGGAAGAAGTAGCAAAGTATCCAGAAGTAGAAAATTACATCAACAATGCTGTAGATGGAACAGCGCGTCCATTTAATATAGAGATAAGCTCTTCAACCTCTTTGCTGGACGATTATGCGGATATCGAAAAAGGTGTAAAGGACGAAATCAAGATCGAAGACGCAAGAACGGTAGAATCCCAAAATGTAATCAAAAGTGTAAAGGCCTATTTGGCCGATTCAGCAAATGCTGCTACTGCGGACTGGGCAAGATATCATTCTCGTATGAAGGGAATTGGATTAATACAATCTATGACGGAGTCAAATACGATTAACTTTATCACACCGGTTTTTCCTGTGGAAACAGCCACTATGAAAACCAATATGGCTAACCTGAATAAACTGGAAGAGGAGACTTTCCTTAAGATAGTGACAGGAGCCACTCCTGTAGATTCTGGATTCCAGGATTTTGTTTCACAATGGAACAAGCAAGGCGGAGAACAGATTATAAAAGAAATTCAGGACCAAATTAAATAGTGAAGTTCATATGGGGCTGCTGCAAAAAAAAGCTCTGCGGAGTATAACCTGCCTCACACACCGGTTGACCGACAGCTGGCATGATTTGTATGCTAAAATCGTACATAATATGTTCGCGTATAGCATTCAAATCATCTGTCTGTCAAACAGTGCATTATGGCAAAGTTATACTCCGCAGAGCATCATTTTGCAACAGCCCCTTAAATTCAGGTTGTATGATTTTACCTTAGAAGCAGGAGGAAGACATGAATAAGAAAAGCAGATTAAGCTGTACAGGAAGAAGCTATCACTTAATGATGATTCCGGGAATGGTTTTCTTAATTATATTTAGTTATATCCCTATGATTGGAATCATTATGGCTTTTCAGGATTTTATTCCGGCAAAGGGACTTTTTCATTCGAAGTTTGTAGGATTAAAGCATTTTACCTATATGTTTCAACTGCCGGATATCTGGAAAATTGTAAGAAATACGATGGGTATTGCCTTGGGTAAGATTATTCTGGGAACCATTGTTGCCATTGCATTCTCTATTCTTTTGAATGAAATCCGTATAAAGTTCTTTAAAAAGACAGTTCAGACAATAGTATACCTTCCTCACTTCCTATCCTGGGTAGTTCTTGCCAGTGTAGTTGTCAATATGTTTAATCTGGATGGCAGTATCAATCAGATTTTAGCTGGCTTTGGAATGGAAAAAATTAATTTTCTGGGAAGCAACAAGATCTTCCCCGGACTTATGGTGGGAACCGATGTTTGGAAGGAGTTTGGCTATAGCTCTGTTATATACCTTGCTGCAATTACGGCTATTGATCCGGGGCTGCATGAAGCGGCAGCTATTGACGGTGCCTCTTGGTGGAAGAGAGTGTGGCATGTTACCCTCCCCGGTATGATGCCCATTATCTTATTGATGGCTGCAATGAGCCTTACCAGTATCTTAAGTGCTGGATTTGACCAGATTTTCAATCTTTATTCTCCGATGGTGTATGAAACAGGTGATGTTCTGGATACCTATGTTTACCGGATTGGTCTGGTGGGAAGACAGTACAGCTTTGGCTCTGCAGTTGGTTTGCTGCGTTCTCTGGTTGGCATGATATTACTTCTGAGCGCAAATGGTCTGACGCAGAAATTTACTGACAGGAAGATATTTTAGGAGGTATATCCGGATGGATAATAGAAGCTTTTCATCAAAGGTTCGAAATATTATAATTTATGCGGTTGTGTTTCTTTTGGGAGTAATGTGTTTGCTGCCCTTATGGAATATCGTTGCCATATCCTTTAGTAGTGGTGCAGCAGTATCTGCCAATAAAGTAGGTTTATTGCCAATCGATTTTACTTTGGCAGCCTATAAGAAAATAATAGGTGACAATCAATTCTGGCGTTCCTTTGGAATCTCCGTAATAAGGGTTTTCTTTGGAGTGCTGTTAAATGTTTCCCTATGTGTACTAATGGCATATCCCCTTACGAAAACTAAAAGGGAGTTTAAGGCTCGCAATATTTATATGAATTTATTGATTTTTGCCATGTTATTTAACGGTGGTATGATTCCCAGCTTTATTTTAGTGAAAAATCTTGGATTGCTAAATTCCATATGGGCACTTATTTTACCTGGAGCATTGCCTATATTTAATGTAATTCTTGTTATGAACTTCTTCCTTGGAATACCAAAATCCTTAGAGGAAGCAGCTGTTATTGACGGTTCCACACCAATTCAGGTACTTACAAAAATTTTGGTTCCCTGTGCGAAGCCCAGTATTGCAACGATTGCCCTGTTTAGTATAGTTGGAAACTGGAATGACTTCTTTGCAGGATTAATTTATATACAAAAAGTAAAAAATTATCCGATTATGACCTACATACAATCCTTACGTGTTGACATGCAGGAACTGCTAAGGCAAAGTACTTCCAGCGCAGCATTGGGCAATGCCGCTGAATTATCCAATAAGAACTTGAATGCTGCCAAGATTATGGTAGCAATTATACCATTATTGCTGATTTATCCGTTTCTACAGAAATATCTTATCACAGGTATGGTAATGGGGTCAGTCAAAGAGTAGAGGGTGGGCTTGTTGTATGAGCATTACCATTTGGAATGAGAAAGAAAATTCGTGGTGTAAAGAAGCAGTACAAATTCAATAAAAAACTGCCGGATAAATGAGTTTAGAATTAATCCGGCAGATAGAACAGATAGAAGGACAAGTGTGAAAGAAAAGCACTTTCACACCCCATTATTTATGGCAGTACCGCAGACTTGTCTGCGGTATGCAATGTGAGCAAGTGTGAAAGAAAAGCACTTTCACACCCCATTATTTATGGCAGTACCGCAGACTTGTCTGCGGTATGCATTGGGAGCAAGTATGAATGTAATAAATTTTCTAGGAAAGGCAAAGGGCAATTAAATCATCGACATTAGCAATTGCCAGGCATTCCACCGTGTCGGAGGCACCGTAATAAATTTTGACCTCACCGTTTTCTTCTAAAATCATACCACCCGGAAATATAACATTTGTTCGGTAACCTTCCTCGGTTTCATATCGGGTTTCCGGTGCAATTAACGGTTTTTTGTATAAGCCGATTATTTTAGAAGGATCATTCAGATCCAATAGCATGATTCCTGCACAATACCGTTTCTGCCATTTTTCTTCCCAGCCGTTTTTCCCTCTTGTCCAGTCAATATCCACAGAATGGAATAAGGTAAGCCATCCGGCTTTTGTCCTGATTGGGGGGGCTCCCGGACCCGTTTTATCATTGGCATAGGGAACATCCTCAACTGCTAATAAGAGCCTTGTACCGCCCCAATAACGAAGATCCGGTGAGAAGGAAATCCAGGTATCAAAGCGGTCGATTCCGCCTCTTGAATAAACGGGAAAGGGACGTTCTAAGCGTATATATTTTCCGTTTATTTTTTCCGGAAAGAGAACCATATTCCGGTTATCCGGAGCAGTTAAGGACAGCACTTCGATACTTTTCAGGTCTTTCGTAACAGCAATTCCACCCCGGACACCATGTCTGGTATCTACGGCAAAGCAAAGATAGCATAAATCTTCAATTACGGTCAGCCTGGGATCATAAACTCTGGTTACATCCGGGTCATGGATATCTGCCGCTGTTAAAAAGGGTTCCTTGTTTACTTCCCATTTTATACCATCATCACTGAAGGCTAATCCGATAAAGCATTTATGAAAGCCGCCTTTCCCGTTATAATCATAATCATTGCGGAATGCCATAACATACTTATTCTTGTATTTTACTACTCCGGCATTAAAGATGCACTCAGCCTCATAGGGCATATCCCTGGCACTTAAAACCGGTTCACCGGCGTTTACTCGTGTTATTACAGAGCTGGATTTTAGTTCCGGTAACAATATACTCATTTTAATTCACCCGACGGGCGGCTGCCCGTATCACCAAAAAGTGAAGTTTGAATTCCTTCCTTTATGGCAATCCTTTCTTTTTTATATCGTATTTTACATATATGGAATCCGGCTATTTCATCCTTTTACAGAACCCACTAATAAGCCCTTGGTAAAGTAACGCTGCATAAAAGGGTAGATACATAATATTGGAAGCACGCAGACAATGATGGTGGCCATTTTTAAGGTATAGGGATTAGTCAGGGAATCCGCCGCGGTGGACTGATTTGCCAGTGCCATACCGTCATCTACTACCATTTCACGTAAAACCAGCATTAAAGGCCATAAGCTTCGCTTTGAGGTATATATGATTGCATTAAAGTAGGAGTTCCACTGGCTTACTACATGGAAGATTACAAAGGTTGCAATGGCCGGCTTGGACAGGGGAACAATAATTCTCCATAACACCTGAAACTCGTTGGCCCCGTCTATATAAGCCGACTCTTCCAGACTGGCAGGGATACCGGATATAAAGTTCTTCATTAAAATCAGATTATAGGCTCCAAGACATCCGGGCAGAATTAAAGCCCATATGGTATCATATAAATAAAGACTGCGGATAATATAAAAATTCGGTATCAAGCCTCCGTTAAAAAACATGGTAAAGGTAATCAGAGCTAAGATAACATTTCTGCCTTTTAAATCTTTTTTAGACAGGGGATATGCTGTTATGCACAGCAATATGATATTTAATAGGGTTCCGGCTATAGTAATGAATATGGTTACCCGGTAACCGGAATAGATTAACGGCAAATGCAGCAATTTATAATAGGCCGATAAATCAAGTTTACCGGGAATTAGTTTAAGCGGGTTTTCCAGATATTCCGCATAGGGAGTAATGGAAATGGCAAATACATATAATATGGGATATAAACAGATAAGGGCGAAAACGGTCACTGTAACATAGACAAAGATCTGATACAGAATATCTATGGGAGTCATGTTTTTCAGCCGAACTGCAAAATTACGTTTCTTTTTAATATGTATCGATTCTTTTTTCATAAATAAAAGCCTTCCTTTTCTTTTTCGATAGGTTAAATAGACGAACCTCCATTACCAAATTCCTTCTTCTCCCATTTTACCTGCGATTTTGTTACTTGCTAACAGGAAGATGATACCGATAACGGAAGTAAACAAGCCTACCGTTGTGGCAAAGGAATATCTTCCGCCAAGGAGTCCAAGCCGGTAGGTATAGGTTTCAAATACTTCGGATACGCCAAGATTTTTGGAATTCTGGAGAATAAAAATCTGTTCAAAGCCATTATTCATAATACTCCCCAGCCTTAAGATCAGCATAATTACAACGGTAGATTTAATACAGGGCAGTGTAATATATCTCAGGCATTTTAGCTTATTGGCCCCGTCAATTCTCGCCGCTTCATATAAATCACTGGAAATTCCGGTAATTGCCGCAAGATAAATAATGGTGCCCCAGCCGGAATCTTTCCATATACTTGTTAGTATAACAATGGGTTTGAAATATTTATCCTCTGCCAGGAAGAAAATTGGTTCACCGCCGAAGGACTGTATTAAAATATTGATAATACCGCTGACCGGCGATAAGAAATTGATCAGAATACCGCCAATGACCACCCAGGAAACAAAATGAGGAAGGTAGAACAGAGTCTGCATCACCTTCTGGTATTTTGAACTTTTTATGTCGTTGAGCAGCAAAGCCAAAAGTATCGGTATGGGGAAGGTAAATAAAATTCTTAATAAACTTAACAGAATGGAATTCGTAAATACCGAATAAAAATTATCCAATTGAAACATATATCTGAAATTCTCTAATCCGATCCAATCACTGCCCCAAATCCCCTTCTTAAAACTAAAATCCTTAAAGGCAATCAGGATTCCATACATTGGTGCATAATTAAATATTAAAAAATAGATGGAAGCTGGTATCAACATAAGATAAAGATACCGTTTCCTCAAAATATAATTCCATAGACTTCGATTTTTCGAGGTTATGGAAATTTGACTCGTTATAGGAACAGAGTCTGCAGTTTTTTTAAACATACCCATAAGTCATCCTTTCTGAATTACAATTTTGTCATCATTATAGGCGGGTAAAAAAGTCTGGTAAATAGAAATAATGCTTGCAAATAACATAATCTTAAGGTACTGGCAGCGGTTACATAATAATAAAAGATATCTAATCTGAAATAAAACTGCGATGCAAAAGTGTTATGGATTTTTTTTATGTTATTGAATAATATTTTAACCACTTTTATACTGAAGGTAGTATCAATTACCGGAAGAGTCAGTGCACCGGCATTGGGGGCTGGAGGAGATGTTTATGGAAAAAAGAATACGGAAGTATTTCATTATTTTAATTACGGGGATTTTACTGGTTATATTGATAACAGGAGTTATCCTGTTTAACAGTACTATGCGAAAGGTTTATATAAAGCAGGTGGAGCAGACCAATAAAAATCTGACCGGGCAGATCAGCTCTTCCTTTGAATTAATCATACAGCAGATCTCGGAGCAGATGAATAAGCTTGCAATTTATGACAGCGATTTTGGGGATTTAGTACAGCAGCGGAATTTGAAAATTTCCAATTATCTTGATTTATATGATGAATTAAAACAAATCGTAATGGGAAATCAATACATACATTCCGTTTATTTATATTCGGAAGAAGAGGGAATCTTTTTTGATTCCAAGCGGGGAAATTGCTTTTCAAAAGAAAAATTTTTTGATCAGGAGGTTGCGGAAGCGGCCGCATCCAAATATCTGACCACAGTGCCGCCCCATTTAATTAGAGGAGACGTATTAGTGTATTCCCTCATAGTACCATTAAAGCCTCATTATACCAATGCCAGATATGTGTTAAGTGTCAATATTGACATGGGTATGCTGTATAAAGATGTCATGAGGCGGAATACCGGGGATAAGGAGATACAGCTTTATGTATATGATGAGAATAATTCCATAATAATATCGAAAGATTTCAGAGATTTAAATAAAAATATAACGGAAAAGCAGGAAGAAATCAGTAAGGCTTTTCCGAACAGGAATATCTGGTCTGTTTTGAACGAGAAGGTTGGGATTATGGATGCGGTAACCTATTCCTCATCACTAAACAGTTATTTTTATGTGCAGGTGCCTTTCTCCTTTAATTTTAGCAAAATGTACAATAACTACTTTTTATTAGTAGTTATACTCCTGTTATTTGGTGCTGCAATCATCATCGCTTATATTGTAATGTGCTATACGACAAAACCAATCCAAGAAGTCCTGACCGATTATAACGATAAATTAATGAGGGATTTTTTAACCGGGACCAGTCATGAAAAGAATAAGCCGCTTCAAATGGCATCGATTATGGAGAAATATTTTAAGCATGATAATTACAGCCTTTTATTAATTGATGTCAACGATAATCAGCTGGAGATATACAGAACGGTGTCGGCAATTATGGAAGAATTACAGGTATCTGCAGGAAATTTAATGTTAAAGCACATATCCATCTTTGGCAGCCGGGCTGCCGTAATTGTCAATTATAATAATATTTCTGCAATGGAGCAGTTTACAAATACCTATGTCCGTCAGCTTTACCAAAAGCTGAATGATAAATATTACCAGCAGGTATATATTGCTGTCAGTTCCGGGATAACAGATCCTGCGCTGCTGTCCATTGCCTATATGGAATGTGATGAAATACAGCAGTACAAGCTGTCCATGACAGATCATATTATTCATTACCGGCAGTTTCAGGAAAAGAAAACGCCCATCATTTATCCCGTTGAATTAGAGAAACAGTTAATCAATAATCTTCTGGTTGAAAATTCGGAAGGCTGTATCTTCTATACCAGAAAATTCTTAAAACATATCTTAGAGGATGAAGGCTTGCTAACAGATATTCAGATAAAAAATTACGTATACCAATTGCAGAATGAAATACTGACCCGTATTTCCTCGCTGCCGATTTCAATTAAAACTACCGGCTCTTCCGATATGAAAAATATTCATAACAGGAGCCAGATACATGATATTTTGCTGAATTTTATCCAATCCATCTGTTCTGAGATAGCCAAGAAGAACACAAACAATGCAAGTATCATAAATGAAGCCATAATCGAGTATATCGATGCTAATTTAACGGAAAATGATTTTAACCTGAACTCCATATCCTATCAGTTCAATATGAACCGGAACTACCTGGCAAAATTAATTAAGGAAGAAACCTCCTATAGTTTTAATGACTATGTCAATATGAAAAAAATCTCCCTGGCCAAGGATTTATTAGCTGCTACCGTGCTGACCGTGGAAGAAGTCGCCCACCGCACCGGATTCACTTATGCCCACTATTTTATAAAGGTCTTTAAGAATCTGGAAGGAATCACACCCGGACAATTTAGAGAAATGCAAAATAATAGCAATAATGCATAAGTGTACTGTATGCGGATTGTTTTGTTATGAGGCATCATCATTGTCATTTACTTTAAAAGTCCGGGAAAATATAATTTGGCATGTGAAAGAAAACGGGGTAAACGTTAAAAACCGGTGGGTGTATTTTAACAGCGCTGTAAAAAAACTATGGAGGTATTAACTATGAAAAAAAGTTGGTTTAAAAAATTGACAGCAGCAGTCTGCATTATGGCAATGACCTTAGCCATGTTTACGGGATGCCAGAAATCAGATACGGTAAAAGAAACGGATGCCGTATCAGGGGATGAAAACAAAGAGAAGGGCAATCAGAAGGAAAAACCAGGTAAGCCGGTAAAGATTCATATCCTGAACAGGGTAAATGCAGAGGTTATCGTAGAAGACAATCCCATTATTAAAGAATTGGAAAATAAACTGAATGTAGATATTGAATATGAAGCACCTCCCATCAACAATTACAATGAAAAACTCCAGATAGCCATGGCAGCCGGTAATTTGCCGGATATCATATATAACTGGGGAGGAGCAGATACGAACTATGAACAATGGGCAGGAGACGGGTTATTAGCGGAACTGGATGATAAAATCCAGAATTATCCTAATATTATGGCTACCGTGCCGGAAGATTACTGGCCTGCGATACAATCTACCAAAACAGGTAAAATCCACGCGATTCCAAAATGCAACGTTGATAATTACTGGGGATTCATTATTAATCAGCAGTGGCTTGATAATTTAGGACTAAAGGCACCTGCTAACCTGCAGGAATTTAAAGAGGTAGCCCACCAGTTTACTTATAATGATCCTGATCAAAACGGCAAAAAAGATACCTATGGACTTACTTATACCTCAGCGGACGTTTTTCCTCTTAAGTATACCTTTGGAGTAACTGATGCTGTAAAAGATACGGACGGACAATATAAAATCCAGCAGAAAAAGAGCGGATACATTCCTTATCTGACCTATTTACGTGAGCTTTACGCCGATGGCTCCTTTGATCCAGAATTTTTTACAAATGAGTATAACGTAGATGTAGAGAAATTAGTTGCCAATACAGTTGGAATGACCGTTTCCCATCAGATCGGAGTACTGGGACGCTTAAAGGAGACACCGGATGCCATTGAAAGATTTACCTATATCGGTGCTCTTGCAAATGATAAAGGGGAAAGGAACTGTTACATAACTCCGTCTATGTGGGGGGCGTGGATGATATCGGCAGATGCGGATGTAGATAAATGCTTAGAGCTCATTGATTATGCCATGTCAGAAGAAGGCTTTGCATTAATGTCATTAGGAAAGCAGGGAGAAAACTATAATTCTTATGACTATAAAACCAGAATGGTAGAAAGGACCGAAGAGCAGACAACGGCCTTAAACAGCATTACAAGTTCCTATTTTACATTTACCTATGCTAAGGATGGCGCCTCCGCAGTTGTGGAAAATGCCACAACAAAAGAGCGTCTGGACAAATACTATACTGATTTTAATGCAATGCAGGCATCCGTAACCACTAATAGAATTCCAAACATTAAAGCACCGTTGGTGACTACATTTGCAGCTGATAATCCGGATTTGGTATCAAAATTATCTGAACTTGAAGTTCAATATATTGTTGGTGAAATTGAGCTTGCCACTTTTGAAAAATATCTGAACGATACTTATTTTCCGGCAGCTGAGGCAATGAATGCGGAATATGTTAAGTGGATGGAAGATTATGATGCTGCAAATAATCGATAGATCCTGTTAATTATACAGCAAAAAGAATTTAAAAGTTTACCCTCTCTTTTACCGTTTAAAGGCAGGTAATTGCAAACTATTATCTGCCTGCTTTTTATCAAACTAAGCTTTTGAAAGTGGTTTATATTTTGCTTTCATCAGAATTTGGGAAGTTGGAAGAAATATAGAATAAAGGAAATGCCTCTGCCCCATCTTCCAATTAATATTTGGCAGATTACATGAAAGAAAATGTAAGTGCAATGGAAATTAACATGGTTCAATTAAATAAAACAGGAATCGTAATGCGCCCTCTGAAAGATCAATTAGGGTGTTTTGCCCGGTTTAATCCCGGCGTATATTTTAAGGACGGAATCGTACATATGTTGTACAGAGCTGCCAATAGCGACATTAAAGATGGTGCAAACTATGTCTCTTCGATAGGATATGCAAAGCTTGATTCAGACAATAAGATTTTATATGATTCAAATAAAAAAGTAATTTTTCCTACGCTGCCGGAGGAAGTAAAAGGATGCGAAGATCCAAGAATCGTTGAATTTGAAGGCTGTTGCTATATTTTTTATACAGCCTATGATGGGGTAAAGGCAAGAGTTGCCGTTGCGAAAACAACAGATTTCATTCTATATAATAAACTTGGTGTTATCGATCATTTTGGTTATGACAAGGATGCTTTTATTTTTCCAGAAAGAATAAATGGAAAAATTGCTTATATGCATCGAATTTCACCTAATATCCAATTGGATTATTTCGACAGCTTTGATGAATTATTATCAAAAGATGCATGGACCGGTTACGAGGATAGAATCGATAGTTCAATTATTATGAAGAGTGAGTATGACTGGGAAAAGAGAAAGATTGGTGGAAGTGCACCCCCGATAAAAACCGATAAGGGATGGCTGCTATTATATCATGCAGTCGATGATAAGGGTGTATACCGGGGAGGAGCGGCTCTTCTTGATTTTGAAAAGCCGTCTATTATTACTGCACGTTTACCTTATCCGATTCTGGAGCCTGCGGAAGAATATGAACTTTTCGGTGATGTAAATAATGTTGTTTTCCCGGAAGGCGCTTTTGTTTATAAGGGTCAGCTGAATGTATATTATGGTGCAGGTGATAAATATATAGCCGTAGCCCAAATTGATATGGACGAATTGCTTACAGAGCTAATCAAGTATCCGGTGTAAAATGTGTGACAGATATATCTATAATGTAATTAATAATTTAATAACCATATTGTCTTATAATAATTATAATAATCGCCAGTCTAAGAGTATTTTATCTTATCTGGCGATTATTATTTTTTGTGGAGTAAAAAACATTTGACCTAGAGTTAACTCTATGAGGTATAATTAATAATAATTGATAAATTTTATTAAAAACAGGGGGTTTTACAATGAATTACAGGAAATTCGGTAATACTGGTTCTATGATATCAGCTTTAGGCTTTGGCTGTATGAGGCTGCCAGAGTACGAAAAGGATGGTAAATGGTATATTGATGATGACAAAGCCGTTCCCATGCTTTTAAAGGCCTATGAAGAAGGGGTGAACTATTTCGATACCGCTCCTTATTATTGCCACAATAACAGTGAAATTACGGTGGGGAAAGCCCTTAAGGAAATCAGGGAAAAGGTTATGTTTTCCACAAAGATACCGGTGGATAAGTGTAAGGAAGCGGGAGATTACAGAAGATTGTTAGAGCAGAGTTTAAAAAAGCTGGATACCCCTTATATAGACTTCTACCATTTTTGGGGCCTTAGCAGGGAAGAATACGACAAAGGAGTCCTTGGACTTAACCTCCTGGAAGAAGCACAGAAAGCAAAGGAGGAAGGTTTAATAAAGCATATATCCTTTTCCTTCCATGACAAAGCGGAGCATATCAAATATATTATTGATAAAGCTGAAGAGAGGGGAATTCCCATGGAGACCATGCTGGTTCAATACAATCTTTTGGACCGGAGCAATGAGGAAATGATACAATACGCAGCGTCAAAGGGCCTTGGTGTAGTAGCAATGGGACCGGTAGGAGGCGGCAGGCTTGCAGCTCCCACGGATCTTTATACGAAGCTTACCGGCAAGCCCTCCATCTCAACCTATGAGCTGGCCTTTAAGTTCGTATTGGGAAATCCTTATATGAGCTGCGCACTTTCCGGTATGGGAACTGAGGATATGGTAGAAAAGAATGTGGTGATTGCCAGCAGCAAGGAAGGCTTAACAGAGGATGAATGGGTGCAGCTTGGTGAATCAGCCGAAAATTTAAAGAAATTCAGTGAGCTTTACTGTACAGGCTGTGCCTACTGCCAGCCATGTCCGGCAGGCATTGATATTCCTAAAATATTCAACTTATATACCTATCATAATGTCTATGGCCTTACGGATTATGCGAAAAATGAAATGGAAGGCTATAAGAAGAATGACGGTAAGACATTTGCGGACTGTAAAGATTGCGGACTGTGCGAAGACAGATGTCCCCAGAGCTTAAAAATAAGAAACGAATTGAAGAGAGTGGACAATATACTAGCAGGAAAGTAAGAAGCAGCTTTATAAGATAAAATTATTCAGACTATTAATCTTACAAGGAGGAAGCGATGAAAGTTTTATTTATTGGAGGAACAGGCACCATAAGTACTGCCATCTCAAAGAAACTGGCAGAGGATGGACATGATTTGTATTTACTTAACAGAGGCAGCAGAAACAATATCTTTAGCGGTCAGGTAAAGGAGCTGATAGCCGATATCAGCGAGGAAGAGAAAGTAGCGGAGCTGATAAAGGACCTTGATTTTGATGTGGTAGCGGATTTTATCGCTTTTGTACCGGAACAGCTTAAGAGGGATTACCGGTTGTTTAAGGGAAAGACAAAGCAGTTCATCTTCATCAGCTCAGCATCAGCCTACCAGAAACCCTTATCGGATTTCCGTATAACGGAGGGAACTCCCTTGGCGAACCCTTATTGGGAATACTCCAGAAATAAGATTGCCTGTGAGGATTATCTGATGAAGCTTTACAGGGAAGAGGGCTTCCCGGTGACCATCGTAAGACCCAGCCATACCTATGATGAGAAGAATGTTCCCTTAGGTGTTCATGGTGCAAATGGAAGCTATCAGGTGGTTAAGAGAATGCTGGAGGGGAAGAAGGTCCTGATACAGGGTGACGGCACTTCGCTCTGGACAATGACCCATAACAGTGACTTTGCAAAGGGCTTTATTGGTTTAATGGGAAATATCCATGCAATTGGAGAGGCCGTTCAGATTACATCCGATGAGACACTTACCTGGAATCAGATATATAAAGCAATTGCCGATGCGCTGGGAGTTGAGCTGAAGCCATACTATGTTTCCTCTGAGTTTTTGGATGCCGCAAGTACAGAGGATTTTAAAGGAGCACTCATTGGAGATAAAGCCAATTCTGTCGTATTTGATAATTCCAAAATCAAAAGGCTGGTTCCGGGCTTTACCTGTACCAAGCGGTTTGATCAGCAGGTAAAGGAGACAGTGAATTATGTATTAAGCCATCCGGAATGCCAGAAAGAGGATATCGTATTTGACAGATGGTGCGATAAGGTAATAGATGCACTGGATAATGCGGTAAAAGCAATTAAAGGTTAATTGCTAAAAGCGAAAGGCTGCATAATTGTCCGGATAGAAATTATTGATAATAAGTAATTAATAATCCCAAAGCAATAGTAATAAAGTAAAAAGCAGTAAGATGATAAGGAAGAATTGCGACTTATCAGTCTTTCTGCTTTTTTTGAACGAAGTGCCAAAATATAGTAAATATATACCATATATTAACAGAATACATTTACAATAAATTCTAATTAGTGTATAATAATCCATGTGTGGAGGGTAAAATCAGTAAAAAGCCTGAAAATACCTATTTCCCCAAATTATTGGATTTCAGGACCATGATCGCGCGGCGTGGTCTGAAATAATAAATGAGAAGGAGATGTAATTATGTTAAGAAAAGGGAAATTATTAAGTATTTTATTGGTTTTGGCTCTTGTTATTTCCTGGCTGCCTTCTGTGAAACCAGAGGCAGCAACCAATTGGTCTTTGGTCTGGAGCGATGAGTTTAACGGAAGCAGTCTGGATACCTCCAATTGGACGGCTGAAACTGGGACAGGCATTGGCGGCTGGGGGAATAATGAACTGGAATACTATACCAATCGGTCACAAAATGTATCAGTTTCTGGCGGAAATCTTGCTATAACGGCCAGGAATGAAGCTTACGGGGGAATGAACTACACCTCCGCAAGAATAAAGACCCAGGGATTGAAGAGCTTTACCTATGGCAGGATTGAAGCAAGGATTAAGCTTCCTTCCGGACAGGGGCTATGGCCTGCTTTCTGGATGCTGGGCAATAATATTAACCCCGACGGCTGGCCGAAATGCGGCGAAATCGACATTATGGAGCGTGTTAATAACAATTCATATGTAAACGGCACGGTTCACTGGGATTCCAACGGGCAAGCTGATTATGGGCAGGTATCAGGCTCAATTGATTTCTCCCAATTCCATACCTATGCTATTGAATGGGATGCAAATTATATCAGATGGTTCGTTGACGGTGCGCAGTTTAATGAATTCTACATCCAGAATAATACAGGAGGAACGGAAGAATTCCAAAAACCTTTCTTCATACTGTTAAATCTGGCGGTGGGCGGTAATTGGCCGGGAAGCCCGAACGGCCAGACAGCTTTCCCGGCGCAGATGCTTGTAGATTATGTCAGAGTATATAAAGCAGAGACAACCACACCGGATATTGTCAGTGGGGGAATCTATACACTGACAGCCAAGTGCAGCGGGAAAGTACTGGATGTCAAAGAAGTTTCCTATGACGACGGAGCAAAGATGCACCAGTGGACCAATGTCAATGGCAATAACCAGAAGTTCCGCATTGATGATATGGGAGGTGGATATTATAAGCTGACAGCAGTACACAGCGGCAAGGCTCTTGATGTTCCATACGGGGCGGCTACCGTAGGTCTGCAGCTCCAACAGTGCACGGACAATGGAAATGATGCCCAACGGTGGAAGATTATTGGTGTAGGAGGCGGTTATTACAAGCTGGTATCAAAGGCCACCGGTTTAGTGATGGACGTGTCCGATGCATCCAATGAGGACGGTGCGGCCGTACAGCAATATACGGATAATAATACAGATGCCCAGAAATGGTATCTTACAAGAGTTCAATAATCTTTAAGGGAGAAAAGCCTGGAGCTGCAGGGGAGCTTGCAGCCCAGGCTTTTCTTAACATATGGGAAAATGCATAAAATAACTGGAAAATGCTTTAATAAATAGCAATTACCCCAATTACCCTGACTTTTAGAAGGGACTGATAACAACGGGCTGAAGCTGTTTGCCTTCCAGGGCACTTTCCAGGGTTAAGGTCAGCAGATGAGTATGAGCAATCATGGATTTGGGCTTTCCGTTAGGGCTATCCTGACCAAAAGGAACAAAATAGATATTTTTTTGATTTAAGAGATTTCCGATATTCTTTAAATTGTTGCCAAGAGCATCATTGGTAGCAATCGAGATAACCAAAGGCTTATTGTTACGGATATGAGCTTTTGCGGCCATTAAGACAGGAGTATCGGTTATGCCGGCAGCCATCTTGGCAAGGGTATTGCCGGTACATGGAATAATTGCCAGAATATCAAACATTTCCTTTGGGCCCACAGGTTCCGCATCTTCTATTGTGGTAATGGGTGTATGGCCTGTAAGCTCCGTCAGTCTGCGATGGAAATCCTCTGCCTTACCGAAACGGGAATCAATTTTCTGGGCGTTGAAGGAAAGTATAGGATAAACATTAGCATCTTCTCTTAATAGTTTTTCAACTTCTTCAAAGGTTTTATCATAGGTACAAAAGGAACCGGTTAATGCAATTCCGATGTTTTTATTGTGCAATGACATAAATACCTCACTTCCGGAGAAACAAAGGACTGTAATTAGACAGGACAGGACTGTTGTTCTCCTAAACTGCTTAATAGATATCTGGTTAAAAAGGCTGCACTTGCTTTGGGTGCATATTTACCTGGCAGACCAAGACAAAGCTTGGCGTTACGGGATAACTCCCTTGCGGCAATGAAATCGACACCGCCAGGGGCGGAAGCAATATCAATGATAACCACATCCTGTTTGGTATTTTCTAAAAGCTCTCTGTCCAGTACCAGGGCAGGAATTGTGTTAAAAATGTAGTCATATTCAGATATTGTTTCTGTAAGCTCTGAAAGAGACATAGCATCGAAGGAAGAAGTTTTAGCCTGAGCAATAGCAAGAGGAGATCTGGCGGCGACAGTAAGCTGCCCGCACAGACCTTTTAATTTTTCTGCCAGGGTCTTTGCACATCTTCCATATCCTAATATGAGGCAGGAGCTTCCATGAAGATTGCCGCTGCTGTTAATAACTGCTTCGGCAATGGTGCCCTCTGCTGTTGCTATTGTGTTGAACAGAGTGATTTCTTCGTCTTCCATAAAATCGTTATAATAAATCTCGTTTGTTTCACAGAAATCCCGAATGCTTTCGGTAAAACATCCGCCGTAAAGCTTATGGCCTTTCTTAAGATGAGTGCAGAGAATTTCCGGAGTTAAATCTGACTTGGCATCCACAGATAGGATTTGAATGCCATTTTTCGTAAAAGGAATGGGTGTAAGAATAACCTTGCTGGAATCTATTGCTTGGGGCAAAGATTTGGCATGTTCTATATAAGCTTTGCTGCACAGGTTTTCCAGCCCGTAGAGTAAAACGGAAAAACCGCGGGATGATAAATCCTCAGCCATATAAACCTGCCGTAAATCCCCGCCGATAACGGCAAAATCATAAGTCTTAGGTTTCATGAAGGAGCCTCCCCAGGATGTAAATTTGTTTTAGATGTTTTCAATATATGGTAGTTTTACAAAAAAGTTCGTTAATGAAAGGCAGGTCTTACGGACAAATAGTGGGATAAATCGACATTTATATAAATCCTTGACAAGAAAAGAATTTCTGAATATACTAAGAGCAATAAGGAAAGGCTATGAAGAGGGAAGTATTCTATCGGAAATTTACAGAGAGCTCCGTATGGTGGGAAGGAGCAATGGAAGAAAGATGAAACAAGCCTCGGAGCTGCATACGGATCGGTTTATCTAAACCGTGATGCTATGACGTGGGTTCCCGTTACAGGACTAGAGTATGATCGTACTTAAAGAGGTTAATATGGTGACATATTAATAAAAATAGGGTGGTACCGCGATAGATTCGCCCCTGTAATCATAATTGCAGGAGGTGTTTTTTTATACCCTTTTTTAAGAACAGAGAAGGGCCAGTTTAGAATTCTGTTGGCTTATACATGAGCAGAGCAGCGGATACAGTTAAAAATAGAAATGGTTAATCTGAAATAAAAGGAACAGAAGCATAGAAACGGATGATCTGAAATAAAAGAAATAGAAGGACAAAATCATAATCTGAAATAGGAAATTAATTAGAAGTAAATACTAGGAAAGAAAAGGAGTAATATTTATGATGGAAAAGGAAAAAAGCAGGCCGGAATTTCCAAAAAGAGCGATCATAACGGCTGGAATGCCCTATGGTAATAAGGAACTGCATTTTGGACATATTGGAGGTGTATTCGTTCATGCGGACACCTTTGCAAGATTTTTACGGGATCGGATTGGAGAAGAAAATGTTATCTTTGTATCCGGCACAGACTGCTACGGTTCACCTATCTTAGAAAGCTACCGGAAACTAAAGGAAGAAAAGGGAGCCGGTTATGAGGAGACAATTAGGGATTATGTAAGGAAAAACCATAACCACCAGAAGGATACCCTGGCTGCTTATGAAATCAGCCTGAACCTTTATGCAGCTTCAGCCCTGGACAGAGCCGGAGAGATTCATAAAGAGGTATCAAGGGAAATCTTCGATACCCTCTATCAGAATGGTTTTTTGGAGAAATTGTCCACGCCTCAGTTTTTTGACCCGGACTTTGGTGTATTCTTAAACGGAAGACAGGTCGTGGGAAACTGTCCCATTGAAGGCTGTGCCTCGGAAAAGGCCTATGCAGATGAATGCTCTCTTGGACATCAGTATATGCCAAGTGAACTCCTGAACCCCAAGAGCACCTTGTCCGGCAAAACACCGGAAGTAAGAGAGGTCGCCAACTGGTATTTTAAGCTGGAGGAATGTACAGAGTGGCTGATTCACTATGTGGCAAAGGAAAGAACGGGAAATACGAGAAAATATATTCTAAAGACCATTGAAGAATTCCTAAAGTCCCCCTGCATTTATGTAAAGAAGAGCGAATTGGAGAGAACAGGAACCACAGAAGAGGAATTAAACAGGCTTTTTCCCGAACATGAGCTTTTAAAAGAGGAGAACAAGGCTTCTGTAACCTATGTGATGAAGGATTTAACGGACAGGGATAAGGCAAGAGAGGTTCTAAATGTAAAGGGAATACGCTTTCGTACCGGAAAAACCTTAGTACCATTCCGCCTGTCCGGCAATATTGAATGGGGCGTGCCGGTACCGGATAAGGAAGATATGAAGGATTTGACCTTCTGGGTATGGCCGGAATCCTTATGGGCACCTATTTCCTTTACAAGAACTTACCTTGAAATGCAGGGAAAGGATCAGGAGGAATGGAGGAACTGGTGGGAGAAGGAAGAGGCTAAGGTATATCAGTTTATCGGTGAGGACAATATCTATTTCTATGGAAATGCAGAAATGGCATTGTTTTCAGCTCTTAAGCTGCAATATGGGGAAAAAGCCGACATGGATAAATTCGTTGCTCCTCAGCTTATTGCTAACAGGCACATCCTGTTTATGGATAAAAAGGCCGGCAGCAGCAGTGCCATAAAGCCTCCTATGGCCAGGGAGCTTCTTGATTATTATACACCCGAGCAGCTTCGTATCCACTTCCTGAGCTTGGGCCTGGCATCCAAAAGTGTGAGCTTTAAGCCCCAGGTATATCTGCCCCAGGAGGAAAGGGAGGGAGTTGACCCGGTGTTAAAGGAAGGAAACCTCTTAACCAACGTATTTAACAGGCTGGTTCGCTCCTGCTTCTACACCGCCCAGAAATATTATGAATCCAAGCTTCCGGATAATGAAATCAGTGAAGAGGTGAGAAAGGAATCGGAGGAGGCAATCCTTACCTATGAAAGGCATATGTACAACCATGAATTCCACAGCCTTACCTATGTACTGGATTCCTATATCCGCTTTATGAATAAATACTGGGTAAACAACATGAGAACGGCGGAAACAACGGATAACGACACCCTGAGAAAGCAGGTACTTGCTGATTCCCTTCATGGGGTACGTACCGGAGTACTGCTGCTGCATCCCATTGCTCCAACTGGCTGCGAGAAAATCAGGGAATACCTTGCTGTTGGCAATAAGCTTTGGAATTGGGAATACGCCTTTCTTCCCCTGAATGAACTGGTTTCAGAAAAAGAAAGCCACAGGCTTAAATTCCTGGAGCCCAAGGAGGATTTCTTTGAAAAGCACAGCAGACAGCTGGAAGCTTTTACAGAAGGGGAATGATTCGCTATAGAAGTACGAATGAATAAATAATAAGACATTAAAACCGTAAGCCCCCTTGCCTTTTTCCCTGCTGAATGTCAGCTGGAAAGGCAAGGGGGCTTTTCATTATACCTTATAAATATTGATCAATGGCTGTGATATTTGTAATCTGTGCCTCACCATTAAGAGGTTTATAGATTTCTATCAGAGAAAAAAAGGGAGTACCGTTGGTATCCTTTGGCTCTGCGATTGCTAAAAAGCGGTAGTTCGTACCGTTTACAACCTGAGTGGCCACGGCCAGAGGAATGTAAAAATAATTGTCTTCACTATTCATTGCACGGTAAAAAATGTAGGCATCATAAGGTGTCAGATAGGCTTGGTAATTCCAACCGCCCGGCATAACATACCTCCTGGAAGTTTATTTTAATATATGTGGGAGAGGCTGGAATTGGGATGATTTTTTTGATATTAGTATTTAGTGCAATCAAACAAAAATAATTAACAAACAAAGATAACTTATGAATCAGAGATAACATGCCAATCAAAGTTAATGAATATTGCCATATACAATAAAATACTGTATAATTATGGAGTGTTACATAAGACATAAGATGAGCAAAATTGGAGAACATTTTTCGGTATTTATAAATGTTCCTTCCCATATAACAGGTGATAGGATGAGATGGAAAATTGCAACAGGGATAACCTTGACAGCAGCTATTATACTTACGGTATTATATTATAGAGAAATAAACTGCAGAAATAGCTTTATCTTCTATGGGGAAAATGAAAAATGGCGGGCGACCTATACGGAAGTGAAAAAGGGAAATATGTATTACGACTCCTTTTCTTTGGAATACAAAAATGCAAGAGATAAAAACGGGAACCTGACAGAAGAGGTAAAGAAGGTCAGACTTAAAAGCTATACTCTGGATGGACAAGTGCTTCTCGGAGGTGGTTATCCGAAAGACTTTACCGGAAATTATGACGTCCATCTCTTCCAGGAAGGTACAAAGGATTCACCCGGGAAGGATTTGAATAAGGTATATTCACTTGATTTACAAATAATAGCGGATTCCGGTTGGGATACTCTGACTCTTGAAAGAGCAGATATAAAGGTGTATAGCAGTGAATAGCGGAATTCTGAGGGCTCCTCTTATTAATAAAATACTAAGCTGCTGTAATTATTAAAAATAACTTGAAAATAGAATTAATTTATGATATATTTAAAATAATCAGTAACTTCCTATTATGAAAG
Organism: Anaerocolumna jejuensis DSM 15929; assembly: GCF_900142215.1. Lineage (GTDB taxonomy): Bacteria > Bacillota > Clostridia > Lachnospirales > Lachnospiraceae > Anaerocolumna > Anaerocolumna jejuensis. The sequence continues at coordinate 54,185 of NZ_FRAC01000026.1, read as the reverse complement.
TTTCAACAAATATTCTTTAAATATATGGGGGTATAGCTCAGCTGGGAGAGCGCTTGCATGGCATGCAAGAGGTCATGGGTTCGAATCCCACTATCTCCACTAAAACGGTAAGCCGCAGGCATGATTGCTTGTGGCTTAAATTATAACTTATAGGGACGGGACACTTGGTAAATCAAGGGCAAAAAAGGTACATTTTCATTTGTACCGACCCCCAAAAGTTAGACCAAAATCTAACGATTGGGAGATCGGTACAGATTGAGAATGTGCTTTTTTATAGTTACTTTACAGATCTAAATTAAGTTTCCATTCGCGTGGTCTAAACCCACCGTCTTTAGACGGTATACGCTTTTAGTCTTTTATTGTATGGGCATACTAAAGCCGAGAGGTGATAATTTTCCATCGTCTTTATGCAAAGGCTTGTGTCAAGTAAACGTGAGACTTCTTTTTGTTGCAATAGTATTTTTAATTCGTTATAATATAATTTAAAGATTTTTCTTGTTATTGATGCATTGATTCACTCATTATATCCTCAATGCAGACTTAATTCTACAGAGAGATATACTGAAGCGTCATAAAAGATCTGAATACTACAGGATACTAGTAAAAAATAAATAGGAGACAAACAGGAAAAATGAGAGGCTATTTTAAGAAAATAATATGTATAACTATTATTATAGGGTGTTATATTTTTTTTATTGGTTGTAGTGGTAACAAAAACACTGTTAACAAAGAAGTTATTACATCAACTTATATTGAAGATGCCATGAAGAACATTGAAGAAGGTGATGTAACTATTCCAATATCGTTTATAAAAGTTAATAACGATTCTAATTTATATCCAGAAAATAAAATAAAATTAGATCAAAAAAATATAACAAATATTTTTTATATGAAACAGTATGATGATTATAAATTTCTTGTTTGCTTGGATAAATATGATACATTGAATATTGCTTATGAATATAAGGGAACTATTACCTCATTGTCACAAATTGAAGATTGGTCTGATGTAGTAGATTCTAACTTATTTACATCGAAAAATTCTACCATTAATAAAATTGAAGCATTTAATAGTATTTGTGGACATAAAGGTGTACGAGTAGACGGAATTCTTGGCGCAACCAGTAAATTTGTATTTTATATTAGTATGGATGGGTTAGAACCAAGCATATTATTATCAACAGTTGTTTCTTCTGATTTAAACGAGTATGATATCAATAATGACGGTTATAATGAATTGATTTCACAGTTAGACAATTATATGTATATTTATGATGAAAATACTTTATATTATGCGACTATTGAAAAAGTAGATTCTATCAAACAAATTTATTTTAATGATAAATCACATTTATTTGAAGTAATAAAATCAAACGGTAAAGTAAAATATTATACCTATGATAGTAATTTAAAGTCTCTCATGTTAGATTATAATAAATAATATTTAATTGAGGAAGATAAATTTTGGAGTTGAACTATTATAATTTTGTTGCGACTATAATTATATGGTCAATGGTCTATGGCATTAAAAAACAATATCTTTATAAAAATGTTTTACTATTTTTGATTTTATATAGTATTCTTTTCATAAAAAAGAAAAAGCTTTTGCTTCAAAGCCAGTTCTGACTTGTTTAGCAAAAGCTTTTCTAGTTTAAGAATTATGAATTTTTTATAATTGTAAAATCAGTCGTAATTAGCTCATTAACTCAATTTTAACTGTACTCGGTTTCTCAAGTGCTTGATATGCCTGCCATGTTAATTCAATACCTTTATTAGCAGGTGCAGTATCGGTAATGCGAACAATAAGTGATTTTGTTCCATTTGTAACTTTAACGTATTTATTTTTGTATGTAGTATTCCAACTGTTAGTAGAGGTTAGTGCAGCTGTTATATCTGCAGGATGCAGAACATCGGCATTTCCTGTTACGGGAGAAGCAATGTTCTCTACATACATACCTAAACTGCTTGAATATGACTGTGTACCTGATTGAGTCCCCTGATCAGGGTGGCCATAAAACTGTACCGAGCAAGATGAACTTATTGTTTTTGTTACTGACGTTGATGTATTAGTGGGTACTGCTAATTTGGCAAGTGTACTTGGGCTAGTTTCTCTTAAGCAATTGTAATTTAAAGTTGCAGCATAGCGAATTGCATTGGCTAATTTTAAAGCTTCATGCCAAGGATTGGTTATTGTGCTATCAATAGTATACAATAAGGTAACAGACGTGCTTGATCCTGATGAAGTATTGTAATCAGCGTTATGGAGTTTTCTGCTAACTGCAGGATATGCATTTTTGTAGAAATATGTTACTTCACCTTGATTTGCCCTAACTTTTGGGCAACATACAGCATAGGAACTTGATAAGTATGTAGGTGTAATAAAATCAAGGTCTCTATCTGCATCATTAAATAATGCATTTAAATTGGTTTTGAAGCTAGTTGCTTTAGATGCGCTTGAACATGTATATACGGAAACATCTTTAGCTAGCTTTCAGTAGCTGGAATCCTTAAAAGTGCCGGCAATCTCAATATATTCGAGGAATTGGGTATGATCACCAGACCTAGGGCCAATTTTATGAATGTTATTTTCCTGAAGTAGTACGCTATATAGAAGTTATATATTTTAATGTAGAGAGCTCAACTGGGAGCGCGAGATGTCCAGTAAACGACCCCTCAAAGAAGAAGTGGATTTAAAAAAGTAAAATGCTGGAAACCCAGATAAATAAAGGGTTTTCGACCATATGGGGTATAGCTCAGCTGGGAGAGCGCTTGCATGGCATGCAAGAGGTCATGGGTTTGAATCCCACTATCTCCACTACAAAAGTCTTGTAAATACAAGGCTTTTTATTTTTTATGTTATATTTCATGTTGCATAGATTCAAAATGTTTAATGGTTACATCGAGGTATTTTTGCTCGTAATCATTTATGGTACCACGATAGACTTCTTTTAGAGTTTTGTCCGAAGACCATCCGCCACGCTGCATAATGTATTGGTCAGGCACATTTAATGCGTGCATGATTACCTCTCTTGTACTTGAAATAGTTTTGGTTGTTTTGATTATCCACTCTTTATTTGAAAATCGGGCCATTGCCTTACTTATCGATATGGTATTCCCGCGTACATCATCTGTGGTCAGCGCACATATTTCTGAGCGCCTTAGGGTACCGAATGCTGCAAGGCAGACAGCCCTTAACATATTTTCATCTTTAGAAAAGTGTTTCATCAAAACCTCAATATCTCCATCAGATGGCGTATTGAATGTAATCCTGAAAAACCAATCCTACTAAAACCCCTTATTAATGATTTTATAGATACTTTCCGAAGCGTCGAACTATATGTTGAATCAGAGAGTGTAAAAAAGTTTTGGGATTTAATTCAAAAATTAGAACAGGTTGATTATTACATTAGGAGGGGAGAACCAAAGAAAACGGATATAAGCTTAATAGAGGCTAAGAAAACCATTGAATTATATATATTACATATAAAAGAAGTAATCGGGGTTGAGAAATTAAGTATTAAATAAATACATCCAACTATCAATATTCGTATTGGTAGTTTTTTTGTACCCAAAACAGAGGAGAGGCCAGCAGGTTATCCTACTGGCCGATTTATGAAAAAAATTGTTAAGGTTGAGGTGTGATTTACCTTACAAACATAGTATACCGTTCATATGTGTACCTGGTATGACTTAGGATTTAACTATTTTGACAGAGAGGCATATATTGTTATAAAGATTTACTAATGGTGGATTATGGAAACAAAAAGTTATACAATTTCATTTTTTGGACTTGATCCTCAATATTATACAAATGCTAAAATTGGAGATATCTGGAACATAGAAGCAATTAAAGTTTATCAGGAAACTGGTATTAGCATACAGGGGAGGTACATGAAAGATATTTTGTTAGTCCAGATATTGGAGAACTTAACGGCAGCATTATTTTTTTGATTGAAAGTAAAAAAGTTCCTGATGAAGAAGCAACTGACCAGGATTACTGGAATGCATATAGGACGGTTGCTGAAAAAGTTAGAGTTAGCTTGGGAAATCCTAGCATGAATCTGACAGAAGAGACAATTAATATTACCTATTTCGAAAAAATCTGATGTAAGCGGCGAGTGGTAGAAATACCACTTGATTAAAAAATGTACAAGCAATATAAAAGCATCCGGCTACTGGCCGGAAAAGAGAAATATTATGCTGAATATAAATGAATTTGTAAAAGAAGTCGGTGAAAATGCAATAGACCACGGCTGGTGGGATGAAGAAAAAAGCTTCGGTGAATTGATTGCTTTGTGTCATTCTGAGCTGTCAGAAGCCCTGGAAGAGTACCGTGAGGGGAAAAAACCGGATGAAACAGGTAAGATTATTGGTCAAATATACATAAGGGTTAGGCAGTAAACAGGGCCCTATTAATTATTTATACTCCCCGAGAAAGGGCACGTCTGAAATATAGGGCGTGTCTTTTTATATTGAAAAATATGGTGAAATGGGTTATAATGGCAAAATAATATTCAGGGAGTAAATATATGAAAAAATGGGAATACAGTATATTAAAGATATCAATGGATTTAAATGACAATGATGAAATTGAAGTAAATAATTTTGGTAAAGAAGGATGGGAAATAGTAAGCGTGACACCTATAACAAATAGCATTGTAGGAGGAGGTTCCTATACTTCATCGGTCATATTTACATTTAAAAGAGAATTAGAATAGATATCAAGCATCCTCTGGGTGCTTTTTTCTATGCCTTGACAAAGTGGTAGTTAAATGAGAATATTGCAATACAAATAAATTTGTTGGAGAGTGCAATATGATCAAGTTAATATTAAGGCAAATTGCAGAGCTGTTATTTAAAATATCCCTATTTTTTGTATTGATATATTATTTTGTGGAAGATAGGAATCTTGCTGATTCAGCATATATAACCTTTCTATTTTTAATTATAAATGGCTTTTTTTCATTGATTAGCTATATGATAAAGAGGATAAGAAAGAAGAGACAATAAATGAAAGAAAGGTGATCATGGGATGGAAATAACATAAATTACCCAGGCTTACCCCTATAAAATAGCAAGAGAGTAGCAATAAAAAACCCGGTCATTACGACCGGGTAACCCCTCAGAGCAAGATAAGCTGTACTATTGGGACCTTGGCGGAAGAATATGCTTCTAAGATCCAGGTGTACTTTATCGTCTGGTATCAAAGCAGGAAGATGCTCATCCTGTCAATGGTATTCAACTGAAACATTGTCATATTTCTGCATTCCGTCGTCCAGAAGCGGTTCATTTGTACCTTTCAGATACTTGTTAAAGAAGGCGATGATGTAATCGTTCATTATTGCCTCCTGCCTGTAGCCACCAACATTTCCCAGCATCCCCACGAGTCTGAAGGTAGGTAAAAGAACAGTAAAATCCATAAAGTCTGAGTGCTTGGCACCATTAATCGTTACATCATAATAATTTGTCTGTTCTGAGGAATAGCCTGCCGGAATCAAACTCTTGTCATCATTGCCGTTCATAATCATAAATGGTCTCTCAATCACACGATTCATAGAGTCTCCGAATACAGTTCCGTCCATGTTGATAAAGGCTTTAAACCTGCTGTCATCAAGACAAACCTGACTTGCTGTCGCTCCGCCGAATGAGTGACCGAAAACTCCCATATTGGCAGTATCAAGCTTATTTTTAAATATGCTCTTAATTTCACCGCTGTTCAATTCCTCGATTATATCCGCAATAAAAATCGTGTCGTCACTCCATATATGGACACTCTCACTGGCAATTTGACACTCTTTGATCGAGTATTTTTCAAATTCAGCAGATGACTTATCTCCCGAATAGCTTTTGCTGACCGTAGCCAGTTCATTTTGAAAGCGATTGACCTGAGCGGTATTATAGCGCAATATCTTTCCAGACGGATATATCGTGGCAAAGTCTTCGTAGGGATGCGATATGCTGAATACAATGTATCCATTACTTGCAAGCGCCTCCATTTGGACTGTGTTTTGCCCCACAAAGCTCCCAAATCCGCCTGAGAATAATATCACGGGGTAACTGCGCTCATGGGTGGACAGGTCGGAGTTTTTATTACTATGCGTTTTAACAAGCGCAAGATAACCGAAAATATCCGGTAGACCCAATCGCTCAGCCATATATGTACTGGCAACACTGTTGGGGAAAAAGTTCGTTGCTTCTTTATTCGCTGTATCGTCTGTTGGATACCATATCTGAACAGCGATTTCCCTGCTGCTGTTTTTCTCGGTAAAAATCCCTTTCCTTGATTCGTCTGTGAAAGACATCGTCGCTGTCCCCACAGAATAGGGGCCCTCCGTCTTTGGTAGTTGTACAACAGGGAACAGTATAGGAAAAGCAATTGAAATGATTAATGACAATACAAGTATCAATACCGACAAAATTTTAAATGACTTTTTCATTTTAAACGATATTTTGAATTTTATAAATACGTCAATTACCAGAAAAATGAGTGCCAGTATATATGCCGGCACCATCTGAATTCGATATCCGATAAAAACCAGATTTGCGATACAGAGTATAACTGAGCATGCGGGTAGTACAATATCTAACATGTTTATTCTGAAAACAAGTCTGTTTAACGCTGAGACAACCAGAAAAATAAGAATGAATACTTCAAATATGTTCATAAAATCTCCTTTGTAGTAGTTCGAAATAATAATAGGCGTCAATTTATTTATGAGCTATTTCCAACAAACTGGATATGTATCGGCTATAATTTTGGAAGAGGTAAAATTATGCAGCATTGAACGAAAATTATTAAATGTCTGCTAGGGCTTTTGATAGAGCTTTTGAATATTGTTTACTCTCCGCAGTAATTCACGCCGGATTGTTTCAGGTTCTAAACATTCACATTTATCACCAAATTTCAGTAAAAGGCCATATACATAATCACTTTCCATAAATGGAAAGTGAACAATTACCCTGGTATCATCATAGATATCAATGTTTTCTTTTCCACAAAAATCTGCCATCCAGCCTCGGAGTGAATTATCAACCAAAAGCTTAATGGTAATCTTTTGAATTGCTGGCAAAACCGATGGTTTTATTTCGAATTCTCTAGGTATAAAAGTCTCATCTAACACTTGAAGAGATGACATTCGGGATAAGCGAAAGGTACGAAAATCCTGCCTTGATAAGCAGTAAGCGTGTATATACCAGTTAGAGTCCTTAAAAATTAATCGGTAAGGCTCGATTTTTCTTGCTGTTTCTCTCCCTCCACGATCATAATATTGGAAGTACAAAAAGTGGTTTTTGTCAAGAGCTGCTCTGATTTCTTTAATATTAACTGGAAGGGATTTAATCCCTTTCCATGAAGTATAATCTGTAGTAATTTTATTGGATTTTAATTCAATCTCATGAATATGCTCTTTAGGCAGTAAACCTTTAATTTTTGCCATTGTAGTAAATATTTCTTCACTGGACAAGGGAATACTGCCAAGCCCACTTAGTAAAGAGATAATGTCAGGGACGGTAAAAAGTCCTTTTTCAATCTTATATTCTTCCATTATACCTATCCCGCCTTTTACACCCGGATAAGCAATAATGGGTATTCCAGCTTCGTTGATTGTGTCTATATCACGAAAGATTGTACGAGGGGATACTTCAAACATCATTGCTAATTTAGTTGCACTTATTATTCTATGCTCAAGGAGTAACATAATGATAGATATCATTCTTGCTAGTTTCATTTTAATCACCTCGTAGATAATTTTACAACCATGACATACTGCTGTCAAGGTTTTACATGTATAATATAACTATGATCATCAAAGATGATTAATTAAGACTCGAAAGGAGAAAAAACAAATGAAATTTTTAAATTACTATATAATTGCATTATTTAGTAAAAAGTAATGGATTTATTTATGCGCTCAAATTCATACAGAGTTGTACAGATATTCATTTTAAAAAATATTAACAAAACAAGAAAAGGGAGAGTAAATAATGAAAAAATTTATTTTTAACGCAATGATTCCGTTTATTTTTGTAGTAGTAATTACTTGCGCTATTTTGGGGAATCCTGTCTTAACTAGAGCAGAAAGCCAAGTCTCAGATGTTGTATTGATACCAGATGCAAATTTGGAAAAAGCCATCAGAGCAATGATTTCAAAGCCAGTTGGGGATATATTGAAATCGGATTTATTGAGTATAAAAGACTGTAATTTAAAAACATTAGATATAAAATCACTTGAAGGCCTCCAATATGCCAGGAACATTAAAAGTCTTACTCTTACCGAAAATAAAATTGAAGATATATCACAGATTAGCGAGCTGAAAAATCTGACTTCATTAAGTTTGAATAGTAATTTTATTAAGGATATATCTCCTCTTGCAGAGCTATTAAACCTTAATTCTATTAATTTATGTGATAATAAGGTATCTGACTTAAAGTCTCTTAGAAATCTTAACAAATTAGAAGCATTAGACATAACAAGAAATCCAATTTCAGATTTAAGCCAAATATCAGCTTTAAAGAATAGTCTGAAATCTTTAACTGCAAATCAATGTAACATAGAAAATTTAAGCTTTCTATCAGATTTTGAATTGTTAGAGAGTGTAAGTTTAGCAGATAATAAAATTATGGATTTACCATCTATGAATAAGCTAAAAATGCTAAAGGAGATTAGTCTTTCTAATAACTTAATTGAGGACTTTTCAGAATTATTACAGATTAGCAGCCTAAATGAAGTTGGGCTTAATGGGAATCCTATTGCAGATTATAGTAGATGCAATGAGTTTGGCGATAATACCAAGTGTAATTTCTGGGGATTTTATATGTCAAAAAGTGAGATTGAAGACTTTCTTGCTAAGGCTGATAAGATCCTGGCAGATATTATAAAGCCGGAAATGACATTATTAGAGAAGGAAAAAGCAGTACATGATTACATCTGTTTGAATACGGAGTATAAGCTTGGGGTATCAGATAAAGGTGCCTATGGCGTAATTGTGGATCATAAAGGTGCCTGTGATGCGATATCCGATGCAACATCCTTATTGCTAAAAAGGGCTGGAGTTGAGGTTATTAAAGTATCACATGGCTGGGCAGGACAAGCTCATGCCTGGAATATGGTGAAAATTGGTGGTCGGTACTATCATCTCGATTGTACATGGGATATTGTTGATTCCAGAAATGGAAATATATCTTATGAATATTTCAATGTAGATGATGTATTTTTGTTAAAAGAAGGCAGGACATGGGATAGAAGTAAATATCCGATTGCAACAGATAAAAAAGAGGGAATTGTTGCTTATAAAGACGATATCATAAAAGAATACTGGTTAAAAAATAGTAGTAAGGGTTTACCTAAAAACGTTCAGGTTTATATGGCAGACGGCACAATTGCAGAGGTTCCGGTGACATGGTCAAAATCTACCATTGATTCAAGTGTGCCTGGTCAATATACTCTCTTAGGAACAGTTGAAGGCTATGATGAAAAAATAACACTAAATCTTTACATTTCGCAATCTGATCAGTTGGAAATAATTGGATTGGATTACACCTACATGTACAAAAATTTGCCGCAGTATTCAAAGGTAGATTTTCCAGAAAAAATTAAAGCTAACATGAATGATGGAAGTACAATAGAGGTTCCAATAATATGGAATTCAACAGAAATAGACACAACAATTCCTGGTGTATACGAGTTTGTAGGTAGTATAGCTAATTGTAAATTTACTATTAATTACATAGTGACGGTCTTTAAAATTCAAACGCAAATAGTAAGCATCGAACCAGCAGAAATCAATACCACAGTAGGGCAAGGTTCAACTTATGAATTACCTAAAACCGCAAAGGCCAAAATGTCAGATGGAACAACAAAGGAAGTTGCATTAACCTGGACACCGGCAACGGTAGATACAGCAATTGCAGGAAACTATGAGTACACAGCAGCAGTACAAGGTTATAACGGCACTGTGAAGCTATATTTGGAAGTAAAAGCTCAGCCGGTTATAATAGTAAGCATAGAACCGGCAGAAATCAATGCCTCGGTAGAACAAGGTTTCAATTACGAATTACCCAAAACGGTAACTGCCAAAATGTCAGATGGAACAACAAAGGAAGTTGCATTAACCTGGACACCAGCTACGGTAGATACAGCAATTGCAGGAACCTATGAGTACACAGCAACAGTACCGGGCTATAGTGGTAATGTAAAGCTACATTTGGAAGTAAAAGCAAAGTCAGTTACAATAGTAAGCATAGAGCCAACAGAAATCGATGCTACAGTAGAACAAGGTTTCAATTACGAATTACCCAAAACGGTAACTGCCAGAATGTCAGATGGAACAACAAAGGAAGCTGCATTAACCTGGACACCGGCAACAGTAGATACAGCAATTGCAGGAACCTATGAGTACACAGCAGCAGTACAAGGTTATAATGGCAGTGTAAAGCTACATTTGGTAGTAAAATCAAAACAAGTTCAAATTGTAAAATTAGAATATACGAATCTCTACTATACCGCTGATAAGGGTGAAAATTATACCTTACCAAAGTCAATCACTGCTAAAATGTCAGATGGTACAACGAAGGAAGTTGTATTAACCTGGACACCAGCATTAGTAGATACATCTGTACCAGGAGATTACATATATAGAGCTTTTGTGGAAGGATATGATGGCAGCGTAAAAGCATATATAAAGGTAATTGAAAAGTAGGTTACTATTGTGAACTTATAGTATCCAAATACTTACTATTAGTGAAAATGAGAAATGGTTACCACCACAAAAAATAAAAGCAAAAATGGCAGTATCAAAAAAGCAACACTGATATGGACACCAGCTTCAATTGATCCTTCTGCAACTGGTAATTTCATGTAAACAGGGTCAGTTGAAGATTCTAGTTGTGCTGTCAGACTGTATTCAACTATAAAATAATAATTTCGAAGCTACCTCAAAATTGGATAAACCTATTAGAGGTAGCTTTTCTTTAACATAAACATACGGATTTCCGGATGGCTGCCGGCAAAATGGGTGACTAAAGCAAAAACATCTATGAGAGGTTTGAAATAAAGAAATCTCTTAAGGACATTATAATACTGAATACATAAATCAGTTAAAAAATAATTCGGGCACTAAAAAGCCAATGATTTGCTATAGGCAAATTGCGGACTTTTTTGATTTTCTAACAAGACGTTTTACCCTCCGCTTTATTGATGAAGAATGTGTAGACGATGTGGCTATAAAGGCAGTACTAATTGAAAAAATACTGTTCTGCACAAAATTACTTACTCCGGAAGACCAGGAATTGATCACTGAGTTGTATTACGAAGGTAAAAGCGAGCGAGAGTACGGAAATCAAATCGGTATTTCTCAGAAAGGTGTCAGTAAACGAAAGTATAAAATCTTAAACAAATGACATCGAAGGTGATGAGCGAGAACGCCCGAACATAAAACAATCTATGGTAGATCGTATCGTAATGAAATGTACAGTGATAATGCTACTTTCGCCCAGTCACAGACATCGCAATGGGGGCGGTGTTTATGCTGTTGCCCTAGCTTCGGGAAGCAGTGCCGAATAGAAGCTTTTAAATGAAGAACACTGTTACAAAGATTTTCTAACACTTGTTTTGATTTAAGCTAACAACCCTTTCGGAATTTAAGAGTTGCGTCATTTGAAAGGTATATTACTAAACATCATTACTTTCTAAAAACAAATATGCTTCTCCCGGTTTTCGCATTTTGTATAATCCTTTTAATTCTGCGATAACCTTCGCTTTAGGTTGCATAAAGGCGGCATCATGGCTGATTAAGAATTGTTGCGCCTTTACTTTCTCTAAAGTAGTGATCATTTCTTTCAATATATTAATGTTATATACCACTTTTCCATTTTTTCTTGCCCCATATACAGCATCGCCCAAAAAAGCATATTCATCATTTACTTCAAGTCCAATAGTTCCTTTTGAATGAATTGACGGAATGGGAAATAATGTTAGCTTGACTCCGTCCTCATAAGTTATAGGGGCTTGTACTTCAGTTCCTTTTTGCAATTTGAACTTTGTGTAATCACCGCAATACATACCTTTATATGAAATTCGTTCAAGATTTCTGATATGGTCTTCGTGAAAATGGGATAATATAATATTTTTTTCTCTATCAATTCCTTGTATTATATCTACAGCTTCATCATTGCTCCCTACATCAAAAATCCAAACAAATTTATCTCCCCGGATTATTCCTACATCCGCAGATAAAGGCTGACTGGTTGCCGGAAGATATAAAATCTGCTTTGATAATGTGCGCAATTCCATGAGTTCTCCATTTCCTGTAATTTAAATTCAAATTCGTTTATGCCTACATCATACTTAAATTTCTTTAAATGTTATATATTCAAAGAGCAGATGGCACTCATAAATTGTTTCCATCTGCACTAACAATTATCAAAGAATATCATTTTTACAAATAAATTTTATAGTATGAAATATTCTTTGGCAGCAAGAAAAAACATCGGTAATACTATTCCTTATTTCTTTATTATTAATATTCATGCCAAGTGTTGCTAATTTTGATTATCTGTTTGGTGGCTTTCAGCATCCAAGTCTGTATAAGCCAGATGATTTTTTCCCCAAAGGTACATATCCTCCAAAATGGGAATAAAGCTCTGGCCCAGTTCAGATAGCGAATATTCTACTTTCGGCGGTACTTCCTGAAAAACATGGCGAATTAAGAATCCGTCATGCTCCAATTCGCGTAGAGCCTTTGTTAACTGCGATTGGGTAATAGGAGTTAATGATCTGCTGAGTTCACCAAATCTTTTTTTACCACCACGTAAAAGCCACATAATGAACATCTTCCACTTGCCCCCTGTAGCCTTCTGCAACAGTTTAATTGGGCAACCATATTTTTTATTCTCTTCCGGGGTGAATTCAACCATTCTGCGCCCCCTTTTTTAGTAGTCAAATCATAGGTATTCATAAATAATTATGGTACTTTTATTATAGGCCCTAACCTGATGGAGGTCAATTAGTATCAAAAAATGTACTGGGTACTAAAAATAATCGTACTTGTGTGAGAACTTTTCGTAAAATATAATAATATTATTGAATTAAATCAATGTTATGCGTGTAAATACCTTAGAGAATTTAAAACTGGAGGCATAGTTTAATGTGGAGGATATAAGGTTAAAATCATTAAACCATATAATGAGACAAGGGAAAATGAGCCTGACCGCAAGTGGTATTTGTTCAATGTTCTAGGAGTTGAGAGTGACCCTGAAAGAATGATGGATTTACCTTGCAATACTCTTTGCTATCTAAGTCCAGAAGGTAATAAAAAAATATATGCAAACCCAGGGATATGCAGCGATTGCCACAAAAAGGTAAGCTTATTTTATCCTGAAACTATGGGAATACATGGACATTGGATATGTCCATAGTGCGGTTTGAAATATCCATTTATGTTTTATGATATAAAGAATGATTCTGACTACAAACCTGATAAAGAATAATTATAAATAAAACTTGTGCTAGTTGCCTAAAAATCCCTTTAATATGTGTTATGGTGATAAACAAACGCATATTAGGGAGGAATTTCAAGGAATATATTAAATCTACTTAAAAATTAATTACTGATTCCAGTTAAATTGGCCTTTTCTATTGTTTTCGGCTGTGTTCCCATATTGTATGGGCTCAACTTTATTATGATTCCTTAAAAATCCCCAACCGCTATTGTTCATCGCCGTACAATCCGTCACGGTAACCAGCCCACCGGAATTATCCTTGTAGGAACATGGGCCAAGCTTGAATCCGTTTCCATCACCGTTAGTGCCGCTGCCGTTTCCAACCGCTGTACAGCCTCTAAAGATTATATTTTCTCCCGAGCTGTAGCAGTCAAATCCATCGTCACTGTTCCCGGTAGCGGAACAATTAATGAGTGTGATATTATAAGCTCCATTCTTGATACCGAAGCCATCTGCATTTTCACCTTCTCCAGCATAGTCGTAATTGTCATTGGAAATACAGTTCCGCAATGTAATATCTGATACATTATTTTTTACTTCTATACCCGCAAACTGTGCGTGTGTCACAGTGCAGTTTTCCAATGTCTTTCCCGAGCATGACTGGACGCTGATTCCTTGTCTTTGAGGGTAATTGATGGTTATACCCGTAATGTTTGCTTTAGCCACAATTGCGATGGTATTTTTGGGACAGCCCGACGCATCAATTACCACGCCATCGGCGTAAACGTCATTCGTGACCTTGACCCCACGGGTCAGTTGGTAATAACCGGCAGGAATCGTGCCTCCAGCTTCCAGCAAGGATGCAATATCGTAACTTTCTTCGGGTTTAGCCGCCATGGCTGTAGTTGGGATAGATAGCAAGATGCTCAACGCTATACTTGCTAGACAAGAAACTATTTTCTTCATTCAAAGACCACCTTTCTTTATTCTAATTATAATATGCCCGTTATTCTAAATTATGAAAATGATGTAACTTAATTCCTTAATGGACTTGATAGTGCTGCAGAGCATGCCGCATCATAAGATAATTTAAAGACACATTAAACGCTCTACAGCTGAGATATATCCTTACATATAATAATCATTTTGTGGAGGTGCACATATAATGGGAGCGCGAGCATACTAGCCTGTCCCCCGAATGACTGGCATTCACGGAAAGAAGCAAAAGTGCTGCGATTTCAATAGTCGTAGAGCTTAAGAAAAAGTGAAAATGGAAAAAATATGAGGGTATAGCTCAGCTGGGGGAGCGTTTAAATGGCATTCAAGTTCAACAATAAGAAAGGATAATCACTTGTTTGGAGTTTTTTAACATATTAATGATTTTAAATGAAAATAGCGGCAAAAGAATTGTTGAAAAGTTAAACTCAGCTTTTTATATTATAATTAATTCGACATTAAATATTTACACCTGTTTTTATATATTGGAGTTTTAAAGACTGTCTTTATGTCTTATTATTTAGTTATTGAGACGCTTCAAAAATATAAATAATCTTTTTTAGAATGAAAGGATGGAAACATATGAAAAGAGTAATTGCTTTTCTAATGGCTTGTTTATTATCTGTGAGTGTTTTTGCAGGGTGTGGTTCGAAAAATAGCGCAAACGAAACATCACAGGAATCTGCTGCAACATCTACAGAAATTAAGAATACGTCCACTGAGACAGGAAAAACTGAAAAAGCTAAATTAGTATTGTGGCACTACTATGAAAAAGATATTCAAGATCATTGTAAAACTTTCAATAATTCTCAGAATGAGGTTGAAGTTGAACCGAAGTTCGTTCCATCTAGTGATTTTAAAAAACAGTTAATTATAGGTTTGTCAGCGGGTAATCTTCCGGACATGGTTTTGATTGATAACCCTGATGTAGCTGCGTTTGCAGCTATGGGCCTTTTCGAAGATATTACCGATAAAGTTTCGGCATGGTCCGACAAAGACCAGTTCTTTGAAGGTCCGATGAAATCGGGTATTTACGATGGTAAAAATTATGCGCTCCCTTTTATTAGCAACTGTCTAGCAATGTTTTACAATACTGAACTATTGGATAAAGCAGGTGTTAAGCCTCCGCAAACCTGGGATGAATTAAAGACCACTGCAAAACAACTTACAAAAAATGGTGTATATGGTTTTGCTACTTCACTTATAAAGGGTGAAGAAGGTACGTTTAATTTCTATCCTTGGTTGATAGCTGCGGGAGGAGATCCAAACAAACTGGATAGTCCGGAAGTAGCAAGTGCGGTTGATTTCCTCTCCGGCCTTATGAAAGACGGATCAATGAGTAAAGAAGTTATCAATGTTGGAATGTCCGATATTGAAAAACAATTTGCAGCAGGTAAGGTTGCAATGATGATAAATGGTCCGTGGCAGGCGCCGTCTATCCAAAAGGATAACCCGAATTTAAAGTATGGCATAGCTTTAATACCTAAAGGTCAAAAATTTGGATCCGTTCTTGGTGGAGAAGCTCTTGGTATCGTAAAAGGTAAAAACAAGGAAGCTGCCTGGAAGTTCATTTCATGGGCAGGCAGCGCAGATTCCATAAGAGCTTATGCTAAGGTTTCTGGTGCTTTCCCTCCTAGAAAAGATGTTGCTGCAGATAAGAACTATTCTGACGATGCTGCGCTAAAGGTCTGGATGGAACAGATGCAGTATGCTATGCCGAGAGGACCTCATCCAAAGTGGCCTGAACTATCTACAGTCTTATCATCATCTGTGCAGGCAGCAGTAACAGGCACAAAATCTACTGAAGATGCGTTGAAAGAAACACAGGCAACAGTTGACAAGCTAATGAAGTAATTCTATAAAAATTCAGCAATATTATGGGAGCTATATGGAGTCAGTGAAAGAACTTCAAGACTACCTAAGCCTCTTGTTGATAACGGTAAGATGACAGCAGAAATGATTGTAAATGAAGAAAGAGACACGGCAGCTTATGTTGTAGGTCCGCTTGACAAATTCCCGAGGTCGCTTTCCAAAAAGGCTATTGATGAAAGGATTTATGCACTTGAGCCTTGTAAAACCAGACCAAACTCATTAAGGCAGAAGACCATAGATGGAGAAACCTATAATATTTTAAAATTGTATACTTATCAACAAAAAACTTGCTTAAAATTTTACACCTGTATTAAAATATTTGAGTAGTATAAAGAAATGCTTATATTTATAATGTAAATATGAGTTAAATGCTTGGTATTGCTATTCAGAAGTAACTCAATCGATAATTCAAATGTATAATTGTCGTCTTTCGTCTTCTTAGTATTTACATTAATCAAAAAAATATCAATTTGGGAGAGAAGTTTGTGAAAAATGTAAAAAGAATTGCTATATTGTCATTTGTTTCAATTTTTCTAATCTCATGTTTTGTTACCAGTACATATGCTTTTGGTCCGGTTACGGTATGGTCGAGTACATCTACAAAAAGTGCAAGTTACGCTCGTGCTTTAATGCTTCATTACAGCGGCGATAATAATGGAAAGATGTATGCAACACATGAGTCATGGACGGATAATCAAACTCCGCATCCGGCCGGTCCGAATTTCCCGATCTATGAAAGTACAAATGGAGGACAATCGTGGAATAAGATTTCTGAGGTTGCAGATGTACACCCGGATGAGGGGTTAAGGGAACAAGGCTTTTTGTATGAACTTCCACAACAGATAGGAAATATGCCGGCAGGAACTATGCTCCTGGCTGTCAATGCATTTCCTGCCGGTGAGCTGGTTCACAATATTGAGCTATACAAAAGTAATGATCTGGGTAGAAATTGGTCTTATGTATCTACAATAGCAACAGGGGGGGCATACGGGGGAGGTATGAACTGGCAAAGTCAGGGGATATGGGAACCGTTCCTTCTAGCTGCCAATAATAAATTGATTTGCTACTATGCGGATGAACAGGATCCGAACAATAACCAGATGGTAGTACATAGATCTTCTTCAAATGGAATTGATTGGAGCAGCACAAAGGCAGATGTTGCGCTGGGTGAATTAAGACCGGGCATGCCTACGGTCACTAAAATGGGTAATGGAAAGTATATGCTGGTATATGAAATGGTAAATATGCAAGAGGATCAAATTCATTATAAAATTTCCTCAGACCCTGAAAACTGGGGAAATGCTTCTGACCCTGGCAGCAAGGTGAATTATTATCAGGGACAAACACCGGGATCACAGCCGTATGTTACATGGGTTCCCGGCGGAGGTCCAAATGGAACAGTTGTAATTTCAGGAGGACGGTCGGATAAATTGTTCTTAAATTATAATTATGGGCAGGGCCATTGGACGGTCCAGGACTGCGTCATACCGACAGGATACAGTAGATGCCTGGTTCCAACCGGTAATTCTACAGTTTTTATCATTGCTGCAGTTAAGAATTCTACAACTGGTAAAAGTGATGTCAAATGTGGAACCACTGACATTCTTCCCAGTAACAATTTGTATAACAGTAATCTTTTCATGCTAGTTAATAATGGGACAGGAAAAACGCTGGATCTGATTGGCGGAAGTACTTCAAACGGTTCTGTGGTGAATCAGTGGACATATGATGCGAACTCCAACAATCAAAAATGGTCTTTGGTCCCAAACGGCAATGAATCCTTCCGAATCGCATCTTTCGTGAGCGGAGATGATGTCTGCGTTGCGAATGATTCAACTGCCAATGAAGCACAGATCCACAATTGGGACTATACTGAAGGGAATACTGCGCATCAATGGAATTTTGTTGATGTGGGCAATGGATTATTTAAAATCATTAATGTGAATAGCGGTAAATGCCTTGAAGTTCAAAACGGAAACACTTCAAATGGGGCGAAAGTACAGCAATATGATTACACAGGTCAAGCCTGGCAGCAGTGGCGGTTACAGCCTATAGGAGACTACTATATACAAGCGCGACACAGTGGTAAATATATTAACGGCGGGGGCGGGGCTACCAGTAATGATACACCGGTAATTCAATGGTCATTTCAAACCAATAATTGGTTTAAATGGAGGTTCGAAAGTGCTGAAAACGGCTGGTACAAAGTAGTCTATTTAAATGCCCCTTCAAAGGTAATAGATTTGGCGGATGTCTCAATGGAAGCAGGTCACGGAACCCATCTGTGGGACTATGTGAGCGGAGACAATCAATTGGTGAGACTTGTTCCGCAGCAGGACGGAAGCTTCAAGATTTACTTCAAACATTCAGGAATGGCATGGGATATTGAAGGAGTTTCCAGGGAGGATTCGGCGAAATTGACTCAGTATACCGAGGCGAATGGTGATAACCAAAAGTTTTATCTTGAAAGGTTCAACTAGAGTTTGCAGGGATTAATTAGAAGGGCTATGTGCGTAACATCGTTATGTACATAGCCCTATATTGAAATTACATAGTAAATTTACAGGATTGTTATTTGGATTGTTATGGAGTAAAATATGAAATGTCTATTATATATATTGATAAAAGTAATATATTACACGGGTGCTATTTATGAATGCAAAATTTAAAAAAGCAGCTGAATTATCCAGAGTATTTATTAATAAAGTTTCGTACAAATCAGATAACTGTAAAATGAGCTTAAAAGTTAGACTCATTTTTTCTTTTCTTTTTGCGGCAATAATTCCTTTAATATCAGTGCAGTTTATTTTTTATTTAAACACAACAAAATCAATGCAAAATAAAGTTAATGAGCTTTTAGAGATTAATCTGTTTCAGACTGCCAAAAATGTAAATTTGAAAATCGAATCATACAACGAATTACTATTTCAAATATTTTCGGATAATGAAATTGTTGAACTTACCAAAAAATTAGGAAACGATTCGGTAGATGAGCAAATATCTGCTTTCGGAAAACTCAGAGAAAAGCTTGGTATTCTGGCAAATTCAAAAGAAGGAATCTCATGCATCTCGATTCTATGTCCTAATGGACTGGTAGTGTGTTATGACAAAGTTACGGGGTTGGCAACTCAGCACTTTTGGACTAAATACAAGGATATTGTCAAAACAGATTTTTATGTGCAGGCAGAAAAAACAGACCACACTGTACTTATACCGACATCATTTGCCGATCAATACGGAGATAAGGGATGTTATCTGTTTCATATTGCCAAAAGGATGTTTGATATAGAGAAATTTGATAAAACTACGTTGGGAGTAATTGTAATAAGCTTAAATGAACAGATGATATCTGATATATGTAACGGAGCATATGGAAACGTAGAAAATGATAATCAAAAGAAAGGCTTTAACTTTATAGTCGATAAAGAACAAAGGATTATCTCATTCCCTGAAAAATACTACATTGGTAAGAAAGAAGAAAGAATCCTTAAGGAGAATTCTATAGAATTGTCAGGAGATATGAGGAATTCAAACAGCAGGATTAAGGATCTAAGTCAAAAGCCTGTTTTGGTAAACCGGTATACAGATAACAATCTGGGGTGGAACTATATAAATATTACAGATAAAGAAAGTATGTTTTCAGAAATTTATTCACTTCAAAGGCTTTATACATTAATTGGTCTGGCAGCAGTGCTTCTTTCAATAATCCTTGTTATCTATTTTTCTGGAAGATTTTCCAATTCTGTAAGAAAAATCATTCAAGCTATGACAACTGCCAAAAGCGGAGAACTGAATGTACGTGTTAACTTTGATACAAAGGATGAAATATCAATCATTGCTACAACTTTTAATAGTATGATGGTGCAGATAAAAAGGCTGATTGAAGACGTCAAATCTGCAGCCAGACAACAAAAGGATGCCGAAATCAAAGCACTTGAAGCTCAAATAAACCCTCATTTTCTATATAATACATTAGATACAATAAATTGGGTAGCAATAGAAAATGAACAGTATAAAATAAGTAATATGCTTAAGAATCTTGCGCAGATTTTGAGGTATAGTGTAAACCAGAGTAATGAAATTGTCACTTTTAAACAGGAAATCGAATGGCTTAGACAATATATGTATCTGCAGCAGATACGCTTTGAGTATTCCTTCCATTGTGAAACAGAAATCGATGAAAATGTACTTGATTGCAGGATCCATAAGCTATTGATGCAGCCGCTTATTGAAAATGCCATAATTCACGGATTTGACGGATACGCTTCAGGAGGCTTGATTACTGTGAATATACATATATTTGAAGATGAAAATATAGTAATATCTATAAAAGATAATGGCAGAGGGATGGATGAGTCGAAACTCGGAGAACTGTTAAAAGAGGATGGGAGTGATATAATAAGCAGCAGAAGAGGATTAGGTGTAAAAAATGTGTTTAACCGCCTAAAACTATATTATGGTGAAAACTGCAAATGGAATATTAAAAGTGAACTGGGTAAGGGAACTGAAATATTGTTTGAAATCCCCAGACAGCTGGAATAAATTATCAATGGATGGTATGAAAGAAATCTATAAGCAATTTAGAATATACCTTATTATTTAAAGCTGGAGGAGATCTTTATGAAAATTGTTGTGGTTGAGGATGAAATGAGAACCCGTAAAGGAATTGTTCAATTAATAAACCAAATAAGCAGCAATTATCAGATTGTTGGGGAGGCTGGCAATGGGATTGAAGGAGAAAAAATAGTTGCGGAGAAAAAACCTGACCTTATCATAACTGACATTAAAATGCCTGATATGAGCGGATTGGAAATGTTGGATAAATTAAAAAAGTATAATTTAAAGCATAAGTCTATTATATTAAGTGGGTATTCGGAATTTGAGTATGCCCAAAAAGCTATAAAGGTTGGAGTTTATGAATATTTACTTAAGCCGTTTACTGTAGAGGATCTTCAAAGAGTATTAATAGATATAGAAAAAATGATTAAACTGGAAAAGTCGCTTGAAGAAAGTAAGACATCTGAATCTGTTTCCATAGATTATATTTTAAACAGCCTTTTTCTGGGAAATGATATTGGCACAAAAGGGATGGCTGAAAAAATGAAAACTGAATATGGTTTGGATGTAACAAAAAACTTTCATATTGGAATAGTTTATTTAGATAGTGTTGTCGAGAATATTTCAAAAAAAGTATTGGAACTGCTGGAAGAGAATTTGAATATGTATCTCGCAAATCAGTATTACTTATATAAAATCAGCGCTGAAAATACATATGTTATTATTTTACCTGAAAATAAAAAAACATATGATTTTAAAAGGGCTATACAGAATAAACTGCGTATAGAAATCTATCAACCACAGTATGGAAATACAATCTTTGGATTTATTGAATGTGAGAATATTAATACCTTTACAAACAGTCTTTCTACTATAATGAAAGAGCTGCAATGGTCAATTGTACTTGGAGAAGATGTACTGATTGACCATGCTAAAATTCAGCATATCGTTACTAAATTGGTTAAATATCCTATTGAATTAGAACGCAGTATGATTCTGGCTGTTCACTCTATGGATTTGGATAATATAGAAATCTATTGCAGTGAGTTTTTGAAATGCTGGAGAAAAGACTTACATCAGCCGGATGATGTTATCAATGCATTTGTACAATTTTCGTCTGCTATGATAAACTCTGCAAAAAAAGTGTGCGTTGAATGGGAAAATAGCCTAAGCCTGAAGGAAACATATCAAATAATGATAAATTCATATACGTGGAAGGAATTAAGCGGTTCACTTTCGGATTTGGCAACAAAAATGTCTTTATCCGTCAAAAAGCGGAACAATGACTACAGTCTGGTTATAAAGAAAGCCTTAAGCTATATTACTGTGCATTTGCATGAAAAAATAACACAAGTGGAGGTAGCAGATAAACTTAATGTGACTCCGGAATATTTGAGTTTACTTTTTGCAAAAGAAGTAGGACAAAATTTCAATACTTATATCAAAGAGATAAAGATCAATAAAGCAGAAGAGTTATTATTAAAAGGAGATGTGAATACATTTGAAATTTCAGAAAAATTGGGTTTCACAGACTCTAAATATTTCTATAAGGTGTTTAAAGAAGTTACGGGTATATCTACAAGTGAATTTGTTAAAATATATAAAAATTAGTTTTATAATAGTGATGGGATAAGGGAACTTAAGGATATTATTACCAGATTGGACTATCTGGAGGTGACACCCCAAAAACATAAATTTCATAGAGATAAATCCAAAGGCATCGGTGCAAGAAAACCCCGATGCTTTTGTCTATATTTATAAAAAAATCAAAGCGGAGTTGAGATGCTGATTATAAAAGAGGGGCGCTGAATTGCCGCAATTGTATACCAGATTGTCATATGAAGTGATATTGCATACAGTATTGCCGCTGCATATACTAAAGCTATAAAACTATAAAGCATGATCTTTTCTATTTGTGTATTTTTATAGTACTTTATAACTATGGCTTGCATATTGCAACAAGATTTAACAATAAATGCCAATATTGTCTATATCATTATGGATAAATCGAAATATAATTAAAATATTAGAAGTAATTGGAAATAAAGACGAATAATGGAAGGAGGAGTAAAAAGTATGAAAAAAGATTAAGAAAATTACTGCCCTTGGCTCTTATGTTGGCTAAAAAACTTTTGAACAAATATAATAAGGGGGATATACCATGAATGCTTTAAAGAAAAAATCTTTAACAAAATCACTGACATTAATAGTAATGCTTGTATTATTATGCAACCTGTTCACGGCGATACCGGTAAGCGCAGCCGACAGAGGAGCATGGGCTCCCAATACTGCATATGCAGTAAGTGATACGGTAACATATAGCGGAAGTACTTATACCTGTCGTCAGGCACATACTTCCCTTGTAGGCTGGGAACCGTCCAATGTTCCTGCTTTATGGGAGCAAGGCGGCAGCGGAACTACACCAACGCCAACACCAACACCACCAACACCACCAACACCAACAGCACCAACAACAAACGGAGTAACATTCTATGCAGATAAAAGTTACGGCGGAACAGCAGTAACACTGGATGTAGGTACATATACAATGACGCAGCTGAATGCGGCAGGAATTCCGAATGACTGGATGTCTTCGTTAAGGGTTCCCAGCGGGTATATGGTAGAAGTATATCAGAATGATAGCTTTACAGGAACCAAATGGACATATACTGCAGATTCGTCCTGGGTTGGCACAGATGTCAATGACCAGATGACATCTGTTAAAATTTTAGCGGCTGTATTCTATGCAGACATAGATTATGGAGGAACAGCAGCAGCATTGCAACCGGGAAGCTATACAATGGCACAGTTGAACGCAAAAGGAATTCCGAATGACTGGATGTCCTCCCTTAAGATACCAAGCGGTTGGACTGTGGAAGTATATCAGAATGATAATTTCACAGGAACCAAATGGACATTTAATGCAAGTTCTTCCTGGGTTGGCACAGATGTCAATGACCAGATGTCATCGGTTAAGATTTATACTGGTTCACCAGCTCGTCTGTCCTTTGGTGTCATTAGCGATATTCATTTGAATGGATCCACAACTATACAGCAAGAGGAGACGAATCTTACAAAAGCACTGATAAAATTTAAGGCGGATAATATTAAAGTTCTTATGATCGCAGGTGATATGGCTAATGCAGGGGAGACCGCGGCATACCAGAAGTTTAACACAATCTTTAATTCCGTATTTACAGATCCCTTAACCGCTCCTCAAAAAGTATTTGTAATGGGCAACCATGACTACTGGAACGGTATGTCGGTAAGGGACGCCCAGAGTAACTTCACCAACACACTCGGCTGCACAATGAATACAAACATTTCAGTTGACGGTTACCACTTCATTGGCCTTAGCACAGAAGCGGGAGATACCAACGGTGTCTTCACCTCAAAATCAACGGAATGGCTGAAAACCCAGCTTGATGCTGCTGTCGCCGAAAATCCCAGCAATCCCATTTTTGTTACCTTCCATCAGCCAGTATTAAACACCGTTTATTTAAGTGACGAATGGGGCAATGCAACCCTCGATTCCATACTCAAAAATTATCCGCAGGTTGTTACTTTTGCTGGACATTCTCATGCTGTTCTGGAAGATGAACGCTCGATTTATCAATTAAATTATACCTGCGTCGGAACATCGACATTGACTTATACCGAATTGGAATCCGGCAAAGCGAATGGCACCATTCCGCCGAGAGCCAGCGAAGTGGCGCAGGGCATCATCGGCACTATTTCAAATACAGCGGTTACTCTTCAGCGTTATGACTTCCATAACGACTGTCAAATAAAGAGCAACTGGGTTCTTAACCGGCCGTTAAGCAAAAATACATTTGTATATACAAGCGCCAGAGCAGATACAAGTGCAGCGCCTTATTTTGAAGCCGGCAGTAAGGTTACCACTTCGAATATAACCAATGTTTCGGCGACACTCACCTTTACGCAGGCAAAAGATGTGGATTTTGTACATTCATATAGAATTCAAGTTTATGATACCGCCACGAACGCTATTGTAAAAGATTTTCCGATTTTCTCTGATTTTTATTTGGGTCTGCAAAGAATGGCTTCAACGCTTTCCTACAGCGTCGGGGGACTTAACGCTGATACAAACTATGGCGTCCATATTTATGGTATCGAATCTTTTGGCAAACAAAGCCAGCCAATTACCACGACATTTACAACATTACCTGAGCAGCCTCCTGTTGATGTATTGAATGTCAATTTCACGGATGGTACAGCAAAGGACAATTCTTCCTATAATACATCGTATAAACTCAAAAATAATGCTCAAGTTCAGCTAGACAGTACCCTCAAAAAGAATGTGCTGGTTCTTGACGGCACCAATTACGCCAATTACTATGTGTCCGATGCACAATTGAATCTGATTTCGAACCAATTCACACTCGAAACTGTTTTCAAAATGAACACAATTCAAAATCAGGCAATCGTTGAGAACTGCCAAAACAGCGGTATTGGATTTGAAAGCACATCTACCGGATTAGTCGAGCTTTGGGCGTATATAGGCGGCAGCTATAAACACGTTGGCGTTCAGCTGCAGTCAGGTATATATTATCACCTTGTCGCAACTTATGACGGATCAAATCTGAATTTGTATCTCAATGGACAGCTTGTGGATTCCAGCGCTGCCAGCGGTACCATCAGCCATACATCAGGTGTTGCTATGTGCCTTGGCGGAGATCCGGATACGACAGGCAATGCAACATTGCTTTTGAATGGAAATATAGCTTTAACTCGTATTATGAACAAAGCCATCAGCGCTGCGGATGTTCAAAGCCTCTATACGAAATTTTTAAATTAAGAAATTTTTTATTATAAGTTGCAATAAGCGCCTCATGAGCTACAGCCCGTGAGGCGCTTATTATTTTTCTGCACATTAACTTGAATATCTCTACTACCGTCACAGTAAATACCATCTGCACTTCTTTCATTACCGTAGGAAGGATTACCATTTGAGGGCTTGAAATTACATATCTCTAGTCCAATTATCTTTATGTAGTTCCTGCTGTTTACGACTATCATTCCGCCTGAAGCATTTGTTATGCTTGTAACATCAAGCTTCGCTGTTTCTCCAGGATAGCTTTGCAAGGGTATGTATCCGGCCGAGAATCCGGATTATGTAAACTCAATAGTCTGACTGTATGTGCCTCCGGAGCTGATAATTAAGTAGTAAAACATTGCTGTGAAATTATTTCGATATAGGAATTTTTTGCTATTTAGGAAAATAGTCCCTTTTTGTTAAATTATATTACTTAAAGTGCTAATATATGGATTATAGGCTTATGTAAAATATTAACAGGAAATAAATAGTATGTTACGAGAAAAGATAAAAAGGATATTTTCTGACCATTAGGATGAGTTTTTAAGCAGGTATGGACGCAGGATAAGAATTGTAGTAATGATTCTCCAAAAGTTTAAGACTTTAAAGCTGTAAAGATATAAAGCTATAAAGCATGACCTCTTTTATTTGTGTATTTTTATAGTACTTTATAACTATGGCTTGCATATTACAACAAGATTCAACAATAAATGCCAATATTGTCTATATCATTATGGATAAATCGAAATATAATTAAAATATTAGGAGGAATTGGAAACAAAGACAAAGAATGGAAGAAGGAGGAAGTTTGAAAAAAAGATTAAGAAAATTCCTGTCCTTGGCTCTTATGTTGGCTATATTATTTACCATGTTTCCTATGGGAGCTTCTGTGTCTTCAGCTGCCAGCGGACAAAACTTTAATCTCTAAATCCCAAAATGACATATGGCTGTGTTTATAACCCAGCCATTAATTAAATTAAGGAGGTTCAAACTATGTACATATCAAAAAGAAAACCCAAGCATTTTAAGGCATTATTCTTAGTACTCAGTATTATATTAACTTTCTTTTTTTGTATGAACTTAAATATCTCAAGTGTAAATGCAGCAGCTTCAGGCACACCGGGAACTCCTATCTTAGCCCATGATAATAATGATAATGACGGCAATTACACCATAACCATGAACATGTGGTGGGGTAATAACGGAAAGTCCTGGAAGCTCTATGAGAATGACAATTTGGTATATACCGGTGCTTTAACTGACGGTTCACCAAATCCACAAACTGCTTCCAAAACATTCAGTAATATGCCTGCAGGTACATACACATATAAGTGTGATCTCATAAATTCATTTGGTACTACATCCAGTGCTACGATTTCCGTCAATGTAAATGGAGGCGGAGGTGTTGTCGTAAGCGGAATAAAAATCAGCGGAGTTGACGCAGCAGCAGAGGCTTTACAGCTGACAGTCCCCCAAGGAACCTCCGATTACACTTTAAGCGTGACAGGAGTTAACAATCCGAGCTTTACTCTGTCAACAAACAATAGCACGGTAGCAAGCTGCCAAATAATTAATGGGTCCACTTTAAGGATAAACGGCCTGAAAGCAGGACGCGCATCCCTCAAGATTAAGGAAGCTACAAGCAATAAAGTACGCTATGTAGGAATACGTGTAAAGACCGCTGATGGAAAACTCCCCGGGCTTCCCGATTATCTTTCCATGGGCTCTGTAAGTGAAGATTCACCAGCAGACCTGGATTTTTGGAAGGATTATGGTTCCGGACTTACAAACAAACGGATGGATATGCGCTACATATACCTGAACGGAGGACCGGTAAATGGCTGGAAAACCTGGAGTGATGTCGAAGGCGGACGTGCTACTACTTTCATACGTGAAAGTAAAAAACTGGGAATGATACCTTTCTTTGTGTATTATAACATCCCAGACGGCAGTGAAAGCTACGACCTTGATAAGCAGCACATAGAAAGCGCTTCCTATATGCAATCCTATTTCTCAGATTTGAAATTTGCCCTTGATATAATAAATCATGAAGGCGGAGATGAAATTGTCGGTCTTGTTATGGAACCTGATTTCTTAGGTTATATGATGCAAAACTCCGGCAAACAGCCTAATGAATTAATGGCTAGGACAAGTGCTGCATACCAGGCGGGAGTTCTAAGTTCTTCTGATCCTGTATTCCCTGATACTCTCGAGGGCCTGGTAAAAGCAACAAACTATATCATAAATAAATATGCACCAAATGCATATTTTGGATGGCAGTTCAATCTTTGGGCATCTCCCGGAATAACAGTCGGTGTACCTTCAACAGGAATAATGAGACTCACAGATACCATGGGGATTGATAACGGTCGTAAGGCTATTGCATCTGAGGCAAAGGAAATATGCAAGTATTACATGAATGCAGGTGTTACAAGCTACGGTGCAGACTTTGTCTCAATTGATAAATATGGCCTGGATGCAGGTATCAGTTCACCTTCCGACCCTTCCAAGTCCACTTGGTTTTGGAACCTTGACCACTGGAACAACTATCTTCTGTTTAACAAGACATTACACCAGGAATCTCAACTTCCTGTTATACTATGGCAGATTCCCGTAGGACATATTAATTCAAGTTTGAGTGCAAATCCCTACAATGATGGCACATTCCCGGATTTAAAAAATACAAACCAGAATTATGAGGATTCTGCACCTGACTTTTTCCTTGGTGACACCTTCACCGCATCAGGTCCGAGGTTTGATTACTTTGCTACAAATAAAGGTAATGACTCAAAGCTCACAGTATCAGGCAATAACATCACATGGGGTTCCCATGCTAAGGAAGCTGCGGACGCGGGAATTATTTCCGTTCTCTTTGGTGCCGGAGTGGGGAACAGTACCGATGGTGTCGGATCACCTCCTACAGATAGCTATTGGTGGATAACAAGAACTCAGGCATATTTCAATGATCCTGCACCGCTGACAGGCAGCCAGCCGATAGAAATAGTGGCAGCACCGACCTTCAGTCCTGCAGGTGGTACATATGCCTCGGCACAGACAGTTAGTATAGCCTGTGCTACAAATGGTGCTGCCATAAGATATACTACCGATGGAAGCGAGCCTACAGCTGCTTCTACCCAGTACACAGCTCCTATCCGCGTATCAAGCACTACTACAATAAAGGCTAAGGCTTTCAAGTCAGGTATGAATGACTCAGCTACAGCAAGTGCTGCTTATACCATAAATAGTACCTCACAGGTGGCAGCACCCACCTTCAGCCCTGCAGAGGGAGTATATTCGTCAGCACAGAACGTAACCATTTCATGTGCTACGGCTGGTGCTGCCATAAGATATACTACCGATGGTTCCACACCTACTTCATCCTCTGCACAATATACAGGTGTAATATCTGTCACGAGTACTAAAACAATAAAGGCAATTGCTATGTTATCAGGCATGAACAATTCAGCTGTTACAACTGCTACTTACACTATCAGCAGCAGCGATTATCCTGCTTGGGCTCCGAATACGGCATATAGCGTGGGAACAATAGTGTCTTACAACGGAAGCAACTATAGGTGCTTGCAGGCACATACTTCCCTCGTAGGTTGGGAACCATCCAATGTTCCTGCATTGTGGAAATTAGATTAGTGAACTAAAAAATTATTCAATTTTTAAAGAACTTTTAAGCAAATATGATAAGGGGGATATACCATGAATGCTTTAAAGAAAAAATCTTTAACAAAATCACTGACATTAATAGTAATGCTTGTTTTATTATGCAACCTGTTCACGGCGATACCGGTAAGCGCAGCCGACAGAGGGGCATGGGCTCCCAATACTGCATATGCAGTAAGTGATACGGTAACATATAGCGGGAGTACTTATACCTGTCGTCAGGCACATACTTCCCTCGTAGGCTGGGAACCATCCAATGTTCCTGCTTTATGGGAGCAAGGCGGCAGCGGAACTACACCAACACCAACGCCAACACCACCAACAACAAACGGAGTGACATTCTATGCAGATATAAACTATGGTGGAACAGCAATAACGCTTGGGGTAGGTAATTATACACTATCTCAGCTGAATGAAAAAGGAATTCCGAATGACTGGATGTCTTCTCTCAAGGTTCCTGACGGCTGGACTGTTGAAGTATATGAGAATGATAATTTTGGAGGAACAAAATGGACCTATACTTCAAGTTCTTCCTGGGTTGGTACAGATGTAAATGACCAGATGTCATCAGTTAAGATTATCAGCGGAACACCAGCACAGACTGTTGCAACACCTATCTTCAGTCCTGCAGAAGGAACATATACATCTTCAGTTTCAGTAACTTTATCCTGTACTACTTCAGGTGCTACTATCAGGTATACTACCGATGGTTCAATACCTACAGCATCCTCTGCCCAGTATACAGGAGCAATATCTGTTACTGGTACTAAGACAATAAAAGCTATTGCTATAAAATCAGGAATGACTAATTCAGCAGTAGCATCAGCTGCTTATACAATTAATACATCAAGCAGTACCTCTTTGATCCCGCTGAACTCCGGTAAACAGATGACCATTCAATTCAATAACAATACCAATGGAGCTTACAGCAGCAGCCAGATTTATGTTAATATCATTGGCAAGAACAGAAACGGCCAATTTTGCGCCATTTCACCCGATGGAACCATGACTCCATGTGTTTCCGGACAGAATGCATCCCCTTACTTCTATTCATTGAGTTCTTTCAACGGATTCCAGATTCCGACTTATGTGAGTTCCGGAAGACTGTATATTTCAATGGGTTCACCCCTGAATATTCCGTTTAATACGGCAGCGGATGGTACTGTAGGTATTGCTTACCCAAATATTGAGAACCCATCAGATTCAAGCTATAATAAGTATTTTGACTGGGCGGAGTTTGCTGTGGTCAACGGTGAAGTTTGGATTAATACCACCCAGGTGGATATGTTCGGTGTGCCGTATACTATCGAATTGTTTACCGGCAGCAGCACCAATTATTCTTCCTTTGCAAAGGTTGGAATCACCGAATCCAGAGCATCCATTTTCAGTGCATTCCAAAATGAAGTGCCTGCTGAATTCAAGAGTCTGGCTACTGTACAAGCGCCATACCGCATTGTTGCTCCTATCCATGGTGGTTTCAGAACCGGCCAGGCCAACGGTACTTACTTTAACAGTTACATTAACAGCATCTGGTCCCAATATTCCACCAGTGACTTTGTGTTAGCTGTTCCTCAAGGCACATTTACCGGCAGAGTATCCGGGACACAAATGAATTTTACAAGGCCTGGTGATGCTGCGATTTACCGTGTGAATAAACCTACCAGTGAAGAGGTATGGGGAGGTGCAGGCGCACTGGCAACCGGAAATGAAATTGAAAAGGTGCTTCAAGCACAGATTTGCGCTGCTTTCCATCGTCATGTTATGGGGAATGCTGCTAACTTGAATAATCCTTCTACTTACTATCAGACTGGGCCTGCTGACTATTTCTCCAAATTCTTTCATGCACACAGTTTGAACGCCAAAGCATATGGCTTCTGCTATGACGATGTGAACGACCAGAGTTCTACTATTCACGGTATCAGTCCTAGAGGCGCCATTATCAACATTGGCTGGTAATAACTTTTAACAAGTACGGGGATATAGTAAGGAGGTTATCTAAATGCATACTTTAAGGAAGAAATCATTTGGCAAAATTCTGGCACTGGTAATGGTGTTTACATTATTGTGTGGTATTTATACTACAATCCAGGTAAGTGCAGCCGCCAGAGGAGCATGGGCTCCCAATACTGCATATGCAGTAAATGATACGGTAACATATAGTGGAAGTACTTATACCTGTCTTCAGGCACATACTTCCCTCGTAGGCTGGGAACCATCCAATGTTCCTGCTTTATGGGAGAAAGGTGGCAGCGGAAGCACACCACCACCAACGACACCACCAGCAACAAACGGAGTGACATTCTATGCAGATATAAACTATGGTGGAACAGCAATAACACTTGGAGTAGGTAATTATACACTGTCCCAGTTGAACGCAAAAGGAATCCCGAATGACTGGATGTCCTCTCTCAAGGTTCCTGACGGCTGGACTGTAGAAGTATATCAGAATGACAATTTCGGTGGAACAAAATGGACCTATACTTCAAGTTCTTCCTGGGTTGGCACAGATGTTAATGACCAGATGTCATCAGTTAAAATTTTAAATACTGCAGGGAGCGGCAATCTTGTATGGAGCGACGAATTTAACGGTAATTCACTGGATAGTTCAAACTGGGTATATGATATAGGTACAAACGGCAACGGATGGGGAAATAATGAGCTTCAATATTACACAGACCGCTCACAGAACGTTCAGGTAACAGACGGAAACCTGGTAATAACAGCCCGGAAAGAGTCCTATGGCGGCATGAGCTACACTTCTGCACGTATAAAGACAAAAGACTTGCGCCAGTTCACATATGGAAAAATCGAAGCAAGAATAAAGCTGCCGTCAGGTGAAACCCAGGGAATTTGGCCTGCATTCTGGATGCTGGGTTCAAATATAGATTCCGTTGGTTGGCCTAACTGCGGAGAAATCGATATCATGGAGCGTGTAAATTTTGATACGTTTGCAAATGCAACGGTACATTGGGACAGTTATGGACACGCATCTTATGGAAATATGTCAGGATATATTGATTTTTCACAATACCATGTATACAGCATTGAATGGGATTCAGAATATATCAGGTGGTTTGTGGACGGAATAAAGTATAATGAAATACTGATTAAAAACGGCACGGGCAATACTGAGGAATTCCAGAAGCCTTTCTTCCTGCTGTTTAACCTTGCCGTAGGCGGAAATTGGCCCGGAAGCCCTAATGGAGCCACCACATTTCCTGCAAAGATGTATGTAGATTATGTCCGCGTATATAGATAGTACGGAGCATCTGAAAAATGGGCATAAAATGGATATATAATGTCATTATATGCAAATTGCCTAAATTTTGGCTTACCAATCAGCTTAAAAATACGGCATTTAATGCATATGCCGTATTTTTAATACCTTCCAGAAGCAAATAGACAGCAGCATGAAGTTGAAATGCTCTCATCGTCTGACGAAAAATTAACAAATAGCATTTAGGAGGTGTTAAAGATTTATTAAAAATCGCGGAAAATTTTCTGTTAATCCGTGGAAGGAGTCGATGGACATCAACTGTATAAGAAAGCTGATTACTGCATGGAAGAATAGTTAACAAATAACATTCAGGAGGTGCTGAAAATTTATTATTGGAAGAATTCAGAGAAAAAATCTTTATCAATTTGTGAGGGGAGTCGATATGTTTTGAAGCATGTAAAAGTAAGAAAGCTGCTTGCTTTTCTCATTGTCTTTGTACTTGTTATGTCACAAATGGCAATTGCACCGGCAGCACCGGTAGCAGCGGCGGCAAGAACAGCAACAACAAGCAAGAATATTGTAGTATATTTCCCGAATTGGGGTACTTATAATGCGGCTCATAGCAGCATCACCGTAGGGCAAATTCCCTGGGACAAGGTAACAGTGGTCAACCATGCGTTTTTTGAAGTGGATTCGAGCTTCAAGCTGGCATCTACGGATAAGTTTGCGGATTTCGATAAATCTTTTACGCATTCTGAAGGCTGGGATACGAATCAGCTCAGAGGCCACATGGGTGAATACAAGTATTATAAATCCAAATATCCTAATGTAAAGGTACTTATATCGGTAGGAGGATGGACAAGAGGAAATAATTTCCACGCAATGGCTGGTTCTTCTTCCACCCGTGCGGTGTTTATAAAAAGTGTTGTGGACTTTTTAAAGCAATATCCCTTTATCGATGGAATAGACCTTGACTGGGAATTTCCTGGTATTGACAGAAAACCGGATACTAATGACCAGTATGACAAAGGGTGCCCGGGAGGACCGGAGGATAAGCAGAATTTTACAGCATTACTCCGTGAAATCCGCGAGGCGTACAAAAATAATGGATTGTCCGACAAGATGCTGACAATCGCAGCGCCGGCAGGATATGATAAGGCACAATATCAGGAACCGGATGTTTATGCCCAATACCTGGATTTTCTGAATGTTATGACCTATGATATTCATGGGGCATGGGAAACTACAACAAACCATCAGGCTGCAATATATCCGAATCCGAATGATCCATCGGACACAAGCCCTATAGATATTAAAAACAGATACAATACCGATTCTGCAATGAAGCTGTACAGAGATACCTATAATATACCTGCAAGCAAGCTCAACGTGGGTACTCCCTTCTATTCCAGAGGCTGGAAGAATGTAGTAAACAACGGCGGCAGTCTTCCGGGGTTATTTGCCAATGCTAACGGAGCGCCGATAGGTAACTGGGATAACCCGCAATCTCCGGGAGGTCAAAATTCCTACTTCAAAATGAAACAACTTGAGCAGACACCTGGTTACATAAAATACAGAGATCCTATTGCAAAGGTACCCTATCTGTATAATGCATCAGAAGGTATTATGTATACATATGAGGATGAGGAATCCCTTACTGAACGGTGTAATTATGTTTTAAACAACGGTTTTGGGGGAATGATTGTTTGGGAAATATCAGGTGATGACCCCAATGGCTTCCCTATGACGACCTTGTTAGCAGACAAACTTGCAAAGGGAGGCGGTACGCCGACAACTACGCCGACAACTACGCCGACATCTACGCCAACTATAACACCAACTGCTACACCTACACCAACCGATAGCTCATATCCTGCATGGGATAGAAGCAAGATCTATGTTGGCGGAAATATGGTTTCCTACAACGGCAAAGTATATAAAGCCAAATGGTGGACACAGGGGGAAGAACCTGGTGTTGCAGAAGTTTGGGAGTTGGTAACTGCAGCTCCAACTCCGACAACTACACCTGGACCGACGCCTACAACGACACCTAAGCCAACACAAACACCTGACCCTTCAGACGGTAAAATGGTGATCGGCTATGTCTATGGTTATCCCAGCAATGTGGATGCAACAAAGCTTACTCATGTCAACTATGCTTTCGGTTCCATCGTCAACGGACAGGTTTCTGTCAGTAACACAGGCGATTTATCTTCACTGGTGGCATTAAA
Organism: Anaerocolumna jejuensis DSM 15929; assembly: GCF_900142215.1. Classification (GTDB taxonomy): domain Bacteria; phylum Bacillota; class Clostridia; order Lachnospirales; family Lachnospiraceae; genus Anaerocolumna; species Anaerocolumna jejuensis. The sequence continues at coordinate 19,362 of NZ_FRAC01000026.1, read as the reverse complement.
ATCAAGTAATCCCAATCTGAAGGTCATCCTATCCGTTGGAGGATGGGGCGGCGAAGGCTTTTCCGATGCTGCCTTAAGTGATGCTTCCCGTAATACCTTTGCAGAAAGCTGTCTTAAGGTAATTAACGACAACAGGCTGGATGGAATTGACCTTGACTGGGAGTACCCGGTAAACGGCGGATGGGGTATGATTAAGTGCCGTCCGGAGGATAAACAGAACTTTACTCTTTTACTGCAGGCAATCCGTAACAAGATCGGTTCGGAAAAAATTCTTTCCATCGCATCAGGTGCCAGCCAGGAATATGCTAATAATACTGAATTGGGTAAAATTGCCGGCATATGCGATTATATCAATATTATGACCTATGACTTTGGTGCTAATACGCATAATGCCAACCTGTACGCATCTTCAAGCTACGATTCAGGGCTAAGCTGCGACTCGGCTGTAAAAATTCATATTTCAAACGGAGTTCCTGCAAGTAAAATCAATTTAGGAGTTCCGTTCTACGGCCGTACCGGAAGTAGCTGGCCTACTTATTCAGAACTGGTTCAAAATTATATTAATAAAAACGGTTGGGTTCGCCAGTGGGATGCTCAGGCAAAAGCCTGCTATTTGACAAATCAGGGCCAGTTCCTGACCTATGAGGACGAAGAATCTATTGGATATAAGACTGCATATATCAAGTCGCAGGGTCTTGGTGGAGCTATGTTCTGGCAGTACAACCAGGATTACCAGGGAAGCCTGCTAAACAAGCTGTGGTCGGATTTGAAAGGAAGTAGTACACCAACAGCTACACCAACACCAACAGCTGCACCAACACCAACAGCTACACCAACGCCAACAGCTACACCAACAGCTACACCTACACCATCCCTTACACCAACACCAACACCAATCAATAGCTCATATCCTGCATGGGATAGAGGCAAGGTTTATTTAGGTGGAGATATGGTTTCCTATAACAGCAAAGTATATAAAGCCAAATGGTGGACACAGGGGGAAGAACCTGGTGTTGCAGAAGTTTGGGAGTTGGTAACTGCAGCTCCGACTCCGACAACTACACCTGGACCGACGCCTTCAACGACACCTAAGCCAACACAAACACCGGGAACAGGTGAGCGTATGTATGTAGGTTATACGAGTACCTGGAATACGAGTATCAATGATCTTGCACCAGCAAATATACCGAACTACTTCACCCACGTTAACCTTGCCTTTGCCAAGCCGAACACGGCGTATCAAAAAGGTTCCTATGAGTTCGACCAAGCAGTTACAGGATTTGAGTTTGCTGAAGGTGCAACAACCAACAACGGACAAAAGAAATTTACAGACCAGCAGGCACAAGAGCTCCGCAATAACATAGCAGCTTTGAAAGCTCGTGGAACTCAAGTTTGGGTTTCAATTGGAGGTTGGGCATACAGCCAGGGTAGTTCATGGTCCAATTTCAACGCAACCCGCGTGGTAGACCTTGCACTTGATTTGGGTGCTTCCGGAATTGATGTTGATTGGGAAGCAGAAGGAGCAAGTTGTAATAAACAGACAGCCGACACATTTGGTTGCTCAACAGATTCCGAAATCATAGGTATCATCACCAGCCTCTATAATGAGATTCATTCCCGTGGCGCTAATCTTGGCATATCTGTTGCAGGATGGTCAACAGGTGCATACTATGTAAAAGGATCACCGTTTGAAGAGGGTAAAGTTCAATGGGGTTCACCCTTCGGTGGTGTTATGTACCGTGTTGTAAAGGATCATGGAGACAAAATCGACCATATTAACTTGATGTCTTATGATGGTGGCGAATACTACGATCCACGCGAAGGCTACGAGTCATATCGTGCCATCTACAACGGTCCTATCAACATGGGTATGGAAATCGCACCTGAAGGTGCAGGCGGTGCTGTGTTAAAACTGAATGCAGAGCCGGGTACTGTATACGACGCAGAAATGTTGACAGGCCAAAACAACATGGCAACGAAGTATTACAATGTTGAAACTATGGTGAACTACATCAAGAACAAGGGGCGTTCGTATGACGGATTTATGATCTGGCAGATTTGGAAAGAGCGTGTTAATGCGCCGGCACCGCAAGGAGCAGCAACAGTAAACAGCGCTAGTCAATACGTTTGTAGAAACTTGCCACTCTCAGGAGATGCAAGCCAGACCGTTCCAAATCTTCCGAAATATTAAAATAAATCGGTGAACGATTCTGCAAACCGGAACAATACAAATTCGTTATATAGATCTTCAATGATAAAAAGTAATAAATGCAGGTGATATAGCTCCTTCGTTAATGGATGTGGTTGGTTGAACATTCTACTGACATTAACGAAGGGGCTTTTACTTGAATTTAATGTAAAAGTAGGCGCCAGATTGTAATATTATTTTAGGGATTAATAAACTGATATTTATAGAATATCTTACCCAAAGGATATTTGGGATATATAACTAATAACTGAAAAAAGGGAGGCTGATTATGCCAGAATACATTCCAAAACCTACTGGGGAATATCAGGTGGGTATTTATAAAATGGATATGGTTGACAATAATAGAAAAAATACCTACGATATACCTTCTGGAAACCGAAAACTTGCCATGTGGTTTTTCTATCCGGCTGTTGCTGAACCTGGTGAGAAGATGCACTATGGTATAAAAGAAGATCTAAAGAAATTAAATATACCATGGTCGAACAATTTCATAGAATGTTATGAAAACATAGCACCAGCCAGGGGCAGCTTTTCAGCTATTATTTACAGTCATGGATATGGTAGTAATTTATATATAAATACTGCATTTTGTGCTGACATGGCATCTCATGGCTTTATTGTTGTCTCTATAAGTCATCCATACGAAGCGGATACGGTTTATTATCAGGATGGAAGCGTAATTAATTTTCATAAACCCTTTGCAAAAATTGTAGACAATCTGAGCATAGTTGAAGGTATAAGGTATATAGGCTTGTTTTTAGACTTTATCTCATCGTATAAAGTCTTAGCAATGCGGCAGCAGCGTATTTTCAAGAATCATATAAGGGAAGCAAAAGACCACATCGCAACATGGGCACAGGATAATAGTTTTGTTTTGGATAAACTAATAGAGTTAAACCAAGAAAGTGATTTCTTATTAAATAAACGGTTTGACTTTACTAAAGGAGTTGGTTTAGCAGGGCATTCTTTTGGTGGATGTGCTGCGGTGGACAGTTGTTATAACGATAAGAGATTTTGTTGTGTATTGAATTTTGATGGTCAGGTTTTTGGTGCATGCAGTTTGCAGGATATAGAACGGCCATATATGAGAATAGGACAAGCTTTATCAAAATATACGGCATTAACTCCAATTGCTTACAGTACAGCGCCTGTTTATGATATAGCCTTAAAGAAGGTGACTCATATGGGTTACACTGATTGGATGTATCTGCCTCGTGACAATAAAGGGATGGTCGGCAAATTACCGAATGATATTCTATTTGAAATAACCACACAGCTTACGCAATTTTTCTTCAATAAACACTTGTGCGGAAAAGAGAATGCTGTTTTCCCTGAAATTAGCAGAAAATATGGTAATGTTGAAGTATTGAATTGCTATAAATAATGGATAATTGATATAGGTTTAAAGTGCACTCATTTGTTAATGGGTGTATTTATGCTTGGCGGAAGAGTGATGCCTATAGTACTATTCAATAAAAACTATATTTAACCATTTTCGACAACTTTCTTGACTTTAAATGGAACAAAATGTATAATGAATCCGAAATTTAATAGAAGGTAATCAAGTGGATAATAAAAATTTTGGAGGTTAAATGCTGAAACAACTATTTGATGCTTTATATAATGATAAAACTGAAGCGGAGAAAAAATATTTCTTATGCACTAGGGCAGAGTAATTTCATCACACTGATAGACTGCGAAATCGTGTGGCGGGTTCTATAGAAAGGCGTTTAAGGCTATGAACATAGAAGGAATTATAAGTATTAGTGACGATATGGAATTTATTAATCAATTGGTGGACTATATATTGAACAAAACTGATAACAATGAAGGTTTATCAAAAGGTGAAAGATTTATAGACTTATATATTCGCTTTTTAGCTGCAAAGGATATGGATGGGTTTGGTGACTTGTTCTATCAAGAGTATTCTTTAAAAGAATGTGAAGACATAATTTATTGGTTTAATGAATTGGGTTTAGTGGAAGCATCAAAAAACTTTAAAAGAGCATTAGAAATATATTGCCATGGGAAAAAAGATATATCAGATGAAGAATTCAAAGAATTGGATCCGTTTGCCCTTGAGGAATGCCAGGGTAAAGAATTTGATGCGATAGGGGAATTTTTTGAAGATGAGGTATGTGGATTGTATGGATGTGAAGATGTAATAAGAAAATGGATAATTGACAATAGAAATCTATTTTAATATAGAAGAAAACTTAAGGGGCTGAAATCGTGTCAGCTTTCGAGCATGCAGGTGGGTGCGATTTTCAACTTGGATGATGATAATGACCCGATATTTGTTCTACTGTAAAGTTCTCACTGTTCCATACTAACGGCAAAGGAAATGTATGATAGGGCCGATGGGGATTATATGCTTTACGAGGTAAGAAGTCAAATATGAGGATGAACAGAAATACGTTACTATTAGGGAGGACTGTTGCTATGGAAATATTAAATTACACTCAATTACCAAATCCAGAAAAACTGAAGGAAATCTTAATTTCTCAGGCGGCACTAGATTCAATTATGGTTGATAAAGAAGAATCGTGGTTACGTGTAATCAACTTTTACAAAAACTATTCAGAAGATATTGACATGGTTAAAATAGATAATGGTGCAGGCGATCATATGTTTTTCTTATTTTCGAATTATGGTACAATTATTAAGGGATTTGACCATGAGTCTATATTATCGCCATATGCTAATGATGATGAAGAAATCGCAAAGGGTATCTATGACTTTGTACCAAAAGAGTTAATGAATTTGTTAGATGAGAGTATAGAACGAGATGATGTTACATTTTGCATTTGGAGAAGTAAAACGGATTTGCTTTGGAAAAAAAGTGAAGTTATAATTCCTGCAGATTATCAAGATGGAGATGATGGAGAAGGGTTTTTACTAGGACTAATACTTACTAGTGCAGATTCATGGGTTGCCTGGGCAAGAGACTATTATGAAGAACAAGGTGAAAGAATCCAATTGGATTATGTGAAAAAAGTATATAAGCACGAAGGTATTACGAAAGACTTAATCGAAAAGATTAATCCAGACAGAGATACGGAGGCTGTAATAAAAGAATTAGAAGAGATTGGATTTATAAAAGAAATATAATTATTAATGAGCTTTCCGGTTGTATTTTGTGCTGCAGCAGCATAAAAAACAGATAAAGATAGAAACGGTTCTTTAATGGATAATTTATAAAGAGGTCATTGAATGGAAAATATAGATTTACATATGGGAGAGTTTGTCGTTTGGCATGAATGTACATATCGTGTACAAACATATTTGAATACGAACGAATATGAATTATATGATGTGGGCGATATACATTGTACAAAGCCGATTCAACGAATTTCAACAGATAATGTAAGTGATTCTTTCTCGCGAGTAGCTTTTTGTCAATATAGAAGCATTGAATATCCAGCATTCTATATTAAAGATGATAAATGTTATTATAAGAGGAACATTAATCATTCTAATGATAAAATGTGTTGTGTATCTATTTACGATATGGATGAAATATGGGTAAGAATAAATAGAAGAAAGAAATCAACGATAGATACAGTTTATATAAATTCAAAATATAAAAATAATAAGCCAAGTTGCAAAAAGTATTCGGTAGAAGAAATGGCAAACGGAAATTATATGACCTCACATTTAGAAGAAGTGAAAGACCTAAATCAAACAATTGAAGACCTAAATAAATTATATGGAGATCGTATCAAGTTTCAAACGCCAGTCCTGGAGATGTTGATTATGGATTATTATATCTGTACGTTTTTCATTGATGATACTTCATTTTGTTTAGACTGTGACTATGGTATCAATACTATTTCTGTAGATAATGAAGAAGGAAATCCTTATATTTTTGAGATGGTGGATCATTTTAATAGAACCGGCGGGGTCTAATTGAAAGAGCAAAAAAGGAAGATTATGTTCGGATTTTAAAAACTGAGTCTTCCGCCAATAAGTTATAATTTATATTGACATAAAATACTGCAACGCATATAATACAGAGTAATCTCTTTGCACTGCATTACATTCTATAATAAGGAATGCAAGATCAACAGTACAAACTGAGCAGGCGATAGACCTTATAATTAAGGGTTTGTGGGGCCGGGCCATGAAACGTGTGGCAACAGATTGCATTTAAATACGCATCTGTGGGACAGTAGTATGTTCCATAGGTGTTTTTTTTATATCATGGAACAGCGAAAAGACCTTGAATGGAGTGCCATAGGAGAAATCAAACGCCGCCAAAAGGCGAAAACGGAGGTTCTTTTATGACAGACGAAAAGAAAAATATGGCGGGATTAACTACCGCCGAGGCAAAGCAATTGCAGCAGCAATTTGGAAAAAATGAACTGATACCGCAGAAAACGGAGAGTTTTTTTAATAAAGCACTTCATATTATCTGTGAGCCAATGTTTCTTTTACTGATTGTAGCTGCAATCATTTATTTTATCCTCGGTGAACCACGGGATGGTGCAATCATGCTGATATTTGTTATCAGCATTATCAGTATCGATGTTATTCAGGAGTGGAAAACAGATAAGACCTTAAGTGCACTCAAAGATTTGTCCGCCCCTAACATTACAGTTATCCGCAACGGAAAAGAAATGGTAATTGCCAGTGTAGATCTTGTACCTGGCGATTTAATGATGGTTTATGAGGGAGTGAAAATCCCTGCTGATGGTGCTGTAGTCAAGTGCAATGATCTTTGCGTAGATGAATCATCGCTTACCGGTGAGGCTGAGGGAGTCTGGAAAGTAGCGACGGATAATGTAGAGTTATCCGACGATTACTGGCGAAAGGATTATTGTTATGCTGGTACACTGGTAACACAAGGTATCGGTATAATTAACGTTGATAAGATCGGAGCGGCAACCGAGTATGGGAAAATCGGAGTAAACGTAGCGGCTGCGTTGGATGAGCCGACACCTTTGCAGAAACAAACCGGCAGGCTGGTAAAAACCTGTGCTGGGATTGCAGGAGTATTGTTTGTACTGGTGGGGGTGGTTACCTATTTTAACCTGCCTGACCATACGCTCGGAGCCCGCTTGATTGAAAGCATTCTCTCAGGTATTACTCTTGCAATGGCAATGATTCCGGAAGAATTTCCTGTTATCATGACCGTGTTTCTTTCTATGGGGGCATGGCGGCTTGCTAAGGAGCAATCACTTGTCCGCAAGCTGCCATCTGTTGAAACACTTGGCTCGGTGTCGATATTATGTGTCGATAAAACAGGTACGATCACGATGAACCAAATGACGGTACAGTATACTTGGGCATTCGATGGTGATGAACATGCGCTGCTGGAAACAATGGGATTTGGTTGTGAAACAGATGCATATGACCCGATGGAAAAGGCGATGCTGGCTTGCTGCGATAGTCATGGAATCTCAAAAGCACATCTATTCAGCGGTGAGTTAGTTATGGAATATGCGTTTACCAATGAATTAAAAATGATGGGGCATGTATGGCGCAAGAATGGAAAGCTCGTAATTGCTGCTAAAGGTTCACCGGAGCAGATTTTAACAATATGCAGTCTGTCAGATCAGGAAAAAGAAATCGCAATGCGTAAAGTTACTGAAATGTCCAAAGAAGGACTACGTGTGATTGCAGTGGCTACAGCTGTGCCTGCGACAGAGCTGGAAATTCCTGCAACTATAACTGAGTGTAGTCTAAGTCTGTGCGGCCTAATCGGTCTTGCCGACCCTCCACGCGAGAGTGTCAAAGCAGATATTGCAATATGCCGCAAAGCTGGCATCCGTGTCGTTATGATTACAGGCGATAATGGGATAACTGCATCTTCCATTGCAAAAAAAATCGGTATGGAGCATAGTGATAATATAATCACCGGCGATATGCTCAATGAAATGTCGGATAAAGAATTGAAAAAGGCGGTAAAAGATGTATCTATCTTCTCTCGAGTGATTCCCGAACATAAGATGCGAATAGTCAAAGCATTCAAGGAAAACAGCGAAATTGTAGCCATGACTGGCGATGGTGTGAATGATGCACCGGCTCTAAAGTATGCCGACATTGGTATCGCTATGGGTAAGCGTGGCAGTGAGGTATCCCGAGAGGCTGCCGACCTCATCCTAATGGATGATAACTTTACTACAATAGTTGAAACGGTTAAAGACGGAAGAAGGATTTATGATAATATTCGCAAGGCTTTCGGATATGTCTTTACAATCCATATCCCCATAGCCTTTGCATCACTAATAGCCCCTATTCTCGGTGTTGCGCCGTCAGCCCTGATGCTGTTACCGTTGCACGTCGTTTTACTGGAACTGCTGATTGACCCGACCTGTTCCATCATATTGGAGCGTCAGCCGGCTGAAACCGACATAATGGAACGCAAACCTCGAGATCCAAAAGAAAAGCTTCTGAGCATGCGTACCATGCTAAAAAGCATTCTCCAGGGGATTACAATTTTTACCGCGTCTTTTGGTACCTATTTCACCGTTCTCGCCAGCAATCCGGTTAATGCTCCTGTTGCTCGTGCAATGGGGCTCACTATAGTCATGCTATCTAACCTGCTTTTAGTTCAGGTTAACAGCTCTGATAAGGATTTTGCTTACCAGTCGTTTTCCCGCCTATCAAAAGATCCGGTCATGTGGATTTCCAATATCGGAACAATGCTAATGCTTGTTATAATACTCTATACCCCTCTCTCAGGTCTACTGAAACTGGCACCACTTTCAGCAGGGCAGTTTTTCTGCTCGATGGGTATTGCAGCGTTGGCAGTGCTTTGGTATGAACTTGTAAAATTATTCAATAGGCTCAGCAAAAGGTAATTTGTATATATCTTTTTACACCAATATTTAGAAGAAAGGCAGCATATTGAGAGTAACTTTTAAAGACGGACACTAGGTAAGGCAAGGACAAAAAAGGTACATTTTAGTTTTGAAAATGTGCCTTTTTTGAGATTTGATTTTAGGACAGATAAAATCGAAAAAAGACAGGAAAATCATTAGATAGTTCACTATAATTGTACTGTGAGTAAAGGTTTACCTGTTTTAACATTTGGCATTGTTGGCCCCCTATTTGTTCAATAATCTGCGGTTATGATGAAAACGTTGAGGTATTAATTGGGTGGTCGCAATTCACAGATGAGCCCAAAGAAGATATTCCTACGGATTTGGTAACTTCGGAAAATTATTTTTCGAAGAAAAACGGTCTTGATCGTTCGGAAGCATTAATTTTTTTGAAAAGAAAAGATACCAGATATCGCAGAAAGTATACGATTATCAATTCTAAATATACCTGTTTGGGCCTCATTGACACCCAATAATAATGTATATTTTGGAAAAAATGCTTTTGAACAATTGGCTGATTCATTATTGTGTGACGAGTATTTTAAAAATGAAGATATGTTGGCTGGCCCTTTAGATACCTATGGTAGTTGTGTGGTTTCTGTTGGTACCAATATATATTATATTCAAGAATATCTTAACCATGCTTTAGGGTATTGCCCTGATATGCAAATTATGATTGAAAGCCTTAAACAGGCTTATAAAAAAGAAGATGAGGCACTTCAAAGACTTGTTGAATTTCAGGGGGGTTATTTCTTTGATGCAAACCGTAAAGCACTTTTAAACAAAGATTTCCGTGTTGAACTGGCCGGACTTGTTAGAAAAGTTGGGCAATGTTATAATGATGCTGTGTTCTTAGCTTCACATTTTGAAATAAAAACTTCCGACAAGGCCTATTTGACCGCTCAAGGCACGTTGAGACGATAATAATGATGACGAAATGTGGTCAAGGCAAGAAATAGAGGGGTGACAACAAGATATTGTAGTTTTGGGGCTGAAAATAGGCAAAAATTGAGGTGAAAAGTGCAGGGTTGTTGAAGGGATATGATACCCAAATAACAAATTCATAAATGAAAATTCAAAGGCATTAGGACACTAAATCTTGATGTCTTTGTTTTTATATAGACCAAAATCAAGTGTCTTTCGGTCAAAAATTAAATACTCAAGCTATGTCAATGTTTAAAATGACAAATTTACTTAGGATAAACGTATCAATTAAAAACAAAATAAGAGGCCTCTAAAATCAATAAAAAGGTCTCCCATTTTTTGATTTTATTTAGGCATTTACGAAACGCCAGAACCCGCATAAATACGGCCTTTTTTCTGTTGCAAAAAGTATAACTCATCACCGATTTATGGACTTTCTCCCGGACTTACAATCGCTATTTGATTCTCTGGTTGATATCACCGAACCGATATGCCAAGACATTGATAAAGAACTCGCTTCCATGACCATTTTTGATACCTCAGGCATCGAAGCCTTTGTTACTGAAAACAGCCCCAAGTTTGCCAACTGCATCATATATATGTTAGCTGAAAGCCTATGTCATGGCCATGGGATTTAATAAATCCTATTTTTAATACGTTCTGAATGAGCGGCGTAGAGATAGTATTTATCGCCAATCTTGTTGATGTAAGTCCCTTTTTCTTTAAATTTCATAACCCAATCCGGATAACTGTTCAACCCAATCCCTCCATGATTAAGTATTACATACTAGGTAATACAATTATGCCATAAAGAAGATTCAAAAGCAGCTGATTATTGAAAGTGAATATATTGGCTGGAAATTGATTTGTTTATTCTACAAATTCACTAAACATATATTGACAAAATATGAAAATAATGTAATAATTAGTCATGAAAGCGATTTCATATATGCGCTGATATATTTATTTTAACAATACGTACAGTTCCGTAACGGTATGTTAGAAACCCTTGGGTTGTTTTTCAATTGGGTATGTACTGTACTAGACTTAGAAATTCCTAGAACTTATATATTATTAAAAGAGGAGATTTATATGATGAAAGTGTCAGCTTCTGTTATTATTCCGACTTATAACAAGTCACAATATTTAGATTATACACTTGCGGGATATTTGAATCAAAGCGTTAAAGATTATGAATTAATTATTATTAATGATGGATCAGATGATATTACAGATGAAATAGTTAAAAAATATATTAATAAATTACCTATACAATATTGTGTAAAAAAGAATGGAGGAATTTCAGAATCTAGAAATAAAGGATTAAGTTTGGCACAAAGCGATATCATTATTTTCACAGATGATGATAGGATACCGTCACCTGATTTTATAGAAAATATTATCACCACAATATGTAATTCTCCGAAAACAGTTGTAGTTGGTCAAAAAGAAGAGATATATACCATATATTCTGAAAAAATTGTTGTAAGTGGTACTAATATAAATGAAAGTATTCGAGGACAAGAGATAATTCAAAACTGGAAAATGGTAAATAAAGGGATAGGACTGATGGTAAGTATGCCATTTACTACTACAAAAGACATAACATCTGATTTTAATAAAACGATAAATAGATTATATTTTAGAACAGCTAAAGATAATTATCGGTATGTAATAGATCGGTATGGAAATAAATTACTTGATTTTAATTTTGGGTGGGTTATGGCTACAGGAGGGAACACTTCATTTAATAGAAAATATGTTCCTGAAATACAATTTGATACTTCTTTTGTAAAATGGGGAGTTGAAGATATTGAGTTTGCTTATCGTCTTAATATAAATGGGTATAAATTTATACATAGTGATGAGGTCATTAATTATCATCAACGGCATGCAAATGGAGGGGATAGGCATCAGACATTAACAAATAATTTAGCCATTTTTGCTACAAAGTATCCGAATTTGGATGTATATCTTTACTGGCAAAGATTTCAAGGAAGAAAATGGAAAGCTGATTTTAATTACATACGCTGTAACGAAACGTATCAATATTTGAATGGTTTGTCTTTTGAACATCCACTTTGGATTTATCAAAATCATCTATTAAAGCAATGGGAAGAATCACAAAAAGCGATTATCAATAGTAGATAGCATTTATTATGAGGAGGATTATTTTCATGAAATCGATACAATCATTTATTGAAGATTCACTCATTGATTTATCTAAATATGTGTTAAAAATTGGAATTGAATATAATATTGATGATCCTGTGATAGTTTATGGTTTTAGTGATGGTATTAATTTAGTGCATAGAATTGCAGAATCATTATATGAATACTTAATAAATCAAAAAGTTAGATTTGATTTTCTTAAAAAATATATACTATCACTTCGAAGAAGATACAATGAAGTTATTATTATTGGAATGTTATCAGCAGCATATTCTAGTGAATCAAAGCGTTTAATTAATAATATTAAAGATAAAACAAGTATAGGTATAATTGTTCCGGCGCATAAAGAGCAGGAAAGAATGCATGAGTTTGGTAAAAATAATCCAAATGGTCAAAATGCTTTTTTAGCTAAAGTTATGCAATATTATTGGATTTTTTCGGATAATCCGTTTATAAAATCCGAATTACTATTTATAGATGATGCTGATAGAACAAATATTGGAGATGAATTAGAAAAGTATTGGGTAAAAGTTAAAGATAAAGTTAATTTACAAAAGAATATGAATTTAAATATTATAAAACTATTGGATTATAAAGATAATAATCTGAAAGCAGATAATTATATTTTGGAAAAATTGAGAAAAAGGTCATTTACAACAAAAAAGGGAGGAAGTATTTTATTTGGACTAAATTATTTTTTGAATTTGAAATATGACTATGCAGCATATTTTGATTTTGATTTAACACACCCAATAGAACATATAGGTATAATGCTAAATATCATAAAGGAATCAAGTGATATAGGAATGGTTATTAATTCACGTAGAAAAAAAGATTCATTTGGGTATTTACCTAAAAATGGTCAAAATTTAACTTCATCATTGTTCCAGATGGTTTATAGGGATATGTTAAACACTAATCTTACAGATATAAATGTTGGTTGTAAACTACTAAGTTTACTAGCATTTAGTAGTTATTATAAAGAATTAGATGATTTTGAATTATCCTTTGATGCAGAATTATTTATGCTATGTAAGAAATATAATTACTCTATTATAGAAATTGGAGGGTGTTTTTATCATAAATACATAGATGGTAAACAAGGGGTTGCGAGAGATTATGGAGATATGTTGGATAATATTTATAATAATATTTTAAAACATAACATTGTAACACATGATAAGAATTTTACATTATACAACATGATAAAAAAAGAACAAGGATTTTATTATATGGTAGATTTTTTGGAAAAATCAAGAAGGACTAAAGAAAATGATGAGAAACTAATACTGAGGTTGAAAAAGGAGAGTGAAGTAGATGGATGAACAACGCAATGATATAGAGAATTTTATTAATGAATGGATATCAGATTATGAGTGCAATTGTTCTTTAGTAAACCATGGATCTGAAAAATATGTTACATTATTAAATAATATGATGATTGATTTACGTGATTTTAAGTCCTGTGATGGGTTTATTGATATGCACATACATTCAAAATATAGTGACGGAGAATTTAATACAGATAATTTAGTTTTTGGAGCGTACTTCTTAGGATTAAGAGCTATAAGTATAACAGATCATTTATCATTTAAGGCATATCAAAATATTGAAAAATATAATAATTTAGATTTATTAATTTATCCGGGAACAGAAATAATAACAGAGTTATGTGGACAAAAGTATCATGTTTTAGCCTATGGAGAATCTTTATTAAGCGAAGAGTTTAATAGAGAATTACAAAAGCTACAGTATAACTGGAATTTAAGATTTTATCATATGATAGATAAATTAAATCAGATGTTCGGTTTTAAAATTGACTCGTCAAAATTAGAAAAATATATTAGAAATGAAACATTTGACGTAGATGATTTATTAAATATGCTAATTCAAGAAGGTTATTGTAATGAAGATAAAAATACTATTTTGGATAGTTATTTTGATAATAAAACCGAATCTAAATCTAGCGTTTATATAAATTCAGCAAATAACAATAAGTATTTGCCAAATACTTTAGATTTAATTAGCTTAATAAAAAAATATCAAGGATATCCAGTGCTTGCTCATTGTAAGATTAATAATAGAAATGTTAATGATATTAAAAGTATGATTACGAATGGATTATATGGTATAGAATTGTATCATCCATATTTAACCATCAATGATAGAAAAAAAATATTTACATTTGGTATAAAACACGGTCTTAAGTTTTGGGGTGGTAGTGATTATCATGGAAATAAAAAAGAAAATAAGTTAGGTATCGGTAGCTGTGAGAATAGATTAAATATTCCATTTGCATTATATGCAAAATCAGTTTTAAAAATAGAGCAAGTTATTATTTCTCTTGGGAAAATAAAGATAAAGAATTTATCATTAATAGAAAAAATTGCTTTGATAATGAAACCAGGTTATGATTTGATTTCCTTTGATAGTTATTCGATAAAAGCAATGAAAGAAAAAAATACATATTATAGTAAAATTAATAAAGACATTGTATCAAACGAAGAGGAATTAATCAATTATACGAAATGTTGTATCAATGCAAATTGTCATCCTATTGTTATCAATATTAATCAAGAGGGTGGTAGATTAAATACCATTGATTGGAAGGCAGATTATTTATTTAATGGAAATTATGTATGGGGAAAGATTTATAAATCTGAACAGGTAAAAGTAGCATTCAAGCTTTTGGCACAGGAATTGGCAGCATTAGGAATAACATGGAACTTTGCTCCTGTTTGTGATGTTTTAATGACTGATAATAGCTCATTAGGGGTTAGATGTTTTAGTGATAGTGAAGAAGCTGTGGAGGCAAGTATTATAAATTTTATTATGATATCACAAAAAAATGGAGTGGCTGCTACGGCAAAGCATTTTCCTGGTATAGGTTGCACAAGTGTTGATGTACATACAGGGATACCGATTATAAAGAATATTGATAAAAGTCATCTTAATGTTTTTATGGCAGCTATAAATGCAGGTGTAGAATCTATAATGATAGCCAATCTAATTGTTTCTGATCTTGATAAAAATACGCCTGCATTTATGTCATATAATATTGTTACGAATTTACTTCGCAATGAATTAAAATATAAAGGCATTATTGTAACGGATAATATTACGATGCCAATTATAAAAGAGCATTATCCTAAAATTCAAGAAGTAGCAGTTAATAGTTTCTTGGCAGGAGCTGATATCATCTTATATGATCCTGATTTTTCGCAAGAAAGTTATGGAAAGAAATCACCTGAAGAAAAAATAGAGGATTTCGTTAATATTCGAGAAAGAGTTTTTAATGCTTTATATCAGGCTGTTATATCAGGAAGAATAAGTGAAGAGAGATTAAATGAATCTGTTGAGAGAATTATCAATTTTTATAACAAATATGGAATATATAATAGCGATGATTTAAATGTTGAGAAGCTAGAAAAAATACGTGAAAAATCAAAAAAAAACATATCTGTAATAGCAAAATCAGCAACAAATGTAACGTATAATCATAATATTATTCCAATAAATAAAAAGTTTCTAAATCATGATGTATTGTTTGTGGTTTATGATATTCCATTTGGTTATCGTGCAGATAGTGAATGGAAACAGAAAATAGATTTTCATAATTTAATAGGTAATCACTACGGAACGATAAACGAAGTGCACGTTAGTAGTAAAGAACAGTTGAATGAAAAGATATTAACTGAATATCAAATAGTAGTTTTTGTTACATATTATTCTAATTTTTATGTTGAACAGATAAATATCTTAAAAAAGATTATAAATAATAAAAGTAAAATAATAATTATTGGCACAGGAGATGAAAGTGAACTGTCAATGATAAAAGATTTGGGTGTAGATGCTTATATAAGCGCCAATAATAGGCATCCTTCCACTATGTTAGAAGCTTTTCGCCTAATATGTAGAGTATAAAATTTTTAATTAAGATTAAGTAATCATTTAGGAGCAATGGAAGAATTCATTAGTGGTCAAATATTCTAAAGAATATAAATTGGAGGGATTTACAATGCTTGATGTGACAGAAGAGGAAATAAAAAGATTAATATTATCAATGGATTATAATATTAATCATGAGCAGGAGAGGGATTTAAGAATTTCATATCTAGAACTTAAAAAATTACAATATCAACATTTTCCATTTGAAGAAATTAATGAAATCTATAATCTAAACCTAAAGAAATATTACAATCCATATTTGTCATTGGCTTTTATATATTTATGTATGAATCAGGAAGATTGTAATATATGTCTGCTCCTAAAATACTTTATTAAAAATAAAATCTTAAATTTTAAAAGCGGAAAGCGTATTCCTTATTTAAATACTAAATATGAAATTTATTTAAAATATAAACAGAAATTCCATCTATCTAATACAGAATTAAGAATAGTAGATTTTGCTATAAGGTTAGGGTTGAATTACCCTGGAATTATAGGCTCTCCCATGAATGAATATGCATTTAAAGAGAATGTACTTTCCAATCCTAATCTTGTTAATAATCTAAAAGAGATTGTGGCAAATCAAATTATTACAGATCGTGGGAGTATAAATTCGAACTATATGATTTCGCAAATGAAAGGCGGTATGTCAATTGATTTAGTAATTGGATGCCCGATGGGATGTATATATTGCTATAGGCGAGACGATTTTGGAGATATATATGATAAAAGATGGCAGCCAAACTTTATTATTAGTCCAAGTGAAGGGATTCATAGATTATTGAATCATCCTTGGTTTACACCGCATATTACTCCATTAGGAATACATATGTCTACGACAGAAGCATTTTTACCTTCAATTTGGCCAAGCACATATAAAATACTTAAATCGTTAGATGAGTTAAAGTTGACCAATAGAGTTACTATTATAACGAAATACGTTTTAGAAGAAGAAAAATTGGCATTGCTTAATGAGTTTCAATATTTAGATATTGATATATGTGTTTGTTACTCAGGATTGCCACAGGTTATTGAACCAACCAGCAGTAAGGAAAGATTACGCTTGCTGGCAAATATATCTCATTATAGTAATTTAACTGGAATTGGTTATTACCGGCCAATTATTGAAGGATACAATACTTCCGAAGATATTATTTATCAAACATTTCAGTTATTTAAAGAAACTGGTGTACGTGTTATAGTCATAGGTGGACTTAAGTTCTCTGATGAGCATAAAAAGTATTTTTGTAATAAAAATATAGAATTGCCTACAAATGAATTTGTTGAAGGGCGTAAATATTTGAGTGAATCAACAATAGATAAAATGCGGCGAATATTTAATGAAGTATTTGATAAAGAGGACAATTGTAAATTGTTAAAACATTCTTCATGTGCTCGTGTAGTTGCTAGAGAGGGGTGCATTACAGATTATAATGGACAATTTTATATTAATCATAATTTTGGCTGTACGGATGACTGTAAGAATCAAAAAAGTTGTAAAAGTCCAATTATTCCTAATGAAGAACAAATAAATAGTATATTAATTAGATTATTTAGGGGAAAGATAGAATATGAAATTAAAGATAATATGCTGCTTATCCATAAAGAATTATCAAGATATGAAAAGACCTTTTTAACCCATAATCTATTAATACCAGTACAATCAGATATATAAAATAATGCAGGAGGATATGTTGTATTTTAAACAATATAACAGGTAAAATGAAAAATCTCTTAAGTGTTATAATAACTGCATATAATTGCGAAAATACACTTATTAAATGTCTAGATTCGATTATTCTACAGACATTAAAGGAAATAGAAATTGTTATTATTGATGATGGTTCAATAGATAATACGAGTAAAATTTGTGATTCTTATGCAACTAAGGATAAAAGAATTTTAGTTTACCATCAGCAGAACATGGGTCTCCCATTAGCAAGAGAAAAAGGTGTTAGATTAGCCAGTGGTAAATATTTAAGTTTTGTTGATTGCGATGATTGGTGTGAAGAGAGAATGTTCGAATTAATGACTTGTTATGCAGAAAGAGAAAAAGCAGATGCCGTTTTTTGTACTGCATTTCAACATAAAGCAAATGGTATCTCAAAAATAAATAATTTTAATATGAAAAAAGGATTATATAAAAAAGATAGTATTTATGATTGCTATTATCTACGTCTTTTTGGAAAGCTTCATTCTGATCCGTTTAAAATAGCAGGGTACTTGTGGGGGGCAATATTTAAAAAAGAACTTTTTGATCAGGTTGCTTTTTATAGAGATATATATTTACATGAAGATGAAGTTACAATGCTTCAGATTTTACAATATGTAAATAGTATATTTATAATAGAAGATGCTTTGTATCATTATAATCGACTTAATGAAAATACATTAAGTAATAAAAAAGGATATTGGGTGAGATACTGGGATGATATGTTAGTCGAATTTAATTATAAATTACAAATAGCTACAAAATTTAAGCTGTCTGAAGAAGATTATTTAAAGAGATTAACTACATATTTATATAAAAATTATTTGCGTTCTATTAAAAATGAAACATATTATGATAATTCAGCAGGTTTTTTTGGAGGAATAATTAATACGTACAATTTGAAATCGATTTATATTCTAAAAAAGTATAAAAAGTTTCTTATTATAACTGATTTCCTTTTATATGAAAGAATATTACTGTGTCTTTGCAATATAAAATTGAATTTTATAGTATATGTTTATTATTCTATAAAATATAAAAGGATGAGACATTATTATAATGATAGAAAGTCAAGATAATGGGGAACCTAGTACAATGTTTTTAAAATAACTGGTATAAAATGGCTTTTTGTGCTATACTTGTACCATAAACATTGGAGGTGCAAGTTATGGCAAGACCATCAAAATATTCCTGTATCAATCTCAATGCCGATGAAGTCAGCAGATTGACTAATATAACAAGCTCAAGAACAGAAATGGTGCGCACTGTTCAAAGGGCAAAGATTATACTACTTACAGCAGAAGGTATTTCAGTTACTGCCATAGCAGATAAGCTTGACCTCAACCGTAAGTCGGTTGAACTATGCCTCGACAAATATCTTGAATCAGGCTTGGAGACTGCGCTTAGTGACAATCCGGGTCGCGGCAGAAAGTCTGTCATAATGGACGATGACAAGTCATATGTTCAGGATATTGCATGCCAAAGCCCAAAAGAGCTCGGATATGCCCAGGAACTCTGGACACAGCGCAAGCTGGTCGAGCATATACAAAAGCACTGTGAAGAGGCAGGTC
>NZ_FRAC01000003.1 GCF_900142215.1 Anaerocolumna jejuensis DSM 15929 | reverse complement strand
TACACCAGAGGTCAGTCCAACCCGGTCCTCTCGTACTAAGGTCAGCTCCTCTCAAATATCCTACGCCCGCGCCGGATAGGGACCGAACTGTCTCACGACGTTCTGAACCCAGCTCGCGTACCGCTTTAATGGGCGAACAGCCCAACCCTTGGGACCTAATACAGCCCCAGGATGCGATGAGCCGACATCGAGGTGCCAAACCACTCCGTCGATGTGAACTCTTGGGAGTGATAAGCCTGTTATCCCCAGGGTAGCTTTTATCCGTTGAGCGATGGCAATCCCACTTTATACCACCGGATCACTAAGTCCTACTTTCGTACCTGCTCCACCCGTCGGTGTCGCAGTCAAGCCCTCTTATGCCTTTGCACTCTTCGGATGGTTTCCGTCCATCCTGAGAGGACCTTTGAGCGCCTCCGATACCCTTTCGGA
>NZ_FRAC01000002.1 GCF_900142215.1 Anaerocolumna jejuensis DSM 15929 | reverse complement strand
TCACCGGGTGCATTGTCGAGACAGTGCCCAAATCATTACGCCTTTCGTGCGGGTCGGAACTTACCCGACAAGGAATTTCGCTACCTTAGGACCGTTATAGTTACGGCCGCCGTTTACTGGGGCTTAAGTTCAACGCTTCGGATTGCTCCTAACATCTCCCCTTAACCTTCCAGCACCGGGCAGGCGTCAGCCCATATACTTCACCTTACGGTTTTGCATAGACCTGTGTTTTTGCTAAACAGTTGCTTGGGCCAATTCTCTGCGGCCTGTATTTCTACAGGCACCCCTTCTCCCGAAGTTACGGGGTCATTTTGCCGAGTTCCTTAACAATGCTTCTCCCGTCGGCCTTAGGATTCTCTCCTCATCCACCTGTGTCGGTTTACGGTACGGGCTTATAAAAAACAATAGCGGCTTTTCTTGGCAGTGCCTTCATCAGCTTCCCTACTTTAAAATTCGGTCCA
>NZ_FRAC01000017.1 GCF_900142215.1 Anaerocolumna jejuensis DSM 15929 | reverse complement strand
ACAAAAAACTTTCTTGCAACCATGCCAGAAGGAAGGTTTGAATTTGTATTTACCCCAACACATGGTTCATGGCTTAACATGATAGAAAGCTTTTTTGGAAAAATGACAAAACAAATGTTACGTGGAATTCGAGTTCAATCGAAACAGGAATTGGTTAATCGTATCTATCAGTATTTTAAGGAGGTCAATCAGGATCCAATCATATATCATTGGAAATACAAAATGGATGAGATTGATATCGGCAACACAAATGAAACTTAATAGGGTACTTATTAAATGGTCGCTGTACTAGGATAAATTACACCAGTGTCTGAGCTCATAGTATTAATATACCCAGTAATCGAGAAGCGAGTTTGGTGTAATTTATCCTTCCAGGAATAACGGCTGGCATTTTAGTGGAATTGGAACCGCGAACTAGAAAATGCCTGAACGGAACCAGAAACCATCGTCCGTTCCCAAAGTCTCAATTGCATGCAACACTGAACTATCACGCGTTTGCCATGAAAAGCTTTGTAATCTCTTTTCAAGTCCGGCTAAGTGTGTTACTATAATAACCATAGTGCCGGCAAGAAGGCCTGGCAGTTAAAATGTATGTTATCCTAAGAGGGAAGAAAAATGATTACAGGAAGCAAAGAGCTTATACGAGATATTAACAGTACCCTGGTACTTGAAACGATTATAAACCAGGGTCCTATTTCCAGAGCAAACATTTCGAAAATACTGGGTTTGACCAAAGCAACTATTTCCGCAATTGTGGCGGACCTGATAAACAACAATCTGGTGGAGGAAATAGGCTGCGACAACACTGATTTTGGAAGAAAGCCTATTTTATTAAGCTTCCAAAGAAAAGCCGGTTATATGGTAAGTGTGGATTTAGGTGTGGATACCATATCCGTTATGCTTACAGATTTACAGGGGGAAAATTGCCGGTTAAAACAAATTAAGACCCCTAAATCCAACGATGGAATTTTAGAAGCCCTGATACGTGTGATTGATTCCAGTAAGCCCGAAAAGGATTCTACCCCCTATGGTCTGGTTGGTATCTCCCTTGGTATCCATGGTGTGGTTCATGATAATATGGTATCCTTTGCCCCTTATTATAATTTGCAGAACTACGACTTGGCAGGCAGGCTGAACGAGTACTTTCATACTCCCATTTATCTTGAAAATGAAGCAAATCTCTCCGTGCTGGGTGAAAAGACCTTTATGCACGATTATCCGAACATAGCTTATATCAGCGTTCACTCCGGTATTGGCCTTGGTATTCTGATCAATAACGAACTATATACCGGATATAACGGCAGAGCCGGTGAATTCGGGCATACCATCATTGAAATTGACGGAAGGGAATGTCCCTGCGGAAATCATGGCTGCCTGGAGCAGTATGTCTCCGAAAGAGCTTTACTAAAAGAATTTGCAGTGAAAAAAGGAAAAGAAAACGTCACCTTTGACAGCCTTGTTGCCTCTTATGAAGCAGGTGACGGTGATGCAAACCAGATTATTGAACTTTTCGTAAAATTAATGGGCATTTGCATCAATAACGTACTTAATGCCTACAATCCCGACATTATCATTATAAACAGCTCCTTTACAATCTTCATACCGGAACTGACGAAACGGATTGAGGCCTCACTGAGCAGCAGAATGAACAGCTTTATACGGATTGAATCTTCCGCCCTGCAGGATTCCTCTATTCTGCTTGGGGGTATTTGTATTGTTATAAAGAACTTTCTGGGTATCAATACGCTCAATCTAAGCGGTAAAGAAATTTTTGAAAAAATACAGTAAAATCAATCCACTCCCCGGACAATCGATACCGCCTTATGGAGGTTTACTATTTCTACTGTATTATGTTCTCCGCCATATTCACCGTCAACGGACCAGGGAACGTTTTCCTCACAGATTAGGGTTATTTCTTTCACCGGAAGGAAATAAATGTGGTCGCTGTTTAAATTTCCTTTCAAAAGATCATTGATAACAGCCTGGAATTCTATAACGTTTTGAGGCATTTTTACAAAAATGCCTTCAAACTGTCCGTCATCCAGGAGGACATCTTTTCCGGCAATTCCCCGAAAGCCTCCCACTGAAACAGAATTTGCCACCATGCCATAAATAAAATTGTCTTTGATTACACGGTCACCGCATCTTATTTCCATATTGTATGCTTTCCAGTTGGGCAGTCTCTTAATGCCTTCCAGAATATAAGCAGTCCGTCCGAGAGTATTCTTATAAGCCTGAGGTGTTTCATAAGAGGCGTCTGTAAACAAGCCAAAAGCTGCAGTATATGTAAAATATTCCCCATTTATTGTACCGATATCAAAGGGAAATATTTCTCCATGTAAAATAACATTTGCAGCTTTCGGAAGGCTTTTGGGAAGCTTCAAATTATAAGCAAAGTCATTGGTAGTACCGGAAGGAAGATATCCGATGACCGGCCTTTTATCAAATTCCATAATACCGCTGATTACTTCATTTAAGGTACCGTCTCCGCCGGAACATACTACCAGTTCATAGCTTTCCCTTTTCAAGCAGTCAACTACGATATTTTTCGCATCTTTTTTACCCTTGGTAGCATAAATCACTACCTCATAGTTCCCTTTACCAAAACATTCGATGATGCTGGAAAGCCAGTTCTTGATTTTACTCTTCCCTGCCATGGGATTATAAATAAATAACAGCTTATTCTTCATGCTCCTTATTTCGTCCCTCCATTGCCTTTTGTTTCTTTCTCTTTGTCATGATACCGCCAATTCTTCCGCTTTCTTTGGCCGAAAGTGATTTCCATCCGCTGGCCATAACTTTATCTAAAAGTCCTAATTCACCGGCTATTTCATACTTTAACCTTTCATCCGGTTTCATTTCCTCTATGGGTTTTATTTCATTTATTACCTGTGTCTTACTCATATAATTATACACCCTTTCTAGATTTTAACAAGGGACTGTTTCAATGAAATCAATCTTCACCAAAACAGCCCCTATTCATTCATCTATTAAAGTGTAACCTCTTATGTAAGTTTCATACAAGAGCAGACAAGTTTACCAGCTTTTAAAAATTACTTTATTTTAAACAACCGGATAGCTTTCTCCAGTTTCTTGGCATCCTCCTCAAGCTCCGTAGCGGAATGGCTTAAGTTTTCTACCGCGCCAATCTGAGCATTAGCCGTTGCACTTACCTCCTCGGAGGCAGCGGCAGTCTCCTGGGATACTGCTGAAATACTTCTGATAGCATCCAGGGTATCTTCCTTTGCTGCTTCAATACTCTTAACTCCGACAGAAATATTATCTAGATTGCTTACAAGGCCGCCAACATAAGTATTAATCTTTTCGAAGGTAACAACCGTCTTATTTAATGCCTCTGTCTGGGAGTCAACGATTTCACCGGCCGTCTTGGCTGATTCTACGGTACCCTGGGTCTTGTTCTGGATATCTTTTACGATATCCTGAATCTGGCTTACCGCTTCTATAGACTGGTCGGCAAGCTTTCTGATTTCATCTGCCACTACTGCAAATCCTCTTCCTGCCTCACCTGCACGTGCAGCTTCAATGGAAGCATTTAAGGAAAGAAGGTTTGTCTGTGCTGCAATTTCATTTATAATGCCCACAAAGCTGTTGATGCTTCTGGATTTGACTTCCAGCTCTTCAATGCTCTGAATAACGGTCTGTGTTACCTCAGAAGTAGCCTTTGCCTTTTCGCCAAGCTCATTGATGGTTACAACTCCCTCTCCGATAATACTCTTGGTATCGGTAGCTTTCTTCTCAATTTCATAGGTATTGCTGTAAACCTGGCCAATCTGATCCGACAGCCTTGCCATCTGTCCCATGCACTTCTCGGTATCATCTGCCTGCTGTACAACACCGCCTTCAATTTCATCAATTGTCAGCGAGATTCCCTTTGTGGAGGTGAGTATCTGTTCAGAGGTCTGGGACAATTCCGTTGAGGACTGGGTCACCTTGGCTCCCACCTGATATACCTCACCGATTAACTGCTTCATATTGGATGTCATGTCATTCAAACTCTTTGACAGGACACCAAATTCATCCTTCTTGTCCGTATCAAATTCTACCGTCAAATCACCCTTGGCAGCTTTTGAGATAGATACCATAAGTCTTCTGATTGTCAATCCGATTCCCACGGCAATTATGTATCCGATGATAATAGCTACCACACTGGAAACTGCAACAAATACGATATTTAAAACCTTTAAGGTCTTGACCTGCTTTAAAATTTCAGTCTTAGGAATCAGGGCACATACCATGCTTCCTGTATCACCTACAGCCTTGTACACAAAAAGGTAGTTGTTTCCTTTATAATTAACATAATCCGAACCGCTGCCTTTTTCGGATTTTACCGCCTCTTTATAAAAATCCGTATCGGTGAACATGGCATCACCTGACTCCGTGGTGTTGGTCTCTTTTCCATCCGATGCAATTAAGGCTGCCATACTGCCCTTAACGGCACTTATATTCTCAAGAGATTTTAATATCTCTTTTTTGTCCAGGTCTAAAATAATAAATCCATCCGGCGTTGTCATCCTTGTAATAATTGACATCGCATACTTTGATCCGTCTTTTGAAAGGATTTTATCCAAAGAAGGATGGGAGCCTATCCACTTATTCTTTATTTTCTTTTCTTTATAGGCCTGTCCCTGTTCAGATTCCAGGAACTGGGTATATAAATCTACCGGTGCACTGCCGTTGGAAACAATGGGCTTTCCGGTATTGGCAAAAATATAGACATCACTGACAAAAGGATTTGTCTGGGTGATTACCATGGTTTCCTGCTGAAGGGCCTTCAGATTATTAAAATCTTCGAGGGTATCCTCTTTATTTAATCTGACAAAATAATTGGATACTGCTTTGCTGAGCAATAATTCTACTGCCTTATCCTGCACGCCGTTAAGTCCCAGATCCAGATAATCACTTACAGCACTGACCGTCTGATCCATGTTGGTCTCATAGCTGCTGGTTATGGCACTGGAGGATTTGTTGTAAGAAACGACGCCGTAAACGGCCATAAATATAACAGGTACTAAAACAGTAAGTATGATTTTAGTTCTCGTTTCATTTAATCTGCCCAATATTCCCTTGTTACTTACCATAGCCTCAAAAGCCAGCTGACTTTCTTTTTTTCTCTCTTTTATCAATGCCTTTCTTGCTTTTTTATCTGCTGAAGATTCCTTACCGGATTTCTTAAGCCCGTTGGCTTTCCCTCTTCCCGACTGATCCGTTGGTATTCTCCCGCTTCCGCTTTCTCTGGAACTTTCTTCCTCTTCCTTTGATTCCCTGGACTGCTTTTTGTTCTCCGACTTCATAAAATCTCTGATATCCTTTTTGTCTTTCTTCCCTATTAATGATTTACTACTTTTCATCATGTCCTCCTGATAGCATTATTTGGTTAATGCAAGTACTGCAGTCAGTGAAATATGATTATCTATACATATTTCATTCCGTAATAATATTATTTGACCATATTTTACTATTTAGCATAATATTACCACAAAATATCGAAAAATGAAATATTTTATCGTAAACCTATTTTTATTTATCTAGTTTAACGTAAAACCTTGGTGCAAGTATGTGCACTATTTCTAAAGTTGCAAAAATTTTTTTGATTCCTGCTCAAATCATAATTGGCTTATTCAGCCAGAAGGAATACAGGATGCTTTCCTTTACCTTCATGCCCGTAAGCTGCTCCAGGGCCTTACGGTAAAAGCCCAGCTGGCGGCTGTACCTGTTTTTTAGGATATCCTCTGTTACATGGACGTCACTCTTATAATCCACAAGGACAAGCCCGCCTCCCTCTTCAAAGTAAGCATCAATGACACCCTGTACCAGCACCAATTCTTCACTTTTATAATCTTCACTGATGTCCTTTGCCTTAATTCCCATAATAAACTGCCGCTCTTTATGTAAATCTCCTCCAGCCTCCGCCCTGCGCAGTCTTTCAGCCAATGGGCCCTCAAAGAATCTCCCCAGCCTTTTTCGATCCAATACCTGTGCTTCTTCCTCTGAAATTCTTTTCTTATCCACAAGCTCCCTTAAAAAAGCACTGAGCTCTTCTTCCCCGTGCAGCTCTTTAAACACGGCAAGTTCCAGCACCTTATGGATAAGGGTTCCAAGGTCCGCTCCCTTTTCCTCCTTTACTTCTTTCAGGAACTCCGGTACCGGGTATTCCTCCACCTCCTGTTTTCCGTTAATCAGGGAGTCACTAAGCTCTTCCTCTTCCTTTTGTCCCATTTTCTTAAGCTCCGACACGGTTAACTTCGTATGGATATTGCTCTCCGGAGCATATGGATAACTGTATTGGAAGTAATCCCCGATTTCATTTTTAAAGTTTGAATCATATATAAAATCCTCATCCCGGTTAAGAAGGATATCCTCCTTAAGAGACTTTACCTCCTGGCTTACCTTTTCCTGGAATAACAGCATTTCATAGGTATATTCCCGTACAAGGAATTTATCATCCTCCCTGGAATGGGGGATAAGCTCATGGGAAGAAAGAAGCTCTTCAAAACCCTTTTGATTGATAAGGGCTGCCATTATCCAGTCCAAAAAAGAGGCAGCTCCCGTAAGCTCCAGGAAGCTTATGCTATTTTCATGATCATAAGCTCCTCCTGCATATCCGCTCAGCAGCTTGTCCATATCCTTCACACCGGCAGTAAGAATAAGCTTCTCCCGGGCTCTGGTCAAGGCAACGTAAAGCACGCGCAGCTCTTCCCCCAGACTTTCCAGAACCAGCTGCTTCTGGATGAATTTCTTGATTAAAGTGGGAGCCTTTACCCGAAGGGAAAGGTCCAGGTAATCGGTACCGATTCCATAAGTCTGGTGGAGGAGCAGCTTTGCCCTGGAATCCTGCAGGTTGAAGTTTTTCCCAAGGCCTGCAACAAAAACAATGGGGAATTCCAGCCCCTTGCTCTTATGTATACTCATGATACGGACGCTTTTATCGTCCTCCCCGGTGACTTTGGCTTCTCCGAAATCCACGTCATATTTATCAAGCCGCTCCATATACCGGATAAAATGAAACAGACCGCTGTAGCTGGTCTTCTCAAAATTGATTGCCTGCTGCACCAGCATGTCAAGATTTGCCCTTCTTTTATCCCCGCCGGGCATGGCAGAAACATAGTTATAATATCCCGTATCCTCCAGGACCTTGACGATAAGCTCATTTATGGACAGGTGGACCGCCATCCTCCGGTATCCGTCCAGCCTGCTGAAAAAATCTGTAATCTTGCCGGACAAATCATTTTCCTTTGTGAGGAGATAGGTTTTCGCCGCCTCATACATGGTAACTCTTTTCTTTGCCATACGTATTTCCGCCAGCTCCCCATCGGTAAAGCCTGCCATGGGGCTTCTAAGAACTGCCGTCAGGGGGATGTCCTGCCTGGGGTTGTCAATAATACGAAGTAGATTGAGGGCAGCGGATATTTCCAGGGTCTTGAAATAACCGGTCTGGGTTTCCGTATGGGAGGGAATATCCTCTGCCGATAGGATATCCGCAAAAACTTCCCCAAAGCCTGTCACCGAGCGGAGGAGAATAGCGATATCTCCATGTACCGCCCTTCTTAATTCACCGCTTTTCTTATCCTGGACCATCAGCCCTGTATCGGGGTCCGTAAGCTCCTTTATCCTTTTTGCTATTGCCAGTGCTTCTAATTCCTTTGCCGTGTAATCCTCTTCCTCTTTATTATCCTCTCCGTCCTCTTCCCCTTTCTTGGGAGCGGTAGTTACGAGAAGCAGCTCTGTTGTATCCGAGATGCCCTCCCCCTCTGAAAAATCCGCACCGGGATACAGGTAAGCCTTTTCATCATACTCAATATCTCCCAGCTTCTTTGTCATAATCTTTCGGAAGATGCTGTTGATACTGTTAATGACCACGTCCCTGCTTCGGAAGTTCTTATGGAGGTCTATGCGTTCATTATCTCCCTCCTCTTCCTTCTCCCAAAGAGGATAATTATCATACTTTTCCATAAATATTTTAGGGTCTGCCAGACGGAATTTATAAATACTCTGCTTTACATCTCCTACCATAAAGCGGTCCGGCCTGCCAAAGCGTCCCCCGGAAATGCTCTCCAGAATAATCTCCTGTACAAGATTACTGTCCTGGTATTCATCCACCATAATTTCCTTATAGTAATCGGCTAATTCGTCTGCTGCGGGAGTAGGAACTATTACCCCCTCCACTTTTTGTACCAGCACCGACAGCGCCAGATGCTCCAAATCATGAAAATCCACTACATTTTTTTCTGCCTTCCTTTTCTGGAAACTCTCAGAAAAATCTCTGCACAGCCTGATCATCACCTCAACATGAGGCTTCATGGCAGCCATATCAAGTGCCATATCCTCCTCAGACTGGAAGTAATAGCTGCCGGCCATGTCTCCTACTGTTTTTTTTACTTTATCCCTTATTCCCTTGACCTGCTCCTTCTTAGCCAGGTCAACTCCGTCTTCTTTCTTTCCGGAAAGCCTTGCAAAGTTTATATTCCTGACCTTTGCTCCAAAGAGGGAGTAATCCGTGGTACCACTAAGGCCCTGTAACTGTTCCAGATCACTGCTGAGTGCAGGAAAATAGGCTCCCGGTCCATCCTCCTTAAGGCAAAGGGCTGCTGCCTCTTCACACATTGCGATACTATCCGTAACCATGCGGTTCAGCATCGCCATAAGCTCCTTCATCCAGGAGGCTTCCTTCATTTCTTCTGCCGATTGAATCCCAAAGTTGCTGCCAAGCTCCTCATACCATTCCTCCGGCCAGGGGGCACTCATGGAAAACTGATGGAGGTTCAATATCAGCTCTTCCATACCGGTATCCGTCTTTCCGCCGCCAAACCCTTCTGAGAAGGCAAGAAAATCCTCGCTTCCCTCCTCATAGTACTCCTCCAGCAGCTCCTCCAGCACATCGGATTTAAGCAGGGTAAGCTCTGCCTCCTCGGCAATGCGGAAGGAGGGGTCTATGGGCAGGGACTGGAAATTCTCCCGGATTACGGAAAGGCAAAAGCTGTGGATTGTTGTTATCTGCGCATTGTGTACCAGTGCCGCCTGCCTTTGCAGGTTGGCATTATCCGAATCTTTTGTAAGCCTGTCATCGATTGCCTTTCGTATTCTCTCCTTCATCTCCGCCGCCGCTGCATTGGTAAAGGTAACTACCAGAAGCCTGTCTATGTCAATGCCGTCCTCTTCTGCGGTGATACGGTTTATGATACGCTCTACCAGAACGGCTGTCTTTCCTGAGCCGGCGGCCGCTGATACCAGCAGATTCTTATTCTTCGTCTCTATGACCTTCTTCTGTTCCCTGGTCCACTCCATCTTCCTTTTCCCCTCCCTTCCTCATTCTTCTTATAAGTTCTTCCTTTTCCAGGATTTTAAGTTTCTTATATTCAAAGCTTTTAAGCTTGGTGTCAAAACCGCACACATCCTTATAGGGGCAGTAATCGCAGGCAGTCCGGTTTGCCATCTTGTAGGGCTTTGCTCCGGTACTTCCGTCCAGGATATGCTTTCCCATCTCCCCGACCATAGTTCTCACATGGGAAAGAAGGAGGAGTATTTCCTCCGTACTGGCTCCCTGGGAACGCTTTGTAAGCTCTCCCTCCTTATTGGATTCAACCGGGATAACATCGGACCTGACAGAAGGACGTATTCCTTCCCCCCCGGTCTCAAAGCTCTTATCCTGATGCTTTACTATATCATGATCGCTGTTGACAATTCCGTTCATCTTAAGGGCCTTCAGGATGCTTTCCTCCACATCCTCTGAGCGGTCCACCATGGGGTCCTCCATATTGTAGTAGAGAATTCCCGCAGGCAGCACCTCCTTATCCTTTCTATCCTTGTAGAAAAGCTCCATGGCGGCTCCCAGATAAAAGGCAAGCTGTATCTGCAAGCCATAATACAGGGAATTCAAATCAAAGGAGACACTTCCGGATTTATAATCCACTACCCTGAGGAACAGCTTGTCCCCTTCTTCATAGGTATCAAGCCTGTCAATCCTTCCGGTAAGGCTGATGCTCTCCTCCGGTGATACCGGTATGGTCAGGGTATCCAAAGACGTTCTGTCGGAGAAATACAACTCAAAGGCCTCCGGCTCAAAGTCTCCCTTACGAATCTGCCTGCATACCGCCCAAAGGGTACGGTTCAGTATTCTCTTGGCCCTTCTCACGATGGCCTCATACCGCTTGGTGCTCGTAAAGATCAGATTACCGTAATCCTTCACTGCTTCCTCTACGCAGATATCCCCCAGACTCTCTCTTACCTCATCCGGAATTGTATGCCAGTTATACTCACTGTCCTTAATCTTCCTGGAAAAGAGCTCAAGGGCCTTATGAAAGATATTTCCGATATCAGGCGCACTAAGGCGGTATTCCTCCCTTTCCGAAAGCTCCAGCCCATAGGCTGCAAAATGGGCAAAGGCACATTCCGCAAATTTCTCAAATCTGGTGACACTGCCGGCCAGCTTCTCGCCGTACAGCTCTCTGGCCGCCTTTTTCTGCAGCCCTTTTTCTTCATCGATGTAGAACACAGCTCTTACCAGGCGGAGTAATTCCTTTCTCTTTTCCTCCTCCCGGTAATAATACTGGAATAGCTCCTGCCACAGCAGGTCTTCCCTGCTGTCGGGGAAATTCCGCAGGCCCTCTATCAGATAATCAAGTCCTTCTTTGATGCTCAGGATGTCACTAACTGCATCTCTCTCCTCTTCCTCCTCCTTTACCGTTAATGCCGGAAAAATCTTTCGGATATCACTTATCAGGTAGGCCGGAAGAAGCTTTTTGCCATCCTCACTCAGTTTACTGAAGGTTATATACAGCATGTCCTTTGGCTTTGTAAGGTTTAAATACAGATAAAACCTTTCCGTATAGATTTCCTGCTTACCGGTGGGGGCAAGCTCTACTTTTTCTCTTTCCAATACCTCTCTGTCGCCATCGTTCAGTATTAAGCCTTTCGACGGCTTCTTCGGTATATTACCGTCATTTACCCCGGCAAAAAAGAGTATTTTAATGTCCTTTAACCTGGTTCTTTCGATATCACCGATTACTATCTGGTCAAGGCCCGGAGGGATAAGACCTACCTTGGCTTCCCGTAAGCCTGCTTCCAGCACCTGGGCATATTCCCTTGGGGGCATTCTTTCCTCTCCCAAAAGCTCTACAAGCTTGTCATAGAGAGCAATTACCGTGGCATACACCTGACGGTATTCCTTTTCCTCGGACAGGCGGTTCTCCTTCAGGAATTCTTCCGCAAAATCTGCCAGCTGACCCGGTGCCTCAAGCCTTATGCCAAGCTCATACAGGGCTTTTGTATAATCTGTTACGGTAAGGCTTTTATTGCTTAAAACCTCATAAAAGGGAAGGAAGGTATCACAGAACTTCTTTCTCGCCTCATTGATTCTGGTCAGGTCCCCTTCCGGCGTTCTCCTTGACAGCCTGCTAAAGGGCTCCTCCCACCGTTTCTTTCCCCGGATACCAAGGGCCAGAACGTAATTTTCCAGCAGGTCAATGTCTTCCCTTTCAATACCGGTCAGTCCCGTCCGCAGATAGCCGAATACTCCCTCATAGCTGAAATTGTCATATACAATCATAAGGGCACAGCGGATAAGCTCTACAAAGGGATTGGACATACTGTCCCTCTTGCTGTCCAAAAAGAACGGTATCCCTTCTCTTTCAAAGCCCTTCTTTAATTCCCTGCCATAGGAGGCAATATCCCCCGTGACCACGGCTATTTCCTGATAGCGGTAGCCTTTCTCCCTTACCAGCGTCTTAATATTGCAGATGATGCTGTTAACCTCGTTTTCAATATTCCTGGCTCCATAAAGGACTATATTCTTTGCAGGCTCATCAAAGGTATGTATGCGGTAGCGGAAGATATTCTCTTCCAGGGCGGCAAGCTCCTTATTTTTCAGATACCGCCTTGGTATCTTCTCCTTAAAGCAGTCCTCCATAAATAAGGTTTCTTCCAGGGGAATATTCTCCTCCCCTGCTATTTTCGACAGCTTGTCCACCGTCCTGCGGCTTAGATGAAAGAGCTTATAGGGCTCATCCTTTTCCCTCAGCTCGTCTTTTCCAATGGTTACCGTGACAATTACCATCCTGGCATACTTCATCAGCTCCGTCAGCAAACGGTACTGGGATGGCGTAAAGCCGGTAAAGCCGTCCAGACAGATAATACTCCCTTTAATCAGCTCAGAACGTCCAATGGAAGGGATCAGTGCTTCCAGTATCTCCTCCGCCGTAATGTAATTGTTCTCCATATATTCCTGAAAGGCCTCGTAGATGACCTTAACATCATGTAATTTATCCTTTAGTCTTTCCTTTCCCAGAAGGCTTGCCGATACCCTGTCAAGGTCTTCCATGCGGATACTGTACTGGCATATTTCCGATATCAGGGATTTTAATTCTTCCGCAAAGCCCTGTTTATTGACATCATGGGAAAAGAACCTCAATTCTTCCTTTTTATTCGCCACAAGCTTTCGAAGCACCATGGTCTTACCGGTATCCTCCAGGACTTTTCTGTTATCCTTGCCGGTCTCGTCGAATATCCTGTAAGCCAGACGCATAAAGCTTAATATGTCGATGTTCATGGTTCCCTTTAAAGGATGCATGGTAACGATATCCTTCTGGGTCTGCAGGGTAAACTGCTCAGGTACCAGAACAAGATATCCGCTGTCCGGATATTCCATGGACTTTTCTATGATTTCATGGTAGAGCCTGTAGGATTTTCCCGAGCCGGAACGCCCCATTATAAACTTTAATGACATGCTGCTTCCCTTCCTTCTTTGTGGTGCTTATCCGTATTATAACATTTTTTTTGGCATTCGTAAGGCATTATTCCATTAAAATATAATCATAATTTAGTACCTGTTTTAATAAAATATAGAAAGGATTTACGGAGGCTCATAAGTAAAATATGCGAAACATTAACCAGGAAAGGCATGGTGTACGGTTATGTCAAATACCAAAATAGTTGTTCTTCACTTAAAGGAAATCCTATATACGGTTCTGTTTGCGGGCCTGGGGATACTGCTGATAATACTGTTAATTATTATGTTCGTAAACAAAAACAACGATAAATCGGACACTGCTATGGATGCCAAATACATACCGGGGGTATATAATTCCACCTTCGTTCTTAATGATACCTCCCTTAATCTTGAAGTCGTTTTGGATAAAGACCATATTAATTCCATCCGCATCGTAAATATTGATGATTCCATCTCAACCATGTACCCGCTGGTTGAGCCCTCTTTAGAGAAAATAGCAGACCAACTGTACAATGGCACGAATATTAACGACCTGCAAATATCAAATAACAGTAAATATACGGAGAATTATTTAGTAAATGCCATCAAGACCACCCTGGAAAAGGCTGACCCTTCCCAAAAAATACAATAAATCAAAAAGGGCATATTGCATCCCGCTTTTTATAGCAGAATGTAATGTGCCCCATATTTTGATTTAATCTATCCTTCCATTTGCTGCTGTTTCCTTCTATGAAAATTCTATTTTTGTAAAATTTGGATTCCTGACAAGCTACCAGGAGTTATTGACCTCCTGATACAATAATAACAGCTGGCTTACCCGGTTTACGGACAACTTGTGATAGACGCTTTCCTTATGGCGCTTTACCGTATTTGCGCTGATGCTGAGCTTTTCTGCAATCTCCCTGATTTCGAAGCCCTGGCTCAAATAGCCGGCAACCTCGCTTTCACGCCTGGTAAGCCCTTTTTCCGTCAGATAGGCTGTCCAGGAGGTACGGCTGCTGCCCATGGAAAAATCAAGAAAGATTGCATAGCGGGTAATAAAGCTGCCCGTTATCTGCTCCTTGATAATGATGTTCTCCAAAAAGACCTCAAGCCCCCCGGCAAGACGCAGGCAGAAGCGGTTTGCGCCCCCTTCCTGATAGGCAGGCAGAATGTAATCCGTTAACAGGCGTTTTGCCTCCTCCTTTTCGGCTGCCATACCCAGAGCCTCCATTGTCTGATATGCCTCCTGGTTGATTTCCTGTATATTAAAATTCTCATCGCATATGATCATGCCAATGGGATGCCTTGTAAATATCCGGTTTAAAAAGACCAGATTATTCTGCATGGACAGATGCTTAAGATGGATTCTGGTGGCCTTTTCCATTATCATACCAATTTCCTCCAGGAGCTTTTGTTCCCGCAGGGTAAAGCCGGAGGACTGCCTTCCATGATATACGGCAACCGCTCCCAGGGGCTTATTTTCTTCATCCCGTAGCAGTACCAGGGCCTCATAATAAAAGCCGTTAAAGTAAAGGCACTGGCTGTAGAGGGAGGACGTTTCATATTCCATATAGGAAGTAAAATCTTCTATTGTAAAAACGGATTTCCCGGAAGCCTCTTTTAGATTAGCCGGAGCAAAGAAATCTTTTTTATAGCAATCCCGTTCATAGGATTCGATGGAAACGGGTGTAAAATTCACATAAACCAGATGCTTGTAATAGCCATTATCATCCACAAGAGGAAAAGCGGCCCCATCAAAGGGAAAAAATTTTAACAGGTCCTCCATTGCTGTCTTACGAAAATTAATATCGTATGGATTTAAGCTTCCCGAAAAAGCAAGCAAATTCTTATAATCATCCTGCGTCAAAGAATTCGATTCTGTCATTTTATAACCATGCCTTTCTCACAGCCTGCATACTTTGAGCCGCAGGCACAAATTTTGGCCTTAGGGTGTTTGCCCTATAAGAATAGGTGTTATGGGTAATTGTTAGTTTATTATATAGGTGCTATCATGGGATTGTCAAGATAATAACAATGTCCTGACACTTAAATTAATTATACGTACTATTAACATGAAAATACATTGGAAAAGGAAGGAAAATCAATGGCAGCACTAAAGTTATTAAGAGCACCTTTAAAGTATTTACAGGGAAAAGGAGCATTGTTGCATTTTTATGAAGAAACAAAGGATCTTGGAACTTCTTATTTATTTATCTGCAGCAACAGCGGCTATAAGAACTGCTCTGACAAAATAAAGGAAAGCTTTAAAGGCAGCAGCAGCGAAATCCAGTTCGAAGTATTTAAAGGTATCAGTTCTGTTGGCGAAATCCAAAGAATGAGACAAATCGTTCAGGATAAAAAAATCCAGGTTGTAGTAGGTGTCGGCGGAGGTTCCGCAATTGATACCGCGAAAGCTACCGCTTATTATGAAAAGCTTCCGGTTGTCATCATCCCAACTGTTGTTGCTACTGATGCTCCTTGTACCGGTCTGTCGGTTATATATAAAGATGACGGTGCCTTTGACAGTTACCTCTTTTACCCCAGAAATCCGGAAGCAGTAATTGTTGACAGTGAGGTTATTGCCAATGCCCCCGTTAAGTTCCTGATTGCAGGTATGGGAGATGCTCTGGGAACCTATTTTGAAGCAA
This sequence comes from Anaerocolumna jejuensis DSM 15929, assembly GCF_900142215.1. Lineage (GTDB taxonomy): Bacteria > Bacillota > Clostridia > Lachnospirales > Lachnospiraceae > Anaerocolumna > Anaerocolumna jejuensis. The sequence goes on along the minus strand of NZ_FRAC01000017.1, from coordinate 131,350 downwards.
GAGCCTGTGTCAGAACCGACTCACCAAGCCTTGAGAACGGCGGTATTGCCCTTTCTGCCATGGCACTTTGCGAGCTGTGCTATAAGACACTGATAAAGAATGGCTACCAGGCAAAGCTTGCCTGTGAAAACCACCTTGTAACACCTGCTCTGGAAGCCATCATTGAGGCTAACACTTATTTAAGCGGTGTGGGTGCCGACAACGGCGGCCTGGCTACAGCCCATTCCGTGTATAACGGTTTCACTGCTCTTCCCGAATGTGAAGCAACCATGCATGGTTCCGTAGTGGCCTTTGGTACCATTACCCAGCTGCTATTGGAGAATGCTCCGAAAGAAGAAATCAAGAATGTAATGGATTTCTGCCATAGTGTCGGTCTTCCTGTCACTTTAAAGGAATTAGGTGTAACCGATGTGTCCAGAGTCAGGATTGCTGCCGAGAAAGCATGTATCCCCGGAGAAACCATACATAATATGGCTGGAGATGTTACTCCCGAGCAGTTATACGATGCCCTCCTTGCAGCAGATTTACTGGGCCAGGAATATTTCAGATAAGATTGCCTTAAGGTTTATCCTTAGTTTCAAAAAACAGCCGGTTCGTTCTACACTGGCTGTTTTTTTAGTACCGCTCTTTCCTATACACCTTTCCAGATTAGGGTCTCATTTTTCTGCATTCCCTATACATCCGAGCCGTATTTTCCAGCTCCTCTGCTGTATAGAAATGCAGGGAAATGAAAAATTCTCTTGTGAAACTTATTCCTTTACAGCACCTGCCGTCACACCTGCCAGGATATATTTCTGAAAGAATACATATATGATAATCGTTGAAAGCATGATTATGATAATTCCTGCCGCCAGCAGCTGCCAGGAGCCCTGCTGCGCGTTGGCAAAATTCATGATATAGGTTGTAAGGGTCCGCAGACTGTTCTTTGGCATATATAAGTAAGGAACATACATATCGTTAATGATATTAATGGCTTTTATAATACAGATTGTCGCGGTAGCCGGAGCCAGCAGCGGAAATATAATTCTTGCAAATAATCCGAAATAAGAGCAGCCGTCTATCAGAGCAGCTTCATCAAGTGCTACTGATATGCCCGAAAGAAATTGACGGTAAATATATAGCTGCATCAAATCGGAAGCAACATAAATAACAATGGGGGCAGCAAGGGTATTATACATATGCAGGCCCTGGATAATCCGGAATCTGGCTATCTCTGTAACAAAGTTTGGAATCAGCATCCCTAAGAAAAACATGGCTACTACGACAATTTTCCCTTTGAATTGGAACCGCTCGATAATAAAGGCAGTAATACTTCCGAACATTACGTTAAAGAAAATGGATATTACCAGTATAATTCCCGTATTTTTAAAGCCCAGCAGCAAGTATTTGTCCGATAACACTTTTCTGAAATTGTCAAAGGTAATTTTGTCCCAGGCCGGTAGAACCAAAGGTGATGTGGTAACCATATCTGCCTTGGTTTTTAAAGCAGCAAACAGGGTCAGAAGAATAGGTGCCAGAACAATTACCACCATACAAAGGCATATGATCTGCTTTAAACATTGTGTAAGAATCTTTTTAGCCATTCTGCTTCCTCCTGTCTCTTAATACCAGGCCATGAATAATCGTGTTCTGGAATAAGTATATTGCTACTATCATTATCATAATTGCTACAGCCATTGTGGCGGCAAGACCAAAGTTAGAAAAAGTAAAGGCTGTCTTAATGGTATATAAAGTAAAGGTAGAAGAAGCGTATCCGGGACCGCCGGATGTCATAACAAAAGGAATATCAAATACCTGAAGGGCTCCTCTGATGTTATCAAACAGTACAAAATCTACCATTAGCATAATAGCCGGTATCTGGATATACTTAAACAAATGCCAGGAGCGGGCGCCATCCACCATTGCTGCCTCCTGTATATCCTGGGGAATGGACTGCAAGGCTGCCATAAATAATACAACATGGTATCCGCTGAACCGCCATACCGAAACGGAAGAAAGTACATAATTCACTATCTTCGTATCCGACAGCCAGTTCCTGCTAAGGTTCTCCAAATGAAACAATGCCAAAATGGAGTCGAAGGCACCATTAATTGGTGAGAAGAAATAGGAGAAGGCATAAGAAATTGCCACTCCATTAATAATATAGGGCAGGAACACCATGGTTTTATAAAATTTTGCCGCCCGGAGCTTACTGGTCAAAAGCACCGCAAACATCAATTCTATGGGAATCATGATAAAATGAACGACGAAATAAACTGCGTTATTTCCTAGTGACAGCCACAAGTCCTTATTATGGAACATGGATATATAATTACTTATTCCTATAAATTCACTCTTTGGTGAGTACCCATCCCAGTTCGTAAAACTCATACGAAAAAGGTCAAAGGCAGGAACCACCACAAATCCTATCAGAAGCAACATCGGCACTAGGAGAGATGTCGCAATAAACCATTTCCGCTTCTTATTTAATTTTGTCATTATAACCTCCATGGATTTCGCAAGTTTACAGCGAAACAATTCCTTGATAGAATACGAGGGTGCTGCAAACCGGTAATATGTTCCTCTTTGCAGCAGCCCTCCTTTACCAGCACATTATACTGGTGCTTTCCTGTTGTTTTATTGGATTTTTAATTTTGCTCTGGCATCCTTCCATTTATTATCAAGGTCTTTTAAGGTTGTCTCTAAATTAAAGCCGTCAGTCAGCATCTGCGCACCAAGCTTCTTATAATCAAAGGTGGTCTCATTCTGGATTGCAGAGAAGTTGTCTCCGCCGCCGTCATACATAACCAGGACCTTATCCGGGCTTAAGGTATCTGCTTCGGCAAGAATGGGGTCCTTATCCTTGGGGAAATTTTTCATGGAAGAAGCAGAGGATACATAATTAAGGTAATCCGGATACCATGCATCGGAGTAGAACCACTCAACAAATGCTTTGGCTGCTTCCTGGTGTTTGGAATGTGTTGTCACACCCATAAAGGAATCTCCCTGTACAATAACATTATAAGGATCCGTTTCGGAATTTCTGGTGGGCAGATAGAAGGTACCAAGCTCGGCAGTATCGGCAGCACCGTTCTTAATATTTTGAAGGCCCCAGTCACCAAGTGCTACCATGGCAGCCTTTTTTACTGCAAATAAGCTTGTTGCCTGGTCATTTCCAAGTCCTAAAGGATCTTTTCCCAGTGCGCCGGAGGTAAATAAGTCACTTACCTTATGATATGCTTTATTAATATCGGTACCTTCTGCAAAGGGACTGTCCTGAGAAGCCATTGTATTCCAGTTCTGACCATTGCCTGATTCCAGTGCCGGCATAAATTCCATGAAGGGATAATCCGGCCATTCGTCTTTCAGACCACAGGCTAAAGCCATAAAATCTTTGTCCTTGCTTCCATAGTAATCCTGTAATTTCTTCGCAGCCGCTTCAAATTCACTCCAGCTCTTCGGCACTTCTACTCCGGCTTCCTTAAACATATCCTTCCAATAATATACGTATTCATAGCCGGCTGTCATGGGAATACCAAGCACCTTTCCATTGATCGCATAGCCGCTTGCAAGTTCGTTATTGGCACTTGCCTTTGTTCCGGATAAGTCTACTAAATAATCTTTAAATCTTGACAGGGTAAAAGGCTTGTTGAACATAATATTCGGTAACTGGTTAGCAGATGCACGCATCTTCATGGCATTCCAGTATTCACTGTCATCTTTGATCTTTTCTACTTCAATATCAATATTCGGATATTGTTTCTGGAACTTCGCTACCATATCATTTTCTTCAATAAATGTATTCAGGTTATTATCCCAAATAGTAAAGGTAAGAGTTCCGCTAAGGTCCTCCTTCGATTCAGATGTGGCCGACGGTGCAGCCGTCGAATCCGGTGTGGTTTTGTTATCCGTCTTTCCATTTGAGCATCCTGCTAAGGCTGATGCCAGCATAGCAACGGTTAACATTGTAGCTAACAATTTCTTTTTCATAACTAAAATACCTCCCTTTTTGTTTGTGAACCCAGCTTAACAATTTTCCGAAAAATCTTCCATTTCATATTGCCATTTTTCTTGACTATTTTTCACATTGCCCGATTTTCATTCTTTGCTTTTTGTTAGAATTCTTGATATATGGTTAGTTCATACCTCTATTTTCATAGTATTTCCGGCTTTATCGTAAATATAGGAGTGTTCCTATAGCACTTTTCAATATTTTCGGTTTTTCCAATATTAGAAAAAAAGAGCTGCGGCAAAATAACCAGATAGCATTAAAACAGCTATGAGATTATCTCACTGCAGCCCCCTGGGGTACAGATGATTATAACCTATACGGATTTCCGGTATTGAGCCGGACTGATTCCATTTAACTTCTTGAACATTCGATTGAAATTTTCCACATTATAGTATCCGACCATTTCTGCTATTTCATAAACCTTGAAACTGGTACTCTTTAACAATTCCTTGGCCTTTTGAATTCTTAATTCCATCAGATAGGAGGAAAATGTCTCCCCGCATTCCTTGGTAAAACGGTTACTGAAATACTTTTCATTCAGTCCCACATAGTCAGCCACCTTGGTAAGGGATAAATCTGCTTCCTCATAATGATCTAAAAGGAAGCGCTTCGCTTTTGATACCGCATCTGTTTTTGCTATATTTAATTTGGAGGCAGTATAATCCATAATCCAGGCAAAATAATTCGTAAGCCATAGCCTCATGCTTTTTATATCCTCGATGCGGTCAATCTTTTCAATATAATTATATTGCTGCCCAAAAACATCTGCAAAATTGGAATAATCCCTGCTAAAACAATTGCCCAAAGCCAATATGGCTGCAAAAACCTGCAGTCTTGCTTCCTCAAGGCCGGAGTTATTGAATAATTGGAACATTTTCTCCTTTTCCTGATTCAGGTTCTTCTCATCGGCCGTATAAAGGGCGGCAGCCAATTTTTCATAGGTTTTGGAAAGCAGCAGAAGCTGGTCCATTTTACTGCCCTCCCGGTTGAGGTCTATAATCGAATTGGTTCCCTTTAGATGGCGAAGGCACATTTTTTCCCTTATTTCCCTGACCAGTGCATCAAACTCACCAAAGCCGAATTTCTTTTGCCCTATGCAGAGGAATATCCGGACCCCAAATTCATGATTTCCTGTCCGCTGTAAATCCTCCGCCATGCTGACGATTTTTTCAGAATAGTCCTCTTCGGTAATACGGTAAAATACAAGAAAAAACGATGGGCTTTCCTTGTATGCAATACATCTGGAAGCAAATCTCGGATTTCCTTCAAATCTTTTAATCAGCTTTTTGGCTTCTTCTTCTTTTTCATTGGCATTGTAGTTTTCCACATATATTCCCAGAACGGTATAATATTCTGCGAAAAATTCTTTTGATCTTTTATTTAATTCCTCCGGACTTATTTCTTCCTTAATGACGGCTGCAAAATAGTCCTCCTGGGTTTTGTCCGCACTTTTTATCTTCTCTTCATATTCATTCACCAGCGCCTTCAGCCTTCGAACCATTGCATTAAACTGGTGAATCATGCTCCGTATCTCAAACTGGCCCTCGGGAGAGATATGGACTTCCAGATTTCCTTCCTCCACCTGGCGCAGACCTCCGCTTATCTCTTCGATAGGTCTGACAATACTTCTAAGAAAATATCTGGAATAATAACCTGCTAACATTAAAATCAATATTGCCGCACCTAATACCCATAATGCCGTCCTCCAGTAATCCGAGGTAAGCTCCGGGGTTCTGATATAGCTCTCAACATACCACACAGCATTGTTGAATTTGACCGGTGACTTTATACAGGTATATTTAGGAGAAGGAAAATCACTTTCCTTTGCAGTTGAGAATATAAGCTTCCCGTCATCCCCCATAATCTGAGTAGTTCCCAATTTATTTTTATGGGAAAGATAATCCCTGTTATAAGCTTTGACTCGTTCTGCTGCCTTGGTGGATTGATAGTACAGCACCATTTCCAGCTTCTGGGAACGGTCCGTGGTAACATCCGGCGACAATGCAAACACCAGTATCAGGGAATCTTTTTTACTGCCCGTATACAGGTCATTGGATTTTTTTGTGTCATAATACCCTATAAAGACTCTGTTTTTATTTTCCAATGCCGCCTGGTACCACTTTGTCTGCTTCATTTTATCCTGGGCGATTCTGATTTCATTTAAGACATAGCTTTCCCTGCCGTCTTTCATATAAAAGGATACAGAGATAATGTCCTTTACCGGCTCCAGGACCAGGTTAATTGCTTTTGAGAGCTTATCCTCATTCTCATTTTTGATGCTGTAGTTATTCGTATCCGTGTCGGCAGCATACCTTAAGATTTCGTTATTATTCGTATAAACCATATGGGAAAGCCGCATAGACATGATATCTTCATCCGATTCCAGGTCGGCAATGACTGTCTCCTGTGCTCTTTTGATATTCTCAATTGCCTGACTTTTAAATTGCTGGTTCAATACAATAAGCACCACGATCAAAACAAGTAATATCGGAATAACAATAAAAAAGAGAAAGGACAAATAGTATATTGTCTTTAATGGAAGTTTCATTCTTTTATCTCTATGAAACATGAATGTATGCTCCTATCTGATCGATTTCGGATACCAGTATAGAAGGCCCATTCCTATATTTTTAGAAATGAGCCTTTTGTTATTTTTGAGAAATTACTCCCATGCTTTCAGCTTACTTTTTCTCTAAATTCTTATAGGGTGATTCTTCACTCAGGAATATAACACCAATGACTCCGGGACCTGTATGGGCGCCAATGGCGCAGCCAACATAGCTCTCCAGGAAGTTTTTGCAGCCATATTTCTCTGTCAGCATCCCTTTTACTTCCTCCAGGGTCTTTTTATCATCTCCATGGACCAGGCCGATGGTCTGCTCCTTTAAATCCTTACCTCTCTCCCCTACAATTTCTACAATCCGCCTTAAGGATTTTCCTCTTCCTCTTACCTTCTCTATGGCCTGCAGGGCTCCAGCGTCGGTTACTTCAATAATCGGCTTGATATCCAGCAGCCCCCCTGCAATGGCAGAGGTTCTGGAAAGCCTGCCGCCCTTGTATAAATATTCCAGGGTTTCTACGGTAAAAATATGCTCCATGTTCCTGCTGAAAAAGTTAACAGCCTCTAATATAATTTCTTTTGATACATTGTTAGCTGCCAGCTTTAAAGCCTCTTCCACTACCAATCCAAATCCCAGGGAAGCACATTTTGAATCCACAATGGTTAGGTCAAAATCCGGGTATTCCTCTAACAGCTCCTGCTTTGCAATATTCGCCGCATTATAGGTTCCGGCAATTCCTGTTGAAAAGCAGATGTATATGACCTCGTCCCCCTTCTTTGCATAGGGTTCAAAATGCTTATGGAACATAAAGGAATTGATATGATATGTTTTAATCTCTGTCCCATTTCTTAAAATATTATAAAACTCTTCCGGAAATATTGTTTCTCCGTCAAAGTAATCCTTCTCCTCAATTACTACAGGGGTGGGTATCACATGGAGGTTATATTTATCTATCAGAAAACGGGGCACATCCGAGGCCGAATCTGTAATTATTTTTAATGCCATAACTCTTACACCCTTTGCTTTCCGCTAATTGAAGCGGCACTGCCCTATTACGGCATGTCTTATCACAGGTTTCACGGAAGTTATGAGAAGCCTGTGCAATGTCATAATAGTAAGCTGGAAGATGGGGGGCAGTCTGCAAATATCCTTCTTCGTTATTTCCTCCAGCTGGTTTCGGTATCAAGCTTCCAGTGTAATATGCTCTAATTCCTTCATCCAAAGGGCTCCGCTGGCATCGCTTGGCATCCTTAAATCTCCTCTTGGAGATACCGCAACAGACCCAACCTTAGGACCGTCGGGAAGGCAGGAGCGCTTGAATTGCTGGCTGAAAAATCGGCTGTAGAAGGTCTTAAGCCATTTTAATATCGTCTCTTCACTGTAATCCTCTGTGAATGCCAATTTCGCAAGTCTGAATATCTTGGCTGGCGAATATCCATACCGAAGGATATAATATAAAAAGAAATCATGGAGTTCATAGGGTCCTACCAGCTCCTCTGTTTTCTGGGCAATCATCCCATCCTTTGGCGGAAGCAGCTCAGGACTCACGGGAGTATCCAGGATATCGGAAAGCACCTCCCTCAGAGCAGCATTTTCCGTAATCTGCGCAAAGTAACCCACCAGATATCTGACGAGAGTCTTTGGAACGGAGGCGTTCACGCCATACATGGACATATGGTCCCCGTTATAGGTGGCCCACCCGAGAGCCAGCTCAGACATGTCACCGGTACCGATAACCAGGCCGTTATATTTATTGGATAAGTCCATAATAATCTGTGTTCTCTCTCTTGCCTGCACATTCTCATAAATAACATCATGTACGGAAGCATCGTGCCCGATATCTCTAAAATGCAGATTGACCGCTTCCTGTATGGGTATTTCCAAAAAGGTCGCAGATAGTTCCTTTGCCAGAGTCACCGCATTATTATAGGTTCTGTCCGTGGTTCCAAAGCAGGGCATGGTTACTGCAATAATACCTTTCCTGTCAAGTCCTAACAGGTCAAAGGCTTTACATATTACCAAAAATGCCAGAGTCGAATCCAGCCCTCCCGATATGGCAAGGACACAGGTCTTAAGGCCGGTATGCTCCAACCGCTTCTTTAACCCATAGGCCTGGATGTTTATAATCTCCTCACATCGCCTGTCCCTGTCCTCCCTTTTACCGGGAACAAAGGGTGCTTTGTCTATATATCTGGTAAGCTCAGTTTCTGCTGATATGATATCCTCACCAAAGGAAAAATCTATATACTGGTAATCCTTGTTCTCAGACACTTGATAGGTGGTCATACTTCTGCGCTCACTGATCAGTTTTCCCATGTCAAGCTCCGTAACTGTCATTTCATTGACGAAACGAGGGGATTCCTTCAGAAGGATGCCGTTTTCCGCAATCAGATTGTGGGCACCGAATACCAGATCGGTACTGGATTCTCCTTCCCCGGAAGCAGCATAAATATAGCCGCATACCAGCTTTGCAGACTGCATACGGATAAGCTCCCTGCGGTAAATATCCTTTCCGGTGGTTTCATCACTGGCAGAAGGATTTAATATAAGCGTAGCACCTGCCAGACAGTGGTTCACACTGGGGGATAAGGGCACCCAAAGGTCCTCACAGATTTCAATTCCTATAGTCAATTGCTTAAAGTCCGAGCAGTTGAATAAAAGATTCATTCCAAAGGGAATCCTTTCCCCGTAAAACAAAACTCCCGTAACCTCTTCCTGTCCGGGATTAAAATGCCTGGTCTCGTAGAATTCCGAATAGCCCGGCAGGTTCTTTTTTGGTACAAAACCAAGTAATTTGCCATTATAAATTGCAGCAGCCACATTATAGAGCTTACCGTTTTTCAATATGGGAAGCCCCAGGGTCACAAAGAGCTTTCTGCCCTTGGTAAAGTCCACAATCCGCTTCAATTCAGCCATGGCACTGTTCAGTAAGGTATCCTGTAAAAAAAGCTCTCCGCAGGTATATCCGGTAAGGCATAGCTCCGGCAGCACCAGTATTCTGACAGCCTGGCCCTCTGCCTCTTCAATCAAATTTCTTATCTGCCTGCTGTTATACTCACAGTCAGCTACTTTAATATAAGGAGTGGCAGCTGCCACTTTTATAAATCCATCTCTCATCTTCTCCTCCTCGGAGGCTTCTGTTTTGTTTGCTATATACTTCCTTCATCATAACATTTATTTTAGCAAAAGAAAAGTATTATGTAAACAAAAAAAGGCAGCCCATAGCTGCCTTTTTATCTTTTGTCAATAACCCGAAACGCCGTTTCCTGTATTTTGACTCCTAGCAAAAGCTAGGTGGGTTTCCGCATGAAAGCCTCTGTCTTCCACTGCAAACGGTGGCTTGACATAATCTTACAAATTAGGAATCCCTTATAAATGTTGTAGGTTCAAAATAACAGGAGTGTCGCACATCCCAGGAAATATCTTGTGATATTATTATAACCCAGTCAATTGTAAATTTCAAGGTTCAAATGCGTTAATATTACGAAATGTCCAACTCTTCTACATAATTTTCCAGACTTTGAAAGCTGAAAATGAATTCCGTCCCGTTTCCTTCTTCACTTTTTACCATAATATCACCATCATGCTTTAAGGCAATCTGCTTTGCTATGGCAAGCCCAAGACCTGAGCCCTGCTCATTCTGCTTTAATTTTGAACGGTAAAACTTATCAAAGATGTAAGGCAGTTCTTCCTTTGAAATTCCGATACCTTCGTCTCTGACTGATATTACTAGTTTATCCGTTTTGGCCAGATTTATGTAGATAGAAGAATTTACCTTAGAGAACTTAACAGCATTATCCAGAATGATTAAAAACATTTGTTTTAATCTGTCATAATCCCCCATCATGGTATAAACAGGCATTCCTTTGGTCAATATCATTTCTATCTGCTTATCCTGGCATAAGGGATGAAAGCTCCTTAAAAGATCTTCAAAAATCTGGACCACATTCACCGGCTCTTTTTCTACCTCAAAATCCGGATTCTGCATTTTTGACAAAAGCAGCAAATCTCCGACAAGCCTTTCCATGCCTTTGCATTCCGCTAAAATTTTTGCATGATATTGATTGATTTTGTCCTCTTCTGTCACAATTCCGTCTACCAGCATCTCAGTGTAAGCTCTGACAACCGTAATAGGAGTTCTGAGCTCATGGGAGACATTGGCAAAAAAATCCGTTCTCATCTGCTCCCTGCTCTGTCTCTCCTCTTCATTTTCCTTTAAGCGGTCTGCCAGAATATCTATAGTCGTGGCCAAATCTCCGATTTCATCCCTCCGGCTTAAAGAAAGCTTGCTTTCATACTGACCGTCTGCCAGCAAAAGAGCAGTTGTTCTCATAGAGGTGATGGGCTTTGTGATTCCTTTTGCAAAAAGAATGGCAATGATAAAGGATATGAAAAGTGCGATTCCCACACTAAAATAAATGAGATTCATACTGCTGTTTATAATATCTTCCTGCTTTTTTACCTCTGTCCGCAGGAGCACTGCGCCTACAACCTCACCGTTTACAGTCACAGGATAACCCTGAATAGCTGAGGTTCCGCCAAATTCCTCATAATATCCGCTTTTTGCAAGATGCCTGCCCTGAAAAGCTTTTTCAATTACCGTTACACAGTCCTGGGGAAGCTTCACATCCTCCAGGTTAACATTCTCCATCTGCTTATCCATGGGTTTTTTAGCATTGGGATTGGATATGGTCCAAATGTCGGATTCATCATAATCAAGCTCCTGCATAATTGACAAATAATCCAGATAGCCATCTGCTTCATTGTTTATGATGGCTTTCGACAATCTTCTGGATACGACCTCCGCTTGTTTTAACATTTTGTCACGGTAATTTTCCATGGTGGCACTTTCATACAGGTTCATGAAAATCAGTCCCACCAGTATGGCAAAAAGAGTCAGTACAAGGGCATAGTTGATATAAACCTTAAAAAAAAGCCTGTTAAAAGGCTTGCCCCGATGCTTTCTATCCATTTAAACTCCTTTCGTGATACCATTGTTTTCATTCGAAAACAGTTTTATAAAAGGGGCATGAAAAATTTCTCTTTCATGACCCCGGAATCAAACAGTTTTCTTCAAGCTGTCAGTCTTCTTCTATCTCGAATTTATATCCCACACCCCAAATGGTCTTAATGTTCCATTCCGGATGCTCTACCGCATCAAGCTTTGCCCGAAGGCGCTTAATATGTGAATCTACCGTTCTGCTGTCACCAAAATAATCAAAGCCCCACAAGCTGTCTAACAGATTATCTCTGGTAAACACTTTATTAGGGTTTTTTGCCAGTGTCCACATGGTCTCTATTTCTTTTTTGGTGAGCGACATTTTATTTCCATTTATATGTAGGGTATATTCGTCCAGATTTATTATCATATTGCACATTGTAATGGTATTCCCCGTCTTAACATCCTTTTCCACTTTGGTCATTCTGCGGAGAACCGCTCTTACCCTTGCCATGACCTCGCTTGGACTAAAGGGCTTTACAATATAATCATCTGCACCGATATCAAGTCCCATAATCTTTTCAAAATCTTCGCCTCTGGCTGTAATTAAGAGTACCGGCACATTAGAAATAGCCCGAATCTTTCTGCAAACCTCATAACCGTCTTCCTTTGGCATCATCACATCTAAAAGTACTGCTGCGGGATTATATTTTTCAAATAAGCGAAAGGCTTCTTCTCCATCATTGGCAATTACCGGTTCCAACCCTTCTTTTTTGGAATAAGCTGACAAAACATCCGTTATATCCTGATTATCATCGGCAATTAGTATGTATTGCATTTCTTTTCCTCCAATATCCGCTAAGCTTTTGTTTCTATAATTCGCTACATATACATTTTATTATATCTGCCTTGTGAGTTAAAAACAAGTGGAAAAGTCAGTCTATACAAAATCGTAATGTCCGTAAGAAAAAATTAATATTTTGCCACGATTCTGACAAATTAATATACTATTTTAAAGCTGTACATACTAAGGTACAATTTATTTCTATGTAGTTTTTTGAATTTCATGGAAGTATTGTAAACAGGCCCTTATATTATACTAATCCGATATAGAAAGCCACCTTTACTTTCTATACCACTACAGTAGCCTGTTATAAGGAGGATAGTGCCATGAAAACAAATTTCTGGAAAAAGTGCCTTCTGGCATTTGGCATGATTTTATTTATGACTGTCCTATTACCGCCCTTATTGGGCAATAACACAGTTGCCAGTGCTTCAACCGTTAACGATGACCAAAACAGCATTAAACTAAATGTTAAGAGTAAGTCACTTGTAAAAGATGCTACTTTCAATTTAAAGCTCTACAATGTAACAGAAAGCCAGAAAGTTTCCTACAAATCAGGCGACTCTTCTGTTGCCACTGTGGATGACTCCGGTCTTGTTACCGCAGCCAACTATGGAACGACCACAATCACAGTGACCGTAAAGGAAGGAATTAAAACTGCCGCCTCTCTTGTATGTGATATTACCGTAGGCCCTTCGGCTTTAAGTGTAAAGCTTACGAAATCGGAATTAACCCTTGTAGTTGGAGATAAAACTTCCTTAACTGCTATTTTAAAACCAAACAATACCGTAGAAGAAGCCAGATTTTGGAGTAACGATTCCACAATTGCAGCTGTAAGTATTGGCGGAAGAATCTCAGCAAGGTCAGCAGGTGTAACTTATATCTTTGCTGCAATCGGAAACGGTAAATATGATTACTGTAAGGTTACCGTGGTTGAAAAACCAGACGTAACGCCAACAGAATCCGCACAGTAAAAATAAAAAATGCTATTTCAATTTACTAAATGCACCTCAAACATCGGATAACATCCAACGCTCTGAGGTGCATTTTCTATATAACTTTATTTTTACATTTGTATATGCTTCTGAAGAAAATTACCATATTACTATAAGATGCTTCCGCTGTCTGGCAATACTGCCGCCGCTTTGTATTTTCTTATACTTCTTTATATTCCGCTGTTACATCTTCGTTATTCTCTTCCTGAATTTCTTCCCGGTTTTCTACCTTTTTCTCCGCTTTGCCTTCCTCTGCATCTATGACTTTGGAAAGATTCTTCTTTATGTTATCCATAAAGTTAATACCTGTAACGGCTTCAATGGTTTCAGGCAGCTGTGTAATAATATCGGTTACATAGCCGGATACCTTGGCAGCGCCGGAGCCTTCCCCGCCCTTGCCATTGTCAATAATAACAATCTTCTCGGTCTTGGTCAAAGGTTCGGCTATGGAAGCAGCTATATCCGGTAATTTTTCAATAATCATCTGTGTTATAGCGGCATCATTATACTGCTTGAAAGCTCCCGCCTTCTTAGCCATGGTTTCTGCTTCGGCAGCACCCTTTGCCAAAATGGCAGCCGCTTCTGCTTCACCTTTAATCCTGATGGCTTCTGCTTCCGCCTCTGCTTTGATTTTAATTGCCATACTGGAGGCCTCTGCTTCCTTTAACTCGGAATATTTCTTGGCATCTGCTTCCTTACCGATACGGTAATTCTCGGCATCTGCTTCTTTGTTTACGGTAGCAAGCAATTCTTTTTCACGCCTGATTGCTTCCTTATCCTGAATTTCCGCTTCCTTTTCCTTCTTGGTAAGCTCTACTAACATGGCGGTTTCAGTTACTTCCTTATCCACCTTGTTTTTCTGGATAGCATAGGCAGAGTCTGCTTTCGCCTTGACAGTTTCCTGTTCCTGACGGTAGCTCTGAATCTTTAATTCCTTTTCCTTATTTGCTTCTGCTACGTGGGTTTCTGCTACAATCTTAGCTTCTTCTCCGAGCCTTTCTGCTTCTGCCACCTTAATCTTGGTTTCCTTTAAGGCTTCTGCTTCCGCTATAGCCGCATCTCTCTTAACCTCCGCTATACGGGGTTTACCCAGTGCTTCCAGATAACCGTTCTTATCGGATATATCACGGATCGTAAATGCTTTTAACTCCAGTCCCATGCTGGCAAGACCCATAGCTGCCACTTCCTGGACCTGTGAAGCAAATTTTTCCCTGTCCTTATAAATCTCCTCTACGGTCATCTTTGAGATAATTTCTCTTAGCTTGCCTTCCAGTACGTCTTTTCCGGTATCCTTTATTATATCGATAGTCTGCTGTTCTCTGCCGGTGTTAAACTGCTCTACAGCGTTAAGTATACTTTCCTTATCGCTCTTTACCTTGACAACCGCAACACCATCTGCCCGTATATCAACACCCTGCTCTGTTCTGGCTCCCTCCGTACGGATTTCGATTTTCATATTTTCCAGGGAAATCTTGTCGACCCTTTCCAATAACGGTATTACAAAACCGCCGCCGCCGGATATTACTCTTTTCTTAAGACCGGTTACAACAACCGCCTTATCCTGGGGGACCCTTTTCCAGGTGGTAGTAATCAACAGAGTGACTAAAACAACAGCACCCACGATGATTCCTGCAATAATAAATGCATCCATTTTCTTATTCCTCCTATTAAACGTGTACTCCCATAGTTTTTTACAGCTTGCCGGGCGTTCAAAAATTATGGTTTCCTAATCTATATCAGATACCGAAGCTTTTTCCTTCCGTATCAGATATTCTCTGTGGATGTTACATAAAAAACATAACCTTCAATCCAGCAGATGGCTACATTTACCCCTGCTTTTAATTCTATACCGTCAATGGATTTGGCCGGTGAGGTATAGCTGTTTCCGTTGATGACATATCTTATTTCACCAAACCCCCGCTCCAATATACTTTCCGATACCACCGCCGGAAGTCCGATCAGATCCTGTGCTTCCGGTGTACTGGTATTCTGGGCCTTTTTAAGAGGTGTGACAATGAAGTGCTGCACCAGAAAACAGATAATAAGGCCGGGCACAATTGCTATTAACAGGGCTAATACCCCTAACAGTGCCGGAACATACTCTGTTATCATCCAGCCGCTTCCTCCGAATACTGCCAAAAACAGTACAAAAACAACGGGACTTACCGGAAGTGAAAGGGAACTTCCTCCAAAGTCCAGATTTAATCCATCCATTCCTGCGATATCAAAAAGACTTCCCAAAAGAAGGGATATTATAATTAACGCAATACCAACAAAAAAGCACACCTGGAATAGTAAAAGCACCTTAACACCTCCTGTATGATAGTATCATAATCCTTTTTAATTAATACCATCTTACACAAAAATTAAATTTTGATTAGAAATAATCTCCATAATATTGTACTAAGAATGTCTTACCTTGTCAATTTTAACCACATTTCTTTTCACGGCAAATGCATAAAACCAATTAATGGTAACGCACGAGGACAAGGGGATTGGTTTGGAGTTCGCTGTTCGAGAACCTTTATTCCACTAAAGCTGCAAGAAACACAGCTGACAGGAAAAACAACGCCAAACTCGCTACGCTCAAACAATGGCGTTATTTTTCCTAGCTGTGTTTCTTGCAGCTTAAGTGTCATAAAGAACCTCTCAATGCGAACTCCAAACCAATCCCCTTGTCCTCTGGGTACCCATAGTGCGGGTTCATGCGTTTGTGGAAAATTTTTCTTTTGTAGGAATTCAGCAATAATATACCTCTCTAGCAAGACATTCCAAATAATACTGGATTTTACATTAACCTGTGGTTAATTTTTTCTCCTTCTGTTTAATAAATGCTCAATTGTGGAAGCCGGATACCTCTGATAAAATGTTCTTATAGAAAGATGTTAATACTATTAAATCAGGAGATGATAATTATGCCAATGTATATGATTATGCGGGAAAAAAGGAAGGAAATAGGACTTACCCAGGAGCAGATTGCAGAGTATCTTGGTGTGTCAACACCTGCTGTAAACAAGTGGGAGAAAGGAAGTACTTATCCGGATATTTTACTGCTGCCTGCGCTGGCCAGGCTGCTAAGGGTTGACCTGAATACCTTGCTTTGTTTTAACGAAGGGCTGTCGAAACAGGAAGTAGACTACTTTTGCAATGAAATAGTGGACACTATACGTAAAAAGGACTATGACAGCGGCTTTACAATGGGAATCGAAAAAATACAGGAATATCCTAATTGTGGTTTACTGATTCATACGACCGCACTGGTACTGGAAGGTGCCTTGCGTCTGTATGGAACAAGTGTCACTGATAAGGATTTTTACGAAAAGAAAATTACCGCCCTTTACGAACGTGCTGCTAAAAGCGGCGATGACCGGGTTCAGAACAAATCTATTTATATGCTGGCTCTAACATACCTGAACGGGATGGAGTTTGACAAAGCACAGGAAATGATGGATTTATTACCGGAAAAACCTGATTTTGATAAAAAGCAGCTTCAGGGTAAGCTTTTGAAGCAGCAGGGAAAATTTACGGAAGCTCAGGATATTCTGGAGCGTGAATTGCTTGATGGCATCAATAAAGTTCAGACTACTTTAATGAGCCTGTTAGATGTTGAACTGAAGACAGCTAATTACAAGGATGCTTCACATCTGGCAGAGCTTTACCAGAAGTTCTCAATATTGTTTGATTTATGGGGCTATAATTCTTTTGTCGCTCTGTTCGAGCTTTCTGTTGCACAAAAGAATGTTCAGGAGTGTATTCCCCTGTTAAAATCTATGCTTGCAGCAATGCTAATCCCCTGGGAACTCCAAAAATCACCCTTGTACTGTCATATCGGCTTCAAAGAAGACCAGGGAAATTTTGGTGCTCAAATGCTGACATCAATTCTTTCTGAGCTGGAGAACAGCCCTGATTATGAGTTCCTTCACTCTAATGAAGAATTTCAGCAGCTGCTTGAACAATACCATGCAAAATGCTGAGTTAGGCTCAGGCACTGTAGTAACTGCCGGATAACATATCATCACTGTACCTTGGGAACCGGCCTTTCTCCAAACTTATTAGTCAGAAAGAGAGCCGGGATGATGCTGACTGCGGTGAAAATCAAGCTTGTAATAAACCCTGCGTGATAAGTCTTTGAAATAGTATTAAATGTCTTTGTTGTCATTGTTTTTCTATGTAAAAAGCTGCTTACGACCGTTGCCAGGATAGCGTAGCCAAATGCCCCACAATATTTTGAACGATACGCGTGGAGACACTGGACTGCGCTATCTGCATTTTATCAAACCCTACATAGGAGTCGCTCATGACAGGACATCAGCCGGTCAAGATTTTCTGCTCCTGCTATCCGCACTACCATTGGAAAAAATACTCTTTCTATGGAAAAATTACTGGGCTGGAATGCTATTAGCACAGTACGGCTGGAATTATTTGTTGATAAAATATTTCTTCATAATGACTTTTCAATGTTAATGACCCGCTGTACCCAGTCCCGGTAAAAGGCTTCCTCATGGGAAACCAGCAATACCGTGCCTGGGAACCCAGACAAAGCACTCTTTAAAGAATCCTTTGCCTGTATATCCAGGTGGTTAGTCGGTTCATCCATTATCAGAAAATTACAGGGCTTCATGGTGAGCAGGCACATTTTGACCTTTGCCTGTTCTCCGCCGCTTAATGTCCCTATTTCCTGCATGGCATGCTTGCTTAAAATACCGCAGCGGGCAAGGTGCTGCCGGGCCTCTTTTAACAAAAGGGAAGGATAGGCATCGGAGATAATCTGAATCGGTGTTCTGGTTCCGTCCTCCCACGCCAGGTCCTGTTCGAAATAGCCGGGTACCACCTGTTCAGAGAAGAAAAAACCTCCCTGCAAAGCCGGGATTTGCTGTACCAGAGTTTTCAGCAGTGTGGTTTTTCCAATGCCATTAAAGCCTGTAATAACAATCTTTTGCCCGCCCGTAATAGAAAAATTAAGGTCTGACAAAACCGGATAGTAATACCCCACGGACAGATGCTTAACATTCAAATGCTCCGCTGCTGATAAAGGAAGTCCTGTAAAGTTAAATACTGGTTTAATCTCTTTTTGGTCCAGTGTCTCTATTCTATCCAACCGGTCCAGCTGCTTTTGCCTGCCCCTGGCCATCTTTGATTTACGGCCCGCAATATTCTTACGGATAAATTCTTCCGTCTTTTTGATTTCCCTTTGCTGTGCAGAGTACTGTCTGACATAGTCCTCCCGCAAAAGTGTTTTCTTTTTCAGAAATTCCGAGTATGTGCCGAAATATTTTGTAATCCTGTCATTATCAATATCACAGATGCGGGTTGCGATTTTTTCCAGAAAAGCATAGTCGTGAGAGACCACCATGAAGGCATTTTCAAGGTTGGAAAGGTACCCGGCAAGCCATGTGACATGTTCCTTATCCAGAAAATTTGTTGGCTCATCCAGAAGCAGCACATCCGGTTTTTCCAGCAGTAATTTTGCCAATATGACCTTGGCACGCTGTCCTCCGCTCATTTCTTCAATAGGGCGCTTCAAACCAATGGAGAGCAGCCCCAAGCCTTCTGCTATCTGCTCGATTAAAAGGTCAATGGAATAAAAATTATTTGCTTCCAGTTGTTCCTGATACTTGGCTGCCAGTCCCAGAACCTCCGTTTCTCCCCCGGCGGCCCTTGTGTAAAGCCCGTTCATTTTATCCTCCATTGCATATAAATCAAGAAACGCCGATTTCAAAAAGTCTTTCATTATTATGCTCTTCTCTATCTGCGCATACTGGTCCAGATAGCCAATGGTGACTTTAGGCTGCCAGACCACTCTGCCTGTATCCGGTATGATCTGTTCGGTGCATATTTTTATAAGAGTGCTTTTTCCGGTCCCATTCTGACCGACAACACCTATATGTTCCCCTTTGTTTAAGGATAACTCTGCGTCTTTAAAAAGCAGGTTATCGCCAAATGAATGTGATAATTCCGTAATTTCCAATAAACTCATAATTTCAACAATCCTTTCTTCTCCAGGCTTTCATTCCCAGTTCTCTTTCCAGGCTCTTTTTCCTAGTCCTTTTTCCTGGTTCTTTTCCTGGTTCTCATCTTCAGCCAAAGCTCTGCTTTTTGATACTTTTTCCTCAAGCTGACACCCTTGCCGGCAAATAAAAAAGCAGAAAGCAAGGATACAAATACTGTATCCGCCTTCTGCTGAGCAGCCTAATCTGATGGCTCCTATATATAGCAAAAGGCTATGGACTAAAACATTGTCCATAGCCTTATATGCACCAAATACCAACGGAAATAAGAGTAAAAAACCAGACGCCATTTTCCATGGCTGACCTAATTTACTACCCTAATTTCCGATGAATCTATAAATCCCTCAGGATTTGCTAAGCTCTGTACAACGTTTCATCGGTTTGAATTGTACAGAGCTGGTTTTCCTTGTCAGTTGATCTGTTATATAAAAGCTCATGGCTTATCTCCTTTATTGCATATCATGCGACCTTATGATAGCACGATAGCTGGCATTTGTCAACATTGGCCCAGCTCATTCTGCTTACTGGGATTTCTTTGCAGCCGCACAAATCGTATCACCTAAACCGGTATAAGGCTTACCTGCAACATTGTCATAAAAAACAATACTGCTAAAGCCGGCCTCAGCCAATTCCTCTTTCAGAGACTGCATGGTATAGATCTGATTCCAATTGTTATAGCATTGGCAGGCATCCTCTGTTGCAACAATGTACTGTTCCAGATAATTAGCCGTGTCCGGGTAATTACCCGTATCCGGGTAAAGATAGTTGCTTTGGATGCACATATATGGGTTTTCACTCCAGAAGCCATTATCACAATAATCGACATTTCGTCCTTCGGAAAAGTTCTTCAGGTAACCCTTTGTCCAGGCATCTAAAATTAATGTCCCGCCGTTTTTAAGGGCTTTTCTGATTTTAAGAAGCAAAGACTTTCGGTCTGCCGGTGCCAATACGCCAAAGTCGCAATATATCAGTGTAACCACATCGAAAGCGTCCTGTTCATGGATTTCCAGGTAATTTCCACACCGGTAATGTACTGGCAATCCGGCAGCTGCCGCCTGTTGAGAGGCATATTCAATGGAACGTTCCGAAAAATCAATTCCGGTAACGGCAAACCCGGCTTTGCTGAATAACTGGGTATAAATCCCAGGACCGCATCCAAGATCAAGCAGGGCTCTTTCGGAATAGGGCGCAAAGCTGTCCGCTATCCAACCCACCGATTCTTTAATAAAGCCGTGCTTTCTGGAAGCCCCATCCACATCAGGAGCCAGATGTGCCTCAAGCATTCCCTTCGAAATATGAGGATCATTCCAAAACGGAGCAGTACCTGGTGTGTATAATGCCGGTTTCTCTTTTAAAAACTCTAAAATTCTCTGATACATATAATTATAATTCCCCCTTGCTACCATGACAGACTTAAGTATTAAATAATTATTTATTTCTCCATCACATAATTAGTGAGGATTACACCATTGCGTGTCACCTGCTGTTCACGGAGTACACGATAGCCTCTGGCTTCAAAAAAAGGCTTTGCGGTGATGGATGCATGTGTTGTGATGCAGCTGACTGGGAAATGTTTTTCAAGTTCGTCGCAGAGTATTGTTGCCACTCCCTGACTCTGAAAATCCTTGTGGACAAAGAGATGGTCCAGATAACCGGTTTTATCAATGTCACCAAAGCCAATTAATCTGTCCTTTTCCAGCGCAACAAGCGTGTAATTCTCCGAAAACGAACGGTTCCAGGCATCCGTATTTACCTGTCCCGAAGCCCATGCATTAAGCTGTTCTTCCGTATAGTCCCTGGCATTGACCCCATGGACCGTATTATAGAAAAGTTCCGCCATTTCCCGGCAATCTGCGGCCTTATATTTCCTGATAACCATTTAAACCCTCCACTAAAATCCTATATATTCCACCTGATAGAATTATCATTTTTTCCAAAGTATATCACAGACTTGCTTGTGATACTGTTTAAATAAAAAATTTGAATAATGTATGCTTTTTCAAACTCCCCCCTATCCTAACTAATCTTTCCGCTTTGCTCCAGCTCCAACAGGAATTTTTTCATCTCAAGGCCGCCTGCATAGCCAACCAGACGGCCGTCTGTCCCGATTACCCGATGGCATGGTACGGCAATGGTAACAGGGTTTTTATTATTTGCCATCCCTATTGCACGGCTTCCTTTCGGACTGCCTGCCTCTTCCGCTATCTGCTTATATGTACGGGTTTCTCCGTAGGGAATCTGAAGGAGCGCCTTCCATACTTTTTTCTGAAATTCAGTACCCTTTAGCTCATATGGAAAGTCAAAGGTCCTTCGGGTGCCTTTAAGATACGCGCATACTTCATCAAAGGCCCTGTCTGAAAGGGCAGAAGGTTCATTGTCAGCATCTATTTTCTCCGCCCGCTTTAAATAGGTGATTGCTGTCTCGCTATATCCAATTTTTAAAATTCCAAATTCAAAATCATAGAAAGCGTATCTGCTCATACACAATGCTCCTTTCTGTAAGCTGCCGGAGATAAGCCCGTTTCATTCTTAAAAAAGCGGTAAAAGGAGGATACTCCGCCAAAGCCGGTGGAATATGCAATGTCAATTATTTCTTCTCCGGTATCAGAAAGCAGCCGCTTTGCTTCCTTAAGGCGCAGACTGCCCACATATTCAGACAGTGTAACACCGTATTCCTCCTTAAAGATTTCTGCCATACGGCGTTTTGATACTCCAAGCTGCCTCAGCTCCCGGTTCCATTCACAGCTCCTGCGAAAAGAATCGTCCAGCAGCTGCTTTGCCTTATCTGCAATTTCCCTGATGGGCTGATACTCTGCCAGGTCGCTCCTGCACCGCTTGCAGGGCCGAAAACCGGCTGTTCTTGCTCCTTCTGCGGTATCAAAAAAACAAACATTTTCCCGTTTGGGAACTTTCGATTTGCATGAGGGGCGGCAATAGATTCCTGTGGACCTCACTGCATAAAAAAACAGGCCGTCATAGGATGCGTCATTTTCAGATACCGCTTTCCACATTTCCTCCGGTGTCATTTTATCTGCCGCTATATCTTTCGGTATCATTTCTTTGCCTCCCCTTTTTTCTTCCTGGGTGCATAATCACGCATTCCGGTAATTGCTCCTCCGGCTATTGCCCAGAGGTAAAGACTGGCTACTGTCCCATAGGGTGAATAACGCCTTTTATATTTTTCGAACTTTTCCCTGTCAATGGTTTTATGATGGTACAGCATCCGCATTCCGCGGTGAATGGCAAGGTCTCCGAAGCTGACAATATCCGGACGCTGCATACTAAAGGTCATAAGCATTTCCGCAGTCCACACTCCAATACCCTTCAGAGCAGAAAGCTCCTTCACGACCTCCTGATCGGGCAGCCTGTTAAGCATCTCTATGTCAAATTCCTTATTTCTTACTTTTTCCGCGAAGTCCTTAATATATCCGGCTTTCTTATAAGTCATTCCGAACTTTTGCAGCTCATTAAGTTCCAGCGTACATATGGTATCGGCATTGATATCCTCAAGGCTGTTTGTAAGCCGCTGCCATATCGTTGCCTGGGCAGAGGTGGAAATCTGCTGCCCTATGATATGATGGACCACAGAAGAAAACAGGTCACGGTCAACTTCCCGGTAGATTAATCCAATTTGGTCAATTGCTGCACCAAGGACCTTGTCCCGGCTTTTCAGAAACTCTATTTCCTCGTTACCGTATTCAAAATACAAATAATCACCTCCGATATCATCACTATACCATATTCATTGGTTAATTTTCTTCTCAAATCAGGATATCCAATTCGGAATTATTCTGTAACCACTTTTCATATTACCGGAGCCACTTTTCATATTGCCGGAGCCACTTTTCAACATCAACTTCCATAAAATCAATAACCGTATTCTCCTTCTATAAGAATCACTTTGATTCTGTTTTTTAAAAATTGCCCGGAGATTAAAACAAAGTCATTGCAAATTCGCTGTTTGTGCCTGCAATCGATACATTTCCCCAGCTTTACACATGGTGTATCTTTATTCAGCCTTTTCGCATCCAGGGGTGCTGCGATTTGCCTTGTTCGGTTTATGGCAGCTTCCGCCGTTTCCACGATCTTATTTGTCCCTGCTACAACTATCACCTGCTGAGGTCCGTAAAGCATGGGGGCAACGCGGCTTCCATTTCCGTCGAGGTTAAATAATTTTCCGTCAGCAGTTATGGCATTGGTACCGGTTATAAAGGTATCCGCACTAAAATTTTTTATATAAAGCTCCCGTTTTTCATTGGAAGTTAAACTTTGTCGGTGTTTATCATAAAAATCAAAATTACCGCTTCGAAGATATTCAAAAACCCCGGTCTCCTCTAAGGTAACGGAATCCCCGCAGCCAACCTTTTCTCCCCTTGTTATCAGTGTGGATATCAGTGTAAGTAATTCTTCCTTATTCTCAACAAAATATCCCTCCATATTATTTCTCTGTAAATTTAAAATGGTTTTCTGTATTATTTCCTCCATGCAGGATTGAATTCTCCTTTCCTATGGTAAAACTGATGGTTTATATGCAGATGCTTCTATTTGATAGAAAAATTGCCTCGTAAAAAGAAATTTACCTCATAATAGGAAATAGCCTCGTAATAGGACATAGCCTCACAAATAGCAGCCTTCTGCTTTTTAATTTCTTTCACAACAACGACTGTATTAGGCATCTGCTACTATGATAAACTGCATGTCATAGAAAAAGCAACCTGTATTTTTTAACATACAATCATGATTCTGGCATCATAAGTTAATCTCAGCTTTTGTATACGTATATTGGGAGCATAAAATGCAGCGAATCGATTTTCACGAAGCTGAGTGCATCTTAATCCCTATGCATATCGCAAGCCTGCTTACGATACTATAACCACTGCAATCAAATTATCTATCTTCAAATTTATAATAAAATTAATAAATAAATTTATATTAGAATTTTATAAAAATTAATTTTTATTGGGTTTTACACTCAAAAAGGACGGATGGTATCTTTGCGGCAAGGCATTCTTGTTAATCCTTTGCCTTAAAGACATACCAATCCGTCCTATTTACAGTACTTTTCTAATAAAATAATTTTTATATCAATATTTTATAACAATGCTGCTTTATTGCTTAAACATTATTTAATTTTTACTTTTAAATTTAGCTACCAGCATTTCATCCTCAGCTGTCTTAGTGCTTAAAATGCCTCATTCCGGTAAATACCATTGTGATTCCGTACTCATTGCATTTCTTAATGGAATCCTCGTCACGGATGGAGCCGCCGGGCTGAATGATTGCGGTTATTCCGCCTTCCTGGGCAGCTTCCACACAATCATCAAAGGGGAAGAAGGCATCGGAAGCAAGTACGGAGCCAGCGGAAGCTTCTTCACTTATCAGTTCCCTGCTGTGCTCTATGCTTTGCTTGGCTGCCCAGATACGGTTTACCTGTCCGGGGCCGATGCCGATGGTCTGCTTATCCTTTGCAAGGGCAATACCGTTGGATTTTACGAACTTTACGACCTTCATGGCAAAGAGCATATCTTCCATTTCCTTGTCAGTAGGCTTTCTGTCCGTTACTACTTTGATATCGGCTTCCTCTAAAAGCTTGCTGTCTATGGTCTGAACAATAAGGCCACCATTTACCTTCTTTAAGTCATAGGCATTCTCATTCTGAGGTACTTCGATATCTGCCAGCTGCAATACTCTGACATTTTTCTTGCCCTTCAGTATTTCAAGCGCTTTTTCTTCAAAGGCCGGCGCCACAATAACCTCTAAGAAGATTTTACTCATTTCATTTGCCATATAAGCCGTTACAGTACGGTTTACTACTACAATTCCGCCGAAGATGGATACCTTATCTGCCTGATAAGCCTTATCCCAGGCTGCCTCTATGTTATCTGCGCTTCCCACACCGCAGGGATTACCGTGCTTGCAAGCAACTACGGTAGGTTCGCTGAATTCCTTCAGCAATTCCAAAGCTCCATTGGTGTCATTGATGTTGTTAAAGGACAGCTCTTTTCCGTTAAGCTGTAAAGCATCAACTATAGAACCTTTTTTCTTTCCGATTTCCCGGTAGAAGGCGGCCTTCTGGTGAGGGTTTTCCCCGTATCTCATATCCTGTACCTTCTCATAGGTCAGGGTTAAGGTTTCAGGAAGAGCGGTATCTTTTCTTTCCTTTTTCAGGTAATCGGCAATCATGGTATCATAATTGGAGGTATGCATAAATACCTTCTGCATCAGATAGAACTTGGTATCAAGGCTTACCTGTCCTTGCCCCTTTAATTCTCCCAGTACCTTTTCGTAATCAGCCGGGTCCGTCACTACCGCTACATCCTGATAATTCTTGGCGGCGCTGCGAAGCATGGTGGGACCTCCGATATCGATATTCTCAACAGCTTCTTCCCTGGTAACATCTTCTTTCAGGATGGTTGCTTTAAAGGGATAGAGATTTACAATGACAAAATCTATGGGTTCGATATGAAGCTCCTCCAGCTGCTTCATATGCTCTTCCTTTCCTCTCATGGCAAGAAGTCCGGCATGGATGGCAGGATGCAGGGTCTTTACCCTTCCGTCAAGACATTCGGGGAAGCCTGTCACCTCGGATACCTCAACTGCTTTGATTCCTTCTTCCTTCAGCTTTTTATAGGTTCCTCCCGTTGACAGAATCTGAATGCCAAGGGCCTCCAGTTCCTTTGCGAATTCCACAATTCCTGTTTTGTCCGATACGCTGATTAATGCTCTCATTTCCGCTCTCCTTTTCCTTAAAATAGGGACTATATGGTTATTCTTCCTAAAGACAACAAAAAACCGCCCTGGTAACCCGGTAACTATCCCATTACCAGAGCTGCCCAGGCGGTCGGCATATCATATTTTTGTACTCCCTATGGGTAAGCTCCCATTTCCGCCAGTCATACAAAATCTATTTTTAGTGTACAATATTTTAACCAGTATGGCAACCCCTATTTTTGCAGCTTTTTCTTTAACTTTATGCAATCATTTAGGTGCCCTGCCTGATGCCTTGTGATTGGCATAAGAATAATGCCTGCTACATTTTTCTTCCCCCAGAAATCCAATAGCCAGATGGAATCCTCCTGTTCCGTCACGCCGCCTTCTTTTAATATCCTTGCAATGCTTTCCCCTTTTACCTTCCTTTTCAAATCAGGGGAAGTCAGATTATTTATTATTTCCTTTGTTCTGACTCCTACGGCATCCCGGTAGCTTTTAAGCTCTTCCCGGACCAGCTGCCGGCTTAAAGCAAGGATTTCCTCATCCGTCATTGCATTACCTGTGTCCCTGACCCGGACTCCAAGGCGCTCCAGCCATTCTTCATCCAATACCTGTTCTCTTTCCCCTATTAAAATATTGGCTGTGATATCCTCGATTCGCGTAATATGCCAGATGTTCCATGCAACTGTCACATCCTTCACTGTCGGCATGATAAGAAAGGCCTTTTCCGTCAAGCCCTCCCATACCTCATCCAGTAAGGTTGGCTCGATGCCCGGTGTTATCTCCGAGGAGTGGACTATTGAATGTAATTGGAGACAAAGCTCCTTTGCTTCCTCAAACTTTTCAGGCTTTGCAAGCAGCTCTTTCAGCCGTGCCTGCTTGGGATTCCAATCTGTACCTACCTGGAACATAAATACCCCCTTCCGCTTATCTAAGCAGTTTTCTTTCTCTTATAAAATTCCTGTATTTCTCCGATACCAGGTGCCCCTGCCCTTCCTTTACCAGCCGCAGGGCATTTTCCAGGATATCCTCCCGGATGCCTTCCGGGAGGGCAAAGGCCTTCTCTGCTTTACTGCATTCCTCCATAAATTCTTCTGAAAGAATTCCATTCCTGTTAAGAAGAAGCTCCTTTACCGGATAATCCTTCCAAAGGAGCCTTACCCTTCCTTTTCCTTCAAAGCGGTTATAAAAGCTCTTTTTTAAAAACATTTTTTCCTGCACAGCATCCAAAAAAGCACAATAACCCATGGATTTCTGAATCAGATTCTGGTACCAGGATAATTGCCTGTCGTTTTTATCGACCCGGTGCCCTACTATATAGACAGGCGTAATTCCCTCTTCCCGGTAATATTGATCCCTTATATAGAATTCGTCTATTCCCGTATTGTACAACCTGAACTCAACTGCAATGGGCTTTCCGTCCGTAAAGGGCAGGAAGAAGCTGCAATATAAGCCGTTCTTCAGCTTATATCTGGTATAGAGCTCTTCCTCCGGAAAGCTTGTCCGAAGCAGGTGGTAGAGCAGCCGCTTGCCCTTTAATGCCTCCTCGGACTCCCTGTTGGCAGAATATTCGCAGCCGGTAAGGTCATTGATTGAAAAATGCGTTGCATTTTTAATCTTTCTATTTAAGCAGTATCGCAAGCAAGCTTGCGATATGCATGGGGATTAGTGGGCAAAATAGGGTTCCTTTATCAATCCCGCAGCCAGATAGACCTTGGAGCCGCATTCTCTGCAGATCAGCTCTCCCTTTGCCGCTGCAAGCTTTAATTCCTCTACCCTTTCCACCTGATAAATTCCTGAGCTGTCCTTTAGTTCATAGGCGCAGATTTCTTCTCCTTTGTGAATGCAGCTTTCCATCGGTTTCTCCCTTAATCCAATCAGATTCTGTATACATTATACCATGAAAAGCTATACTCTTGTATATACCTGTTAAAATTCTGTTAAATCCTGAAGGCCATGAAGCCAGCCTGCGGTTATCTATCTTGAAGTTAGACCCTTAACAGCATTCCATAACACATATACAAGCAAACGGAGTCCTTGTTCTATAGCACAGTATTACAATTCATTTGCTTAATTTCTTGTGGAAAGATATAATATGTTATAAGATACCATTTTTAATTATATGGTCTTTCGTATTGCTGAACTGGAAATTTATGAATCTCTAGCTGCTATCATAAATTTGATTAAATTTATTATGAATCTCTTTGAAAGGATTACGCATATGAGAAAGTTTAAATTGACCGATATCGGTATCGGCTTACTATTTGCCCTGTTCTTTATTTCTGCCGGGGTCATTCTTGCAGTGAATTTCAGACCTCTCTATTATTTTGATATAAAACATCTGGACATAGAAAAAACCTCCGGGATAGAGGCCTCTGTGATAAAAGAAAATTATGATGTGCTCATTGATTATAATTCACCCTTTTATAAGGGAGAGCTAAAGTTTCCTACCCTCCCCTCTTCTGCCCCGGCGTTGGAGCATTTCAGGGAGGTTAAAAATATCTTTATAGCCTTTTATTATATTTTAGCTGTAACTGCCCTGCTGCTCCTTGTGACTATCCTATATAAAAGAAAAGTCAGGGACTACCGTTATCTTTTGCCTTCCAGTGTTACTGTAGTGGTGCTGCCTCTGCTTGTTGCGCTGGCATGCGCCATTAACTTTGACAAGCTTTTTGTTGTGCTGCACAAGATATTCTTCCGCAACAATTACTGGCTCTTTGATCCGGCTACCGACCCGATTATCAATCTCCTGCCGGATACCTTCTTTATGCACTGCCTTTTTCTCATCCTTGGAATCATTCTTCTTGGCAGCCTTGGTTTATTTCTTTTTTCCCGTGTCGTAAGGAAGGGCAATGATAAATTCCGTTCCCTCTCCTAAGGTGCTGTTTACCTGGATATTTCCGCTGTAAAGTTCTACAATATGCTTTACAATGGAAAGTCCAAGGCCGGTTCCTCCCTGCTTTCTGGAACGTCCCCTGTCCACCCGGTAGAAGCGCTCAAAGATACGTGGCAGTGATTCCTTGTCAATGCCGATTCCCGTGTCCTTGACCCCCAGGACCAAATTGTCCTCTTCTTCCTTCAGGGTAACGGTTATGGTACCCTCTTCCGTATATTTCATGGCATTGTCCAGAAGATTTATAAAGAGCTGCTTCATTCTGTCGGGATTGCAGTAAAAGGGTCTCAGATACGGCTGGGGCTCAAAGATTATTTCCAGATCGTCTTTTCCCTTTGGCTGGAGCAGTTCAATCACTGATTTCACACAATCATTGATATCACAGGGAATTCTCTCAAAATCTCTTTTAGATTCGATTTCCTGCAGCAATAAGATATCCTGAATAAGTGTAAACAGCCTCTCCGCCTCAATATCAATAATATCCAGGAAGCGGTTTGCCACTGCTTCTTCTTTTATGGCTCCATTTTTTAAAGTATCTATAAATCCTCTGATGGATGTCAGAGGTGTCTTTAATTCATGGGTCACGTTAGAAACGAAATCTCTTCGCATATTTTCCAGCTTCTTCAATTGGGTAATGTCCTCTATAATTAAAAGAACGCCAAAGGATTTCTCTCCTTCCAGCCCCAGGGGTGTGCCGGTAACCCTGATAAAGCTCATGGATAGCCCTGATATACTGCCTTCCTTCATAACACTTGTTTTCGTTTCCTTTACTTCATCCACTGCATCAAATACAGCGGCATTACGGAAGATGGAATACAGGGACTGCCCTACTGCAATGGTCTTTCCGGTATTGTTTATCTTTTCAAAGGATTTATTGAAAAAGAGTACATCGCTGCTGTCATCAATGGCAACAACGCCTGCCTCCATGCTGCTGAGCATCGCTTCCAGCTCCGCATTTCTCTGTGTGAGGCTGGTTATGGTGTTCTTCAGATTTCCGGCCATAATGTTAAAGGAACGGGCAAGCTTTCCAACCACGGATTTATCCCTTGTGTAGATTTTAATATTATAGTCTCCGTCGGATATTCTCTCTGCCGCTCTTGCCACCTCATTAATAGGTTTTGTGAAAAGCCCTGTAAAAATAGCGGCGGCAGCCATGGCTAATACCAGGCACAGAAATACCGTAAGTTCCAGAGAACCTCCTAATTTATCGGTTAAGTCCTTTATGGTTGAGAAAGGCAGGGATATCCTGATAACCCCGTCAAAATCTGCTGTTTTCACAGGGACTGCGCTATAGGAATATTCCTGCTTCATGGTTTTGGAATACCTGGTCACCGAAACGCTCTCACCCTTTAAGGCAAGCTTCACTTCTTCTCTGGATTTATGGTTTTCCATCTGTCCGTCGGTTTTGGAATCTGCAATGACATTTCCGTCTTTATCAATAATCGTTATTCTGCAATTGTACTTGTTCCCATATTTATCTACGAAGGACTCATAATCCTGAGCGCTACTAAAGCCTGTCATCGTAAATACGTCTGCCAC
This sequence comes from Anaerocolumna jejuensis DSM 15929, assembly GCF_900142215.1. Lineage (GTDB taxonomy): Bacteria > Bacillota > Clostridia > Lachnospirales > Lachnospiraceae > Anaerocolumna > Anaerocolumna jejuensis. The sequence continues at coordinate 100,869 of NZ_FRAC01000017.1, read as the reverse complement.
CATTTGCGCCTGGGCCAGATAACGGTCCTCACTTTGCTTATATAAGTAATCCGAGGTCTCATTCCAGAATAATATTCCTGCTATTCCCAGGGCTAAAATAATCGTTGCAAGGTAACTGATATAGAGCTTTTTCTGCATTTTAACTCCTTTTCTGAATATTAGCCATGCCTTTCCAGCGCACCGCAAGATTGGGCCGAGGATTTCGCAGGCACAATCTTGTGTGAATTATGCGAACTTATACCCCATACCCCTTACCGTTTTGATATAAACAGGATGGCTTTCATCCTTTTCTATCTTCTTTCTCAGGTTACTTACATGTACATCCACGGTTCTGGTCTCGCCGATATAGTCATATCCCCATACCTTTTCCAGAAGGTTATCCCTGGTAAATACGATACCTCTGTTTTTCGCCAGCAGATATAATAGCTCAAATTCCTTAAAGGAAAGCTCAACGAGGTCTCCGTCAAGGGTTACCGTCCTCCTGGAACGGTTGATTTCCAGCTGGTCAATAATGAGCTTTTCTTCTCTTTCATCCTTTTCTTCGCTTTGCTTTCCAGTGCCTTCTGTTCTTCGCAGCACTGCCTTGATACGCGCCAGCAATTCATGGATACCAAAGGGCTTTACCAGATAATCGTCAGAGCCTACCTCAAGTCCTACCACTTTACTGATCTCATCCCCTTTTGCCGTCAGGAAAATAACGGGGATATTGTGATAATTCCTGTCGGAGCGGATTTTCCGCAGCACTTCTATTCCGTCCATTCCCGGCAGCATCCAGTCTAAAAGCACGATATCAACTTTCTCAAAAGCCAGTATTTCCAGAGCAAGTTCACCGGATTCCGCCTTTAAGACCCGGTAGCCGTCTCTTTCCAGATTATAGGCTAATAGCTCTAAAATATGTTCTTCATCATCTACCGCTAATATTGTTTTCATGAGAAACTCTCCTTCAAGGGATTTCTTTATCCAACCGTTAGATTTCCTGTAACAATATAGGTTATCCACTCTGCTATATTCGTGGCATGATCTGCCATTCTCTCCAGGTACTTTATTATCATCAGATAACAAATACACTGGGGTACCAGCTCCGGTTTATTTTGCATGATAAGGGACAGCTCCTCCGTTATTTTCTCAAAGTCATTATCCACTTCATCATCTGCTTCAATGACAGCCTTTGCCTTTTTAACATCAGCCTCCACAAAGCTGTCTATGGTGTTAATTACCATCTTTTTCATAGCTTCAATCATAGAATCAAGGGACTTGGGCGAGTCCATCTGAGGATACCTGTTAAGCTTGATAATATACTCTGAGATATCTGCGCATTGGTCCGCAATACGTTCAATGTCCGTTATGATCTTCATTATTGAGGTTATCTTTCTTAAATCCGATGCCAATGGCTGCTGCTTGGCAATGATATTGATGCATTCCTTCTCGATATGCTGTTCCAGCATATCAATTTCATCATCTCTGTCAATGATCTTCTTTGCCCTTTCAATGTCTTTGTCATGAAGGACTCCTATCATTTCGTTCATGGACAGCTCTAATATGCTTCCCATTTTGATTACATCATTGTTTAATTCCTCCAGTTGTGCAAGAAAAGTCTGTCTCATTCGATTCAGCTCCTATCCGCCCTTAATAAGGGCTAGTTGATTACCAATATAATAGCATTTTCCTATTTATTTGCAAGTCTTTTCGGGTTACCTTTTTCATATTTTCCGTATAAATTTTCCATACAGGCTTATTTGAATTATACTTTTACCTAATTCAATTAATCAACCGAATCTTCCGGTGATATAATCTTCTGTTTTCTTATTGGACGGTTTGTTAAATATCTGCTCGGTATCACCGTATTCTATTACCTCTCCCGTCAGGAAGAAGGCTGTTTTATCGGAAATACGTCCGGCCTGCTGCATGTTATGGGTTACTATAATAATAGTATAGTGCTTCTTTAATTCCGTAGCAAGGTCTTCTATTTTAATAGTAGAAATAGGGTCAAGTGCCGAGGTAGGTTCATCCATTAATATTACCTCCGGTTCAATTGCAAGGGTTCTGGCGATGCAGATTCTCTGCTGCTGTCCGCCGGATACTGCAAGAGCACTTTTCTTCAGCTTATCCTTTACTTCATCCCAGATAGCTGCCTGACGTAAGGATTTCTCCACCATCTCATCCAGGGCGCTCTTTTTCTTAACACCGTGTATTCTGGGGCCGTAAGCTACATTGTCATAGATACTCATGGGAAAAGGATTTGGCTGCTGGAATACCATACCCACTCTTGACCTTAGCATGATTGCATCAAAATCCTTATAGATATCCACGCCGTCCAATGTAACTTCCCCATTTATCTTAACTCCTTCCACCAGGTCATTCATCCGGTTCAGAGTCTTTAAAAAGGTAGATTTGCCGCAGCCGGAAGGTCCTATAAAGGCTGTAATCTTCCCTTGTTCTATATTCATATTTATATTCTTTAGAGCCTGAAAATTTCCGTAGTACAAATCCAGATCCCTGACTGTAAATTTCACCTTATCGTTCAAAGCATATCCTCCTGTTTTCGTAAATCCTGTTAAAAGCGCTATCAGCCATTACCGGTTCTTTTTAAAAATGCTCTTGTTATCATTTTGGAAGCAACGTTTAATAGTATAATAAGAACCAGCAATACCACTGCAATAGAACTTGCTGCGCTTAAATCTCCCGATTCTTTTATCAGCCAGTACATCTTAGTGGTAAGTGTTGCCGCAGATGCCTTTCCCCCTACTAACCCTTCCGGTATCTGTGCGATTGTACCTGCGGTAAAGATGAGGGCTGCGGATTCGCCCACTATTCTGCCGATACTGAGAATTACTGCTACCAGAATGCCCGGCAATGCCCCAGGCAGGATAATCTTTGCAATTGTTTGCAGCTTTGTTGCTCCAAGTCCATAAGAACCTTCCCTGTAGGATCTGGGTATTTCCTTCAGTGCTTCCTCTGTTGTGGAAATAATGGTCGGAAGCAGTAAGATACTAAGAGTAAGGGAACCAGCCAGTATGGAATACTGCATCTTAAGTGTCTGTACAAATAAAAGCATACCAAAAAGGCCGTATATAATGGAAGGTATACCAGCCAGGTTCTGTATGGCAAAGCGGATAATGTTAAGGACTCTGCCGGGCTTTGCATATTCATTGAGGTAGATTGCCGCACTGATTCCAATAGGCCCTGCAACCACAAGAGACAGCAGGATAATATAAATAGTCGATACAAACATTGGTATAATACCGCCGCCGGGTCTTGTTACCTTCAGACGGAGGCTTCCGTCACTGTCCTTTAACAGCTTTACTGCGTCCCCAAAGGATAAATCCTCCGTATTGTCACTCCCTATCTTGCTGATAGTATCATCCTTTTTCAGAACATAGGATGCATTCTTCATATTTACAGCCTTTTTGGCCGGGGAGTTTTTCTCTATCTTCGATATAACCAGGTTTTTGTCGCCTTCTTTTACAGTGATGCCAAGAGCAGGAATATAGCCCTCTTCACCCTCTCCTGTTCTGCCGGCATCTGCCTTGATATTTACAAAGGTGGTCTTATCATCCCAGCTTCTGGTCAGGAAATCCACATTAATTCCAGGTACTCCTTTGTATAAAATGAAACCTATGATGATAAATAAGATACTAACGGTCAATGCGGTGGCAAGGTAGATTAAGCTCCTTAAAAGGCCGTCTTTCACTTTTCTGTTGCTCCAATTATTATTATTCATTTAAACCTCTTTCGCGCATACCGCAATACTGCCGGCGGCACTGCCTAAATATAAGTGAAAATTGCTTATCTTAAAGGACCTTCGTTCCCAAGCTTTTTGGTCAGCCGGATCAGCGTAAAGTTAATAGCCATGATGAAGGTAAAAAGGATTACACCGGTGGCAAAGAGCATATCCTGATGCCTTCCGGAGGCATAGCCCATTTCCATGGCAATGTTGGTGGTCAGAGGTCTGATTTTTGAGAATATACTGGTGGGCAGGCCGCCGATATTATTTCCTGCAATCATCATTACTGCCATAGTCTCTCCGATAGCCCTGCCGATACCAAGTACGGTAGCCGTCAATATTCCGGAGCGGGCTGCGGGAATAACTGCTTTGAAAATGGTCTGTATTTTGGAAGCGCCAAGGCCATAGGAGGCTTCCCGGTAGGACTTGGGCACGGCGCGGATACTGCTTTCACTTAAGGATATAATGGTAGGCAGCACCATAATTGTAAGTACACAGATAACAGCTAATAAGGACTGCCCCTGTCCGGTGGGAGATACTTTATTAATTAAAGGGACGATGACTCCAAGACCGAAGGCTCCGTATATAACGGACGGAATGCCGGCTAATAATTCTATTCCCGGCTTAATAATTGAAACTATTTTCTTAGGTGCTATTTCGGCGATAAATACAGCTGTCAGTAAACCAATTGGAACCCCGAACGCTATCGCGCCCAGGGTTGCAAGCAGGGATCCTACTATCATGTAGAACACTCCAAATACATTATTGTTCGGGTCCCATTTTAATCCGGTTATAAATGTTAGAAAGCTGTAAGCATCTTTTCCGAAAAAGGGTTTTAAGCCTTTGGCAAATACGAAGACGATAATTGCAACGACACTCAGGACACTAACCAAAGCACTTACTAAAAAGATAATATGAAACAGTGTCTCTTTATATTCTACCGCTTTACCTGCCTTATTCTGATTGCTTACGTTCTTTTTCATTTATCTAATTTTATTCCTCCGTGTTTTTCTACGAATGCCTGGCCATCATCGCTTAATGAGAAGTCTACGAATGCTTTTGCAGCGGCTGATGCTTTTCCTTCATTGTATACAAAGAGGAAAGGTCTTGAGAGTACATACTTTCCTGATTTAGCATTTTCAGGAGTTCCTTCTACATCATTTACGGTAAGAGCTTTTACTGTACTGTCAATATAGGAGAAGGATACATAACCAATTGCATTTTCATTTCCTGCTACTGCTGTCTGAACGTTACCATTTCCTTCAACAACTGTTGCATTCTCTGTTAAACCGCCTGCATCTTCTAACTTTGTCAGTTCTTCAAATGCGCTTCTTGTTCCGGAAGCACCCTCTCTGGATACTACTACGATATCAGCGTCTTTTCCGCCTACATCCTTCCAGTTCGTAATCTGGCCGGAGAATATCTTAGCAAGGTCTTCTGTTGTAATGTTCTTTAAAGTGTTAGCGGGATTTACAGCTACGGCAATACCGTCATAAGCAAAGGTTACTTCCTTAAGGCCTGATGTTTTTTCGTCATCCTTTAAATTTCTGGAAGAAGCACCGATGTCATTTGCTCCTGAAATAGAATCTGCAATACCTGCGGAAGAACCGGTTCCTGTATAGTTGATTGTCACATCAGGATTAGCTGCGGTAAATTCATCAATCATGTCATTTAAGATTTTTTCAACGGATGTAGAACCTGTTATGGTTACTGTACCGGATAAGTTGTCTGTAGAAGGTGCTTCTGTTGCTGCAGGTGTTTCTGTTGCTGCATCTGTAGCTGCCTGTGTAGGTTCTGTGGTCGCATTGCCTGCATTACCGGATGCGTTGTTTGATTTTCCGCAACCTCCAAGCACACCAACAAGCGCCATTGTTAAAAGAACTGCCAGAACTTTATTTTTTAGCTTCATTATTTCTTTCCTCCTTGATTTGGGATCCCCCTGTTATATTTCTTGGTTGTTCTAATTACAGGTTTCATTCTACTAGCCCTTTGTAATCCGCGTATTTTTAGAATGTAAAGTTTTTGTAAAGTCTCTTATTCCGCATAAAACCTGAAATTAGTTATTTTATAATACCATTTTTACCAAAATATATTAAAAATGACCGGGTACCCCTGCGTTTTCTTTCCTGCTATATTTTATAAATTTAACATTTTTTTCTGTATTAAAAAGTATTCCCATTTTATTTTAAATTTACTTAGCCTTTTTCCTATGTTAAAATAAACTTATATTTGATGAGCAAATCAGGAGGATAAGGGAATGAAAAAACAAGACTATATTACCTGGGATGAATATTTTATGGGGATTGCAATCTTTTCTGCGGAGCGGAGCAAGGACCCCAGCACCAGTGTAGGGGCATGTATTGTAAGTGAGGACAATAAAATTCTCTCTGTGGGCTATAACGGTATGCCCATTGGCTGTTCGGATGATGAATTTCCCTGGGAGCGGGAGGGTAATCCCCTTGATACCAAGTATTTTTATGTCTGCCACGCTGAAATGAATGCCATCCTTAACTATACCGGCCCTTACATGAAAGGTGCAAAGCTCTATGTCACCTTATTTCCCTGCAATGAATGTACAAAGGCCATTATCCAAAAGGGTATCAGTGAAATTATTTACCTGTCGGACAAGTATGCCGAAACCGATGCTACCAGAGCCGCCAAAAAGATGCTGGACGCTGCCGCTATCTCCTACCGGAAATACCAGCCCATCAACCGTGATATTACAATCTCCCTCTAGAAAACCACCTGTTCCAAAAGAATTTACTACATAAAAATCTTCATAAAAATATAGATTTGGCTGCCGGGAAGAGGCCAGCTTAAGAAATACTTCATTATTATTAATTCTTTTTTCCTTGCATGGCACCTGATGTTGTGGAATGATTAAGATAGAAGAAAATGCAGAAGAGGAAGTTAGACCCATGGATGCCAAGGATAAACGCCGCAGAAAAAAACGCAGAAGCAGACTTCGTGATATTATTGCTATCACCAGCCTATGCATACTTATGACAGCTATCGTCGGAACCATGCTGTTTTCAGTTCTGAAACATCACAAGGAAGCGCCCTATGGTTTTTCCTACTATACCATAGCACCTCCTCCCATAACCGAGAAACTCCTTACACCCAATAACTACTCCCGGTCAGAAAAGCCGTTAAAAAGAGTAAAGGGTATTGTAATCCACTATACCGCCAATCCCGGCACTTCTGCAAATGCCAACCGGAATTATTTTGAGAATTTAAGACTCCAGACGAAAACTTCTGCCAGCAGCCATTTTGTTATCGGGTTAGACGGGGAAATCCTTCAGTGTATTCCCCTGGATGAGATAGCCTTTGCATCAAATAACAGAAATGACGATACCATTTCCATTGAATGCTGCCACCCGGATGCTACGGGCAAATTCAATCAAAAGACCTATGATTCTCTTGTTGCACTGTCCGCCTGGCTGTGCAGTAAATACGGACTGGATAAAAGGGATTTACTCAGACATTATGATGTGACAGGAAAGCTGTGCCCGCTTTATTATGTGAAGCATGAGGATGCATGGAAAGCTCTGAAAGATGATATCATTACCTATTTAAAAGAAAAAGAAGCTTCAGCTGAATTAGGCTGAAGCTTCTTTTAATTTCTGTCTTTGCTTTATCTTTACTGCCTTATGTTTCCCGGTAATTTTACTTTCCGGTAAAACAGTACTGAAACTGCATATTTACTCTTCTACACTGTAGTTAGGTGCTTCCTTGGTAATATGAATATCATGGGGATGACTTTCCTTAAGTGAAGCTGCGGATATCTTAACAAAGCGTCCGTTCTGCTTCAAATCCTCAATCGTCTTGGTTCCGCAATATCCCATACCGGAACGGAGTCCGCCAATCAGCTGGAATACGGTATCCTCTACGGTACCCTTATAGGCTACTCTTCCTTCCACGCCTTCCGGTACCAGCTTTTTGGCATTGGTCTGGAAGTATCTGTCCTTGCTTCCGTTCTCCATAGCGGCAATGGAGCCCATGCCACGGTAAACCTTGTATTTTCTTCCCTGGAATAATTCGAATTCTCCGGGACTTTCATCACAGCCTGCAAATATGCTGCCCATCATACAGAGATTGGCACCAGCAGCAATTGCCTTTGTGATATCGCCGGAATACTTGATACCTCCATCTGCGATTACCGGAATGCCATGCTTCTTAGCTGCTTCGTAGGAATCCATAATAGCTGTTACCTGGGGAACACCAATTCCTGCCACTACTCTGGTCGTACAGATGGAGCCGGGGCCGATACCAACCTTGACAGCATTAACGCCTGCCTTGATCAGGTCCTCTGTGGCTTCTTTAGTTGCTATATTACCGGCAACAATCTGAAGTTCAGGGTAAGCATCCCTTACCATACGGACAATCCTCAATACATTGGCAGAATGGCCATGAGCCGTATCAATTACAATAGCATCCACCTTGGCTTTTACAAGAGCGTCCACTCTCTCTAAGATATTGGCGGTAACACCTACTGCGGCTGCACAGAGCAGTCTGCCCTGGGCGTCCTTTGCAGAAAGGGGATACTTAATCTGCTTTTCTATATCTTTTATTGTAATAAGTCCGCTTAAATTACCGTCATTATCAACAATCGGAAGCTTTTCTTTTCTGGCGGAAGCAAGAATTTTCTTGGCTTCTTCCAGGGTAATGCCTACAGGGGCGGTAATAAGACCCTCTGAGGTCATACTTTCTTTGATTTTCTTGGAATAGTCTGTTTCAAATTTAAGGTCACGGTTCGTAATAATACCCACCAGACGTTTTCCTTCTGTAATAGGAACACCGGATATTCTGTATTTAGACATTAAATTATTGGCATCCTCTAAGGTATGTTCCGGTGATAAATAAAAGGGATCTGTAATAACACCGTTCTCGGATCGTTTTACCTTGTCCACCTCTTCCGCCTGCTGCGCTATGGACATATTTTTATGAATTACACCGATTCCGCCCTGTCTGGCCATTGCAATAGCCATTCTGTGCTCTGTTACCGTATCCATTCCCGCACTCATCATAGGAATGTTTAATTTAATCGTCTTTGTCAGATAAGTTGACACATCCACTTCATTGGGTATCACTTCTGAAAAGGCTGGTACCAGTAAGACGTCATCAAAGGTAATGCCTTCACCGATAATAGTTCCCATCTCATTTTTCCTCTCTTTCTTTTCTGATAGCTGAATTTTAGTTAATTTTTAAAAGTATAACCAATAAGAAACCGCTTGTCAACTAGTAATAACAGATTTTGTCCCTCTGCAACATACAGAAATAATAGTATGTCTTTCCACCAGATACATCCGTCCTTCCATATTGAACAGAGCCTTTTTCTTTAGATAATATATGGAAAATTACCATAATTTAAAAGATATTGATAATTGTGTAATAATAAGGTTACACAAGGGTTATATAATAGTCCCAGCACGCTTGAGCTGGTATAGCAGGCCTTAGCAGCGAAAAAATATTAAACAAGGAGAATATGACGTGAGAAAAATCAAAAATTTTTCTATCAAGTTTAAACTGATTGCAGGATTCTTATTTATCACACTTTTATTGGCAGTTGCAGGCATTTTAGGAGCTCTTAATATTAACAGCCTTGCAGCACGTTCCCAATCCATGTATTCCAACAATCTAAAGAGCATAAATGAACTGCACAAAATCAAGGAAAACCTGCTGAACACCGTAACCCAGCTCCAGGTTGCTGTTTTATATAAGGATACGGAAAAAACAGCTACTGCTATAAAAGCAATCGACGAGCTGATTACGGAAAATAAGACCTACCTAGCTTCCTACAGCGGCAGGCAGCTTTCAAAGGAAAACAGTCAGATATGGGACGATTTTCAAAAGGATTTAAAACAATATGACACAGAAAGGCAGAATGCATTGGATTTTGCAGCTGATACCCAATATAACCAGGCAGAACAGTCCATGGATAATGTTATTACCGTCAAGGATGCTATGTTTACAAAGCTCAATACATTAATCGAAAAAAATGAAGCAATGGCCCAAAATGTCAATACAGACAATATGAAGGAGGCCAATGCCAGTTCCTATATAATGTACTGCTTCATTACCCTGGGCCTGCTCTCTTCCTTATTGATAGGCCTTATAGTATCATTAGGCATCTCCCGCTCAGTTAAGAAGGGACTGGACTTTGCCAGGGCCCTTGGAGAAGGGGACCTGACCGTTGAAATTGAAAATAACAGCCAGGATGAGCTGGGAAAATTAATTGATGCCCTAAAGGCAGCCCAGTTAAACATACGTGATATCTTATCAAATATTATCCTGCAGACAGAAGAGGTTTCCGCTTCCAGCGAGGAACTGTCCGCAACCTTAGAGGAAGTTTCAGGCAGCTTTGAGATGATCAATACCAATACCAATGCCATTAATACTGGTGTAACGGATATTAAGACTGCCGCCGGTGGATTAAGAAGGACTGTCGAACAGGTAAATAAAAGCGTAAGCAGCCTGGCTCTTAATTCCTCCGAGGGAAGCAGCCAGGCCGCCCATATAAAGCTGCGTGCCAATGAAATTAAGGATAAGGGGAATACCTCCAGCCAGCTTGCAAAGGAATTGTATATGGAACAGCATAAAAATATTCTGGATGCCATAGAAAAGGGCAGGGTAGTTGAAGAAATTTTCAATATAGCAGGCTTAATTAATGCAATAGCCGAGCAAACCAATCTTTTATCCTTAAATGCATCCATTGAAGCCGCAAGAGCGGGAGAATACGGCAAGGGCTTCAGTGTCGTCGCAAGTGAAATAGGCAGCCTGGCGGAGCAGTCGGCCATTCATGTAAAAGAAATTACAAGGGTAGTGAATAATGTTAAGAAGGCTTTTGAAAACCTTGCGGAAAATTCCAGAGAGATTTTAAAATTTGTTGACCAGAATGTTCTGGCGGATTATGCCCTCCTCCTTGATACGGGCTCAGCCTATGAAAAGGATGCCGTATATGTAAACGAATTATCCGGGAATACCGCCTCCATGGCCCAGGAACTGGGCGCTTCTACTGAGGAAATAACCAATATGGTTCAAACTATTACAACAGACATTGAGAATACCTCCCAAAGCTTTGAACAGGTTTGTGATAACATGCATCAATATACAGCAGCTATGGGGCAGATTGCCAAGGCTGCTGAGAACCAGGCTTCTATCGCAGAAACATTAAGCAGCCTGGTTGCAAAGTTCAACATTTGATTCCTTTTAGGAAGCTTTATTCTAAAAAGTATTTTAAAATTCACTATAAAAGGGACTGCCGCAATAGAAGGTCAATGCCAGTTATGTCCGCATAAATGAATTTATGCGGGTTACCGGTCTGAACTTTCTTGCAGCAGTCCCTTTAAATTCCTTAGGCCGTACGGTAATTTTAGTACTGTACCAGCTTCCTCGGATATTTCATCTTAATACAGTTTAACATCTTTTCATTGGGCTCAAAAAGAATCCTTAAGTTCTTTTCTCCCTGGCGGAATATTATCACATAGGGCTTCGCATTCTTATCCCTGGAGCTAAAGTCTTTCTCCGTCAAATTACCGTTCTTATAGCTGTCCAGTGAGTGGGAACCGATAGGTGCCATTACCTCAACCTGCTCAAAATCAATCTTTAAAGCTGTTTTTCTCCTTGCCTTACCCATAATCTTATCGAAATCCAACTGCCCGTCACAGAATACATATTCATATTCAATGTTAAGCCTTGGGAAGAGATAAAAAATGGCAACGATTAGTATAACTGCTATAAATAACAGAATCTGGCTGCGCATTGAAAAGAAGAACAACACAATTGCCGCAAATATCAATAAAAATCTTAAAGCATATGTTCCGGCAGTATCCTTTCTCTTTACTCCTGCCTCTGCATATAACTCGTTCATTTTCCTGCCTCCTGACCTAATTTTATGCCCTCTTACTTTTCCCAAGCTAAGATTTCCTTTATCACAGGCCGTTGCCTGTCACATTGAAAAGGATGGCATATTTATAAGAGTATTATACTAAAAAAACTACTAAAGGAAAAGCCTTAATCCCAAAATAATTATAATATCTTTCTAAAAATCCTGTGAAATTTCCGGCTTTTCCTGTAATTCTATCCTGCCCTGGCAGTATGTGAAATAGGGGAACCAAAAAGGGGAATCTGCATTGGCAGATTCCCCCATCTATAAAGTCAGAAATTTATTTATTCCTGACCATTGGCTTTATGGAATTACATCATTCCCATTCCGCCTGCACCTGCGGGCATAGCAGGTTCATTGGATTTGATATTGGCAACAACAGATTCTGTTGTTAATAAGGTAGAAGCAACGCTGGTAGCGTTCTGAAGAGCACTTCTTGTAACCTTTGCAGGGTCTAAGATACCGGCAGATACCATATCTACATACTCTTCTTTTAAAGCATCAAAACCTACACCAGGATCTTTTTCTTTTACCTTGCTGGTTACTACGGAGCCTTCCAGTCCTGCATTGGAAACAATGCAGAAAAGAGGAGATTCCAGAGCCTTTAAGATAATGTTGGCACCGGTCTTTTCATCACCTTCCAATGTAGCTGCCAGCTTGGCAACTTCCTTGGAAGCGTGGATATAAGCAGAACCGCCGCCTGCTACGATACCTTCCTCAACAGCTGCTCTTGTAGCTGCAAGGGCATCTTCCATACGAAGCTTCTTCTCTTTCATTTCAGTCTCAGTTGCAGCACCTACACGGATAACTGCTACGCCGCCTGCTAACTTCGCAAGTCTTTCCTGTAATTTTTCTCTGTCGAAATCAGAAGTTGTCTCTTCAATCTGAGCTCTTATCTGAACGATTCTTGCATCGATGTTCTTCTTCTCGCCTTCACCGTCAACAACGATGGTATTTTCCTTCTGAACCTTAACAGATTTTGCACGTCCTAACTGCTCCATTGTGGTTTCCTTTAAGTCAAGGCCTAAGTCATCAGAAATTACTGTACCGCCTGTTAAAACAGCGATATCCTGAAGCATTTCCTTTCTTCTGTCACCATAGCCGGGAGCTTTTACAGCAACAACATTGAAGGTTCCTCTTAATTTATTTACGATCAAGGTTGTTAAAGCTTCACCTTCCACATCCTCTGCAATAATTAAAAGTCTTGCGCCGGATTGAACGATCTGCTCTAACAGAGGGAGGATATCCTGAATGTTGGATATCTTCTTATCTGTGATTAAGATATATGGATTGTCTAAGTTCGCTTCCATTTTGTCCATATCGGTAGCCATGTAAGCGGAAATGTATCCTCTGTCAAACTGCATACCTTCAACCAGATCAAGCTCTGTCTTCATTGTCTTGGACTCTTCAATAGTGATTACGCCATCATTGGATACTTTCTCCATAGCGTCTGCTACCATCTCACCTACGGCATCATCACCGGCAGAAATAGCGGCAACTCTTGCTATCTGAGCCTTGCCGTTAAGCTTGGAGCTCATCTTTAAGATAGCTTCTACTGCTGTATCAGTAGCTTTTTGCATACCTTTTCTTAAGATAATAGGATTAGCGCCTGCAGCCAGGTTCTTGATTCCTTCATTAATCATAGCCTGTGCAAGAACAGTAGCGGTTGTTGTACCATCACCTGCTACATCGTTGGTCTTTGTAGCAACTTCTTTTACTAACTGTGCTCCCATGTTTTCAAAAGCATCTTCCAATTCGATTTCCTTTGCAATGGTAACACCATCGTTTGTAATTAAAGGAGCGCCATAGGATTTATCCAGTACAACATTTCTTCCCTTAGGTCCTAACGTAACTTTTACTGTATTTGCTAATAAATTAACGCCGTTTTCCAGAGCCGCTCTGGCTTCTGCACCATGTTTAATTTCTTTTGCCATTTTACTAACCTCCTGAATATAATGAATTAACCGCCAGCATACCGCAATCTGTTGCGGTGCTGCTTAAATAGAAAGATTAAAAATGCTACGCATTTTTCACTCTAACAGCAATGCCTGCCCAGCACGCCTTAAGATTGGGCCGAGGATTTCGCAGGCACTATCTTGTGTGAATATTGCTTTTTAATATTCACACTAGTCTTCTACAACAGCTACAATATCATTCTGCTTTACAACTATATACTCTTCTTCCTCTAATTTCACTTCTGTACCGGAATATTTGGAGAATATAACCTTATCCCCAACCTTAACCTGCATGGTAACTTCTTTTCCGTCCACCACGCCGCCGGGGCCTACTGCTATAACTTCCGCCTGCTGAGGTTTTTCTTTTGCCTGACCAGGTAAAACAATACCTGATTTTGTTGTTTCTTCAGCCACAAGCTGCTTTAAAACCACTTTGTCTCCTAATGGCACTAATTTCATTTTTATTTCCTCCTTATGATATCAATATTTCATTAAAAAAGGCATTTTTTGAGTTTTATTAGCACTCACTCTTATTGAGTGCTAACCAATAAAGATATATTAGTAAATTTGCATTTATTATGCAACTATACTTTTCTTTGTAAAACGCTTAAAAATACGATTTATTATGATTATCCTCTTTCTTAGTCTTAATATCTCATTTTTTCAAATTTTTTTATTTCTTTCTATATAAGACCACTGTATAAAACCCATATCTTATGCAGTACCAGTTAGTATTATTGTCAATAATATATGGAATAATACCCTGCCGCAGAAAGCAAAAAACTTATCAATTTCCGTTGTCTAATCCTTTTCTCCATGCTATACTCAAAACAGCCAGTACTAATTAAAGTTCCCGAAAGGAGTACCAATACATAAATGAAAGAAAAACTATATACCATACCGGTCAATGATGCCTTTGACAGCGATTGTGAATGTCCGATATGTATTATGAGAAAAACACTGGAGAACAACGCCGTTGAATTTACCATGGGACCAAGCTATATGGATGATGATGTAAGGGCTGAGACGGATAAAACCGGCTTCTGCAATTATCATCTGGGAAAGCTTTATGAGAACAATAACAGGCTTGGTCTGGCACTCATGCTAAAGACCCATATGGATAAAACAATAAAGGATCTGGAAAGCCTTTCTGCCAAGAAAGGAAAGGGGCCTTCCCTGTTTAAAAAAAGCTCCGAGGTCACTCCGGTAAAGGAATATACCGATACCCTTAAAAACTCCTGCTACATCTGCAACAAAATTGAAAATATGTTTTCCCTCTATATTGTCACATTCTATTACTTATATGAAAATGACAGCGCCTTCCGGGATAAATTCAAAGCCTCAAAGGGACTTTGCACCGAGCATTACGGCCTGTTATTTCAGTCCGCCGACAAGCATCTTAGCGCTGAGAAGGCAGAAAATTTCCGAGAGGAATTAAACAAGGTTTATTTTGATAATATGAAGCGTGTGCGCGAGGACCTGGAGTGGTTCATTGATAAATTCGATTACCGCTATGTCAATGAGCCCTGGAAGAATTCAAAGGATGCCCTTCCAAGAGCCATGATTAAAACCAACAGTGCCTTTGAAGCTGATAAATAGCTCTTTTTTTCCATACCTGGTAAGCAGCACTGTGGCATACCTTAGGAACAGAAATCAGGAAATGCATGGAAAGACCTCCAAACAGATATATCCGTATCAAAACAGTAATAGGGCTGCTGCAGGATTCCTTTTCTTATACTCCCGCAGCAAGCCCTTTTTATGTACCGTGTATCTAGCAAAGCCGGAGCTACCGGCCTGCCTTCTATTTATTCTTCCTGTTTAATCAGGTCTTTTAATTCTCTTGCCTTTGTCTTGATACGCTCATTGGCATCCCTGGAGATCAGCACTCTGGAAATCCATCTGCTGGACTCATCAATCTTTCCGCTTCTTCTTGCCAGGTCAGCTATTAAGTACATCATAGTGTTTTCATCCATGCCGCACAAGGGGAAGGATTCCTTAGAAAAGGCCTCCATAAATCCTTCACAGGCATTCTTGATGAATTCCAGCTCTTCCTCCTGAAGCTTCTGCAGCTCCTTTTTGGTTTCTTCTGTTTCTTCCTGTTCCTCTAAGGATTCTGCTTTGCCTCTGAGAAGCCAGGCTGTTTTAAGGCAGGTATAGGCTCTTTCGCTTATCTTTCCCTTTTTCACAATGGTATTGACAAGAGCCAGCTTATGACGGGATATTGCCTCCTCATAGGTAAGCACCTCACCCTCGGGAGCCATTCCCTTAAAGGATGCCGTTATGTTCTCTTTTATCAGTTTGGCCTGTTGGGAGGTCATATAATTAAAAAAGCGGTTCAGGGCGGCATAGCCGCAGTGAGGACAAGCTATAACGTCATATTTCAAAGAATCCATGTGCTGGTACTTCGGACGCAGGTCCGTATCAGCGGATATTAATTTTACCTTACCTGTTTTTACAGTTTTTGATTTAAAACCTTTATCACATACAGGACAGGTGTAGGTCTTATCAAATATAAAATCTGATTCCACTACCTGTGCCTTCTCTTCTGTTCCCTGCTGCTCTGCCTTTTTCCCCTTATCGTCCGATGCATATACATCCAAATCGGACATCTTACCTAATCCAAATTCTTCAAGTCCCGAAAATATATTAGCCATTATACTGCTCCTCCTTTACTCAGGCTTGTATGAGCTCTTAAGTGATACAATTCTGTTAAATACCAGGTTATCCTTTGCAGAATCTTTGGAATCCACACAAAAATAACCATGTCTTAAAAATTGAAAACTGTCATAAGACTTTGCTTCGCTTACGCTGTGCTCAATACGGCAGTCCTTTAATACTGTAATAGAGTTGGGATTTAAATTCAGACTTCCGTCTTCGTTATAGACTCCCTTTTCTTCATCTACGATATTTTCATATAACCTTACTTCTGCCTTTACGGAAGTTTTCGCATCCACCCAATGAATGGTGCCTTTTACTTTTCTTTCATTGAAGCCGGAGCCGCTTCTGGTCTTCGGATCATAGGTAGCCTGTACCTCTGTTACAACTCCGTTTTCATCTGTTACATAACCGGTACAGGTCACAAAATAAGCATTCATAAGCCTTACTTCATTTCCCGGAAAGAGCCGGAAGTACTTCCTGGGAGGATCTATCTTAAAATCTTCCCTGTCTATGTAGAGTTCTCTGCCAAAGGCGACCTGCCTGGAGCCCATCTCTTCGTTTTCCTGATTATTGGATACCTCCATAAATTCGGTCATATCCTCCGGATAGTTGGTAATAACCAGCTTGACCGGGTCCAATACCGCCATGACACGGGGTTTTTTAAGCTTTAAATCCTCTCTGATGCAATATTCCAGCATGGGATAATCCACAGAGCTCTGGCTCTTTGATACCCCGCACAGCTCCATGAACATCTTAATGGATTCCGGCGTAAAGCCCCTTCTTCTTAAAGCGCTGATGGATACAAGCCTTGGGTCATCCCATCCGTCAACGATTCCTTCTTCTACCAGCTTCTTGATGTAACGCTTGCCGGTTATCACATTGGTAAGGTACAGCTTGGCAAACTCTATCTGCCTGGGAGGATTCTCATATTCCAATTCCGTCACCACCCAGTCATAAAGAGGCCTGTGGTCTTCGAATTCCAACGTACAGATGGAGTGGGTAACTCCTTCAATGGCATCCTCTATGGGATGGGCAAAGTCATACATGGGATAAATGCACCACTTGTCACCCGTATTATGGTGGGTCATTCTGGCAATACGATAAATGATGGGGTCTCTCATATTGATATTAGGTGACGCCATATCAATTTTGGCACGGAGGACCTTGCTGCCGTCCTCATACCTGCCGTCCTTCATTTCTTCAAAGAGCCTTAAATTTTCTTCCAGGGTTCTGTTCCGGTAAGGGCTTTCTTTGCCTGGCTCCGTTAAAGTACCTCTGTATTCCCTGATTTCTTCTGCGGTTAAATCGCAGACATAGGCTTTTCCCTTTTTTATTAGCTTAACTGCACCTTCATACATCTGGTCAAAGTAATCGGATGCAAAGAATAGTCTGTCTTCATAATCTCCGCCTATCCATTTTACATCTGCAATAATGGATTCTACGAATTCTGTCTTTTCTTTGGTAGGATTGGTGTCATCGAATCTTAAATTAAACCTGCCGCCATATTCCTTTGCCAGTCCATTGTTTAAAAGAATGGATTTGGCATGTCCTATATGAAGATAGCCATTCGGCTCAGGAGGAAAACGTGTTACAACAGTAGTACAGTGTCCCTCTTTGATGTCTTTTTCTATAATCTGCTCAATAAAATTCTTTGAAACTATTCCACTATCAGCCGGATTATTTTCGCTGTTATCCAAGGCAGCTTCTTTGTCTTTCCCGTTATCCATGGCTGTGCTCCTCCTTTAGTAATCAATCAAAATATATAATAACACAATCTCAGTGATTAGTCAAAATAGAGGTTTTTATAATACCTGAAACTGCATCGATAAATGCTGCCATCTCCTCATCCGTTCCGATGGTGATTCTTAAGTAATTATCAATCCTCGGCTTTTTGAAATAACGCACATAGATCTTCTTTTCCCTCAATTTTTCAAAAATTAATTCTGCCGGAACCTCCCTGTGGGCGGCAAAAAGAAAGTTGGTCCTTGAATCCAGAATGGTAAATCCCAGTTCACAAAGGTTTTCTGCGGTACGTGCCCTGGTCTTCCTTATTCTTTCGATAATTTCCTTATGGTAATCACTGTCTCTTACTGCTTCCGCTCCATAATATAAGGAAGGCTGGTTCATGGTATAGGAGTTATAAGAATATTTTACATCATTTAAGGCTTTTATAAGGGATGGTGCTCCAAAGGCATAGCCGATTCGTATTCCCGCCATGGAATAGGATTTTGAAAAGGTCTGTACGACCAGGAGGTTTTCAAACTCCTTTAACAAGGACAGCGCACTTTCTCCGCCGAAATCCACGTAAGCTTCATCCACAATGACAATGGATTCCCTGTTGTGCTCCAGGATATCCCTGACAGCGTCCAGCTCTAAGCTCAAAGAGGTAGGTGCATTGGGGTTGGCTATCACAATTCCGCCGTTCTTCCTGTAATAATCCTCCTTTCTGATGGTAAAGTCTTCCTTTAAGGGCAGCGTTTCGTAGGGGATATTATAAAGTGCCGCCCATACCTCATAGAAGGAATAGGTGATATCCGGAAACAGGATGGGCTCCTCGGAATTAAAGAAGGTCAGAAAAGCTGTTGCCAATACATCGTCCGAACCCACTCCTACAAAGATCTGTTCATTCTTTAAACTGTATGCTTTACCCAGTGCCTCCGTTAAAACAGTGGAGGCAGGATCGGGATAGAGCCTTAAATTATCCGTCTTAAATTCTTCCACAGCCTTTTTCACCTTCGGAGAAGGAGGATAGGGGTTTTCATTGGTATTTAATTTGATCATTCCCGGTTGATTTGGCTGCTCTCCCGGAACATAAGGCACAACCTTTCTGAAATACTGTTCCCATTGCTTCATAGTGACCTCTTTTCTGCATATCCGTTATGCGTATGTCTCAGCTTCCGTTTTTATCGTATTTCCCTTTCAAATCCTGGCTTACTGCATCTGCTGCTATCATATCTGCTTTATCTGCCTGCCGCTTTTATATCTGCTTTATCCGCCTGCTGCAATCATACCTGCTTTAACCGCCTGCCGCTTTCATACCTGCTTTATCTGCATCTGCCTGCTGGTTCTTCCCTGTATTCCTCGTAAAGCTTCCGAAAGCCGGGCAATGCTCCCTCAATGGTGCTTTTGCCCACACAGTACGCAATCCGGCAATATCCAGGGCAGCCAAAGGCGGAACCCGGTACTACAAGAATATTATACTTTTTGGCACGCTCACAGAAAGCCTTATCATCCTCTTCCAGCGTCTTTACAAAGAGATAAAAAGCTCCCTGGGGCTTTGCACAGGAATATCCATATTCCGTCAGGCTGTTATATAAGAGCTCCCTGTTCTCATTATAAACAGAAACATCAACCTCTGAATCCAAACAGCTTGCAACGACCCTTTGTATCATGGAGGGTGCATTTACAAAGCCTAATATCCTGGTCGCCACTCCTGCTGCCGCGAAAATCTCTTCATATTCATCCACTTCAGAGGGAATTACAAGATAGCCTATACGCTCACCGGGAAGGGACAGGGATTTACTGTAGGAATAACCTACAATGGTATTTCTGTAATATTTGGTAACGTAGGGAACAAACACATCCCCATATACCAATTCCCTGTAGGGCTCATCGGATATGAGATAAATAGAGGTACCAAATTCCTGCTGCTTTTTTTCTAATACCTTAGAAAGCTCTTTTATGGTCTCTTCGGAATACACTACACCTGTAGGATTGTTAGGTGTATTTATGATAACTGCCTTGGCAGAGCTGGTAAGCTTTTCTTCCAGCTCCTTTAAGTTTGGCAGGAAGGTTTCCTTATCCGGGCTGATCACTACAAGCTTCCCATCATAATTATCGGCATAATTCCGGTATTCCCCAAAGAAGGGAGCAAAAACAACAACTTCCTCACCAGGGTTTAACAAGGTCTTAAGAATTACATTTAAGCCGCCTGCCGCACCAACGGTCATAATGATATTCTCTGAATGAAATGAGGTTTGGTGGACTTTATTTAATTTATCGGCTATTTTCTCCCTGACGTCCTCATAACCGGAATTATTCATGTACCCATGTAAAAAGGTAGTGTCCTCATTTGTTATGATATCAACAACTGCTTCCTTTACCGAAGCAGGGGGCGCCACACTTGGATTGCCAAGGCTAAAGTCGTATACATTTTCCTTGCCGTAAATTGCTGCCAGGCGCTTTCCTTCTTCAAACATGGCTCTGGTCACCGAACTGTTCTTTACCATAACACTCATTTTTTCAGAAATCATATAAAACCTCTTTCCTTATATTGTCTTTTCTTTTATTCTACTTTATTTTTTAACAGTATAGCATAATGCCATCTTTCATTACAAGTCATGCCTACGTACTAATTCATTTTTTTCTATAAAAATTCATTCTTAAAAAAAGATGTGCTCCAAAATGCAAAGAACAGCTTCTTACAAAAGAACCCTGTATAATAGAAGATGATTCCTCTATTTTACAGGGTTCTTGTAGTTATTTAAAATTTATATTTATCCGTTTTGAATTTACCTTCCCATAAAACAGGTATGGAGCTGTAAGTACAATTACCTGTCATTTATCAAACCGGATATCCAGATAATCCTTTACAATCTGCACGCACTTATCAAAGCCCAGGCGCTTGCTGTTAAAGCACAGGTCGTAGTTCCCTGCATCTTCCCAGTCTCTCCCAGTATAATAACGGTAGTAGGCCGCTCTTCTCTTATCCGTTTCAAGAATCTTCTTTTCAAGCTCTTTCGAAGGCAGGCTGTACATATCCTCCAGCCTGTTTACACAGTCCTCCAGGGATGCGTGGACAAATACCTTCACTACATTGTCCATATCCCTCAGAATATAATCCGCACATCTTCCTACAATAATGCAGGATTCCTCTTCGGCCAGCCTTCTTATGACCTTTGCCTGGTAACTGAATAAATTATCATTGGAAACAAAGTCCTCCCTGTCAGGAGGAATCAACTCGCCCCTGTATTCCTTCCTGGCTATGCGGTATAAAAGGCTCTGTTTTAACTGCTCGTCCGCCTTGCCAAACAATTCTTCATTTATTCCGCTTTCATCGGAGGCCAGACGGAGCAGTTCCCTGTCATAATAGTGGATTCCAAGCTCCTCGGCTAACATCCTCCCCATAGTCCTGCCGCCGCTGCCGTAACCTCTGGCTATCGTAATCACAATGTTTCCCATACCAACTCCTCCTTTATTCGCCAAGATATGCTTTCTTTACGGAGTCATCATTCAGAAGCTCATCTGCCTTTCCTTCCAAAACAATCTTGCCCGTCTCTAAAACATATGCCCTGGTGGCAATGGATAGTGCTTTTTTTGCATTCTGTTCCACCAAAAGAACCGTTGTACCGCTCTCACTGATTTCCCTTATAATATCAAATATTTCCGATACGAACAAGGGGGATAAGCCCATGGAGGGTTCATCCATCAATATGATTCTGGGCTGGGACATCAGAGCCCTGCCCATGGCAAGCATCTGCTGCTCACCGCCGCTCAAGGTACCTGCTATCTGGTTCTTACGTTCCTTTAATCTTGGGAACCTGTTATATACTTTATTCAGAGTGCTTTCGATTTCACCCTTATCCTTTCTGGTATAGGCTCCCATCTTAAGATTTTCATATACTGTAAGCTCGGCGAATATTCTTCGGCCTTCCGGAACATGTGCCATACCCATGGTCACGATTTTATGGGCAGGTGTCTTCGTCAGGTCTTTCCCTTCAAATAAGATATGCCCTGACTTTGCTCCTATCAGCCCTGTAATTGTATGAAGGATCGTAGTTTTGCCCGCACCGTTTGCTCCGATAAGGGCAATGACCTCTCCTTCCTTTACTTCAAAGGATACTCCTTTTAACGCCTGGATAACTCCATAATATACATTCAGGTCTTCTATCTTTAACATTGCCATAGTGTCTCTCCTTTATTCTCCAAGATATGCGGTAATAACCTCCGGATTATTCAGAACATCCTCCGGCGTTCCTGCTGCCAGTTCCGTTCCGAAATTAAGCACCAGTATCTTTTCGCAAATTCCTGACACAAGTTTCATATCATGCTCGATTAATAATATGGTGATACCGTAACGCTTCCTTACAAGCTGGATGGTATCCATAAGCTCTGCTGTTTCATTGGGATTCATGCCCGCTGCGGGTTCATCTAACAAAAGCAGCTTGGGATTGGTTGCCAGACCTCTGGCAATCTCCAGTTTACGCTGTTTTCCATAGGGAAGGTTTCCGGCAAAATACTCTGCCTGACCATCCAGATCAAATACCTCCAGAATCTCAAGAGCCTTTTCATCCATACTCTGCTCCTTTTTAAAATAAGAGCCCAGGTGAAGAAAGCTTTCTGCCAGGGAGTAGCCCTGCTGGTTATGAAGGGCTGTCTTTACATTATCAAGAACTGTCATTTTCTTAAATAACCGGATATTCTGAAAGGTTCTTGCAATTCCCGACTTACAGATTTCGGAGGGGGACTTTCCTACTAAATCCACACCATCCAGCCTGATAGTGCCGTCCGTAGGCTTATATACACCGGTAAGCAGGTTAAATATGGTTGTTTTGCCTGCACCATTCGGTCCGATCAAGCCGTAGAGCTGCCCCTTTTCAATGGATAGGTTTACACTGTCCACCGCTCTTAAGCCTCCAAAGGAGATTCCTAAATTTTTTACTTCCAATAAACTCAAAGTCTTTCTCTCCTTTCCTACCTGGCTCTTGCCTTTAATTTTGGTAACCTGGGAAGTTTACCTGACTCTTCCAGCCTCTGACGGATTTCGGAAGAGTTAAACAGCATGATGAGGATAAGTGCCAGTGAATAAAGTAACATTCTGTAATCGTTTGCTCCTCTTAAGAATTCCGGTAAAAGAGTCAGTATGATGGCAGCTATTACGGAGCCTCTGATGCTGCCCATACCGCCTAATACTACGATAACCAGAATTTCAATTGATTTGTTATAATCAAAATTACCGGGCTTTAATACACTTAAATTATGCCCGAACAGCACTCCTGCCACACCTGCAAAAAAAGCTGCAATTACAAAGGCCATAATCTTATAATTACTTACCTTAATACCAATGGATTCTGCTGCTATGGCATTGTCCCTGACGGAGCTGATTACCCTTCCGTAACGGGATTTTACGAAGTTGGCCAGCAGGATGAGTGTGATAATAACCACCCCATAGGTCCATTTATAGTTGGTGTATCTGGGAATACCGCTTAAACCTCTGGCTCCTCCCGTAACTCCTAAGAAATTAATGACGGAGCGGACAATTTCACCAAAGGCAAGGGTAACGATTGCCAGATAATCACCCTTCAGGCGCAGTACTGGGATTCCGATTACTACTCCAAACAATGCTGCCACAATACCTCCGATTAAAATTCCTAGTAAAAAGGCAAGTGGTTCCGGAATTCCGGTATGGTCTTGTGCAAAGATTGTAAATAAGGCTCCCGAATAAGCTCCGATAGCCATAAAGCCCGCATGTCCCAAAGACAGCTCTCCCAGGAAACCGGTAGTAATATTTAAGGATACTGCCAGAATAATGTTAATGCCGATTGGTACAAGGAGGGATTTAAAATGACGGGTAGCTAAGCTCCCCTCCATCAATGCCATTATTATCAAATAAACTGCTATAATTATGACTAATTTTATCAGATTCTTAATTGTAAAAATACTTCCTGTCTTTTTACTGATACCTTTTCCCATACTGCTCCACCTACACTTTCTCTATACGGTTCTTACCAAGAAGCCCTGATGGCTTCACAAGAAGAACGATAACCAAAACGCCGAAAACAATCGCATCGGAAAGCTCTGTTGAGAGGTAGGCTTTTGATAAGCTCTCAATGACACCAAGAAGGATTCCTCCAAGCATGGCTCCCGGAACGCTTCCGATACCGCCTAAAACTGCCGCAACAAAGGCTTTGATACCGGGTAAAGCTCCCAGTGTAGGTTTTATGGACTGGAACTGGCAGATAAACATGATGCCCGCCACTGCCGCCAGCGCGGAGCCAATGGCAAAGGTCATGGAAATCGTGCGGTTTACGTTAATACCCATCAGCTGGGCTGCCGCCTTATCCTCGGAGACTGCCCTCATAGCACTTCCCGCCTTGGTCTTATTGATAAATAGCGTAAGGGCTATCATACAGATTGATGTAACTACCAGTGTTACAATGGTAATACCCGGTATCGTAACCCCTCCTACCGTAACGGTCTCCAGATTAATAATGGATTTAAAGGTAACCGGATTTGCCGAAAATATTAAAAGGGCAACACTCTGTAACAGATAACTTACGCCAATGGCAGTAATCAATACCGCTAAGGGCGGAGCCTTCCTTAAAGGCTTATACGCAATCTTTTCTATTGCAACGCCCAATACGGCACATACAACAACAGTAAGCAATACTGCCGGTATTACCGGCATCTTAAAGTCCGTTATGCTTACATAAAGAACATAGGCCCCTACCATGATAATATCCCCATGGGCAAAGTTGATCATTTTCGCAATACCGTATACCATGGTATAACCAAGGGCTATTAAGGCATATATACTTCCCGACCTCAGGCCGTTTATAAATTGTTCAATAATACTTTCCATCTCGCACCTCGCATCACATCTTCCTCATAACTTCCTCATAAGCTAATTCGCTTTTTCCGGAAGCCCTCTCCCCGTTCTTCCGAAAAAAGCGAACTAGTTCAGTCTTAAGTCAGCCTTATTTAAAAAAGAAAGAATTTGGACTAAAGTCAGCTCTTCATAGCTTCAGCCCAAAATCTTTCACATTTGCTTTCAGAGCATGCCACAGGCTGGTCAGCAGACCAGTCTGCGGTACTGCCGCTCTCTATTTTTCTACTGTTTTTGAAGTGTATTCGCCGTTCTTGATTTCAACAAACTTGGCACCCTTATTAGGTTCACCGCTTGCATCAAAGGTAACGGTACCGGTAAGGCCCTTTACTTCAATTTCAGTCATTGCCTTAATTAAATCCGCACTGCCAGTCTTTCCTGCTTTTTCAAGGGCTGCTTTGATAACGTTTACCGTATCATATCCGTCTGCTGCGAACTGGTCCGGTGTAGCATTGTATTTTTCCTTGTATTTTGTTACAAATGCCTGAACAGCCGTATCTGGATCTGTTGCAAGGAAAGGACTTAAGAATACAGCACCTTCCAATACTTTCTTATCAACTACCTTATCCAGTACTCCGTCCCATCCGTCGGAACCGATGAAGGGAAGTGCCATGCCAAGCTCTGATGCCTGAGTGGTGATATAAGCAGCATCCTGATAATAAACAGGTGCAAATACTATCTGTGCATCTGTTCCCTTAATGGTAGTAAGCTGTGTATTAAAGTCTACCGCATCGGTAACAAAAGCTTCCTTGGCAACGATCTCACCGCCAAGCTCTTTTACCTTGCTTTCAAAAGCTTCCGCAACACCGGTGCTGTAATCATCTGAATTGTTGTAAATCATGGCAACCTTTTTATAGCCCAGAGTATTCACTGCATAATCTGCCATTGTCTCTCCCTGAAGAGGATCTGTAAAGCAAAGGCGGAATGCATTGGGATTCTTGGTCAAATCCTTTGCAGAGCCGGAGGGTGTAATCTGTAGAATTCCATCGGCATTTGTCTGGTCTGCAATGGCAAGTCCCGCACCACTGGTTACCGTACCAAGGAGTGCCTGGATACCTTTATCCATTAAAGTGTTGTAAGCAGCCATTGCGGTATCCCCATCTGCCTCATCATCTTCAAACTGCAGCTTTAACTGTAAGGTCTTATCTCCTACCTTAACGCCGCCTGCATCATTGATT
The DNA here is from genome assembly GCF_900142215.1 of Anaerocolumna jejuensis DSM 15929. Lineage (GTDB taxonomy): Bacteria > Bacillota > Clostridia > Lachnospirales > Lachnospiraceae > Anaerocolumna > Anaerocolumna jejuensis. Next base: position 74,864 of record NZ_FRAC01000017.1, on the reverse strand, counting down.
TCCTGAATAGCAACCTCAGCCCCCTGCTTAACGGAAATACCATAGGATGCAGCCTGACCGGTTAAAGGTCCTAAACCGCCTATTAAGAAGGTTCCGTCTCCTGTGCCGGAAGCTTCGCCTCCATCTGAACCGGTGCTTCCGGTATTCTTCGTTCCGCAGCCTGCTAAAGAAGCAACTGTCAGAGTTCCTAATAACCCAAGACTGACAACTTTTTTGAATATTTTCTTCATAAATAACCTCCCTTTGAATATATTAGCATCCGATAGTTTTCTGCTATGAACCATTGGCTTATTAATGTATTAAAGTACCTGGGTAAAAACAGAAGCTTACCGGATAACTATAAGCTGTAAAAAGTAACATAGCCAAGCTGAATTATGATTTTTTGACCACTTTCAGATATAAAAGTGCCATATCTTCAAAAAAAGCCAAAATTCAACTTATACAGGATATAAATAAAAAGGCGTTCAAAATACATGTATACTATGAACGCCTCTGTTCTGCATCTATCTTACTATTGTCATTTCTATTTGTCAACAAAAATTATGGAATACTAATAATTCTCATAATTACCAAGTTCACCGCCGCATTTATCGCAAAAATCCAGACCGGCAAGGGTAATACCGCCGCAGTCGGGACAGATCATCTTTTCCGGAAGAATTTCCTTCTCGACAATCTCATATTCTTCCTCTTGGGGAGTTTTTACGGCTTCTTCTTTTTTGACGTCTTCCTTTCTGATGGTCCCGTCTATGGTACTTTTACTGCTCTTACTGCTGGTTTCTTTTCCTTTCAATAGCTTCTTTAAGAAAAACACCCTAATGCCTCCTTATATAATGGAATCCTCTTCCCGGTATTTGTTCATCAGCTTTTTGAATATCTCTCCGTTGCTGGGCGGTGTGTAGGTAATGGCATTGGCACCGGCTTCAATTGTCTTAAGGATGCTCTCTTCCGTAGGCCCTCCGGTGGCTATAATAGGTATCCACGGGAATTCCTCTCTGATCTGCTTTACCATATCGGTTGTCTTTCCCGCACCGGATACATTGAGGATATCTGCTCCGGCCTCGATTCTTGCCCTGATATCTGTCTTTTCGGATACCACCGTTATTACAATCGGAATGTCTATCCTTTCTTTTAAATAAAGAATGGTTTCATTGGGCGTCGGTGCATTCAGTACAACTCCTACAGCCCCTTGAAATTCCGCATCCTCCGCAAGGTTAAGTACTCTTGAACCCTTTGTGGTGCCTCCGCCGACCCCGCAGAATACCGGGACATCAGAGCAGTTAATAATAGCATGGGTAATGATAGGCTGGGGGGTAAAGGGATATACTGCTATCACTGCATTGGCATTGCAATTCCGAATAATTGCGATATCCGTTGTAAACACCAGTGATTTGATAAGCTTTCCAAATATCCGTATGCCGCTTGCCTGTTCAATTACTTTTGGTACCCGTACCATATGTTTTCTTAAATTACCATCAATTTCCGGCAGAAATTTTTCCTCCATAAATTTGGTTAAGAAAGGTCCTGTTTACCCCGCCAAACAAAAGCATACCAGTCCTTTCTTATTAAACCACACCCCGCTCTCTTAAATTTTTATTATGTAAGTAAAATTTTAGTTTTCCCCTCTTCCAGGTGTAAGAATGCCGGAATAGAGCCGTTATTACACCTGGAAGGGTTCAAAAACTTTATTTCATTAGTATGCCTTCTAATTGCTTCCTTCCAACAGGAGGTTCTTATAATTGCTTCCCCTCATCTCTATCTGGGGAACACCCTTTTTCTCAATATAGTCCCTGGTTATTGTAACTTTTCCGATATTGATATCCTTTGGTATCTCATACATGATATCCAACATAAAATCTTCAATTATTGCACGGAGTGCTCTGGCTCCTGTCTTTTTTTCCATGGCTTTTTCTGCGATTGCTTCCATGGCTCCATCGTCAAATTCCAGACATACCTCATCCAGGGCAAGAAGCTTTTGGTACTGCTTTAATATAGCATTTTTAGGCTCCTTCAATATCTTTATAAGCATGTCCTTTGTAAGTCCTTCTAAGGAAAACATAATGGGAAGACGTCCCAGGAATTCCGGTATCATACCAAATTCTCTTAAATCCTCTACACTGACCTTTAACAGCACATTGGGGTCACTATCGTATTTGTCCTTTAAATCGGCACTGAATCCAATGGAAGTCTGCTTATTCAGCCTTGTCTTTATAATGGTATCCAAGTCGGGGAATGCTCCTCCACAGATAAATAATATATTCTTTGTATTTACCGTAGTAAGAGGTACCATGGCATTCTTACTGGTAGCACCCACAGGTACTTCCACATCACTTCCCTCTAAGAGCTTAAGCAGTCCCTGCTGAACGCTCTCTCCGCTTACATCCCTGTTATTCGTGTTCTTTTTCTTGGCTATTTTATCAATTTCATCAATAAAAATAATCCCCTTTTCCGCTCTCTCCACATCATTATCCGCAGCAGCCAGCAGCTTTGAAATAACACTTTCCACATCGTCTCCGATATAACCGGCCTCTGTCAGGGAGGTAGCATCCGTTATGGCAAGGGGCACATCCAGAAGTCTTGCCAGTGTCTTTACAAGAAAAGTCTTCCCGCTTCCGGTGGGTCCAATCATAAGCATATTGGATTTTTCAATCTCTATATCATCCATGGTATCTGCTGCAACCCTTTTATAATGGTTATATACCGCAACTGACAGGACCTTCTTGCCATGTTCCTGACCTACTACATAATCATCTAATTTACCTTTGATCACATGGGGGGAGGGAATGTTCTTAATGTCAAAAGCATCTGCCGTCTCCGCCGGTTCCTCCTCAGCCTTTTTCTTCTTTAGCTTCTGGTTCTTGGGAACCTCCTTCTGGACCGTATTCATATTCATTACATTGGGCGGGAATCCCATAAGGTCCATGTAGGGCATGCCATTGCTGTTAATCGTATCAAAGGTTTTCTGCATACAGTCGGAGCAGATGCTGATATTATTCGGAATACGCAGCATCTTTCCTACCTTGCTCTCAGGCCTTCTGCAAATATAACAGACCTCTTCATAGTCATCCTTGTTTTTAGTTTCCTTGTCTATATTCTCCAGGTTATTATCCTGATCCTTTAAATCATCACTCATATTGTTATCTCCTTCTCCTTAAAAGAACTTTAAGGCTTTTGTCAAACGCGTTGTTACTTTTTGAAACATAACTAATTATAACGTAGGGTTTTACCGTATACAATATATTAATATTGAAATTTTTCTAAAATAATTATAACGAAAGCAAAAAAAGAGCTACTGCAAAACAGCTTTTCTGCTATCAGCCGTGTTGCAGCAGCCCTTATTATTTCATAAGTCCGAATTCTGCTTATTTATTTGAATCAGTCTGTGGGTCCGCAGTCAGGGTAACATCAAAGGTCTTTTCTGAGAATTTGCCGTCCACATTACGCTTTACCGTTACCGTAATCTTTGTACCTGCGCGGTAGGAATTTACCTTTTCCTTCAGCTGTGTACTGGCGGTTATTTCCGTATCATTTACCTTGGTAATGATATCACCTGCTACGATTCCTGCCTTCTCTGCACTTCCTCCGGAAATTACTTTCTTTACGAATACACCTACAGGCCAGTTATACATGGTGGCAACGTCTTCCGTAACATCTTCCGGATATACCCCTAAATATCCTTTTTCCTTTTCCGTTAAGATTTCTCTGCTCATAAGTTCATCAATAATAGGGGTTGCTTTTGAAATGGGGATGGCAAAGCCCATGCCTTCTACTTCACTGGAAGCATATTTTACCGTATTGATACCAATTACTTCTCCGTTCAGGTTTAATAAGGCACCGCCGCTGTTACCGGGATTGATGGCGGCATCGGTCTGAAGAAGCACCATCTTCTTATCGTCTACATTGACCTCACGGTCCTTGGCACTGATATAGCCTACTGTTGTAGACTGCCCATAACCCAGAGCGTTTCCGATAGCAACTGCCATTTCGCCGACCTTCACTGAATTGGAATCGCCAAGCTTTGCAATGGCTATCTTATCCATTGTAGCGGATTTGATCTTTGTTAAGTCAATGGAGATAACAGCAATATCTGCTACGGAATCCGTTCCCTTAATAATGGCTTCCGCTTCCGTACCGTCAATAAATTTAACCTTAATAGGGTCAGCCCCTTCTACTACATGGTTATTAGTGGCAATCAGGAGTTCTTTTTCATTCTTTCCTACTATAATGCCGGAACCGCCGCCTTCACTCTCCTGATTGTACTGCTCGCCAAACCAGTCATTGTATACCTGGTTATAGGTAGTGGTTATCTGTACAATGGAGGGCATGGTCTTTTCAATAACATCTGTTACATCTGTTTTCTGTGCTATCTTACCGTCTGTTACAGCAGTGGAAGACAGCAGCTTATAGGAACCGTTATCTCCGATACTAAAACGGACCGGTGCGGCCTTGGGATTTAATTTATAATAGGCTTCATTGAATCCTGTAAAAGCCAGCCCTGCAACAAGTCCAAAGACAAGGGCAACTGCTACCAGTTTTCCTGCCTTATGAAAAAAACCATCCTTTTTCCTGCCCTTTTCATCCTGCTTTAATTCTTCCGCTCTCTGATTATAAGTTGTATTTGAAGTATCAAACCCTTTGTTTTCTTTATATTCCTGGTAATTTTCATAGGTTTGTCCGGCTCCTGTACCGGTCACCTGTTCTGCCCAGAAGCTGTAGGAACCGCCGGCTTCCTTCTTTTCCTCCTCCTGAGAAGGTTTTTTGTAACGGTATACACTGCTTTCCGGTATGATGCTCTCGTTTATAGTACCCTCGCCTGTAGTACTCTCACCTGCTTGCTCCATGGTATTCCCGCCTGCAGTTGTTTCTGTTACCTCTTCTGCTTCACGGCTGTTTATATCGGCAGCTTCATCCTGATTTGTATCTTTTTCAAAGAATTCATCTGACATATTGATTCACCTTCCTTAAACGTATCTTTTCTATTAACAGTAGTTTTATTTACATTCTAATATATCATTTACGTGACCATTGTAACAGTATTTTGTGTAGAGTTTGTGAAAATTAAGAAAATAAATTTTGAACGCAATCTTAAGAATTTCAGTTAAATATTAAGAAAATTTTGTATTGTGGAAATTCTTTCAATCATGTATTATAGAAATGACATTTAAGGACAAAATTTAAGTAAAGAATTCAGTAAAGATGCCATTTTGGCAATGGGGTTTTCAATGATAAAAGACAATGAAAAGACACTTAACCGAATACATGTTGTAGCAGACGGAGTTCTGCTGGTCCTTTCCTATATATTATCATACTTTTTACGTTTCTACAGCCCCCTGCGCTATCTTATCCACTTTGACCCTAACGCAGGCCGCTATGACCTGGTAACTTATTTAGGAATATTGTACTTATTAATACCCGGCTACCTAATCATTTATAACTACTGCGGGCTGTATGGGCTTGGGCCTGTTCGCCTGAAAAGGCTGGTTCTCTGGAATATTATAAAGGCAAATATATTTGGTACGGTTTATTTTACCTTCATACTATATGCCACAGCGGAAAATGATTATTCCCGTTATCTCCTTTTTATCTTCTTCATAGTTAATGTTATTTTTGAATTGGTGTTCCGTATAGTAGTAAGAAATGTTCAAAGAACAGCCAGAAAAAAGGGCTACAACCAAAAACATGTACTTCTGGTAGGGTACAGCCGGGCGGCACAGTCCTACATAGACAGACTTCTTGCCAATCCCCAGTGGGGCTATGCAATCTATGGAATACTGGATGATAATGTGGACCTTGATACGGCTTACAAGGGAATAAAGGTCATTGGTTCCATTGAGGACCTGACTGAATTTCTTCGGTCCAATGAACTGGAGGAAATCGGTATTACCTTAAGCATTGATGAGTACTCTAAGCTCTCCCGAATTGTTAATTTATGCGAAAAATCCGGCGTCCATACCAAGTTTATTCCGGATTACCAGGACCTCCTGCCTACCATTCCTTATACGGAGGATTTGGACGGGCTTCCGGTTATCAATATCCGCAATGTGCCCCTTACCAATTTCATAAACCGTGTGATGAAAAGGGCTGTCGATATCTTTGGGGCAACTGTAGCACTCATTCTCTTTTCGATACCCATGACAGTAGTTGCTATCATTATTAAGACCACTTCCACCGGACCTGTTATCTACAAGCAGATTCGTATCGGCAAGCACAACAAGGAATTTAAGATGTATAAGTTCCGTTCCATGGAAATACAGCCGGAATCAAAAGAAAAGAAATCCTGGACAACCTTTAATGACCCGAGAGTAACCAAAATCGGTAAATTCATCCGTAAAACCAGTATCGATGAGCTTCCACAGCTCTTTAACGTATTAAGGGGCGAAATGAGCCTTATCGGTCCCAGACCGGAACGTCCTTTTTTCGTAGAGAAATTCAAGGAAGAAATTCCCCGCTATATGATTAAGCACCAGGTCCTTCCGGGTATGACCGGCTGGGCACAGGTGAACGGCTACCGCGGCGACACCTCTATCAGAAAAAGAATTGACTGCGATTTATATTATATAGAGAACTGGAGTCTGAGTCTGGATTTTAAAATATTGTTTCTGACCTTTTTTAAAGGTTTTGTCAATAAAAACGCATATTAAAGGTTTTGCAGTAAAGGAAAGGTATAGTTATGGCTAAAAAAAAGAAAAGACGTTTTAAAGCAAAGGTTATACTGGTATTTGATTTAATTCTTATCCTGCTTGCAGTAGGTATAGGATACTACTTTGTAATGGCATCCAAAATGCAGGTGGACAAATCCGGGGATTCTTCCCTTGTCATGAATGATCTGGACAGTAAGGACATGAAGGGCTACCGGAATATTGCTATCTTTGGTGTGGATTCCAGGGATAATTCCTTAAAATCCTCCACCCATTCCGATACCATCGTTATTGTCAGCATCAACAATAAAACAAAGGATGTGAAGCTGGCATCCATTTACCGTGACACTTATTCCCTGATTCCAAACGGGGACAACAAATTTGATAAAATCAACGCGGCTTATTTTAAAGGCGGTTATCCTCTGGCTTTAAACACGATTAATATGAACTTTGACCTGGATGTGAAGGAATTCGTTACCGTAAATTTTGATGCCGTCTGTAAGGTCATAGACCTCCTTGGAGGAATCAGCCTGGATATCACTCCGGAAGAGTTAAAGTATGTAAATGGTTATACCAAAGAGTTAAATAAAATTAACAAGACCAACGTCGGCAAGCTGAAAGCCGCCGGTACCCAGGTCGTAAACGGAACCCATGCTACTGCTTATGCAAGAATCCGCTATACCAAGGGCGATGATTTTAAGAGAGCGGAAAGACAGCGTATAGTCATACAGAAAATCTTTGAGAAGGCTAAAAAGGCGGATTTAAAAACTCTTAACTCCATCCTGAATGAAATCCTTCCTAAGATTTATACCAATATCGATTCGGTGGAAATGCTGTCCCTTGCAAAGGACATTATGTCTTATAACATCGTGGATCAGACAGGCTTCCCCTATGAAAAGAGGGCCTTTACGTATCACAGAGTCTCCTATGTATTTCCGGTGGATTTAACCGCCAATGTTATCAAGCTGCATGAATACTTATTTGGCACAACGGACTATGCTCCTACTGATAAGGTAAAAGAAATAAGTGCAAAGTTAAAGGAAATAACCGATAATAACTAGTAGACGGCTAAGCTGGTAATATAGCTTGTAATATAAGCTCAAAAAAAGAGTGCTGTGAATTCTCTTAATCGAGGATTTACAGCACTCTTTTTATGCTATTTTCTTTTCAATACCTGTATTACCCTGTCCGTAACAGCTTTTGAAGCCTGTCCTTTCTCATAAAGCACCAGCCCTTGAAAGAACTCTGTTACCTGTTCTTCATACTCCTTCTTATCAAAAGCTTTGATGCCTTCTAATAATTCCGGCATATTAACTGCCTTGTAATAGGGAAGGGAGGCGTATTCGAAGTAAAAGCCCCTGGTTGCATCATATTCTTTCATATCAGCTGCATATAGGAATACCGGCTTTCTTGTAAAGGAAAATTCAAACATAATATTGGAATAGTCTGTTATCAGTACATCACTTTCGGACATCAGTTCATAAATATCCCGGTAATGAGTTGCGTTTATAACCTTGGCATTATACGTCAGAGCATTGCTTTGGGCAGATACCAGAGGATGAAGCCTTACTGCCACAATCCACTCTCCGCCAAACCCTGCTGCAAGCTCAGAAAGAAGCCTTTCATAATCCAGGGAATAGGCTGAGGTATTATCCTTACCTTCCCTGTAGGTGGGTGCATAAAGGGCTATCTTTACTTCCTTCTTTATACCAAGTGCCTTTCTTACCTCCTCACCGATTTCCTTTTTGGGGTTGATAAGAATATCATTTCTTGGACTTCCGCATTCTAATATCTCTCCCTTATACCAGAAGCTTCTTCTATACATCTTTGTGCAAAAATCGCTGTTTGAGATATAAAGGTCCGTCATGGCAGAGTCCCTTTTGGCATTCCTTACATAAGTATTGCCAAGATGTTCTTCATAATCCCGCTCGATTTTCTTTAAGGCAATCCCGCCGTGCCAGGTCTGGATATAGTATTGGCCTTTTCTTTTTCTGATGTAGCTTTCTTTCCTGTTGTTATCCACCCATACTCTTGCGGTGGCAAGCGCATATACGGCTTTTATGCTATTGCTCTTATAAACCTTTATATTCCTTGTCTCACCGGCAGCATCAGGGTGATTGGTTATGAATATAATTTCTAACTTTTTATACTTTCTTCCTGCTAACTCCTCGGTAACATATTTGGCATTATCTCCGAACCCCCATACATTGCACACCACAACCCTGTAAGGATTTATGGGGAATATGCGAAACAGCCCAAAAAGGGCTGTAATAAGGATATATCTGATTTTCTGATAGATTTTTAATGCCCAGCCGGGAGCCAGCTTTTTTAACAGTTCTCTCAAAGCCCCATCCTCACTTCACTAATCTTCTATGCTTAATCTTTCATACCTAATATTGATTCAAGTGCCATAAGTCAATGCCATGTTTATTGAGAGATTAACTTATGACACCCGAATCAATATTCTATATTTAAGCTTCCATACCTGCTGCATAGTTTATAATGTCTTCAAACTGTTTTGCGGTCTTAGCCCAGCTTAAAGTACTCAAGTACTCTCTGGCTGTCCCATCCCGCTGTTTCAGAAGGTCAGGATTCTGAATGGATTCCTTCAGCTTCCTGTATAAATCTTCAAAGTCCAGAGATGTAAGGATAGCACTGCCCTTCGGGAAGAAATAGGGAAAGGTCCCGTCTTCAAATTCAATTAATGGCAGCCCGGTTGCTAACATCTCATAAGGCACCAGGGATACATTGCTCATGGAAGCTACCATACCAAAATCAGCCTTCCGGTAAAGGGAAAGAAGTTCTTTTTTTGACAGCATGCCAAGGTTTTCTCCGGCAACGGTCTGAAAGCTCTTATCCTCTCCGTAATAAAGGACACGAAGCTTAATACCCTCCTGTAAAAACTTATCCTTTAGCTGCTTTAACATATACTGGGTGATATTGGGAAGCCTTTTACCATAGTATTTCAGATAAACTGCCATTGTAATTTCCTTCTTACCCGAATAGCTGTCATAATTTCTCTTATGATAAGGATATTCTTTGCTTTCATAGGGAAAATCCACCCAGTCAATCGGTGATACCGGTACACAGTTCTTTTCTATCATTTCCTTATTCCAGGCACCAAGACTTACCATGTGAAGTCCCTGTTCATAAGTCTTTCTTGCCATTAAAAACAGCTCGCCAAAGGAAAAGAAATAAGGCTCATAATCCTGGATGAAGTACATCTTATATCCGGCTATCTTCTTGGCAAAGGCTACCGTATCCCAGGAAGAGGCAATGACAAGGTCTGCTTTCAGGTTTGGTAACTGCTTATTTGTATACATCTTTCCCAGATACCCGGATAAATTAGAAGAAGCACACTCTTCCATATCGGACTTTGTCTGGGGCTTGTAGACCGTATAGCCCACTTCATGACCAAGCTTTGAGAGCTCCGTTCCAAGGCGCAGAAGTGAGGTCTGCCCTCCGCTGTATTTTGCCATTCTTTCTACGACAAAAAGGATTTTTTTCGTTTTTTCAGGGTTCGTATTCCTGATAACGGATACATCATAATTGGAAAGCCTGTAATCCACCAGCCTTTTCTCACTTTTAGCCTGTACATTATGAAGAGTTCCTTTTACCTTAATTTTTAGGATACTTTTCCATTTATTAATCATAGAAAGCTTTACCTTTCTCCTGCTATTATTTTCTCAATGACATTTACCACCTTTGCAGAAGCCTTGCCGTCATCTGCATGGTTGTATTTCTGATAAAATGCATTGTATTTTGCTTCATATTCCTTACAGTCATAGTTTTTGATTGCTTCGATCAGTTCCTTTGTCGTACCTACAATCGGCCCGGGAGCCTCTTCTATAAAGTCAAAGTAAAAGCCTCTTAAATTATCCCTGTAATCTTCCAAATCATAGGTAAAGAAGAACATGGGCCTTCTTAAGAGGGAATAATCAAACATAACGGAGGAATAGTCCGTAACCAGGATATCCGCTGTCAGGTAAAGGGCCGAAATATCCTCGCACATATTAAACTCATACACAAAACCGCCGTATGTAGACCAGTTAATGTTATCCTTCACCAGATAATGATATTTGACAACACAGACATAATCCTCTCCCAGCTGTTCCTTCAAGAGGGAAAAATCCATAGGGGTACTGAATTTATAGGCTCCTTTAGCATAGTATTCATTATCCCGCCAGGTAGGCGCATACAAAACAATTTTCTTATCCAGAGGAAGACCCATCTGCTTCTTAAGCTTATCAATATATTCCGGATTATTTCCATAAAAGAGGACATCATTCCTGGGATATCCAATTTCCAGCATCGTCTTATCAAAGGCAAAGGCCCTTCTGAATATTTCGGTAGAATAGTAGTTCTGGGATATCAGATAGTCCCAGGTCCTGGTATTCACAAAGAAACTTCTCTTATATTTCTCAATGTTTGTTTCCCCTGCCATATTGACAGAATCCATATCAAGTGCCAGCTTCTTTAGAGGTGTACCATGCCAGGTCTGAATATAGCGTACTCCCTCCCGCTTCTTAATGTAGTTGGGCATTCTGGAATCGCTTACCCAAACACCTGCAATTCCCATAAGAAAGAAATACCGGACCCTTGTCCTCCTTATTTTAACGGCACTGCCCGGTATAGGTGTTTTCACATTATCCAGCATATAATAACAGCGGTACTTCTTATCCAATCCCTGATTTACCATTTCCTCATAGACCGCTTTGGGGTTTCCGGTATAATTTCTTCCCATATTGCTTTCAAATACAATGATGCGTTTATTGACAGGGAGCAGCCTGGTCTCAATCCGGTATAGAAACATGACAAGCTTCTTGCCGGTTTTTTTGATGTTTTTTTTGATTTTCCTTAAGATTTTTTTTATCGGGGGCATACGTCCAACTCCAGTTTATATTTATTTTTTCGCCCCTAAATTCAGGTCGTTCTTTATCTTAGTGGTGGATATTCCTTCCGTTCTCGGAAGATAAACAACCTCACAATAGTCCTTTAAAAAGTCGAACTGTCCTTCCCAGTCATCGCCCATCACAAAAGTATCTACCTGGTTGTCCACTACATCATCGATCTTCTGCTCCCAGGTAAATTCGGGTATCACCTCATCCACGTAACGGACAGCTTCCAATATCGTCTTTCTGTCTTCATAACTGTGATAAGCCGTTTTATGCTTAATTGTGTTAAATTCATCCGATGATAATACGACAATCAGATAATCTCCCAGCTCTCTTGCCCTTTTAAGGAGATTAATATGTCCAACATGCAGTAAATCATAGGTCCCATAAGTGATTACCTTTTTCATTTTTCCTCCATACGCCACAACATAAAATGCGAAACTGATTTCGCAGGTTGAAAGAATCACAGTGTGGCATCCTTTCTTATCATTATTTTTTCTTTCAGCCTTCTTCTAATTTATAAGTGAAAGCTTTCAATGTCTTTCACTCCTATATAGATTTTAATTTAAAAAATATATTTTTGCAAGAAACAGAGGACACATACAAGCAGATTTCCTGATTGCGCTGTATCCTCTTCCTATAACCATAACATATCTCTTTCTTTTATATCATTAAAAATTGCTTAAGCTTTCTTATGATTTCTTTAACCTGTTAAGGCCGCTGAAAATTGCTCTTATGGATGCTCTGGTAATATTGGAGCTGATTCCCACTCCAAATATCGTTCTCGCCGTGTCCTTATCCAGCAGATGGATATAAGCTGCAGCCTGGGCACCGGAACCTTCTCCAAGAGCATGCTCGGAATAATCCAGTATTTTTATATTTATTCCCAGCTCCTTCTCAAGCCCTCTGAGTACCGCATCAATGGGACCATTTCCGGTTGCTTCAAAGGATTTTTCAATGCCTTCATCCGTATAAATAACGGAAGCTAAGGTATCAAAAGGGGTATCGGTTTCTGTTAAATCTTCAAAACGGCATTTTCTGAAATGCAGAGGCTCTTTCCTGTCCAGATAGCTTTTCTTAAATTCCTGCATAATCTGTTCCGGTGCTACTTCACCCTGCTTTTCCGATATCACCTGTATTACATCGGCAAATTCCTTATGCATTCCCTTTGGAAGCTTAAATCCGAAATAGCTTTCCATAATAAAGGCTACGCCGCCTTTGCCTGACTGGCTGTTAATACGTACGATCGGCTCATATTTTCTGCCGATATCGGCTGGATCAATGGGCAGATAAGGAACTTCCCAGGTTTCCTTCTTTTTCTCATGCATGGCTTTGACGCCTTTATTGATAGCATCCTGATGAGAACCTGAAAAAGCAGTAAATACAAGCTTTCCGCCGTATGGATGGCGTACATGAACGGGTATTTTACAAAGCCTTTCATATACTTCTATAATTTCATTAATATCTTCAATGTTTAATTCCGGGTCAATTCCCTGGGAAAACATGTTATAAGCTATGTTCAATATATCAACATTACCGGTTCTCTCACCATTGCCAAATAAGGTTCCCTCCACACGGTCCGCACCTGCAAGCAATGCCAGTTCACTGGCAGCTACACCGCAACCCCTGTCGTTATGGGGATGTATGCTTAAGCTGATGGAATCTCGGTTTTTGAAATGGGTATGCATCCATTCAATCTGGTCTGCATAGACATTCGGTGTATTCATCTCAACGGTGTTCGGCAGATTGAAAATAATCTTATTATCCGGGGTCGGTTCCCAGACCTCCTGTACTGCCGTACAAATATCCATGGCAAAATCCAATTCTGTGCCGGTAAAGCTTTCAGGAGAATATTCCATTATAATCTTGCCTGGAAAATTCTTTGTGTGCTCCTTTACCAGTCTGGCACCATTAACAGCAATTTCTTTAATGGCTTCCCTGTCCATGCCAAAGACTACCTCTCTTTGCAAAGTAGAAGTAGAATTATATATGTGGACAATTGCTGTCTTCACACCTTCCAAGCTTTCAAAGGTCCGCTCAATCAGATGGTCTCTGCACTGAACCAGCACCTGGATGACCACATCATCCGGAATCAGCTTACGGTCTACCAATTGCCTTAAGAAATCAAATTCTATCTGGGAGGCTGAAGGAAATCCAACTTCTATTTCCTTAAATCCTAACTTCACCAAAAGGTTGAAGAATTCTATCTTTTCTTCCACTACCATAGGCTCTATCAATGCCTGATTGCCATCCCTTAAATCCACACTGCACCAGGCAGGTGCCTTTGTTATCTGTTTATTCGGCCAGGTTCTCTCTTTAAAATCTACCACAGGTGCACTTTTATATCTTTTATAATTCAACATATTCCGTCCTCCTAATATTCATCATGATATTTTTAAGTTTCCTTCCATCATGCTACGGAGTCGGTAGATCACACTGTATTTTTTTACGATGAATAACTTAGCCCTGTCTACTCTAGTCCCATCCCTATCATTCCTTTGCTCTTATATTCGCCTATAATTTTGCTTTTCATTATAACATCCTTCCCAAAGGAATACAAGTTTTATTTACAACATTATTACGAATATTTATACACTTCCATAAACCTTGTGAATCTCTGTTTCGAAGTATATATATCAAGTATTTCCCGCTAATATCTGTTCATACCAGCTATACTTATGTGTACTTAAAAAACTTAAAATCTTTTATTCAGGCTAATACCTTATTCCGTACACACCTGCTATTAGATAACTTTTCAACAAGAGGTGTAAAATCTCTGATTTTACACCTCTTCAATCTCATCTCCCAAGCCTGTTTCAACAGCTTTCATAAGTACGGCAAGAGCTTTCTCTTCATCTTCACCTTCACAGATAATCTCAATTTCATCTCCTGATTTAATGCAGGCTCCCAAAACACTCAGCACACTTTTACCGTTAACCTTTGTATTTTCCATGGAAATTGTTATCTTAGACCGGAATTCTATTGCAAGCTTGCAGAACATTCCTGCCGGCCTTAGGTGCAGTCCGCTTGAATTCCTGATTACTGCTTTGCTGCTTACCATCCTTATCCCTCCTTAAGAGTCACTTATGTATCTAATCCATCACTGCCCGGCTTTCGGTACTTCCGGCATGTTTTACATTGACTGCCACGCTGGTTTTATTCAGCGTGACATCCTTTGGTAAATCAAGTTCTACCGGTAATATATTGGTTCCGGTCTTAACTCCTTTTAAGTCAATATAAGGCTTTACATTATATTTATTAACCAGGTTCAGATTATCGGTATTCCCATAGAGCATAACATGGAGAAAGTTTGACTTAAGGCTTGCCATTAATCCTGTCGGAACATTTCGCATTTCTATTTCACTGGTATTATAGCTCAAGTCCTTGCTGTCAAGGCGTCTAATCTTTAAATTAACTACTGCTGTCTGATTATCATCAATAAGAACCACATCATTCTTGATAAAGTCACTGATCTTTACCTGGTCCTCTTTATCTTCCTTCTGATTGTCGATATTATATTCACCCATAATATACTGAACCTTGTCAAGTTCATCCTTTTCACCGGCAATTACCACCTGCTTCGGTTCAAATTCAAACTTCTCATATTCATAGCCTGGATAAGGTGTCCCGGTAACCTCAATATAGAGATTTACCGTCTTCGTCTGAAGTAAATTAACCGCTACATCCACGGTATCATAATTGAGCTTTAATTTATCTTCTTCCATTAAGGTGCCGTTCTTATCATATACTTTCGGTACAGCACTTTTTTCAAAGGACTGGCGCTGATTCGAGACATCCACGTCCACATCCACTTCCTTTATCCGGTTTATAACTGTTTCCGCCCCGCTTACCTGAATGATATTAGGGCTTGCTGTTTTGTCCTTGGCATAATACCCCGAGGCCACTTCTCCATGGGTCACGACATTGATACGGAACTGCTCTGTTTTCAGATTCTCAAGGCTGACCTTCATTGTTGAGGCACTCTGGGAGATATCAACAATACTCCTGTCATGACCAGGTACGGATACTTTTATCTGTACGGCATTTACCAGGGATAATTCCGATAAATCCGCCACCGCCTTGATATCAGTGGCATGCAGTGTCTCAATGACCGATCTTTTTGCTTTAACGGTCACATCAACAGAATCCCCGGATACCACCTCATAGACTTTATCCTTCTGTTCAATTGCATTTTCATTGATCTTTGTTACAGGAATATTATAAAAGGATTTTTGTATAACCGGATTTGCTATATTCAAAATGATAAGCCAGATAAAAACAGCCATAAGCAGGGACAAAATCTTAAGCCCAAGGTTTCTAGTCAGTTTCTCTTTCACTCTTAGACCTCCCCTTCCATAATTTAATTTTTTTGGTATCAGGCGCTTTACTCTGAAGGCTGAGAATTTTATTCTTCAAATAATCTCCATCCACATTTCGGATGAGGCTGCCGCCCATGGCGAGGGATACCTTGCCTGTCTCCTCCGACACAATTACGGTAAGGCAGTCCGTTATCTCGCTTACGCCGATGCCTGCCCTGTGTCTTGTGCCAAGCTCCTTGCTTAAGTGCATGTTATCCGACAGGGGCAGATAGCAGGTCGCTGCCGCAACTCTGTTTCCCTTTATAATTACAGCACCGTCATGAAGAGGCGTATTGTGCTCAAATATATTTATCAACAGCTGACTGCTCACCAGAGAGTCAATGGCTATTCCTGTCTTTTCAAACTCCATAAGGGAAAGCTCTTTTTCTATGACGATCAGGGCTCCTGTCTTGGCCTTGGCAAGCTCGAAGGTAGCCTTAACGATGTCCGTGACAGTTTTCTCGGAAAATCGGTCCCCTTTGTCCCTGGAATCTCCAAAGTTAAATAATGGGTTAATAAGATGGTTCTGTCCCAGCTGCTCAAGGGCCTTTCTGAATTCCGGCTGGAATACGATAATAACTGCTATAATACCTACATTCAGACACTTATAGAATATCCACAGTATTACACTTAAATCCAATATGGAGGCAAAAAGCCATAAAATAAGCAGCACAATTAGTCCCTTGACCAGTATCCAGGCTCTTGTCTGTTTTACCCATACAATTACATTGTAAATAACAAAAGTCAGTATCAGAATTTCAATGATATCTGTGAATCTGATCTTGGGAAGAGTATTCCAGCTTATATAAACTTTAAAAAATCTTATGATTGTCTCCATAAAGTTCACCTACCTTATTATAGTTTAGGCGTCTTACTACTCCTCATCTTCAAAGTCTTCCTCATCGGTGAAGGTATCATCCGGAAAATGCCCTCCCGGAATCTGTGTTTTCTGTGTATTGAATCTCTTAACATTAACCTGAGGAGTTGTTACATTAATTTTAGGTATTGCTTTTACATAGTAATAATAATCGTCATCCTCGAACTGTACATGCTCCACTGCCGAATAGTCCAGCGACAGGTGAAAGAACTGGATTAAAAATACGATAATACCCGAAATCACAGTACCGATGATCATAGTGCCGATTTGCTCCGTGTTATTAAATTTTAAGCTTGAAATCAAAAATCCGAATATATTGGTAAGACAGCCGGCTGCAATGGCAATTTCGTGAGAATAATCAAATTTCATTCTCCATACAAGCCAGGTAATCAGCAGTGTCACGGAAAATACCACAAGCGCCGTTAAAAGCTGGCTGTTATCCTTTATCCCGTTCACTACATAAGTGTATATCGTCATGGTATCCTCCAGGCTTACATTTACCTGGATAGCCGCAGCTTCTTTTATGATATGCAGAAGATAATAAATCATAACCCCAAGGCAGGTCGGTACAATGGCGACCGGTGTTGAAAACACTCCTAAAAGCAGCGGAACTGCATAGGGTATTTTCAGATAAAAAAGAATGGGGACTGCAAGGACCACAAACCCAAGCTTTGGTGTAAATCGTAAGAAAAGGGCATACATTACAATAAATAGTATTAGTATAATGGCTGATAATATGACTGATACCGAGTAAATATGCAAAAAGGATACCAAAGCAGCAAACAGCACAAGTATCGCAGAAGGAGTAAAGGCACATAAAAGTGAAAGCGCAAGAATGATCGGCATCTGCTTTAAGTGTCCGTCATATCCGATATTGGCATTAATTGTCTCAAATACAATGATGGCTATAATAAACTTAAATATGGGTTTAAGGTAAATTTCATGCTTCTGGTACAGACTTTGAAGCCTTGTCCTTAGGACTAACAATGTCATCATTTTTTTATGCCTCCCCCTTTTCATCCGCACTGTTTTCCTGATAATGCCTGTTCAGTTTTTTGAGGAGTTTATAGTACCTCGACAGGTTCTTTTTGGAATGATCGTATTTTACTGAATAGCCGATAAAGGCTCCGGTAATGTAGGCTGCCATTATAATAATATAAAATCCAAGCAAATACTGGCCTATCCGAAGGAAGTTCAGGGTGACAATCTTACTGATGAGATATTCCGCATGATACATTCCGAACAGTATAAGAACCAGTAAATATCCAAAGGTAATGCTTACAGCAGTTTTAATTACCTGGTATCTTATATAATCTGTTTTATAGTATTTGCTGATTTTAATATCCTCCTTGCCTTCTCCCTGCTCAAAAGCAGCCAGCTTTGTCATTATTTTTATCTTTTTATTGTCTAGCATTTTATTCCTCGCTTTCACTTACCTTATATTCTCTTTCCTTAAGGTAAATTCTTGTTGCCCTGCCGGCACCGGACCGCTTCCATTTCTTTTAAATGTATGGCATTTCCAATTTTCATTACCATACTCTTCCCAGGAAATCTGCACACAGGACAACCGAATAGTCATAATTATTATACCATATAGCTTTGACGTTTTCGAGCCTTATTTTACAAGTTTTCTGGTTTTACCTGTAATTTATTCCACTTTGGGGGTCTTTATTAAAAAAGAATCTGCTTTTACCCGTTTCAAATAGGGAAACGATAACAAAAAAGACGGGCTGGTTAAGAAACGCTTAAAAACCTGTTCAGGTCATTAAGCTGCCAGCCCGGAGATATCATAGAATTATATACATTACTATTTCTTAGTTTTTTTAACGGCATCAATGAATGCAGCCGGATTTATTATATTGCTTCCGTCATTAGCTGTGGAGCAGGTCTTAAAGAGAATTTGAACCATCTGGTCCTTGTCTAGAGCCGGATTGACCTGCCACCCCAAAGCCAGCACTCCTGTGGCATAAGGTATTCCCCAGCTTAAGCCGCCCTGTCCGGTATATTGATAGGAAGGTGAACCCTCCCTATATTCTTCGGCAACTGTTCTATAGGAAGTTGGCACGCCTATTTGTGTAGATGGAACTACATATTTCGATGTAGGGAATCCGCCCTTACACATTGATATATTATCGGGTTTCTCAGGATTATAAAATGCAGGAGCAATAATACCTGTTGTTTCAGTATTCCGGCAATCCAATACCAGAATTCCATCGCCCTGCGCTGCAAGAACCGCTTCATCCCACATTTTCAGATTTTTCGTAAAGGGAGAACCCTTTCCGGAAGGAGCAGCTGAAACTGATACAACACGAATTTTTTCACCCTCCGGTAATTTTTTATTTTCCTCTATAATCCAATAAAGTCCTTTTGCATAATACTCACTATCTCCTTTCCATGATGGCGCAGCAGCGAAATAAACCTTTGCGTCCGGTGCTACACCGATTTTATTACCGACCAAAATACTGGTAACAGCCGGAGCATGCATGGAGCCGCTATTTGGATCCTGCTCACAGCCTGTATCATAATATTTGGCTATTTTACCATCAAACTCCGGATGATGAAGTAAAAGATTCTGGTCAATAATCGCAACATTTATGCCTTTCCCTGTTATACCTTTTTTGTGCAGTTCTCTGATACCAAGCCCGGGATTTTTTCCATTTTTCATAACTTCAGCCTGCCGTTTTTCGCTGCCCTTTAGAACAGTGCCTTTGTTAAAGGTAAAGGTAATAATATCCTTGGCGTCATATTCATTTTTTTTAAATATTTTCACTTCATCAAAGGCTCTTATATCATCATAGGGTTTAAGAAAAATGCCTGTCTCTTTTTTATTTTTACTTGCCGGTGATGTATCCGGCTTTGGCTTTGATGATGTACTTGTTTTTACTGCAAGTGGGTCAGCGGCCAGAGCCCCGGTTGTGGTACACCCTCCTAAAAATGGAAAATATTAAAAAGTCTCAGGCCCTTGATTTTACTGGTTTTATATTTTCAGATTCATCCTGTCAGGACTTTCGTACATATCATAGTATAAATTATAAATCCTTACTTTGCCTGCAGATAAAATCATATAAATTCATTGAGTCAATCATTCCGATAACCTCTTCAATGGATTTTTTATTGAATTTCCGCAAAATATTTCGAATCTGCGTTTTTACTGTTGACATTTCAACATATCGTATCCTGCAGATATCCTTTCTTGATGTATGCTTCATAAGAAGCTTCAATATTTCCAGCTCCGTTTCGGTTAAAGAGGTTACAATATTTACCGCATACAGAAAGCTGCTTTCGTAAGCTTTCACCCGCTTGAATTCACCTAAAATCTTTGTTGCCAGCTCCGGCCGCAAAGGGGTCCTGCCCTCATATACGTTGCGGATACTGGTAACTACTTCCTCTTGTTTTGCATTTTTCAGAATATAATCACATACGCCGAATTGAAATGCCGTATAAATCAGCTCGTCCTCTTCATATACTGTAAGTATGATTATCTTCAAATCAGGAAATTGCAGAAGTAATTCTTTTGAGGCCCTGAGACCAGCATCCTTTTTCTCCATTTCAATATCCATTAAGATGATATCCGGCTGCTTAAGAATGGTCTGCTCTATTGCTTCCTCACTGTTGGAGACATCCGCTATCACTTCAATATCGTCTGTCTCTGACAGCATCTTAACATATCTTTTTCTGATGGGCTCCATATCTTCTGCAATCAATACATGAATATTCTTATTCATAATGCAAGCTCCCTTCCTTGCCAGGGGTATAGCTGTTCTACAGTTACTTACAATACATATTTTCCCATGTCAGGTAAAGAAATCTTAAATTTTGTCCCTATTTTTTCATGACTTTCTACTTCAATTTTCCCTTCATGGGCCATGATTATCCTGTGCGTCAGAGCAAGTCCTATTCCCCAATGCTTTGTAATCGGCTTCGAGGAGTAGAGAGGCGTGAATATATTGGTCAAATTCTCCTTTGAGATACCGACGCCGGTATCTTCAATGGACAGAACGATCATGTTACTTATGCTTTGAAGACGAATCGTTATTTTCCGCTGTTCTATGGGAATAGTATCCATTGCGTCCTGTGCATTTTCGAGAATATTTTTTAAGGCCTGTTCAAAATATATAGGGTCTATCATTGCACTGGTAACATCCTCATCCAAATTTACAACTAACTCACAGTTGCATATATTACTCTCAATATGCTTAAGACAATTAAACATAAACTGATGCATATCCGTCTCCACCAGGTTGATTTTGGATGTCTTTGTACCCCGATGGATGGTATCTAATCTTTCGTATAAATAATTACAGTGCTCTATCACTTCATCGATGCCCTCGTTATTCCTCTGGGGCGGTTCCAGCATCTCCAGCTTAGACTGGATTGAAAGTATCTCATTTTTCATATAATGACAAAATATTTTTGTAGTGGTATCCGCCGCATCGATCTGCTTCGTAATTGAAAACTCTTTGCTCTTCATCTGGGTTTTGATTTTAGCCAGCTCATAGATGCAAAAAGCGCACAGCAAAGATGTGATTATCAGATAATAAGGGTAAGCGGTATATATAATTTGATTCCGGCTCAGCGTAACTGACAGATAGACAATATAATCCGCAATCTTGGAGACCTTAATCAGCCAGGTCGGCGAGAACCAGAAAATAACCATATAGGACATCATGATCAGCATATAGCAGACGCCCTCCCCCACCAGATAAATTCTTACAAAATTAAGAAAATGCACCTTCCGGTAGGAAAGGAAAAGCTGTATTATGCTTAATATGATGACTCCAAGATTAAAGGCAACGGTAAGGGCATGAAAACTATTTTTTATGAATTCAATCTGTTCCAGGGTGAAAAGGGAAGGATATGTATAAATATAAATGTAATACTGCAGGTCAGGGTCATAGGCAACCAATTGCAGCACCACCATAACGGAAAGCAGGATTCGAAAGCCAACCCATTTATGGCTCATAACCTTCTTTTGATAGGATATGGAGAAATGGTATCCTAAGAAAATAACTGCCAGTGAGGAAATATTCATTAACCGGATGATAACTTTACGCGAAATATCAACAAACATCAGATATTTCCATACGGCCTTCGGCAATGAAAAATAATTATAAACAATGTTATAGTAATAAGAATCCTTTGCCAAATAAAGTATCATGGAAAAAATGGCAAATACGTAGGCAATCAAAGTCGCGGCAAGATACTTTGAAGGTATTTGATTATCTTTTTGCAGCAGCAGATAAATAAAAATGACGATTACTACAAGGATAAAACAAAACATTGCCTTTTCCTCCCATTTTCCCTGCTAGGTAAAAAAATAACGGCTTTATCGGCTCAGGGGACTATCATAATTATAATGGATTCCTCATAAAAAAACAATCATTCGGACCGGAACAAAGGAAGTATAAGAGTATTTTTACATTTTAAGATAAGAAAAGCTCTGCCAGTGGAAGAGTGATTCTTTCAATATTTTCACCTTCGATATACAGCACCATGTTCTCAGTTTCCAGAGCAAGGCCACACCGGAAAAATTTTATTCATAGCTGTATTTCTGAAGGGTTTTTACATACTCTTCATAGTAACAGCAGTTCTGAAAGAGAAAGGATTCAGGCAGTGCCAGTACTTCCGCCCTGGTCAGCTTCTCAAGATCCGCCTTCAGCCAGTATTTTTCCTGCAGATGGTATACAATAGCCCGTGCGGCAAAACGGAGATGATATCTGTCCTCCTCCGATGCTTCCGGAAAATGCTTCCCGCACAAATCCTCCATTACCCTCTGTGCAATATCGGTATCCAGATAATGGTTCCAGTATCCTCCGATTTCAGATACCAGCTTCATCCACGGCGACTCAGACTTCGGATATACAATCCCAATCAGCTGCGCATCCTTATAGGACCACAGGGTCCAGGAAACCTTATACTTACGGAAGATTTCCAGGGTATCCTCAATCAGGCCTATGGTAAAGGGAAGGTCTTCCTTATCGATATCATAACCTGCCTCGCCGCACAGAATCGGGCGGTCAAACTGCTCCCTGATTTTAATCAGGTTTAAAAATACCTTTTCGAATTCCGCCTTTCTCCGATTCCGGTCATAATCCTTATCAAGCAATTCCGCATTCCAAACCGTAGGATAATAATGGAAGGTCAGTGCTGTCTGTTCATCTGCAATGCTATGGATGCAGGAGAAATCCATGGCAAAGAAATCACCCTCCAGAAAAATAATGTGATTCTGGTCCACCTGGCGAATCGCTTGTGTTACCTCATCATAAAACTGGGATATCCGGTCTTCCTTGGGAATCAGAAACGGTTCATTCAGCAGGTCATAGCCCAGCAGATAGGGCTCCTCCTTATATCTGGCTGCAATAGCCTGCCACAGGGCGGCCATCTGGTCACGGAACACCTTAAAGTACCAGAACTGAGGATATCCTGTCTGATTGTCACTATGCCAGTCCGGATTCTGCCCTCCCGGAACGGAGTGGAGGTCCGGCAGGATATAAATCTGATATTTTCTGGAGAACATCATCAAACGGTCAAATATTCGGAAGCCCTCTTCCTTCAATACCTCCGGATTTTGGTCATCAATAAACAGATGATAATGGAAGGGAACACGGAGCAGGTTCACTCCGATTTTCTTTAAAAATATAAAATCCTCATCGGTCACAAAGCACTCCGTGAACCGTGTAAAAAATTCTCTGCCTGTCTCTTCTGTGAAGACACTCCCAAAGGTCCTTCTAATCTGGCTGTCCGTCGTCGGTATCCCTGCCATAAAGTGCTCAATATTCAACCAGCTTCCAATTCCAAGACCGGAAAATAGAATCTCTTTCTTTCCGCAATAAAATGATTTTCCTTCTACCTTAACAAAATCCATTCTTAACGTCCTTTCAAATAATTTATAAAGCTCTGCTATTTTTACTTTGTTGCTGATAAAATCACAGATTTCATTTTCCGTCCTATGCTTTCATAACAGCTTCCATACGCATTCCCAACACCCAGACAGCAAAATCCCCCTTGTTTTTATTGACGCTTTTTGTAATAATAATTATACTATTGTCAAGCAAGCATAGGATAATCGTAAATTTGGGTCAGGAGGAATTAAAAATGCATAAAATTCGGCGGATATTACCATTTGTAATAATTGCAGGTATATCAATCCTGGTTCTGATAAAAGTAAACCAGGTATTAAACGAATCTGATACCGTCTCCTCCATAGACACCAGCTCTTCCCAGGAAGAAGTTGTCCTTGACTTTTATATCTGGGATGATGAGACCTCTTATATCAGGCCGGTTGCCAATGCTTATACAGCCTATCACAAGAATGTTACCATCAATCTCCACCCTCTGGACAGTGATTTTTATGACGATGTCATCAAGTTACTTCTGGATGGGGATACGAAGATTGATTTGCTTGGCGTCAGAGGTATCTCTCTTCTGGTTCAGATGAAGGAGAAGCTTCTTGATATTACCTCTGACATCAAAAACAATAAGCTGGATGTTACCGCATATGGAAATATGTACAACAATGTCTCCATTGGCGGGGAATATTATGGCCTTCCTACCAGAAGCACCTGCTGGTTCCTGTTATACAACAAGGATCTCTTTGAACAGTATGATGTTCCATATCCCGGGCAGATGACCTGGGATGAATACCGAAATCTTGCCCTCACCATGACCCACGGAACGGATAAGAATAAAGTATACGGCGGTTTCTGGCCTGCTTGGTTCTTAAACTTTGGTGCGATTCAGAGGTCCTCTTACTTAATTGATGATGACCTGACCTACACAAAGAAATCTTTGGAAATGCTGAATAATTTCTACAATGTGGATAAATCTCATATCAGCTATAAGCAGATGGCTATTACCAACGACATCGTCGATTATCTTTCACTCTTTGAGAACAATAAGATTGCAATGATGCCTCAGGGAGAATGGATTATTAATATGCTGTTTGAATATGAAAAGGAGCATACCGACTGTGTCGACTGGGATATTGCGCCTATGCCGGTCTTCAATGACCAGAAACCGGATCCTGTTACCTGGGGGCAATATCAGTTTGCCAGTATAGCAAAAAATACACAGTATCCGAAAGAAAGTTTTCAATTCCTGCAATTCCTCTGCGGAGAAGAGGGCGCCCGCATCTATGCGGAAAACGGTATCATCCATGCCTATTGCAATGATGAAATCAAACAGCTCTATCTGAATAAGGTCGGGAAAAAATCCGCTTCCTACTTCTATGAAGCCAAAAAAGTACAGGAGGAATTGGCTGTCCCTAATTACCAGGAACTATATGCTGCCTTTAAACCAATTGCCAAGGATTATCTCCTTGGTAAAATAACCATAGACCAGGCCATGGCTCAATTAAAAGAAAAGCGGAACCAAATCTATGAAAATTAACCTATCGATAGTAAGGGAAGCAGGCTAACCCTTCATACCGGTATAGGCAACGCCTTCCACAATGTATTTCTGGGCAAGGGCATAAACGATAACCACCGGAATCAGGGAGATAACCGTACCTGCCATAATTGCACCATAATTTGTATCGAATTCACGTTTGAAGGTAGCCAATCCCAGCTGGATGGTCTTCATCGTATCTGTATCAAGATAAATCATAGGACCCATGTAATCATTCCAGACGGATGTAAAAGTAAGTGCGGTCAAAGTGGCCAGACCAGTTTTACTTAAGGGAAGGATAATCTTTGTATATATCCGAAAGGGTCCGCAGCCATCGATCTTCGCTGCCTCATTCAGGCTGTTGGGAATGCTTAACATATTCTGACGCATGATGAATACTCCGAAGGCACTGAAGGCTCCGGTTAAAATCAGTGACCAATGGGTATTGTATAATCCCATTTTCTGGATAACAATGAATTGCGGTATCATGATAGCATGCCACGGAACCATCATTGTTCCAAGGTAACCAAGAAAAATCTTATCCCTTCCCGGGAACTCCAGTTTAGAAAAAGCATATCCTGCCATGGAACAGGTAATAAGCTGCAGGCTAGTAATAATAATGCTGATTTTAGCCGTATTGAAAAAGTAAATCGGGAATGGGATCTTATGTAATACGGTATCATAATTCACGGAACGGAAAACCTTCGGTATCCACTGGATCGGAGTCGTAAATATCTCAGCCTTCTCCTTAAAGGAGGCGCTTACCATCCAGAAAAACGGGATTACCATAGATATCCCGACCACTATGCAAAGAATATAAATTGCAATGGTACCCGGCTTTACTTTTTTTCTGTTTTTATTTCTATTAATTGATTTAACACTCATGAATCGTCTCACCTGTCTTTCTTCGTTTAGATATCGTCATTCACCCATTTTTTCTGGGCTCTCCACTGAATAATCGTCAATAGGAATACGATTAGGAACAGGAAATAACCGATGGAAGAGGCATATCCCATTTTACCGTAACGGAAGGCTTCCTGATATACTCTCATGACCA
Source organism: Anaerocolumna jejuensis DSM 15929 (assembly GCF_900142215.1). Classification (GTDB taxonomy): domain Bacteria; phylum Bacillota; class Clostridia; order Lachnospirales; family Lachnospiraceae; genus Anaerocolumna; species Anaerocolumna jejuensis. The sequence continues at coordinate 48,657 of NZ_FRAC01000017.1, read as the reverse complement.
GAACGCTGGTCTCCCTGCCGGGGCCGCCTTCGGTCGTAACATTGATAATATCGAATACCTGAAAGGATGCGATAAAGGTTAAAATAGTAACCATGAAAGTGGTCGGTGAAAGCATCGGCCAGGTGATATAGCGGAAGGTCTTAAAAGCAGTGGCCCCGTCAATCTTGGCTGACTCATACAAATGGGAAGGGATGCTTTTTAAACCTCCCAGGAACATAATCATATAATAGCCTGCCTGCTTCCAGACAACTACGATTACGATAGAAATCATCGCAGTCGAAGTTCCCCAGAACCATTTCGGCGGGTTTTCTACTCCAAAGGACATAAGCAGCTGGTTCACCGGTCCGTTCTTCACCTGAAAAAGCTGCAGCCACACACAGCCTACCGCAACCATGGAGGTCAGGTTCGGAAAAAAATAGATTGTCTTAAAGAAGCCTCCTCCATATAATTTTCTGTTGAGCATTAAAGCAAGCAACAGGGAAAAAAGTATGGTTAACGGTACTGTGGTTATGGTATAAAAGAAGTTATTTTTCAATGCAATCGTAAAATTGCTGTCATGGAACATTTTTATATAATTTTGGATTCCGATAAAATTCAATTTTCCAAAGCCGCTGTAATCGGTCAGACTGATTACCAGGCCCATTACAACCGGAATGGCTGTAAAAATTAAAAAGCCTATCAGATTGGGCAGCAAAAACAAATAACCTGCAACCCATTCCTTTCTGTTCAGCTTGGTGCTTTTTCTTTTCTTAAGCTCTCGCTCTGCCATTCATGCATCCTCCTGTCTACTATAAAAAGACAAGGGCTGTTGCAGAACAATACAGCGGTGACATGCAACAGCCCCTCTTCTATGCTATTCCTTATTTTTTGGCAATTTCATCACGTCTTTGTTTGAAGGTATCAAAGGCTTTATCCAAGGTGTTGTTCCCTATCAGAGCATTCTTTAATTCCTCTTTAAAAGCATCATTAATCTCATTATAATTAGAATCGATACCCTGCTCGGATGCTACTTTGGAGGAAAATACATAATCTGTACCCTCGGCAGTTACGTTCTTCTTATAAACCTCTAAGGCAGAATCAGAAGGATATGCCGGTACACAGGAGTACTGCGCATAAATCTTTGCGCCTTCATCGCTATAGCAGCAGAACTTAATGAAATCATATACTTCCGCAGGATGCTTGCTCTTTGCCGCAATACTGAAGCTGGAGGAGCTGCCGACGGTTGAGCCTTCCGGAGTCTGCTCAAATCTTGGAAGGGGTGCCGCACACCAGGTGAAATCTTTGGCAACATCCGGTAAAAGTAAGAATTCCCAGTCGCCGTTAATCATCATATAGGTATTTCCTTCCGCAAAGGAAGCATTGATATCAAAGGAACCTGACATATCCTCAATACTTGGATGGCTCTTATCCGTTACATACCATTTCTCAAGATACTGTGCATATTGCTTTGTTAAGGTAAGGTTCTCATCTGTTAAATATTCACCTGCCGCTACGGAGCCCTGGTTCATCATCCAGTCAGGGCATACGGAGCCCATCTTGCCGTCAGTTGTTAAGGATTTTGCCAGATCCGTGTACTGATCCCAGGTAAGGTTGATTGGATAATCAACTCCTGCCGCATCAAACAGGTCCTTGTTATACCAGAGCAGCCAGCAGGATTTGGTGGTCAACAGGCCATAATTCTTGCCGTCATAAGCAAAAGCATCAATCATGGAGCCGTATTTGCTTACATCTACGCTGTTTGCTGCATTCAGGTCATCCAGAGCAAGTAACGCACCCTGCTCGGCAAGCTGTCTTGCCGTACTGCCGCCACGGAGCCAGAAACCGTCAAGGTCGGCACCGCCGGAAAGCATGACCTTAATCTTATCATCGTAATCGTCATTGGCAATTAAGGTCAGATTGACCTTGATTTTGGAGCTCTGGGCATTGTATGCATTCACAAGTGCGGTCATAACCTTTTCATTATCCGTATGTTCATAGAAGTTAACTGTAACCACATCCTCGGAAGCTGCCGCATCCCCTTTTGCAGCATTGTCCTTGGCCGTACCTTCCGGTGTTCCGGTATTTGAGGATGAGTCCCCCTTTGCAGCATCGCCGGAAGAAGAACCCGCTGATTTGCTGCCGCAGGCTGTGAAGCTTACTACAAGTGCCAGCGTCATAAAAGCTAAAATAAATTTTTTCATTTATTGACCTCCTTGAATTAATTTAATGACTAAATTTTATCATCGCTTCTGCGGCATGCATAGGTTTATATTTTATCATCCCTGTTGTGCCCTGTAGTGTCCAACGGCTGGACCGGACAAGTTATCCTGACTTCTCCTGTCCGGCTGCTTTCTGCTATCACCTCTCCCCCCAGGAACACTGCAGCCGAATTGCCGCATAGGTTCTTAAGGGTGCCTTCCACGGTTCCGTCTTTCTTCCAGGAATAGGACAGTTCAAAGCCGCCTTTAAGCTTAAGCCCTTTTACATACCCTTCCGAAAGCTGCTTGGGCAATGCGGGTTTCAGATAAATTGCAATCCGCATGCTTCCATCCTCAAGAAGCTCTGCCTGGTCGTCCGCAAGCATTAAAGCAATTCCCGCCGAATGCCCTTCATTTCCATCCATCTGAAAAGGATAGAAATTATCAGCTATGTCCGGAAGCTCCGGCTCCTCTGCATTTTCATCACAGTGAAAGGCCAGATTCAGCAGGTTCTGGCTGGTAGCCGCACGAAATGCCATTGTCAGGGCTTCATAAGCCTTATCAGGGTTACGCAATTTGGCCCAGGCTGCAAACCGGTAAGCATTCGCCCAGCCGGCTGTCGTAATCCCCCGGCTTTCCAGTGATTTTTCTGCTGCCTGTGCCAATTCCGGCGTCTGCTCTCTGGAAATCAGGAAGCCGGGATAAAGCCCCCACAAATGGGAAAGATGGCGGTGATGGACCAAAGCTTCCCTGTATTCCTTCAGCCACTCCATAATCCGTCCATCCGAAGTGATTTGTATGGGGGCCATTTGTCTTACTTTATCCCGGAGCAAGGTTATAAACTCTTTATCCTGTCCAAGAACCTTCCCTGCCTGGATGCAATATTCGAACAGGCTCTTCACAAGCTCTGTGTCATATGCCGGGCCCATGCAGAGTGCCGTCATTCTTCCTTCTTCATCATAAAACCAGTTCTCGGGAGAACTTGACGGACTTGTCACAAGGTAATGGTGCTCCGGCTCCTCTACCAGCATGTCCAGGTAAAACAGTGCCGCTTCCTTCATAATTGGATAAGCCCACTCCAGGTATTGCTTATCACAGGTATAAAGGTAATGATTCCACAGATGATGGCACTGCCAGGCAGCGCTTCCTGTTGTTGACCCCCAGGAGGCATCCTCACAGGGAGAGGTAAAGCCCCAGGGATTCGTGCAGGTATGCGCCAGCCAGCCACGCATATTATAATAAGCCTTTGCCGTCCTTCTGCCCGGTTCTACCAACTCCTTCGTAAGCTTCAGATAAGGTACATGACATTCGGACAGATTGCCTGTCTCTGCCAGCCAGTACAGTTCCTGCTGGGCATTCAGATGCCAGTCCCCATTCCAGGGCGTCTGTATCTCCTGTGCCCAGATTCCCTGCAGATTACAAGGGAGCCCATCCTCTCTGGAGGAGCTGATCAGCAGATAACGTGCATAATGATAATAGAGCTCAATCAGTCCGTAATCTTCTTTCTCCGGTGAATAGCCCAGAACCCTTTGCTTTAGGTCCATGTCCGTATAGTCAAAGGGTTTTGCAAAAGCAATTTCATTTCTCTTGTATAAGTTCTGAAAGTTCTGTAAATGGTCTCTTTCGATTGCGGACCAGCCTTTTTTCTCCGCTCCTTCCATCTCAGAAAGAGAAGCTGCAATCTCATCCCTTATGTTACGTCCAAGAAAACCTTGCATATTGGTTGCCGCGGTAACATAGACCGTAGCTTCATCCGCTCCTGTCACACATAAGCGGCCGCTGTTTGCAAATACTTTACCACCGACAGCCGAGATTCTTACATGACAGGCATATTTTACGCCATGCCCCTCCTTGCCGTCATGGAGCTGCCCGGTCATTTGCAGCGTCATATCCGGTAATATACTGGTCTCAAAGTTCTCTTCCCTGTCAAGGGTGAGGGCAAAATGAATGCTCCCCGGCTTTTTCGCCGTAAAATGCGCCGCCAAGACCTGGTCCGGGCAGGAGCAGAGGTATTCCCTGGTGTAGTCACCGGTATAATTGCGGAAATGGACTCTGGCCCTTGCCTCCTCCAGATTAAGTTCCCGTGTATAGTCCTTGATATCATCCCCCGACTGATGGGAGAAGCTGATTGCCTGGAAGAAGAAAAAGCGCAGGCTCCCCAGAACCTGATAGCAGCCAAAAGCTCCATTCGCCCCATTCGCAAACATCGTTCCATCGCCCTGACAGGTAAAATGCCGTGAAAACAATTCCTGGGCTTCATAATTCCTCCCTTCTAACAATAACCTTCTGATTTCCGGGAGATACCTGTGGGCATCCGGTCTGTCGCTGTCCTGGGGACTTCCGGACCACATAGTACTATCATTCAATATAATCGTATCTTTCTGAGGGTGGCCGAAGACCATTCCCCCCAAACGGCCGTTACCAACCGGCAGTGCCTCAAAAAAGCTGTTGGCATGAGTTTTATAGTGCATTACATGTTCCGGACGGATTGTTTTATTCATAGCCCATTCACTCCTTACTTTTAAGATACTCCGTTAATAGTTGAATATTATCCTATTTTCCAGCTGTTAACAGAAGCTAAAATCTATAACCATCTTATTAATCAGAAATAAAAAAAGAAAGGTTGATTTTACATCAACCTTTCTTTTTTCAAGAAAAGTAGTACGAAACAGGGCTCTTTTCTAAAAATAATTATGTTTTCTAATGCTCTAATTGTATCCATTGAAACATTTATTCTTTAAGCTTTATCGGTAATAACAGATCTAATTTTCCATCAATTCCGTTCTCCGGCCATCTTAAATGGCTGGAATAAACCCAGTTCAAATGTTCTTCCAAATATCCACCCATTATCTCTTCACCAAGTTCACTGTAATTAGCATCATACTTTTCATTCTCCTCCACCCACTTGGCAAGAGTTTTCCATTCGTGGAAGTTAGGGAAATCTATTGTATGTGCAGCATATAAGCCACCAGCAAAGCTTTTCTTTATAAGCTTATCCGGTATCTCCATATCATCCGGAATTGTAATCCAGATCTCATATCCATAGTGTTCACGGCTATCAGATGGATTCGGATGATTAAACCCAAACATTCTGGCATCTGGCTTTCTCTCATATAACTTGCTTTCCTGAACAAACTGATCCATTACATCACCTGCAGTCTCCTCCGGGCTTTCTCCTATAAAATGATAAGCCGCAACTGTATAGGGTGGCAGCAATACGATTCTTGCATCCATCTTGTTCTCTAATACCTCACTCGCTTCATTCAATTCTTTCATTGTTGGTTCCTCCTTCAGTTTATGTTTAGAAAGGCAGAGTGTCCTGGACAGGGTAAGCAGTTCCTGATTATCAAGAACATCCAGACAATTCTTTAAATGAATACTGTCACTTAAACCTTCGATAAAGGATTTTAGAATATTCCGAATGACTTCTAATGCTGCAGCTTCTTCTTCCAGTTCATTCAGGTTCTCTTTTAGAATCTCTAATGCAGCTGCACTTTTCTCCTGTTCCATCATCAATAAAATCTGCTTAAGCGGAACTCTCAATTTACGCATTACAATAATAAGCTGCAGACGTCGTACAGCGTTCTCATCATAAATACGATACGCATAATCCTCTTTCTTAGAGCTTTGAATCAGTCCCTTCTTTTCATAATATCTTAGCATTCGCGTTGAGACTTCAAACACTCTCGAAACCTCAGAAACTGTCATATATTCCATATGCTTTGCCAGACTCCTTTCAACCTTTCTAACATAATCCTAAAGTACGACATCGTGTTCAAGTCAAGCTTTATTCTTCCAGATTATAAAAATTTTTCTCCAGCAGATATTTTGATATAATCTGCTTGTAAAATTTGCTTTATTTTAGCAAGTTAATAGCAAAAAAACGACCCTTAAGACAAGCGAGGTTTATCAACCTCTACTATTATTGCATCTTTATGCCAAAATAAAAAGACCAGTAGTATAAACTACTGATCTTAAAATCAATTTTTTGTTTGTCTCGCTATTTGGGTGTAAACTAGACATAAATGAAATGTAAACCTCATCATGCCCACAAATCCTTTATTTAAGCCCTATTATCTCTCAATGCTCTTCATCGTCGGGAACTTTTGCTAGTACCTTTATATATCACACCATTCCCTTATATATCAATGATTTCTTGATCTCGCTTACTATATACAATTCACCACAACTATATACCCTATAATAGCTTTATGTTGCACCTTGCGTTGCACCTGGAGGCATTTTGTTGTAGTAGTTTCGGAAGTACAACAAAGGACTTTCTTTCCCTTTTGCAGTTGTTTTTTCCTATTAGAAGAAGTCAATCTTATGTGACAATTCTTCCAATGAATCTTGTTTCTTATTAAAGTTTACTTCTGTGTAGATGTCGAGTGTTGTCTCAACATTGGCATGACCCATGATTTCCTGAATGACTTTAATGTTTGTTTCATTCTCACACAGTCTCGAGCAAAATGTATGTCTTAACTGATGAACCGAGAAATGAGGAATCAATACCGGCTCACGCTGTTCTTTCTTTGCATCAATAATTTCTTTGGCATTATAGGTTTCTGAAACACGAGTGATTGCCAGATTCAAGCAGTGTGGATTATGGAGATTTCCATTCTTGTTAGAAAAGATAAAACCATTCATTCCATCTACTTCAGCTATACAGAACCCATCTCTCTTTTGTCTCTCGTATTCATTCTGCAAAGTATTATATACGGTATCCATTAAAGGAATACTTCTAACACCAGCTTCTGTCTTTGGTTTCGATACACCAAAACCTGCCTTGCCTTCTCTTGTGTAATAAGTAACAGCATGGTTAACGCTAATACAACGATGCTTAAAATCTACATCTTTCCACCTAAGACCTATACATTCTCCAATTCGCATCCCAGTACCAAGAAGTGTAACAAAGATTGGATACCAGTGAACATATTCAGGGAAATATCTGATTGCATCAATAAATGCTTTCTGCTGCACTAAGGTTAGAGCATGTCTAATTCCCTTATTCTTTCCACTATTCTTCTTAAGCTCTGCCATTACTCCATCCGAAGGATTCTTTCGGATAATGTCATCTCTTACTGCCATATCGAATATTGGATGAATCACTGTATGGATGTTATCCAGAGTGTTGATTGCAATATCTTTATCATTTAATAAATGATAATAAAACAACTTCACATCTGTGTACTTTACTTCCGTCAGCAACTTTTCTCCAAATTCATCTCTGACAAATCGGTTATACATGTAGATATAATTAGATCTTGTCGTTTGCCTGAGATTGTATTTCGTACTCATATAACGATCAAATGTCATGTTGATGGTTGCTCTACCACCTACATAATAATCCAATCCATCCATCTGTGCTCTCATTAAGTCTTGTTCTTTCTCTCTTAACTTGAACAAATCTGTTGAATAACAGTAGCACCGTTTTTCATAAGGATCAACATAAGTATAGATATACATCCCATCTGATTTGCGTTGGCTTTCTCCCTTCTGGAGCACTCTGCCCTTTGAGTCTTTTCTTTGTTTAACTTTAGCTTTCGCCATTGCTCTCTCCTTTCTAGGGAAAGGAAAGAAAATTCTACTAGGTTTCCTTTTGAGTTTTTTCATTATTAAATAGAAGTTCTACACCCTCAAGTACTACCTGTGATATGGTCTGTTGATGTTGGGCAGCATATTTCTTGATTTTTTCATGCTCTTCGGCTGTTACACGAACACCAAGCACACTCTGTTTGGGATTGTCACTTTGTGGTCTTCCACCTGCATGAGCCATCTACTACTACCTCGGTTTCATCATACTATTATTATATCGCACGATTAGTTAATGTTCAACAATAACTTTAAGATTTTTCACAATACAAACCTACAAGACTAGGAACTATTTTCTTTACCATACTCTCATATTCTCCGGGAATCCGAAACTGTTCCAAGTATGCCTCAAAAATGTCTGTGTTCACTAACACCTTATTACCTAACTTATAAGTTGCTCCACAGATCTTTGTATGCTCTTGAATCAATGTGAGCCCTATACTATAAAGCTCTGCTGCCTCCTTATAGGTAATAAATCTCTTTCTTACCTCGGAAATGAATAAATCAATTCTTCTAGCATCCGTTGTATTGTTTTTCTCTTTGTTTTGCATTCCGTACTCTCCTTTCTTCAAAAGGATAAGTCCATATGCGATATGGTCATACTAATTGTACGCCTATACCAGTTTATGTTCAACTAATTCTTTGATTAACAATACAACTTACCCATATCAGGGATGAATTTTCTTGCCATTCCCTCATACTCTCCCGGAATACGAAACTGCTCTAGGTATGCTTCAAAAATATCAGTGTTGTCCTGCTAACATATCCAGTATTTATGCTTTTGGGTGAAATTGGCTTAACAATCAAATTGATTGCCTTTTTGATTGAAATATCTTTAACCACTGGCTTTGATTTATCATTTATCCGTGATTCTCTTATTATATCTTCTCTAATCACACCCTCTTTGTTTTTCAATTCCGGAAAACTTATATACACGCCATTACGTTTAACAGTTACCATATCCATATCGTTGTTACCTCCTGTTCTTTGTATAACCATAATACAAAAAATTCTTTTCTCATTAATTAAAAAAACCATGCGAAGTTGAAATGTAACTTCGCATGGTTTTTTACACAATTCAGTGATTAAGTTATTCCTTTTGAGTATTATGTCCACAATGCGGGCATATTGGAACCAATTTGTCATTCTCCTTATCAATAACAGCATCTGTTATGTTCTTAAAAGCAAGTCTATTTTCTTCATAAAGCATATTAAATCCTATATGTTCCACTCTTTTTGTCTGTGCTAATTTTGATAAGGGATACCTTGAAAAAATATATTTCTCTTTGCATTTAGGGCACTTCGTCTCAATCAATTCAAAGCTACAGCTCTGATTTCTGCATTCGAATGAATTACTATTTTGATAGAGCTTTTGACCACAGATCGGACAAATCTTCTTTTCATCATCTATAGTAACCATATGTCTAAGAAAAATCTTTGTATAACGGCGATATGAATTAATATCACTAAGACTTATCGGAACAATTCCAATCTTACCCTTTTTCATTCCTTTATCTTCATTTGAATCTCCATAAAATAGCATTCTCTGCATTACTTGAGCATCATCAACACCGTTTATTTCATTTGGTCTAGATATGGTCAATACATAACATTCATCATATCCATCTGAGTCAAATGAATTCTTTACTTTTTCTAAGGTCTCCTTTATTTTCTCTACATTATCTGGCATACAATACTTCCATGGTACAAACAGAATCTTATGAGATGTATTAGCAAAATTATAAAAACTAGAGTATAACTTTTGTTTCATTTCACTGGCATTATTTTTCTGCCGATTCTTTGCCCAACCCACTTTTGCAGCATTAACAAGCAACTCTTGTTCTTTATCTGTTAATGCATATGATGCCGAGAATATTCCATTTTTAAATGCGACTCCTTTTATTATACCATTTAACAAGTTCTCTGAAATCTCATATTGACTTAAGTCAACTGTGATCTCATTATACTTTGAAAGCTCTAAAACAAATCCATTCTCACAATCTGACTCATCAGCTTCATAGATATGTGCTTGCCAATTTTCAAATCTATAATCACTTTCCAGCAACTTTCCTTCTTTTAAGACATCATTCGTTTCGTTATTTGCTTTAAAATTAAAGTATCTTAATGCAAAAAGTAGTAAACTTCGACAGAAGATATCATACTCATGCTCTAAAGGTTTTGCAATTTCACCAATCCCAACCTCATTTGCTCCTTCTAACAAATTCCATAGCTTATAAACATATTTATAATGTTTATCTTTCATAAATATGTTTGTCTGCTTCAATTTTCCTCTTACTGGTGATATTCTACGTAAACCACGATAAAGTTGGGTAGCCTTGCTGTCACTGAGAAGATCTATAATATCGCTAAGTTTTGTTGTCTGCTCTGCAAGTATTTCCTGTGTTATATAAATGTCATCATCATCTAATCCTTTAAGTAATGCATCCTTTGCCCTAAAATAACTTTTCTGCTCAGAACTAACAGAATGAGAGTCATCCATATTAATTTGGAGTTCACAGTCCATTGTTTCCAATCTTAACTTTGAAACCATTCTCAGTAAATTATCTACTAATGTCTTTGCCGCCTTATTTTCATAGATAGCATAGTCGTCTTCTAGTACCCTAGCCAACAAACGTTCCGGTATCAATCCGTTAGCTTTTATTCCTTTCCAGTGCTCACTATGCGATGCAAGATACCTTATGGATTCTTGTCCTGTTCTCGATGCCACTGCGGCAGGTCGCAACTCGTTAACTTGTTTTAAGTGCTGCTTAGGCTTATAAAAAACATATGGTATTCTTTGTGTATAATCCAACGCTTTATCAATATCAAATTCTCGGCTAGTAATATTTTCATATGAACGACTAAACGTACATAATGGAATATGTAAGTCTTCGTCATCCTCATCTTCTATCGCGCCAAAAAGAATTTCCTCATCGATAACGCCATCAATTAGATTGTTTTCAAAAGCCCTTCCAAACGAATTATAGTCAAGAAGTAATGTAGGCGTCCATGGTGTACACAAAACACAAATATTAATGTGTTGGTCTTCAGCTTCAATTTCTAAAGATTTATCATTAATAGCGAGTTCTATTCTTCCATTCTCTACCTTTATGGCATCTCCATTAACATAAGCAAATGGGTTCTTTAATTCAGAAAGCAAAATTCTACCTGAGAAAGGAAGTACATATGTTGTAGTCTCACCAGAAATTATCTGCTTCTGGTTTTTGTTATTTACATATATAACAACCATTAATTATTCCTCCCCACGGAGCTTCCAATCCATAAATTCTTTTGCGAGTTTCATTTCATTTTGTTCAAACTTCTTACGAAGTTTATCACCTGCATCTTTATTTGCATCTCTATTCATCTCTATATACTCAAGTTTCCTTAATACCTTATATGTAAGCTGATAATCTATTGCTTCTCTGATAAGCTGATCATCGGTTAATCCTGATCCCTGTCCTGCTGCTACATATACCGGAACAAAAGTATTCATCTGGTCCAAAATACGATTTCCATAAGATACCTTAAAGTTTGCTTGTAAAATCTGCTCTATTTCATTCAATAAAGCATACGTTTCAGCATCAAATGTAAAATCAGCCTCTGCCTTTTTAAACATACGATTTAATGTTTCATATGGCAGATAAATTTTCTCTATCTCCTCAACTTGATTTCCTTTTGCACGTTTGTTAAACTCAAGAACCTGAGCTCTATCATATACCTTATCAGTAATCTCAAAAGTCGATTCATCTCTATTTGCTGTACCTACAAACCATAAATTCGCTGGAATTTTGACAGTGTTACCATCAATAAGGTTTTGTGGTCCACCAACTAAGTATCTTGTATTCGCTGCATTCTTGAATTTTTTTCCGGATAAATAAGCAATTAATCGAAGTTTATCATTCGATGATACCTTAGTTTCTTCATCTTCATTTAATTTCATATCCGAATACAATTCATCTACTACACTCTTCAGTTCTACTAATTCTTTAGATTTTTCGTTAGCTAAAGCATCTTTCACCTCTTTAGTAATTTCTGTAGGAAGTTGTCTTAAATCCGTATCTACTAATTTAATCTTCCAATTAGATGTTTTATCCTCCAACACAGATAAGAAATCTGCAAAGTAATATTCAACTCGAGACAGATTCATTTCATCTAATACGATTATATAGATGGTGTCCTTATATCTATCACAACCGGCTCTATATAAATCGCAAGTAAACTCCTTAGCAGTAAATTTCTTGCTAAAATCATTATAGTAACCAAGAAGTTCATTTCTATCTCTCCATGAAGATTCTACAGCAACAACATTTATCTCACCTAATATCGCCTCTGCGAATATCTTAGGAAGACTTGTCTTACCTGTTCCTGACATTCCTTGTAAAATTGACAAATGTGACGATGCCATTCCTGCAATGTATGCTCTAAGATCTTTATCTGAATAATATAGCGGTTTTGCTCTGCCTGCTGCATATGTTTTTACATGTGTTATAAGTTTAGGAAGATTCATAGATCTCAGATCCACCTTAAGATCTTCTCTCTCCACAGAACGATTATATTCTTCTCCGCTCATTTCAGTCTGCTGAATATCAATTGCCGTGAGTGCTGGACAAATCTCACCTACACTGCTTTCTAACATCTTCTTTGTGTTATCAAGCTCTCCTCTTAAATGGTCATTTAAAGTACGAAGTAAATCTAATTGAGATCTAAGTTGCTCATATTCCATCTGACCATTCTTTAATCTTACAAGTTCTGCTTTACTCTCTGCTATTTCAGCATCCTGATTCTGAATTCTTGTAAGATAATCCTTCTCCGCATCAAGAGCTCTTTTCATTTCAAGTAGTTCGTAATCCGAATAACGCTTACACTTATTTTCAAGGTCCTCTATTTTTTCTAACAGTCGATCATTCTCTTCTTGTAATTCTTCAGGAGAAATTCCTTCTGATTTAATCTGTTTGAGTTTAATCTTATTCAATTCAATTTGAACTTTCTCATACTCATCTCTTACAGCATCTAACTGTTCTCTTGTAACATTAAGCTGCCTGTTCAGAGATTCTACGACATCTGGATTAGCTGCATCATAAATTGCTGCTTGTTTTTCGATTCTCTTTTCTTTTGATGCCAATTGTACCTCACGTGCTTCAAGCTCTAACTGCTGGGTCTCAATACCATCCTTTTCATCTTCCAATTCCAATTTTTTCTGTACTATATCATCTAAAACTTCTTTACTAGCATCCTCAGCATCCTCTTTTGCCTTATCAACGATTTTTTGTGCTTCTTCCTTAGCCTTCTCTATTATACATTTCTTCTCAGCCTCGCCTTCCTCAATTTTCTTAGAAGCATTGTCAAGTTCTGACTGAAGTCTATTAATACTACTTTCAAGCGCATTTTTTGTTTTTTCAAGATCAACTGTTTCCTTTTTTAAACCGCTGTGTTTTTTATCTAGTTCTTTCTTATATTGTTCTTCAAAGCTGGCTTTTTGAGATTCTAATTCAGTCTCTTGCTGTTGTCTTTTCTCTTCAATTTCCTTGACCAGCTCGTCTTCCAACATACTTTTTAATTCATTTCTATCAATCTCTCCATCCTTAGCAATAGATTTCGCTTTCTCTAATAATGCTACATCATCTGCGCTTATGGATACAGATGTTGATTTTGCTTGAGTTGGAGATGTATTTCCTTTTCCTCTGCTGTTACCTTTTTTAGCCATTGGTTAACCTCCCTAGTCCATATAGTTAATTAGCAGAACTGTTGCCTTCTTGAAATACTCCTGAAATGTCATAAAATCCTGACTTGGAATTTCCATAGGCTTTGTTCCATCATTATGTGCTCCATACTTGTTTCGTTTATCATTGATAAAGTCTAAAGTCTTTATAACATCTATTCCCTCTGTTAGTAAAAGTTTTCTGAACCTTGATTTTTCATTAAAGTATGACTCCGCTATTAGATAGTAATACTTCTCTAGTACTGTCTTGCCCGAATACTTCCTGAACGAATTAAAAATTGATATGTTCTGTATAATTGTTCCGGTCTTCACCCCGATAGCGTTCAGTTCTTTGTTTTTTGCAATACAATTCGTTATTCCAAAATTGTCAAGCATTGACTCTATATCTTCTTGACGTCGAATTGCTGTTTCATATTGTTTCACAATGTTCTGCTTGTCTGTATTTGCAATATAATTATTTAAAATCAGTTCAATTGCTTTTGTACTTTCTGTAATCACAGTATGACGTTTGACTTGATGTTTCTCATCGCAAAGGATATTAAGATTAAATACTTCTCGATACTTCTCCAATAATGCCTGTGCAGCCGAAGTATCTCTCATATTAGGGAAATTAACCCTAATATATTGCTCAAAATTACTACTCTGCATTTCAGGATAATCAGCATAAAACTTTGTAGTTATACCATCGCAAAAATAATCAAGCCCATGTTCCTCGAGTTCAGGATCATATATCAATTCATTATTTTCTCTCATCCTCTTAAAACTTTCAGAATACCATGGAGTATAATTCACAGGGAATGGTGATTCTACAATAAACTTTTCTGGATCTGCCTTTTTTACTGTAAATCGAGTCTTAATATAAACGCGTCTACGTTCTGTATCAAGAATCTTAACTCTGGCATTCCCAATGGCTTTTATTTTCTCAACTTCAGCCAATGTTTCAGGTTCACTAAAATTCCTCTCTACAAGTTCTTCTTCGTAATACTCAATTTCTCGCTTATCGTTATCACGCCTTTTATCCTGTGACATTCTATTTATTTTTCCAAACTTATGATAAGCTCGATTGACCTTATCAATCAGATCTAAATCCTGCTTTGTACTTTTTCCAGTAAAATTTCTTTCACTATCAAACGATAATGCGTGTGCCTCTTCATCCCATACAGTCCATGGTAATCTACCTGGATAGAAAAATGGAAAAACCTCTCCATCCATCATGCTAATAAACATATTGCCAAATTCTTTTTCATTGGTAAATTCACCAACTTCTTTGTTGTGTAAATAATTTTTGCCTACTTCTGTAACTTTCTTATCCGCATAATAATCTTTACTTTCAAGATTTGAGACAATCTTTTTTACAACCTCTTCACTTACCAAAAGAAGACTAGCAATCTTCTTTTGTGACATTTCTGGAACATTAAGTAGCTCTAATACTGTTTCAGCCAGTGCATCAAGTTCTCCATCTGTAACTTTGTTTGCATAGCACTCTATTACCTCTACTGGCCAAGCAATGTCATATGTAACTTCTGTATCTGCATCAGCTCTTTCAAATCTTCTGAAAGAAAGGACCTTTCTATCATTAAGCTTGCTCATAGTATCCACCTCCCTTCTCACATTCTTGAATTAAGCTTCCTATTATTGGTACGCATTCCACTGTATCTCTGTCCCCCACAGCAACCAATAATTGTCTTGCACGAGTAAGAGAAACACATAGTCTGCTTCGATCCTGTAAATGACCTGTTCTTTGACGCTGATTTTCAATATCGATAGTATTTGCTCTCGTACAGGATAAAAAAACAACATCAAATTCTTTTCCTTGGAAAGCATCAACAGTTCCTACCTCTACTTGCAGCTGTTGTGTTTCTGTAAGTTCTTGCTTTATTAGTTTAACCAAATACTCTGTTTGTTTCTTATAAAACGAGATTACTCCTACCGTTTTATTCATATCTATCTTCAATACGCTCTTAACTTCGTCTACTAAAAGCTTTGCTTCCTGTGGTCTATACTTACTACGTCGTCCCTCTTCTAGTCCAAAATGATTCTTATCTGCATCTATCCATACAAGTGGTTTGTCATGAAACATTCCCAAATTGGCTTGTTTCTTAGTATCATCTACATCAGACGAATCAAGCAGGTAGTTTTCCTTTTGATAAATCTCCCTATTTACAAAATCACCGATTAATGAATTCATACGAAACTGCTTTGTAAGTTGAACGGTTCTTGTAACCTTAGCCGGCTTATTATCAAAGGACTCATACATTCTTTGGAACAAGCTCTTTTTTAAGACATTTAAACTTTCGAGCTTTTCGTCATTTTCAAACTGCTTCGTTACCTCTGGATCTAACATATGTGGAAGCTGTAAGAAGTCACCAACCAAAATAATCTTCTTTGCCATTGACATTGGAATCAATAAATCCAAGGGATTAGCACGTGCTGCCTCATCCACTATAACCAAATCATAAAGATGTGAGGATGCAAATCTTCCTACTTCCATTGCTTGCTGACAGGTTGCGGCAGTAATATTGGAATATTTATCTATAATAGATTGAATTTCATGTTCGTCCTGAATTAATTCTAGATAATTTTGCAAGATGTACGCCGTTGCCTCATCCCTGTTTTCAAGCCTTTGCAATCTTTCCTGATTAAGTTCCTCGTCCATTCTCTTTAAACACTGTTCAATAGAAGTAAGACTGTCTATTGATGTAGCAACAGTTTTTTGTTTTACATATTGCTGCTTTAGTTTTTCAACAATCTTTACATATTTATTAAAAACCTCTTCATCCTTACCTTTTGAATTTAACACTGCATCAATAAATTCAGTTCCATCAGAACAATGTATATTTCCATTAAAGATTGCCACCTTCAGATTAATTATCTGTCGCTTTCCATCGTCAGCATAACTGCTTGTTGTCAACCTTTGTGCATTGAGAATTGCGCTGTTTTCCTCATCTTTCTCTTCTTCCCATTCCTGCGAAACTTTTTGTGACGCTGAAGTATATGAAGTTCTGCTCAAGAGTTCCGTTATATCTGCTATTAGTTCTGACGATAGTTTGAGGCGATTATCTTGCAATTCATCTTTTAATAATTCTATACCTGCAGCCGGTTCTTTGCCCTTTTTCTCCCACGCATATACTTTATCTCTTAAAGTCTCTTTCGAATAATCAATTCCCTCAGTTAATTCGTCTATCTTTTCTCCGAGTTTTATTGTGACATTATTTCTCCATTCCCTTATATTAAGGGTTTGTTTGTTTTCCTCGTCACGTTTTCCACCTTTTCTTTCAGAAGGAATACCGTTGCCATCTACTCCTACAATTACATTTTCTACCGCTTCATGTTGAAAACTTGATACAAGGATTCGTGGAATCTGATTATCATTATGCTTTTTAAAATATTCTTCAAATCTTGCAATTATTGCTTTAATTACGGTTGTTTTACCTGTTCCTGGAGGTCCTAGAATCAAGGCTATATCTGGAGTATTAATTGCTGCTTCAATTGCGTCCCTTTGTTTCTCATTAAACACCTTATCTGGAAATTTTCTCGTCAGCATATTAGTTATAGGTTGTTCATGAATATTAGTTTTTTCTACACTAACACCCTTATCAACAATCAAAGCCAAATCTTTTATTGGACATTCTCTTGCAAGGATTGAATTTCTTGCATTTTCACGTCTCATAAGTCTTACGGAATCTCCGACTACCGAATAATATAGGTATCCTTGATTAGGTATCTTCTTTCTCTCACTGCTTGTACGATCATATATTACACATGTATTATCGTTTTCAATTTCAACAAATGTTCCAACATGAATTGAATTCAGTTTCTTTATCTGATCCGCATTTTCAAACTGATCCAATTTTTTTATATCATCATTGTCTGTACTGTCTATTTGTGCTTCATCAGGAAATGGTTCTTCAAATGAACTCTTTAAATGAAATCTATACTCAAAACAGTCCGTCAAAGTACACTCATAGCTGGTATACTCCATAACTCCATTTTCAGTTGCTTGCTTAAGTACAAATAAGCGTTCCAGATCATTATATGCATCCCAAATATCAAAATAGGCACCACCACTCACAATTTTCGTCATACGTTCAGTTACTTCTCTTGATATTGAAGCACCCTGAGTTGCATTTACAAATGAGATATGTCCCTTTAAAATATATAAATTTTCAAAGTCCGCCTTGTTTCTATCATACCTAACAAGATTGCTTGCAACATACACATTATCAACCCGGGTTACATTAAGAACTCTGTCCTTTGATAGCAAAGTAAAATTCGCACCTTTACGTCCATAACCCTTTACAAAGAGCATGTCGTTATACTTGAAAGCATCAGAAAGATATCCAATAGGATTTTCCTTATCCTTAACTCTCATTTTAGCAATTACTTCTTCTCCTACTTCAATCTCTATTCCCTGCATTGCATTAAAATTGATGATATCTTGAAATACTTTTATTTCAACGATGAGTTTTAAATCATCACAATCAATAACTCTTACAATAGTAGCTGAGGAACTTCCATCAAGATATATATTATCAAGCGTTCTTCTGCTTGCTTCCGAAACAATAATCGCTGATGAATTTCCATCTTTTTTTGCTTCATATGAATCACTCATATAATTATATGTAATTTCAATGACATCTCCTGCAGAAGTGCCGATATCTCTCAAAATTTTTATTTCACACTTATTATTACCGCCCCATATTATGTCTTGTGCCTGCATGGTTAACCTCCTTATAAGAAGACTGCATTTCTAAATACAAGTCCTCTATATTTCTCGTCTATCTCAGCATTTGGGTCTTTTGAGATATTAATGTCAATATCTGAAAAGAACAATCTATCTTTATAGCCTATCTCTACCTGATCGTTATCTTTAGTAATTGGAATTCGTTCCTTCTGACCATTTTTTTGCAAATAAAGAATACTATTTTTAGGATTAAGCAAATAGAATTTTCCATTCTTCGCCTTGTTAATTACAAAGTACTGATCTACTGGCTTCGAAAACTTATCTCTTCTGATATAAAGATTCGAAATATAGTTATTTGTTATAGCATTCTTTTCTTCTCTCAATACAAAGGATTCAACCGGTTCTTCTTTCAAAATAATTCGGTTTCTTTCCTTTGCATCTACAACATAGTATCGATCCTTAAATTGAAGAAAGATTGGTCTCTCGTTTTCTTCATCGCACCAAGGGCAAAAATATTTCCTTTCCTTATCCGGACTAGCATAGTGCCAATGTCCACATTCATTACATTTCATAACCTTATTAGATGCTTCTAAGCATGCCAACGCAAATTCCCTTGCTGTTGTTCTTGCCACCCTGTTTTCCTTACCTTTTACAAATGTTCTATAAAATAGATCTGCTAGCTTATTTGTGAATACAACCTCTACCGGAAGCATCTGCGTCGATGAATTAGGTGAATCTTCTTCATCAACATATGGATACATTCCACGATAAGCTTGCTCCTGTTGTTCAGGAGTCCCATCTTCTACCATATCCCCTACATAGGGATGTCCACATCGTAAAAGTTCAAACAAAATAACTGCCAGTGAATAATCATCTGTAAATATATCTGGCTGCATTTGTTTTGTAACTATCTCTGGTGCCATATATCTAGATGTTCCTAATATATTCCCTGAATCACCACCTGGTATGTATATGTTATCTATATCAATCATACAAATAGATGCAACTTTGGAATCTTTATTTACCATAATATTGTTTCCCGAAATATCACAATATGCTCTATTTGATTCATGTAAAAGTGCAAATTGCATAGCAATTTTATGTCCCAGAAATAATCTTCTTCTTAATCCACCAGTTTCCTCATTATACCATTCAGACATTGTTAATTCCCTTGATGGCACAAGCAACTTATTCAGTGATATATGATTAATCACCTTTTCCATTGCATATCCTATATAAGGCTCTGTAAACAAATCTAATGGTTTGATGAATTGGTCCGGATAACTTTGTTTAATCAGCCACTCAAGCTTATTCATTCTATTTCTATTTTGATATTCATTACCACGCTTATATAATTTGATAATAAATTTTCCTGTCGACTCCTCATAGACAATGCCTTGTGCTCCTTGCTTGTCTACTTTCTCGGTTAATAAATACGTCTGACCTGATGTTGAAGTTATTATCATTCCTTCGAGATCTTTCAATTCCATCCCTCCAATACTAGTATCCCAAGAGATTTATCATCATCATTCTTTTCTCTAAGGTGCTTCATCCATGAAGCAATCTCTTTTTCCCTTGTTTCTGTGTTTCCTTTTATAAGTTCTACTAAATAATTTTTAAATTCATCTATTGTATCTAAATCTAATTCTTTTCCAATTCCGTCCGTCATGGCAACTGCCACAACATTACCTTTAATTTTTTTACAAATAATATTAAATGAACTTTTTAGAACAGCTTCTGCTAATGCATATGTTTCTACTGAATAAAACTCATCCATATCAGAAACTAAAATATTTTCATCATCCACAGTAATTAGAACAAGTCCATCACCAATTTGACCTATGACCAAATCTTGATTACAGATAATAACAAAATTGAGTGTTGTGCCATAATCGTTCCACTTTGATTCAAAATGACTCTTCCAATCGGTTACAACAAAACGTCTTATAGAATTCTTATCATTAACTGCGATTTCACCTAAAGACATTTTCATTGCCAAATTCTTAACAGTATCAACTGCCGCTTCCGACCCTTTCTTTGCCCATTTGCAAGAACTAACACCATCTGCGACAACCACACAATAAGTACCGTTAATTACTTTTCCTACATAAACCGAATCTTGATTTTCTTGACCCAAATCTATATGATGCTTACCCCTCTCACTATATGCAAATTGAATTAATTTATCTTCATCATAAAAAATCATCATATAATCACTTCATCCTCGTCTTTATCATCCCATTTTAAAAAGCTCTGTATATCGTTAGGATTTGTGCTAGACATACGGTTAATTGACGACATTGTTATCCACTGGAATGCTTTTGCAATATCTGATGCATCCACAGCTGACATAGGTTTGCTTCCATTATTCAAAAAGGCTCTAAGCATGTTTAAGTCTGTTGATGAATCTACACTCATCGCAACTCTCATACACTTTTTACTTCTTTCGCTTTCCTGCATATTCTTAATCGGCTCCCATTTAAGATAATCATCTATTGTTGCATTTGTTCCTCCTAAATAATCTGTTGGATAACCATCACTAATAAGTACAACTGTAGGCAGATAGTCTTTTGACTTAATTATTTCCTTATCTTCAATAAGTTCCGTTACAACTGAAATTGCTTCTCCCATAGGGGTTCTTCCTACTGCCTTTAATTCCTCAAATTCAAGATCATTTACATCTGTTGGATATTGCTGAACTGTCACCTTATCTTCACCAAAAGTAATAATGCTTATCTTAAACACTCCGCGAATATCATTTACATTTCTAAGAGTAACAATCATTTCTTGAATTGCCTTATTTACAGCTTGAATTTTTTCACCTTCCATACTTCCACTTGTATCTGCAAGAATAAATATTGGTAATGCTCTTTCTTTCGTAATACTAAAATCATTTAAACCCATAAATATACTCCTCCTTTTTGTATAAAATCCTAATTTCAATAACACTTCCTACACAGTCAATTTCTTTTACATCACTAATCTTTACCAATTGGTTTCCTTAAAAATTTTCTACTTCTTTCTTCATATAGGCTCCTAAGTTGTTTTACAGAATAGTACACAAAGTAGGAAGAGTGGGAAATAACAAAGAAAAGCCGAGAGAAAGGGTATTAAATGACTTTTCTCGTGTTTTTCAATATGTTGTCCATGTGTAGGACATACGGTTGAATATCGGTATTCCATTTAATACTGCTTTCTCTCTTTATATGCCAAGAATAAAACATTACGATTATTTCCGAATTAAAAAAACTATGCGAACTTATTTTTCATATAATTTGCTTGCAGCTAAAACTCTTCTATAAACTTCTTTTTGCAGATGCCGAGGTTCCATAACAGTTACATATCCCCCCAGGGATAAAATATCTTTTACTACTTCGTTCTCATCTGCCTTTAAGTATGACACTTCGAGTCTGTATTTTTTTTCTTCCTTATCATATCTAGCTTTCCGATCATAGTATGAAAAGATTCTAAAGCATCGCTCTATCACATGACTTACAGGTTCAACATCTAATTTGACTGTTTTCTTATTAGCCTTTAGGTACTCTTTATATTCAGCATGCAAATCTTCAGTAAATACATCATCTGTCAATCTAATATTCTGCATGGTTTCTAAATTCATTTTTATAAATCTATACTGAGATGGTTCGTACGCACAAATTCTAAATTGATCATTTTTTACAGAAAACTCTATTTTTATTGGAAAAACCGTTACATTTTTATACTCAAATATATTAGGTCGTATATTATCATAAATAATTGCTCTTTGCTCCCTTACAGCAGTCCCGAGCATACTAATTATCTGACTGTATTTGCGAGAATTATCCGTTACACCATTTGCAAATATATTCTTTTTGCAGATATCTTTAAAGGACCAGCCTTCTTTGATATCAGTCGTTGCCATTCTTAATTTATCAATACTTTCTTTAGATAAAAACTGTTCAATATATTCATCTTCTAAAAGCGACTTTGCCGCTTCTTGTTCTATTCTTCCGTTCCTAATCGGGAAGTCGTTCCCTAATATAGGAACATACTCATTATCCTTAAGATAAAAAAACAGCTCTTCTCCTTCACTTTCAGCAAACAAAGTATCTGTCACATCAAAATCACGTTCCCCTGGCACATACTTGCCTATCAACTTATTAATATCACTCTTCTTATAAGTTCGTCTGTCTTGTAACAGTCGAGATAAGAACTCATAATATTTGTTTTCTGTTTCATCAAAGAGATTCATAATTTCTCACCGCCTTTTTCCAATCCTGAGCAATAATCTCTTCTGTATGTCTATCCCCACTAGATAAAACTTTTGCTCTTTCTCCAAAGCTTCTAATCCATGGAATCATTTCATTTGGATCTCTTAGTTTAAGCCTGTATTCATAGTTTCCATCTTCCTTCTTTATAAGTTTTCCTCCGTGACCCTCTTTATCGATTCTTCGTAAAATAAAAGCTTCCTTATCTTCATTAAATCTAAATTCT
This sequence comes from Anaerocolumna jejuensis DSM 15929, assembly GCF_900142215.1. Taxonomy (GTDB): domain Bacteria; phylum Bacillota; class Clostridia; order Lachnospirales; family Lachnospiraceae; genus Anaerocolumna; species Anaerocolumna jejuensis. Next base: position 26,009 of record NZ_FRAC01000017.1, on the reverse strand, counting down.
ACTACAATTTCTTTCAGTTCTTCTTCTACACCTGATGTACACCAACACTCATCAGCGAATTTATCCATTCCTTCTATTAGTTTATGCTCTTTGCTTTTCAGGAAACGGTCACACCTAGCAGAATCAATTTTATCAATCCTAACAACTCTTTGCCGATCCGATATTGCATCATAACAATATAAGTATTGTCTACCGTATGTACTATCATGAATAACCTTAACTGGAAGGACCTCTATTTCTACTTGATTATCAATTCCAATCCGAAGTACATTGCTATTCTTGATTGCCCGTAAAATTTCTAACAAAACATCATTATCTAATGAGTTAAAAAAGTGATTATGTTTAAATGCAAATACTCCTCCATCGTCCAAATTCATTTTTCTTTCATATTTCATATATAAATGAAGTTTTTGCTCTAAAAAATAATATGGCATCTCTATCGGTGAAACATTTTTTAAAAATTCAAGATATAAACTAATATCTTTTAACTCCTCATCAGTAAAATCAGCCCACAGATCCTGTGTCAGTCTATATAGAACCTTTCTTCCTTCTTTGCGGCTTACAATATACCCTTTATCAACAAGTTCATCTAATTTAACTCTTAGGTTATCCTTTGTAAAAATACTTGCTTCATTATAGTTGGGCATATCCTCTAGGATTTCTGCAGCTGTCATCTCTATATTATCATTCAATAATTGCTGAACAAAAAAATACGACATAATATCAAGAGCCGTAAACGACTTATTTTTATATGTGTCTGCCAAATAATTTTCTGCACTATCTTCCATACTATAAGAACAATACAAAAGTACCTTTTTATCAACTCTTCTTTTCTGTATAAACTTGTCTGGCAAGTAGGCACTAATTCTTCTCTGTTCATTATCATATTTCCTTCCACTTATCCCCATTTCAATGAAATCGTCTCGTGTAAAACATCCATAGATATAAATATTCCGGAGAATCTGACGTATATTTTCATAATTCCTAATCATAAGAACACTATCTCGTAAAGCCATACTTCCTCCTACTTATTTCTCCAATCTTTATATTGTCCTGAAGTAACTCTCTCATCAGATGGTTTTGCTGCAGAAGCTGGAATTGCCCAATCTCTACCAAACTTAACTGCACCATCTATTCTCCCAGTTGAACATAATACTTGTATTCTTCTAGGTGTAATATTCCACTTTTCAGATGCTTGTTTTATTGTAATATAACCTTCCATATAATCCCTCTTTGAATTAGTTAGTAATTCTAATTTATCTACAATTATACATCATTTTTCGTGCAGTATTTCCTTAATATAGAATATACCTTATGACGAATATTGTCAATTAGAGTCCCCCTAACAAATGATCTTTCAAGAATTTCACCTATACAAAAAGACATTATTTTAGAGGGCGATTCTACATATTAAGAATCGCCCTCTCTTAACCATAACAACCATACTATTTATATATTAAATTCTACACATTAATACAATATGCTTCGAAACCTCCTGACTGAAATCTCTTTAATACTATTCTATATCAATATAATTAAAAAGGTGACCGTTAAAAATGCCATTTCATTTGGCATATAACGAACACCTATATTAAGTATTATTATAACAATGCGACCTTTTTACAACTTTGGATAGTATTCGCATAAATCAAGCTCTGTTTCCTTAAGATTAAATATTTTTGCTATTGCCGAGCTTTCAAAGCTCCAATAACCACAGTAAGTATCTGAGTCTTTAAGATGTGAATCATACCATGCATATCCTATATGATTATAGTACCAACCATCAAGATATTTCTTCAGATATTCTTCTCTATCCATACTGCTAAACACTTTGTCAAGTTCCGAATATTCATCATCTAATCCAAGTGATTTATTCCACTCATATTTTCCAGTCTTAATATACTCTGAAAAGAAATTCAGCAATCTATCCTCCGAAATTACCTTTGCATTTGCTCGTAATATTTTTTCAGCATCCTTCTCAACATCTAAGATTATTGAAAGCGCTAAAAGCACGAGGATATCCTCTTTAGTAGGATTCTTATACTCTTTTATCAAATCTATTGCTCTTATCAATAAAGTTTTTAAGTCATCTCTTAACGCACCATATGAGAATTCAGCCTTTAGCAAATCTATTTCATAGCCGGTTACTGAAAGTAGAATTCGTTGTTTCTTTTCTTCATCATCTTTACTCTCTCTCAATTTCGCAGTCCTTTTTTCTAAACGTGAATATTGGTATTCCAAGTAAGAAATAAAATAGTCTTTATTTTTACGAATATCTCTCACCATCAATTCCTCCTTTATTTAACCTATGCCTCTGACGATGGGTCTATACGATTACCATCTTTATCGAAATACTCTACAATAATCTTTTCCCCAACTTTATTTCCCTCAGAGTCAACCTCTTGCGTGTCAGTATGAGTATTACCATTATCATCCACATTAGGATCTATATGGTACACTTCATGAGACACAGAATCCGGATTATCTTCTGCTGCATCTCTAATCTCATCTGCTTTTTCCTTACCAACAGCATCATCAAGTCTTTTGTCAATCCAATTATCAGACATCTGTTTTCCGTCATTGGTTTCCGACAACTGGGATGGGTCGAAGGAAATCATGCCAAGTGTCATCGCCGTTTTTTTACTTACCGGAATGAGCATCTTGTTTGCCTGTTCGATGCGTTTTCGTCTTTCTTTTTCCTGTCGCCTCATTTCTTTAGCGATGACTTTTTCGCCTGCACTCATGGTCTTTCCTCCTTACGCGTGATTGAACCAACTATCAATCAAAGTTGTGATTTTGTTCTGAAAATCTGGAAGCAACGTTCCTTTTGCGAAGAGATATAAAAGTCCTGCGACACCTGCTGCTACTGCGATAATGATGAACATTACGATAAGCTGATTGCTACCTTCTTTCTTTGCAAGAAGCTTAGATTTTGCGTTCAAGATTGCCAGATCCATTTTACGAATCATATTTCTCATCTTACTGATCTCCTTTCTTTCAAATTGTAAGATTTGCCTCGCCTTTTTCTTTTGCAGTGGCTTTTCATTTCTTACATTATGTATTTGGGTTGAAAAAAAGCTGATTGCTAAATGAATCCTAAAAAACAAAAAAATCCTCCAGAAACTTTTTTCTAGTTCCTGAAGGACTGTATTTTCTTGTCAAAACCCGACTAATTTTTAGGTTTGTTCAAGCTACAATATTTACTTTTTCTTTGTGTACCATTCCAAGCCCCCCGACCCCCGCCCGACTCCTCGGGGGACGAAGCACATAAATTGATACATCAATCTATGCAGACTAAATTCTTCGAGCAAACTCTATGTAAGACGTATAGACATGTATCTATGCTCTGCTCCATATAATGCCTGACACAAACTTTCAATAATTATCTAGAACATATTGATGATTATACATGTACCCCTTAACATCTTCTTATACACCTACCGTATTTCTTTTATTTGATATGTTTTACCTTGAAAATCAGCCTCGTATCCAACGCATTTACCTAAGAGCATTTTTACTAATGGTGGAAATTGATTAGTTCCAGCAAGATAGTCCGCATTAATTATTTTAGTTTCATTTGTTTGTGGAATAAAAACAATAACCCTATTTCCCAATGCAATGTACATATCATTATCATCAATATCATTGATGTTTTCTAGGCTTGTATCAACGCTTTCATCCTCTAAAGTCGCAGCTACAATACCTTGTTCATCCCCTTGGATAATAGCATAAATATTTTCTATCATTATTTCAGCAATTTCATCTTCGCTTAAGCAGTCTAGTATCAAACCACCACCTACAGCATTTAATAATTGTAATGATGGTCTAATATGCTCTCGTAAAGTAATTTGAACTCCCTCGTCTTTGAAATATTTGATTCCGTTTACAATTCCATTTAGAATTGTAGGATTTGACGAAAAATTATTGCTATAAAAAATATCTGATATCTTACTACTAATATCATTACTTCCTATTATATCAAGTTTTTCAAAATGGCTTGGAAGAGACCCATCAAAAGTATTTCTGCCAACCCACCAACATTTCGCCAATGTATTTCTGTAAAGTCCTGCACGTGTTCCTCCTGAAAAGAAAAAACGTGATTTAATATTCGAAACAGCTTCTTTCTGAGTTTTAGGCTGCTTGCTATCATAATCCCATCTTTTCCTAACATAATCATAAAACACAGAATGACACAATCCTGCCCACAATCTTTCGTCACTTGCTTGTGACTCATTTAGAAATGAGAAGTTTTCATATAAAATCTTACAATTATTAAATTCAACTTCACCTATTGACATATCTGAACCAAGCATAGATAGTTGAAAATCTGGTACATCTTTATATTCAACAAAAGGATCACCACCGCACACTGTCCAAAGCCATTTATTATCTTTTTCGGTAAAATATTTATTATACACTAAATCAAGATTATCTTTAAGGATACCCAATGCCTCTTTTTTCATAAAGTATAGTTTCATTTTAAATATCCTCCTCTTCTTCCATGTTTTCGAACAATTCAGTGAACATAGATAGTGCTTTGCTTAATGGCAGCTCCATTGCTTCTTGCGCCAACTGAACAGAGGTTTTTGTATCATCTTTTATCTCATCTATAAAATTTATACCTCTTTTTTCATAGGCCTTATCTAGTGAAATATACCACGCCTTTCCTTGATTTGCTTCTATTCCAATTTCTTGTTTTAACTCCTCAAATACATACACTAAGGCTGGGAAAACAAGCATTGAATTTAATATAGGTTGAAACTGTGCTTTTTTACAAAAGCGAGAATAAGTTTCATATTCCTGAGTTCCAAGTCCTATTTTAATTAGCGATGAATCAATATTGACATCCATTGGTTTTTCTTCAGTAGTCAATCGTTTATATATCTTAAAAATCGAACTTGCGCTTGTCAACTCCTCATAATTCTTAACAATATCTAATGCCGGCAAATTTTTATAGCCAAGTATACTTCCTTTTGCTAAATCAAAAGAAATTCCATTATAATCCTCGTTCCAATCTGAATTCTCAAAATGATTGATATTTTCTTTTAAAACAATGAGAGCAATAACTTCTAGTTTTCCAAAAATTCTCCCCACAGGTATATCAATATTACTTTGTTCAGTTATTGAATGGAGTGTTGTTCTAAATGCTGTATTAGTGCATTCAATGTGAATTACATATTCTGCTTTCCCATCAAGTAACAATTTTCGAATTTCTTCGTTGTTTAAAGTAATATTAAATTCAAGTAGCAGATTATTAACCCCATTCATTCTATATTGAAAATCCACATCATAAACAGACGACTTATAATCATCTTTTTCTTCACTTAATACAGGGTAAGTATATAATCTTTTAGTTATGTTCATATACATTTACCTCCATAGCATAATCTCTTGCATCTACTAAACAAAATTCAATTGATACTTTTTCATTACCTTGTAACTTTGAAAAACCAATACCAATTGAACTAGATTTTACATTTTCACAGGCAGAAACACCAATAGCTGATTTAACTTGCAGTTTATTTGACTTTCCGTTTTCACCAACCGTAACTATTTCGATATGCCCCGTAATAACATCTCTAGGCACTTCGAATGAAGCTCTAAATTTGTCTTTATCAATTTTTATTATACGAATATTCTTTAAAGGCTGATTCGTGTCACCTCCAAATTTTTCATGAACAGTATCACGTCCACCCTGATTTACAGTTCCACGATGTGCGTCAATTTTTGATCTTTGACGATTTCCTCCTAGATTTCTTGTAGCAGAAAACCCACCTTGACCGACAGTTCCCTGTGCATCTCTGCCTTTAGATTGACCTTCACCTTCAGCACCATAAAATAAACCTTTAGGGTTATTTGTGGATGTTGTTCTTGGCTGAATTAAAATTTCTCCGATTGTATTATGTAAATCTTCTTTTTTATTTTCACCTTGCTGTACCGCCTTTGAAGACTCTTTTTGAAGAACACTACTAAGCCCTTCAACTTCAATTTCTTCGTCACTTGAATATTCTCCCAAGCTTAAAATTATATCTCTAACCCATTGTTTTAATTCATCATGGTATTCTCTTGCTTGTACCGGATTTTTTGCATATCTTCCCGGAACCCATTTATCATGTGATGGAGTTTCCATTTCTCTGAAATATTCATTCAACTCTTTTCCTTGCATTTCCAAAACACCTGAAAAAGAAATCAACCTAGATATATTACCAATTGTTAACAACTTCATTCCTGATGTACGAGTAACCAGTACTTTTTTATTTAATTTTTCATCCAAATCAACAAGTACACTAAGTTTTAATGTTCCTAGTCCGTGAAAATCCTTTGTGAATATTTTTGTTTCTAGATTAGATAATACTTTATAATAACAATATGCTTGTCTTACCTTTGTTTTGTATCGTTCCATAAGTGCTGGTAAATTTGAAGAGTTAATGATTCTAGAGTTAATAACCACTGTGAGTTTATTCTTGTAAATTGCCAGAAGAAAGTTTTCTAAAACCTCACAAGCAACATCATCTTCCCATGTTGTTGCAGCATTGAAGCCATAAACAAACACATCAGTACCAACTTTAGTTCTGTTATGCAAATTATCTAACTCATTAATTGTTTTCACAGGTAAGTTGCCATCCGTATTGCCATAATAACCAAATCCAGTTGTCATAGTGCGAAGAGGATCATTTTCATCTTCTGGGAAAGAAATAAATCTTGATACTCCTTGAGCAGCAATCTCATTTTCAGCATTTAAAGTCCTATAAAACACCAAGCGATAATCCGAATTACAAAAAGGTGCATTTTTCCCTATACCAAAAGCACCAGCTTTATCACCAGTTTTAGTTGCACCACCATCAATTTTTGTAAGTGCATTCCAGCCATCATCCTTATCCCCATATGGGTCTAACAATCCAGTAGTATTATAATCGCTTATTCGAAGCACATAGGAACTTTGATTTTCTATTGCCTTTATTGCTTTTTTTGAGTATTCAATTGTTTTTTCACTATCTCTTGTTGACCAATAATTATATGCTTTATGTAATTTATCCCTATATGTTTCATAACCTGGTATATCACTAGATTGAATTTTATAACGTTCAAACTCTACAATCACTTCAGATGAAGAACCTTCTGCAGTAGCATCTAATGAATTTTGACATATTTCTCTTGCTAAAGATTGTATTTCTGTTCCAGTAAATGTTTCAATACCAGCATCTGACACTCCTCTTCTTTGACCGCATCCATTATTCGGAAAATTCCATGTAATATCCATTCTACTCACCTCAACGTAAATTTATTATCTTTATCTCCTGAATCTTGAAACTTGCTTTTGCAACTTTTCAACTCTTGCTCAAGAGTAGAAAATATTTTTTTTATATCCACCTCATCATATTCGTACGTAGCTTTATTGGAACAATTGCTCAACAATCTAACCATATCTATTATTTTATTTGTACGTGCCTCTGCAATTCTTAGAAATTTATCATGTTTTGATTCCGCCACTTCAAACACCTCCAAATATTATTTTATGTATATATTGTAATTATTTAGAATATATTTGTCAACAATATAATTTTTATCAATAACATTTATTATATAATTGATATATTTCAATATTATTTTTATTTTATTTTAAAAAAGCACCCTGATATTAGGGTGCTTACTGATCATATCTTATATATCAGCTAGTTCTGTCGTTATATTCTCATGTGACTCACCAAGAAAATGAAATTCGCTACACTCATTTACGGTTAATGTTACAATCTGTCCAAGCTCCATTTAATTTTTCCTCTTTATTCATACGAACTTCTATCTATACTGGTATGAAACCAGCTCAACAAACTATATTGGCTTGTCAATTTCTTCGTTGTCTTATTCCCTGCAAAGTCTATGACAATTATTTCATAATAACTTGATGTTTTTTCGTCAGCTGTAATCTCATAATACATATCAAAATAACTATGTGTATCAGGAGAACCAAAAACAGCCTTCGTTCTGTCTGAATAGACAACTTCTTTTCGCGCCCCAGTCACTCGATACAAGATTACGCTTTTTATTCCTGAGCTTAGATTTGCTCTGTTTGGACTTCTTGATATTTCATCATCAATATGCTGATTAATAATGTTATCTTGGCAATATCCAGATACGGTGATTCCATCTGGTCTGACATGAGTAATCTCTGTTCCATCCATTCCTGGTATGGTGCAATCATACTTAGTTGTAACTGACTTACTTTCAGTATGTCCTACATTATCTGTTGCTGTAATGTACCACGTATGAATTCCTTCATACTTTGCAGCCAATGTGTAGCTTGTACTTGTGACTCCCGATGCAACCACATTCCCAACATCATCCTTAATAATGAGACTTCGAAGACCTGAACCGTTATAACTTGTTCCGCTCAAATAATCAGTAGCAGCTACACGAATCGTAGGTGCGACGTTTGTCCAATCAGTGACTGTATCCTCTACACCACTAATTACCGGATCGCTGTGATCCAGATAGATTGTGACTGAATTCGTTGAAGACGTATTTCCAAGTACATCTGATAATACAAGTCTAAAGTAAAATACTCCTTCCGATGTTTCTGTATAACTTCTTGAAACACTATCAGTCGTTCCACCAAATGTCCAAGTCTGTACATCACTCCATGCTCCTGTTACATAGGAATATCTTTGTAACGTGGCTGATGAAAGTCCAGACCACGGATCTCTGGCAGTAAATGATACTATGCCATTACCAACACTCCAAGAATTTGGTGTCGCATCTAAACTACTGCAAGATGGACCTGTTTTGTCAAAACTGGTCGTAATTGTCTTATTACTCACATGCCCTACATTATCTGTAGCAATAATGTACCAAGTATGTATTCCCTGATATTTATCTGCTAACGTATAAGTTGCACTAGCGACTCCACTTGTTACCACAATTCCTGAATCATCTTTAATAACAAGGCTATTTAAGCCTGAGCCATTATAAGATGTAGCAAATAAATAATCCGTTGCAAACACTCGAATCATAGGTGCCACTTTCGTCCATGTTGTAACTGTGTTTTCTGTTCCACTAATAACAGGATTGCTATGATCTAAATAGATATAATCAGATGTCTTTGTTGTAACATTTCCTGCCATATCCTCAATCGTCAGTTTATAATAAAATACTCCCTCTGAGGTTTCTGTATAGCTTCCATACCTTTTACTAGTCGTGCCACTATAGCTCCAAGTCTGAACATTACTCCACGATTTTGTCACATTCGAATATCTTTGAAGCATAACCGAAGACAGTCCAGAGCCATTATCCTGCGCCGAAAATGTTACTGTTCCAATTCCAGCACTCCAGTAATTTGGTGTAGCCGAAAAGTCACTACAGCTTGGATCTGTTTCATCCTTCCAATGTGCTATCATCGTAACTGTTCCACCATCCTGATCATGAGTATATTTACCACCAGGATTATAATTCCCACCGATACTGGCAGTCCAATATTTAAATGTATACCCCGTCCATGATGGCTTTGTAGATGATAAATACAAATCAGATCCCTGTTCTTTTGTCTGATCTCCCGGGGCTCCACTTCCTCCATTTGCAACACGATCACACACTTCTTCTATTTCCTCGAATATATGGCTGGACATGAACACCGTATGACCTTTCGCCTTCTCTTCACGAACCAGCTCCATAAAAGCATCTCTCATAAGTGGGTCAAGTCCCGTAGTTGGTTCATCAAGTACGAGAATCTCTTTTTCTCCCATTAATGCTGCAACAATCGCGGTCTTCTGCTTCATTCCCTTTGACATACGTTTCAGATTTGCTGTCGGATCAAGCTGCAGAAGTTCGATTACATGATTCATATAAGTAAAATCTTTTACCCCCAGATAATCCGCCTGTGATTTTAAAAACTCCGTTCCAGTTGTAAGTGCAGGAAATGCGATTTCACCTGGAACATAACTAACCTGTTGCATGATTGCAGCAGATTCCGTCCATGAGTTTCTTCCATTTACAAAAGAGGTTCCTGCATTCGGTTTAATGAATCCCAACATATTTCGAATGGCTGTTGTCTTTCCGGAACCATTCGTTCCAATAAAGCCAAATACTTCCCCCTCATTTACTGTAAGATCAATGTCAAAGATACCTCTGCCTTTACCATAATCTTTCGTCAATCCCTTTGTCTTTAATACAGTCCTGCTCATCACTTCACCCCCTCGAAAACTTTATCTTCTTTATAGAACTGCATGAAGTAATCCTCCAAAGAAAATGGAAATTCCGTTAGATCAGCCACATGATAGTAGGAAAGGTCTGTCATAAACTTCTGAATCTCGCTGTTTTTTATCTGTACTCTCGCACGAAGTTTTTCTTCGTTAATAGAAGAAAATTGATATGGCAGCTTCGTAAACACGTCCCACTGCGTGTGGTCATTAAATGTAACACGATAGATTTTGTCACTCTCTTTTTTTAACTGATATGGATCAAATTCAGAGACAATAATGCATCGCGAATAATGGCTATACGATCACAGGATGCATCTACCTCATGAAAAATATGGGAAGATAGGAAAATTGTTTTACCTCTCTTCTTTTCTTCCAAAATATATTCAATAAAAATCGCCTGCATGATTGGATCAAGCCCCGATGTTGGCTCATCTAGAATCAGAATATCCGGATCATGCATAAAAGCTGTCACAACTGCTAACTTTCTCTTCGTTCCAAGGCTCATCTGCTTCAGACCTATATTAGGGTCCAATTCAAATGTGTCCAGTAGTTTTTCAAGATAAGAGCTGTCTGTCATGAAGAATACCTGCTGTCAGATCAAAATCTTCTTCATTTAAAACCCAATCCATAACCGTTGCTAATGTGACTTCTAACTTGTCCGGCTCTGGATATCCCAATGCCTCAGTAAGAGATCCCTGGGGGTCGTTGTCAATGACCAATACCTTTTTACCTAATCTTGCAAGTCCAATTCCGATATTTACTACCGAGGTTGACTTTGCAACTCCACCTTTTTGATTTGCACAAATAAGAACTTTACTCATTTTTGTTTTCCTCCTCGATTTCTTTTTCTTGAATTTCTGCGTACATTCTAAAATACTTATCCGTCCCTTTATTACTGTATATCTTGGAATGTTATAACACTTCTAGTTCCTTACACCTTTTCAGTAATTTGCAAAACCAAACAATCTCTCTTTTTGTTCCTTGCATTCTAATCTTTAGCATAAAGCACCTGCTCTCTTTGAACAGTACTTATGATATACGTCCTGGTGTCTGCACTGTGGCAGATACTCCTCATAGAAATCTCGGTGGTTCTCACTTGCAAACTCTATTGTCTGCACACTGGCACTTAACGCTGTGTTATTCATACTACATTCGCTCCTTTCAAAATAATTTGTTTACATCTAAATTGAATTTTTGACCATATCACTGTCCAAAAAAGCAAATAGAAAAAGGACTCTTCCTCAGTGTTTTACTGAAAAAAAGTCCTTGTTTTTCTTTCCTGTATCTAGTTGTTTTCCGAAACATATCCGTCAGTAGGGCGTATATTACACCATAACTTTATACGAATTTGTTGTAGTAAGCGTTGTAGTAAGTACCATTCCCAAGCCCGCAAACCCGCATAAACACTGGGTTTTTACTTGTCTAACGTCTTCATCGTCGGGAATAAAAGTACATCCCTGATGGCTGCTGAATCCGTAAGTAACATTACAAGGCGGTCAATACCGATACCAATGCCTCCTGTAGGCGGCATTCCGTATTCCAGCGCATTTAAGAAGTCTTCATCCATGGAGTTGGCTTCTTCATCACCGGCAGCCTTTAAGGCCTCCTGTGCTTCAAAACGTCCTCTCTGGTCAATGGGGTCATTTAATTCGGAGAAGGCATTTGCCATTTCTCTCTTTGTGATAAACAGCTCAAATCTTTCGGTAAAATCGGGTGCCTCCGGCTTTCTCTTGGCAAGAGGGGAAATCTCTACCGGATGGTCCATAATAAAAGTAGGCTGAACCAGATTTTCTTCTACATATTCTTCAAAGAAAAGGTTGATGATATCACCCTTCTTATGTCTGTCTTCGAATTCTATATGACGCTCCTTGGCAATGGCCTTTGCTTCCTCTTCCGTCTTAATCTGTGTGAAATCAACACCGGAATATTTCTTAACGGCTTCCAGCATGGTAAGTCTTTCAAAGGGCTTGCTGAGGTCAATTTCCACACCGTCGTAGGAAATGGTAGTAGTACCAAGTACATTCTGTGCCACTGTGCGGAAAAGCTCTTCTGCCAAGTCCATCATACCGTAATAATCCGTATATGCCTGATACAGCTCCAGCAGAGTAAATTCAGGGTTATGTCTTACAGAAAGGCCTTCGTTACGGAATACCCTGCCGATTTCATATACCCTTTCAAGACCTCCTACAATCAGTCTCTTTAAGTAAAGTTCCAGTGATATTCTTAAATGGATATCCTCATCCAGTGCATTATGATGAGTCATAAAGGGCTTTGCCGCAGCTCCGCCGGCATTGGGAACAAGAACAGGTGTCTCGACCTCAATAAAATTCTTTCCGTCAAGATATTTTCTGATTTCCCTTATAATAAGGGAACGTTTTACAAAGGTATCCTTAACTTCCGGATTAACAATAAGGTCCACATACCTTTGACGGTATCTGGTATCGGTATCCTTCAGCCCATGGTATTTTTCAGGCAGTATCTGAAGGCTCTTTGATAAAAGAACAATGCTCGTAACCTTGATGGAGATCTCCTCCGTATGAGTCTTGAACACCTCTCCGGTTATGCCTACAATATCACCGATATCATATTTCTTGAATTCCGCATAAACCTCATCCCCTACGGCATCCCTCTTAACGTAACCCTGAACATCGCCCTTAATATCACGAAGATGAAGGAAGGAAGCTTTGCCCATTACGCGCTTGGACATAATACGTCCGGCAATGGATACTTCTTTTCCTTCCAATGCCTCAAAGCCCTCCTCAATCTCCTTTGAGTGATGTGTAGCCTGGTACTTCATGACCTGAAAAGGATCCTTACCGTTTTCCTTCAGCTCGGCAAGCTTGGTTCTTCTTACCTTTAACAGCTCATTAAGCTCCTGTTCTGTCTGTACCTTTTCCTGCGCCTGTATCTTTTCCTCAGCCACTTTTCTTCATCCTTTCTAAAAAAAATCAATTGGATCTTAATATTTCCAGAATTTTGTACTCTAACATACCGGAATGAGTCTCAACATTAACAATATCTCCAACTCGTGCACCAATCAATGCTTTACCGACCGGTGATTCATTGGAGATCTTTCCTTTAAGACTATTTGCTTCCGTAGACCCTACGATTTTATATTCCATCTCGTCTTCGAACTCAAGGTCAAGTATCTTAACCCTACAGCCTATATTAATAACATCTACCTCAACTTCATCTTCTACTACGACTTCTGCGTTCTTAAGGATTTTATCTATTTCTTCGATTCTAGCCTCGATTTCCCTTTGTTCATCTTTGGCTGCATCGTATTCTGCATTTTCAGATAAATCTCCCTGCTCCCTGGCTTCTTTTATCTTCTGTGCTACTTCTTTACGTTTGATGACTTTCAAATCCTGCAATTCTTCTTCTAAGATTCGTAATCCCTCATAGGTCAAAATATTCTTCTTTTCTGCCATATTTTAATACCCTTCCTCCGTTTCAATCGTATTTACGATACATTCAAAGTATTATAACTTATCACCGGTTTATTGTCAATGATTTTGCCCTTTGCCGTATAAGTACTTTATATCTTATCAAGATATGCTTAAAAATATTCCGCATGTTATCATTAACTTTTTCCAAGGTATTATTCCATTTTTTCATATTTTTTTGCACTTTTTTCTTTGTTACAGTTTCTTACAAACTTAGACATATTTTTAGTCCAGGACTGCTCTTCCTGTATGAAAAAAATCCCTTATCAGACAAGCTGGCAGTTCCAAAAGATTTATTAAAATTTTGAATAAGTGCGAATTAACTCTTTACACTTCTGTCGAATAGTGTTATTCTCTACTATAGGTGTTTTACTATGTTTTCTTATAATAATTACATAATATTATAGGCAATCTGGTTACTACCAAGTACATCTAGTTACATAATTAACAATGTTCAGTAATTGAGGCGCACGGTGAGGTGACTCATTCTTTTTGTGTTCATTTCTTTTCTCGATTGCTGACACATCAAGGAGGATAATATAACATGGCTAGAAAAATGAAAACCATGGATGGAAATAATGCTGCGGCACATGTCTCCTATGCATTTACCGACGTTGCAGCCATCTATCCAATTACACCATCTTCAGTTATGGCTGAAGTTACTGACGCATGGTCAACTCAGGGAAGAAAGAACATTTTCGGACATGAAGTACAGGTTACCGAAATGCAGTCTGAGGCAGGTGCAGCTGGTACCGTTCACGGTTCCTTACAGGCTGGTGCTTTAACTACTACTTATACCGCATCACAGGGCTTACTTTTAATGATCCCTAATATGTACAAAATAGCAGGTGAATTACTTCCCTGTGTTATTGATGTTTCTGCCCGTGCTTTGGCAAGCCACGCACTGTCAATCTTCGGTGACCACTCCGACGTATATGCATGCCGCCAGACAGGCTTTGCAATGCTTTGCTCCGGAAATGTACAGGAAGTTATGGACTTAGGTGCTGTTGCACATCTTTCCACTCTTAAGGGACGAGTTCCTTTCCTTCATTTCTTCGATGGTTTCAGAACATCCCATGAAATTCAGAAAATTGAAATGTGGGATTATGAAGATTTAAAGGAAATGACTGATATGGATGCTGTAGCTGCATTCCGTAAGCGTGCTTTAAACCCCGAACATCCGGTAACGCGCGGTACTGCTCAGAATCCTGATATCTTCTTCCAGGCAAGAGAAGCAAGTAATTCTTACTATGATGCTATTCCAGGTATTGTAGAAGAGTATATGAATAAAGTAAACAATAAAATCGGAACAGATTATAAACTGTTCAACTACTATGGTGCTCCCGATGCTGAACATGTAATCATTGCAATGGGTTCTGTATGTGATACCATTGAAGAAACCATTGATTACTTAACAGCAAAAGGCGAAAAGATTGGTTTAATCAAAGTTAGACTTTTCAGACCTTTCTCCGTGAAACACCTATTAGACGTTATTCCTGATTCCGTTAAACAAATCAGCGTACTTGACAGAACAAAAGAACCCGGTGCACTTGGTGAACCTTTATGGTTAGATATTGTAGCTGCCTTAAAGGACAGTAAATTCAAGGACACTCCCGTATTATCCGGTCGTTACGGTTTAGGTTCCAAGGATACCACACCCGGACAGATTGCTTCTGTTTACAAGAATTCCGAAAAGAAGAAATTCACTATCGGTATTGTAGATGATGTTACAAAGCTTTCCCTTGACGTAACAGATAAAATCAACACCACTCCTGAAGCAACTATCAGCTGCAAATTCTGGGGACTTGGTGCAGATGGTACAGTAGGTGCCAACAAGAACTCCATCAAGATCATCGGTGACCATACAGACATGTATGCACAGGCTTACTTTGATTATGATTCCAAGAAGTCCGGCGGTATCACAACCTCCCACTTACGTTTCGGTAAGGCTCCTATCAAGTCCACTTACCTTGTAAGCCAGGCTAACTTCGTTGCCTGCCACAATCCTTCCTATGTAAGAAAATACAACATGGTTCAGGATTTAAAGGACGGCGGAAAATTCTTACTTAACTGCGGATGGACAATGGAAGAAATCGAAACCCATTTACCCGGACAGGTTAAGCGCTACATTGCTGAACATAACATTAAATTCTATACCATTGACGGTATCAGCATCGGTAAGGAAATCGGTCTTGGCGGACGTATCAACACCGTTTTACAGGCAGCTTTCTTTAAATTAGCTAACATCATTCCCGTAGAAGATGCTGTTAAATACATGAAAGCAGCTGCTACCGCTTCTTACAGCAAGAAGGGTGATGCCATTGTTAAGATGAATCATGACGCTATTGACCGCGGTATTACCGATGTGAAGGAAGTTAAGGTTCCTGCTTCCTGGGCTGATGCCAAAGATGAAAGCATTCTAAGTGTTGCAAGCGGCTCCAGAACAGAAATCGTAGATTATGTAAATAAAATCCAGAACGTTGTCAATGCTCAGGATGGTTACAGCCTGCCTGTTTCTACATTCGTAGATATGGCTGACGGTACATTCCCCTTAGGTTCCTCTGCATTTGAAAAACGTGGTATTGCAGTAGATGTTCCCAGCTGGAATCCTGATAACTGTATCCAGTGTAACTTCTGTTCCTATGTATGCCCTCATGCATCCATCCGTCCTGTAGCCATGACAGGAGAACAGGCTGCTAACGCTCCTGAAGGTTCTCTTAATGTTGACTTAACAGGTATGCCTGGCTTCAAATTCGCTATTTCCGTATCTGCACTGGATTGCCAGGGCTGCGGTTCCTGCGTAAATGTTTGTCCTGGTAAGAAGGGTGAAAAAGCACTTACCATGCAGAGCTTAGAGAGCCAGTTAGATTCTCAGAAATTATTTGATTATGGTGTAGAAATCGGATTCCCAGAAGAAGTTGTTACCAAGTTCAAGGAAACAACCGTTAAGGGAAGCCAGTTCAAGAAACCTTTACTTGAATTCTCCGGAGCATGCGCAGGCTGCGGTGAAACACCTTATGCAAAACTTGCTACACAGTTATTCGGTGACAGAATGTACATTTCCAATGCGACCGGATGCTCTTCTATCTGGGGCGGCAGTGCACCTTCCACTCCTTATACCGTAAACAAAGAAGGCAAAGGTCCTGCTTGGGCTAACTCCTTATTTGAAGATAATGCAGAGTATGGTTATGGTATGGCTCTTGCTCAGAAGGCATTAAGAAAACGCCTTATCTCTTCTGCAGAAGCTCTTACCGGTGTTGTTGAAAATACTGGTGTAAAGGCTGCTCTTGAGCAGTATCTTGCAACAAAGGATTCCAGTACCTTAAACGGACCTGCTTCCACAGAATTAATCGCTGCTCTTGAAGGCTGCGGCTGTGACAACGAAGACAGAGCTAACATCCTGACAAACAAAGATTTCTTATCCAAGAAATCCCAGTGGATCTTCGGTGGTGACGGATGGGCTTATGATATCGGCTTCGGCGGCTTAGACCATGTAATTGCCAGCGGTGAAGATGTTAACATCTTAGTATTTGATACAGAAGTTTACTCCAATACAGGCGGTCAGTCCTCCAAGTCCACACCTACCGGTGCTATCGCTCAATTCGCAGCTGCCGGTAAGGAAGTTAAGAAAAAGGATTTAGCTGCAATCGCAATGAGCTATGGCTATGTATACGTAGCACAGATTGCTCAGGGTGCTGATTACAACCAGTGCGTTAAGGCATTTGTTGAAGCTGAAAGCTATCCCGGACCTTCTATTATCATCGCTTATGCTCCTTGTATCAACCATGGTATCAAGGGTGGTATGAAGGGTGCTCAGACAGAAGAGAAACGTGCAGTTGCTAGTGGATACTGGCATTTATTCCGTTTCGATCCCCGTCTGGAAGCTCAGGGCAAGAATCCCTTCCAGTTAGACTCCAAAGAGCCTACTGCTGATTACCAGGAATTCCTTTCCAATGAAGTTAGATACAGCTCTCTTGCACGTTCTAATCCGGAAAGGGCAAAAGAACTTTTTGCAAATGCAGAAGCCAGTGCAAAGGCTAAGTACAAGAAGCTTGTACGTCTTGCTTCCTGGGAAGACTAATACCAGACTAATACAGATTTAAAATATAACGGCCGAAATAAAGCATGCAAAAGGAGGCTGTATCCTGACGGTAATGACCGCCAGGATACAGCCTCCTTATTTTTAATTATAATATGTCAATCCTTATGATACTGCAGGCATATTAAAGAACCAACAGGAACGCCGATATCATTTGCTATCACAGAACATTTCGTCATGAGCAGGTAGTAGAGCTTCTTATCCCTTTGTTCACTTAAGCTCTCATAATTAGCCTGTCCTTTTGCAATTACAATATCCGCTTCTGAATAAATTGCCTGAAATTCCTTACTGGTTCTTTCCAGTACGGTTCCCAGCGAATTATCACCATTGCTGATTATGCTGGCATATTCGTCTATGCCAACGTTATAGGCATCCGCTTCTATGGAATCGTTCACAACAGGTTTCCCTCTTACTCCAAAATAGATCTGCATATTGTGATTATAGTCTTTGATTCTCTTTAGCAGTAATTTGTCCAGGCAGATTTCTCCGCAGTTATCCCCAAGATAGAGAAGCTTTTGGCCTGCTTTGATGTCTTTCATTAATTCAGCGGATTGGTTAATCTTTAATTCCAGTTGGTCTATCTGCTTAAAATATTCCATAACATTCTCAATTCTGCTGTTATGTATTGGATTAAAATCTATTATATTCGCTATAATCGCATACTTAATTGCACTTTCCAGAGGATTGTCAGATTGGCTGATCTGCTCTTCCAATGTAGTTGACATATCCAGAAACATCTTGTTATAGTAATTTCTTATTTGCAGATAGGGGTCGTCATTTTGGGTATATTTCTTTAACAATTCAAAGGTCTCACCGATTATTTCCGGATTTGTTTTCTGAAAATCAACTACACTAAAGAACCGGAATACCTCGTGGAATAATTCTTCCCTTTTTTCGACCTTTGTTATATCCGCGACCTTAACTACCTGATTTACCAAGCACGGTAAACACTCATAATTTATTTTCATATTTCCACCCCGTGCATATCGCAGACTTGTCTGCGATACTGCTTTAATAGGGTCCTCTTTTCTATTTTCGTTAAATCCCATACCCTTTATACCTTAAAAACCATATTATTCTTAATCCTGTCTCCGCAGGCGGCCTTTAAAGATCACCTTATAAAAAGCCCGGCAAACAGCATAACGGCAGGTATGGTAACCAGTGCCGCCATAGTGCTGATGGAATACAGCTCCGATGCATATAAATGATTCTTATGATACCGCAGGGCAAAGAGCATGCCCGTTGCGGCTACAGGACAGCCTGCCGCCAGAACAGCCGTCGTAATAATCTCCGGGTTCAGGGGCAGCCTGTAATATAAAAGAACCAGCACTGCCGGAATCAATATCTGCTTCATAAGGATTACAAGATATATCCGCCGTTTAAACAATACCTTTTTGATCTCTGACTGGGCCAGGGTCACACCTGCTATTATCATTGCCAGGGGAGTATTCATGGATGCCACATAATCCATAGAACGGTACAACACCTCCGGTACCCTTATATCGAGCAGAAACAGTGCAAAGCCAATTACTATGGCAATAAAGGTAGGTGATATAAGGGTTTTGAACATCGCCTTTATACTTCGCTGACCTGTCATCATGATAACGCCATGGGTCCAGATAAGCAGATTGAATACTGTCATATAGGCAGTAAGGTAAAATACTCCTTCGCTTCCATACAAACTGTTTATCAACGGTATTCCCATAAATCCGCAATTTGAATAGATACAGGAGAACCTTTCCAGGGGGAGGTCTTTGTTTGCCTTTCCTCTTACTAACAGCTGGGCGATACCAATTGCAACTATATGGCTTACAAGTGCAAGCACAAAGGATACCAGCAGCCCTTGAAACAATTCTTTATTAAAATCTCTTTGATAGGAATTAAATATGAGAAGGGGATTCACAATCAAAAGAAGGAAATCCGATAATTTCTTGTTGGTTTCATGGTTTATGATCTTGAGTTTAAAGCACAAAAAGCCTAAAACCATAATGAGGAACATAACCAATATTTGATTTAAAGCAATAACAGCTAATGACATAAGATACCTCTTAGGGTAATGGGGATAATTTCACACCTGAATATCATAACAAAATTAGTCTTTTCTGTCAATCTATGACGAATGCAATGGTAGGGGAAAGGCATGATGGAGGTTTATGGGAACGGACGATGGCCAAGGAGGTTGTTTTGGAATTTTGTTCCGCGAGAACCCTTATTCCACTAAAGCGGCAGAAAACGTGACTGGCAGGCAAAACAGCGCCAAACTCGCTGTTACAATTGTGGCGGTGGGAGTTATCAAGCTCAAACAGTGGCGCTGTTTTACCTAGTCACATTTCCTGCCGCTTAAGTGTCATAAGGAACCTCTTGAGACAAAATTTCAAAAAAACCTCCTTGGCCATCTGGGTATATCCATTATTGAGTCTCATGCCTTTGCAATTAATATAATATATGCCGAAGAGACGAATATAAAATAACCAAAAGTCTTATATATGGCGGTAAAATACTGTATGCATGTCAGTAGATTCCCTCATTTACAGACGTCAATAGGACCAGGTGGTTCACACCATTGTTCGGACGGCTCAGTGTACATTCCGGCAGTGTTTTGTCCATTTTTGCAGAATCACAGCTGGCAGCAGATATTTATGGCAGGCAAGGCTGAACACGCATTTTAATTTAATAAGTACACCTATCAGCTTTGCTGGTATCCCTGGAGGAAGTTTCGGAATTTGCTCATTGCCAGCTGTAGATCATCGATATTGGGCAGGTATACAATTCGAAAATGGTCAGGTTCCATCCAGTTGAAGCCCCTGCCATGTACCAATAGGATTTTCTTTTCCCGGAGCAAATCCAAGACAAACTTTTCATCATCTGTTATATGAAATCTTTCGGTATCAATTTTGGGGAATATATAAAAAGCTGCTTTGGGCTTGACTGCACTGATGCCGGGAATATCATTCAATGCGTTGTAGATATATTCCCTTTGCTCATAGATTCTTCCTCCCGGCAGCAGCAGCTCATCTGCCGACTGGTATCCTCCCAGGGCAGTCTGTATAATTTGCTGGGACGGTACATTGGAGCACAGACGCATGGAAGAGAGCATATTAATGCCTTCTATATAGCCCCTTACCTGCTCCTTGGGACCGCTTAAAACCATCCAGCCGCTTCGAAAGCCTGCCACACGGTGGGATTTAGACAGGCCATTTAAGGTAATACAAAAGATATCCGGTGCTAAGGCAGCAATTGAGGTGTGCTTTAAACCATCCATTACAAGACGGTCATATATCTCATCGGCAAACAGGATTAATTCATTCTGTCTGGCTACCTCTGCAATTTCCTTTAATACGCTCTCCGGATAAAGAGCCCCGGTTGGATTGTTGGGATTTATGATTACAATGCCCTTGGTCTTATCTGTTATTTTCTTCTTGATATCATTGATATCGGGATACCATTCCGACTGTTCGTCACATTGGTAGTGGACGGCATTTCCACCTGCCAATGTAATAGATGCTGTCCAAAGGGGATAATCCGGTGCAGGCACCAGTATTTCATCCCCATTATTTAATAGCCCCTGCATACACATCACAATCAGCTCACTGACACCATTTCCGGTATAAATATCGTTGATATCCACATTCTTGATACCTTTGAGCTGACAGTACTGCATAATTGCCTTTCTGGCAGAGAATATCCCCCTGGAATCAGAATAACCTTCCGAATCATGGAGATTGTATATCATATCATTGATGATTTCCTGAGGTGCATTAAAATGAAAAGGGGCCGGATTCCCAATGTTCAATTTTAGTATTTTCTCTCCTCTTGCAATCATTTTGTCAGCCTCTTCCAGTACAGGTCCTCTAATGTCATAGCATACATTATCCAGTTTCGCAGATTTGCAATAAGTCTTCATAGTCATCTCTTCCTCTCTCTTCTTGTTTAAAAATTGATATAAAAAAAGCCCTAAGTTAACAAATGTTAACTTAGGGCGGATATACAATCCGTGGTACCACCTAAATTCAGAATACTCTCTGCTCTCATAAGATACTATCATATCTCTTTCCGGTAACGGGGAAAGCCGTTGAAGCCTACTAAAGATATTTCCTGTTCGGTTCAAAGCTCAAAGACTGCTTCCCTGCTCCTTTTATAAAGACTCACACCAACCGTCTTCTCTCTGGGATATCAAAAACAGGTACTCCTTCTTGTCACAGCATTTATTGATATTGAAGGAATATTAACACGAATGTTTCCTTCTGTCAATCTATATTTTTACTGACTGCCTTAAGCGCTCATTCTCTCTTTGATATTATCCTTCTTAATCAGCAGCTTTTTGGATTTATCACAGGACATTTTACAATAAACAATTACAGGAGCAACCTTTTGAACCATATAGCCAGGCAGCTTTGCATAGATGCTGTTATCTTCTGCCACATTCTTCTTAAAGGTTCCTGCACCTGCTAACAGGAATATGAACAGTGGGAAGGTCTGAACCCACATAAGGGTAATGTCCGTAACCCCATGTACGAAAGCCGCTCCCATTATGCCAAGTATAAGGGAAGTAATTTTTACATCTCCCTGGTAGTAGCATCTTTTTATAATGCTTAACAGGTATTTTCCAACCGCCCAGGCTAAGACAGCGCTTCCAAGGATTCCATAGTTCAAAATGGATTCCAGTAAGATGCTATGGGAATGGGCCACGATTTTACCGGTCTGGAGGGTGCTGTATGCATAAGTTAAAGTTCCTTTGCCAAAGAGAGGTGCTTCTTTGATATAGAAAATTGCATTTTTCCAAATCTGAAACCGCATACTAAGGGTAAGGTTTGCCTGGGATATTCTCGGAATAACATCCGGGTTAATAAATAATATCAGTGCGATTCCTATAACAGCAACTCCTACAAAGGAAGCAAGCAAACGGTAATAACGGAGTAAAAACAGCATTACGGAGATTCCCGCCAGTACTTCCACCCAGCCGAACATACTCTGGCTTAAATAGATATTTATAAGGTTCATCAGGATAGCCGTACAGAATATATACTTGTTGCCCTGTCCTGTAAGAAGCTTGTAGGCACAGATTAAAATAACCGTTGCCGATATGGTAGCAAAGTAGTTTGGATAAAAGAACAAGCTGCATACCCGCTGATAATTGAGGTAACCACCCGAAATCATGGCTTGTTCAACCAATGCATAAACGGTTGAAAAGCAACTGAATACACACATAATACTCAGGCTTTTTTCGTATAGCTCCGCCGTCATAACATGATACTCGAATATTCCCAATATTGCAGCAAGGGTAAAAGCAAAGCCCCCCAATACTCCCATCCAGTTTCCATAAAACAGGGACACCAGCTGGAAGAACAACTGGAAGATCAAGATTCCTTTAAATTCCTTATGTACCAGGCATACTTCTCTTGTTTGCTTATTTATGGCTATATAAATAGCAATGGATACTAATATTATGCCAGATACCATATAAGGTAAGAATATGGATGCGGCTGCCGCCATAACCAGATTGTTATCCGTTAATATATTTTCCACTGCTTTTGTAATTTCTTTTTTCTGAATACTGGATTTTATATGAAATTGTGCGTTTTCTATTTTTCTGATAACTGTATTCTCTTTTATGATAACCCGCCTCTTTTCCAACTGAGTGCTTCCCTGTTAAGGAAGAACTTCTCCCTATTAGAAGTCTGAAGTTAAACCCGTTTCTGTCTATCACAAAGAGGAATTTTATCATAAATAAATTTAATTATCAATTTGGTATATCCTTAATCTTCATTATGATTTTCTTAATTTTTACAGCTAAATTATGAAGATTTATTAAGAATTTATCCAAATATATCCAGTATTCCTTTCTTTAAAATTTAATTTTGATTCAAGTGTCCTAAGGTAATATGCGGCATTATCAATATTCAATCCCTTTTCTGGCAATAATTTTTCTGTCATAAGGATGCTTTATTTTCTTAATTTCAGATACATAATCCGCATATTCTAAAAATACAGGAGCCGGGTCCCTTCCTGTTAATACCAGTTCCAGATTATCCCTTTTCTCCTTAATCAGTTTCTCTACCAACTGTCTGTCAATCAGATTATAATTGTAGGCTGCACACACTTCGTCAAGAACCAGCATGTCATAATGCTCTCTTTCTACCAGTTCCCATGCAGATTTAAGATTATCATTATGAAGTTTTGTGATGGCAAGCTTATCCTCTTCTGTCATCCGGTTAAAGAATCCATAATTCTTCTCATTTCGGATTACGGTGATATTATCCAAACTTCTTAATATTTCTATCTCACCGGATTCCGTTGCCTTCAAAAACTGAAGGAATACTACTTTCATTCCGCTGCCTGCTGCCCTTATGCTAAGGCCAGCTGCAGCGGTAGTCTTCCCTTTTCCGTCGCCGCAATATACGTGTGTCAGTCCTTTGTTCATGCTATCCTCCATGCATCGGAGTTTCCTAATGAAACTGCCTGAATACAATGCGATAATTGCTTTTTCATTTTCACCCTTAAGCAGAGTACCTGGTATTTCTTTCCGTACGCAGTACGTAATCTCTTACCCCTTCTACTCTCCCCAGGGTCAAATGATACCCGCCTTCTAATATACCTCTGGTCGTAAAATAAATCTTCATACGCTCTGTGAGGTCATCCACCAGGTCATTAATAGATTTATAGTCAGTAAAATTCATTTCTTCCAGTAATTTAATTGTCTGTTTGATACCTTCAAGCTGCTTTTCGTAAATAGTAAGATTCCCATGGTAGGTAAAATTCTTTATAACCCTGTCACTATGCTCTCTGTGAGAGGTTTCGACATGTTCGTTGATTTCATTCATAAGGTCATTTAATTCGATTCTTAAAATATCCACGTACTTATTGATTTTTCTTACCATATTCTTGCTCCTTCCTTAGAGTAAGCTATATCTTCGTTTACATCCGGTAACTTTTAGTCCTTCAGAATTAATTTTAGCATAATCTATCATATATAACAATGTATTTATGATATAATCCTGCTTTATTTTAACGCAGTACTTTACAGCGCAAGTCTTGTGCTGGCATAATGTGGTTACTTTGCATTTAAATACCGAATTTTTTTGGATGTTTTGCACAAAAAAGCATGTTTATTTTATAAAAAACATTTGTAAGAGTAGAAAAAATAAAATAAAATAATCCTGTATAAAAGAGAAATTAAACTCCTTTTATACAGGATTAACATTTAGGGCCTGGTTTATGAGTTTTGAAAAACCCATATATTTAATTGATTCATTTAATAGCACAACCATGCCTTTCGCTACTTACGAAACCTATCTTATTTATAATTCTTTTAAGAATTCATAGTCATTCCGTATGCTGTCCCATATGGGCTTATCGTAATCCTCATGCTCCAGCACAAAATATGCAGCAAATTTTGCTGCCTCCTGAACTGCCTTCATATCAATGCTGCCTTCTGGCATATCCACATTTTCTTTTGCTTTATTTATCTGCTTCATATGAATCAGTTCAATTTTCTTTCCGGACTTCTCAATATAAGATACCGGCTCCACATTAGCATAGGCTGCCCAGAATACATCCAGCTCCAGAATAACGTCTTCTCTGGTCAGTTCAGCTAACAGGTCCAGGGCATATTTTCCGTCAAGCCTCCTGAACTCATGGGCATGATTGTGATAGCCTACTTTAATGCCGCTTCCTTCTGCCAGCTTGGCTGCATTATTTAAGACCTCTGCCATTTCTTTTACTTCTTCTGCCGTCTCCATACTGGCATAAGGGCAGATTATATACTTTGAGCCAATTGCTTTATGATAGGCAAGCTCCTCTAAAAAATTATTCTTAAAGCTTTCAACGCCTACATGAGCTCCCACCGAATACAGGTTTTTCTCCTTTAAAAAGGCACCCATCTCCTCCGCGGACAATCCGCCGTAGCCTGCGAATTCTACTCCCTGGAAGCCGATATCTGCTGTTCTTGCTACCGCTGTCTTAAAATCCTTTTCTGTTTCCGTGTGAACGGAGTAAAGCTGTATTGATATTTCCATCGCTGCTTTCTACCATCCTTTCTGCTGTTTTCACTGTCTGTTATTATTTTTATTGCTTGTTATTATTTAAGCTTATATTCTTTAATTTATTATTATTTCGCTTCCTGATATTATTTTACTGCTGATGCTATTTTAATTTTAATTATTTTGCTGACTGACGTCATTTTAATATTTAATATTATTTTACTGCCTGATGCCATTTTAATATTTAATATTATTTTACTGCCTGATGCCATTTTAATATTTAATATTATTT
>NZ_FRAC01000012.1 GCF_900142215.1 Anaerocolumna jejuensis DSM 15929 | reverse complement strand
CATCTCCTGCATACTTCTTATATCACAAATATTTTTCATCAGTGGCATAGTTAGCATGACATCACTTGAGTAGTCGATGTAGCTGGAATGTCTTGGGTCATGAACTCCGGCAAAATCACTCCAGAGGTCTTTGTAAAAATGTTTCTGTACTTTTAAAAATTCAACCAGAGGATTCCCCTCGGATTTTTTTAATTGTCTTCTCTCAGCTCTTGTCATCAGTAAAATACTCCTTTGCGAAAAACTTTTCTTAAAGTTTATCACAATAACAACTGTCAAGCCTATCTTAATTGTATAAATCAGTGCGAAAAATATTTACCTTTCAGAGCTGGAAGCAGGTCAGGAGCTGTATTCTCAGTCTGCCGGGAGCATCCTTACAGTAACAGGTCCTCAATCTTTCAGAAGTTTTGCACTGACATCAATTTTACCTGACATCGATTTTACCATACAGCCAGTCTCCCTTTTTTCTTCGTTATCATTCTGGCTGAGATATTACCTGTCCCCATTTCTTATTTTATGGCTTCCAGGATGAGCCTTCCGTCTATAAAATAATAAAAGCCTCCGGGAATTCTTTATATCAGGTTAACTCCCAGCGGCTTTCATAATATGTTCTTTTAATTTATTAATATTGCTGTCATCTATTTTTAGACCGCTGCCGCCATCACTGCCAATTCAAAACCTAAATGGTTCAGAGCCTATTTGGTTCAGAACCTGTTTAATTCAGGACCTATTTGATTCAAGGCCTATTTGGTTCAAAACCTATTTGGTTCAAGACCTATTTGATTCAAGACCTATTTGATTCAAGACCGCAATTTATGCAATCATTAAATAGGCGGCATATTTCCTGGTTAGTCCCTGATAAGCATTCCTGTTTGTTATTTCATACAGGGAGCAGGCCTTATCCACCAGGCACACGATAATGCTTTCCTTATAAACAGGCGGATAAGGTGTCAGCGGAAACATATGCTTTCTTATGATATCATCCTCCAGCTTATCAAGATTCTTGATTTTTAGTGCATTATGCCATGCTGTTTTCGGGTGTCTTAATCCATGGAACCGATGGCTCTTATCCTTCTCATGCCAGTCATAAAATACATAATCATGGAGTAACGCACCCACTGCCAAACACTCATAGTTGCATTTAAGGTGCAGAAATCTGGCCATTCTCACACTGTAATAGGCAACCGCTACACTATGCCAGAAGCAGCTGGTCTGATTATGTTGTATATAAGCATCTAATTTTTTGTAATCTCCTATGCGTATTAGCCACAATACCTTATGAAGGATTAAATCCTCAGCATTAAAATCCAATTCTTTCACCGTAATAACCATACCCTTTCCGGTACCTGCAGTTCCTGACCTCAGGCACAAATTTTCTTTCCCCATACATACCGTAAACAGGCTTGCGGTACAGCCCTTAATCCAGCCTCCGTTACGGCCCTGCCTCATAACTCTTTTTCTGAATAACCACCGGGTGATTGGATATCATCTTTTATGAAATCCTACAAAAATTAATATACAAATGGTTCAATTTGTGGTATTTTATAATAGTGGCGTCATGTGTTAAACAGGACGTAAAATTTTGGAAACGGAGGGGTTGTTAATGAAAAATACGCGCAAAAACGTTAGACAAGCCATATTGATCATTACTCTTATTATAACCTATTCTTCCTTTTCCGATTGTTTTTATACCGTAAACAATGCAGCAAACAGCAGCAATACGCTTACCAATACAAACAATTTACCAATCAATAGCCCCTATGTATTCTATTACCATCTACCCTCAATGCCTTTAGAAGAAAACTATGCAAATTTGTTTCTAAAGGTTCCATACCGCCTCATTACATACCGCCTGGGAACCATAACAGGAATGCTCCATGCCTTTTTAACCGATACGGTTTCTATACTGGTTATCCTGGCAGCTCTTTCTTTAAAGCTTCCTGCATCGGACAAGCCCAGACTGTATTCACGCCTGCCCCTTAGGGGGCACGGGCCACCTAAAGAAAGACTTATATTTAGTCTATCATAAAAATGTGAATAAAGAATGAATGCATTACTAAATTTTCATTCCGCTGGCTGGGTCCGGGAACATCCAGTCCAGATTCACCCTGCGTAAAATATGCAGTAATGATGAAAAATATACAGAAAGAAAGGATTCAGAAATGAAAAACAAGAAACCCGTATTTTTTATTGTTTTAATTGTAGCCATAATTATGTCTTACACTGCAATGTTCGGTGTGCAAATAGGCTCATTTAAAATCAAAGGAGCTCCTGATATCCGTTTCGGTATTGATATCCGCGGCGGTGTGGAAGCAGCTTTCCAGCCAGCTAATCTCGACCGTAAGCCTACCGGCAAAGAATTAGAGGCTGCCCGTTCTATTATTGAAACCAGACTTGATAATAAGAACATTCTCGACCGTGATGTAACAATTGACAAAGAAAATGGATACATTATCGTACGTTTCCCCTGGAAATCCGGTGAAAAGAATTTTGATCCGGACAATGCAATTGCCGAGTTAGGTGAAACCGCTCTTTTGACCTTTAAAGATGATGCCGGTAATGTATTGGTAGAAGGCTCCCATGTCAGTAACAGCTCCCCTGAAATGAATAAACAGACGAATAAATATGTCGTAAGCCTTACCTTCGATGAAAAAGGCACACAGCTCTTTGCCGATGCTACGAAAAAGCTTGTTGGTAAGAATATCAATATTTATATGGATGATACCCTTATCCAGACCGCTGTCGTAAACGAAGCCATCCCAAGCGGCAAAGCAGAAATATCCGGTACTTTTACTTACGAATCTGCAAAGCAGCTCTCCGATAAAATTAATTCAGGTGCTCTGCCTTTCTCATTAGTTACAAAGAACCATAATACCATAAGCCCGACTCTTGGTTCCGGTGCATTGGATGTTATGCTTGATGCAGGTATCCTTGCCTTCTCAATCATCTGTGTACTCCTTATGTTATATTACAGAGTACCTGGCTGTGTAGCATGTATTTCCCTGTTAATCCAGACAACTGGACAGATACTTGCTCTTTCCATTCCTCAGATGACCTTGACACTTCCCGGTATTGCCGGTGTTATCCTTTCCATCGGTATGGGTGTAGATGCTAACGTTATTATCTCTGAACGTATCAGTGAAGAAATCAAATCCGGTAAGACTGTACGCTCTGCTATCGCTTCCGGTTTTAAGGGTGCTTTCTCCTCTGTATTTGATGGTAATATTACCGTGTTAATCGTTGGTGTAATCCTTATGATATTTGGCTCCGGTGCATTGCTATCCTTTGCTTACACACTGCTTACCGGTATATTCTTTAACTTCGTAGCAGGTGTTACGGCATCCAGGCTTATGATACGCTCCTTAAGTGAGTTCGATGCATTACGCAAGCCTTCCCTTTATACTTGCTTTTCAAGGAGGAGAACACTATGAGTAACGAAAAGAACATGAATTCAGCTTTATCTATTACTCCAAGCAGCAGTAAAATTCTGCATTTTTATAATAAACGCTTTATCTTTTTTGCCATTTCACTGGCAATTATGCTGTTTGGCCTTATCAATGTGAAACTATTCGGGGTACAGTTAGATATTCAGTTCAAGGGCGGTGCCTTACTGAAATATACTTATACCGGAGATATTAAAGCGGATGATGTAGGGGATGCAGCTACCGATATTCTTGGAAGACCCGTAACCACCCAGATAACGGAAGATATGAAAACCGGTGATAAGCGGTTGGTTCTTAACATTGCCGGTAACTATGGTATGGATGCCAAGGAGCAGGTTAAATTCGACGATGCGCTAAAGGCAAAATTCTCTGGAAACTCCCTGGATTTAGCGGAATCTTCCATGGTTGAACCCTTTTTCGGTCATAAATTCCTGACTAATGGTATTATTGCCATTGTCCTATCCTTCTGCCTGGTAATGGTTTACGTATGGATACGTTTTAAGAAAATCGGCGGCCTCTCTGCCGGTCTTATGGCTATCGTAGCTTTAATTCACGATATTTTAGTCGTATTCTTTACCTGTGTG
The DNA here is from genome assembly GCF_900142215.1 of Anaerocolumna jejuensis DSM 15929. Lineage (GTDB taxonomy): Bacteria > Bacillota > Clostridia > Lachnospirales > Lachnospiraceae > Anaerocolumna > Anaerocolumna jejuensis. The sequence goes on along the minus strand of NZ_FRAC01000012.1, from coordinate 246,459 downwards.
GTATTCAAGATTCCCATCGGTGATTCCTTCGTGGCTGTTGCCCTAAGTATTATTGGTTACTCCGTAAACGATACCATCGTTATTTATGACCGTATACGTGAGAACCACGATCTTCATCCTAAGATAGCGGTTGATACCCTTACCGACCTTTCCATATCACAGTCTATCACAAGATCTATAAATACTAACATTGCCGTATGCTTAAGTGTAACCATAGTATATATTATGGCAAGATTTAACAGCATTGATTCCATTGAAAGCTTTGCGCTTCCTATGGCTATTGGCTCTGTGAGCGGATGCTATTCCACTATCTGTATTGCAGGTCCTCTTTGGGTTATGTGGCAGAAACATAAAGAAAAGAAGTTACCTGTAAAGAAGCAGAAATAATGAAAAATATTTAAGTTCCCGACAATAAACAGCAGCTAATAGTACTTTGCTACTATTGCTGCTGTTTTTATTTGTATAAAAGATTACAATTTCTTTAAATTTCGCTACGTATTATTTACAATTCCAAGTATATGGGATACACTTATAGAATATCTGATATACAAAGTAAAAGTGACTGTTACGGCAGATTAGAAACTACGGTATGAAGCAGCCATAATGAAAGGGTTTTTGATATGAAAAAGAATTATGTTTTAGTTTTATCCTCTGTTGCACTATTGACACTCGTCACCCCGCCTGAACTTAATGTCCTGGCAAATCCCGGTTCAGATCTTATTTATAGCTCTGCTCAGCAAACTGCTGCTAAGTCTCTGGTAGAAAAAGAGGTCAGCGCCGCTCCAGGTTATACATCTGCTGAACTGCAGAATCTTCTTGACTATAATAAAGATGGCAAATACAAGCTTACAATACATATTCCGGCTGGCAGCTATATTCTTACAAAAGAGCTAAGGATATACAGCAATACAACCATAATAGCCGATACAGAAGCCACGATATATAAAAACCATCAAAAAGGCTCTTTTATTGCCAATGATTTAAGCAATGACCAGGGCGGTTATACTACCTCTGAAAATATTACCATTATGGGCGGGGTCTGGGATTCTTCTCCTATCGCAGATAAATTCAAGGGCACCGAAGCCTTCCGCTTTATTCATGCTACAAATGTAACCGTTAAGAATGCCGAAATATGCAATGTACCTGTCAACAGCCATCTGATTACCTTTGCAGGAATTAAGAATGGGCTTATTGAAAATTGCAAGCTCCATGGCTATGACGGTGAGAAGCCAAAGGAAGCTATCCAGTTGGATATCGTACATGACAGTGTTGTCGTACCTTCCAACCAGTCAAAAATTATTAAATATGATGACCTTCCCTGTGACGGTGTTGTAATACGCGGAAATGAAATTTATGACTATCCCAGGGCAATCGGTTCCCATACTTCAATTAAAGGTGTCTTCCATAAGAATATAACAATTACAGGAAATACCCTTCATGATCTGACAGAAGCCGGTATTAAAGCGTATAACTATGAAAATCTGGAGATCAGCAAAAATAATATATACAGAGTTGGGGTTGGAATCCTAGCCTATACCTATATCAGCAATGAATCCAACCACTATCTGGAGGCCTTAAGCACAACTGTAAAAGAGCCTCTGCCGGAGAATTATAATATTAAAATAACTGACAACACGATCAGTGATACCACAAAATCCACCTCCTCCGTTATTACAAGCTGGGGTGATGGAATCCGGGTAATAGGAAATTACCAACGGCCTATTAACGGAATTACAATCGTAAATAACACCATGAAAAACATCAAGCGCTATGGTGTCTTCATGGAAAAGGCTCCCGGCAGCAATATCCTGGACAATACTATCTCAGATACGGTCAGCACCGGCATTTATATGATCAATGGCTGTGATACTGCGACCGTCCAGAATAATACTCTCGAAAATCTCGGTTCAGCTGGCGGAAGTGCCGGAGGAATCGGATTACTGAATTCAAATAATGCTGTAATAAATAAGAATACCATAACCAATCCGGCCAAAAATGGAATCTATCTTTCCAATGCCAGCAGTTCCTGCAGCATTACCAGCAATATGCTCTATTCCAGTGGCGGAAATGCTATCGCAGCCTACACTAACAGCGATAATGCCAATATATATGGCAACTATATCTCCGGTTACTCTGTTAATGGAATATATGCCTATGATACCAACTCTGCTGATATCAGTCAGAATGAAATCTATGGTAATGATGCCAACAGTACTGTCAAGGATGGCATCCATATTCAGGGTATCAAGGACATTGACAATGCCTTTTCATTGAAGAATAATTATATCAGTTACACCAGCCGTTATGGTATCTATGTCAATGCCAATAACAGCCTCATAGAAACAAATACTGTTACAAATTCTATGAAGTATTCTATTTACCTGGACAGCAACAGCATCGGAAGTAAATTATTTGACAATAAAATTGACAACAGTATCTGGCAGAATTAATTAAAAAATATATGCTTATACGGAAAAGCAGCGGCACACCTATGTGGTTCACCGCTGCTTTTGCTATTCCTGATTATTTTCACCTTTCTTCTGTTATATCTCTTTTTATTCTGTTCTAAGTGCTTCTATTGCATTCTTTCTGGAAGCCATTCTGGCCGGAATATGACCGCCCAAAACTGTCAGTACCGTACTGATAACGACCAGAATCACCGCATGCTCTATCTGAAGATGTGCTACATCGGTAAGCTCCGTCATTTTATAGAGTATTGTATTAATAGGAAATGTCGCAAGCCATGCCAGTATAACACCAAGTATTCCTGAAAATACCCCAAGTATGGCCGTCTCGGCATCAAACACGCGGGTAATATCTTTCTTTCTGGCTCCTAACGCCCTTAAAATACCGATTTCCTTGGTTCTCTCCAAAACAGAGGTATAGGTTATGATCGATATCATAATAAGGCTTACAACCAGGGAGATACCGGCAAATGCAATTAATACAATTGTAATACCGTCCATAATGCCGCTGGTCAGGCTTGACATAGTGTCTGCAAGGTCCGTATAGACCACCTGGTCCTTGGAAGCTTTCCCTTCATTATACGTATCCAGATAATCCGTTACGGCATCCTTGGCATCAAAATTGTAAGGATAGACCATGATAACATATGGTGTTGCGCTTCCTCCCAGATAGGCCAGGAATGATTCCTTGGAATCCTCCGTCAGTTCTTCATTGGTGATGATATTCTTATCACTCTTTTCCTGAGCTTTTACAATAGCAGAATCCTGAGCACTATCTATAACCATTTCCGATAATTCGTCACTGTAGGCAATGCCCGGAAGAAGAAGTGCCATTGCCACATCCTCTTTCTGGCGTACAACGCCTGTAATCTTTACTGTTATGTCATCCTTTGAATCATACATTGCCTGATAGTCATTGCCGGGCAGATAAGTTCCTGCCTGTGTTGGCAAATAGTAAACATCATTGGGAACAATCTTGAATTCCGTACCGACAATATCACTTAAATTGATGCTATCCTTTCCATCCGTATCAAAGCCCAGCTTCTGAAGGATGTTATAGTCCAGCCTGTTTTTCTCATCTATGACAAGAACCAGGTCCGTTGACTTCACAGGATATTCTCCTGCCATAAGGTCGTAATTTTTCGTCAGGTAGGACTCTTCCTCTGTCTTTAACTGCTTAGGATAAGAGGACAATCCAATGGAACCTGTCAAAGCGCCTGACTGTCCATTTCCGGAAGTGCCGGAAGTGCTGCTCTGGCTGCTTAAGGTAACCGGAATCACCTTATCTTCTACTTTACGGACCATATTCATGGATACCAGCCTGGAATACCCAATACTGCTGCAAATTTCAGGGTCTATCTTATTCAGGTAATCAAGATAATCCTGGGTAAAAATATTTCGGTGGGTAATCTGTGTGTCCGCAGGGTCATAAAGCTTTACCTTGTCCGTAGATGCAAAGGAGCCATCGTTCTGATTTGTCATGTCCTTTCTCATATTCTTCATGCTTTCGGCATCGACCGTTGTAGCAGATTGGGAAATAATGATGGGAAATTCCGCCATGGCATCCCTTTGAAAATTATCAATCTGCGTCTGGAAGCCCGAGGATAGGCTTAAAATAACTGCGATACCAATAATACCAATACTGGAGGCAAAGGCTGTAAGGATTGTCCTGCCTTTCTTTGTACGGATATTGTTAAAGGAAAGGCGAAGGGCAGTTAAGAAGCTCATGCTTGTTTTCTTGAGCTTGAATTCATCTGCTTTTGGCCTTTCAACATGGGGATGGCTGTCGGATATGATTTTCCCGTCCTGAAAACGGATAATACGGTCCGCATAGCTTTGGGCAAGCTCCGGATTATGAGTTACCATGATAACCAGGCGTTCTTTGGCTACTTCCTTAATAAGCTCCATAATCTGTATACTGGTGTTACTGTCCAAGGCTCCCGTTGGCTCATCACACAGGAGGATTTCCGGGTTATTTGCCAGGGCCCTGGCTATGGCAACGCGCTGCATCTGGCCGCCGGATAACTGGTTGGGCTTCTTGTGAAGATGCTCCTTCAGTCCCACCTTTTCCAGTACCTCAAGTGCCTTTCTATGCTTTTCCTCTGCCGTTACGCCGCTTAAGGTCATACCAAGCTCCACGTTTGCAACTATGCTGAGATGCATAATCAGATTATAGCTTTGGAATACAAAGCCAATAGAATTGTTCCGGTAAGCATCCCAATCTCTATCTGTAAAATCCGCAGTCTTTTTTCCCTTAATGATCAGCTCTCCCGAATCGTAACGGTCAAGGCCTCCTATAATATTCAGGCATGTGGTCTTACCTGAACCGCTGGAGCCAAGAATAGCAACAAATTCCTTCTGCCTGAAAGCAACACTTACTCCATCAAGGGCTTTTGTCTCAATGCCCCCGACATTATAAGATCTTTTTATATCAACTAATTCCAACAAATTTCTCTTCCTCCTTCTATTTTAAGTATCCTGCTGTATTCATGCCATTATACAGAATGCATAATTTTAAGTCAAAAAAATTACTCTAAAATAAATGTTAAAAATTTATGATAAATTCTGTACAAAATGATACTCTATGGAAGAAGGACGCTGCTTCATATAGAAATAAAAAAACAGCATGGCTGAAAACGGCCATGCTGCTACTATCAGTTTTTCATTTTTTAGTCAATCGGTTAATCAGGCTTAAAATCATAAGCATATCTCTGTCGTCCAGCATTTTGAACTCCTCCACAGCTTTGTGGACCAGTTCCGGATTTGGCAGTTTATCATCAAAGAACTCTGCCGGTGTTATATTAAAATATTCACAAATCGAAAATAGTTCTATTAAAGGCGGAAGCGATTTACCAGAAGTAATATTGTAAATATAACTTCTGCTGTGGCCCAGATCATAGCTTAATTGGTATTCTGATATACCTTTCAGCAATCTAAGCTGTGTTATCCGGTCCCTTACAAATTTATCATATGTTGACACCATAATCACCTCCAAACATATCATAATAAATAATATGAGGTAATTACTCCAAATATATACGCTATTATACTTGTAATAATCCAATATTATATGTTATAATCTTGCTATATACGAGATAAATACTTTTTTCCATTAAAATAATCATATTTTCTTGGCATTTACCTATTTCGAGTATTATTCCCTTCATGATACTGGCATTGGAGAAATAACATGAATTATAAAAACCTGAATCAAGCCATAGCATCCCTCCAGATGCTTCATAATTTTTATTCTACTATTCGTATTTATGATACCGGGTATAACCGTATTCTTTATGAAAACAAAAAGTCAAATGGTTTAAAGGAAGCTGCCGAAACAACGCTCTTCTTCCAGGAAGCCGCTTTCTGTATACCAAAGCAGAAGGACACACTTGAAATTTATATACCCCTGTCAATTAATGGGCAACCCTGCCGCCTTGAACTTATTCAGCGCAACAAAAAGGAATATGGTGATGATGTGCTTCATTCCATGCAGGAGCTTATTATTACCGATTCCCTGACCAACTTATATAACCGCAGATTTATAGATGAACAACTGCCAAAGGATTTGGAAAAAACATATCAGAGCAATAATCCATTATCTCTTATCTATATAGATATCGATTATTTTAAAGAAATTAATGACCATTACGGGCATATTATTGGAGATTTAATATTAAAAGAAATCGCAAGCACCTTTCTGCAGATCCTCTGGCGTAAGAACGGCTGGGCAGCACGGTATGGAGGGGATGAATTTCTCCTTTGCCTCCCAGGGATCAGCCGTAAGTCCTCCATAAAAATAGCGAATCGAATACGTCTCGCAGTGGAAGAAAAAACATTTTACTCTGTAAATCCCGTTATAAAGATTACCTGCAGCCTGGGGTTATTAACCGTACATAAAAGCAGTAATGTCCACACTGTAAATGAAGTGATCGAATTATTGGACCGTAAGCTGTATCAGGCAAAAAAGGAAGGCCGGAACAAAGTTATTTTATGATAATAAAAAAATGCTGAAATTTATACTATCTGTTATAGTAAAAATTTCAGCATTCTATTATAAATTACTGCTTTTAAATAAAGTTTTACAAAATTGTATCCTGCTTCTATTTATGTTACACGTCTGAATATAATCTTATTTCAAACCATACTCCGTTTCTGATTATCTGCTGACTATAAGAACTGAATTTCTTCCGACTGCCCATAAATATAAAATCCATCACAGCCCTGTTCCTGCAGCCTGTCTATAAACTTACCGGTCTTTTTCGGTTTCACATACATGGCTGCATTATAAGTCTTACGCAGGCCATTTGCATACTCCATGGCACCAAGAAAATCCTTTTCCTCATAGAGAACTGCAATTTGCTTCTTTCTGTCCGGTATCTGAAAACCAACGTCGGTTAAAATACCAAATATCCGCTCAAAACCAATGGAAAATCCCACTGCGGGAACTGATTCATTCAGGAATTTACCAATGAGGTTATCATACCTTCCGCCTCCTGCAATCGCTCCGCGGAATTTTGTGCTCTCGACCTCAAATACCGTACCGGTATAGTAGCCCTGCCCTCTGATAAGGGTAATGTCATACTCTATATTAAATTCACTGTTTAATGCCTTTACAGAGTCCAGTATAAACCTTATTTCCTTTACACTCTCCTCTTCGGGGCAAAGCTTTTCTGCTTCCTCCAGGGTAAAAGGCTTGGTGGCTAATATTCCGGACAGCTTTTCAATGCTTTCTGCCTGAAATTCCTTTGCACCTAATTCTTCCTTAACGCCATCCAGACCAACCTTATCCAGCTTATCAATGGAAATACAGACGCTGTCCAGTTCCTCTGCCTGAAAGCCTGCCTTTAAAAGAATTGCCTTTAAGAGCTTTCTATTATTAATCTTAACCTTAAAATCACCAACTCCGATGTTCTTAAGGGCCTGAGCTGTGGTAGTGATTAACTCTACCTCCGCTGTCAGGGAGGTGGTTCCGATTATGTCAATATCACATTGATAGAATTCCCTTAAACGGCCTTTCTGAGGGCGTTCCGCGCGGTATACCCTGTCAATCTGGATACATTTGAAGGGGGATAAGAGTTTATCCCTGTTATTGGCATAATATCTGCTGAGAGGAAGTGTCAAATCATAACGAAGGCCCATGTCGCACAGTTCTTTTTCATCCTTTGCTTCCAAGGCCTTTTCTAATTTGTCTCCCCGCTTCAACACCTTAAAAATCAGGTTCAGATTCTCTCCGCCCTCACTTTTATCCAAATTCTCAATATCCTCGATAACCGGCGTCATAATTCTTTGAAAGCCGCAGGATTGGTAAGTCCTTAATATTTCATCCATTAAATAATCTCTCAGGGCTGCTTCCCTGGGTAAATAATCATTGGTGCCTTTCACGGTGGAAATCTTCATTTTAAGTATATCCTTTCTTCCAAGTTTTTTGACCTTTAATAAAAATTTCGATGTATCCCTGCACCTTGGCATATTGCCGTCAAACTGCATTTCATACACCGAAAGATAAAATCCTGTATTCTAGCAAACCTACCCTTTGCCGAGGGTTTTCACAAGGAATACTTTAATGGAATTGAATGGATTTGTCAAGCAGATAGTAGTCCTTTTCGTGGCTCCCCTCAAATATCTGAAAGGCTCCGTAGCGCACGACCTGCTCAACAGCGCAAAAGGAATTCAAGGTCTCACCGCTGGCATTTCTTCCGTCAGGAGGGTATTTTCCGAAATTATCCTTGCTGTTATAGATGCAGATTCCCGTTCCAACAGCTTTATAAGGCCTTAATTTCAAGCATTCCCCAAACAATTCCTGAACAGGCCCCAGGCGCTTGAGCAGCTCCATTTCCTGTAAGGTGAAAGGCAGATGGCAGACGATATCTAAAAATGCTTCATAGCGAAAATAGTCCGGGCGGCTATAATTCTCCGCAAATATTTTATCTCCAGCCCTGGGAGCTCCGAAGGTACAGACTGTAAGCTTATCTCTATATTTTCCCTCCTGGATTTCCGACAGAATGGCTGCCATTATCATTGCTACGGCTCCGCCTTTGCTGTGTCCGGTCAGGATAATTTCCGGATTCTCATATTTCTTTTCCAAGCTGCTATATAGCTCTTCTGCCTTCGGCACCATATCTTCCTGAAGGCTTTGGGCAGCATTTAAAAATCCCTCATGCACATTACCCGGTCCGTAAGGGAAGGGAACCTGTATGGCAAGGAAATTATTTAACCAGTCCAGAATACTCCCCTGAAGGGTATCATTTCCATCCGTACCGCGAAGAGCAATTATAAGCTTATCCTTTGAAATCCCCATTAAACCGGCATGTATGCTTTCAATACCTGCAGTAAAAGTATAGACTTCCTCTGTAAAACCCGCTCTGTGATACCAGTTAAAGGGTACCCCTCCAATCCATTCGTCAATCCTGTAACGGCAGCTTGCCGGCAGTTTACCGTCCTTAATGTGGTATGCCAGTTTGGAGGCAGCTAGCATAGCCATCGCGTTCCTGCTGTCCTGCATCATAACCTCTTTTCCTTCCTTACCCATTTACCTGACTGTTTTCCTTGCATATTCCTGTCAATGTAATGTCTGCCCTGGCTTGTGCTCCATTAAGGTTTTCCGCTGTTCCTGCCAGAATTAAAGTAGTCTGTTGTCCGATGTGTACTGTCAGATGCTTTTCTTCTGCTCCGTTCAGATAAATATCCTTTAAAAAGCTTTTACTGGTAAGCTCTCCGCCAATTACCAGCGTAAGAGAGCACCTGATATATTCTCCGGGATACCCTTTCAGGATAATTTCACATTCCTCCCAATAACAGCTATCAAAGAGGCATAGGTTATCAATGCTTCCCACTCCGTAAAAAGACCCGTTCCAGGACACCGAAGTCTTTATAATATTTTCCTTATGCTCCTTCTTACCGGCAGCCTGAAAGCCCTCCGAATAATCCGGATATATTTCCAATCTATGTAATTCCCCATCTTCCGGTTTTGAGAGTATAAGCCTTAAGGTTCCTCCGTTCACCCATCCAAGAGAGGTAGTTTCCTTATCCTTTAAACCCCTTGCAGACATCTTTTCAAAATAAACCCTTAAATCCTTCTCATTCCCATACTCATAGGCCAGAAGGGTAAAGGAACTCTCGGTTCCTGACAGCTCATAGCATACCGCTGCCGCAAGGTTCTCTTCACAGAAATTTTCCACGTCCTCCCATTCCAGATAAGCAACGGCTTCGGACTGTCCTCTTATACATTCCGGGAAGCAGAACTGTTTCATCCTGAGTTTAAAATTACGGGCCATAATCCAGTCATAATCCGTTTCATTAATAAGAACAATATAGCCTTCCTGTCTCATATATGCCCTTCACCTTTGTTCTTTTCCTACAGTTTATGTAAGAAACCGGCCATCCATACGTGATTTCAGGAATTCCTGTGAACGGAACCTATCCTGGCAAGGTCTACAAGCCCCTGTTCAAAGTTTACACCATATCTGTTATCCGTTTTATCGTCATAGGTCCTTTTAATGGCGCCCGTTGTAAAATCGACCGCCAGCTTTAATGCTTCCTCCATAGACTGGTCATTTAACAGCCCTGAAAGCAGTACACTGGAAAATACATCCCCGGTGCCATGATACATTCCGGGAATTTTTTCTCTAAAGTAATAGCTTACATCCTTCCTGCTGCAGTCATATGCGGCTGCCCCCATCTGCCCTTCCTGTAAATACACTCCGGTAAGGACAATTTTTTTGGCACCGCAGCCGGACAGCCGGGTAAAAAGTCCTTCTATATATTCTGTTGTATAGGGTCCTTCCCTGTAGTCTTCTCCCAAAAGAAGAGCAGCCTCTGTAATGTTCGGCACTATAACATCCGCTTTTTCACAAAGCTTTACCATGCCTTTTGGAAACTCCTCATCAAATGCCGTATAAAGCCTTCCGTTATCTCCCATGACGGGATCGACCAGAATCATGGAATCCTTTTCTTTAAACATATCAAAAATATGAGAAACGATTTCAAGCTGGGAATAGGAACCCAGATAGCCGGTATAAATTGCTTCAAAGGTTAATCCAAGGGATTTCCAATGTTCAGCAATCGGCAGAATATCCTCTGTCAGGTCTTTAAAAGTATATCCTGTAAACCCTCCCGTATGAGTGGAAAGTACAGCCGTTGGTATTATGCTGGTCTCAATTCCTGCCGCCGAAAGGATGGGGAGCGCAACGGTAAGGGAACACCTCCCGAAACAGGATATATCATGTATTGCGGCAACTCTTTTCTGCATTTTCATTTTCCTCCCTTTTGCTTTTTCATTATGACTATATTAAGTCATATCTGGCATGTAATCAATCTCCAGTTTTTCTTTTTTTAACAGTGCCAAATGTTACATATATTGTCGAATTTATTACGATATTGTAATTTTTTAAGAAATGAGGTAGAATTAAATTAAGTACAATTTCTATAATTTACTAATTGGGAGGGTTATATATGAAGCTTAAAGATTTAAAGGTAAGTGTACAAATCACAATATTTTCCACCATTCTGGTACTAGCTACTATCCTGATAGGGGTCATTTCTCTTATTAACCAGCGTGAAACCCTGAATGATAACCTCAGGGTATTAGAAAGCAGCATCCGTTCTGATTATGACAATAATATAAAAGAACAGGTGCAGACCGCTGTTTCCATGCTGAATGAGGTCTATGCCAAATACCAGAATGGCAGCTATACTCTGGATGAGGCTAAAACCATAGGTGCTGATATCTTAAGGAAAATGTCCTATGGCGAGAACGGTTATTTCTGGGCTGACACCTATGATGGTACAAATGTCGTTCTTCTGGGGAATGAAACAGAGGGAACCAACCGCATCGATAAACTGGATGATAAGGGATTTGCCTATATGAAGGCAATTATACAGGCCGGTAAGGATGGGGGCGGATATACCGATTATTGGTTTCCTAAGGCCGGTGAAACGAATGCAAAGCCGAAACGCAGCTACAGCCAGGCCTTTGAGCCCTTTTCCTGGGTAATCGGAACCGGAAATTACACCGACTATATTGATGAAATAATTAAAGCTTCTTCTTTGGAACAAAAGAAAAAGGTGGAAGCCGCTATGCTGTATAACGGTATTATAATTCTTATTACACTTCTGATTTCTCTTATCTCCTGTATATACATAATTGGAAGAATCAACCGGAGCTTTAAATCCATCAGCGGTTATCTGGGACAGCTCGCCAAAGGCGATTTCAGTATTGCTCTGCCTGCCGGGCTGCGCCATCGAAAAGATGATTTCGGGCTTCTGGCTGCGGACATGGAGCACATGAAAAGTTCTGTGGGCACCCTTATAAACAATACGAAAAAGGAAGCAGATGCAATCATTTCTGCCGTAGCACTGACCAATGAAAATATGAAAGCCCTTAACAGCAATATAATTGAGGTTTCAGCAACGACACAGGAACTGGCCGCAGGCATGGAGGAAACTGCCGCCTCCTCCGAGGAGCTCAATGCAACCTCAATCGAAATTGAAACTGCTGTCAGAAGTATAGCGGAAAAATCCCAGGAGGGCAGCCAGAAGGTCATTGAAATCAGCAAACGGGCTGCCGGTACAAAAGAAACTGCCCAATCTTCCCAGCAGAAGATTCAGCAGATTTCAACGGAAATCAGCGAACACTTAAAAACCGCCGTGGAGCAGGCTAAAATCGTGGAGCAAATTGATATACTGTCCCATTCCATCATGAATATAACCTCCCAGACCAATTTATTGGCATTAAATGCCGCCATAGAAGCTGCCAGGGCTGGGGAAGCCGGAAAGGGCTTTTCCGTTGTGGCAGATGAAATCCGAAATCTGGCGGAACAGTCCACCTCTATGGTGGAACAAATACAGGGCATAACCTCCAAGGTAACGGCCGCTGTTAATTATTTAGCTTCTAGTGCCGGTGAGCTTCTGGATTTCGTTTCCGATGACATTAACAGCAGCTTGGACAACTTCCTCCTGATAGCCCGGGATTACAATGAAGATTCCGTTTATATGGACAGCCTGATAACTGATTTTAGTGCTACCGCAGAGGAACTTCTGGCTTCCATCCAAAATATATTGGTAACGGTAAACCATGTCTCCCTGGCTGCCGCTGAGGGAGCCTCCGGAACCGGTGATATTGCGGTAAGGATAGGTGAAGTCAATACAAAATCAGGAGAAGTTGAGCAGCTCATAACCTCAGCAGATACAAGCTGCCTGTCTCTTAAGGCAGAAATCAGCCATTTTACAATTTAGTACTAAAATTCATTTTTTAAATTTCTGGCAAATAGCTGTTCGAGTATGGTTTTAATGTCTTTATTCTGGTATAGTATTTCAAATACGGCCTGGCAGATAGGAAGTTCTACCTGATAGCTTTCAGAAAGCTCCGTCAATGCCCTGACGGTATAATAGCCTTCTGCCAGGTCACCATAGCTCTCACCTTTTACAAAACATTCGCCGAATTTTCTGTTATGGCTGAATTCTGAGAAAACGGTAGCCTGGTAATCGCCCAGATGGCATAATCCGTAAGCAGACAGCTCATTGCCTCCCATTGCCTTAATAAGCCTTGCAATTTCCCTGGTCCCTCTGGACATCAAAGCACCCTTTAGGGTCGTAAGGCCCAAGCCGTCTAACATACCGGCGGCAATACCAATAACATTCTTAGCAGCAGCACCCACTTCGTTTCCTATCAAATCACAGCCATAATAAAACCGAATCAAATCACTGGAAAATTCTCTTACCAGTCTTTCCTTTACCTCATCTTCTTCACTGTCAATAACCATGCAATTAGGTATATTACTTAAATACTCCTGAACGTGGCCGGGACCAAGCCACACAGCCACTTTATTGGAAGGTTCCATGGCTTCCCCTGCAATCTCCGACAGCCTTTTCCCCGTACCAATCTCAATCCCCTTCATACATAAGACAACTGTCTTATTCTGAACCTCTTTTATTTCCTCCATTAAGGGCTTTAATCCCTGAGAATTTACCGATATTACAATAATATCCGAGTTGTTCACAGCCGACAGGTCACTTGTCAGGGTAACCGTTTCCTCCAGGGTTATAAGCCCATTGCTTCTGTTCCTGTAAAACTCCTGCATATGCTTTGAACTGCTTCTGCCATATAAGGTAACCTGATGCCCGATTTTATTCAAATACCAGGTAATAAAAGAACCCCATCTGCCGCAGCCAATAACGGTAATATTCATATTGCTACCTCTCTCTTCTTTCTACTCTGTAATCCATTTAAAAGTGTTTTCATATCGTCATAAATGCTTTCTTCTAAATATTGACGTAAAAAGAGCCGATTAACCTTAAACATACTAGTTTAAGAATCGGCTCTGGGGATGATGAATTCATTAATTTATTAACTAACATGATAGTACCATACTTATTTGTAAAAATCAAGCACTTTTTGAAACTTACTGAGGATTGTAATAACGAGAGAAAAGGGGGGATTGGGAACGGACGATGATTTTGGCTTACCTTTCGTAATTTTCTCGTTCGGGGTTCCGAATTCCACTAAAATGCCAGCAGCTGTTCCTGGCAGGTGAAATTATACCAAACTCGCTGGAAGGTTGTTTTTGTGTGGTGCTGTGAGCTCAGACAGTGGTATAATTTTACCTAGGAACAGCTGCTGCCATTTAAGTGTCATTAGGGAACGCCTCAATAGAAAATCACGAAAGGTAAGCCAAAATCATCTGGGGTTGGCAATAAACCCTTGGACATTTGTTTTTTTGTTTTGGTTTTATAAAATTTGAGCACCGCAAACTCATAAGAATAAATAATGGATATACACAGATGACCAAGGGGGTTGTTTTGGAGTTTTGTCTCAAGAGGTCCCTTATGACACTTAAGCGGCAGGAAACGTGACTAGGTAAAGCAGTGCCACTGTTTGAGCTTAATAGCTAACACAGCCAATTTTTTACAGCGAGTTTGGCACTGATTTGCCTGCCAGTCACGTTTTCTGCCGTTTTAGTGGAATATGGGTTCTCGCGTAACAAAAGTTCAAAACAACCCCCTTGGTCATCGTCCGCTTCCATAAACTTCCTTCATGCGTTTGTTTTAAATACTGACCCCAAAAATTATTTTTGGTTCATAAAATTGAATTTACCCATAAATATTATTTCTTACTTTTATAGGTCAACCCATACCCCAGTGGATAAAGATACTCCGCATCCTTTTTCCCAATGTCTTTTATACTCTTATAATACGGCATCGAAAGCTTTCCTGTAAAGTTGGTCTCTCCCGTTAATACGGAGGCTATTCCATCCCCCTGGGTACCGGGAAGGTAGCACATTACAATGCTGTCCCAATTTTTCACATGATTGGATATGAGTACATTCCTGCCGGCTACTATTAGAGCAACTGTGGGCTTTCCAAGGCTCTTTGCAAATTTGATTGACTCTTTATTTTCTTCTAAGCCCTTTACACCGGTTATGGACAAATCCCTTGTATCTCCCTCATATTCTGCATAAGGTATCTCTCCTATTGCAAGTATTACAACATCTGCTTCTCCTGCTTTGTCTTTATCCGTAATAATATTCAGGTCATACTGCTCGGCATATTCCTCCAGGCCCTCCAATATGGTTGTCCCTTCTGCTGCCTTCTTGCCATCCTTATCAGAAAGGCCCTGCCAGGTACTCATCCAGCCGCCGCACTGTACTCCCATGTCATCCGCTGCCGGGCCTGTAACGAAAATCGTAGTGCCCTGTTTTAAGGGAAGTATATTTTTTTTATTCTTTAAAAGAACAAGGGATTTCTCCACCAGCTGCTTTGCCAGGCCTTTGTATTCATCACTTCCAAGCTCCGTCACCTGATGGTTAAGCTTTTCCATATAAGGGTCTTCAAATAAGCCCATCTCAAACTTCACCCTTAATATCCTCTTTACCGCGTCATCAATTCTTGCCATGGCAACGGTTCCCTTGTTTACGTTTGCTACAATGCCATCTATTGCTTTCGCATAATCATAAGGTTCCATGAGCATATCCACACCTGCATTAACGGCAAAGGCAATTTTCTCCTCAAAGGAATCCCCTTCTAAATCCTTTACCGCTTCCCAGTCTGATACGACAAAGCCTTTAAAGCCTAATTCTCCCTTTAAAACATCCGAAAGCAGGTATTTATTCTCATGCATACTGGTTCCCTGATAGGAGCTGAAGGAAGCCATAACGGTTTTTACTCCGCTCTTGACCAATTGTTTATAGGGAGCCAGATGAATCTTAAAAAGCTTACTTTTTGAAATATCCGTATCCCCCCGGTCCAGGATACCATTGATAATCCCGCTTCCGTAGGAAGTTCCCCCATCGGCTACGTAATGCTTTGCGGTTCCTGCCACCCCATGCTCCTGCAAACCTCTCAGATAAGCAGAAGACAGAGTTGAAACTATCTTCGGGTCAGAGGATAAGCTTTCATAGGTTCTTCCCCATCTGGGGTCCTGACCCACAGCCACACAGGGAGCAAAATTCCAAAGAGTGCCTGTAAGCTTCATCTCCTCCGCAACAGCAGCTCCCATCTGGTACATCAGATCCGCATCATTGGCAGCTCCCAGGCCGATATTATGAGGATACACCACAGCACCCTTTATGAGATTCTGCCCGTGTACTGCGTCTACACCGTATAAAAGCGGTATGCCCAGTCTTGATTTCATAGCCGCTGCCTGAATATTATGTATCATGCTGTTCCAATCTGACAATGTATTTTTACCGGGATAGGATCCGCCGCCGCTGAGGACGGAACCAAGGGCAAGCTTTGTTACTTCACTTTCCTTCACGGTGTTCCTTTCGGCTTGCAGCATCTGCCCGGCCTTTTCCTCTAAGGTCATCTGGCTCAATAATATCTCAACTCTGACTTCTATGGATTTCGTAGTATCCAGATAGCCCCTGTCAATAGAATCCGCTTTCGTGGGTTCCGCCGCCTTGGTTGTTGCCGAAGGTCCTTCCTCCGTAATATGCTTTGCTTCCTGCTTCCTGGTTTCCTTATTTTGAAAGCCGGTACAGCCTGTCAACAGACATATAAAAGCTAAACAGAATAAAGCTGCCCCACTTATCTTGCTCTTCCCCATATTCTTCTCCTATCCTGATACTTACAACCATTATAGTAAAAAGAATCTGTCATTTCAAGTAGGCAGCCCTATGAATATACCTTTATATAAAATATTCAATGGATTTCTCCGGTGTTATTCTGGATTTTGCATTATATAAAAGCATGGCTTCCCTGTTTGAGATATTGCCAAATGCATAAGTCCTTGTACTTTCCTCATTAAAAATATCCATCCTGACCTTACGGTTCATCCTTCTGGGTTCATTATTTACCTTTATAATATTTACGCCGTCCACAGAACTGTCGTAATCATAGGGATCAAACAGGCAGACATACTCTTCCTCTATCCCGGTCAGCAGAACATAATGCTGATAGCCTTCCAGCCAGCATCTTATAATTACAGTTCCGCCCTGCTGCAGGCAGCCGATAATCCTGCTGTTCTGCTTTATCCATACCAGCTCATTCAGGAGCATTTCCGTATAGATTGGAAAATGCTTGGTCTCACCGAATTGGTTGAACCATTTGGATAAATACATCATTGCCATTCTTGAGGTACCGCTCTTACCGGATTCTCCTTCGCTGTTATATTCGTCCAAGGTGTATAAGGAGATTGCCTTTAATATGTCCGGCACAATTTCTTCCCGCTCAAAGAGATATCTCATAGCATTTAAGAGCGTGGTCGGTCCGCAGTCATATTCCGATGTCTGATAACTCAATACATTTTTCATGTTAACCCCTTTCACGGATGTCGATTCATATTTGATATTCCTTGAATTCCCGGTGAAAAAATTGCCGCAGCTGCAACCAGACACGGCATTTGTTTCTTTATTATTTACTGGAAGGATCAAATGCATCCCTTAACGCATCCCCAATAAAATTAATACTGATGACCAGAAGGATTATCACAATGCCGGGGGGCAGCCAGAGCCAGGGTTTGGAGGTTAGAATGGATAAGGACTGGGCACCGTTCAGCATATTTCCAAGACTTGCCTGGGGCGGCTGGATACCCATTCCTAAAAAGCTCAGGGCAGCTTCGTCCAGCATGGAGATAGCAATGACGGAAGTTGCATACACCAGTATGGGTGCTATGGTATTGGGAAGTATTTCTGAAAACAGTATATACCTCTTTGGCATTCCTGCTACTATATCGGCCTGAATATAGGGCTTTTCTCTGATGGAAAGCACATTGCCCCTTACAAGCCTTGCTACTCCCGGCCAGTCTACAAAGCCAAGGATTAATATAATCGTATTAAGACCCGGCTTAAAGATTGCTGCTGCCACAAGCACCAGCAATATGTAGGGAAATGACATGACCATGTCCGTAAACCGCATTATAATCATATCCAGCACTCCGCCAAAATACCCGGACAGCAGGCCAAGTATTACTCCTATTACTGTTGAGACCAAGGTTGCCGCCACTCCTACAAAGAGTGATATTCTCAAACCGTATAACAGCCTGCTCAGAACGTCCCTTCCGACCTGGTCCGTTCCAAGAAGAAAGGATTTTGTCGGCGGTGCGCCAAAATCGCCCACTACCTTATTGGGGCCAAAAGGGGCAATCAATGGTGCGAGCACAGCACAAACTACGGCAATGACAACAAACACCAATCCTGCTGCCGCAAGCCTGTGTCTGAAAAACCGTTTTAATACCCTTCCGCGAATGGCCTTTTTGCCACTGTTATCTGTCTTTTTATTCTTCATCCTGTTCCTCTTTCATACAGAGATTTATTCTGCTTAATGCTTCCTTTTAAACCACTTAATTCTGCTATCCCGCTGCTATTTATACTGAATCGTCGGGTCCGCAATGGCATAGAGGATATCTGTAAGGAGATTAGCCGCCAGAACCACAAGGGCCGATATCAGGCACACTCCCATAATCACAGGGTAGTCCCTGTTTATAATTGCGCTCATGGTCATAAGTCCAAGACCCGGCCAGCTAAAGACCTGCTCAATAATAATGGCTCCTCCAAAAAGGATGGGAATTTCCATTCCAAAGACTGTAATAACCGGAAGCAGGGCATTGCGAAGCCCATGCTTGTTAATCACCTTAAAGTTCCCGATTCCCTTGGCCTTTGCAGTCCTAAGATATTCTTTGTCCAGAATTTCCAGCATGGAGCTTCGGATATAACGGATATTATTCCCTGCCATGGAAGAGGCCAGCACAATGACCGGCATAACCATATGCTTTGCCACATCCAGGAAGCCTGCCTTTGTTCCCAGGGTGAACATACCGCTGGAAGGCAGTATTCCAAGCTTGATGGTGAATACATATATAAGCAGCAGTGCCAGAAAGAATCCTGGTACACTGGTTCCCAAAAAGGAAAGGGTCACTACCGTATAATCCCCGGGTGAATACTGCTTGACCGCACTGTAGATACCGGCTGGTATTGCAATAATCATACTGACGATCAGAGAGGTTCCCATCAGCAAAAGGGTGGGACCGATGTAAGTCTTAATCATATCGGCTACCGGCTGGTAATTTTTCATGGAAACTCCGAGATTTCCATGGAGAAGCTGTTTCAGCCACACAAAATATTGGATATATACAGGTTCATTAAGGCCAAGGGCAATCCTCTTAATCTCCACCGCTTCCTGGGATACTCTGGCTCCCTGGAGCATCTGCAGAGGATTTCCCGCAAGGCTCATCAGAAAAAAATCAATTATGGTAATGCCAAACAATACCGGAACAGCAATAAGAAGACGTTTTATAATATACTTAAGCATCCTCAGCCTCCTTTCTTACTGGTTCTTTCATTAGAACAGGGCAGGCTGCAAGATGACTGCTATCCCCGTTAAGGACAAGAAGCTCCGGCTCTGTTCTGCTGCATTCCTCCGTAGCAAAAGGACACCTGGGGTGAAAGCGGCAGCCGGAGGGAATATGGTTCAAAGAAGGAATCTCTCCCTTTAATACAAGCCTTTCCCTGTCTCTTGCTTCAGGATCCGGCACCGGCGCAGCACTTATGAGGGCTTTCGTATAGGGATGCACAGGGTTTTTAAAGAGCTCACCGGCCTCTGCTATCTCTACAATCTTTCCTAAATACATTACCGCTATCCTGTTGCTTACATACTTTACCGCATCCAGGCCGTGACCTATGAAAAGATAGGTAAGCTTAAGCTCCTTCTGCAGTTCCTTCAGGAGGTTAAGTACCTGTGCCTGAATGGATACATCCAGCGCGCTTACCGGTTCATCACATAGAATTATGCTGGGCTTGAGGGACAGTGCTCTTGCGATACCAATTCTCTGCCTTTGTCCGCCTGAGAATTCCAACGGATATTTATACAGGGCATTCCCCGGCAGTCCGACCATATCCATAAGCTCACGCAGTCTGCCGTCAAGCTCTGACCTGCTTATCAGCCCGTGATACAGCATGGGAGCCGCAAGGATATCCCTTACGCTTTTTCTTGGATTCAAGGAAGAATAGGGATCCTGAAAGACCATCTGTATTTCTCTGCGAAGACTCTTTGTAAGCCTGTTCCTGTCAGAAGCAATATCCATCCCTCTATAGTATATTTCGCCCTCCGTAGGCTTTTCCAGCGCTGCCAGCTGCTTGCCTATGGTGGATTTTCCGCAGCCGGATTCCCCCACTAATCCAAGAGTCTCTCCTCCATATATTGAAAAGTCAACCCCATCCACAGCCTTGATTACATCTACCGTGTGAGGAATGATTCCTCCCCGGACAGCATAATGCTTTTTTAAGTGGGTTACCTTCATAAGGGGCTGTTCCTGTAATTCCATTGATATGTTCCTCCTGTCCGCCTGACAAGTTCAAATAGACCTCAATCCGGGCATACCGCAGTCCTGCCTGCGGCGCTGCCCGGATCTGGGTGATAAGTACTTATTTTAAATAGTATAAATAATAAGATAATCTATTATGCGTGAAAAATCCAGTCGAAAATTATAATTTTTCATATTTCCAGCATCGGATGGAATGAGCCATCTCATCCTCTGCCTGCCTTAGCTTCTGGGGAAGACTGCAAGCCTCCTCAGCAAAGGCACAACGGTTGGCAAAACGGCAGCCCCTGATACGGTCATAGTCCTCCGGAACGGAGCCTTCTATAGGAACCAGCTTCTCCTCTTCCTCTTTCCTGACACCGGGAATGGAACGGAGCAGTGCTTTGGTATAAGGATGCCCCGGGTTATGAAAGAGCACTTTCACAGGTGCCTCCTCCACCACCTCACCGGCATACATTACCAATACCCTGTCCGCCATTTCAGCGACCACACCCATATCATGGGTTATCAGAATAACAGACATGGCAAGCTCCTTATTCAGGCTTTTTAACAGCTCCATTATCTGGGCCTGTATCGTTACATCAAGGGCGGTCGTAGGCTCATCCGCTATTAAGAGCTTCGGCTCTCCGGCAAGAGCCATGGCAATCATGACTCTCTGCCTCATTCCACCCGATAAAGTATGGGGATATTTCTGAAGCAGTGCTTCGGTATCCGATAACCCCACCTTACCGAGGAGATATTTTGCCTTTTCCTCCGCTTCCTTTTTCGATGATTTTGAATGGCTTTGAATGGCTTCCAGCATCTGGTTCCCTATGGTAAAGACAGGATTCAGGCTGGTAAGGGCATCCTGAAATATCATGGTTATTTTACTTCCCCTGATGTTATCAAGCTCTTTCTCCTTTTTTCCGAAAAGCTCTTCCCCGTCAAAAAGGATACTTCCTTTGTCAACCCTTCCGTTCTTTCCAAGAAGCCCCATAAGGGAAAGGGTCGTTATGCTTTTACCGGAGCCTGACTCTCCTACAATGCAGAGAATCTCACCCTTATCAACGTGAAAGCTGACATCAGAGGCACCGGTAAAGACTTCCTTTCCACTGCGAAAGCTTACTTCCAAGTTCTTTACTTCCAATAAATGTGTCATTCTGTCACATCCCATTCATTTACGTTAATAAAGGAGCCGTATACATCCGGTGTTGCATTTACCAATCTCTTATTTACAGCACCCATGGCACTGATTACATAGGCTGAAATCATTGGCACATCCTGCTGTACGGCACTGTCAATGGTCAGGTATTGCTTTTTGATCTCGCCTGCATCGCTGGTCTTCTGTGTTGCTGCCAAAGCATCCGTTATCTTGCTGTTGGCATAGCCGGTCCATCCGTCTGCTGATAACAGCCAGTTAACGTCTGGATAAGGGTCCACCGGCGCATAGGTATACTGTACTGCCATAAGGTCAAAATCCTTGCTTCCGGCCTTGGACATCAGGGTTGCTAAATCTACCGTATTTACCTGAAGCTTGATGCCGATATCCGCAAGACTTGCCGTAATATAATCCGCTGCCTGGGTAAAGGTGGTATCACCGCTGTTAACATAGAACTGCAAAGGCTTGGAGGAATCCCAGCCAGCACTTACTGCTTCCTTCACCAGTTCCTTTGCCTTATCCGGGTCATAGGCCGTAGGTGTCAGGGATGCATCGTAAAAGGGACTGGCACTGGATAAAAAGCCGTCAACTACTTCTCCCTTGCCGTTCATAAAACCGCTTACAAGCTTATTTCTGTCAATACCATAGAGTATTGCCTGGCGGATACGGACATCTGTTACAGCGGTTGTATTAAAGAATATGGACTGGTTGGTAACCGGAGCTCCGTAATTTACCGTTACATTGGATAAGCCTTCCACGCCCTTATAATCCTCTTGCAGAATACCGCCTGTTGTCTGCTGTACAAAATCAATCTCACCGGACTGAAGCCCTGTTAAGAGCTGTGCGGCGGTTACAATCTTAATATTGAGCTTATTGATTTTAGGTGCACCCTTAAAGTACTTATCATTGGCTTCATAGGATACATAATGCTGTAAATCCACATTTGCAATTTTGTAGGGGCCGTTTACAACCGTAGGTGCATTGAACCAGCTGTAGGAAGCCAGCTGGTCCTCCGGTACATCCTTTAATATGTGTTTCGGAACCGTAAGAATATATCTTCCATAGGTATTTTCAAAGGTCGTAAGTGCCATGTCATATTTGGTGGTGAACTGAACGGTTTTGTCATCAATTGCCTTTACGCCCTTAATTTCGGTAGCGCCTTCCTTTACAAAGCCATCGTCCCCTACTCCCTCAAAGGCATAGAGTGCCATACTGGCATTGGCAAGTTTAGGGCTTGCAAGCTTTAATACCGTATAAACCACATCATCGGCCGTAACCGGTGTTCCATCGGACCATACCGCATTCTTATCAATATTTACGGTAAAATTTCTATTATCCTTTGTCGTAATGGAAGATGCTAACATTCCCTGGAATTCCAGCTTGCTGTTAAGCTCTACCAATGGAAGGAATTCAAAGGCTACGGCATACTTTAAGATTTCTGTCGCATCCATAAGAAGGGGATTTACACTGGTCAAGGTATCTGTCATACCGATATTTACAATTTTCTCTTTGTTTCCCGCATCCTTACTGCCCTCTGTTACTCCTGCCTTATTGTTGTTTGTCTTACTGTTGTCTGTCTTGCTGCCGCAGGCTGTCAGAGTAATGATCAGCAGAAAACTTAATAATAATGCCGCCGCTCTTTTGGTTAATCCTCTTTTCATAAAATATCCTCCTGATTAGTATAGTTTATTGTATTCAATAATTCATATATGTTTACTATAAATTAAACTGTACTTGATTTTACTACCAAGGGAAGTTTTTGTCAATCTATAGAATAAAACGGCACAGTTTTTTTTAAGCCACTGTGCCGTATTTTTCCAAAATATTAATCGAAAATCTCATTTAATACTTTCCTGCTTGTTTCATCCGTTAAGAAGAGTATATCGTCCTCTGCCTGGATTACAGTGTCGCCCTTTGGTATAATGGTCTTATCCTGCCGGTTTACAGCAATTAAAACCGATTTTTTTGGAATTGGCAGGTCTTTTACCAGTTTATTCACTGCCTTTGCATTCTCTGATACCTTTATCTGAACAATGGCATAATCTCCTCTGCTTAGTTTAAAGAGGGTGAACATGCTCTTTAAATCCATTTCCTCTACTACGAAATGTCCCATCAGGTCAGCCTGGTTTACTCCGACATCCACTCCCATACTGCTGTTATAAAGCCATGCATTCTTAGGATTGTTCACACGTGCGACCACACGGGGCACTCCAAATTCCATCTTCGCAAGAGTTGAGACCACCAGGTTTACCTCATCTGCTCCTGTAACTGCTGCTACTACCTGCGCATCCTCTATCCCTGCTTTTTCCAAAACGACAGGATCGGAACCATTACCAAATATCAATGCCTCAGCGGGAAGTTCTTTTTCCAGCTTTTCAAATACACGGTCCCTGTGCTCTATGACCTTTACCTCATGACCGTTTGACAATAAGAGGTTGGCAAGATAAGAACCTACCTGTCCTCCGCCTATGACTACAATTTTCATCCTTACTCACTCCTTTCAGCCCAGACCAAGCATTGACTTCAGTTTACGAGTTGCATTGCCCATCACTGAAAGGTAAAGAATATCCTCAGATTCCAGTACGGTTCCAAGGGTCGGCATAAAGGTTTTACTGCCACGGCTGATGGAAACCACCTGTATCTCACCGATTGCGCTGATTTCCTTTACCTGATGCCCTACCAAAAGAGCAGGAACCTCAATTCGAACCATATTTACACTGCCATTTCCCATTTCATACACGCTGTCCAGATGGTTGTGGGTAATAAATTCCGTAGCCCTTTCTATTCCCCAGGTAGTAGTGGATATGGTCTGTATTCCAATTCTGTGGTATATTTCTGCTTTTCTTGCATCATAAAGCCTTGCGATTACTCTGGGAACATGATAGATATTCCTTGCAATCCTTGCAATTACAGCATTTGCTTCGTCACTGGCAGTACAGGACACTACGGCATCTACCTTATCAATTTTCGCTTTGCTAAGAACATCCTTGTCAAAACCAATACCTACAACCTTTGTTCCATTAAAATTCTTCCCCAAGCCTTCAAATGCTTCCGGATTCGAATCAATTACGGTAACTGTATGGCCTTTTTTCACCAGGTTCAAGGTCAGTCCCGTACCCATTCGTCCAAGTCCCACTACAATAACTTTCATGTCCTTCACCTCTCTATTTATGATTTTTTACGAAGAAAGTATTTCCTTATTTCCTCCACCACCAGAATAATCGGCGGCCAGATGCACAGGAACAGCCAGTCTGTGACATTTAAGGGAGCCGTATGGAATACCTTCTGTAAAGGCGGCAGATAGATCAGTAATATAATCAAAATAACTTCAACTGCAATACCCAGGTTAACGCGCTTATTGGAAAAAATTCCGTTTCTAAATACCGACTGCTTTTCTGTTCTGCAGTTAAACACTGCACCAATCTGACAGAATACGATTGCCGCAAGGCTCATGGCTGTTGCTTTGATATAGACAGGGTCATTTCCTCCTGCCAGGGGTACATTAGGCCATCCATTCTGTATATTCACAAACAGATAAGACAGACCGGAGCCCAGGGAGCCCAATAAACCATACCAAAGAAAAGCTTTCGTAACAAGCTTTCTGTTCAGCAGCGGTTCCTTCAGGTTTCTCGGCGGTTTGTCCATAATTCCCGGTTCCGGTATTTCTGTTCCAAGGCCCAGCGCAGGCAGCATATCTGTTCCAAGGTCAATGGTAAGTATCTGCATTACCGTCAGGGGCAGCGGAATAGCACCTCTTGAAAATAAAAACAGGGCTGATGGTACTGCTTCCGGCATATTGGAGTTTAGAATGTATAACAGGAACTTTCTGATATTGCTGTACACGGCCCTTCCTTCTTCAATAGCATGAACGATGGACGCAAAATTATCATCTGTAAGTATCATATCCGCAGCTTCCTTTGCTACGTCTGTTCCGGCAATACCCATTGCCACACCGAT
This sequence comes from Anaerocolumna jejuensis DSM 15929, assembly GCF_900142215.1. Classification (GTDB taxonomy): domain Bacteria; phylum Bacillota; class Clostridia; order Lachnospirales; family Lachnospiraceae; genus Anaerocolumna; species Anaerocolumna jejuensis. The sequence continues at coordinate 221,147 of NZ_FRAC01000012.1, read as the reverse complement.
ATCCGCCTTTTTGAGGGCAGGGGAGTCATTAACACCGTCTCCGGTCACCGCTACGATCTCACCCATTTCCTGAAGGTTGGTTACTACTCTTAATTTCTGCTCCGGCGCAACTCTGGCAAAGATGATTTCATCCTTTAAATATTCCTTTAAGGTATCATCAGAAAGCTGCTCCAATTCAAGTCCCGATATAACTCTTGGATTCGGTCCTTTTACAATGCCGATACGTTTTGCAATGCTTTCAGCCGTTAATCCATAATCTCCCGTAATCATTATAATACGGATTCCGGCTCTTCTGCACTCTTCCACCGCAGCGGCCACCTCTGGTCTCGGGGGGTCTGCCATAACTACAAGTCCGATAAACACCAAATCCTGCTCAATAATTTCCGGAGTGTAGGCACTCATGGCCTTGGGCAGATTATCCTCTTTACGGAGAAGCCTGTAAGCAACCGCAAGAACTCTGAGGCCTTCCCTTGCGTACCTGTCATTGGCTTCCATAATCCGGCTGCGCATTTCCTCTGTCATTGGCTTGGCCTCACCGTTAATGCGTATCCACTGGCTTAATTTCATAACTTCCTTAGGGGCACCTTTGGTGTAGGCAATACGGTTAGTTCCGTCCAGGGGCTTTTCCAGCTGATGTATTGTTGTCATTCTCTTACGTCTGGATTCAAAGGGAAGCTCCCTCAGTCTTGGCATCTGTGTACATAATTTTCCGACATCAAGGCCTGCTTTTCTTGCCACTACTCCAAGGCATGCCTCTGTAGGGTCACCAAGTACCGTATAGCGTAAATTCTCCTCGCTGGGAGGAAGAAGCCTTGCGTTGCTGCAAAGAGCAGCTGCCGACAGGAGCAGCTTGATATCCGGATTATTATCCGCTGCTATCTTCTTATTATCATCCAGCAGTTCTCCCTTGGGCTCATAACCCACTCCTGTTACCTGGATTTCTTTTTCTGCCAGCCACAAATGGCTTACTGTCATTTCATTCTGGGTCAGGGTACCTGTTTTATCGGTACATATTACAGAAGTACTGCCCAGGGTTTCAACAGAGGAAAGCTTCTTTACCAACGCATTTCTCTTTGACATACGCTGCACTGCCATGGCAAGGGCCAGTGTAACCGTGGGAAGCAGTCCCTCCGGTATAAAGGCTACAATCATACCAAGTGCAAAAATAAAAGATGCGGCTACCTTTTCCTTTACAAAAAAGATTGCGGCAACAAAAAAGAAAATACCAAAGCTGATTGCAATGACGGATATCTGTTTCGTCAGCCTGTCAAGTTCCTTCTGGAGCGGGCTCTCGTCTGCTTCCATGCTCTGTGTAAGGTTCGCTATCTTGCCAAATTCCGTTTTCATTCCGATTTCTGTTACAATAGCCTTACCGTTTCCTTCCGAGACATTCGTTCCGGCAAAGATAAGATTTGGTGTTTCTGCCTTTGTCAGATCCTCACGAAAGATTGGATCGTTTATCTTTCTGACAGGATTTGATTCTCCTGTCAAGGTAGACTGGTTGACCTGTAAATCGCTGCATTCCAGAATTCTTGCATCGGCGGATATTTTATCGCCTTCTTCCAGCAGAATAATATCTCCAATAACCAGATCCTCTGCTAGAATTTTCTGCTCTTCCCCGTCTCTTATGACTCTGGCATAAGAGGGCAGCATATTCTTAAGTGCTTCTGTTGCCTTTCCTGCTCTGTGCTCCTGCATAAAGCTGAACACACCATTAATGATATTGACCAGCCAGATTGCTATGGCCAGCTGGGGCATACCTGCAAAAAAAGCCACGGCACCGCCTATCCATAATAATATGGCCATCAAATGGGTAAAATTCCCCAGGAATATCAGGATGACCGATTTTTTCCTTTTTTCTTCAATCAGGTTCTTGCCCTGTTTTTTCTGGTAATCTATCGCCTGACCGCTTGTAAGTCCTGCCGGCGATGAGCCAAGAAGCTCATATACCTTTTCCGCAGGCAGCTTCGATACATCTGCCTTGCTTTCTTGTGAGTTTGCTGTTTCACTCAATGTAAAAATCCCTCTTTTCAATAGTACTCATATCTTTATCAGTCTTTTGGTTCTGACAGCTACATTATATGTCTTCCGGTTTAAAAATACAATCCTAACCTTTACATTAAGTATTTCTCTCTTTTATCCAATTCAAACACCTTAATTCTCTTGTTTTTAAAAAGAGAAAGTACTATAATTGTCTAAAACTCTTACAAAGGAACTGAATTGCTATGACTGCCGATGCAAAAAAGAAACAAGCACTGCTGCTTGCTGTTGTAATATTATTCTGGTTTGCCCAATATGTGTACATCCCTTATCAAACGCCTTACCTTCTGTCCATACAGGTTTCCGAAGCTTTTCTTGGAAGCATCCTCGGTGCCTACGGCGTCACCCAGATGCTGATGCGGCTTCCCATCGGGGTAATGGCTGACTCCGTCGGCAGGCATAAAATCTTTATACTCTCGGGAACTCTGGCGGCAGGGGCAGCTTCTCTTATCCGCTTTTTGCTGCCGGGAGGCACTGGATTTCTGGCTGCTAACCTTCTATCCGGCATGGCATCTTCCATGTGGATATCCTTTATGGTTATGTACACCGGTTTTTTCCCGGAGGAAGAACAGCAAAAGGCAACCGGAAGAATTATTTTATGCAATAATTTTGGAATTTTACTGGGATTCCTGATGAGCTCCCTTCTTTATAAAAATTTTGGAATGAGCCTGTTATGTATCTTAAGTATAGCAGCAGGTGTCTTAGCTACCCTCCTGGCCTTCTTTTTAAAGGAAGAGAAAGGAACAGGCGCATTTTCACATATTTCCTTTGCTTCCCTAAAGGTCTGCTTACATAAACGTCTTATATTGTTCAGCCTGCTGGCGTTAATCCAGCAGGGAGTCCAGATGTCAACCGCAATGTCTTTTACCGCGCAGATTTTAAAGGAAAGAGGCGCCTCCGCGTTTCTTATTGGATTTTCCTCTATTATCTATATGGTGTCCGCCGTGCTGACCTCCGCTTTTTCCTCCTCGAAAAAGGCTGTTAAGATTGGATCGGGAACTTTGATACCCATAGTATTTTTTACCTTGGGCTTATACTGCATTCTGATTCCCATTACCCCTTATATCCCTCTGCTCCTTGCCTTACAGCTTCTTCCCGGTATGGCAACGGGAATATTATTCTCCAATCTGACCGCAGAGGCCATGAAGGGAATTCCTGCGAAAATAAAATCCACTGCTATGGGCTTTTATCAGGCCGTGTATGCTCTTGGGATGACTCTCTTTCCCATGTTCACTGGAAGTCTGGCAGCGGGCCGTTCCTATCTTGCTGCCTATATCCTGTTAGCCCTTGCAGCCTTTGTTGGCACGGCAGTATCCTTGATTTATTACTGTCTTAAGAAACCTGCGGCTTAGTACTCAGGGAAGCTGCCCTTGTGAAATTTTCCCGGAAGAATTCCCCTGGAAACTCCACGTAAGACTACTCTGGAAACTCCGCATAAGACTACTCAGGAAACTCCGCGTAAGACTACTCAGGAAACTCCGCGTAAGACTACTCAGGAAACTCCGCGTAAGACTACTCAGGAAACTCCAATTTAGACTCCCTCAGATACTCCTATCATTAGAAAAACATATCAAAATCTTTTTTCTCATAATTCTTTATAATACGTCCGTCTTCCATCAGCATCATCCTGTCGGCGATGGATAAGCTGTCCGCAACATTCAGTGACAGTATGATAATTGTGATTCCTTTTTCTTTTAATTGGTAAAGCAGCTCCACGATATGTCTTCTCAGATACATGTCTGCGTCAGCAAAGGGCCGGATACATATCAGCAGGTCAGGGTTATATAAATGTACTCTGTAGTATACCAGATTATACAAAGACGCCGGCTCCAGCTCCTTAAGATTACCCGTATAGATTTCCCTGCCGACATAGCTTTGATACTCCTCTACAATACTCTCCAGAATCCGGGGCTTTATAACAGAACACCCCAGTTTCCTGTCGGAAAGGAAGGTCAGATTTTCCAGATAATTCATATCCCAAAAAAGCATGGTCCTGATCGGATTTTTATTAATTGTCATAATTCCCTGCTGCAGGGCTTTTCTGGCCTCTTTGTGGGTATATGGTTTTCCCTTGTAAATAATACTTCCGCTTAACACCTTACTTCTTCCATATATTAAATCCAAAAAATCCTCGTGAATATCACTCCCTTTATCCAAAAGGACAACGCATTCCCCTTTTTGTACGGAAAAGGATACCCCCTTCATATTCTTTGAACTGACCTGTTTAAAGGTAAGTATTCCGGCTGCTTCTCCCGGTATGGGCTCTCCCACCTCAAAAGGAATCGTATAAGGTAAAATATGTTCCTCCACCATTTCCTCTTTTGACAGTATCTTGATGATTCTGGCCTCACTCACCAGTGCAACCCTGTCACTGATTAAAAAAACCTCTTCATGATGATTTCCTAAATACAAAAAAGCAACGCCAAGGCTGCTGTATTCACGAATGTATTCATAGTATTTCATAAGCTCCACCCGGCTTAAGAAGCTTGCTAAATCCCTTAATACAATAAGCTTGCAGTCAGCTACCACTGCACGGTATAATTCTACCAGGCACCTTTCGTAATGTGTCAGCTCATAAGCAGGCTTCTCCGGGCTTATACCGGAAAGTCCCTCGGGAAACAGGCGGTAAAATTCCTTATTCAGCCTGCTTTGGTTTATGATATGCTTCTTTAATCCCTTGCGCATTACAAATATATTTTCCGCAACCGAAAGATTCCCTATTAAACCGTTGTTGTGGCTTATCACATAAATCTGATTCATGGACATACTGCTGTATTCATAATAATTTACCAATTCCTCTTTGTAATAAATCCTGCCGTATTCAATGGGATAATTATTGCACAAAAGCTCAATCAGTTCGTCTTTTCCGCGGGAAGTCAAAAAAATCATACCCATAATCTCACCCTTAAATATATGAAGGTTGATATTATCCAGGCAGACTACGCCATCTTTTTTCCTTGTCACATTTTCAATTCTCAGGATTTCCTCTTTCATGGCTTTCCTTCTTCCAATCTGCTATTCTGTATGAAAAGGTATGGTAATCTCAACATCTGTTCCTTCGTTTTGTGTGCTGTAGATATATAACCCGTATTCGTCTCCGAAGAGGAGCTTGATTCTGCTGTTAACATTGATTAGTGCTATCCCGCTTTTTCCGGTGTCTTCCTGCTTCATTCCATCAAGGGAAATTGCCCTAAGCTTCTTATTTAATGCAATTACCTTCTCCTCCGGCATCCCAAGGCCGTTGTCCGATATGGTTATAATCAGCCGCTTTCCTGTACCCTCAATTTTAATGCGCACGATTCCTTTTCCTATTTTTTCTTCCAGACCGTGATAAATAGCATTCTCTACCACAGGCTGAAGCGTAAGCTTTGGAATCCTGGCGGACAGCAGCTCCTCTTCTTCACTGCCGGTATCAATGGATATGCTCAATCTGTCTTCAAAGCGGAACTGCTGGATAATAAAGTAGTTCTTTACGTTGTTCAGCTCCTCTTCCAGGGTGACCAAATGCTCCACGTGGGATATGGTGTAACGGAAAAAGGAAGAAAGTGCCTCCGTCATACGGGCTACCTCGGATATACCTGCACACAGTGCTTCGCTTCGTATTCCTTCCAGCGTATTGTATAAAAAATGCGGATTGATCTGATTCTGCAAGGCCAGATATTCTGCCTGCTTTTTGGATGCACTGATCAGTTCCTTGGTATTTAGCATTTCCCGAAATTTATTATTCATTTTTTCCGTTGCCGGGCATAAAGGATAACGCAGTTCGAATATCCCCTGTAAGATATAGCCCTTTGAAAACAGCTCCATCATCTTTTTTGTTTCCCGGTAAGGCTTAAACACCAGCCGGTAGTATCCATATAAAATCATAAAATAGATGAAAAACAGGAATAAAAGTATGGTAGGAAATATGTCAAGGCCCGAGGCTGCCGGCAGCCCTAAGAGCAGCCCCAGGGTAAAGACTGCCAGAAATACAGTTAGTATGGTCTGACGGTATATAAGATATTTTCTGCCTTCTCTTTTCATCATGACCCCTTTCGTAAATGCGGAACCTTTTATTGCTCCGATAAAATGGACTAAAATCCCGAATATTTTTCCTAGGCATACAGCTTCCTGAATTCATTTGGTTTTAGTCCCGTATATTTTTTAAAGCACTTTGCAAAATGCTTCATATCACTGTATCCGATTTCCTCGCAAATGCTGGCAATACTCTTATCCGTTTCTCTTAACAGCCTCTTGCATTCATTCATCCGGAGCATTGTTACATATTCTAAAAAGGTAAACCCGGTTTCCTTTTTAAAAATGGTGCTGAAATAGCTGGTGTTAAATCCTACCTGGCTGCTGACCTCCTCTAAGGTAACGGAATTTTTAAAATTACTTTCAATATACTGCTTTGCAATACGGATGGGGCGGATACTTGCCTGCTTCTTATCCTCCAAGACCTGTTTCATGGAGTCTTCCAAAGTTTTTTTAAGAAGCCCGAACAATTCCTGTATACTAACGCAGTCATCCGCATTCTCATTGAATTCCGGCAGTAATTTCTCTCCTCCTGAAATCAGAATGTTATTTTCCTTTAAGGTCAGCAGATATATATTCAGTACCTCCTTTGTCATCTGTAAAATCTCATGCCCGGTAATTCCCGGATATTCAAGAAGAATTCTTCGAAGGCCGTCTATTTCCTTTCTCACCTGTTCCAGCTCCAGCTTCTCTATACTGCTTATCATCCTTCGATTGAAATCCCCGAATTCTCTGGATTCCGTAAAAGGACGGCTGTCCTTCTGTTCATATTCCAATACCTTCAGGCTTCCCGGAATAATCCTCTGCTGGATAGCGTACAGGGCTTTCTTCAAGGATTCTTCTGCCTGCTCCATGTCACTTACCGCATTGCCTAAACCGACGGTAACCTCGACCAGGTTCAGAATGACATCCTGTGAGATCACCTCATTGACAAAGGCTTTTAGATTCCGTTTAACCGTAAGCTGGTTTTCTTTCCTGTAATTGATAAGGCCAAAAAGGATATTATTCTGAAAGCTGCAGGCATAATCATATGTAAGCTCATGGAACAGGCGGTAAAACCATTCTCTGGCCTTTCCCTCCAGGGCAGGATAAATTTCCCTTTCCGCCGCTTTTACATGGTAGAATTTCAGGCATACCACCTGAAAGACACCCTCCTTAAAATTATAATTAAACTCGGAATTAACCGTTTCTATCTTCAGCTTCTGCTTCTCCACCAGGTTCTTAAAAAGCATGCTGGAAAAGCTGTTGCGAAGCCTGCCTTTATTAGCCGCAAGGTCCGTTACGATCTGCCTGCTGGTAATCTGTGAATCAACCCTTGCCTGCAGTTTATCCCTCATCCGTGAAAGGGTGACCTGCAGCTCTTCCCTGTTTACAGGCTTTAAAATGTAATCGTTGACGCCGAATTTGATTGCCGTCTGGGCATACTCAAAGTTCCTGTGCCCGCTGATTATTATAAATTCCAGCTCCTTCTCCACTTCTCTGGCTTTTTCAATCATCTCCAGGCCATTGAGGCCGGGCATGCGGATGTCTGATATAATTAAGTGTGGTCTATATTCCTTAATCCTGTCAAGTACCTCCATCCCGTCTCCGGCCGTAGCAACTACTTCCATACCGTATTTATCCCAATCAACCAACATACGAATTAATTGACATACTTTTTTCTCATCGTCTGCTATGATTACTCGAAACATCCCTACACCTCTTCAGCAATTTTAATTTTGAATACCTTTTACAGACATAATGTTTAAGCTATTTTGTATAATACTCATTCTGTTTTATGTATATGTTTTATAAATATTTTACAATAATCATACTATAATTTCTAAATAATGGCAAGCTTCTATCCGGTCAAAACCCTTTCTTCCCCAATTAATTTCCAGGCTGCTTTCTTCTTTTCCATACGAAAGAGCTAGCGTATCATAATACACCTGTCCTGCAAAAAGGTATTATAATACGCTATCTCTTTATTGTTATATTATTTATGAATTCTGACTATTTTTTATAATCGGCTACATTATCCTTTGTTACGGCTGTAACACCGGTATCCAGATTCTCGCCTGCCTCTTCTCCCTTTATTGCTTTAATAGCTGTTTTCACGCCTTCATATCCCATTGTAGAAGGGTTCTGTGCCATAGCTCCTAAGAGATTTCCCTGTTCAATCAAATCCAATATAGCATCGGAGGTATCAAAGCCAATACCGATTGCCTTGCCTCCTGCCTCTTTGATTGCATTTCCTACACCGACGGTGGAGCCTTCATTGCAGCCATATAATCCTACACACCCCTGAGCCAGGAAGTTGGATGCCGCATTCTGGGACTGGGCAGCTTCTCCTTCGCAGTACTGGGTTTCCAGAATTTTAAACTCTGTACCATCAAAAGCGCTGCGAAAGCCGTTCTCTCTCTTCATGGTGGAATCTGTTGAGGTATTAACACTGATAATTCCGATATCACCGGAGGTAATATTCTTTGCCTTTAATGCTTCGATCAGCTTTTCTCCGGCTGTTTTTCCGGCTGCTTCATTATCGGTGCTTAAGGTTCTGACAGCAGGATAATCTGCCGGTGAATCCACATAAACAATCTTTACGCCTGCAGCTTCTGCTTCTTTTAAGGATTCGTTCACAGCTGTGGGTCCGTTTGCCGCCAATAGAATTGCCTGGGCACCGTCTGCTACCGCATTGTTGATTTTCTCAATCTGCTGGGCATCATCCTTCTTATCCGGTGCGGACCATTTGTAATCCACTGTTACACCGCCGGATTTCAGTTCATCCACTGCCTTCTTGCAGCCCTTATCCACGTTGGCCCAGTACTGGTCCATCTGATCCATTGTTATGAGATAAACCTTATAGCTGTCACCCTTTTTACCGCCCTCTGTAGCTGCAGTCTCCTTATCCTTACCGCACCCCGTAAGCATTGCTGCCACCATTGCCGTACATAATAAAACACTTAATACCTTCTTTTTCATCGTAAACCTCCCATTTTTTATAATATAAGCAGTTTATAGCACTGCCTTATACCTTAATTGCTTTATTGTGGAACTTTCCGCTCCGGACAATTACATCGAGCAGTACGGAAACAATTACGATAATACCTATTACAATATTTCTGATTGCTACCGGTGCCCCGACAAATTGCAGTCCATTCTGCAGTACTCCCCAAATGGCAGCACCTATAATGGTTCCTAAAATATTACCCTGCCCTCCCAGGGTCGATACTCCGCCGATAACCGATGCTGCTACGGCATACAGTTCATAACTGTTTCCGGCATCCATGGTACCCATTCCGCTGGTGGCGCAGATAATCAGGCCTACCGTACAGGCACAGATACTGCTGACAATATATGCCTTAATCGTTGTTCCCACGATATCCACACCGGAGAGCTTTGCTGCTTCCAGATTACTTCCTATGGCGTAAATATGCCGTCCTGACCTTGTCTTGCTTAAGATAAAGTCAAAAATCACCCATAAGACCAGGGCTATCCATATGGTATTGTAAAGTCCAAGGGATTTACCGTAATAAAAGAAATTCCGGAAGCCTTCCGCCTTTTCCCCGATGGAATCCGTATTATAATTATTGTTAACAATCTGTGCGATTCCTCTGGCAATGGTCATGGTACCAAGGGTTGCAATAAAGGGCGGAAGCTTGAGCTTAGCCACCAAAAGTCCGTTGGAGATACCTACCAGTATACAAAAGAAAAAGGTTAAAAGCACCGCTGTCCAGGGATTCATTCCCTTTGTCATAAGGGTTGCCGATACCATACAGCTCATACCTACAAGGGAACCTATGGATAGATCAATGTTTCCGGTTATCAGGACATAGGACTGCCCTACGCCGATTAATAGTACGGGAGCTATCTGCCGGAACAGGTTCCCGGCATTTCTCCCTGAAAAGAAGTTCGGATTTAATATGCCAAATACAACACAAAGTATGATAAGTCCTATTGTAACCGTTATTACCTGCCCCATGCCACGGGATGCTTTCATTTTTTTTGCTAAATTCATACCTGCCTCCAGTCTTTCTTGTCTGCTTCCTTCTCTTCGAGTTTGTTATCAAATTTCGTAGCATAGGATAGAATGATATCACCGGTTGCATCCTTTGTATCAAGTTCTCCGGTAATTCTGCCGTCACACATCACCAGTATCCTGTCACTGATTCCCATTACCTCCGGCATTTCAGAGGATATGAACATTACCCCGACCCCCTGCTGCTTTAACTCATTCATGATATTATATATCTCAACCTTGGCAGCTACGTCAATGCCTCTGGTAGGTTCATCAAAGATGACTACTCTTGAACTCCTGGCCAGCCACTTACCTACCACGACCTTTTGCTGATTACCTCCCGACAGGCTTTCTGCCCTTACGGTATCTTCCGGAAGCTTTATCTTCAAGCTCTTAATTGTCTTGCTTACCATCCCGTTTTCTTTTGACTTATTCACTACGCCCAGTAAATTACAAAGCAAATCCAGATTTGGCAGGGAGATATTTTCTTTTACGCTTAATTTTGTGCACAATCCGTCCTTTTTTCTGTCTTCCGGGGCAAGGACAATCCCGGCCTTTATTGCATTCTTTGGCTTATGTATTATCACCGGCTCTCCATCCAGTATGATGTCACCGGAATCCTTGCTGTCGATTCCGAAAACCGCCCTTGTCATTTCTGTTCTCCCGGCTCCCATAAGGCCGGCCACTCCCACAATTTCCCCTTCACGCAGCTGAAAGCTAATATCCTTTACCATCTTACCCGCGTTCAGATGCTTTACCTCAAGAATTGTTTTGCCCCGCCGGCTTTCCACTCTGGGGAACTTATCCTTGATTTCTCTTCCCACCATGTAAGTAATGATTTCCGGCAACGTAGTACCTGCAAAGTCCATACTCTTGATATACTGCCCGTCACGGAGGATGGTCACCCGGTCAACGATATGGCTGAGCTCCTCCAAACGGTGGGATATATAGATAATGCCGCACCCTTCCGCCTTTAACTGCTTTATTATATGAAATAATTCATTAATCTCCTTGGAGGTCAAAGCCGAAGTCGGTTCATCCATGATCAATATTTTAGCCTGGGTTGAAAGTGCCTTGGCAATTTCAACCATCTGCTGCTTGGATACGGACAAATCTCCCACAATGGTATCGGGGCTGATATCCATTTGAAACCTCTTTAATATCCTTTCCGTTTCACGCTTCATTTCATTATCTGAGAGTATTCCGGATTTTAACTTTTCTCTTCCAAGGAAGATGTTCTCTGCCACCGACAGGTGGCTGCACATATTTAATTCCTGATGAATAATGGCGATTCCAAGCTCTCTGGCCCGTTTGGCTGTCATATCTTCCACTTCTTTGCCATAGACCTTAATGCTTCCGTCATCCTTCTGATATACACCGCTTAGTATTTTCATCAGTGTTGACTTACCGGCTCCATTTTCACCAAGTAATGCAAGTACCTCTCCCTTATACAAATCCAGTGATACCTCAACAAGCGCTTTAACTCCTGGAAAGCTTTTATTCATATTTCGTATTTCCACCAGTTTTTCCTGCATTTTTATCCCTGTCTTTCCTGCTTACTTTTCTTGTTTGTTTCTGAAGAAAGTATATCATTTCCATGTGAAGGAAAACAGGGGTATCCCTTTGGATTTTAAGGGGCATTTATTGTATCTATTCTATCCTGTAAAAAAATAAGGACCTGCCGCAAAAAGAGCAACAAAGAGGCTGTAGCAAAATGAACTTTTCATACAAAATATGGATGCTGACCAAGTGGTCAGGAATCATATCTTGTTGAATTTTAGTGTTTTGCGACAGCCCCTGAAGCTTTTTTTTGCAGCAAGCCCTTTTAAACCAGCTATCCATTTTTAATTTTTAGTACCAAGCTCAAAATCACACCAGAATACCACGCCGCCTTCCCTATTATAGACCCCATAGGAAAAGCCCTGGGATTCCTGGATAGCCCGGACAATGGAAAGTCCAAGTCCCGTTCCGGTATCCTCTCTTGTCCTGGCCTGATTTAATTTATAAAAGCTCTGCCACAGCCTTGGAAATTCCTCCTCCGGAATGGGCGGGCTGCTGTTATACACAGAAAGCACCGCTTTCTCTTTGCAGGTGTCCTGCATAAGGGATACCTTAAGCTGCTTTTTTTCATCCGCATAATTTATTGCATTCATGACAAAGTTCGTTATTACCTGTCCGCTTCTTTGCCTGTCGGCCTCAATAACAACACCATCCTGTATATCAGTCTTAAGGCAGAGTCCTTTTTCCTTTAATACTTTTTGATATTTATCAAGCTGTTCCTTTAAGTCCTCTGAGAAGTCAAAGCTTTCTTTTTCTACGGCAAAGCCCTCCTGCTCCAGCCTGGACAAATCCAGCAGCTCCTTTATCAAAGCATCCATTTTATCCGTTTCTTCCATAATAACATCACAGTAGAAGTCTCTTCGTTCCGCATTGTCCGCAATATTTGCCCTAAGCCCTTCCGCATAGCCCTGTATTAAAAAGACCGGCGTCTTTAGCTCATGGGATACATTGGCAACAAATTCCCTGCGGAGTTTTTCCATATGCCTTTCCCTGTCGATATCCTGACTAAGCTTTCCGATTGCTTCTCCCAGTGCGGAGGACAGCTCATTGATACTTTGGGAAAGCTCTCCCAGCTCATCTTTTGTATGAATCTGCAGGGTCTTTGAAAAATCAAGCCTTGACATTCGTCCTGTAATGTCGTTCATTTCCTTTATGGGCTTTGTGAATTTACCTGATATCAGCAGAGTAAGGAGTGCCGTAAGGAATACTGTAAATAAACCGATAAAAAATGTAAACCGGTTCGACAGGGAAGCATTTTCCGATATTTCTGCCATTGGAACCCATATCAGCAGAATCAGCCCGTCCTCTCTCTGAATCTGGTAACGGAGAGTGTTAATGTCATACCCTGGGTCCTTTGTTATCATAAAAAAGGAATTCTCATCCTGCCTCTTCCATTCCTCAAACTTACCATGGGGCGGAATTCTCATATCATAATGAACCGGTCCGGCTATCATTCCGCCATGCATGTTCTCCGCAGGGTAATATACCTCTCCCCTGCCATTGCCGATAACAATGGTCCCTCCCAGCTTCTTTTCCAAGGAATTTATTTTATTGACCAGGGAAGTCTCTTTAAAAAATTCCCTGCCTTTTTTTATTCCCGATTCCTGTCCGTAATCCTCTATGTAAGCTTCCAGCTCTTTGCTGATTGTCATTAAGGTATTCTTCTTATGATGGATATAGTACTTTTCCGCGAAAAAGGTATTAAACCCCAATAGAAGTGCTGCAAATATAAGAATCGTAGAAAGCATATAGGTAAACAGCTTCATACGTATCGATCTTCTGAAATTAACACCCATGCTTATCCCTCAAATTTATAGCCAAAGCCCCTTATAGTGGTAATGGCATCTCCTTTTGTCTTCAGCTTTATCCGCAGCCTGTTGATATGGGTATCCACGGTCCTTAACCCTCCGTAATAATCATACCCCCATACCTGCCGGATTAACTGCTCCCTGGATACAATCTGCCGGCTGTTTTGTACCAGCGTGATTAAAATACTGTATTCCGTGGGACTTAAGCTTATTTCCTCCATTCCGACCTTTACCTGATGACAGCCGGTGTCTATCATTAATTCCCCGAACTCCAGGGGCTTCTCCCTAAGACTTCCTTTATCCTGCCTGCGAAAGAAGGCTTTCAGCCTTGCGACCAATACAGTGGGTTTTACAGGCTTTTTAATATAGTCGTCCGCTCCGATTTCAAAGCCGTGGACTTCATCAAAGTCCTCCGCCCTTGCTGTCAGCATGATAATCGGAACCTGTGAGACCTTGCGTATTTCCCTGCAGACTGTCCAGCCGTCATATTCCGGAATCATTACATCCAGCAAAAGCATATCAATTTCCTGTATTCTGCTGTGAAACAGCTCCAGCGCCTGCCTGCCGTCACTGGCTTCCATTATCTTATACCCTTCTTTTTCAAGAAAATCCCGAAGAAGAATCCTGATTTTAGGTTCATCATCCACAAGTAATATGGTTTTATCCTGCAGCATATCGGTACCGCCTTTTCCCTTCGTAAATAACCTGTTCTAAACTTTCTATAGCAGTATAACAGGAATATGTGGTCAAAGTATGAAAAGGATGCTGTACTTTATAATCCATTCAGTACAACATCCTTTTTTACATCACATATGCTCCTATTGCATACCCCAGACCTGTCTGCGGTACTGCTAAAATAATGGAGTGTGAAAATGCTTATCTTTCAAATATGCCAATTCATAAGGTGAGCATGCTTTTACTATTAATTGCGTTACTAAATTTCACTGCTCCATCCGCCATCCTCATCACCTTCCAGATAGCGGTAACTGTTCTCATAAGAGTTCATTGCCTGGAGCCTTGCAGCGGCTGCCTGTGACAGTACTGCATTTGCTTCCTCCGCACTGATTTCTCCGTCTCCGTTGGTATCATACTGGGAGAAGAAATCCTCTGCATCCGGTGCATCCTCAATTCCCAGTGACGAAACCAGCTTTTCATATTCATCAGAGGAAAGGCTGCCATCACCATCGGTATCAATCTCGGAAGGAAGGGAAGTCTTGGAAGGCACATCCTCTACGCCTGCATTTGCTGCTCCCTGCCTTACTTCATCAACACTGATTTTTCCATCCTTGTCCGTATCGTAAAGATTGAAGAAATCCTCTGAACTTAAGGCATCCGTAATGTTATTATTCTTAACAAAAGCCTCATATTCCTCCACAGAGATTACCCCGTCACCATTGGTATCCGTGCTGGAGGAAAAGCTATCCTCGGAATCCTCATCTTCAACAGAAGGCGGAGGCGGCATCATTCTGCCGGTATTCCCGGCACCCAATTCTTCCGAAGTGATTTCTCCGTCTCCGTCAGTATCATATTTTGCAAAAAAGTCCTCCGCACTTAAGGCATTCTTAATTCCAAGCTGTGAAATGAGGTTATTGTACTCATCTTCTGAAATGGTACCATCTCCATCTGCGTCTAAAGTGCTGCTATCGCCATCCTTGGCATCTTCCTTAATCTCCTCTTGTTTGGCAGAGCTGCTGTTCTGCATTAATCCCATGATATCCCTAAGGGAGAGTGCTCCTTTTCTTACGGACTTACCTTCCTCCGTAACAAGCGTATCGTCAGTTACCGTACTATCGCTGCTCTCTGTTTTCTTTACAAGGCTCCCTGTTTTCTGATACCAATGGTTTGAACTGGAACTAATTGATTGGATCATATTTTTGCTCCTTTCAGTAATGTTTATTACTCTACATACATCGGAGCCCAATGTTACAGTTGTGTCACAGGTATATACCAGTTTTATTACAATTTATAATTGATTCGCCCAACAAATGCCCTGTTTCAATATCAGCAGGCAGTTTGTACAAAATAGAAGGCATGAATGCGCCTATGG
Source organism: Anaerocolumna jejuensis DSM 15929 (assembly GCF_900142215.1). Taxonomy (GTDB): domain Bacteria; phylum Bacillota; class Clostridia; order Lachnospirales; family Lachnospiraceae; genus Anaerocolumna; species Anaerocolumna jejuensis. The sequence goes on along the minus strand of NZ_FRAC01000012.1, from coordinate 205,681 downwards.
AAATGTATTAGAAGTCCTTTTCTCTGAAGCTTTTGTGCTATATCCTCAAACAGATTGTCTGAGCAGCAGCGAGTTATCTGCTTGAGGATATGTCCAGCACAAAAGCTTCAGAGAATTAGGACTTCTTATACATTGTAATCGAAGCATTCATGCCTTCTATTTTGTACAAACTGCCGTCCCCTTGTGAAAATCTGCCTTTACCCAGGCAAATCACAATTATTTTGAAATCTCCAAATGAACAGCCCCAATCCCATCCTTCTCATTTGGAAAACTGCATTGATGGTAAAAAATCTTTTCCTTTCCAAAGCTGTATGCACTTCTCTGTACATAATCCCCCGTCCTATTATTATGCAGCGTCTCCTCCACAATCACATAATCCGCTTCCGGTGCCGCCTTATATCGAATCGTAGTACTGCCGTTATTTTTAAGCTCTGCGGACGCTATGACCTCATCCTTCCTGTTCATTTCCTTTATCACAATTTTCTTTGCCGGGTCAACAGTTTTTAAGGTAAGCTTTATGGATTGCTTCGTATACTTTTTAGTAAGCCCGTCGTTGCGCATTTCCATGACATTGTCAAATTTGGTACTTGTAGAAGTATTCACCGTATCTCCGGTAAAGGAAGTTCCCCTGGCATTTTCCAGCATGGTATAATAGGTTCCATCCCCTTTCCTGTAAACCGGATAGATATAATAGCTTTTTGTACTATCAGTCGGAACAAGGAAGGTCGCTTCCGAAATGGTTTCTGTCTTCCCGTCGTTATCCTGCACATTCTGCCCTACATTCGTAAAGCCGTCATCTGCCATCAGTACGGAATTTTCCACATTTTCTTTTTTCTCGGATATAATTCCAAAAAAGTACCCCTTTACTCCCTCAAACCTGACGGTATTGTCTTCCTGCACTCCTTTCACAATGTCCTTTCCTTCAAAAAGCGCCTTGCCGCTGATTTTTACCCCGCCCCCCATAGAAGGTTCCATGGCCGTATTATCTGCTTCTTTATTGATTTCTTCTCCGTTAAAGGCTAAAAAAGCTCCGCAGAGAACGTCATTTACAGAAAGCTTTCCGCCTTCTTTATCCACAGCCAGCCGGCAGCCAGTAAGTCCTGACAGCAAAGCGAAAATCAGGATGCCAGCCGTGTACCGGTAAAATCTAACTCTCTTCTTCATAATTATCCTCCTTCAGTTCTCCGTCACAGTCCAGAATATCCCCGACATTGCAATGAAGATAATGACATATTTTATTCAGTGTTTCAAACCGGACACCCTTTGCTTTTCCGCTTCGTAATACGGACAGGTTTGCCTCTGTTATCCCAATAAGACTGCATAATTCCTTGGATGTCATACGGCGTTCTTTTAAGATATCTTCCAAATGAACCTTTATAGCCATACTATTCCTTTCCTGCTTTCTGCTCTTTATATAAATAACTCATCATTTTCCTTCAGTTCCTTTGCCTCTTTAAAATAGGAAGCCAAAATCATAGAAAAAAGTGCTGTTATCAGAGGAAAAAATGAAATGTTCACAGTAAAAATAATGTTATTCAGCTGCTTCGCCAAAAGAAGCTGTAGGACGTTGAACAGGATATTGCAGCCGACCGTAGCATAGATACACCTTTTGCCTGCTTCCCCCAGGTTTATGGCGGCTTTCTTCTCTTCTTCCGTTAAGTGCTCCTTCTTCATGGCATCCGCCAGCTCTGCTCCGCTAAGAAAGATCATTACTGAAAATACCACCGGAATTCCTGATAAGATATAGTCTATAAGGGGATAAATCTGCGCTGTTTGGGAGAAGGCTTCCCCTGCTGCCTTTTCAATTGCCTGGAACATTTTTACCGTATTATAGTAAAAATACAGCACCGTATAAAATCCTGCTCCCGCCAGCAGGAGCTTTTTCAGCAGCCCATTCATGGATAAGCTTTTATGGTAGGAAGCGGGTAAAAATGCAGCTTCCGCAAAGCGGATAAATAAATAGCCCAGCCAGAGGCTGATATAGAATACAACCAGTGATACCTTTAGAGCCGGAAGCATTTCCGTATTATCCGTATAGGAAAAAAATCTTCCTGTCATTGTTAGCGGATTGATAAAAAAGTAAAATAAATAGAACTGGTAAGCTGTTATCAAAAGCAAAATAATATCTGCCTTATTCTTCTTTCCCCTTTTCCTGTTAACAAGCAGGAAAACCAGCGGAATCAACGATAGTCCAAAGTACAGGATAAAGGCAATTACATTTGTAAAAGCAGAATGAAAGGACAGCCGGCCAAGCCCCCTTCCAAGCAGATTAAAGGGCAGAATCAGCAGATATGCCCCGTCTTCAAAGGAAAATCCATAAAATATAATGCATGCCAATACAAATGATAGAATAGCCGTTACGACCAGCCCTATGCGAATTTTCTTCATTGCGACCCCCTTATTTTACCATAATTATTGTTTTGCAATAATTATATACTTAAAATTATTGTTTGTCAATAATTATATGAAAATAAATTATCGTTTATCAATAATTTAAATACTTCTGGAACTTTTTCACAGGTTGATTTATAATATTTACAATTACTTTATTTCATTAGCTGGCGGAAAGGATTTGTTATGAGTAGCAATTTTAAGATAAAGCCGATTGTAAAGACTGTCATAAAAAATGTTAAAAAATTATTTGGAAAGCTTATAGAAAAAATAAAATCCTGGGAGCATCGTAATTTCAGAGGAACCGGGAAACCGCTTGCTCCTTTTACAGATATCATTACCGGTATCCTCCTGGCATTGATGTTTCTGGAGTCCGGTTTGCCAAAGTTCCTGGGAGTCTTACTGGCTTTTGCTGTTTTCTTTCTTTTACTGAACCTGCTGCGGGTTATTTTACTCCCCTTTTTAAAGATAGCTCAGAAGCTTTCTGCCAGAAGCATCTATCTCCTTGTGGAGCTTTTTCTGGTGCTTTCTTATTTATGGGAGATTTCCTCCGGCAGCGGCGGCGATTCCGCTTACAAGCTCTCCCAGGTCCTGGCTGTTTTTCTGGCATTGGCTTTTCTCATTTTTATAAGAAGCTTCTATGCGGTATTCGGTTTACATAGAAAGAGCCCCTCCCTCCTGATAATACTTACCTTTTCCTTCCTGATTACAGCAGCAGGGACCTGGTTTGCAGCAGGCAGCGGCTTTTCCTATCCTTATGTCAGTAACTACCTCTCAATCCAGAAGGACAAACAAGCATCGGGAACGGAAGAAGCGCCTGCCTTCGGTCCCCTGGAAACAGCCTCCATCGAATACGGTATCGGAGGGGAAGAAATAAAATCCCGAAATACCAATCTTTCCAGTTATGTTGATTATACAGGCTTCTCCAAGAAATTAAGGGATTTCTACTGGGGGTACAGCATCGATACGGTCCCCTTAAAGGGTAAGGTCTGGTATCCCAGGGAGGGACAGAATTATCCGGTTATGTTTATTGTTCACGGGAACCACATTATGACAGCAGACTCCTATCTGGGTTATTCCTATCTGGGAGAATATCTTGCCAGTTATGGCTATGTTGTGGTATCCGTAGATGAAAGCTTTCTAAACGGCTATCTTGACAAAGGCCTTTCCGGGGAAAATGATGCCAGAGCCATTCTTCTGCTAGAAAATATGAGGGAAATGGAGAAAGATAATAACCAGAAAGATAATCCCTTATATAATAAAATGGATTTTGAGAAGCTTACCCTGGCAGGCCACTCCAGAGGGGGAGAAGCGGTTTCCATCGCCGCACTCTATAACACCCTGAAGGTCCTTCCGGATAATGGAAATATACGTCTAACCTACGATTTTGATATTAAGTCCCTGATAGCCATTGCCCCCTGCTCCGACCAGTACCGCCCTTCCGGCAGGGATGTGGAACTGAAAGATGTCAATTATCTTCTGATTCACGGCTCCAATGACCAGGATGTTTCCTATATGATGGGGGAAAAGCAGTATCACAACATTTCCTTTACCGGTGTCAATGATTATTTTAAGGCCTTTCTTTACATAGCAGATGCCAACCACGGGCAATTTAACTCTGAATGGGGAAGATTTGACCTTAGCACTCCCTTTCATATGATGCTTAATACAAAAAATCTGATTTCTGAGAATAAGCAGCAAAACACTTTAAAAACAGCGGTGAAAAATTTTCTGGATGCCACTATAAAGCAGGATAATGAGGCAAGGAGCTTCTTTAGTGACTACAATAAGCTGCGCTCCCAGCTGCCGGAAAACCTCTATTTGAACGGTTATGAAGCCAGTACCCTGCAGAACCTATGCAGCTACGAGGAGGATACGGACCTTACAACAGCCACCGTAGAAAATGTCAGCCTTTCTTCCCTGGGTGCTTCCTACTGGTATGAGACCAGGCTGTTTTATGAACTGGACGGCCCGGACAGGGATAATTATGCTCTGGCCTATGCCTGGAAGAATTCTCTCAGTTCTTATTATGAAATGCAGTTCACCCCTCCCTATGAGGAAAAGGGCAGCTTTTTTCAGTTTGATATCATGGATGACAGGGAATACCCCAAGGGACAAAAAAAGATTTCTCCCCTTGATCTGACCGTAAATATTACGGATACAAAGGGAGAAACCGCTCATGCCCTGTTATCTGATTTTGCCAGGGTATATCCTTCACTGCCGGTGATAACCACTAAGCTTCAGTTTATTACAAACAGCCCGGTTTATAAGCATTATTTTCAGACGGTGCGTATTCCCAAAACTGCCTTTCAAAAAAGTAATGAGAAGCTGGACCTGTCTTCCATCAAGAGTATCAGCTTTCATTTTGACAAGCTTAACACCGGGAATATCAAACTGGATAACATTGGCTTCACCAATTAATATTACTATTTGCCTGCACCATACTGCCGGAGTTCAGCTTCCAATTCTAAATTAGTGCTGTTTTTAACTACGATGGTAATTTGGCTTCCTATGCTTCAAGTATCATAAATCCCACAATGACCTTGAACAAATCTCCATCTGTTAATACATGGAAGCTTCCTCCCTGGAGTTCGGTAAAGCTTTTCGCAATGGCCAGACCAAGGCCTGAGCCTTCGGAATTCCTTGCTTTGTCACCTCTGACAAAACGCTCTACGATCTCTTCTCCCGTAAAGTCCAGTTCTGCCTGAGATATATTACGCACAGTTATCGATACCTGTTTATCCAGCACTTCCATATCCAGGTACGCCCTGGAACCGGGAAGTGCATATTTGCACATATTTATTATTAGGTTTTCGAATATCCGGTAGGTCTTATCACTATCAAGCCATGCAATGATCTTATCCTCGGGTATCCTTACCCGAAAATCAAGACCGGCTCCGGCAATTTTGTCACTTAATTCAAAATGAATCTGCTTTATCATTGCCGTTAAATCCACTTCCACCGGATTCATGGTTATGGTATTGCTGGCCGCCTTACTCATTTCAAACAGGTCTTCAATGAGGATTTTCAGACGGAGAGCTTTTCTATCCAGGGTTTCGACATAGGAATCTCTTTGTTCCTCTGTCAGCTCCTTATTTTTTAGCAGATCCACATAGGTTATAATAGCCGTCAGAGGGGTCTTTAAATCATGGGATACATTGGTAATCAGCTCTGTTTTCATCTTCTGGCTTTTGGTCTCCTCCAGCACTGCCTTACGGAAGCCCTGCTGTACACTCATGAGTTCCTCTTTTAAAGGATTAAAGACTCCCAAATTCTTCTCAATTGTTATATCCAGATTTCCCTCTGAAATCCTGCCTGCCGCTTGTATAATTGCCCGATAATCGGAGGTTATTTTGTTCTTATATTTAGTAATAAAGTATAATAGCACACAGGTATATATGATAGCTCCTATTACACCAACTCCCCCCATGGCGCAGAATAACATTATCAGCAGCATATTGGCTCCCAGAAGCATTACAAGCTTCCTATCGTCCTTCCTGCTCATATCAAAGGTAATTGCATAGCCACAGCCTTTCTTTATGACTCTTCCAAGCCAGAACAGAAAGCGAAAGGTAAGAGTATTTTCTTTCAGAAATTTGACCGGCCTTTTGATGAAAAACTGCCGGATGGAAAGAGCTGCCGCAAACCAGATAATGAAGATTCCAAGCCAGATCAGGACATTAAAGGAATTTACAACTACTCTTGCCATCCCCTCTGTCATGATATGATTTCTGTTTAAGTCGAACAGGTCTCCCGATACGGTTTCCTTTATTAAAGAAGTAATTCCATCTTCATATATTGTAACAGTAAACCCTATTCCAAGTCCCCATATTTCTGCTGGAATCTTCGCTTCTATTCCCTTTCCGATCCTTAAGGGCTTGATTAACGGAAGCACAAATCCCAGCAGCATAACTAAGATAAAGCTGGCTGTATATAAATAGGCTGCACCTCCTCTGTTATAGGCTTCGTTTATTATATGGTAATTCGTATCGCCAAACTGGTCAATAAAATAATTTTGCAGAGAATCTTCCGACTTAATTGCATACACCACCTTCATACCGGCCAATGGCTTTACCCTGCTGGCATACCATGCGGCATTGTTCCAGCTTCTGTTCACCATTTCCTGGGTCAGGTTAAAGCCCAGATAGCTATTTGCCTTCTCCTTAGAAATCCCCTGATAATAAGGAATACTAGGATTTCCATTCTCATCAAACTGTATCACGGCATAGAAATAATATTCCTTCTTTAATTTATCAGCTTCCTCCATTTCCTCTTTCCCAAGGAATGCAGAAAGCTTTGCTCCGGTATTGGTTAAGTAAGTCCCGGTCTTATTGTCCACAGCATAATATTCAAGTCCATAATTTGACAGGATATAATAAAAAAAGTTGTAATACCAATTATTCATAAGCTCTGAAAAGTCACTTTTGAAGGTCTCAAAATTCTCTCCGTCATCCGTATTGATGTCATCAATGTCCGTACTCTGGTTTTCATTCAGGAAAAACTCGCTTGCATTCAGTTTCTTATTATTTATCTGCCGTTCCAGTTCCCATCTCAACACATAGTTTCCCTTAAACAATTCTTCCAGAAAGCCGGCCTCTGCCGAATCCTTATATTCTGCCAGCTCCTTTTCCTTGTCCGACTCGTCAAGCTTTATAAAGCCTTTTGCATTTTCAACAATCGGCTTGTAAAACAGCAAAACGGCTGCTGCCAATAATACAAGAATAATTATGCTTACAAATAATCCGGCATATTTTCTATCGCTGCTGTTTTTCAATTTTGTATCCAACACCCCACACCACCTTTAAATATTTTGGTTCCTTCGGGTTATATTCGATTTTTTCCCGAAGATTGCGAATATGTACCATAATGGTATCGGTATTCACCGCACGCTCGTTCCAGACCTTTTCATAAATTTCCTCTGCCGAAAATACCCTTCCTGGATTCTTCATTAAAAGGGCAAGTATCTTAAATTCCAGAGGTGTCACCTTTACAGGATTACCGTCCACATGTAAGGTAACGGTATTCTCATTCAGTTCCAGGCCTCCTACCTCATATACATTTTCCTTTACTTCTTCCTTATCACTTATGGCATCCAGATACTTTCGATATCTGCGCAGCTGGGAATTCACCCTTGCTAAAAGCTCTAAGGGAGCAAAGGGCTTGGTTACATAATCATCTGCACCGCACTGAAATCCCGTCAGTTTATCAATCTCTTCCGATTTGGCTGTCAGCATAATAATAGGGAAATCATATTTTTCCCTGATTTTCATAGTCATGGTAATTCCATCCATCCCAGGCATCATAATATCTACAATTGCCAGATGGATTGTTTCCTTTTCCACTATGGAGAGCCCTTCCCTTCCGTTTTCAGCTTTGAACACTGCATATCCCAGATTTTTAAGGTATATTCCAATCCCCTCTAAGATTTCTTTATCATCTTCCACCACTAATATACAATAAGCCTCCATAGTTCCTCCCAAATAATTTCATTTTCTTAATCAGGCTTATTATACAACATTTCAGGAAAGAAAAGAAAGACTTCCGGGCAACATTCCTTGTAGATGAGTTTCTTTTTAGAATTGATTTTTTATAGCATCTTACTCTCACACCGCTATTTCCCATTTCACACCTCCGATTGTTTTTATTATTGTAGCGGATAAAAATAAAAGATTCCGGCAGATAAATTGAAAGAATTTCTAAAGAATCATTGGGCGGCTGAATGTATGTACATTGAATGTATATTTGCAGTATGAAAATGCAATAAACTCCTGTGAGAATCTCTTCGCTGCATTTTTTACCTCAAATATACATAGACGAAAGCTGAGATTAATTTATGTCACAAATCAATATTTCTATTTAAATAAGGAATATAAAAACTGCCGCAAAAAGCTTTGAGGAAGAAGTGATATTCCATTCAAGCAATCTGTGGCAGTTTTAAATATTATTTTTATATTATAATTCCTAACCTGCTATTTTTACCTTTTCCTGTACCTCCAGTACCTTATCGATCTTAACCTTTAATTCCTCTGAAATCTCCGTTAAGGGAAGTCTCAGCTCCGGTGAATCAATAAGTCCCAGGCTGTTCAGGCAATATTTTATCGGTGCCGGATTCGGTTCTTCAAACAAAAGCGGAATTAAGGGGTACAGCTCCTTCCAGGTCGTAAGAGCCTCCTCTGCATTATTCTCCCTGATATTCTTATAAATCTTAACGAACTTCTCTGTGTTAACATGAGCAGAGGCCATAATACCGCCTGCTCCTCCCAGGGTAAGCGTCAGATAAAACAATAAATCTTCTCCGGTAAGCACCGAAAAATCCTTCGGTGTATTAAGAAGCAGGTTCATAGTCTGCTTAATATCCCCGCAGGAATCCTTAAGCCCTACAATATTTCTGAATTCCGCCAGCCTGTGTATGGTGTCGTTGGTGATATTCACACCAGTACGGTAGGGAATGTTATAAATAATGATATCAAGTGAAGTTTCTTCCGCCAGATTCTTAAAATGGCTGTAGATACCATTCTGATTAGGTTTATTATAATAAGGACAGACAGACAGGATGCCTTCTATCTTATATTTTTCAGCCAGTTTTGCCCTCTTAACTACATTGGCTGTACAGTTTCCTCCTATTCCTGCGAAAACCGGCAGACGTCCATTGTTGTACTCCAGGGTCTTATCCATCATCTCCTCAAACTCATATTCGCTTAAGGTTGGAATCTCACCTGTTGTACCAAAGGGGATAAAACCGGATATTCCGGTTTCTGCGTAATGATTTATCAGCTTTTCATAGGATTTATAGTCAATCTCCCCTTCTTTAAAGGGCGTAATGATGGGCAGCCATACACCGTTAAGTGACATAATATTACCTCCTGAATTCGAATTTCTTCTCACTATTATTCTATCGAAAATGGAAAGATGTGTTACTTAAACTGTTGCTTAAGTAAGAGCCTTTGTTCATCTTTTTCTCTATTATACAAAACATTATTTCATAAAAATATTATTATAATGCTTCCAATATTGCATATAGTGCTGTATACTTGAAATATCCACTAAGATTAACACCAGCATTGTTTCAGGGAACAACGGAAGGAATAGTAACTGGCCCTTGAGTAAAAGGAGGAAGGAGAAAGGAGAAAGAAATGGGAAATTTTGAAAAGCTTGGCTATCTGAATGATGATTTTCGAATATTTCACCTGGTTGACAATGAGAAAAAGGAGTTCAATTTCCACTATCATGATTTTAACAAAATCATGATATTCTTATCCGGTAATTTGAATTACTCCATTGAAGGCAGGAACTACCGTCTTAAGCCCTATGATATCCTGCTGGTCAACGCAGGGGAAGTGCACCGTCCCGTGTGCCTTGATAATTCTGTTTATGACCGGATCATTGTATATGTGTCTACGGAATTTCTGGCTTCCTACAAGGGTGAGGATTATGACCTTAACCATTGCTTTGAAAAGGTAAAAAAGGAACATTCCAATGTTCTCCGCATTCCTTCTTTGGATAAATCCAAGCTCTATCATGTATGCCGTGAATTGGAGCTTTCCTTTAAGGACAATGATTTTGCAAGGGAACTCTACCAGAAGATTTTATTCCTGGAATTTATGATTCAGCTAAACCGTACCGTATTAGCCAATCATGTAAACTATCTGGACAGCGATATGGCAAATGACAAGCTCCTTGCCATCATAGATTATATCAATGCTCATCTGACAGAAGATATTACCATTGATACCCTGGCAAATACCTTTTACCTGAACCGCTATTACCTGATGCACTTTTTTAAGGAGCACACCGGCTATACCGTTGGAAATTATATTACGGATAAAAGACTGCTCCTTGCAAGACATTATGTGCAGGCAGGCTGCACTTCCACACAAGCCTGCTACCAGAGCGGCTTTAAGAATTATTCCACCTTTTCCAGAGCTTTTAAGAAAGCCTTTAAGACCATGCCAAAGAATGCCCAATATATAGATTAATTTGCAAAAAGCTCTGAACCAGCATCACATGTTATTGCTTCAGAGCTTTTTGTTACAGAATCTTTCAGAGCTGCCTTTATTTCACCAAAACATTACTTGTAGCTATAATAGGAATCCCTGTTTCTCCGGCATTATCTAAGATAATATCTCCTATATAAATCGGTGCTTTTACGGTTAAATTCTGTAGCCCTTTCATACACTCAAAGATTTTACTCTTTGGAATATCCTCTTTTGTTTTTACTGACACATAAGGTTTCTCTCCGCCATCTACCTTAACAGTCGAGGTTACAATCCTGGTCGGGTTAATTATCTCCTTTTCCCCATATATCTTACCTCTGTTACACGTATTTCCAACAGTTTCTATTACCTTCCCATCTTTAATGGTTACTGCCATCTGGCACCCGAGGGGACAGCAGATACAAATAAGTTCTCTTTTTTCCATCGTCATTCTACTCCTTCTCAATCTTCACAGTGATATTATTTAGATCAGGATACGCTTTTACTTTATCTTTTAATAACTTGACCTCTTCCATTTCTCCTGGTGCCATTACCTGCTTCTTTTTGTGAAGTACTCTCTCATCATTATAATAAACACTAATATATGAATTTTTATATACGGCTCCTACACGAAAGCGAACAGTAAGCGTATCAGCCATACGATTTAGATTTATAAACTTAGGCACGGTGTATCTAACTCCCTCTGTTGCGGTAATAACAATTTCTTTACTATCGCTTACCTTATTTGCTTCTTCTATCTTTTTATCTGTCACTGATTTAATGTATCTTGCTGCATTTGCTCCTGCAAGAGCCGCTTCATCTGAAACATAGTCTACCAGATCATGAACGTGAAGTACATTACCACACGCAAATACTCCTTCAATGTTGGTTTCCAAGCTTTCATTAACAATAGGACCAGAGGTGATTTTGTCAATTTCTACGCCCATATCACGCGATAATTCATTTTCAGGTACTAAACCAACCGATAATAATAGTGTATCACATGTAATATATTCCTCTGTACCAGGTATAGGTTTAGCAAATTCATCAACCTTTGCTATTGTTAAGCCCTTAAGTCTTTCTTTTCCATCAATATTAATTACCGTATGGCTGAGTTTCAATGGAATATTAAAATCGTCAAGACACTGTACTATATTTCTTTTTAAGCCTCCTGAATATGGCATTAATTCTGCGACTAACTTGACCTTTGCCCCCTCTAAGGTCATTCTTCTTGCCATAATAAGTCCAATATCTCCGGAACCCAGGATAACCACCTCCCGTCCTGGCATATATCCTTCCATATTAACCAGTCTTTGAGCAGTGCCGGCAGAAAAAATTCCGGCAGGCCGATAACCCGGAATATTTAGAGCCCCTCTTGACCGCTCTCTGCATCCCATGGCTAAAATGATTGCTTTAGCTTCTATTGTAAACAATCCCTCCTCGCCGTTCATAGCAGTTACTACTTTTTGCGGACTGATATCCATAACCATAGTACTTAATAGATACTCAATCTTTAGCTGCTTCACTTTATCAATAAATCTGTTTGCATACTCGGGCCCTGTTAATTCTTCCTTAAAGGTATGAAGACCAAATCCGTTGTGAATACACTGATTTAATATTCCACCCAGTTCTTTCTCTCTTTCTATAATAAGAATACTGTCAACACCACACTCTTTTGCTTTGGCGGCGGCTGCCAGACCAGCAGGGCCACCCCCAATTATTACCACATCATATTTTTTCATTAACTTTCGCCCCCTTATATGGTTTCTTTGCTATGGCCCATTACAATATAAGACTTTCCTCCGGATTTTGTAATTTCCTCCATTGGAATACCTAATTCTCTTACCATAATCTCTAATGTTCTTGGAGTACAAAATCCAGCCTGACATCTTCCGGAACCGGCTCTTACTCTTCTTTTTATTCCATCTAAAGACCTGGCTCCGAGGGGCCTGCGAATAGCATCTATGATTTCACCTTCTGAAATCATTTCGCATCTGCAAATAATATTACCATAGGTGTTATTTTTCTGAATAAGTTCATTTCTTTCTTCCATCGTAAGGGTACTGGGATCCAAAATACCTTTTCTTTTTGAAATAAAATTTTCTTTTTTAGATAAATGATTTAAATCCCTCAGCAAATCAGCTACCATAATTCCAATTGCAGGAGCACTGGTCAGCCCGGGAGATTCTATACCAAGCACATTAATAAACCCCTTGGAATCCTCCAATTCTTCGATAATGAATTCATGGCCTTCTTCATGGGCCCTTAAGCCGGAAAATGATGTTATAACCTGTTTGATCGGAACACCTTTCACTGAGATTCCCACTTTTTTTATTAATTCTTCCAACCCTTCCTTCGTAGTATTTGTTCCTTCTTTATCTTCTATATCTATTGCAGTTGGACCAACAATTAAATTGCCATGAACAGTTGGAGCCACTACAACACCTTTTCCAAATTTCGTTGGTAAAGTAAAAATTGTCTTAGAAACATAATCTCCAACTGATTTGTCTAATAAAAAGTAATCACCTCTTCTAGGGGTAATTTTATACTTTTTCCTGCTTACGAAACTGTGAATTTCGCCTGCATGAACGCCTGCTGCATTCACTACATATTTCGTCTCAATCATTTCACCATTGGTCTGAAGCTGATAGATATCATTCTTTTTTGTTATATCAATAACTTCTGTGTTAAATTTAAACTCTACTCCATTGGCATTTGCATTTTCTGCTAAAGCAATTGTTAAGTTGAAGGGACAAACTATTCCCGCTGAAGGCGCATATAAGGCACCTTCCACCTCATCCGTAATATTGGGTTCCATTTTTTTAACTTCTTCTTTTGATAATATTTGAAGCCCCTTTACTCCATTGGCAGCTCCACGTTCATATAGTGCTTCAAGCCTTGGCATTTCCTCTTTATTTACACACACAACTAAAGATCCATTGCGCTTAAAAGGAAAATCTAACTCTTTTGATAATTCCCCCATTAATTGATTCCCTTTGACATTTAATTTTGCCATCAGTGAACCTTCTGCTGCATCATATCCTGCATGAACAATGGCACTATTAGCCTTCGTGGTCCCGCTGCAAACATCCTCGCATTTGTCAATCACACAGGCTTTCACTTCATATCTGGATAATTCTCTGGCCACTGCACAGCCTACCACTCCTGCTCCGATTATTATTACATCATACATCACTATCTCTCCTTTTGCTTTTATTTAAAAAAGAGTCAAGCAAAGAGCAATACTTTTTAAGTATGCTATTGGTTGACTCTCCATCTCATTCAACAATAATATGAAATTGTAACTGCTCTATCTATAAAATTTTATTGCTTTACCATGGAATTGCTGAGAAAACTAAGACAGCAGCAATAGCTCCGATAAAAGGACCAACTACTGGAATCCATGCATAGCCCCAATTGGAATCTCTTTTCCCTTTGATTGGAAGAATTGCGTGAGCAATACGAGGACACAAATCACGAACCGGGTTAATGGCATATCCTGTTAATCCACCAAGTGACATACCAATTGAAGTGATAGTACCAAATACCAGTAATTTATCAACTCCAGGTGCCAGGTCAGCTATATTTCCAATACCTTTAATTGCGAATACTAATAGAAAGGTTCCTACAGCTTCACTCAATATATTCAGCCCTTTATTGGGAACAGAAGGACTTGTTGCAAATACACCAAGTTTTGTATTAGCATCTTGTGTTGCATCGAACTGACCTTTGAATAAAATATAAACCATAACTGCACCTATAAATGCACCGGCAAATTGCCCGGCAACATAGGTAGGTACCAAAGACCATGCAATGGAACCATCAATTGCTAAAGCTAATGTAATTGCAGGATTAAAATGTGCTCCTGACGCTGCTCCAAAGATAAATGCAGGAAGTAAAACAGCAAAGCCCCATGCCAATGTAATTTGAATAGAACCAGCGCCTTTCATGCCAGACTTATTTAATGAAACATTGGCTACGACCCCATCACCGAGTATTATCACTATCATAGTCCCTATTAATTCCGCTGAAAAAATTAACATAATTATTCTCCCCTCGTCCGATATTATTCTTCTTTGGACCAATTAAAGGAACATTTCACTGCTTTGTTCCAACCTTTTATCAAGATTGCTCTATTCTTTTCTTCCATCTCTGGTTCAAACACTCTATCGATTTTCCAGTTCTTAATAACGTCTTCTTTGCTTTTCCAATATCCAACTGCCAGACCAGCTAAATAGGCAGCACCCATTGCAGTTGTTTCAGCACACATCGGTCTGTTAACAGGTGCATTGATAATATCGGATTGGAATTGCATTAAGAAGTTATTTGCACATGCTCCGCCATCCACTTTTAATGCACTTAAGGTGATACCGGAGTCAGCCTGCATTACAGAAATAACATCATTTACCTGGTATGCTAAAGACTCTAAGGTTGCTCTAATAATATGATATTTATTGACTCCTCTTGTTAAACCAACAATCGTACCTCGTGCATATTGATCCCAATGAGGTGCTCCAAGGCCGGTAAAGGCAGGAACTACATAGCAGCCATTGGTATCAATAACTTTCTTCGCCATGTATTCAGAGTCCGGAGCTGTATCTATCAATTTCATCTCATCACGAAGCCACTGGATAGCAGCACCAGCAACAAATATGGAGCCTTCTAACGCATAATTGACTTTTCCGTCTAATCCCCATGCAATCGTAGTTACCAATCCATTTTTTGAATATACTGGTTTTTCACCGGTATTCATTAATAAGAAGCAGCCTGTTCCATAGGTATTCTTCGCTTCACCTGCAGTAAAACAGGTCTGGCCAAATAAAGCCGCCTGCTGATCACCGGCTGCTCCGCCTATCGTAATAGGAGCGCCGAAGAATTGTGAATCTGCTTTTCCATAAACATCACTTGATGGTCTTGCTTCGGGAAGCATACATTCAGGAATATTTAATTCTTTTAAAATGTCCTGATCCCATTTTAATTCTTTAATATTAAATAGCATCGTTCTGGATGCATTCGAAAAATCGGTTACATGAACCTTACCCTTTGTAAGTTTCCATATTAACCAGGTTTCTACTGTACCAAATAATAACTTGCCTGCTTCACCTTTTTCTCTTGCACCTTTCACATTATCCAGAATCCATTTCAATTTAGTTCCTGAAAAGTAAGCATCAATTACTAGACCTGTTTTTTCTCTGAAGGAATCTGTTAATCCTTTCTCTTTTAAGGAATCACAATACTCAGAAGTACGTCTGCACTGCCATACAATTGCGTTATATACAGGTTCCCCTGTCTCCTTATCCCATACAATGGTAGTTTCTCTTTGATTTGTGATACCGATTGCAGCAATATCTGCTGCTGTAGCACCAATCTTTGTCATAGCCTCCACAGCAACCCCTAGCTGTGTTGACCAAATTTCATTAGCATCATGTTCTACCCAGCCTGGCTTCGGAAAATACTGCGTAAATTCCTTTTGTGCTACACTGCACATCTCACCCTTCTCATTAAATAGTATGCATCTGTTGCTTGTCGTTCCTGCATCCAGCGCCATAACGAATTTCGCCATGAACTTACACCCTCCTTTTTTTTACTTACCTTGTAATAAAAACCTTCTTCTTTTTTATAATCAGCACTTTTAGTATGTAAACTCCTTTACTATAGGATATTTCTATCCTGTAGTTAAGACCTGCGAAAAGTGCAGCTTATACAATATTTTTTTACAATACCCATACATTAGAATTTGTAGTTGAAATTGAAATTGCTCCGCTTGACAGTGCAGCCATAACGTCATCCTTATCAGATATTAAACCTCCCGCTATAATAGGTACCTTACTTGTTTCACTTATCTTTTTTAAGATCTTTGGCATAGCACCCGGTAATATCTCTATCACATCCGGTTGTATTAAACTGGATTGTTTTTCAATGTTGAAGAGTGCCATCGAATCAATTACAAAATAACGGAGCACTGTGTATAGTCCTAACTCTTTTGCATGCTTAATTAATGTCTGTTTTGTGGTAATTATTCCATCTGCTTTTGTATTCTGCTTAATGAAATCAATGCTCACATCTTTTCCACTCAGGCCGGTTATCAAATCAATATGTACTATAGCAATGCGTCCTTCTTCTTTTATTCTGCTGACAATTCTTTCTATATTGCAGATATCTCCATATAATACAAAGATAATACCTATCCCATCGGACTGAATGCTTTTTTCCAGACCTTCTTCATCTTTAACAGCAGCAATTACCGGATTATCTTCAATGATATTAACAAATCTTCGTTTCATATAAATTCTCCCACTTTTTAGAAAATCATAGATCTATTAAAACCCCTTTTTTAATTCATATTGAATTAGTTCTTAACATATTAGCAAATTACTTTATAACAATAAGAACTGTCTTATGTAAAAACCCAAATAAAAAAAGTGCACTAATAAACAACATTTAATGTTGTTCTAGCCCACTCTTTTCTCCACGGCACTTTATTATATTCTTAACATTATTATTATAACATAACTGTATATATTTTGCAATAATTTTTTAGCCTATATTAATATTGTACCTTTTTTCGTGAAATCAAGAAGCATCTTGGTTTCAATGATTATCAGATCAGAAACATCAATAACATAAAGTATCAATAGATGCTTTATGTTATTGATGTTTCCCTATGCTTACTATGAAAGGGAAAGGTGATTCTATTTTTACTGCCGGATATATATCATATCCCAATAGGTCAATGCCGGCAGGGTAAATTCAATAAAGCTTCCTTTATCATCCTTCCCTTTTTTCAGTTGAAGTCTGGTGCTTACGCCGCCCTCCCGGTCCGGTGATGCCAGCCAGGCATTGCTCAAAGCCTTTTCCGAATAATATCTCACCTTGAAATTGGTAATTTCCTTCGGCGCCTTCTTCTTTCCCCTTTCATCCCTCCATTGGTTGTCCGTCCCCAGCAGGTTAATCAGATGCAGGATGTCATAAGTCCCATCAGACTTTGTATAGGTCCATACCGTATCGGATTTGCCTTCTCTGCTTGCAGGATAGCCCTCCACCGTAACCGTATTTTCTGAGGATTTCTGCCCGTCTCTTAGGATGTTCTCGTAAGCCACGGTGAAATCAGAAAGACCCTTCATATATTTCTTCAGCCCGTCACTCATGGGAAGCTTGTCATCCGGATAATATTCCTTATGAAGCATATGATCCCCATTTCCTATTTCAAGCCTGGAACCTCCTGCTGCATATACAGAAGCTGCTGCCAGGATAACACCCGGCTCATTCATATTTCCCACGGTTTTATCATAATTAATGTATGCCTTTACCGCCAGGGATTTACCCTTACCGTCAAAGGACAGGGCTTTGCTGTCCTCAAAGGAACGCTCCACCTCTTTCACCAGAGAATAGTAGGTATCATAGGTATTGCCCTCTCTGTCCTTATCCCAAGGCCAGAATTCGGCATATAAAATATCCGTTTTGCTTTTATTTGCATTTTCAATTCCCTGGGCTCCTACGGGATTAAAGGAAAGATATTTGCCTCCCAGGGCTTCCTTGGCGGCATTTAAGAACTGGGTATAAGTATCCTTTACCAGATAGATAGGTTTTCCCGCTTCATCCCTTCCAAGAGGCTTTCCGCCGGCTGTCGTCATTTCTCCCCAGTCTCCCACCGTATCACCGTGCCAGCCGTCAAAGGAAAAGGCACCGAATATCTTATTTTCTTCCACAAATATGTATTTCTGCCAGGATGGATTCAAAGGATTCAGAAAATACAGATTACTGTTTCCGGAGGGGGAGGTTCCCATATGGAATTTGAATTCTCCCTCTCCCCTGTCATTACTGTTGGCAAAATAGAGCTTCCATTGCTCTGCCTGGGAAGAATATTTGCCTTCCTGAAAAAAGGTATCCGTTCCGGCATAAATCATATTGTAGGCCATATTTATCATATTTGCGTCATGGGCATACCGGATATAGTCTGCTATGACAGTTCCATAGATTTCTCTTCCCGACCAATCCTTCCATACTCCCGGATTCTTTGCGGTTATCCCCTCTGCCAGAGGCTGATGGTGGAGATACTGCCAATCGTAATACTCAATGGTATTGATGTGATACTCTGTCATTGCCCGAATCATGGACTGTGTATCCACTTCCTTACTGAAATCGGACAGATAGCCATATCTTGGGAATTTCAGGACCGTTGAGGATACATCAACACCTGCTGTTCCGGTACTCTTAATACCTCCAAGCCTTCCGGAAAGAGCCGCCTTGAGCAAATACCCACTATAATCCTTTTTTGGTGCCTGCCATTCAAGGTTCACCGTCTTCTCCCCCGGTGGAAGATGGGAAAGGGTAAGCTTTTTCACCTCACCGGTTTCTTCTCCCAGGTGGTATGCTTTCAGTTTCAATACCGCATTATTAACGGCCTTTTTATTTCCATTCCTGATATGAAGTGTTATTTTTATATTATCGCCCGGGTAATACCTAGCTTTATCCGTAGTGATTTTCTCGATGGCCAGCTTTGCTGCCATACTCCTTTCTTTTGATGCAAAGGTAAAAAAACCTGCACTTAATAAAAGGAGGCCGAGTATTATTGCAGTAATGGTCATATATCCTTTATATCTGCCCATCACCTTATACCTCCCAATCTTCATTTTATACACACAGCATTTTTTAGAATGCGTTGAGATACTATCCCCTTAATGCTTTTTAGTAGATTCTTATTTTATAAGGCCTAAGCTTTTCAGTAAATTCTTGCCTCATAGGGCCTAAGTTTTTCGATAGATTCTTGTCTCATAAGGTCTAAGCTTTTCGATAGATTCTTGCCTCATAAGGTCTGAGCTTTTCGATAGATTCTTGGCTTATTAGGTCTAAGTTTTTCGATAAATTCTTGGCTTATTAGGCCTAAGTTTTTCGATAAATTCTTGGCTCATAAGGTTTAAGCTTTTCGATAGATTCTTGCCTCATAAGGCCTGAGCTTTTCGGTCTCCGCTATTTCATTGTAATTCGCTATCAGAATCTCTTCCTTTCCCGACCAGCCCTCCGGCAGAAGGAAGGGAACCTCCTTTTCATGAAAATTGCAGATTATAAGAAGCTTTTCGCCCTCAGAAGTTCTGGTATAGGCAAAAATATCCTTATCTTCTTCCAGTAAAAGTTCAAATTTTCCATCTGCAAATACTTCGTAAGTCTTTCTGAGCCCAATCAGTTTTTTATAATAATGAAATACGGAACCTTTATCTGCCATTTCCTGCTTTGCATTTATTTCCCTGTAATTTCCGTTAACCCGTATCCAGGGAGTGCCCTCGGAAAATCCTGCATTGGGGCTGTCATCCCACTGCATGGGAGTCCTGGCATTATCTCTGCCCTTGGCATGAATGGAGTTTAGAATATCTTCCTTCTGGTATCCTTTTTCCAGACGTTCATGATATACATTAAGAGTCTCTATGTCTCTGTAATCCTCTATCTCAAATTCTGCATTGGTCATTCCAAGCTCTTCTCCCTGATAGATATAAGGCGTCCCCTGCATGCCGTGAAGAAGAGTTGCAAGCATCTTGGCAGACTTCTCCCTGTATTCCTTGTCATTTCCCCATCTGGAGACAATTCGGGGAAGGTCATGGTTGTTCCAGAAAAGGCTGTTCCAGCCCGTCCGGTACAGCTCCCTCTGCCATTTTGCAAATACCTGCTTTAATTTCAGAAAATCAAGGGGAGCCAGGTCCCATTTCTCCTTATCCGGCTGCTGGTCCAAATTGATGTGCTCAAACTGGAATACCATGGAGAATTCACTGCCGTCGGGATTGCTGTAAAGCTTTGCAAGCTCCGTATTGGCACCCCAGGCTTCCCCCACCGTAATCAAATCCCCTTTACGAAAGGTCTCTTTACTGAGCTCCCTGATATATTCATGAAGCCTTGGACCGTTATTGGTTATCTTTAAATCCGGCTCTTTGGCAATCTGGTCGATAACGTCCAGTCGGAAGCCTCCCACGCCTTTCTCCATCCACCACAGAATCATATCATAGATTTCCTGCCGCAGCTTTGGATTCTCCCAATTCAAGTCCGGCTGCTTCACGGAAAACTGATGGAAATAATACTGGGACAGCTCCGGCACCCATTCCCAGGCAGAGCCGCCAAAACATGCCCTCATATCATTGGGCGGCAGCCCTTCTGTGCCATCCCTCCACACATAGTAGTCATGATAGGGATTTTCCCTGCTCTTTCTTGCCTCTATAAACCATAGGTGCTCATCAGAGGAATGGTTTAATACAAGGTCCATGATAATACGGATGTTTCTCTCTTCTGCTTCTTTTATCAGCTCCTCCATATCCTTTAAAGAACCAAACATCGAATCAATATCCCTGTAATCCGAAATGTCATAGCCATTATCATCCTGGGGTGACCGGCATACGGGAGACAGCCATATGGCATCTACCCCCAACTCCTTCAGATAATCCAGCTTCCTTATAATTCCCTGCAAGTCACCGATTCCGTCACCATTGCTATCCTTAAAGCTTCTTGGATATATCTGATAAACAACTGCATTTTTCCACCATTTACTTTCCTGCATACTCCTGCACCTAACGTATCCCAAGGTAAAAACACCGGGGATACGGCCACCTTACCGGCTGAAAGAAATAACTCCGTGGCTTCCTCTTTTCAATTTTTCTTTCAGCTTCGTTTTCCTATAGCTATATATTATTCCTTCACAGACCCCATTACAATACCGGTAATCAGATATCGCTGCAATAATGGATAAATTAACAGCAAGGGTATGACCACCACTACAATTTTAGCCGCATTCAGATTCTGGTTTGAAACCTCCGTAACACTTGCCAGGGAACTGGAACTCATGCCTGCCTTTAAAAGCTCTTCAATATTTACACTTAAGGACTGTATGTAGGTCATTACAGGGTAATTCCTGATTTTTGTTATGTAGATCAGGCCGCTGTAAAAGTCATTCCAGCTTCCGACAATGCTGAACAGGGCAACCGTTGCAAGAGAAGGTTTCGATATGGGCACATATACACGGAACAGTATCTGAAAGGGTGTGGCACCGTCAATCATGGCCGCTTCTTCCAGGGATTTTGGAACCCCGACAAAGAAATTCATTACCAGGATTACACTGAATATGGGAACAGCCCCGGGCAGTATCAGGGACCATATCGTATTCAGAAGGTGCAGCTGCTTTACTATCAGGTATGTCGGTATCATACCTCCGTTAAAGAGCATGGCAAACACCAGCAGATTCATATAGATGTTCCTGCCCTTAAACTCCCTGTTTGATTTCGACAGAGGATATGCCATCAGTATAATCAGCACAATGTTGATAGCAAGTGCCAGTACTACCCTCATGGCCGAAATGCCAAAGGACCGCCAGAACTGTGCATCTCCCATAATTTTTTCATAGGCTGCCAGGGTAAATTGTTCCGGCAGCAGCCCTACACGCTGTGCTGTTACAGCCGCACTGCTGCTGAAGGATATGGCAGCAATATTCCAAAGGGGAAGCAGGCACATAAGTGCCAGCAGGATTACAATGGTATATATTATAAAATTTCTAAGCTTTGAGCCAAAGGATTTATTTTCTATCATAACCTGCCTCCTAAAATATCTTTCTGTCTGTGAATTTCTTGGAAAATCCATTAGCACTCAGCATCAGTACCATACCGATAAAGGATTTTAACAGCCCCACAGCCGTTGCAAAGCTGTACTGCCTTCCGATAAGGCCGATACGGTACACATAGGTATCCAGCACATCCCCGCTCTGGTATACCATCGGCGTATACAGATTATAGATTTGATCAAAGCCCGCACTTAAGATACTGGTAAGGCTCATGGCTGCCATTAATAAAATAATCGGCAGCATGCCGGGCAAGGTAATATGCCATATTCTTTTGCGCCAGGCAGCACCGTCAATAGCCGCCGCTTCATGAAGGCCCGGGTCGATGGAAGTAATGGCCGCCAGATATACAATGGAGTTATAGCCGAATTCCTTCCATACATCCGTTGAGACTAACAAAGGCTGGAACCATTTATTGCTGCCCAGGAAATTAATTTTCTCCATTCCTAAGCTTGTCAGTATCAGATTTACACTGCCGTCCAGGTTGAACATATTTACGATTACCGCCGCCAGTACCACCCAGGAAAGGAAATGGGGCAGATAAACAATGGTCTGAATCCATTTTTTTAATACTCTTTTCCGGATTTCATTTAACAGGATGGCAAACGCTATGGCCATAAAGGTTCCAAACAATATTTTCCCAAGTGCTATGGTTACCGTATTTATAACCACTTGTGTAATATCCGGCAGCATCAGCATGTATTTAAAATGCTTTATGCCCACAAAGTCAGAATGCAGAAGTCCTTTGGCGGGCACATAATTCTGGAAGGCCATTATTATCCCAGCCATCGGGATATAGCTGAATATAATAAGGAATATTACTCCGGGAATCATCATGAGATGATAGGTTATTCCGGAACGTAACTTATTTCCCAGGGTGCGGTTTCTTTTATGCATGAAATTCTCTCCTTTGACAAGGGGCTGTTGCATTTTCTTTCGCAACAGCCCCCAGCCGCTTCCATTATTTTATGTTTGCTTCAATTTCTGTGATAATCTGGGAGCCGCCCTGATTATTCCAATCCTTCACATACTTATCAAAGTCATCCAAAGGAACGGAACCGGTAACAATCTTTATAAAAGTCTCTTCTTCAAGCTTTTGTAAATTAGCCCAGGAGCTCTTCATGGTTTCAGTGGTTCCCCAGAAGACGGGGTCAACCCAGTTAAAGCTGCCCTCCTTGGTCAATTTATCAATTAATGCAATACCCTTCATTCTGGAATGATATTTAGACCAATCCGTCACATCCTCGGCAGCCGGATTCTTCAGATATCTCTTAACGCTCTGGATTACATTCCTGGATTCCAGGGTACGTGCATCTTCTATGGCAATCTTACCGTCCACTCCCTTTTTGATATCAGCGTAATCGTCTAAAAGGGAGGTATATTTGTTGATTTCCACATTAAAGGGCCTTGTGGAACCATCCACGCCGTCTGCCTGGTACTTAGCCACCTCGGGGTAATCCTTTTCAAGAGTCTTTGTATTTGCCAGCTCATCATAGAACAGGTTTGCAATCTTTATCGCAAGCTCAGGATGCTTATAGCCCTTTCTGACTACAATATAACCGCTGGAGGCATTGTTATGAAATACATTTGCCTTTCCGTTTTCCCCTTCTACAACATAGCTGGTAAAGGCAGCCT
This sequence comes from Anaerocolumna jejuensis DSM 15929, assembly GCF_900142215.1. Classification (GTDB taxonomy): domain Bacteria; phylum Bacillota; class Clostridia; order Lachnospirales; family Lachnospiraceae; genus Anaerocolumna; species Anaerocolumna jejuensis. The sequence continues at coordinate 182,092 of NZ_FRAC01000012.1, read as the reverse complement.
TCTTATCCATGGCTCTTACGTTATTTAACAGCCAGTCGGGAATATGCCATACACCAAAGGTGATGCCTGTCTGTCCATTGCTTAACAGCGCTGTAATATCATCCCAGGTTCTGGTACCGAACTGGGGGTCCAGGATTCCTTCCTTGAACCAGTCTGCCAGGAGCCCGAGGGTTTTCTTATTTTCTTCGGTATTGGAGCCGTAATATACGCTTCCGTCCGTATTCTTGAACCATAATTTCGGATAGGCGCCAAAGGCATTTGCAATACCGGTGGCACAGTAGGTGGCGCCGCCGTAATCATTGGCGCTTAACCAGTATGCCAGGGAAATACCAACGGGATTTTTACTGCCGCCGGGGTCCTTTTCCATGAAGGCCTTGGCTATGTTCTTAAGCTCGTCAATGGTAATCATACCGTTGCCGTCTTCATCCACCTTTAATCCCAGCTTATCCACCCAGTCCTGCCTTATCCATACTTCATTGGGCGCACTGTCTACATTCGTTCCGGGCAGAGCCATTATCTTCCCGTCATAGGTCGCAGTAGAAAGGCATCTTCCGTCATAGGATTCATAGATTTCCTTCAAATAATCACTGCCATAGGTGTTATAGGCCTCTGTCAGATCCGCAACCATATCATTTTCCACCAGCTCATTCAGGATATCTTTACTGCCTATCTTCATGATGTCCGGCAAATCCTCGGAGGCTATTGCCAGGGACACCTGTCTGTCATAATCCTCTCCGTTTGCTTCAAAGGCATCTGACGCAACTGCATTGAGCTTCTCCTTTACGAAACGGGTATAAGCATTGTTCTCATAAGTATCTCCGTCAGGCAGCTTGGGATTTTGTATGGTCTGCCGTCCCATAGTATAGGTTACTGTCTCCGGATAAGCGCCAAAAGGACCGTCCTCTGTCTGGGTTCCTTTTTCTTCCCCCTTATTACTGCTGCTGGTCTCCGTATTTTTTCCGGCAGCGGCATTATTCTTTGTATTGGTTCCCGAACAGCCTGCCAGCGACAATACCATAACTGCCGACAAAGTTATTGCAATATGTCTGAACAAATAATTTTTTCTCATATCAATCCTCCATGCATTCCGCAAGTTCACTTGCGGAATTACTAATTGTAAAGACCCTCTCAACGGCCGTTGATCAGCTTACTTTTAGTATAACCGCAGAAGCTTTATGGGTAAACGAAAGAAATTCATGTTTTATAACACTTTTTCCGGAACCTTATGGAAGGAGCCTTTCATCCATTGAACACCTTATGCCAGGATGATATAATTCACTTAAACAACACACACAGGAGGCTGCCCATGTACCGTATTTTAATTACAGACGATGAAAAGGATGAAAGAGATGCTATTCGGTTTCTGCTTCATAAATACCGCTTTCCCCTTACTGTCATGGAGGCCGCTAACGGAAAAGAAGCCCTTGAGCTCCTGACTGCGCAAAAAGCGGACATCTTATTCACCGATATCAAAATGCCTTTTTTAAACGGAATCGAACTGGCAGGTAAGGTGAGGGAACTGCAGCCTGATATTCAGATTATATTTTTCAGCGGTTATGATGATTTTGAATATGTGAAAGAAGCCCTGTCCCTTCGGGCTGTAAACTATATTCTTAAGCCGGTAAACACAGAAGAATTTCAGAAAACCATCCTTACCGTTCTCGATGCTATCAGCCGGAAGGAACAGGAGGCTTTAAAACAAAAGGCCAGTCTGGATTTTATGAAAAATCATATTCTCTACCAGCTTATTAACAATACCTCTCTGGTGAATATCCTAGAGGCTTATAAGGACGTGGACATTACCTTTTTATATACTTACAGGCAGATGCTGCTGATACAATATGAATCCGACTTCTTCGGCAGCAGGCTTACAAAGGATACCACTCAGGAATTTCTATCCCCAGTCTCCCCTGTTCTCTCCCGGGATACCTGCTATATTAACCTGAACCCTTCACAAGGCCTTTTGTTATTTACCGAAGCTGCTGAATTAAAGAAAATGGAGGCTATTGCAGAAGAGCTGCACAAACGCCTTACAGAGCAGTATCATCAGGTATGCTATCTTGCCATCAGCAAACCTTTTTTCTCACCGGAGGATATGGGGAAGGTGTTTAACGAGACAGAAATGTATCTGGAGAAGCGCTTCTTTTTCCCGGGAAGATATCTTTATACCCAGGGCTCCGATACCTGCGGTATAATAGACCCGGAAGAAGATGACATACTTTTAAAGAGCATTGAAAAGGACATCCAGTTAAAGGATGTGTACAGTTTAAAACAGAATATTGCCATGCTGATACAGAAATATGAAAATCAGGCAACCTTTTCCCATATTTACGTCCGCTATCTCTTTACCGGCCTGCTGCAGACAATGCTGCAAAGCCTTACTACTTATGAAGAATCTGCTTTTTGGCAGATTTCCGAAAGAATCTATCATTTTAAATATTTTTCGGATATACGCTCCCTCATTGACGAAACACTGGATAAACTGGTAGCTCAGATAGAGCAGGAACAGCAGTCTCCAAAACATGCTATTAACCTGGTAGACCAATATATCAGAGCCCATTATGGGGAAGAGCTCAGTTTAAATATTCTGGCAGATAAGGTCTATCTGACGCCAAGGTATCTCAGCAGCCTGTTCATACAGGAAACAGGCTTTGGTATTAACAGGTATATCAAAAACATCCGCATGGAAAAGGCAAAAGAGCTGCTTATTACAACAAATATGAAAATAAGTGATATCTGTCCCTCGGTAGGCTATTCCAATATTTCTTATTTCTGTAAGAGTTTTCAGGAGGACTTTGGAACCACACCGGATAAATACAGGCAGAACCACAGGCAGCTTCGGAGTGAGGTGTGAATTATGAAACATATGCTGGAATACTTTAAGAATTTAAGCTTTCGTAAAAAGGTTACTATCATATGCCTCTTTGTAGGACTGATTCCCGTCATCCTTCTGGGCAGCTTTTCCTACGGGCAGGTACGGAAGCTGTTAATCGACAGGGAAAAAACGGCGCTGAAGGAATCCTTAAAGCAAGAGGTATATAACCTGAACTATAAGATTGATTCCTATCTAAATGCCATGAACCTGATCCTATGGGATGAGGATGTCCGTAACAGCCTCACCCATACCTTTACCAACAACTTTGACATGTATAAGACCTATATGTATGAGCTTGACCCCTTGTTTACCACTGTCAGGTCCCTTCACGGAGAAATAAAGACTCTGACAATCTATACGGATAACCCAATCTATCCCCATGGCAGCACCCTAAGACCCTTAGGAGATATCAAAAATCTGCCCTGGTACCGGGAGGCCCTGTCAAAAACCACACCTTTTTTTGCTGCCTCCAAGGATAAAAAATCTCTTTCCCTAATCTGCCGGCTGTACTTGTCAGGCAGTAATTATACCAGTATCCTGTATATGAATATCAGCTATGAGAAGACCTTTTCAACTCTGTCCTCCCTGTTCAACAAATCCTATGGGGTATTCCTGGAAAACGGGCAGGGTGAGGTTCTTTACTCCTTTCATGACTTTAAGGAAAAGGATTTAAGCTATGCCCTTTCCGATCAGTCACTTTCTGCTTTAAAAGGCGGGAAGCTCAATGAAACCTACGTCATACAGTCTGTTTCCCTTAAAAATTCCGGCTGGAAAATATATGTCTACCGCCCGGTAAGCACTGTTTCAGAAGCTGCAAATCAAATAACTGTCATCGTAATACTAATCGTCCTTTTGTGCCTCCTGCTGCTTTTTGTATTGAGTGCCCTATTATCCAAAAGTCTGGTCCGCCCCCTGGAAGAATTGTCAGAGGATATGGATAAGCTGGAGGACAGTGAAATGGCAGTCCGTGTAGTATATGACTCTTCCGATGAACTGGGCCATCTGGTCAAAAGCTTCCGCCGCATGGTATCCCGTATTCAATATCTCATTGATGAGGTCTATAAAAGTAAGATTACCCAGCAGGAATATGAAATGAAGGCCTTGCAGGCACAGATTAATCCTCATTTTCTCTATAACAGCCTTTCTCTGATAAACGGAAAGGCAATTATGGCAGAGCAGGAGGATATCAGCCGCATGGCACAGCTGCTCTCCACCTTTTACCGTACTACCCTAAACAAAGGGAAAAACCTTATATCCGTACATGACGAACTGGAAAATACCAGGTCCTATATCAATATCCAGAGTATGATGCACTCCAATTCCTTCGATGTGGTATATGAGATTGATGAAAGTGCTCTTTCCCTGGTTATGATAAACCTCCTGCTCCAGCCCCTGACGGAAAATGCAATTATCCACGGGATTGACCATAAAGAAACTCCCGGCAGAGGCCTGCTTACCATATCCTTAACAAGATCCGCTGCTCTTCTTATCTTTACGGTATCCGATAATGGCTGCGGCATGCAGGCGGAGACCCTCACCAGGCTTCTGACCTCTGAAACCAACGGCTACGGCGCCCATAATGTCCATCAGCGGGTACAGCTATACTATGGAGCTGAATTCGGATTAAAATATGAAAGCAAGGTAAACGAAGGAACAACGGTATGGCTTACACTACCTGCTGCACAGTAGCTGTGCAGCAGAATACACTACAGCAACCCTGGGACAGGTACTTCTTTTTTGACTTATCCCAGCAGTTCACTGCTTATTTCCAATACCGAGGTATTCTTTGCCTGAAATTCTCTCATTTTCTCAAAAGGCGTATTGGTAATATAACACCGGAGGCACATGATAACCGCACCATGGGTTACAACTGCGGCATCTTCGCTGTTTGTTTCAATAATCCTGCGCAGGGCGGCAAGCACACGCTCCAGCATTTCCTGATAGGATTCTCCCTCAGGTGCCTTGGTATACCTGAGGTCTTGGCGCCACCTTTTATATTCAGCTGAATATTTTTGTATTACCTCCTCCCAGGTCAGTCCTTCCCACGCTCCAAGACTGATCTCCTCCAGCCCTTTTACTGCTTCAAGAGGCTTTTTCGTAATTCCGCTAATGATTTCTGCCGTTTTAAAGGCTCTCTTTTGTGTGCTGGAATATATTTTAGAAAATTTCAGCCCGGAATCCAATAATTTGGCTCCCAAGGCTTCTGCCTGACTGATTCCATTCTCATTTAGCTCACTGTCATGGCTTCCCTGAATTCTTCCTGCTACATTCCAGTCCGTCTGCCCATGTCTGATTAGATATAATTTCATACATTCTCCATTTCTGTACTGCTTGTCGGTCTTCAATATTAACTACACCAGTTTAATCAGAGGGATATACCTGCCTTCCTCTTCCCTTATATCGCTGGTATACTTCTCCCATATTTTTAAGGATGCTATGTTATCCTTCCATATGTTTGCTGTTACATATTCAAAGCCGGCTTTCTCTATAACCGGTAAAAACCCGGCAAAGGCTTCTTTACCATATCCTTTCCCCCAGAGGCTGCTTTTAATCCAATAACCGCACCCTGCTGTTAAATGGTTAATCTTATGATAAGATATGGAGCCTATAAGCCTGTCCTCATCCAGAATAACAAAATTATTCCCGTTCTTTCTTTTCTCCCATGTCTTACAGCCATCATAATATTCTTTCCCGGTAATATTTATATGGAGACTATCGGGAGAAAGCGCCAGATGCAGTTTTTCATCGAAATTAAGCAATTCAGCCATAGCATTGCAATAAGCGGTATCCAGCTCTTTTATTGTGATTTCCATTCATCCACTTCTCCTGACTTCTCTCTTTCATTCCCCATAGCAATAAATTGCGAAACCTACAAAGAATTATATTCCTGCGGAAAATATCCCTTTCTAACAAAGGCGGTTGAAATTCTTTAATAAAAGGACCTTTTCAATAGCTTTCTCTGCTTTCCACCAGTTTTCACTAACGGCAAATTCCTTTTGGTATTTTTCATTGTTTTCAAACCAGCTCCAGGTTATATTCCAGACATTATTTTTCTCCCTTGTTTCAATCAGATAATCAAGCTCCTTTTGAAGGATGTCCTCATTACCCGGATAAAATATGCTGTCAGGAGTAGTTATATAGTTAGAAGGACGGACGCCATAGGAAGACCATTTGGCAGTGTCCCTCTCTATTGAATGATATACCAGTTCCTTAACCGTATCCTGCATTCTGTTAATATCATACTGCTCTACTAAACCAGTCTGCCTGATAGCATCTAAAAGGACACAATATCCCCCAATGCCCATATCTCCAAAGCCATCCTGGGAATCCAGCTTCTTTATAAGGTTATTTATGATTGGTATGACACATTTATATAGCTTAGTGCTTTTAGGGAAACACTGTAAAACAAAACCGCATAATTCTGCAGTAACACCAATGCTTTCCACTTCATTTGCTTCACTATTATATGTCCACCAGGGTGCATGTGCATAACCATTATTGGATGGTATACTAAAAAGCCATCCATTCTCTAAAAAATACTTTCCGCTCTCCAGAAACCTGAATATGCCTTGCAGCATAGGGTGAGCCGCATCCTTAAAGTCGATGGCTTTTAATATATTTATGGCATATAAAGTTGTATAAGGTGAAGATTCCGGATTCCAGCAGTCGGCCTCCAGTGCATTTCCAAATCCTCCGTCTTCATTCTGGTAATAGGACAAAGCTGATAGTACCGCTTCCTTACTCCCGTTTTCAAAGAAATACTGCCATACCGCCAGTTCAACGGGCCTTGCATTTCTATGCATCCATACTTTTATTTCCTGATATGCTTCTAACCCCAGCTTCTTCAATTTTTATCTCCAATCTGTTTTCAAATTTGATCTGGATTTCAGAATTTCAATAAACATGACATTCTGGCACCCGATTTAAACTTCCAAGTTTAATAATTATTAGATTCCCCTGTCTATGGAAATATTTTTTGGTTCTGCCATAAAGGCAGGCTGCTTTTCATTTATTTATCCAGCTATCTTTCTGTCTGCTCTGTCATCAGCCCCCAGCGAAAACCGAATTTATCGATAAATACTACCACACAGGAGCTGTAGGTCGTAGAATGGGGGGCATATATTGTCGTACTGCCTTCCTTTAAAATTTCATAAGCCCCAGCTACCTCCTCCTTTGTATCGAGGGTCACGGTAAGAGACAGTGCGGTGCTTTTCACGAATTCCACATCCAGATTGTCGCACAGCATCATTCTTTGATTCCCCAGGAACAACTCTGCATGGTAGATATAGTTTTCCTGCTCTGTGGTTAAGTCCTTATCCCAGTCACTTTTATCTGCCTCAGAATACCGCAGCATACAGCCTATCCTTCCCTGAAAGGCTTTTTGATACAGATAAATTGCCTCTTCACAATCTCCTGCAAAATTAAAATTCGGTGTAAAAATGGCCATACTTTACACTCCTCTCTTTTGACATTATTGGTATTATTATACAATAATCAAGCATTAAATTCTACTTATATCTCCCTTTTTTCACTGAATATTCAGGCTCCAAAAAAGCAGACTTCTGCCTCCTAAAATGTTAGGCTTCTGTCTGCTTTCTATATAACCTTCACCTTTTTGTTTCAATACCGAATGGGGATTGTTTAAACTATTATGTGAAGGTTAAGGGATTTGTATTTTCAAATGATTGATACAGTAAAAATTAGCCTGCTAAAACATCTTACTTATAATATTTTATTTTTCATCAATTCAATGTCATAAATAAGTATTTCTTTCGCATATTCCAGATTTTTATTTTCAATGGAATTTACAATTTTAAAATGGTCGCCATCTTCCGCTTCATTGCTCTCCCATACTTTTACAAAATATTGGTTTGCAATACGTGTACAAAAATTTAATGAATCATCCAAGGATTTTTGAAGATACCGGTTTCCACAAAAGCTGCAAAGCTTCCTGTGAAACATTTGGTTTGCTTCCCAATGGACTTTAATATCCTGGCTTTTGCTTATATTTTCAGCCTGCCGATTCAATTCCTTTAATTCTTCCAAATGGCTGGCTGTCAGCCTGTCAAAACTCATTTCCAGAGCCCCGACTTCTATTATCTTTCTAAATTCAATCATTTCGATAATTTCACTTGGTGTAATCATAGACAGCTGATAACCAAAACGGGGAATATTCTTTAGTATTCCTTCACTGCACAACTGAACAAGTGCTTCTCTTACCGGTGTTTTACTGACATTGTATTTATCGATCAGGGCCTTTTCATTGATAATCGCATTCGCCTGATAAACACCGTCTAAAATATCCTTTAAAATTCCCTCATATACTTGGTTTTTAATTGACTGGTTCTTCATATATACTCCTCTTTAACTCATCATGATTTTTATAATTTCTTCATTTGTAGCCCGCATGCCTTCCCTTCCAAGGCGTCCGATATTCTTAATCGTATTATCCGCCCCCTTGGTTACCAGTCCGTCACCGTCCCTGAACTGCTGTCCCCGGACATACATTTCATACCCAAGCAATCCCGCATTGACGGAAAAGGCAATTTTTGCGGCACAGGAGGCTTTTGCTCCGTCGCAAACCATGCCTGATACGATGGAAAGGCCGTTAACTACCGTATGAACGATTTCCTTCATACCTCCCCCTTTTAGATAGGCAATTCCGGCGCCGGCGGCAACTCCGGCACAGACAGCCCCGCAGAAGGCCGACAGTCTGCCGATACCTGTCTTTTGGTGTATTGTTATCAGATTGGAAAGAATTAAAGCCCGATACAAAGTTTCATTCCCTGCCTCCAATTCCCTGGCATACTCAATCACCGGGACCGAGCAGGTAATTCCCTGGTTCCCTGAACCGGAATTGATAACGACCGGCATTTCACAGCCGTTCATTCTCGCATCGGACCCAGCAGCCGCCATGGCAACTGCCCGGTTCCCTGAACGATTGTCGTATGCGTCCAGCATGACCTGCCCGATATTAGCCCCGTAGGATTTTTTCAGACCTTCTTCCGCAATTGCCATATTGCATGCTATCTGCTGATCCAATATATCTTTTACTTCCATTATATCACATGTCGTTGCAAAATCCCAGATGCCTTCCATATCCAGAAGCCCCCTGTCTGTCAGGTCCTCTTCCTTGTCTCCGGTAACAGGCTTTTCCAAAAGTATTTTACCATTCTTTTCTTCCAGTACAATATTGGTATGATAATTGGCAATACGCACTCTTGCAGTGTCAGCACCGGCCTGTTCAGTAATAACCATATCCAGATTTAGCCCGTCGTCTAAATATTCCACTGTAATATCCGCAGTTTCCAAAAATTTTTTAATTTCTTCTTTCTGCTCCTGGGTAATTTGACTGATGGCTTCCAGTTTTTTATCCGGAACACCCGCTATTGCACCAGCCGCAACGGCAGCCGCTATTCCTTTTAACTGACCTGTATTAGGTACAATCACGGATTTTACATTTTTGATAATGCTGCCGCTGGCTTTTACCTGAATCCGTTCCGGTTCTCTGCCCAGAATTTCCCTGCACCTGGCCGCCCCATAAGCTAATGCCGTGGGCTCCGTACATCCCATAGCTGGAATTAATTCCTCTTTTAAAATCTGAATATATGCCTGGTATTTTTCATCTGATTTTAACATATCTGTTCTCCTCTATCAACCCTTCACGGCACCAGCCATCATTCCTGCTTTTTGCAGTGTCTGCAATATTAAATATAACACAACAATGGGAACAATGACAAGAGTTGTTCCCGCCAGGATAACAGGCCATGGCGTGGAAAGACCTTCACTGACCGGTAAAAGGGAAATCGTAACCATTAAAGTATATTTTGCCTGTTTTCTCAAATAAAGAAGCGGCCAAAAAAAGTCATTCCATCTGGCTATCAAAGTAACGGCAGCCCAGGAAGCCAATGCCGGTTTTATAACCGGAAGAATGATTTTCATAAAAATACCAAAATCCCTGCAGCCATCTATTTTTGAGGCCTCAACCAGTTCATCGGGAACATCGCTTATATACTGGTGCATGTAAAAAATCCCCACCGCAGTAGCAATCCTTGGAATAACCAACGACCAAAGACTATTGATCAAATTAATCTTTTTCATAATGATAAAAAGCGGAACTGCTCCTACTTCCGGAGGAACAAGCATGGTAGCAATTACAAAATAGAATAAAAAATTTCTTCCCGGAAATTTGTATTTTGCAAATGCAAAACCCGCCAGAGCACAAAAAAACAATGCGGTCACAGTTCCAAGAATTGTTGTAAATACACTGTTATAAGTGTTTTGCCAAACAGGTATCATCTTAAACAGCTTTGTAAAGTTCTCAAAGGTAGGATTCAGTATTACGATGGAGTGGAATCCACTCATTGTCTCCGATGCCGGTTTAACAGCAATCAGGCACATCCACAATATTGGCAGAACGCAGATTAAGGAGATACTAATCAATAACAGGTGAACCCCAAAGGATTGTATAAACTGCTTATTTTTATATTGCATCTGTTTTCCTCCTATATTTCGCCCTGTTTTTTTCTGATAATCAATTGTGAAACGGATATGACTGCCAGGATGGCAATTAAAACAACACCAATTGCCGATGCAAAGCCCATGTTAAATATATTGAAGCCCGATTCATACATATATTGGAACAGGGATATATTGGATGTACCCGGGCCAGGCAGTATATAAGCTTCATTAAACAGCTTCCAGCTATCCACCGTCAGTGTAATAGAACAGAAAAATAATATATTTCCCAAAGAAGGCAAAGTAATATAGCAGAATTGCTTCCACACACCCGCACCGTCTACCGTAGCCGCTTCATAATAGTCTTTTGAGATATTTAAAAGTCCTGAAAAAACAATCATTGTAAACCAGGGTGTGTTCCGCCATACATTCAGAACAATAACCGGAATCTTTGAATAGCTTGTACTGGTCAGCCATGGAACCTTGTCAATGCCAAAAAACTGCAGCGTTTCATTGATAAGTCCGGTATTTTCATCAAATAGCATTCTGAATATCAGCCCCATTGCAATGGCCGCACAAATATTAGGCAGAAAAGTCACTGTCTTAAAAAACGAACGGCCTTTTAACAGCCCGGAATTTAAAAGGGTTGCTATAAGAATTGCCAAAACCAGAATAAGTATCAGGCTAACCACCCAATAAAGGGCGGTATTCCTCAGTGCAGCCCAAAACATATTGTCAACTAACATTTTTTTGTAATTATCAACACCGCAAAACTCCGGGGAACCTATTCCTTTCCAATTGGTAAGACTGATATAAAAGGTCCAGATTGTCGGTATGAGCTGGAATAAAAGAAATAAAAGAAAAAAAGGCAGGATAAACAAATAAGGGGCTTTATATTTTTTGATAGTCTGCAGCATCCATGTTCTCCTTTAAAATAAGGGGAGAGAATTTCTCTCCCCTCAATTATTATTTAATAACCTCAGCATGTCCGATTTTAGCCTTTAAATTTTTGTCTATGTTGGCTATTGCTTGTTCCATGGTCTGGTTACCGGCTACATAAAGTTCAAGTTCCACTGAGATAATTTCATCCGCTTCTGCGTCCTGGGGCGTTACAGCCAAATTAGCTGCTCCGTTTTCCAGGCCCTTTCCTTCCATTTCACGGAAGGACTGTCCACCGTAAAACTCAGACGGTTCTTTCCAAAAATCATTCTGCAGCATCTCAAGAGATATCGGATTTGAATAAGGGGCATTCTGTTCCTCCATAGAATTTACCCAGGTATTTCTGGACTCCGTATCAAATTGGAAATCATGCCACATCTGTTCCAGCAGTCCGGCATAAACATTTTTGCCTTTATTTACAATACAAAAATAGGAAGAAACCGGTGCGCCTGCTTTTCCAACCGATTCAAATACCGGAGAAGACATAACTTTCCATTGTCCTGCTACTGCACTGCAGTTCTTTCGCATAAATTCATCCCAAAATGCTCCGATATAAAATGTTGCTACCTGCTGTTTGTTAATAGCATCATATAAGGCAGGTTCCATTATTTCGGTCTTGAGCAGCAGCCCTTCCTGGTACATGGTGTCCAGAGTTCCCAATGCCAATTTAGTACCTTCATTCTGTCCGAAAACAATATTGCCGGATTCATCCCAGATTTTTGCGTTTGCCTGGGGCATTAAACCACGCCTTCCCCAATATCTCCACGTTTTGCTGCTGGGACTGATATAGGATAAATAAACCTTTCCGCCGCTCTTCTCCTTTAAAAGCCTTCCTGCTTTCACATAACCGTCAAAGGTACTCATCATAGCCGGATCAATACCGTATTGCTCAAACAGTTTCTCATTGTAAAAAAGGAGATTAGGTCTTACAGAATCAGGAAGTCCATAGATATGGCCGTTAATAGTTGCATCGTCAGCCGCACCCTCAACCATTTTGCTAAGATATGGCTGTAAAAATTCACTTTCATCCTTTAACAATCCCGCCTGGGATAAATCCATAATATTAACGGGATCAAGGTAGGTTGCATCCGGCAGATCATCATCCATCCCTGCCAACGACGTCATTGTAATCTTTTCACGGCTCTGTGCATGACCCTCTGTCTGTACAATTTCAATTTTTACATCCGGTGCAATCTCTTTGTTCCAATCCAGCCAGGCATCAAAATATTCCTTCAGATACTGAGGCTGCCCCGTTCCGTAAATTGTAATCGTACCGGCAGGATAAACCTTCTTTTCATCCTGGGTTTTATCCGCCTGCCCCGTTGCTGCACCCTGGTCCCCTGATGCCACCCCGTCGTTATTCTTTGCCCCCTTATTGGAGCATCCTGCAAATACAGCAGTTACCAGTGCCAGTGTTAATAATACCGCTATAATTCTTTTCTTCATTTTTAAACCCTCCCATACATTTTACTTTTTTATTTACAGTTCTCTTGCTGCCTCTACTATTGCTCTGATTCTTTCATATGGAATTTCCGTAGGCAGTGTACAATCTGCCCCTAATATAAATGATTTTTTCCCGTATCCCTTAATTACCTGCTTTGCCTCTGCTTTTAATTCTTCTATTGTACCCTCCACCATAACGCCGCTTCGGTTTTTCAAGCCTCCCATTACCGTTGTACCCTGAAACAGCTTTCTGCCTTCTTCCAAGCTAAAATCTGTTTCATAAACACCCCAATTCACTACATCTGCCAGCTCGTTATAAGATGCATAGCGTTCCATATTCAAATTATTTTTACACATATGTAAGAAATTTATTAAGCCAGCTTCTTTCGCTGTGTTTAAAATTTGCTTGTCAAATGGTTCCATCACTTCTGCAAATTCTTCCTCTGTAAAATAATGTTTTTCCCCTCCTAATGCCGCATAATAAATACCGTCAACTCCTAACTCCTTATACTTTACAGCCAACTGGCACATTATATCTGTTATTCTTTTAAAGGCTTCCACTACCGGTGTTTTGTTTTCCCTGATATGGGTACAGAATAAGTCCCTTACCTTTTCATATCCGTATCTGGATTCAATGGGATGAATGGCAGATGCGCATATCCCATGAATCGTACCTATACAAAAAGCTGTTTTATCCGCCTGCTCCAAAATTGCTTTAACCATATCCAGCTGTTTTTGAATAAAACTATCCTTTAGGGAATAAGAGGGAATCTTACTCCAGTCAGAGGGCACTTGTATTTCTCCCACATCAGGAACTAGATTTTCATTCATAATTTTGATTATGTCGGTATCTGTCTCCTGAAAAAATTTCAGATGTGACAGTACCCCTCTTTCACCCTTCTCTTCCCCACAGGGAAAATGCAGAGAAAAACCTACAGGTACATGATCAACCTCCTTTCCTTGAATTGCAGCCATTACACGTTCTTTTTTAGTCATTCATTCGGTCTCCTTATCATTTTAGTGTTCATACTACTGATATTATCAGTAGTAATATTATTTGTCAATATTTTTGTTGCAATATTTGTTGTTCTTTTTGCTGCAGCCACAGATGGGAATCTGCTCCCCCATGTTTTAACTTAATGACTTGGAGTGCAAAATGTATAATCATGAATTTTTAAGCAAATATAAGAACCCTGTATAATAGAGAAATCAACTCTTTTATACAGGGTTCTTATATGAAGGGACTATTTTATGTATTTTACTTTTCTCTTAACAGGGTTCCGCAAAATGCAATAATTCAACAAGACGTGGCACCTGGTTATTTATCAGTAACAACCTCTTGTATGAAAAATTTATTTTGCGGCATCCTTTCCGTTAATCCGGAGTTGAAAAAGCAGCCCCAGTTATTTGTTTCCGCCTTTTTATTGCACTGCCGGATAGTATTTTATTAAACTGCTTATTTAAGGTTCAATTCCCCACACCAGGCTTCCTGAAACATAGGCCGGTACCTTTGTCCAGGAGGTATAAGCTGTTGAAGTGGAATTATAGGAATAGTCATTGGCCTGGGTATAGCTGCTCCAATCGGATTTTGTAATTCTCGATTGGATGTAAACGCAATCCCCGGCTGCAAGGTTTCCGGCTGCACTTTGGAAGCTGATTTCAAGATAGCAGTCAGCCGTTGCTTTTGGTGCTGCCATATCCGCAAAAGTACCAACTACATTTGCGGTGCCGGCATTGGACCAATCACACCAAAAGGTTTGGGAAGCAGATCCTTCCTTTGTAAAATAATATCTTATTTTTACGTTGGAAAGAGCAATAGAGGCCGTACCGGTGTTGACAATTTTAAATTGAGGAGAGAGGCTGTTCAAAGCCTCCGTCCTTCCCGAATTATACATCTGAACTTCCAGATTCCCCTGACTGACTGAGGAATTTGTTATGGTAACGGCCAATACCGGGTCAATCCCTGCACTAAAGTCAAAGGTCAGGTTCGTGGTCCCTACCGGCTGGTTTGCAAGGTACACCTTTTTAATGGTCACCGCATTGCCGGATACTGCATAGTCCGTCCCGGCTGCTAGAACAACTGAACCATTTGTTATTTTGGTAAGGGTATTTCCATTTAGGGTCATGGTAACGGGGATATCAGCCTGATTAGCTGTATTTTTGTCAAAAGCAGCAGCAGTTGGTGATATGGAGGAGTTATTAACTCCTGTTGTATCTGACACCGTTATACTAAGTACACGGTCTGTCCCTGCGCTGAAATCAAAAGTCAAAGCAGCGGTTCCGACAGCTAATGCCGCAAGATAAGTCTTCTTGATGGTAACCGTATTGCCGGATACCGTGTAATCCTTTCCGTTGGTCAGTACCACAGAGCCATTTTTAATATTGGAAAGGGTATTCCCGTTAAGAGTCATGGTAACAGTAATATCCACCTGATTTGCCGTGTTTTTATCAAAGACTGCTGTGGTAGGGGAAATAACGGAAGAATTCTCGGTATTCAAGGAGTCACCGTATAAAATTCCCCGTCCGTTGGTGCCAAGATAAACTCGTCCGTAAATTCTTGGATCACCGGTAATGCACATATTTGTCCTGCCGTACTGATGCGCATCGTCATTAATTCTGACCCATGAAGCACCGGCATCATCGGAGCGGAATATTCCTCTTACTCCATTCACCTGTGCGGAAATATAAAGTGCCATATAGGATTGTCCGGGCGCTGCCATACCAAAGCCTACCGCGTCGGCTTCTTCCACACTGGATACTCTTGTAAAGGCAGCTCCTGAGTTTGTGGAATGCCACAATCCGTAATCATAACCTTCACTTCCGCCAGTCAGCCAGATATCGCCTTCAATTCCCGGCATAGCCTTAAAACTGACAGGCGTGGTTTCAGGAGAGGGACTGCTTGAAGGGTCAGGTAATCCGGTCGCTGCAGCAGTAAAGGTGGCACCGCTGTTCGTACTTACATAAAAGGTGCTGCCGGAAAAGCCATAAAATTTCTTTGGATTTACACGGTCCGAAGCAATGGCTGCATCAGCAGGAAGCCCGGTGCATGCCGTCCAGCTGCTTCCTGAAGTGGTGGAATAACTGGGTGTTTTTCCGGGAGGAGCCCATAGGATGGTGTTTCCGTCAGCTGACATGGCAACCTTGCCGCCGCCCGTAGAATCATTACTTGCAGCAGACCAGCAGTTTGTCCCGGCCGACCAGTTATTACCGGTGTCATAGGAAATTCCGATTCTGGAAGCCGTACCGGCATCCGTATTACCGACCCTTACATATTTGGTGGGGTTAAGCTCCGCATAATCCATACTGGTGGTACTTGAAAAATTGGGTGTAATCATCATCATTTTCGGTACTGCCTTCAGGTCATTATGTACAAACCCGGTTACGTCTCCAAGTCCGCTGACTAAATGTGCGGTTCCTGAAGGCGGACTTATGAGGGAAAGAACGGCTGTCTGTTCTATTCCTAAGGATTTTACCGTAAGATTTACTTTTCCGCCGCGGTCTAAGGCAGTCAGATTATCTGCCATATAAACAGTAGCACCGGTACTGTAGAACATGCGGTCGGAATTAAAAGGATCAATCGAAATATTTCCCATCATCCACCCCAGCTTCGGTGACGGCTCAGGGGGCTGGGGCTGTTTTCCAAAGGTCAGCCAGGGAGAAGCGGAGATATCCTGGGTATAGTTCAGAATACGGTCAGGATATCCGTTCCATTTCCAGAATCTTGACCAGGTCGTACCTCCGTCTGTGGAGCGGAAGATATTAGCATCCGGCCACCAGCTGTTTAGAGTGGTAACAATCAGTGTGCCCGGATTCTTTGCATCTACCGATATGCCTCCGTACCCATAGTAATTGTCTTCACTGCTGGAGGGAACCGGACTGATCTGTGTCCAGGCTGCGGTTTTGGTATTGTATTTCCATACATCTCCCTTGGAGCCGTCATAGGGGCCAACACCGTTACTATAGGTTATGTATAATATGCCATCAGAGGATAATACACCGTGGTGCGGAAAATATCCGGCTGTGGGCTGGCCTTTCAAAGGACTCCAGGTTGCACCGCCGTTCGTTGTATAAAAGATAGTGTTTTCAGCAGTTCCGCCGGATTTCGCCTTATTTGCCACACCCGCATAGATAGTCTGGCAGGGAGTCCCTGCCTGGCTGGAGGATGGATCAAAGGTAACCCACACCACACCGGTCAGGGTATTGTCATAGAGTGTGGAATCATCATTTGTCGGAGCGTAATCTCCCACTTCTGTAAAGGAAGTTACACGGCTCCAGGTCACACCATAGTCCGTACTTTTCCAAAGGCCGTTTCCACTGCGTGTCCCCATATACAGCACATTGTTGCTGTGGGGATCTACTGCCAGCCGTTCACCCATGGAACGTCCCATCATATTTGCGCCGACTTTAAAGGGCAGCTTGGTCACTTTCCAGGTATCACCTTTATCCTCTGAGCGTAAAATACAGCCATTGGACGCCGTCCAGTTATTGGTATAGGTTCCTGCAGCTATATATACCCGGTTGGTATCCACAGGGTCAGCGGCTATACTGTCACACCCAAGGTTGTTCCAGTCATCAAAGCCTATGGTATCCGTTAAAGGTATCCATCTGTCGGTGGTAGAATTGAAGCGGTAAGCGCCGCCCATGTCAGTACGTGCATAGATTAAATCCTTCTCTCCCTGGTTGAAAACAATGTCTACAACATAGCCTCCCCCTCCAATCTGGGCATTCTGCCATGTGTAAGGCTCCGTTGTAACCCCGGCGGAAGCGGATGCCTGAGGCATCGGGCCGGCTGCTGATGTAAATAACAGGACTGCCGCCATAAATACACTAAAAATAGTTTTGTTTCTTCCCTTAATCATTACTTTACCTCCTGATAAATTGTTTTATCTATATAATGGCATACCACCTTATCCATTCCTTTCTTAATGAACCTCCTTTCCTGTTATCCATTTATATAAAGTGGCAGAGCCATTATGCGGATACTTTGTTCATTGAATGAATTAATTGCAGCTGATTAATCCATCTCTTTTTGTATTTTCAATATGATGTCGAGGTTAAGGGTGTTTGAATATTTCAGATGAAAGATATTCTATAAAGTAGATAAGCAATTAAAGGATTAGCTATAGAATGATAATAGTGCAAAACAGTTGACATGTTAAACTTTTTAACTATATGCTGTTTTATGATTTTTGCTGAATATATGCTGCTAAAAACTGTTAATATAGTCTATATTAATACTTTTCTTTCCAAATGTAAATATGTTTTTGTAAATAATTACATATATTTGCATTAGATTCTTGCGATATTCTTGCATTATGTATTTAACCTTATGCATTTAACTTTCAACTACTCAACCGGACTTTGTGAGTATCACCAGCTTTCATAAATCCAACGGCTTTCATGAGAATTAAGAACCTACGCCCTCCGGTCGTACCATTGAAAAATAGTAGTTTCTTACCTGTCGATAAGAAACTACTATTTTTTATTTCTATATTCATACGGACTTTCTTACAAAACAGCCTGCTTTAACGCTGCTTTCAAGTCATCTTCCGGTGTGCTGATCGGCTTGATATTAAACGTATCAACCAGATATTGAAAGACATCCGGCGATAAAAAGGCCGGCAGGCTGGGTCCTAAATACATCCCCTTAATCCCCAGAGATAAGAGGGCCAGCAAATCTGCTACTGCCTTTTGCTCATACCATGACAGAACAATGGTAAGGGGCAGGGAATTCACATCCGTTTCAAAAACATCTGCCAAAGCCGTAGCAATTCGGATTGCAGAATAGGCGTCGTTACATTGTCCCACGTCTAGCAGCCTGGGCAGACCTGCAACGGTTCCAAAATCCAGCTTGTTAAAACGGTACTTGCCGCAGGCAAGGGTAAGAATAACGCAATCCTTTGGCACCAGCTGTGCAAAATCCGTGTAATAGCTTCTTCCGGGCCTTGCCCCGTCACAGCCTCCGATCAGGAAGAAATGCCTGATAGCACCATCCTTCACAGCCTTCACAATATCCTCTGCATGGGACAGTGTTTCATGATGACCAAAGCCCACCAGAATTTCCTGCTTATCCTCCTCATCCTGAAAGCCTCCAAGTTCCAGGGCTTTCTCAATAACCTCATGAAAGTCCTTGCTTCCATCCTCTTTTGCACCAATATGGGTCACACCGTCCCAGCCAACTACACTGGTGGTAAATATTCTGTCCTTATAGGTGTCCCTTGGCTTCATCAGACAATTGGTAGTCATCAGGATGCAGCCCGGTATTCCGTCAAATTCCTTCTGCTGGTTCTGCCAGGCGGACCCGAAATTGCCAACCAGGTGCTTATACTTTTTCAGCTCCGGATACCCGTGGGAGGGCAGCATTTCTCCATGAGTATAAATATTGATGCCTTTCCCCTTTGTCTGCTCCAGCAGCATTTCCAAGTCATGGAGGTCATGACCGGATACAATGATAAAGGGGCCTTTTTTTCTATTTACATTGACCTTATGGGGTGAAGGATTCTGAAATCTTGTAGTATTGGCTTCATCCAACAGCTTCATGACCTGTACGCTCGTTTCTCCTATCCGCATTGTCATACGTATCATATCTTCCAGGGTCAGTTTGTCATTTGTGGTCGCCTCCAGACCCAGGAAATACATATGGTCCACCTCATCATTCTGGTATCCGATAAATCTTGCCTGATGTCCGTAGGCACTGATTCCTTTTAGTCCATACAGAACCGTAGAGCGCAGGGACCGTATATCCTCATCCAGGTTCTGGTCATACATTATTCCGGCCATTATGGAATCCTTCAGCATGTCTTCCTTAGTTTCACTTAAGGTATAGGCAGCTGCTTGTGCATATTCCCCTTCCGGTGCCTGTTCTCTTACGGCTTCCTTTATCCTCTGGGATTCCTTTAACAGCCTTACATGGGCTTCCGCATCAAAATTCACATTGGTCAAAGTAGTAAACAGGCAGTTCTCTACAAATTTCACAATATCCTTATCAATATTTTTTCCCGCTTCAATTAAAGGTTTTGCATAACAGGAAATACCTTTTAGCTGATAGATTAACAGATCCTGAAGATTTGCTATTTCCGGTATCTTTCCGCAAACACCGCTCTTGGTGCATCCCTTTCCTCCGAAGGTCTGTTCACACTGATAACAAAACATTAAATTCTCCATATCTTGCTCCTTGTTAAAAATACTATTTTCCCTTTAGTATTTCCTGACTTTGGATAAAATATGTCTTGTCCCCGGATTCTTCATAACAGGAAGGATAATGAAGCCGCTAAATTTTTTTATTTCCTCTCAATGTCAGATACAACTCTATGATACATAGGATGCCCTTCCTTAAATTGAACCAAATCCCACAGATTCCCGTATAAATCCTTAAATACTGCCACTGTGCCATAGGACTGTTCCCTGGGTTCCCTTACAAATTCAATTTCCTTGGACAGCATCTCCTGATAATCTCTCCAAAAGTCGTCCGTCCCAAGAAATAAATAGATTCTTCCCCCTGCCTGATTACCGATAAAGGGAACCTGCTCCGGTTTTGATGCTTTGGCGAGCAACAGGGTACATCCTGTTGAACCCGGAGGAGAAACAACGACCCATCTCTTGTCCTGCTCCGGCTGATAGGTATCTTCAATCAGGGTAAATTTTAGTTTTTTTGTATAAAATTCAATGGCTTCATCATAATCTCCTACTACCAGCGCAATATGTACTATTGCTTGTATCATTGTAATCTCCTCCATCGTTCCCAATATTATCACCTGTTCCAAATCATTTTATATTCCTTCATCAAATCGAATGCTATTTAAAAATACTACCTTCCCAGGCTTCTGATATTTACCACCGGGTACTGCTTTGCAATCCGTATTGCCGGTATTGTCTGTAATACAGTTATAATTGCTATAAAGATGACACTTACCGCTATGTGGACCAACCATGGATACTGCCAAAGCTTTTCGGCCATCATCACATTGAACAGCCCGGCAAAGCTTCCTATCCGAATATCCGTTGTCAAGGAAGCGGTTATTAAGAGTATAAGAAAGAGCACTGCATTTGCCAGAATAACTGCCAAGGTCCCCTGTATAACTCCCTGTATCAGAAATTGACAGGTGAACTGCCCCTTTGTCACTCCCATGGACTGAAGAATTCCGATACGGTTCCTTTCCTGCTCCATCCCGGAAACAGAAGTGTTGTAAAATGCTATCAGCGCAATGACGGAGGATATTATCCCCAGCAGGCCGATAACCAGAACATTATTTAAGGCTTCCTCCAGGACTCTCTCGCTGCTTTCCTTATAGTTATAAAGAGTAAAGCCGTATTTATTGGCAAAGGTCAGGAGCGCCGCATCCAGTACTTCCTGATTCTCTTTGTCCTCTGCTTTAATATTCCACAGGGTCCTGCCATAGCTGGAGGGATAGAGAACCTTCACCATTTCCGTCATTTGTTCAATATTGACACGGAATAAGCCCATCTTTGAATTTGTATACAGGCTTTCCATTCCGTCCATGGAGCCAATTACGGTGTAGCAGGGTACCAGATTGGAGAAGGGCCATACTCCATCTTCTGAAAAATAGTGAATAATACCGCCCACCTTAACCTGGGTCTTGTTATAGCCTATGATTTTGCCGCTGTCTGAAAGCTGCTCCTTATCCGCTGACAGGTACAGAGTATCGCCCGGTTTCAGAGTGCTGCCGCTGTCATAAAGCTTTTTATACCTGGGGTCCACTGAGGTGTAGTAAGCTTTGTTTTCATCCAGTAACCAGTGAAAGCGTTTGTCGACGCCAGCGGCAGCCTTTACTTTCTTATATTCTGTCTGAATGTTGTCCGCTGCAGCTTTTTTAGCCGCCTTTTCGTACAAGGGAACCAAAAGAATGACCTCTTCTCCCTTTTTGAATTTCTCCATGTCCACACTGCCCTCTTCCACTGACGAAAATATGGCTTTGGATGCCTTAGCATCGGGGTCAATGCCATAGTAATATGAATAACAGGCATTTTTTATGTATTCCGGCTGGTCTTTTACGTCGGGCACATATTGGGAAAAATGCTCTGCTTTTAATCTATCCGGCAGCAGGGCTTTGAAGGTATTCAGAAGGACGTCCCTGTCTATTCCGTCATACCAGAACAACAGATTCTTTCCGTATTTATAGCTCGTTACTGCTTTTACACCTTTGATTTCTTTTAACTCTGCCTCAATCTTCGGCAGCTTATTCTGATTTTCCCCATACACAGCCTTTAATGTATAATCCGGCTTCCCGGTATCCAAAACGGAATCCCTGTACCTTTGAAAAGCATTGTAGGAGAGGTAAAGGGAGGCTGTTAAAATACTGATAACAAAGAGGGAAATAGCAAATGACAGCAAATTCTTTTCCCTGTTATTCTTTAAGTAACGCAGGGTGATATGAAGGAAATCCTGCTTCACATACTTGCCCTTTTGTTTTTTGTTTTTCAAATAAGCAGATTTATTATGCTTTTGCTTTTCTTCCATGTTTCCTGTCAGAGGGATATTTACTGCCCTCACTGCCGGCAGCAATACACCGGCAAAAAGCGATATGCTTCCAATCAATATCCCTATTAGGAGGAGCTTTAAGGGAATTGCAATTACAATGCTCTCTTTTCCCATATGCTTCATAATAAACAGGATAAGCGCCGATACACCCGTTCCTCCAAGAATGCCAAATACCATACCTGTCCGCCACAGGTAAAGAGCTTCCCAGAACAGGATACCCGACAGCTGTCCTTTGGTAGCTCCAATGGACTTTAATAATACAAGCTTTCTGCTTCTTCTTTTTATCTGGGTCAAAAATATCTGAAATACCGCACAGATTGTAGTAATAAAGATAATCCCAAGTATGGAGACCGTTATAATATGTTCCATGGAATTTCCGGTATCCGGATAGGTAAAGCTGTTTCTCCTGAAATTGGAGGTGGAATCTCCCCCTTTTGAGACATTTTCCTTTATCAAGCCGGTATCTTCTGCTGAGGGTTCTTCCGGTTTACTTGCATAATATTTTGAAATCTTCTCATCTTCAGCCTTTGATATGCTCTTATTAATACCGCCCCATATCCTTCCGATGAAATCATTAAGATTTTCGGCTTTCGCTGCTTTATCCGGATATTTTACTGCCAGTTTATGAAAGGTACTTCTATCCAGGGACCTTAGCTGAAAGAAAATGTCCATGGGCTGCTTCTTGTTATCCACGTTAATAAAACTATTATTGTAAAAAGCTTCTGACAGTGCCTTTCCCGATTCTTCCGTGACAAAGGCATTGGGCACCGTATGCCCGCCTAAATCCCATTTATCCGAATAGGTATTTAAAATTCCGCAGATGGTAAATTCCTTCTGAAGTGTTATTTCCTGATGGGTAAGAATGCCCTTCTTTTTTATTGTCTTGGAATCTGAGGGCTCTCCTTTTTTAAATAGATAGACATAATCCGTAGAAACCACCACATTGATATCACCGATATCCGTACTCGGGTTATCATGATAGCCATATCTTTCAAGATAATCTCCCTTGTTATAAGCATCCTGCTCCATTTTTGATATTTTTTGGCTTTGATTATCATCAACAGTTATTGTTTTCATATCCAGTCTGATTTTCTGACCGACTGAAAGCTCCATGCCCGCATTGCTTAATTGGTTCAATTCTACTACTATTTCATTATCCTTTTCCGGAAACCTTCCCTGATACAAGGTGAAGTTTCCCATCTTTTTGAATTCTTTGGGAAAGGTACCAACAATACCAAGCTTCTCCGAGGTTCCCAGGTTCCTGGAACAGGTAAGTTCCTTTACCTCTTTTTCCTTGGTCAGCTTATTATAGGTATCCTCATTTCCGCCCAGATAAGCGCCCAGCCAGCTGCCATACAGCTCCTCCCTCTGTGTGGTTTTTGTCTTTTCCATGCTTGCCTGAAATATCAATGCGGCTGAAATAAAAGCAAAGGAAAGGGATATGACCAGCTTAAGCAGGAGGGAATCCTTTTTTCTTCCTTTCATTCCATTCCTTGCAATCTTTCTTAAATTCATTTCAATACCTCTCCATTGCTTATGGTAATTACCCGTTCCGCATTCGCCGCAATTTCCATGTCATGCGTTACCAGTACAACGGTCTGTCCGAATTCCTTTGCAGACTGCTTTAATAGACTGATAACTTCCTTCCCCGTATTCTCGTCCAGATTTCCGGTAGGCTCATCCGCTAAAAGAATAGCCGGCTTCGTTGCCAGTGCTCTGGCGATTGCAACTCTCTGCCGTTCTCCCCCTGAGAGCTCGTCCGGGTAATAGGGCAGCTTGTTTGTAATATCCAGAGTTCGAAGCACCTTCTCCAGATAGGCTCTGTCCTCCTTCTTCTTGTCCAGATGCACCGGCATCAGAATATTTTCAAGCACGGTATGCTCGGAAAGCAGGTTAAAGGACTGAAATACAAAGCCGATTCTCCTGCGGCGAAGGAGGGCTAACTCCTTCTCTTTTAAGTCAAACATACTCTGCCCCTCCAGATAAACCTTCCCACCGCTGGGCTTATCCAGTCCTCCAAGGATATGTAAAAGTGTTGATTTTCCAGATCCGCTTTTTCCTATAATTGCATGGAATACTCCCTTTTCAATCTCGATATCCGCAGGCTTTAAAGCTCTGGTCTCAAGCTCCCCTTTCCCGTAGACCTTTTCTGCCTGCACTGTCTGTAATACAATTTCCATTGTAAAACACTCCTTCCTGGCAACATAGATAATAATGAAACTTCCTTCCTTTATCACTATAAAATGATAAATTCTTCCTTAAACAATCTTATCCGAATACGATTCTATAAACAAGTTACATTTGTCATAATTTTCTATTAAGATTTTTGTAATAAAATTTAAAATTCTATATAAGAAATTTTCTTTTATTCTTTCGGTTTTGCATTGTATATTTGCTGGAAGAATTTATACCGGCATGATATAATGAGCCTGAGGATTTTACATCATGTAAAGACATCAGCGATATCCAAAAACGGCTATAACCAATGTTTTTTTATGAATACTATACTATCCAAAGGAAAAATTTTATGACGCAAACAAACATGAAAAAAACTTCCCCTTCTGCCGCTGTTATCCTGTTTGTCCTTGTAATAACAGCAGTATCAGCTCCTCTGTGCCTTAATAAGGTTTCACCTATAGCACCTTACCTTATGAGCGGCTTTCACCTTGGGGCGGCTAAGCTTGGTCTGCTGATTTCCGTTTTCTCCATTACCGGTATTTTTCTGGCACTGCCAAGCGGTTTATTAATACAGCGCTTTGGTCCGTACCGCTGTATTTTAGCAGCACTTCTTGCCCTGCTTTCAGGCTCCCTGCTTGGTGTCTTTTCCCCTTCCTTCCTATGGCTGTTAATAAGCCGTATTCTGGAGGGAACCGGATTGGCTCTGATTGCTGTAGCCGGACCTGCCATTGTCAACCAGGTGGCACCCGCCGGGAAAAAGGGGATGTTTATGGGCCTCTTTTCATCCTATGTAGGTATCGGGCAAGTCCTAACCTACAACCTTGCTCCCCTGATAGCCAAAAGCGGCGGCTGGAAATATGTTTGGTGGGCATGTATTGGCTATATTTTACTTACTATTTTCCTTTGGATATTACTTATGGCGAAAGGAACGAGCTTTGCTTCCGAAAAACCAGTCAGCCGGCAGGACAAGGCTATGACAAAGGACCTGGCAAAGAATATCCGTAATAAAAGTCTTTGGGGATTAACCGCATCTTTATTTTTATATACCATTACTTATGCGGTTATCCAGATGTTTCTTCCTACATACCTGAATGAAATCCGCGGCATGGAGCTGTCAAAGGCCTCCAGCCTTGTTAGTATCTGCTGCCTGTCCGGTACTGCTTCCTCTCTGTTTGCCGGCTTGCTGTCGGATAAGCTGAATTCCAGGAGAGTATTCGGCGGTCTGGCTCTGATTGCTTCAGCTGCCCTTTTTTACAGCATTACCGTCCTGCCGCTGGGTGCATATCCGGTATTTATCGTAATACTGGGAATGATTCCTCCGATTCTGCCCGTCTGCACTTATGCGGCTTACGGAGAAATCATCGAAAATCCCTCCCAGTCCGGTACTGCCTTAGGGATACTGACCACCGGTCAGAATCTTGGCTTTACCCTGGGGCCTGCACTCTTTGGTTTCATTGTGCAGCAGTCTGGTTACCACAGTGCTTTTTATTATACGATGCCTCTTACAGTACTTGGCGGCATCCTGCTTATTCTGAATAAAAAGGTCAAATAACAATATAGAGGTGAGATGAATGAATGAAATAAACCAGCTAAAAGAATTTGTAAAAGAATGTGAACATATTGTTTTCTTTGGTGGTGCCGGCGTATCCACCGAAAGCGGTATTCCTGACTTTCGCAGTGTGGATGGCCTGTATCATCTGAAATATGCTTATCCTCCGGAGCATATATTAAGCCACAGCTTCTTCCAAAAGAGCACGGAAGCTTTCTTTCAGTTCTATTATGACAAGATGCTGTATCCAAAGGCATTGCCCAATATTACCCATCAAAAGCTGGCCCTTTTGGAGGAGCAGGGTAAACTAAACGCAGTTATAACCCAGAATATTGACGGCCTCCACCAGCTTGCCGGAAGCAGAAATGTCATTGAGCTTCACGGCAGTGTCCACCGGAATTACTGTACAAAATGCGGCCATTTCTACAGCTTACAGGAGGTAATTGACAAAGCTCCCATCCCCCGCTGTTCCTGCGGAGGTATTATAAAGCCTGACGTCGTCCTTTACGAAGAAGCCTTAAAGGAAGATATTATTGAACAGGCAGTTAATGCAATTGCTGCTGCCGATATGCTGATAATAGGCGGTACTTCCCTAAGTGTATATCCGGCTGCCGGCTTTATCAATTATTACTCCGGCAATAAGCTGGTATTGATTAATAAATCCGTAACTCCCCTGGACTCAGAAGCTGATCTTTTAATTACAGCTTCTCTTGGCGAAGTAATGGAATCACTTATATAAATCCACGGACAGCTCCATTAAGGTCTCTTCCTCAGTGACGATATAGGAGCTGCCTTCTTTTTCTAATATCCCTCTTTCACAGAACTCCGAGAGAGTCCTTAGCAGATGCCTGTAGCTTGTTCCAAGGAGCTCTGCAATTTCCGTCAGATTCTCATCAAAGTGGATAACTGTTTTCTTAACACATTCTCCCACTGCAGGCTGCAGACTGGTCTGCGGTACTGCCATAGATAATGGAGTGTGAATGTGCTTTTCTTTCACACTTTCTTCTTCCGGTAATTTCGCAGTAATTCTCTCACCGGTGGTATAAATATAGCTTGCCAGCCGGTTTTCCAGGGGATATAACAGATTAATGGAGCTGTTCTTTGAGCAGCGGTTCAGCTTTCCTCCCAGGGAAGAGCAGACATACCGCAGAAATTTTGCATCCTCCAGCAAAAATCTCCGCACATTCCGGTAAGCTATTCCAACACAGTAGGTATCTGCTATTGCCTGTACATTGGTCACTGCCTTGACATTGTCCACCGCCTCCATATCCCCCAGCACCTTAAAACCCTGATAAAAGCATAGCAAAAGAGATTTTCCATTGCTTAATGAGGTAAATACCTTGGCCTTTCCTTCTGTCAAAAACAGCAGATAGGGAATTTCCTCTCCCTCTTTTACCATAAATTCATTTTTTCTATAAGAGAGAAGCTCCATATAGGGTGTCATATCTTCTGTAAATATGTTATTCATTTTATATCTTCTGACATATTCCATTAGCTTTTCCTGGTCGTTTAATTTTATCATTTTTTCTTGCTCCCATTGCATACCATAATCTCATTATTTTTTCTTCATCCCATTTTCTTAATTGTGACATATGTCATAGTATAACACAAGTTTTTTATGTTATATTTGATACAGAAGTTCTTAGCAATTTAAAAGGAGGATGTATGAATTATATTATTTCATTGATAGTGGGGGCATTGACCTCCATAATGATATACTTTAACGGCAGCCTGTCAGACGGATATGGAAACCTTGTATCTACCGTGCTTATTCATCTGGTGGGATTAATTGCAATCCTGCTGATCATGGTTTTAACCCATTCCAAAATGAAGCTTCCCAAAGGGCTCCCGCTATATCTTTACAGTGCAGGCTTTGTGGGGATTGGAACCGTAATGCTGACTAATATAAGTTATATCAAGCTTGGTGTATCCCTGCCTCTGGCACTTGGGCTCCTTGGGCAGACCATATTTTCTCTTCTTACGGACCATTTTGGCTTTTTGGGTATGAAGGTGGTAAAAATTAATCCCAAGAAGCTTATCGGTCTTGGGATAATAGGCATTGGTATCTGTATTATGGCATTTCAATAATATCGAAAGGAGAATTTATGCTGGTAATTTATTTGATTTTATCTATTTTAGCAGGTGTCACCGTCGTACTCGGGAGAATCCTTAATGCAAAGCTTGCCGAGAAAATAGGCACCGTTCAGGCAACTGTAATCAACTACGTAGTTGGAATTTTCTTCTCCTTCCTCTTTTTATTGATTATGAACAGGGGGCTTTCTTTTACCAGTCATCCATCCCAGCTTCCCTTTTGGGCATATTTAGGGGGTATTCTGGGTGTTGCTATCATAATGATTTCCAACTATACTACCCCCCGTGTTCCTGCCTTTTACCTTACCCTGCTGGTATTCTTAGGCCAGCTGGCTGTTGGTATTCTTATAGACTGGCTTGTGTCAAAGGACTTCTCCCCTCTAAAGCTTATCGGAAGCCTCTTTGTGGTTGCCGGTTTTACTTATAATCTCCTGCTGGATAAAAAATCTTCAAAATGAAACAACCAATTGCTTTATTAAAAAATAACCTGCTGCAGGACGGCTAATAAGCCTCCCTCAGCAGGTATGATTTTATGTATTCTTAAAATTTGGCTAGGATAACGCCAGGAAATCCTCCACTACTTCGCAAACGATTCCTGCCTGGCCAGCCTTTGGCATCTCACAGAATATTCGCAGCAGCGGTTCCGTACCGGAAAATCTTATAATAATCCATCCTCCATTGGCAAAATATACCTTGCAGCCATCCAGATAGGATACCTTTTCCACATCAAAAGGAAGATGGGGCAGCTGATGTTCTACCATAAGAGTATGGTAAATATCCTCTTTCCTTTCCTGGCTGAATTTATAATCCTTCTCTTCCAGGTAAATGGTTCCGTATTCTTCTTCAATTTCCTGTGCGATTTCCGACAGCTTCTTACCTGTAAGGCATATCATTTCTACCAGCAGGGCTGCCGCATAAATGCCGTCCTTGCCGTTAATATGACCTTTGACCGTCAGACCCCCGGAGGACTCTCCTCCAATAATCGCACCGGTTTCATTCATTTTAGCTGAAATGTATTTAAATCCAACGGGAACCTCATAGCATTTCTCACCAAAGCTTTCTGCTACCCGGTCAAGCAAATGGGTGGTGGCAAGGTTTCTGACAGCAGGACCCTTCCAGCCCTTATACTTTAACAGATAGTAATAAAGTAATACCAGAATATCATTGGGATGCAGGAATTTTCCCGTATCATCGATAATACCGATACGGTCCGCATCACCGTCCGTGGCAATTCCGATATCCGCATTTTTGTCTAATACGCTGTTCTGCAGGCTCCTTAAGGTCTGGGCAGAGGGAGACGGAAGCTTTCCTCCAAAGAGGGTATCATGCCTTTCATGTATTGTGCTCACATCACATCTGGCTGTTAACAGAATGGTCTTTAAGGAGGTCTCACTGACCCCGTACATGGGATCCAGTACCACCCTCAGGCCCTTGTTGCGGATTGCCTGCATATCTACCGTATTGATGATATTATCCAGATATTCATTTAAAGGATTCATTTCTTCAATAAGCCCCTGTTTAAGGGCTGTGTCATACTCCATAAAGCCTATGCTGCCCCCATCTGCCTTCCCTATATACCTCTCTATGTCCGCAGTCTGGGATTCATCCGCATCCCTTCCGCCATAGGTAAAGACCTTGATACCGTTATAAACAGCAGGATTATGGCTTGCAGTAACCATCATGCCGTAATGGAACCCATGAACCATGCAGTAATACATTATCAGAGGAGTGGGCGAGGACCTGTTGATCAGGATTGCCTTAATGCCTTCTTTTGCAAAAACTTCAGCGGCCCATCTCATGGCTTCCTTGGAAAGAAATCTTCTGTCATAGCCAATTACGATACCATCCCCGTCTACACCCTCGGCCTTCATTTTGTCCGTCATCGCTTTCGCCAGGAGCTGAATGTTTGCTTTTGTGAAGTCTTCTCCTATTACGGCTCTCCATCCACCTGTACCAAACTTTATCATAATAACCTCTTTCCTGAATAACCAAATTGATTGGTCATTCTCTGATTCGTAGCTGAAAAGTGCAATAATGCTTTCTTTTCAACCCATTTCTCCTTCTGTAAATCTATCCCATAATTACAGTAACATGGGCTTCGCTTCCTCTTTTCTGCACCGGTATTTTATCAGTCTTTTCACCATTCAGCAGGATTTCTTTTACACCCTTCATCACGCCCTCAGGATTCTGAACCGTAATATGATAAACTGCTCCTCTCCATTCTCTTTGAACCTGAAATTCCTTCCAATCTGCCGGAATACAAGGGTCAACCGTTAACGACTCAAAATCCGGCCTGATTCCAAGCATATATCTGGTTGCGGAGAAATAAGCCCATCCCCCGGTTCCTGTCATAAAAGGGTGCCTTGCCCTTCCGAAAGCAGTGTGGTCCCTGCCCACAATAAACTGGCAATAGGAGTAGGGCTCTGCTTCTCTGATTTCTATGATATCATTCTGATTATAGGGTGAAAGTGCATCATAGAACTTCATTGCCCTGTCTCCCCGTCCAAGCTTGCACTCGGCAGCCCATGCCCAGGGATTGGGATGGCTGAAAATGGCACCATTTTCTTTTAGTCCCGGATATACTCTTGTTACAAAGCCGATATCTTCATCAGGTACTGTGTAGGAAGGCCCATTCAGCATAATTCCATAAGGCGTATACAGGTACTTTTCAATGGAATCCATGGCCCTTCTGCCCTTTTCTTCCTCCGCAGCACCGGAGAGTACTGCCCATGCATTGGATTCCAGATGAATCTTTCCCTCTTTATCGGCCATAGTTCCAATCTTTATTCCATTTTTTGTAATTCCCCTGATATACCATTCTTCATCCCAAAGTACTTCATCACATGCCGTCTTAACCTGCTCCCTCATGCTGGTATACTTTTCTATATCCTCTGCATTCCCAAGATAAGATGCCGCTTCCAGAAAATTTCCCAATGCCCAGTAATGCAGGAAGGAAACCATGGCGCTTTCACCGCCGCCCAGGTTCAGGCAATCATTCCAGTCAGCTCTAAGTCCCTTGCAAATTCCGGAGGCCCCAATCTGCTTATGGGAAAAATCAAGGATTTTCTTCATATGTTCATAAACACTTCCGCTGCCGCCATCTGCATAGGTAATCTCCTGTTTCAGAAATTCATATTCTCCTGTTTCCTTTACAAACTCAACGACTGAGCTGACCAGCCATAGGGCATCGTCAGAGCAGGCATCTTCTATACCGTGAATCATATCCTTCTTATTGGGTGCCGGAATAACAGTAGGAGATTTAAAGGGCTTGGCAGTATTATCCGGGTCAAACCATTCCGGCTGGAACAGGTGCAGGCCATAGCCCTCCGATACCAGCCCTCTTAGCAGCTCCACCAGTCTTTGGCGGCATTTTGCCGGGTTGGAATGGGGTACTGTCATAGCATCCTGAGCAGTATCGCGGTAGCCAAGGCCTGTTCTTCCTCCTACCTCAATAAAGGAAGCAAAACGGGAGAACATTACATTAATCTCTGCCTGGTACAGGGTCCAGATATTAATAAGGGTATTCATCCCTTCATTTGGTGTCTTTATCTGAAGCTTTTCTCTCTTTTCTTCCCAATACCCGGCCAGTTCCTGAAAGGCCTTATCAACGGTATCGGTATCGGAATATTTCTTTCTCATGGCGCGTCCGGCTTCTCTGTCACCTTCACCTAACAGAAAGATGATCCTTGCCTTCTCACCGGGTTTTAACTTTAATTTCTTATGAAGAGAACCGCAATGATTACCGCCCTTCTCAAAGCTGCCTTCGCAATAGCCCCTTTCGACTGCCAAGGGATTGGACTCCGTACGGTATAAACCAATGAATTTATCTCTTAAGCAGTCAAAACCATCCGGTATAAAATTAGAGGTAAAATACTGATAGCCGTATTCTTCATAGAATAGATCATGTTCAATAATCCCATCCTCATAGGAGGAACCTGCAGCATAGTTGCTCATCTGGAAATTACGGTTGTCCATGTCAATGTGGTGATAAGAGAATTCCAGATAGGAAAAAACACTGATATCCTTTTCTTCCTTACCGGTATTCTCAATGGTGACATCCCATATCTCAACACTGTCTTCCAAAGGAATGAACAGCTTTTGCTCAGCCTTAATTCCCTGATATTCACATTGATACTTTGTATAGG
This sequence comes from Anaerocolumna jejuensis DSM 15929, assembly GCF_900142215.1. GTDB lineage: Bacteria > Bacillota > Clostridia > Lachnospirales > Lachnospiraceae > Anaerocolumna > Anaerocolumna jejuensis. The sequence continues at coordinate 149,915 of NZ_FRAC01000012.1, read as the reverse complement.
ATAAACCATGGCGGCAAGTATAAGAAGCCTCTGTAAGAGGTTTGCCCACAGGCTGCCAGGAAATACTGAAATAATCTCCTGTTTTATCATCTCTTAAATACACATAATGTCCCGGTCTGTCCATCGGAATACTGTTGGCACGAAAACGTGTTATTCTATGGTATTCCGGTGTTTTATAGAACATATACCCCCCAGCTGTATGATTTACCACTGCGCACAAATCCTTTACCCCTAAGTAATTTGTCCACGATGTGGGCAGGTCAAGCTTTTCTATGACATACTCCCTGTTCCCATTGTCAAAATAGCCATACCTCATATGTAATTACACCTCCTGATTTCAATACTTACTATTATATTCCATAAGCCTTGGGATAGGTATTGTCAGGAGTGCGAATATTTGTTTTTATTTGTCTTTCGGATAGCTGCGTGGATATCACTTCTGAGAATATCCGTTCATGGTGGCTAAAATGATGCTTTATAATATATTATACAGAAAACAGTCACATTTATGGCTCACAAACATATTATTATATTGGAATCCGATAATTCCCATTCGATATACAGGAGGTATTAGTTATGAGTTATGAAGATTCACGCTATAATCAAGAAGATAAACATGACCCATGTCATAAACATGAACAAAGACACAACCACGAAGTCCAGGGTTCTGTAGAAATTGCAGAACGTGAGGAAGATCCTCATAATCACAGATTTGCTACCGTTTCCGGTGAAGCAATACCTTATGGACAAGGAAATCACTTTCATGATGTAGCATTCCATACAGATTTCTATGAAAATCATTTTCACGAATTCTGCGGAAGAACTTCAGGTGCAATCCCGGTTGGCGGAAACAGGCATGTGCATTTTTTAGAGTCCGTAACTAGCGTAAATGATGGTCACAGACATGAATTTAGAGTTGCTACTCTGATTGAAGATCCCATTGGGGAAGAATGCAAAAAATCCAAATGGTAATAACTGGTATCCAATAAGATAAGCGAAAAAATCCCCGGTTAATCCCGGGGAAAAAAATTTCTTCTGGTTAGTTACATGTAACTTATCTCTGCCTGGTTATTTCTCCATTCTCAATCCTGTACACAGAATCCACAAGATCAAGAATCCTTTCATCATGGGTAACCATCAAAGCGGCTTTTTTATATTTCTTCGTTTCATCCCGAATCATTTCCACAACCTGCCTGCCTCTTTCCTTATCAAGGCTGGCAGTAGGCTCATCGGCAAGCAGTATGTCCGGGTGATTCATAAGTGCTCTTGCGATAGCCACCCTTTGCTTTTCCCCTCCGGAAAGTTTGTCGGGATAATAATTCAGCCTGCTTTCAAGTCCAAAGTCCTCCAATAGCTTAGCCGCATGCTCCGCCTGCTCTTTCCTTGCCTTACCGGAAGACAGCCAGTCGATTAATTTCAGCTGGTCGATTACCTTCAGGTAAGGCAGTAATTGATGGGACTGGAATACGAAGCCAATCTGTTCCCTTCTTACCTTGTCCCAGTGCTTTTTATTCTTATCGGATAACAGAGTTCTTCCAATTTTCACCTCACCGGCAGTAGGACTGAGCAGGGCTCCTGCTATGGATAAAAGGGTACTCTTACCGGAGCCCGATGGGCCTACAATAGCGGCAAACTCTCCATAGCCAATGGAAATAGAAACGTCCTTTAGAACGGTATTTTCCTCCTCACCATCGTGATAGCTCTTTGTTATATGCTTTAATTCCAACGCATTATTTTCCATTATTCATTTCCTCCTATTGCGGTCAGGGCATCCACCCTTGCCACCTTTCCCATAGAAAACAGGCTGGCAAGCAGTGAAATTATGATAAATAGAACAGAAACCACAGCTGCATTCATTGGCGTCAGGACAAAAGGCATGGTCGCAGGCAAAGCACTGGCCATTCCAAAGGTAAGAACATTTCCCGCTGCCATACTGATAACTGACAACAGCAGTACTTGTGCGGCCAATGACCAGGCCAGCGTGGTCATCCTAGCCCCCACTGCCTTCAAAACACCAAATTGGGGTATCTTCTGCATGGTAGTTACATAGAAGAATACACCTATGATAAAGGAGGATATCAGCAGCAGAAAAACCAGCATCATCATGATAGTCGACTGCTCCTGGGAATGCCCTGGAATGTCACTGATGATTTCACTCTTAGAAAGCAGAACCTTACCCTTTAATTCACTGCCAGCAAAGTCTTTCAGCTCCTCATAGGATTTTCCCGAGCCCTTTAATTTAACAGCTGCTGCCTGGCTGGCGCTGGAATCCCTGCCGGTGTACAGTTTCTGTATTTCTTCATAATCCTTTAAGGCTATTACCCCAATGGAGGAATGGCCATACATCTGGTTCCTGGTAAAGCCTGTAACTTCCATTTCATAGCCTGTCTGGGCATCCTTGACCTTGTCTCCTACCTGAAAGCCTTCCTCTTTAAAGGAATTATTCAGTACTATCTGCCCTGCTTCTGAAATCCCCTTTCCTTCTGTAACCTTTGGCATTAAATAGCCGTCCGTATCAATGCCCATATAGGTAATATCGAGCTTTGTAGCATCCCCGTTCCTGGTAGCTGCCGAACGGTACAGGTTTATAGCTGCCGCATTTTCCGTAAATCCCTTGATTTTATCCAGGCTATCACTGTCCAGGGACGACCTGGTAATCAAATTATCTGCCGAATCATCCAGGATATAATAATCCGCAGCCGCATTGTCTATGGCAGAGCTGGTAGCTGCCGATAACCCCTTGGCCAAGCCGGATAAGAACAGCACCAGAAACAGCATGAGTGTCAGTAATACGATGATAAGTGCATAGCGCACTTTATTGTGTTTTAATTCTTTCCACGCCAGAAACATAGTTTCTCCTTTTCTTTTGGTTAACTCTTAGTTTGCATTTTTGTCTGACTTTTTCTTGACTTATTCAATGTCTTGCTCCGTTATTATCTTTCATCTCTTCACGAATCTCTTTTTAAATATCAAGCCCTAAAAACCTCTTGACCAGAAGTCCGATTACGAATGAGGCACCTGCTACAGATAAGCTGATAAGACTCATTTCAAGGAACTTCTTTTTAAAGGAAATGGATCTGGCAACAGAAATATAGTAATTAAATGCCGCTATAATCAGGATAACTGCCGCCAGCATAATTAGAAGCGCTGCTAAATACCCCTTGTCCGGCAAGAGCAAATAAGGAAGGATTAATATCACGACTGTGACCAGATAAGCCGCTCCTGTATATAAGGAGGATTTCAACGCATTCTTCCCATCATCATTTTTAACGGATAAATACTCCGAAGAAGCCATGGACATAGTGGCCGCTATACCGGTTATCAACCCTGCAAGGGATATCAGACGGTTGCTTTGCATGGCAAAGGTCCATCCGGCTAAGCTTCCGGTGAATTCCACCAAGGCATCATTTAAGCCCAGTACCATAGAACCGGCATATCTGAGCTTCTCCTCATCAATCATGTCAATAAGTTCATTTTCATGCTCTGTTTCATCCTGCAAAATAATCTTCAGGTCGGGAATCTTTTCAGTAAGCTCTTTCTCCAGCTTTCCGCTGAATACTTCCTTGAATTCTATAACGGAATTCTCCATTTTCTTTATAATAAAAGTGTAACCTAATATTCTTGCCAGTATTACATACCAGTAGACCAAAAGCATATTTGGCTTCACATCACATTTGGTATATTGCTTCCATATTCCATAATGCTTCTGTTCTTCCCCTGCAATTTTCAGTAGTATGTCCCGGTCATTTTTATCCTTAACGAACCTGGCGATTTTTATATATACATAGTATTCAAGTAACTCATCCGCCTGGAATCTTTTTATCGTTTTCATCAAATCCAAACTCTTCATATCTTCTCCTTTCCTCTTTCTATTCTTTTTAAGACTGTTATGATTATTCCATAATCAAATGATAAAATTAAATTTTTTTCATAATGATTACTCTACATTTAATTGTACTCAATTTTATTTGATTGTCAATATTAAATAATCTATTTCATGCAAAAGAGGTATCCAAAGCTTACTGTATTCTCTGGATACCTCTAATAAGTTAATACATCATGTAACTTATAAATCATAGAACTTATAAATTATTTCATTTATGGATTATTTCATATGTTATTTTGTACTCAAATTATAACTCCTTATAGAATTTGATACCATTTACATTTCCCGTTTACTGATCCGCAGGCTTTCCTTCCCTCAACTTTGACTGTATCTGATTAATCATGGTCAGCGATACCCCTCTGGGAGCTAATTTTATGCCGAAGACTAAAAACTTGTTGGACATCCCCTCTACTGCTACCGGCTTTCCTTTCATAAGTGCCCTATACCCGCAGACAGCAACCTTTCTGGCATCTGTTACCTTCAGAGAGTGAAAAAGCCTGGAATTTACAAGCCCGGCGGTATCTTCAAAATTGGTGCTGGTAGGCCCGGGGCAAAGTGCCGTCACTGTAACATTGCTTCCTTTTACTTCTTTTGACACTGCCTGTGAAAAGGAAAGGACAGCGGCTTTTGTAGCATAGTATACGGACATGTTAGGTCCCGGCACGAAAGAGGCCGTAGAAGCAAGATTTAATATCTTCCCATGGCCTCTTTCTACCATTGATGGCAGAAAAAGCCTTGTCATATGCATAAGTGCTGTTACATTAAGCTGTATCATAACATACTGCTTCTCCCATTCCGAGTGGGCAAATTCCTTATAGTCCCCAAAGCCGGCATTATTGACTAATACTTCAATTTCCCTGCCCTTTAGTTCCTGAAATATTTCTTCCGGGGCTTCTTTCTCTGCCAAATCTTTTTCTATCACCGTAACATCCGTACCGTACTTCTTCCTCAGCCTTTTTCCTAAATCCTCCAATAGTTCTCTGCTCCTTGCCACCAGGATAAGTTCATATCCCTGTTTGGCAAATACAATGGCAAGCTCCCGTCCAATTCCCTTTGAGGCTCCTGTTATCAATACTGTTTTTCCCATATGCAATCCCTTTCTTCAATTAAATGATTTTTTCTTATTTGCTTACCTTTAGGGTCTCTCCCTTTTTTAAGAGTATATGTCCGGACTCATAGGACTTTTGCTCTACCGTAAGATATACCTCCTTTGCATCGTAATAACGGCCAAGGCTGTCGGCAACTCCCTGCAAAATGAGTTGTTCAAAGCCCGCTCCTGCATTCATTTCATTAATAAGCTCCTTTGAAAAGTCCGCATACACAATCCCGTCCGAACCCTTATATAACGAGTTAAGATTCGTTCCGACACTGATTAATCCCTGGTTTCCTTCATGCTTTTCCCGAAGCAGTTCCTGTACCTTAAAACGGGTAATATCATTGGTGTTAAACTTTAAGTCTTTTACTTCCTCCAGCAGCTTCTCATCCTCGTTTGGATAGTAAAGGGTAAAGCTTTGTACCAAAGGAGTTTCTTTGATTTCTTTAAGCAGGGAAGTAACTGTCAGACCATCCGTACTATATTCCCGCTTTACAAGTCCCACTTCCTTTGCATAATAGTCCCTGGTTTGTCCTTCCTTTTCTTCCGTTGTCACTTCAATTGTTTTATAGTCCCCGGAGGGCGTTTTAATTTCCTTCTCCACATCCGATATATAACGCTTCCTTCCGTCTGAGAGAGTCCATTCCGTGCCTTTTTCCAGGGGAGCTTTTAATAGGATTTCCGGTTCTTCTACGCTGTTGTAATTTAACAGGTTATCCCTGTAATAGCATTCTTCTTTGCTGACTATGACAGAAAGGCTTGTACTGTTCCCCTCCATTACCTGAACCGTCTGGGTACCTCCGTTGTCGGTCCGAAGCTGGATTCTGCCGCTGTCCCTGTCCTGATAGTCCGCATAGCTCCAGAAGGCTGCATATTCGCTTCCTTTTCCTTCATAAAAATACTGTTTGTTTTCCCTGTCCGGGAAATATTCCAGAACATTTTCTTTCTTCACATCTTCATTTGAAATATCGGAAGTAACTGCCGTCTCCTTTGCGGCAACGGAAGGTGTTGCTGTTTCCGATAACTCTCCCTGGGGCAGAGTATTTTCCTTCTCACCTGCTTTTTCTCTGCAAGACATCAGAATCGTCATTTGAAAAAGCAGCAGCACGACCACTATCATTTTTTTCATATCAATCCCTGGACCCAATATTTCCTTTCTGCAATATTTGTCATTATAATAAAAGAGCGGAGTATTATGTCTTCTCCACTCTATTATTATACCATATTCTTTATTTTTAAACACATTAAGGAAAAATAATGTAAATAAATCCTCTTTTGACTATTGCGGGTTATATTTCAGATCTTTTTTCACAAAATCCGGTACATTATTCCTTGAAAAATAGTAGGTCTGGCTCGTTTCATTGCCATAGGTATCCGTACCCAATACGATACTTACGGATAAATCATAATTTATATCCAGGATACTATAGAATTCACTGCCATAGTTTGAGGGTATAGCCGCCTGCAGGATTGTTTCTATCTGTTCTTTCCCTGTGTAGTCAACCTGCTCCAGTGTATCCTTGTTAATGGAGGGTGCTTCTGTATTAACAGTATCCTCTTGAAACTGTTTCACTACAGTCACCTTTTTAATATTCTCTGCCTTTATCTGGTCATCGGACTGAAAACCATGAGCAGAAAGAAATTCCAAGGTTCTTGTGAACTCAGGTAAGAGATCATATTCAAATGGTCTATTACCGACCAGTGTAAACCGAAGGCTTCCCAAGGACTTGCTGCGCATAATGTCATCAATTGTAAGGGCTTTCAATTCTTCCTTATAGGTTTCCAGCAATTCTTCCTTTTCCTTTTCTGTAAGCGTAAATTCTTTCTCGCCAAGGTAATTAAAAGCAGAAACAGAGGTTATATTATCGCTCTTCCACTGGTAGATGGGATAATAGCCTTCTTTAAAATCATCATCACTATAAAGCTGCTTTAATAAGGAGAAATCCTTATCGGCAACGCTTGGATAATTACGTATTACCGTCCTGCCGTTCTTAAGGTGGAAAGCCACCATACTGGAATATTTTTTATCCGAAGCATTATCCTTATCCGTTTTTTTGATTTCCTTGATGCCAAGCTTTGCAATGTCATAAGCCGTATCAAAGTTCTTCAGCCGCATGTACTTCTCTTCGTACTCAAAGTTTAAATAATGGTCATAACCTGTTCCCTCTTTGTTCAAAGTTACATAGTTTTTATTTTCGTCAACTCCTGGTATTCTAATACTCATGGATACCACCTTATCCTTATCCGGAATATAGGTATCATAGGAAATTAGGTCAAAGCGGAAAACACAGACGATAGCTGTTGTAACAAGGGCAGCTACAGCCAGGCCCAGCCTGTGGGAGAAGGCCTTTTTCAAGTCAAACTGATAGATGACTTCCACAATTGCGCTAGTAATCAGAAAGCCAAGTATCAATCCAAAAATCATCCAGCCATCTGAATGGCTGCCGGCAGCTCCTCGAAAGACCAATCCTCCGCCAAGGGCTATAGGGATGATCAGTAAGAATTTAATCACCGGTTTTACTATATCAAAAGCCATCGCTTTACCTGCAGCTTCCGACGGGCGTTTCCTGTAAAACAAAAGGTTCAATACCAGCAGCAGGATGATAACTGCCGCAGTCATAAGTATACTTAAGCCAAGTCCTTTAAAATCACTATTCTTAATATACTGGGATCTATAAATATATTTGCCCAATGGGGACAGGAATGTCAAAAAATTTTCATCATTTGCAATACTATGATAGGTTTTAAAAAATTCATGACCGTATGAATCCTTTATGAACATGACCATAGGGCCATAAACAAAAAATACGCCTGTTCCCAGAATACTTACAATACCATTTCCCGTAAGCATAACTGCCAGAACCGTCAGGGTATAGATTACAAGAAAGTACAGCAGATTCACTCCTAAAGCCTGAAATCCTGCAATTGCAGCATCGGCTCCCATAAAACCGTTTACAGCCAGCACCAGAAAATTTAACAGCATGCTGATAAAATAAGGAATAATATAAAGCAGGATGCCATCTGCATAATTAACGAAAAAGAGCCTCTCTCTTCTAACCGGTACGCTGTGGAAAAAATCTACCTTCTTTCTGGAATGCAGAAAGAAAAATCCGCTGCAGGCACATATAAGAGCACCTGCTATTGTAATTAAATACTGAAGAATAAAACCAGGACCTATTACGGTCGTTATTTCCGCAATTATATACTTCATCGTAGCGTTGTCTGCCGCGCCTTCCAGTTCCAATGCCAGCCATACGGGGCCAAAAAGGAAAAATATCAGCATTGACAAAGCAATGACCCACATTCTTCTTTTTATATCTTCTTTTTGAAGTTTAAAAAATAAGTTTCTTGATGTCATAACCGGCTACCTCCGTTTCACTGATGAAGATTTCCTCCAAGGACAAAGGAAGAACTTCTGAAAATACAGGATTTGACTTCTCGATTTTAGCTATAATCTCTTCCCTGTTCCCCCTGGCAGTAATGGTATAGAGAGAACCTCTTCTTTCTGTTTTAAGAATCTCAATATCCCCCAAAAGCTCTTTAAGCTCTACTTCTTCTTTCAATACACACTGTATCTTATGAATACTGAGCTTCATGTCAAAGAGATCCTTTGATAATAAGATTCCGCCTCGATGCAGCAGCCCTACATGGTCACAGATGTCCTCAAGCTCTCTTAGATTATGGGAAGCTATAATAGGAGTCATACCCCTCTCGGCAATTTCTTTTGCAAACAGGCTTTTCACTGCCTGGCGCATGACCGGGTCAAGTCCGTCAAAGGTTTCATCACAAAGAAGGTATTTTGTACCGGCACAAATTCCCAAAAGAACTGTAAGCTGTTTCTTCATTCCCTTTGAGAAGGTATTTATTTTGCGTTTGCCATCCAGGCCGAACTGCTTCATCAGTTCTTCAAAACGCAGCTCATCAAAATCAGTATAGATTACCTTATAGTAATTCTTTAAATCCTTTGGTGTACTGTTACTGAAAAAATAGCTGTCATCTGAAATATAAAACAGCAGCTTCTTGGCATTGAGATTCTCAAACACCGGATATCCGTCTACCTTAACCATTCCTGCATCGGGCTTTATAACACCTGCTATCATGCGCAGAAAAGTACTTTTACCTGCCCCATTGGTTCCGACAAGCCCAAAGACTTCTCCTTCCTTGATGACAGCAGTAATGTTATCCACTGCTTTAATCGTATCAAACTGCTTGGTTAAGCATTGTGCTTCTATCATATTAACCTCTTTTCTGAATATCCAATTCAATTGGATATTCGTTAATCAGTAGTTGAAAAACAGCTTTTCGTTTTTTCAAACTACTTCTTTCCCAAATATCAAATCCTCTAATTGATATTCCTTTATACGCATTAACTCCCAGTTACCGTTTCAAATTATCTTTCACCATATACATCTTCTACTTTCTCCATAACCTGCTCTTTACTTATGCCGATTTCTTTCACTTCCTTAAGAATCCCGGCAACAGAATTCAGCAGTTCATTCTTCCTGATATCCACAAGGTGCTCTGTATCAGCAATAAAGCTTCCTCTGCCCTTTACCGTATAGATAAAGCCTTTTCGCTCCAGCTCCATATAGGCTCTCTGAATAGTATTCGGATTTATTGACAATTCCATAGCCAGATTGCGTACAGAAGGAAGCTGCTCCTTAGGCACCAGCCCGCCCTTTAGAATTAACTCCTCAAACCGTTCTTCCACCTGTTCATAGATTGGCCTGCGGTCTTTATAGTCAATAATTATCATATGGCACTCCTTTCTTTGCATAAGTCACGTCTGTATACGAAGTGTACTATTACTATTAATACACTTAGTATAGTAATATAAAAGCCGGTTGTCAATAACAACCAGCTTATTGTAAAAAATTTAATATTTTCTTAAAGATTTATATCTCCTGCCTGCACACTCCCTTATGGTACATATCCAACAATCCTTCAATGCCCCAGGTAACCATGCTGTCAATATTGGCTCTGGTGTAAAATGCCATATGCTGGGTCATTACCACATTGGGAAACTGTCTTAAATAAACCATATCCCTGTTCTTAAGAATATCTGTCTTTCTGTCAGCATGATAGATTCCCTCTTCCTTTTCAAATACATCCAGTCCAAGAGCACCGATTTTCTGCGACTCAATTCCTTCTGTCAGCGCTTCTATGTCCATTAATTCCCCTCTGGCAGTATTAATTAATATAACTCCTGTTTTCATCTTATCAATGGCTTCTCTGTTGATAAAATGCCTGTTCTCCTCCGTTAAGGGCACATGAAGGGTTATAATATCGGAGTCACGGTACAATTCATCCAGAGATACATACCGGGCATACCTTTTCCCCTCCTCTGTTTCACCCTTGTTATAAGCTGCCAGCTTACAGCCAAAGCCTGAGAGTATCCTTAGTACTTCCGTACCGATATTCCCCGTACCGATTACTCCCACTGTCTGGTTGCCCAGCTCCTGTCCCGTTAATCCAAAAAGGGAATAGTCATTGACATTTTGCCGCCACATGGCAGGCTTATAGTGGCGCAGTGTCAGTAACATCAGCATAACAGCAAACTCTGCCACTCCTTTTGGCGGATAGCCGGCATTGCACATCCTGAGCCCGATTTCCTTTCCGTAGGCGGTATCTATATGGTTATACCCTACGGTTCTCGTGGAGATATAACCAACACCCTGCTTTTTAAGTCCTTCCAAAAGCTCCTTATCAAGAGAGCTTCTTCCAAGAACGCTGACTCCCTCACAGCCTGCACAGAGCTTTAAGGTCTGCTTGTTCAATGTCTTTCCGGTCGAAACCAGATCAATACCATGCTTTATTTTTAATTCCTCCAGTTTATTCTTTTCATCCTGCCTTAATTCATATACCGCAATTTTCATAGTAGCTCCTTTCAATAAACTTTTGAAAATGAATTTTTATACTTTATTAAGTTAAAGCCAAAAAGAAAGACAGGCTGCAAAGCCCGTCTTTCCCAAAATGTCTATCATGAAATTGTATCTGTAATACTCCAAAGAAATCACCCTTTATCATTCATTTAATGTAATTATACATAGAATTATAAGAATTGCAAGCACTGATTTATTTTTATACATTTTAACAGGAAATTTATTTCATATATGCCTTTTCACTGCCACGGCTTTCTATGCTAATCGCGAAGAAACATTATGGTACCGATCAGAAATAATATCATACCGCCCATTTTTTTTAGACTTACTTCTGAATTATTAAGAAATACATCCATAATAAGGCTGCTGGTAAGCTGGCCTGCCACAATCAGGATCAAGGCATTGGATATCCCAAGGGAGGGAATCGACCTTGAAGTCAGGTAGATAATGGACGCTCCGAAGAAACCTCCAATCAGCCAGATAGGACGAACGGAAGTGACCCTTGTATACCTTGGCAGGTTGCCGACAACAAGATTAATCAATAATACAAAAGTCAATCCTGTCATTAAACTGTGAAGTGTGGCAATACTAGGTGTCACATATTTTCCAAGCTGGGTATTTATTGTAGCTTCAATGGTAGTTAATACTCCTGCTAAAATAGCCAAAAGCATGGAGATAATATTCATCCTGCTGCCCTCAATTACAATTACTTTATGTATAAAAGATATGTACGAGACCTCAATAATATACGAGCAGTTAGACAACATTAATCCACTGGAAGCCACCTTAATTCATCCATGTTAATTTTTGAATTGTTGACTTCATATCCCAATTTGTACAGTACTTTATTATCACCTGAACAGGCAATTGCGTTCAGGTCATTCCATTTCACTGATTTTTCCCAGGAAAACAGAAGTACCTCACCTGTTTTAACCGGCTTTCTCTGCAAATCAGGGCCACTGCCCATTTCAATAAATGCTACTTTATCATCAAAGCTTTGAACCGGCACCACAGTAATGCCCTTTCCATCTCCTCTGTCAGAGTAGCTGCACCACCCCACCAGCTTTACTTTATCCTCTGTTTTATTAGCCCAGGAACTGCCGCGGTACCTCCAAAAAGGAAATTTATAACCAGTGAGGATGGTGCGGTATTTATCCTGATTTTCGTAAATATATACCTTATATGGAGGAGTTTCGACTGTTCCAAGTAAGACTGAGGTATTCTCTGCCCACCGGCTGGTTTTAGCTGCCCGATCCGGTGAGAACCTTGCGCCTGAAATATAGGAAATAATGATGTAAGCACAGAGGATTAAAAATAATCCCAGGATTGAATATTTCAAATTTAATTTGTATTTTACTTTCATAGCATCCCCCCTCTTTCATTATCCAGCTATTTTTCCTGCTTATTGGCATCAGATTACTATTCAGAAACAATCTTTTAACTATAAATCTGATTTGAGTGACAAAAACCTTGCTTCAAAAAAACACAGGCAATTTGCACAAACCAGAAAGAACGAATGCGCCTATGGAAAGGTATTAGAAGTCCTTTTCTCTGAAAATTTTGTGCTATATTATAAAACAGATTGTTTGAGCAAAAGCGAGTTATCTGTTTTATAATATGTCCAGCACAAAATATTCAGAGAATTAGGACTTCTTATACCTTGGAATCGAAGTATGAGTCTTTCTGGTTTGTGCAAATTGCCGTCCCCTTTTGAAAGACTACCCTTTCGATACCCAAATCAAATCTTTTAAATCAGATTTTTTTAAAGTATAAAGCATTAAAACATATCTTTAATCACAGCAGCTGCTGAAAATTATATTTCTCAGCTTTCTGGTAACCGCCATGGTACCTGCATCTGTCTTTTGGGTCATGAACAGGATATTAAGGTTATCCTTGGGGCAATTGGTAAAGTAGCAGCCAAGCCAGCCATCCCAGCCATATTCGAAAGGACTTCCAAGGCTTCCGGCCTTTGTGGTATCCGTCAGGATTCTCATGAAATTACCATAGCTGTGGCCTTCCAATGTAAGCCAGGATTCCATCCCCTTATACTGCTCCTCATTTAATGTCTTTGTCGTCATATACTGAACAGTCCTGGGGCGCAGTATGGCAGTTCCCTCATAGGTCCCGCCGTTCAAAAGCATTAAGGAAAACTTTGCATAATCATCAACGGTTGATACTAATCCAGCTCCGCCGGCCTCATAGGCAGGCTCTCTGTCCATTTTCTGAATAATTCCAAGATTATTGCCGGTATACAGGGTTAACCCATTTACGCTGTCCGTTTGGTAGGTATTAGCAAGCCTGTTCCTCTTTTCAGCCGGTACATAAAAGCCCGTATCCTTCATTCCTAATGGCTCGAATATTTCTTTCTTTAAGAATTCGCCAAACTTCATGCCGCTTACGACTTCCACAAGAGCGCCAATAACATCCGCACTGGAGCCATAGCTCCAGGAAGAACCGGGATGGTACGCCAGCGGACATTTTCCGAGCTTATTTGCCACTTCAACGGTACTTAATGCATCCTTGGTCAGAAACTTTTCCTCCACTTCCTTAAATACTGCCTCGGCTGCCTTACCGGCTTTACTTTCTCCCCCATAAAGAAGGCCGGAGGTCATATTCAGCAAGTCCTTTATTAATACCTCTCTGTTTGCAGGAACCAGGGACCCGTTATCTTCAACCAATTGGTTGTGAAAGCCTTCCAGATATTTGCCGACGGGTTCATACAGGTCTATCTCCCCTCTTTCCACTAATATCATTGCAGCCGCTGCCGTAACGGGCTTGGTCATGGAATATAGGCGGAATATGGTATCCCTCTTTATGGGGAGCTGTTCCTCTCTTGATGCAAGACCATCCTCATGGTAGAATATTTCTTTTCCGTCCTTAAAAACCAGCAAATTAGCACCGGAAATCTCATTCATTTCGATTGCTTTGCCAATTGCTTTTTTAATTCTGAAGGCTTCTGTGTTCGTTAGCATGTTACCTGACCTCTTTTCTTTTGATGTTTTATCCTTTTTAATACTTAATTGATTCGGATGTCATAAGTTAATCTCAGCTTTCAATTATGTATATTTGGGGTATAAAAATGCAACGAAGTGACTTTCACGGAGGTGAGTGTATTTTTATATCACAAGTATACATTCTATAAATATGGCATTGACTTATGACACTTGAAACATAATTCTAATTATATCTTTTTAACAGACTATTACAATGTATTATTTCAACCTCCTATAGTAAAAAAATATCCGTTGCACAAGTTAAGCGGGCAGATTATAATAAAAGTAACTCTACACGAAAGAAAGGAAAAATACTATGCCAAAGATAAGAAAAGCGTGTTCAGAAATGGGAGAAATTCTCCACTATGTAGAAAGTATGATGTCCGGAAAAGAACTTGAATCTCCGCAAAGTGATCATCCAATTCACCAGCAGGCAATCAATCATTTTAATAAACTGTTTGACAACGAACATAAAATGTCAGGTGCCGTAAAAGATATCATGGATCTGGCCTCTTCTATAAGCACCTTCGATGTCGGAATGACATACATATCCAACCAATTAAGCAGCTTTTCCCTGGAACTGTCGAATCTGAGCGAGTCAAATCTTGCTATAGTGGAAGAGACTACCGCTACCATGACTTCTGTTTCCGATACCATTGACAATTCAGCTACTACCTTACAGCAATTATCAGAAGATTCCATGACCCTTGCTGCCCGTAATAAGGAAAGTAAGGATTTACTCATGGATGTAAGTGGCCTAAAAGAAAATGTTGTGACAGATACCAAAAATATGGCCGGTAAAATCGATCAGCTGCTGCAGCTTGCCAATGAAGTCGGTAAAATCGTAGACAGTGTCCAAACCATAGCCAACCAGACAAATTTACTTGCTTTAAACGCTGCAATTGAAGCTGCCAGAGCCGGTGAACACGGCAAGGGCTTCTCCGTTGTAGCGGAAGAAGTAAGAAAACTGGCAGACGATACCAAGCATAACCTTGATGATATGCGGATATTCGTAGGTAACATTCAAACTGCTGCCGGTGAGGGTAAGAATAGTCTTGACCGTGCCTTAACTTCCACCAGCCAGATGAGTGAAAAAATAGACCAGGTATCAAACACCGTGGGCGAAAATATTCATATGCTGGAAGGCGTTATCGATACGGTTGAAACCATTAACGATTCCATGCAGGGAGTAAAGGTTGCTTCTGTTGAAATTAACCGGGCTATGGAAGCCTCCAGTGAGGATGCTCAAAAGCTCAACGCCATGACCCAGAATATTCAGAAGGATGCTTCCGAAAGTGTTGGCTATGCTAAGAGCATCTCAAATATAGATGATAAATTGTCTGCCCTGGCCGGCAACTTATATAAGGGGTTAAAGGGTACTACTCATTCCATATCCAACAATGAAGTATGCAGCATTTTAGAAAAAGCCATCAATGCCCATAAGGAATGGATGGATAAGCTCGAATCCATGGCAAATACCATGACATTGCTGCCCCTTCAGACAAATCCCAGCAAATGCAGCTTCGGCCACTATTATAATACCCTGAACCTGAACCATCCTTCCATCCTGAAGGATTGGGAAACAATCGGCAAACTGCATAAAGAATTCCATTTAAAAGGCGATGATATGATTAAAGCCATCGAGAAAAATGATAAGGAGAAATCCTCGCTTATTTTAAAGGAGGCACACAGCCTCTCTTCCGAGCTCATTGGCCTGATTCAAAAATTAATCGGAAATGCCAGCGAATTAGACAAAAAAGGTATCAGATTGACTGTTGAATAATTAAATATCAGAAAGCCCCCTGTCTTTGATATGCTCCCCTCTATAGGACATTGAAATATAATTCCTATATTGAGGACAGCATATCACAAACAGGGGGCTTCTTATTATACCTTTGAAAGAAACCGGATTTTTTCTAAACCAGGTAACTTGCAAAAAGCATCAGATTTAAAACTGTCAGAATGATTGCAATGGACCACAGGACGATATTGCTGAATAAGCTATTCTTGTATTTTCCCATGACCTTTTTGGAGGATGTTAAGTAAATCTGCAAAAATACCGTTATCGGAAGCTGAATACTGAGTAACATCTGGCTGTATACCAGTCCCTGAAAAGGATTATGTATAAAGAATATTATCAGGGTAGCTATGGTCAGGATTCCAACAACACCTATCTTTGTATGTCTGTCCTTGATATCATAGGGCTCTCCAAACATTCCGGCAAAGATTGTTCCGGCTGCCATACCGGCCGTCATTGTGGAAGAAATACCGGCAAAGAGCAATGCTACTCCAAAGATAATTGCTGCAAGCCCTCCAACCAGCGGAACAAGCATCTGCTGTGCCTGACCCAGTTCCGATACCTTGATATGCTGTGAAAAAAATGTTGTTGCCGCAAGTATTATCATGGCACTGTTTATTGCCCAGCCTATAATCATGGAAAACAGGGTATCTAAGAATTCATATTTCAATTGCTTCTTAATAACGGACTCTTCTTCCAAATTCCACTGCCTGCTCTGTATGACCTCAGAGTGAAGAAATAAGTTATGGGGCATAACAACCGCTCCCAGTACAGACATAATAATTGGCAGCGAGCCGGATGGAAATTGAATGGTTGTCCAGCCCCTCACAGCTTCGGGCCAGCTTATATGAACTACACTGAGCTCATACAGAAAGGATATTCCTATAATGGATACAAAGCCCATTATTACCTTTTCCAGCTTCTTATAGGTATTCGTAAAAAGTAATAGAATAATAACGACCAGGATAATGACAGAGCCCACTTTAATCGGTACCTTAAAGAGCAGGTTCAATGCAATGGCTCCGCCCAGTATTTCCGCCATTGCCGTAGAAACCGCTGCCAAAAGGGCCGTAGAAAGAACCGTTTTTGACAGCCAGGGCTTCAGATGCTTGTTTGCTGCTTCCGAAAGACAATCCCCCGTTACAATCCCAAGATGGGCAACATTATGCTGGAGCAGGATTAACATGATGGTGGAAAGGGTGACCATCCATAAAAGTTTGTATCCGTATTCAGACCCTGCCGCGATATTCGACGCCCAGTTACCTGGGTCGATAAATCCCACCGTTACTAAAAGCCCCGGTCCGATATAACCTAGTAATTCTCTTAATCCAAAGGACGGATTATGTCCTTTTGTGTTTAATATATTCTTAAGCTTCATGCCTTCTACCTCCCAAACTAGCCTAAATTTCTTATAATAAGTTGAATTTCAGTTTTTTCGACTTACACAGTATACTTTAATACCTGCCCATTTCTCTTGTCAATCCTTAGAATGGAACTACTTTAAATAATTTTCTTGACTTCATTCTTCGTTATCCTATAATACATCTTAAGAATATTAATTTAATATCTGAGAATTTCAGATATCAGGAAAAGAGGTTGCGATGCAATACAGAAGGAATCCGAAAAACGGAGATATGATATCGGTCCTGGCTTTTGGATGTATGCGTTTTAAGAGGGACGAGAAAGAAACAGAACGGCAGATAATAAAAGCGATTGAAATGGGAATTAATTATTTTGATACCGCCTACATATATCCTGGCAGCGAGGCCACTCTTGGACGAATTCTTTCAAAGGGCTACCGGGAAAAAGTAAAGCTTGCTACAAAGCTGCCACACTATCTTGTAAAAAAGAAGGAAGACTTTGATAAGCTCTTTCTTACACAGCTGGAGCGGCTTAAGACAGACTATATCGATTATTACCTGATTCATATGCTTACTAATCTGGAGGTTTGGCAGCGGCTGGTAAGCCTTGGCATACTGGACTGGATTAAAGAGAAAAAAGAGAAAGGGCAGATAAAGAACATTGGGTTTTCCTACCATGGCGGCCAGCAGGAATTTATAAAAATTATTGATGCCTATGATTGGGAATTCTGCATGCTCCAGTATAATTACTATGACGAATACAACCAGGCAGGCAAAAACGGCTTACTTTATGCAGCGGAGAAAGGCCTACCCATTATGATCATGGAACCCTTACGAGGCGGAAAGCTTGTAAATCTGCCCAAGGAAGCCCTCTCTGTCTTTGAGGAGTCAAAGGAAAAGCATACCCCCGCAGAATGGTCCTTCCGATGGTTGTGGAACCAGCCTCAGGTGCTTACCGTGCTTTCCGGCATGAATTCCCAGGAAATGCTTGCTGCCAACGCCGCCTCCGCCTCCAAGGCAGAGGCTGGGATTCTTACTCCGGCAGAGCTTGACCTTTACGGCAGGGTAAAAGAGGCCTTGAATAAATCCTTTCTGGTGCCTTGTACAGGCTGCAGCTACTGCATGCCATGTCCCCAGGGAGTGGATATTCCTCTTTGCTTTAGCAGCTACAATGAAACAGCCACTTCCGGAAAATTACACTCCCGATTAAACTATATCCTGCGAACCTCCGGGCATAATGCAAGCAAATGTGTTGGCTGCGGTTTATGTGAAAAGCACTGTCCTCAAAGCATAGCAATCCCCAAAGAACTCAAAAAGACAACTGCTTCCTTGGAAAGCTTTCCTTACAAGCCAATGTCCGCCTTGGTAAAACGCTTTATGAGGCAATAGCTGCCTGCTATCATTCAACCTTTTTTTAACTGTAATTCCATCATGGCTATGTCACTGCGCATTTTCTGGGCAGTTTCCCAGGATATCCTGCCCCGCTCATACATAGCCTGAATTTCATCTCTTTCTATCTGAAAGCTCAGCGGCACCAGATCCTTTATTTCATTGGAATTTTCATTGAACGGTTCTACCTCGTTTCCTCCCCTTTGCATATTTTCCGAGAGGAGGCTTCTGCTTATCAGTAAAGCTTTCAGGCTTTCATATTCCGCAATCAACTTATTGACGGCAAAGGTATCCTCCTTTTCCTTCCGCTCATATAACAGCTTTAGTACATACTCGCTGCTCAAATGCCTCACCCGTTCCATCTGCATTCTATCCATCTGCATTTTTTCCATCTGTATTTTTTCCAGCTGTGTTTTTTCTATCTGCATCTTTCTGTCGTGGAAGCCGTAGGGCCTGAACTGCCGATTTTTCATAATCCTAAAGCTTCTTAGTATCTTATTGATATTGGGATGAAATAGAAATCTCTTTCTGTCATTCTTTCTGATAATTCCATCAAGGATATCCAGATACTTGGAGGCAATACCTTCATCAACCTCATGGTTTTCAAGCAGAGACCTGGTATACTCTATTTCCCAGCTCAGCACCTCCCGCCTTAGTTTTCGTTCTTCCTTCAGACTGGTTTTCTTATAATTTTTGTTCCTTATCTCTTCTGCTCTTAGTGCCAGATTCCTTGTAAGCCGCCCAATATTGAATCTGTTTTCCTCTGTTTCCAGTTCATTCAATTGCCTGATCACATTTTGTATGATTTCAAGGCAGGCTTCTCTTTCTTCTGAACTGACCTCCTCTGTGCTTTCTTTCTTAAGTAAAAGAGGCAGAATAAAATTTGCAATAAGAAGGGAACATAAAATCACTCCGGCAGCGATAAAGATTATAAGATTTCTTTCAGGAAACGACTTACCACTGCCCAGCACAAATGGAAGTGCCAGAGTGGATGCCAGGGTTACACTTCCTCTTACTCCTGCCATGCTTATAATAAGGCTTGCCCTTGCTCTTCCCAGGCCCTCCTCTGCTATTAAGCCGGACACCTGCACTGCTTCTCCTTGTATCTTATATACTTTTGTATTACCGCCCACAGTAAAGAAGGACCATAAAAACCGGATTAACATCATTGCCGCTGTAATCACTAAAATATATCCTATGGTTATCAGATTGCTGAATTTTGAATCATACCATATGGTTTTTATGATTACCGGAAGCTGCATGCCCAGAATTAGAAATACAAGTCCGTTTAGGACAAAGGTCAAGGTAGACCATATGCTTTTTGAGGCTACGTTAAGTATTGCGGTTTCCGGATTCAGCTTTTTCCCCTCAAAGGAATGGATAACTCCGGAAATGACAACCGCCAGAATACCGCTGACCCTGCATTCCTCTGCTGCCATGTATATGATAAAAGGAGTAAGTATGCCTAAAAGCAAATGAAAGGTGACATTTTCCATTCCCAGTGAACGAATCCACTTTACAAGAAGGTATTTGAGCGCTGTCATAATAACACCGATAATTACCCCTCCCACAGCAACATAAAGGAAACGGACTCCTGCATGCAATAAGGAAAAGGTTCCGGTTACCATGGCCGCAACCGCAAATTGAAAGCTTACGATACCGGAAGCATCATTTATTAAGGCTTCACCCTCTAAAAGATTCTTAATCCCTTCCGGTATTTTAATCCTCTTTCCTATGGAACTGACAGCAACCGCATCCGTAGGTGCCAGAGCTGCCGCAAGGGCGAAAGCTGCCGCAAGAGGAATAGCGGGAACCATAAAATTAATTAAAACTCCCACTACGACTACCGTAAAAAATACAAGTCCCAAAGCCAGCATAATAATAGGCTTCTTTAAGGTCCATAAGGATATCTTATCTGCCTGCATCCCGTCATGAAATAACAAGGGTGCAAGAAAAAGTATCAGAAACAGCTCCGGATCAAGCGTAAAATGATACACAGTGGGGAAAAGTGACAAGACGATTCCTAATATAATCTGTATGATAGGAATAGAAAAGGCAGGAACAAACCGGTTAATAAGATTCGACAGAAGTATTGCTCCCAGCATAAGAAGAACACCGTAAAACAGTTCCATAGCATCATCCTTTCTTTTTGTTATTATTATCTTACCCGCGCTTTCTTATCAGATGTGCATCGGGCTTATCCGATAATATGTAAAGGTACCTTCATATTTATTTTAATTATACTATTCCTCTTTGTCAAGAACTTTTATAAATAAAAGCTGAGGATTTTAATAAATGCACCGTATTATTTAGATTAATTCTTAACCATAAAATAAAAAAGATGCTGCACACTAAGTACTAATTCCTTCCAGTTATGCAGCATCCTATATTCATTTTTCAAACTATTCCCCACGCATATCCCAAGCTTGCTTGGGATATAGCCTAAATAAAAATTTGAAAAATGCAACACATTTTTCAATCTACTCTTTAAATTTAAGCTTTATCCGTGCTTTCTCCCAGATATTCCCTTGGAAATACCGGTAGCCTTTATCATAAAGGAACAATAGAACCTGTCCGCCAGCAAACATCAATAGGAACAGCCTTGTGTCCACCTTTCCTGCATAGATCAGCTTGGGAGCCAAAATAAGCATCGGCACGTACAGCACATTAAAAATAAGATATTTAAGGCTCCAGAGAAGCTTGCCTCTGACAGCCATACTCTTTACCTGAAAAAGCTTGTCATATACAGCTTCTGAAGCAAGCAGATAAAGGGCCATTGCTCCATAAGTAATACAATAGAGCTTATTCGGTGCAAGGAGGACTCCAAGAATCAAACTCCCTGCCAAAAAACCAAATCCAATGGAAAAGCCGCCTTCCCTGTAGGCTATGCCCACGCCAAAAGATGCCAGTGCCAATAAGAACAGCGTATTAAATTCCAATACCCCGCTTAATATCATAAGCACTACCGATATTGCCATTAACAGACTTAAAAATGCCAGCTTTCTAGTTCCTAGATGCACGGACACAAATCCCCTCCCATACACTCGCAAAGGCTGTCAGCTATACACAGATCACAGCAGAAATTACCGCTGCCGCAACCGTCCCCATAGCCTCCGGTCTGGCGTCTGGTATTATCATAACGTCTGCCCTGCCAGTCCATCTGGTTTAAAAGGTTCCTGTATTCAATATTATTCGGTTCCATATTAACGGCTTCCCTTGCATGATTGAGAGCCAAATAGTTATTTCCGGTTCTATTATTTCCAATAGCACTGTAATAATACCACCGGGCCGTTCTAGGATAGATTCTGTCCAGCTCATTTAAAGCTTCCCTGTAACGTCCTGCATTTAAGTAATCGTAGACGCTGTTCAGCTGAGCGGAATCCCCGTAGGCTTCATCAGGTTTTCCATAGGAAGTATTCCCTCCTGTGTAGCCGCTGCTGCCGCCTTCTCTTTCCTTCATAATCTGGTCATAAGCCTGCTGTACTTCCTTGAACTTCTCGGCAGCAAGGTCAGCAAGGGGATTATCCACATTGGAATCCGGATGATATTTTCTGCTAAGTTCACGGTATGCTCTTTTTATTTCATCATTGGATGCATTGGGAGATACCCCCAATGCTTTGTAAGGATCTGCAATCATTTTTTTACCAGTTGCATAAAGCAGGTATTTCCTGCCAGACTGCCGCTTAAAATCGGAAGAACGGGCAGCTGCAAATCATTCCTTTATCTGTATTTCTTCCGCATTTTCTGTTTTTGCTTTGGTTTTTATTCTTCATTTTATCATTTGGCAGGCCATTTTACAACTTTTTTAAGCATATGACTTTATAAAATCTTTCTTAACAACTTTATTTTCTTTTTATAAGGCGGATATCTTAAGGGAATATCCAAAAAATTACTCTTTTTTAATACACTTTTGCTATGGCTGAAGGTTGAAAAGCTTTCCTTCCCATGATAGGTTCCCATACCGCTTTCTCCCACGCCTCCAAATCCCATATGGGACGTTGCAAGATGCACAATAGTGTCATTGATACAGCCGCCGCCAAAGGAGGTGTTCTTCATAATAAATCTCTCGTTTCTCTTTGAGGTGGTGAAAAGATACAGGGCAAGGGGCTTCGGCCTGTTATTGACAAAGGCAGCCGCCTCTTGGATATTTTCATAGGCAAGCACCGGAAGAAGAGGCCCAAAAATTTCCTCCTGCATAATAGGAGAATCTATGCTTTCAGGCTCAAGAACAGTCGGTTCAATCTTTAGCAGCTTACTGCTGTAGTTTCCTCCTCCTTTGACTTTTTCATTCTTCATAAGGGATAGGAGGCGGTTAAAATGCCTTTCATTTATGATTTTGGGATATTCCTCGTTATGAACAGAGTCCTTTCCGTAGAACTTTCTGATATATCTGTTCAGCTCTTTTATCAGAACTTCCTTCACCTTTTCCTGCACCAGAATATAGTCCGGGGCCACACAGGTCTGTCCGGCATTGAGAAACTTTCCCCAGACAATTCTTTTGGCAGCAAGGGATATATTTGCCGTTTCATCTACAATACAGGGGCTTTTTCCTCCCAATTCAAGAGTTACCGGCGTCAGATGCTTTGCCGCTTCCGCCATAATAATCCTTCCAACCGAAACGCTTCCAGTAAAAAATATATAGTCGAATTTATTCTGAAGCAGCCTTTGGTTTACCTCCATACCGCCTTCCACTACTGCAATATATTTTTCCGGGAAAACTTCCCGTATCACCTTCCCGATTACCCTGGAGGAGCAGGGCGCATATTCGGAGGGCTTTAGAATCATACAATTGCCGGCTGCAATGGCACCTGCAAGAGGAGAAAGGGATAACTGGAGGGGGTAATTCCAGGGCGCCATAATCAGTACAATACCATATGGCTCCTTATAAATCCTGCTGGCAGAGGGAAAATGGGTAACAGGTGTTCTTACCTTTTTTGTTCCTGCCAGCATTTTTATATTTTTTATAAGATAATTTATTTCTTCCAGGACCATGCCGATTTCTGTTGCATAGGCTTCAAAGGGTGCTTTGTTCAAATCCTTCTTCAAAGCCTCCATTATGTCTGCTTCATTTTTTATAATGCTCTCTCTAAGCCTTACTAACTGCCTGATGCGAAAGTCAATATTCCTTGTCTTGCCAGTCCCATAAAACCTTCTCTGGCTGTTCAGCAGCACGGTTACATCTTCCATAATATTCTCCTTTTCGTTAAACAAGTATTGATCATTAACCATCATGCATTTCGCGAGCTTGCATACGATACTGCTTTAAATAGAAATTTGAAAAATGTATCATATTTTTCAAACTACTCAAAGTATATATTCAATAAGCGTGACATTATGTCATACGAATTAATCCTTATTATCCTAAGATAAATTATAATCCATTAAAATATTAAATCAATCCTTTTGCCTGCCTCAGGGATATTATTTCTAGGGTATTCTGCTTTGATTTCCCACGTCAAACGCATGGGGCCCGATAATAGATATGAACAGATGACCAAGGGGGTTGTTTTGGAGTTTTGTCTCAAGAGGTTCCTTATGACACTTAAGCGGCAGGAAACGTGACTAGGTAAACCAGTGCCACTGTTTGAGCTTGATACCTTACACAGCCAAATTTGTCACAGCGAGTTTGGCGCTGATTTACCTGCCAGTCACGTTTTCTGCCGCTTTAGTGGAATAAGGGTTCTCGCGTAACAAAACTCCAAAACAACCCCCTTGGTCATCGTCCGTTGCCATCAACTATCATATGCGTTTCCTGTGATTGATTTCCCTTACCGCATTGACTTATGGTTTTTAATACTATATAATCTCTTATATATTACCATATTATTCGATTTTTTACCTGTTATAGGAGATCATATTATGTTTACACTGGAAGATATACGAAATTATCATTGTCCGAGATGGAAGGACTGGCCGAGCATAGATCTATATATGGACCAGGTCATCAGCCTGATAGAGGAGAATGTTTCCCCGTTTTATGAGGATTTACCGGCAAAGGCCGTGACCTCTACCATGATTAATAATTATGTGAAGCAGAAAATCATTGTACCTTCGAAGAATAAAAAATACCGCAGGGAGCACCTGGCTTATCTTTATGTCCTGTTTTTATTGAAGCCGGTGCTAAGCCTTACGGATATCAGCAATGGCATTTCCTTTATGCAGAATAACCAGACAAATGAAGTGTCCTATAATTTATTCTGTGATGAACTGGAAGCTGCCCTGGCAATGGCATTTGATGAAAAGGAGCATTCCATCGAGCGAAGGCCCGGAGATATCATACAGACCATTGCCCTGGCCTTTGCCTATACTCTTCTTGCAAGATATTATATTGCCTCCCAAAAGGAGACCGTCACGAATGATGCAGAAAAATAAGCGTTACACAAAAATTCTAGGAAGCCGGCTCCCAAGCCTGCTCAGAAGTTCATTGGCTATGGTTCCGGCTTTATCTGACACCTCTTCTGCAAGGATTAAGGCTTCCTCCTCTTTTCCAATGAGGGTGGCAATATCCCCTCTGTTAATGCCCTCTGTCCCTGTTATATCGACAATAAGCTGATCCATACAGATGCGTCCGATAACCGGTACTTTAACTCCCTTAATTATAATCTCTCCTTTTCCTTCTGACAGGCTCCTGGGATATCCGTCCCCATATCCGATGGTAATAACTGCAATGGTTCTCTCACCGTCCGCACAATAGGCTCTTCCATAGCCTACGCTTTCCCCGCCGGCTATCTGTCTTATAAGAGCAACACGGGAATGAAGGGATAGCACCGGCCGCAGGTCCGGGTGAATTATTGTCTTATCCTTTGCAGAGCTTAAGGCACCGTACATCCCGATTCCTATCCTTGCGTAATCACAGGCAAGCTCATTATAATTAAGAAGTCCGTAGGTACTCTGTATATGGATTGGTACCTGTATTTTTCTTTCCTTAAGCTGCTTTACCAGGGTATAGAACCGGTCAATCTGTCCCTTTGCAAAGGCAATATCCTCCGCTTCTCTACTGTCTGCCGTGCTTAAGTGGGTGAATATTCCTGTAATCTTCAGGTTTGAGGCTTCAAATATACCAAGGACCTCCTTCATGTTCTCTGCCTGAAAGCCCAGCCTGTGCATACCCGTATCTATCTTTATCTGAACCTTAAGAGGAATTCCCATACTGTCAAGCTCTCTTCCGTAATTATAATCAATTACTGTCTGAGTCAGCTGGTACTCAGAAAGCTCTCTGGCAAGGAACGGCTCCGTATAGCCCAATATCAGGATATCTCCCCTGATACCATAATGACGCAGCTCAATTCCTTCCTGAATCGTCGCTATCGCAAAATTTCCAATACCCGCCTTGTTTAACAGGGAAGCTACCATAATACTTCCATGTCCGTAAGCATTTGCCTTAACTACGGCCATGAGCCTGCAGTTATCTGACATGATCTTCCGGAGCTCCTTCACATTATGGAGCAGATTTTCTTTGTCTATATTTAACCAGGCCCTGTCCCTGTTTTTAACCCATTCCTTCTTTAACACCTTTTCTTTTTCAATTGTCTGCAACTATGCCCGCTTCCTCTCTCTTCTAAATTTGCTGTCCGCAAGATAATAGATTCCTCCAAGTAAAAAGGAACCTGCCACTATCAAAAGAAAATGTACTATGCTGTTATTAACAGTATAGCTCTGTATTCCCAGGACTTTAGAAACACCTCTAACTCCAATAATTACCCATGGATGGATAATGTAGACTGCCATGGAAATCACACGAAAACTCTTGTATTCTCTTCCTCTTCTATGAAGCAGTATCATAAATAAAAAGAACATAACCGCCGGCAGCAGCAGGTACATACTGTCATGACGCATAACGCCTGCCCTTTTCAGCAATAATGCTTCTGCTGCCATTATCAAAAACAAGCACCAGAATATTCCTTTGCTATACTTAAGCTGCAAAGACCTATGCTCTTTAAAAAATCCTCCTAACAGGAAAAACAGCGGGGCAAAAAAGATTCCGTTTCTTGTATAATCCATCACCTTAAATAGCTCCCGGTAAAAAGCGCCTATGACAGGGACTTCCGAGACTATGCCATAGTAACTGTCCCCCATCACTCCAATCAGATAAAGAATTGCGGTAACTATAAGTGCCTTTCTCATTCCAAGGAGCTTATAGCAGGCAAAGCTGATGATGCTTCCTATAATAGCCGCCGGCAGATACCACAAATGGTACATGGTCCCGTCCATCATAATATCCCGAATGACCTTAAGGGCAAGATTCTTATCCCTCCAATATCCGGTATACCAGTTAACCGGAAGGTAAATAAGAATAGAAATGCCATACAAAATGGCCGTCTTTCTGACAAAGGTAATCAGCTTTTCCCTGTTCCACCCCTGGCTGCCATATAAGAAAAAACCTGAAACCATGAGGAAAAAAGGTACGGCAACTCTTCCCGCTACCCGGGTCACTAAGAAGTCTGCATAAGGGCTATAGGTGGCTAAAGGTGACGTGTGTATGGCAATTACGAAAAGGGCCGCCGCCAGCCGGAACCTATCAATATCCGGATATTTATTTGTCTTTCCCATGCTCCTACCGCCTCTGCCACTGGGTTATAATTATCCCCTTTTTGTTATTCCCCGATATCTGATAAAGCGTCTCCGCCGGAAAGCTTAAGCTTGCCTCTTCTCCTTCTTTCATCTCCAGATAACTGATTTCAACCCTTTGCTTTCCCTCAGTAAAAACCAGGGGCTCCCTACCATAGGGATGCATTTCTATCACCTCTTCATATTCCTCCAGAGACAGATGCTTCTCTGTCATAATTTTTGAGTGGGGATATCCGACATAGCGGAAATGCCAGGGCTCATGCCCTATACTGGTAATATCTTCTTTTTCTTTTTCATATCTTTGGACAAATCCAAATAAAGCCGCCTTTTCCCGGAAATCCTGGCAGATTCCCTCATATGGAAATTCCGGACATAAAAAATCAATTACTTCTTTTGCCTCTCCAAGGTCTATGGCAAGGCCGGTCTGATGCTCGCTTGAACCGGGCAGGGCCACAAATTTCTCAGTAAATTCTTTTCCATTTTCAGATAGAGAATCCTTATAAATTCTCTCCTGCTCCTGAAAGCTGCGGTAACCACTGACGGCTGCAATTTTTTTCCTGGCCTGTATATCATCCAGAAGCTGCATCAGCATGGAGGCTGTCCGGTTCTCCAGATAAACCTCCTCTCCGACTTTCGCAAGCCCCTCCTTCTTCACATTTGCTCCCATTGCATACTGCAGACCTGTCTGCGGTACTGCCATTAATAATGGAGTGTGAAAGTTCTTTTCTTTCACACCAGCTCCTTTTAAGGGATATTCCTTATTGACAAGTATCAGGTAGCCCTTAGAAATATCCCCGCTGCTTATCAAAACCTCTTCCACTACTCCACCTCCTCTGCTATAAGCCTGCTTATGATATCCTTGTAGGAAAGGCCGATTCCCTTCATCATACCGGGATACCTGCTGTGGGAGGTAAAGCCCGGTATGGTATTCACCTCATTAAAAACAATCTCTCCTTTATCCGTTAAGAACATGTCCACCCGGGCAAAGCCCTTACAGCCAAGGGTTTTATAGATAATTGCCGCACTTTTCCTGATTCTGTTCTTTGTCTCCTTGTCAATTCTGGCGGGCATATGAATAACTGCGCTCTTTAGGGTATACTTTTCCGTATAATCAAAGAAGCCCTCTGTCAGCTCGATTTCATCCACCTCACCGATTACCAGGTTATCTTTGCCCATTACGGCACACCCCACCTCAAAGCCTGTGATATTTTCCTCTATCAGCACCTCCGAATCATGCTTAAAAGCCTCCTTGACCGCAGGCATCAGCTCCTCTTTTAAGAAAACCTTGGTGATTCCAAAGGAAGAGCCTGCTTTTACAGGCTTTACGAACAGGGGATAGGACATTCCGCTTATCTTTTCCAATACGGGCTGCTCCTCTGCCTTCCCCTTCAATAAAATGGCTTTTGGTACTCTTATTCCCGCTTCCTTTACCAGCCTGTGGGCCTTGTCCTTATCCATGCAGAGGGCTGAGCTTTCCGTATCGCAGCCAATCAGCGGAATACCTGCCAGCTCAATTAAGCCCTGTACGGTGCCGTCTTCACCATTCTTACCGTGAAGCACGGGAAAGGCCCCATGAAGACGAATTGTTTTCATTCCTTTCTCCGTAAACTCAATTATTCCCTTAAGACTCCTGTCCGGTGAAATAAGTGCAGGCTGAAGCAATTCCCTGTTATCCTTCCATGTATCATTTTCAATGCCTGTCAAAGGCCCTGAATACCGGTACCATACCCCTTCCCTTGTAATACCAAGGCAGATGACAGTATAATCCTCCATCCCCTCCAAAACTTTTAAAATAGAATAGGCAGATTGAAGTGACACCTCATATTCCGAAGAGCATCCTCCAAAAATAACCGCAATGTTTTTTTTCATCCTTTTCATTCCTCCTGATGTTTGACTTATAAGGACAGCCTGTAAGAAGCTTTATAATCTAATACTCAAGCTTTGCAGCTTAAAAAGTACTTTTACCTGATAAAATAAAAAGCTGTCCGCTGCTTTGATATCATCATATCAAAACATCGGACAGCCTTTTTTCGTTTTCCATTATAAAATTCCTTCTTTTTTATACGGAATTTCTTAAAATTTTCTGACATTTCATAATTGAATCGGGTACTATAAGTCAATGTCATGTATTTTGAATATATACTTGAAGTATAAAAATACACTCCGTTCCATAAATGTCACTTCGCTGCATTTTACATCCCAAATATACATGACGAAATAAGAAATTACTAATACACCTGAATATTATAATTAACCCGACAAATACCCTGTTTCACAATAACTAAGGCAGTTTGCACAAAATAGAACGCTTCCTGCGCCTATGGAAATGTATTAGAAGTCCTTTTCTCTGAAGCTTTTGTGCTATATCATCAATCAGATTGTCTGAGCATCGCGAGTTATCTGTTTGATGATATGTCCAGCACAAAATCTTCAGAGAATTAGGACTTCTTATACATTGGAAGGAAGCAGGAAGCGTTCTATTTTGTGCAAACTGCCGTCCCCTTTCGAAAAACTGCCCTTTTGTCAGTCTAATCACACTATTATATAGCTGAATTTCTTATAAAACCGCCGGCATTACAATCTCAAAAGTGATAACCTCATCCTTGCTGGCCGCAGTTATCTTTCCTCCGTGAAGCTCTACAATCTCTTTTGCTATGGCAAGCCCGAGGCCTGCACCTCCTGTTCTTGACTGCCTTGCCGTATCCAGGCGGTAAAATTGCTCAAATATCCTGTTCAGCTTCTCCTCGGGTATGGTATTTCCATGGTTGATAAAGATAAAACGAATATTTTCGCCCTCCTGCTTTATGGCAACTACGATTGTATCCTCTTCAAAGCTGTAGTTAACGGCATTTCGCAGAAGATTATCAAAAACCCTCTGCATCTTACCGGCATCACAGCGAATATTGATATCCCCCTCCGCCGACAGGCGGCAGGATAGATTCTTATCCTTAAAAGCAGGGCCTGCCTCAAAGATAATCTGCTCCAGCATTCTGGTTATATTGATACGGCTTAATTCAAGGGTCAGATTAGTAAGATTGAATCTGGTTATATCAAAGAACTCATTGATCAGCTCCTCTAAACGCTCTGCCTTACTTAATGAAATTAAAAGATATTTTTCCTGAAGCTCCTTTGAAATCTCCTTTTCATCCCGAAGCAGTGTCAGATAGCCGATAACGGAAGTCAAAGGTGTTTTTAAATCATGGGCAAGGTATACCACCAGGTCATTTTTTCTCTGCTCTGCCTCCCTGGCAGCTCTTTCATTGTGCTTTACCTGTAATTTTGTCTGATTCATCTGATTTTCCACTTCTTTTAATTCAGCAGACAGGGTAATGAGCTCTTCCGTAGGGCTGTAAATTTCTCCTGCTGCCCTTACCACCTCTTCCATATAGCCCAAGGTCTTGAACCAGTAGTGCAAAAAGATTATTCCGACCCCAAGCAGCCACAGGGAACCAATAAACAGCACGCTGTAATCGCGAATTTTAGTGAACAGCTGGTAAAGGGTATCGTCCGCATACCAGGTAAAATTTCCGAGAAATTGCCTGGCAAAAAGAAAGCCGCCCAATAAAAATACCGTATAGATTACTGCCCATAAAAGAAATCTGGTAAAGATGTATTCCGTAAGCCTTCTCTTGATACTTGCTTTCTTATTCAATTTTATACCCCACTCCCCAAACTGTTTTAATAAATTTGGGATTCTTGGAGTTATCCTGCATCTTTTCCCTTAGCCTACCGATATGGGCCATCACAGTGTTATTGCTGTCCAGAAACTTATCCTGCCATACGGCTTCAAAAAGCTCTTCCGAAGAAACTACCTTCCCCTTGCGCTCGCATAAGTACCACAGAATAGAAAATTCAATGGGAGTTAAGAATAATTCTTTCTCATAAAGCATGCACTGGTGGGTTTCCTTATTGATGGTAAGTCCTCTGATATCATATTCAAAGGCTTCCGCCTCCTCCGCCGTATTATAGCGCATATAACGGCGAAGCTGGGTCTTGACTCTGGCAACTACCTCCAAGGGGTTAAATGGCTTGGTAATATAGTCATCTGCCCCAAGGGTAAGCCCCATAATCTTGTCCATATCCTCCACCTTTGCTGTCAGCATAATAACCGGGAAGAAAAACTTTTCCCGAATCTTCTGGCAGATTCGAAAGCCATCGATATCCGGAAGCATCACATCCAGTACCGCCAGGTTAATTTTATTGGCTTCAATACACGCAAGTGCTTCTTTCCCGGTGTAATATTTATATACGGTAAAATCTTCATTTTTCAGATAAAGCTCCAGTAAATCTGCAATTTCTTTTTCATCGTCTACTATTAAAACTGTTTCTCCCATGTCTATCCTCGCATTTCTTATCGTACTTTCCTGTCTAAATAAGTTTTATTCCGTTTTTTCATCTCTTCAAGATATAAAAACAACATATAATTCAGCCTTTTTATATCCGGAAGAGGAAAAAATTAAAATACAACTTATATAGCATAATATACCAAAAAGTAAAAGTATACAAGGCTTAATCCTTTAGGAAGTAAAAGCTTAATCTTATAGGAAATACAGCATTTCTCAGGCTACCTTCACCCGGAACAGGGAATAAAAATAACCCTTTTGCTCCATCAGTATTAAAACAAAAAAACTTCCTCCTGTTTACTATCCAACAGAGGAAGTTTTTTCTTTATCCGGCTTTTATTTTACTGAATGTTAAATTCAACAGACAACTCATACTTATCCGTAATTCTACCCTTATTTTCTTCTCTTGCCTGGACGACCAATCTGTAGCGGCCTTTCTTTAGCGGCGCAGAATAGGGAGCTTTATCAATGTCAATTTTATCTATACTATGCTCAGCAGAGGGTTTTAGTATTAGTGCCGGCAATGCTCTTCCCTGCATAAAAATAAGCCTTCGCCACACACCTTTATAATAAATTTCAAGCTCATCGCCTCCAATGTAATAGGTAGTATTTTTACTATTATTTTTAACATTTACTGTAATTTTTTGATTTTTTCCATATTTGAACCCAGTCCGGTGATCGTTTAGATAAACAGATACATCTTCGTTTCTGTTCAATTCGTTATCCGTATATTGTGATTCCTTTAATTCAGCTATCTGTCTGTGAAAATTTAAGGTCTCTCTAAATTGAAAAAAATTAGATACGGCAAAGAATCCTATTAATATTATCAACGTAATAAAAATAATTTTTTTCTTCAATTTAATCCTCCTGATTTTTTGGTTATATCAATAATGGCTCCACAGCAGACATTTGAATTTAATTTGGATACACTCCATATTTCACCATATTTTCAGCTTTCATAACCAAGGTTCCTGAACTGCCCATATAGCCTGCGGCAGTTATGCCTACGGGAGTATTGGTTCCATTATACTTGAAATATACAATGCCGCCGCTGTCACCATTGGTCGCATAAGCCTGAAACATTAATAAATCCTTTAAATTAACAGTGTTTCCGTCAAAGAATGCTGAATAATCCATGGAGGTGGTTATTACCTTCCCATAGGTTGTGTTTGATGCATTACCGGTTTTATAAACTGTTTTTCCTTCTACCGGAGTAACATAATAATTGTTAATCGTTCCGGAGCCGCCGCATGCACTTGAAACAGTACTGCCCATTACAGCGTTTGA
Organism: Anaerocolumna jejuensis DSM 15929; assembly: GCF_900142215.1. Lineage (GTDB taxonomy): Bacteria > Bacillota > Clostridia > Lachnospirales > Lachnospiraceae > Anaerocolumna > Anaerocolumna jejuensis. The sequence goes on along the minus strand of NZ_FRAC01000012.1, from coordinate 117,315 downwards.
GTTTAAATGCACAAATGCAAAATCACAGCCTGAGGAGGAGCTGTAAACATATTTTGTTACAGTACCTACCGTTGTACCGTAGGTAGTCTTCATGGCAGCACCGCTGCTTGTAGAATGTCCGGCAGTTACAAATCCATATTGATAGCTCCCACCTGGCGTCTGATATTTAGCAGGAAAGCCGATACTCATTTCATATAAACCGCATTCTATACTGCTGCCGCTGTATAAGGTGGTACTTGAAATTTGTGCCTGGGTACTGTCTCCGGCTGCCAATTCATTTTCTGATGAATGATTATCCTTTACATTTTCCCTGCTGCCACTATCCTTCGGTAAATTAATAAAATCTATAATATCAGAATCCAATACCTCATTTTTAAATTCCGATATTTTTTCATCCGTTAATTCCTCGATATAAACATTTACTTTATTCGTTGTATTTCTTATTGCCCAACCCTTTACTTCAAATGAAAGACTGCTCTTATTTGAAAAGTAATCTCTTAAATTGTCCCGTACCTTCAGCAATTCATTATAGGAATAGGGAACTGCCTGTATTTCTATATTATCATCGCCTGCAGCTGTTTGCAAACACTTTATTCCTGCCTTGGATTTATCAGCCGTTTGCAATACTAATCTGCCATTATCGTCCAGAAATGCCCCGCCATAATAGTCCGGGTAATTAATATAGTTATTCTCATCTTTAAAGCTATTCATCAGCACCCTATATTCATCCATTGACTTATCTTCTATTTCAGCTCTTTTACTGTGTAAGCAATTCAGTCGACTTATGCTGTGGAATAAATTATGAATCAGTTTCCATATAATGTCAATTGTATTTCCTGATTTTTTCAAACTGCTGGAATTTTTTAATGTTTTAAAAGCATTTGTAAATTTATTTAACTGTTTCTGAGCTGTAATTTTATGCATTATCATAACTTATTTTCAGACAGACAAAACAGGCTATGCTTTTCCTACTGAAAAGCATAGCCTGTCTATTTTATATAATTGTTTTTTCTTTATTTCTTATGAAATCCTTTTAAATTCCACCCATTCGATTTCCAGTCCCTGCTTTACATCCTTCAGTTCTACGGAGTACATACCCTCCTTCAGCTCTACCTTTACAAGCTTTTGTTTGATCCAATGTCCGTCTGTTCCGCCAATCTGAATCGTAGCAACCTGAGTATCATTTAACAGAAGGCTGCAGGAGGTCTGAGCCAATTCGTCTCCAAAGGACCTGATTTTGACCATCAGCCTGAAAAATCCGGCTTCTTTGACTTCAATTACGCTCTGCGGGGTTTTATGAACAGGTACAAAGGTATCTTCACCCTCCAGTATATTACCGGCTTCTCTATCAAAATTACCGGGTTCAACAAATACCGCCTCTTCCGAAAAGCTTTCTTCTCTTTTGAACGACGGTGATTTCAGAAGAAATTCACAGATATTTTTAGCACAGCGCTGCAATTCTCCTCTGGTCAAGGTGCCTTCCTTTAATGCCTCTTCTGTCAAATCCCTGTAGGCATTAACCTCTGCGCCAAAGTTCGATACTACCATATACAGGTCATTTTGCGCCCTTACCATGAAATGGGTATTCTTTCTGTCAGCAGCTCCTCCGGAAACCACATCATTCATGATAGCCCACCAGTCTGTCATAACGATACCTTGAAAGCCCCATTCCTCCCTTAGGATTGTGGTTGTCAGATCATAGTTCGAGGCAGCCCAGTGGCCGTTTACAGGGTTATAGGAAGTCATGACACCGTTAGCTCCGCCTTCCTTTACTGCAATTTCAAAGCCCTTTAAGTAGATTTCCCTAAGGGCACGTTCGGAAACAACCGCATCGACCTTCGCACGGAATTTCTCCTGGTTATTGCAGGCGAAATGCTTCAAGGTAGCGTTGGAGCCGCCCTTCATAATTCCCTTCACAACAGCACTTGCAAATTTACCGGTAATGAGCGGGTCCTCGGAAAAATACTCGAAATTCCGGCCGTTCTGAGGGCTTCTTCTTATATTTAAGCCAGGTCCAAGGAGCATGTCAATGGAATTGCTTAAGAGCTCCTTTCCTTCCAGCGTATACAATTCCTCTACCAGCTCAGGATTCCAGGTAGCCGCAAGCAGGGTTCCAATCGGTACCTGTGTTGCCTTATAGCCGCCATCCATACGGATGCCGGAAGGACCATCGGAGGTGCAGGCTAAGGGAATTCCAAAGCTTAAGAGCCTGTCAGTCACCCCGCCAAAGGCAGAAGCTGTACCCGGTGTGACTGAGGGGTGGCACATGCCTTCTCCTCTTACCAGGGCAGCAAGGTCTTCATTGGACAGCTGGGATATAAATTCTTCCATGGTGACTTTTTTCTCTGCAACGTCCTTCAGAAGATATCCCTTATCCTGGGGCTGTTTCATATCCCGGGAATATTTCTCATTTTGAAGATGCTTCTTATCTTGAAGGTATTTTACATTTCCTGTATCTTCAATATCCTCAGGCAGATTATTTTTAATTCTCTCTTCTATGGAATAAGCAAGCTTCGGCACATTTTCATAAGTTATTTCATAAGAGCCGTTCTCTTTTTTCTTTCCCGGCTTTAATCTGGTGAAATCCTCTGTAGGTGCCATGGCTTGCTGTAGTTTTTCAATTACAGTGAGTTTCTCAACCTGGCTGCTCTCCTTACCGTCTATCTTAACCAGAGAAGCTTTTTTTATGCTGCTTCCCACATACAGACGGTATTCTCCGGCCTCCAGCACGTAACTGTAAGGATTGCCGGTAACACCGCTGTCATCATAGGCCGCCATGGCAGCCGCCGGCATCTTTATTATAAGAACCTCTTCTTTTCCAGGCTTTAACAGAGCTGTCTTGCCGAAAGCGCCTAATGCTCTGACGGGCCTGCCAAGCTTGCCCTGAGGTGCTTCATAGTATACCTCTACTACTTCTTTTCCGGAATAAGTTCCGCCTTCATTTTTTACTTTGACCTGAAATACGAAATAATCTCCGCCATTTTCCCTGACCTTTTCCGCTTTCAGGACAGTGCTGGAAAAGTCCGTATAGGATATTCCGTAGCCAAATTCAAAATGCACCTTTTCCGGGCAGAAGGTTTCAAAATAACGGTAACCTACATAGATATCCTCCTGGTAGAGATTCTTGTCTTCACCGCCATAGTTTTTCGTTGACGGATAATCCTGTATGGAGTATGCAATGGTATCCGTAAGCTTTCCGCTTGGTGTTACTTCACCGGCCAGAACGTCCGCAATGGCATTTCCGCCTTCCATACCTCCCTGCCAGGAATAAATTACGCTTTTGATGGGATATTTGTATTCTGCGGAATCCAGCCAGCTCATGTCGATAATATTGGAAACATTTAATACAACAGCTGTCTCTTCAAAATAACCGGTTACTGCCTTTATCATGGCCTGCTCTTCCTCTGTCAGGCGGCAGCTGCCGGGAGTATCATCATTATCCTTATCTTCACCTGCTGTCCGTCCGATCACAATAATGGCCTTATCCGATTGTTTTCTGGCAGCACCGGCAATTTCTTCGCTTATAGGCATCTCCTTCTGGTTCCAGGGTTCGCCTGCCCAGACTCCTCCTCCGTTGTCAAAGGGATTGTCAATGAGCCACTTTTCATATACTGCTGCCAATTCTTCGTTAACAATAATGTCCTTCTTACTTCTCATTCCATCCAAAAGATTGGTGGTATAGGCTACGTTCACTGAGCCGCCTGAGCCTGTACCGCTCCTGTAATAATTCTTCTGAATTCTTCCGAATATGGATACTCTTTCACCCGGCTTAACGGGAAGTACCATGCCCTCGTTCTGTAACAAAACAGCTCCCTCTGCTGCCGCTTTCCTGCTGAATTCTGCAAATCCTTCTAAAGGGATTCCTGTTTTTTTCTGGGTCATCCTATAATCCTCCGTAATAGTCTATCTTAAATCGGTCTGGCTGCCCTCCTCCTGGCTTTCCTTAATAAACATAAGGCAAAAGGCAACAATCAAGACCAGGCAGCTGAACCAGATTGCTTTCTTCTCAAAAAGCCCTGCCATAATACTGCCTACTGCTGCCCCTACTGCAAAGATTCCAATAAATCCATAATACAGCATGGATTTTTTCTTTAATTCCGGTTTTTTGGTTGTATGGTAGGAAAACCACAGCTCCGTAGCCGTTCTGAGGTTTCCGATACACATGGTCGTGGCATATGCATTTCCGTTCAGCTTGCGAAAGCTCTGTACCTGCATGGCGCACACCAGGGACACCAGCATATTGGCGGGCAAATCCATTTCCTCCGGAATAAAGCCTGCCAGGAACAATATCAATATTTCAATTGCCAAAACAATCTGCCGCCAATGTATCTTATCAAATTCCTTGCAGTATTTTTTAATCAGTTCCGCAAGGATGATGCCAAGCAGAAATGAAACTACCGGGAACAGGTAACGAAGTCCGAGCTTTAAATCACCCTCTGCAAAATGCTGCCCCATCAGGACGATATTCCCGGTCTGGGCATTTGCAAAAACACCATCTCTGCATATATAAGTGTAGGCATCCTGAAAACCTCCAGATATGCATAAAAGTCCTATCACAATGACAGATTCCGACATCTGGCCCCACTTTTTCATCTTGTCTTAACCTCCCTGTATTCCCCTTATCCGCTCCTTAAAGTTCTAAAACGGCACTTACAGGATAGTGGTCTGACAAAAATACGTTATTTTCGCAATCGGTCCATTTGCTTGCCCCTTTACAGGTAAAATGTTTATCCGCTATAATATAATCTATCTTTTCCAGCGTTTTTAGTCTGCCAAAATCATGAAATGTTCCGTCCATTTTTTCGGTGCAATCGTATAATTCCGGGTAATCCTTTAAAACAGCAAGCTCTGTTGACTCCGGAAAAGCATTAAAGTCCCCGGTGAGGATAACCGGCACCTCTCCCAGAAAATCTGCCTGAGCAATTTTTTCTAATATTAATGACAGGCCCTGCCTTCTGGCATCACTTCCGATGTGGTCCAGATGGGTATTGTAGATACGGAATACCTTTCCGGTCTTGATTTCCTGAAAGTAAGCACAGGTACAGGTTCTGGGGCAGTCACTCTGGTTTGTATAACGGCTTCCCGGTATCCCCGGTGTATCAGACAGCCAGAATACCTCCATTTTGATTAGATTAAACAAATCCCTTCGGTAGGCAATGGAGGTTTCTTCCCCTCCAAGGTTACTTTCCCTGCCGCAGCCAATCAGATAATAGTCCGTTAAATTCTCCTTTATCCATTGTGAAACATGAGGCAAAGCCTCCTGAAAGCATAGGATTTCAGGCTGTTCTGCCTTGATTTTTCTTAATATAAGGTCTTTTCTGAATTGAAAATTATTGGAACCATCCTGTCCGTAATCACACCGGATATTAAAGGTTACTACCTGCATCTTTATCTCCATTCCTGCGTCTGCTTTACGCATTATGTTGTTAGCCTTTCTATTTGCTACGCCATCCATTTTAAGCTTTTCCTTCTTGATAGACAAGCTTAAAATAAAAAAGGATAAGCTGTTTATTTATGGACTGCTACACAGGAGCCTCTTTTTAATAAAGAAGACTCAAACACAATATGTCTTGTCTCTCCCCCCTGCAGCATGTCAAACAGCAGCTCCACGCTGGTCAAGGCCATTTGCTCGGCGGGCTGGGAGATGGTATCGATGGAGGGATGATAGAATTCAGCCTCTTCAATGCCGTCAAAGCCTATAAGAGAAATGGTTTCAGGTATCTTAAGCCCGCTTGAAAGGATAGCTTTGGCGGCTCCGATCGCTACGATATCCGCAAAAGCAAAAACTGCCGTCATATCCTTATTCTGCTCAATCAGCTGTTTCATCATTTTAAAACCAAAATCATAACCGGATAAAGAAGAGAATTCCGATGCTACCAGGGAGGAATCAAAGGGAACATTATACTGCTCCAGTGCTCTTAGATATCCTTTATATCTTAAAGAGTTGGGAGTCATTTCGTCCACAGGTGCATTCATAATAAAGCCTATCCGCCTGTGGCCCAGTGAAATCAGGTATTCCACTGCCTTAAAGGCTTCAAATTCATCATTGATACGGACACTGGAATAGCTTTCCAGGGACACTTCCTCTCCTGCCGATACTGTCAGTAATACGCAGGGAATCTTTAAACAGCTGAATTTCGAGGCAGTATAATTAAAGGAACCTCCCATAATGATTACCCCTTGAAGATTCCTGTCCTTTGCTTCGGAAATCGCAATATCCAGCTCATTCTGCAGATTTGTGACATTTTGTATAATAAGCTGATACCCTCTTAAAGCTACCTTTTGCTCTATTACCTTTATCATCTTTTGAAAAAAAGGATTCGTTATGGATTTTACCAGCAATGCCACACTTTTGGATTGGTTGGATTTTAGATTTCTGGCACTGTTATTAGGAATATAGTTATATTCTCTTACTACAGCCATGACTTTTTCTCTTGTTTTAGGGCTTACAGGCCCTGAATTATTGATAACTCTGGATACAGTTGTTATTCCAACTCCTGAAAGCTTTGCTATCTCTTTAATCGTTACTTCCATATTCCTCATCCTATACTAATTATTTTTCTATATCCTTAAAGTACATTTTCCTGTTTTATACTTAATTTATAATTATACTACAAATCATCCGGCTTTGCACCAACAAAACAGGCGGAATTTTTCTCTGTAACAGGAAATTGGCAGGAACTATTCCTCTCTCAGCTTTCACTGGTAAGATTATGCATCCCTGCCATTTTCCTTATTTATTTATATTTTATCAGAACATTTTAAACCATTATTTAGAAGCGTTGTAGGCTGCCCATTGGTCATTTAATTCCTTTAACACATTGTCAATTCCTGCTGCCTTTAACTGTTTCCTGTAATCTGCAACTGCTGCCTTCGGATCCTGTGAGGTCTTACCTAAGAGTATCTGGATACCAAGCTGTGCATCTACATTGGCAATAGCAGATAATTCGGTATTAACCTTTGCAGTGTCGAAGTTGAATCCAATGAAAGGATCATCAATGGCTACTTTGGACCAAGCTTCATTTAAAGTATAACGGCGAGGATCTTCTGTTGCCTGAGGAATATTTAAAGCATCTGTACGGAATGCCCATGCAGCAAATCCGCCGCCATCCTTTGTAGCATCATAAGAAGCAGGCTGTGTGATCTTACCGTCTTTTACTTCATATTCTCTGCCTTCAATACCATACTGGAATAAATTGTAGCATTCTTTGTCTGTCATTAATTTCTCAATTACCTTTAAGCATCTGTCCGGATATTTGGAATTCTTGCTGATTCCGGTAGCAGCACCGACACCGGTAGCTTTTACAATCTTTCCGTTTGCTTCAGGGAAGCTATAGAATTCTGTTTCAACACCGGGTAATTTCAGTACCTGATTACCATAGTTACCTGTCCAGTCCGGCTGATGGCTGATATAAGCTGCAGACAGATCATTGTAGAAATTATCCTTATCATCCTGGGAAGAAGATAAAATATCCTTTGACCAGTAACCTTTTTTAGCCCATTCATTCATCTTTACAGCAAATGCTTCAAATTCGTCTGTAAATGCCGGTGCAAAAATCTTGCTGGTATCGCTCTTATCAGCTGCTAAGTATAATTCACTGGAAGGAATACCAGGTGCATTAAGCCATCCGCCTGTGGTTGCAATAAGCATTCTGTAAAGATCGTTTGCCAGGTTAACACTTCCGTTTAAAGGAACCTTACCATCAGCAACTGCTGCATCCATGTATTTCTCCATGTCTGCAATGGAACCGATAGTGGGCACCTTGTACTTATCCATTAAATCTTTACGGGATACAAAGCCGTATGCTGTATATTCAGAATAGTTGTTAGGTACAGCATAGATTTTTCCGTCAACCTTAACATTATTCCACTTATCTGCCAGCTCTGTTTTAAGAGCAGGAGCATCTTTATCAATCAGATCTGTGATGTCGTAGAGTGCATCCTGTTTAACAAGTGTAGAATAAGGTACATTTGCAGTAGAAGATACATAAGCCATATCGAACTGCTCACCTGATGACCATAATAAGGGATATTTTGTTGCGATATCGCCCCAGTCAATATACTTCACTTCAATCGTAGTATTAATACTTGCTTTTAATTTCTCATTGAGCTTGGCAAGTATATCCTTATTGGCAACACCTTCGCCGCCCCATAAGTAAAGAACCAGATTTACTTCCTTGGAATCATCTGTTCCGTTATTTGTTGTTCCTGCCCCATCATTTTTTGTTGTTCCGGAATTGTTCCCGCTATTGCTCTTACCACACCCGGCAAGCATTCCGACTGACAAAACTACCACTAATAACAATGCGATAATTTTCTTCATGTTATTCCTCCTTCATATTATAAAAATTTATAATAAGCTGTTAAACAGCATATTACCACTATTAATAAGAATTAACCCTTTACAGCCCCAATTGTTAAACCACTTACAAAATACTTCTGCACAAATGGATAAACTAAAATAATAGGACCGATTGCCGCTACTGCCGTTGCCATTTTTATGGACTCTGAAGGCAGGTCTGCGGTATTGATACTTAACCCCTGTTGAACCAGCAGCTGAACATTAGCCTGGGTAACTATCTTCTGCAAAAAGAATTGGAGGGGATATTTATTTGTGGATTGTATATAAAGCATGGCATTATACCATTCATTCCAGTAGCCAAGGGTCAGGAATAAGCCGATGGTCGCCAGAGAGGGCTTTGACAAAGGCATAAATATCTTCCAGTAAATCCTGAAATCACCGGCACCGTCAATGGCAGCTGATTCATATAAGGAATCCGGTATGGATTTCATGAAATTCCTCATAAGGAAAATGGACCAGGGGCTCATAAGTCCCGGTAATATCAAAGCCCAAAGGCTGTCTTTTAAACCGAGGCCATTTACCATTAAGATGTAGCTTGGTATCAATCCGCCGCTGAACAAGGTTGTAAAGTAAATAAAGAATGAAATCTGGTTACGGAATTTAAAATCATTTCTGCATAATACATAACCGCCCATTGACATCAGGAATAAACCAAGCAGGGTTCCTCCCACTGCAATCGTTATGGTGGTCTTATATGCATTTGCAAGCTTTGTCATATTGCTTCCCAAAAATTTGTATGCACTAAAGCTGATCTGACTTGGTATTAATTTATAACCTTCTGTCAGGATTTCCTTCTCATTCATAAAGGATGAGGATATCAGCAAAAGAAAGGGAAACAGGCATATTAATGCAAAAATTGTTATCAGTGCATAGAAGATGGACTTCATTACCTTTTCTTCTCTGCCGATTATTTTTTTATTTTTTATCTTTTTAGAATTACTCATTTGACCCCTCCTAAAACAATGCGCTGTCCGGCTCTATCTTTTTAACTACAGTATTTACCAACAACACGAGTATCAATCCAAAAATCGACTGGTAAAAACCAACGGCGGCACCCTGGGAGAAATTAAACTGCCCCACAAGGCTTCGGAATACGAACGTATCAATAATATCCGTCTGCTTGAATAATACTGAGTTTGTTCCAATAAGGTTGTAGAACAAATCAAAGGAACCCTTTAAGATTCCGCCGAGACCAAAGAGGAAAAGCAATATAACAGTAGGCTTTAATAACGGCACTGTCAGGTATCTTATCTTCTGTGTAGGCGATGCTCCGTCAAGGGCTGCAGCCTCATAGATATCCTGACTGATACCGGTAATGGTCGCAAGATAAATGATCATACCGTAACCGGTTTGGCTCCATACCTTGAAAAATACAATAATATATTTCCATATTCCCTGATCGGAATAAAAATCATGTTTGGGAAGTCCCAAATTTGAGAATAATGTATTAACAAAGCCATGGTCATAATTAAAGAAGTTATAGGCAAAAAATCCTACGATAACCATTGATATGAAATACGGTAATAATATAACGGACTGGGATATTTTTTTGAACCATTTACTGCCCAGTTCGGAAAGCATAATGGCAAATGCCACTTGAAACAAATTGCACAAAACCAGGAAGGCAAAATTGTAAAGAAGCGTATTCTTTGTTATCCTCCACAAGTCACCTGTTTTTGCCAGAAACTCAAAATTCTTTAGACCTACAAAAGGACTGCCGAATATTCCCTTACCAATGCTATAATCTACGAAGGCGATATACGCTCCCGGCATCGGTATGTAGGCAAAGACGATAAAGTAAACTACAACCGGTAAAATCATTAAGAACAACACACGTTTACGTTTTACTTCGTGAAAAAAGTTCTTAAAATGGATTGTTAATTTTCCCATATAAAATCCACCCTTCAGCTCATTTTTTAGATATACTTACTATTCTACCCAATAAATCCAATTAAAAAACACGATCATTTGTATCTTTCTTTCATGGTATCGTTTCCATTTTTGAATTAAATTGTGATTTATGTGTAGATTATATAATCCTCTGGAGGTTTTGTCAAATGGTTTTTTATATTTTTATCATAATTTTTTATTGAAAATTTTCAAAAAAGATATCAGTTATTCTGCAATTGTTGTATTCTTTCCTTATAATGTCTGAAATTTTAGACAAAAGAAATTTCAAAAGCCCGTTCTTTTCATTGACATTTTCGCAAAGCAAGGATATAATGTTTTCAATAATCTACAAAAGTGGTAACGTTTTCAGTTTTAGTTTTTCATTTTCATAACTGATGAATTTATCATCTTTAAAGAAAGGACTCCGTGTTATGAACTTATTAGATAACTTAATTGAATTTAAGCCGGGCAAAACAAGCTACCGCTTTCTGCCCACAGGTGATATTTTTGAATTTAACCATAACGGCATTATGTTAAATGAATTCTGCGGAAATTCAAAAGATGGCTCTCCCAATAACATATATCTTAGAATATATAAAGAGAATTCTATCATCGCACATCCTCTTTTAGGAATCCGTTCCCATTCAGTCTTAAAGAAAAGTGATAATTCTCTTCTTTATACCGGAAAAATCGAGAATATTTCCTATGAAGTAATTTTTTATGCCATAGAGGGAATATGGTTCTGGGAGGTTGCACTGGCTGGTAATGGCGAAACCGTAGATTTGCTCTATGGTCAGGACATTGGTGTGGCTTCCCAGGGAGGCGTGCTTACCAATGAACTATATGCAGCACAGTATCTGGGACACAGTGTATTTGAGACAGAGAATGGCTATACCCTTTGCTCCAGGCAGAATCAGGACCAGGGCGGTGTCTTTCCTTATCTGAGACAGGGCGGCATCGGCAGTAAGATCATTCATTATTCCACAGACGGCATGCAGTTTTTTAAGACTTCCTATAAGGATACGGATATTCCTGCAGCCCTTACGGAAGACTTACCGGATGTGAACTATCAGTTTGAATTTTCCTATACTGCTCTTCAGACAGAGAAATTCAAGCTGGATTCCCTTAAAAAAGTATTCTTTTACGGACTTGCAAAGGAAGATCATCCGGAAGCAATTAGTACCCTTGAGTTTGATGAGGAAATAAATGCCGCCTATAATTCCCTGAAAAAAGAAACGTATGTAACCTGCCCTGCAGTTACCCTTAAGGCAGAGTTCGGAGCTCCTTATTCTTCCCCTTCTCTGTCCAATGAAAAGATTTTTTCCCTGTTTCCCTCCCGTACTTTGGAGGAATATGAAAAGGATACTCTTCTCTCCTTCTTTACAAAGGACCACAGTCACATTGTAACAAAGGAAAAGGAGCTTCGTACGGAGCGCCCCCACGGCACCATTTTCATCACCTGCCCGGATACCCTGCAGGGCGATGCGGCAAAGGAGCAGGAAGAGCAAGACCAAGGTGTCATGTCAAGTACAGCCTATATGTATGGCTTATTCAACGGTCAGACAGTTCTTGGAAATACTTCTTTCCACAAGCTCCTGTCCACACCGAGAGGCCTTATAAATATTCAGAAAAACTGCGGCCAGCATCTGTATGTAAAGCTTCAGGGCACCTACCGCCTGCTTACACTGCCAGCACTTTTTGAGATGGGCATGAATTATGCAAGATGGTATTATGTCATCGAGGATGACCTTTTAAGCATCACCTCCTATACTGCCGCTCACAAGCCTTTTGCAGTTTTAGAGGTTACCAGTCTTAAGGCGAAGCAATATGACTTTATTCTGACGAACCAGCTGGTACTTGGGGAGAACGAACACGCAAAGGATTTGACCTATACTGAAATTCCTGGCGGCTTACGTTTTGCGGATATTTCAACAGAATACCCCGACCTCCATTTTGATATGCTCTTTACCGGAGCTCAATGGCAGGCCGGTGATGACCGGATTTTCTTCGAAGACGGCCTTTCAAGGGATGATAGCTTCTTAACGATTAAAATAAAGGAAACCGGAAGTTTTAAATGTATTATCAGGGGTTCTTTCACAGCCGGCCAGGCAGAAGTCCCGCCTTCCCTGGATTTCGAGGAAGAAAAAGCCGCTGCTAATCAGTATTACAAGCAGTTGAACAGAGATTTCCAGCTTCAAACGGATAAGGAAGAATTAAACGCCCGCATTGAGATTCTGAATCAGACTTCCTGGTGGTACACCCATAATGCCATGATTCATTTCTCCTCTCCCCACGGACTGGAACAGCCCGGAGGTGCAGCCTGGGGAACCAGGGATGTATGCCAGGGACCGATGGAATATTTCCTGATGACCCAGAACTATGAGCTGGCAGGCAGGATAATCTTAAATATCTTCTCCCACCAGTCCCATTCTACCGGAGAATGGCCTCAGTGGTTTATGTTTGACCGCTATACAATGGATGCCGGTGAGTGCCACGGCGATGTAGTATTCTGGCCACTTAAGTGCATTGGTGATTATCTGGAGGCTTCCGGCGATTATGCATTGCTTCAGAAGGAAATTCCTTATTCCGATGAAAAAGGCCAAAAGGCTTCCCTTCTCCTTCATATAAAACGTGCCTTTGAAGCAATACTGGAGCGTTTTATCGGAGATACCGGCTTGATTACCTATGCCGGCGGAGACTGGGATGATACCCTGCAGCCGGTCGACCCCATTCTTCGTGAGCATCTTGTAAGCTCCTGGACAGTAGCCCTTGCTTTCCAGACCCTAAAACGCCTTGGTGCCGCACTGAAGGATATTGATGAGGAATTTGCAAAGAAGCTCACGGAAAGGTCCGAAAAAATCGCTGCCGATTTTGAATCCCTGCTGATAAAGGATGACATCATACCGGGCTTTGTGCTGTATGATAACAGGGATATAAAATACATGCTCCACCCTCTTGATACCGAAACCGGAATTAAATACCGCCTTCTTCCCATGACCCGCAGCATTATAGCGGAACTGGTCTCCCCGGACCAGGCACAGACCAACATGCAGACAATTAAGAAGCAGTTGAAATTCCCTGATGGCGTTCATCTTATGAGCCGCCCTGCCCGTTACAGCGGAGGCGTAAGCAAGCTCTTTAAAAGAGCTGAACAGGCGGCCAATGTCGGAAGAGAAATCAGCCTTTTATATACTCATGCCCATATCCGTTATCTGGAAGCCTGCGCAAAAATCGGTGACGGCAACACCGCCTGGGACAGCCTGTTTACCATTAATCCCATCCAGATACAAGCTTCCGTGCCTACTGCCTGCTTAAGGCAGAGCAATATGTACTTCAGCAGCTCTGACGGAATGTTTATGGACCGCTATGATTTTGCAGAGAACTTTGATAAGCTTAAAAGTGGAAGCATTCCTGTAAAAGCAGGCTGGAGACTGTATTCCAGCGGCCCCGGAATCTATTTGAACCAGCTGGTATCCAATATTTTAGGCATCCGCTTTTTGCCCGATTCCCTTGTGCTTGACCCTGTGCTTTCGGATAGTCTTGACGGACTTAAGCTCACCTATACCTGCTTTGAAAAGGAAGTAACCTTCTGCTATCGTATGGTAAAGTCCTCCAATGAAAAGGAATACCAGAACCTACAGAGCAGAATTACTGTGAGCATCGGCGGTACTCCCGTTACCGGTGAGGTTCTGTCCAATCCTTACCGTGAAGGCGGATTAAAAATAGACCGAAAAGTTCTGGAGAACGCATCCAACCAAATTGATATTTTTGTAAAGCTTCCATAAATGAGGCTTTACAAGAAAGGAACTGCTTATGAATACCTATGAATTGAGAGAAGACAGGCTGCTTCTGGCAAAAAAGCTGGCTGCTGAAGGAATCGTACTGCTTAAAAATGATAACTCCCTTCTCCCCCTGGCAAAAGCTGCCCCAATTGCCGTCTTTGGACGTGCACAGCTCGATACTCTTATCGGAGGAAGCGGCTCCGGTGCTACCTCTTCTGACGAAACAACTATTATAGCTGAAGAATTTAGCAAAGCCGGCCTTTTATTGGAAGAAAAGCTTGAAACCTTTTACCGGAATTCCCTGGACCGGGAGCGCCAGAATGCTCCTGACCCGGAGGAAGAACGTGCTAAATTTACCGAGCTTCTAAACAGCGGCCTGATTTATGAAATCTTTGGAAAATACCGGGCTCCTGCCGTGGAATTTCCCGTTCCCGAAGAGTTGATCGCAGCCATCCCCTCCTCCCGCACTGCCTTTCTGATTCTCGGCCGCGGCTCCGGCGGTGAGGAATGCGACCGCCGTGTGAAAGAGGATTATTACCTTACGGAATCCGAAAAGGAACTGCTTCATAAGGTTGCCTCACACTTTAGCCAGGTGGTATTGGTATTAAATGTAAATGGCTTTATTGATTTAAGCCTTGCACAATCCTACCCTTCCGTACATGCTATCCTGTTCCTTGGTACCGCAGGAGAACAGGGAGCTGCCGCACTTGCAGATGTGGTTACCGGAAGGACCACCCCCAGCGGCAAGCTTCCCTCCACTATTGCTTATTCCTATGAGGATTACCCCTCCTCTAACCTCTTCTTTACCAATAAGGACGAGCCGGAGACTATCCTGACCTATGAGGATTTTGGATTATCCTCCGCGGATAACCACAGTACAGGCTTTGCCAAAAGTCCGGCTGCCCTGTACAAAGAGGGTATCTATGTAGGCTACCGTTACTTTGACACCTTTAACATACCGGTTATGTATCCCTTTGGTTTCGGCTTATCCTATGCCAATTTTCACATAGAGAATACCGGTGCCATTCAAGAAGGAGAAAACCTTCTGATAAAGGTAAAGGTCACAAATAAAAGCCGCTTATATTCCGGAAAAGAGGTTGTACAGCTCTACGTCAGCGCCCCTTCCCTTCACCTGGAAAAGCCTTATCAGGAGCTGCTCGCCTATGCAAAGACAAAGGAACTGGCTCCGAGTGAAACCGAGGAGCTTACACTTACCTTTCCCTTAAAGGAACTGGCAAGCTATGATGAAGCCTACGCTGCCTATCTCATTGAAGAGGGCATGTATTTCCTCCGGCTCGGCAGCTCCTCCAGAAATACACAGGTCATCGGTAAGATTCAGGCTGCCGAAACCCTTGTAACTGCCCAGCTTACGAACAGGCTGTCAATCTCCCCTGCCAATAAAAGCAAGCTTACGTTTTTAAGCAGCAAAGGAGCAGTCTCCTACTCCTATCAGGGTGAGGAAGAGGAAAAACAGAAGGCTCCCTGTCTCCTGACTTTACAGCAGAAGGATTTTAATATCAAAAAGAAAGATTTTAATATCAATCAGAAAGATATTAATACCACTCCTATAGATTTTAATACCACTAAGAAAGATAACTCTAAAGAAACCTGTACGGCTACCTCCTCCTATGAAAGCAGGACCTCAACTTCCCTTTCCCTGGAATCAGGCACCTTAAAGTATGTCAGAGACGGTCTTCTTACCCTGGAAGAGCTGGTTGACAAGCTGACTGTGGAAGAGCTGGCCGTATTGCTGAATGGTTACGGCCCCGGACTTCCCTTCGGAGGTATGGGAGGCATATACTCTTCTACCATCCAATATGAGGACGGTACGGATATTGCTGTCTCCACCCACCCCACAGGCTTTGCCGGTTATATATCACCTGCCCTCCCCCAATACGGCATTCCTTCTGTCTTTTATAAGGACGGCCCCGCAGGAGTCCAGATGACTGCCTGGCCTACGGGAATCTCCATGGCCTGCACCTTTAGCAAAGAGCTCTTGAAAGAATTCGGAGCTGCCTGTGCAAAAGAAGCAGCCATGCAAAATGTAGACAGCTGGCTGGCACCGGGAATAAACCTTCAAAGAAATCCTGTGGGAGGACGTAACTTTGAATATTATTCCGAGGACCCAAGGCACACCGGCTTCTGCGGCCTTTCCATCACCCTTGGTGCGGAGGAGGAAGGCATTACCACCTGTCCGAAGCACTTTGCACTGAATGAGCAGGAAACCTACCGCAGAGGAAGCACCAAGAATTCCTTTGATGCCCTGGACTCCATCGTAGAGGAGCGTGCCGCCAGAGAGCTTTACTTAAAGCCTTTTGAAATGGTCGTTCAAAACAGCAAGGTGTCAACCCTTATGACCTCCTTTAATAAAATAAACGGAGTATTTGCAGCCGGTAACAGAGATCTTTGCGAAGGTATCTTAAGAGAAGAATGGGGCTATGATGGTATTGTAGTAACTGACTGGGGTGACATGGACATTGTAGTAGACGGTGCCGATGCCATTGCCGCCGGCAACGATGTCATCATGCCGGGAGGACCTCCGGTAATTAAGCAGGTTCTAAAGGGCTATGAGGAAGGGCGCGTGACCCTTTCTGATTTAAAGAAATCTGCCCTGCGTTTTCTTAAGTATGTTATGGACAGTAACAGCTGTAAAAACTACTGGGAGAATTTCTAAAAATTGTCATATTAAAAAACTTAATAAGAAACACTATGAGAATTCCCAAGCTCATAGTGTTTTTTTCATTCATTTCTCACTAGCAGCTATGCCTTCTCAATAAGCCGCATTTGGGCGAGGATTTCCCAGGCACGATCTTGTGTGTGAAAATAGCTTTTAATTTTCATGCTAACAGCTATGCATACCCATACGCCACAGGATTGGGCCGAGGTTTTCGCAGGTACGATCTTGTGTGTGAAGATAGCTTTTAATTTTCACACTAACAGCTATGCATCCCCAGTACGCCGCAAAATTGGGTCAAGCTCAAAGTTACATCAAATTATTATTGACTATACCTGTCTATCATGATAGACTTAACATAATCTTATAGTCTAGCGCGATAGACAGCAATTTGCACAAATGCCATCCATACTATAAATTCACTCAATAGGAGGTAAAAAGCCAAATGGAAAAGAATTTAAAGCTCTATGATGCAGAATACCGCTTTGCCTGTATTGTATGGGACCATGAGCCTGTACAATCCGGTGATTTAGCCAGAATAACAGAACAGCTACTGGGCTGGAAGCGCACTACCACCTATACGGTACTAAAGAAGCTGTGTACCCGAAAAATCCTGCAAAATGAAGGTTCCATTGTTACTTCTCTGGTAAAGCAAAGGGAAGTACAGCAATATGAAAGTCGTGAGGTAATGCAGAAGAATTTCGGAGGCTCCCTCCCCCAGTTCATCACCGCCTTTCTTGGAAATAACAGCCTCTCTGAAAAGGAGGCTGAGGAAATCAAGGGACTCATCGACCGTTATAAGGAAAAAACCTGATAGGAGGTATTTATGGTAAACATGCTTTTTTCCCTGTTTCATATTATCTTAAATATGTCCCTTACCTCCTGCGTGGTCATACTGGCAGTATTTCTGCTTCGCCTGCCCTTAAAGAGGGCTCCGAAGATTTACTCCTATTTGCTGTGGTTCCTGGTATTATTCCGCCTCCTGTGTCCCGTTACCCTGGAAAGTACCCTAAGTGTATTCCGCCTGTTTGAAAAGGACGATGTAAAAATATCTGTAATGGAGCCTGTTCCCTATGATATCGGCTATCAGGCAGTCCCGGAGGTCGGCTCATACCTCCCGCCTGTTACCGAAGCCGTGAACCAGTCCCTCCCTGCTGCTACTCCTTACAAAAGCCTAAATCCCATGCAGGAAATTCTATATCTTGCTGCCTTTGTATGGATAGCCGCAGGCGTACTGCTTTTTGCCCGTACTCTTTTTTCCTATTTCCGGTTAAAGAAACGCTTATCCACCGCTTGCCTGATACAGGATAATATTTATCAGTCAGAGGAAGTTCAATCCCCCTTTGTATTCGGCCTGCTAGCCCCTAAAATATACCTTCCCGTTAACCTGTCAAAAGAAGAGACGGAATACATTGTGCTCCATGAAAAGACCCATATAAAAAGGTTTGATTACATTTTTAAATTATTATGGCACATTGCCCTATGCCTTCATTGGTTTAACCCACTTGTCTGGCTCTCCTTCCGATTGATGGAAAAGGATATGGAGATGAGCTGTGACGAAGCAGTCCTTCGAATCCTTGGTGAGGGTATTAAAGCAGATTACTCCTATTCACTCTTAAGCTTAAGCCTTAAGAAAGAAAACACTGCTTTGGGAAAGCTGCCGCCGTTAGCCTTTACTGAAACCGGATTAAAAGCCCGGATTAAAAATGTGCTGAATTATAAGAAGCCAGTACTCTGGTTATCCTCCCTCCTGCTTACTGTTATACTTATGACGGGAGTAACTCTCCTTACCAATCCCCAATCGGATAAGACTTCCCTGGCAGATAAAAATACAGAGCAGCCACAGGCTGCCCAGGCAGTAAGAGAAGAAAAAAACACAGCAGGCAGCATGGCATCGGAGAAGGAAACAGCCCGGAATCAATCTGCCTTAAAAAATCCCACTGGTGCTGACAGCCAGTCTCCGGCAGGTGAATCCTACCAGATTAAAAGATATGTTCGGAACATGAATTTCGTAATGACCACAGACATTGAATCCAGGGACACAATGAAACTGATAGACCAACTAATCCTAAATATGTATCTTTCCTCTACCTACCAGGAAGGTATCAATGTCAAAGCTTTGGAGAAGCATTGGGAGATAACAATATTATATGGCAAGTACAGCACTCCCTCTGAATTTTATCTGTATCAGTCAGATGGAATACCCTACCTCCAGTCCGTTAAGGGCAATTTCTGTTTCAAAATTTCCTTAAAGGATTATAACACCTTGCTTACCCTGCTGTACCCGGATACTGATGCAGCCAATGCAGTGGAGAAGAATTTGAGCACGATTATGAACTCCCCTGCTGAAAGCAGCAACCCCTCGGATTATTTGAAAAAACATCCCAAAGAATGTGAAAACATAAGGAAATATGGAGAAAAAGCCCTTTATTATATGCTTACCTGTTTTTACAAGGGTGAAGGTGATACCTTAAAGGGATATTTGATGATGTACCTGTGTGAAGATATATTGGGAGACCGTTCAAATGAAAAGGACATAAATACTACCCCTGGAGAGTGGTACCGATATCTTTATATTCAACCCCAAACCGCGCTTCCTGATTTTACATACCAGGGAGATAACAAGATCTTAAAGCTTGTCTATGAAACAGAAACGAAAATGCACCCCAATCAGAAGCCGGGATTTACCATAGTTTCTCCTCATCTTTTCGGATATTATGAAGAAGGAGATGCCTTAAAAGTATTTGCCACCACTCTCTTTCATTATTATATTCTAAACGGAGAGAAGCTAATGGACATGGGAGGCGGTGTTACACCATCCGCTATGACCTTCCGCAAAGAAAAGGACGGCAGTTACACCCTGACAGAGTATGAACAGGCAGCGGACGGGAGTTACTTTAAATCCTCCATAGAAGCTTACTGCGTCCTGCCGCTTTCCGGCAAGAAGATACCGGGCCTGGCAAAAGAAATAATGGACCATTACAGTAATTATTCGGACCTGATCTCACTAAGTAAAGAGAACCTGAAAGCATACCAGAAAGAATTTGGCCTGGAAAATGTTACTATAAAGCCTTACATTATTACAGAATAATAAAACAATTAATTATTATACAGCTCCGGATTTTCTCCATCCGAAGCTGTATTTATTTTAATCATGGCGTTCTTCCATATTGTCATAGGTTTCACAGAACCTGGCCGCAAAAGCAGGCTCTTCACCTGCGGCATACAGATGCGAAATATCTCCGAAGGAACTCATACGAAAGCAGGCAATTCCCTTTCTGCGCTCCTCGGTAATAAGAGTTGTCACTGATGTTGGAGCAGCACAAAACCCATGCCATAAAATCATAGGTGAGATACCCAACAGATGTCCCAGCATTACACATTCAACTCCAAAATGACAGAACAGTACAATCGTATCGTTATTTGGTCTGACAGCATGGTATAACCTGCCCTCACGCACATAGCCATGCTCTTTTAATATTTCATCCAGACCTGCATAGACCTTTAATGCTTCCTCCTGAACATGTCCCGCCTGCATGACCGGTGTTTTGTGCCAGAGATTTCTGTCATAATATTCCTCAACCTTCGTCCAGTCTGCCGGAAGCCAGTCCCAAGGCACACGCTCCGTACCAGTATTTTCATCGATAATAGGAGCCTCGAACTCTCTGAGCCAGGGAAGCACTCTGCCTTCGCGGTTCATTTTCTTTAAAGAAACGGATGCCGTATCCTTCGCTCTTCCCAGGGGAGAGAGATAGAATTCCTTCACCTTCATAGCAGTAACCTTGTCCGAAAGCATTTCCGCTTCCCTCCAGCCTTTTTCCGTAAGGGAATCTATGGAATAGTCAGGGTCCCCGTGACGTATGATTATTAGCTTCATTCCTACTTCCTCTTTTTCTATTTAAAAATCCTCTTCCACTATAGCTTCTATTCGGTGAACCAGCATATCAATGGCAATATCGTTAAGGCCGCCTCTTGGGATAATGATATCGGCATATTTTTTATAAGGCTCTACAAACAGCTCATGCATGGGCTTTACCGTCTCAGTATACTGGTTAATGACAGAGTCAAGACTTCTTCCTCTTTCATTAACATCCCTCTTGATTCTCCTGATTAACCTTTCGTCGGCATCGGTGTCCACAAAGACCTTAATATCCATCAGTTCTCTTAATTTTTCATTTTCAAATATCATGAAACCATCAATAATAATGACTTTTGCAGGATTTACCCTTACCGTTTCCTTCAGCCGGGTATTCTCAATATAGGAGTACACCGGCCTGTCAATGGCAATTCCCTGCTTTAGCTTCCTGATATCCTTAATTAAAAGCTCCGTATCAAAGGCATCCGGATGGTCATAATTGATCTTTGTCCTTTCCTCCGGTGACAGCTCTGAAAATGGTTTATAATAATAATCATGGCTTAGTAATACCACACGGTCATTACAACTGCTCTGCAAACGGTTAACAACGGTTGTCTTACCGGAAGCAGAGCCTCCCGCAACACCAATAACTACAATATCTTTCATTCGTTCCTCCAACTGGCTTTTCTGTTCTTATCCTCACACTATACTACTACAGTACGGTATTAAAAATCAATCCCTTATTTCGTTTTGGGATACTAATAGGATGAATAAACCGATGATGCTGTTTCAGAAACGAATTATCGTGGCTCTGCAATAAATGGCCATCCTTCCAAATGAATTCTATTTTATTGTTCAACTACCCCAAAATCATCCACATAAACAAATGCTGTACCGGACTTCTTGTAAGCATACACAGTTGCACTGGCAGCACCTGCTTTGGTAGTAAAAGGAATGCTTACCATTGTCCAGGAGGTACTTGCAGATGTTACAGTTACATCTGTTCCTCCAAAGCCGCTGACACCAATCTGAATCTGCGCTCCCGTATCTGCCTTAACCCAGGCAGTACATATATAGCTGGTATTAGGACTTAGCCCCGTAAGAACCTGCTTGATACCATCTTCCCCTGTCCCCAGTCTCACACTCTTAGAGCAGCTTCTTGAATTCGATACGCAAGCTGCAGTTCCTGAATGTGTTGTGACCCAGGGGGAGATTATTCCATTCTCAAACCCTGACTGCTTCACGATATTATCAAAAAGTACACTGATATTCTCAAAGACCGGTTCAGGAGGCGCGGTAAAATTATACCCTGCCTTCCAGTCGGTACCGCCGTATTCATAAGCCCCAATATCCGGTTTAGAACCAATATAACCATCCGTAATTCCTGGTATTACAACACCAGTGTTAATGGCCGGAGAAGCTGCCTGCAGCCTGAAATTAAAGGCAGCAGGATCTACAAATAAGGGGTTGGTTCCCGAAGTAATATTATTTCCCTCTTTATGTGTCCCTGGCAGTGTAAAGGCTGTAGTAAAGATGTTATTAAAAATCCTGTCACCATACATATCTGTCTGAAAATCACTTCCCCAATATCCCACATTTCCGTTACTGTAGGTGGTATTGTTATAAATCAGGTTAAAATTACTTGGTGTATTCAACCTAATTCCCGTATAGTTTCCCCATACGACATTGTGATGCACAATATAGCCCTTACTACTGTTATCCAGATAGATACCACTGCCGGAATAATTCTTTGCCAGATTATCATGAATGTAATTATGATGAATTACGGTCCCTTGCCCATCCCAGGCAAATTCATAGAGTATTCCGCAGTCTCTTGTCAGCTTTCCTGCATTGTACAGATTATTATACTGTATCCGGCTGTTCTGGACAGGCATAAATATCAGATGACGTCCAGCGTTATATACCGTATTATGACTGATTAGATGGTTTGACCCCAGCAGATAGATTGCCGGGATATCCGCTGCCGAATAATCCGCTTCATGGATAAGATTATTAATTAGCTTATTTCCTGTTCCTTGTATACTCACCAGATTACCGGAACTGTAGCTCAAAGTACTGTTTCTAAGCTCATTATTGGTACCGGACATAAATATCCCTGTACTGTATTGGCTGGTAATATCCGAATCATGACTGACATATTCCGCAGTCATACCAGAAACTTTACAGTAATTAGAATCAGACATTTTAATGCTGGAGGCAAAGATATTAATTCCGGTAATATTGATATAAGAGCGGGAACTTAAATCAAATGCATAAGTCCGCTTCTTTGCTTCTACTGTCAAAGTATTTGGATTAACTCCGCCAGGTGCCCATAAATAAAGCCTGCCGTTACTGTTGTCGTAATACCATTCTCCCGCACTGTCAAGGTCTTTCAGATTACCGGTAATATAATAGCTGTTACCGGCTGCCGCTGCAATACCCATTGCATCAAAGGTAATGGAACCGGCACTTGAGCCTGTGATAGTGCTTTTATAGGATTTGTAACCTGTTCCCGGAACACACCAAACAGTTTTGCCGACCCAGTATCCTGCTGCCTGAGATAAGTCCCCGTCTTTGATGGTCGTGGCGGAACCGGAATCAACCGTTGCAAATGTAGAATTTAAGGGATCAAGTGTTGCTGAATTGGGCCATCTGGCTTCAAATTGCATTTGCTTATTAACAAATATCTGATTTTTTGTTCCAAGGGAACCTGTCATGGCTGCATAATAGATGGAGCCGGAGTAATTGACCCAGCCAGTGACCGGATCGGCACCGGATACTGTTACGGTCTCTCCTGTATAAGCCTTAAGATTTATGGGATTTGCAGAAGTTCCGGAAGTATTAAGTGTTACTGTTTCCCGGTATATACCACCTCGTATGATACAGGTATCTCCGGCTGTCATGGTATCTGCTGCCTTTTGTATAGTTTTCCAGGGTTTAGATAGTGTACCGGTTCCGGTGATGTCATTCCCCGCCGTAGAAACATAATATACGGAAGCTGCCTTTGCGCTTCCCCCACTCAGGTTAAAAGTAAACAAATTAATCAGCATAATTACAACTAAGAACATACTGCCTTTTCTCTTCTTCACAGCTTACCTCCTGTAATAAATTTTATTTTCAGTTACGGCTTTTGCGCATGGACTTAAGTTCACTGCTAACTATGTTCTGCTATTAAAATCCATGCGTATATATAAGCCATGGTTATTTTATCGACCTATATCAGCACACAGTCCATGATTCTTTCGGCTGATACACTATCCGCTTACACCCTGATTATTTCACAAATAAAAGCCATGCATAAAAAGGGATTCCTCCCAAATTTATGCATGGCTTTTAAATTCATTCCGGGGTTCCTTCATTTTGCAGCTGCCCCTTGCTTCAATATTTATATTACCGCAGATAAGAAGCCTGGAATTCTTTGGTTATCTCTGCTATTTCCTTAATTCCATCGATATAAGGCTGATACATTTCGTATGGGTCTATAGCTCCGTAGGCCCCGCAGGCGGAACAGTTTTCACAGCCGCCGCCACCGCAGTTCAAAGAATCCCTAATCATAGCAGATTTTTATTCTGCCTGCAACACACTGCTGGCATTACCAGAATTGGTCTCCTATTCTAATTCTTTTCCTTTCTCCATCTTAAGAGAAAGGCAGAATTGGTAATTACCGCTACGGAGCCTGCATTATGTACCAGCGCTCCTACTACCGGTGACAGTACGCCGGTTATTGCAAGTGCAATGGCAATGAAATTTAACAGCATTGAAGCCGCCAGGTTGATATGAATAGTTCTCATCATTTTCTTTGACAATTTCAGCAAATGGGGCAGTTCCTTAATATCATCCCTGATGAACACCAAATCCGCCGCCTGGGTGGCAATATCGCTGCCGATTCCTCCCATGGCAATTCCAACATAGGCTGCTTTAAGAGCAGGAGCATCATTGACTCCGTCTCCAATCATACAAACTGCCTCTCCTGCCCTTTCATAATCTTTAATAATTGCAAGCTTATCCTCCGGCAGGCATTGGGTATGTATTTCTCTGATACCTGCTTTCTTTCCCATAGAAAGACCTGCTCTTTTCTCATCTCCTGTTAAAAGAGCGGTCTCTATGCCGGTATTATGAACTCTCCCTACAACATCTTCGATACCCGGACGCAGTGTATCAGCCAGGGCAATAAAACCAACAGCGGTATCTTCCCCTGCCAGATAGATTACCGTACTGCCGTTTTCCTTTGCTGCTTTTGCCTCATCCTTCAGCTTCTCCGGTAGCTGAATTCCATTTTCCTCCATGAACACTTCATTGCCGGCAAAAGCAGGCTTTCCCTCATATAACCCACTGACTCCTTTTCCGGCAGAGATTCTGAATTCCGTTGCTTCTGCCAGGCTGCCTTTTCCATACATTTTATAATGCTCCAGGATTGCTTTCCCCAGGGGATGCTCCGAACGAAGCTCCAGTGCGGCTGCCATATTCAGCAAAGCCTCCTCTGTTAAGCCATCCGTTCCCTTTATCCGGGATACCTTTAATTTCCCGCAGGTAATGGTGCCTGTCTTGTCAAAAGCAACACGTTTAACCTTGGAGAGTCTTTCCAGGGCGTCACCCTCCCTGACCAGGATACCATACTTTGAAACATTCCCGATAGCCGCCATAATTGCTGTCGGAGTAGCAAGAACCAATGCGCAGGGACAGAATACCACCAAAATGGTCACAGAGCGGATAATCTCCCCTGTAACAGCCCAGGTAATAAGGGCAGAAAGAAGGGCAATCACAACAATCCAGGTAGCGAAGCGGTCTGCAAGCCCTACAATCTTCGTCTTGCCGGCATCAGCCGATTCTACCAGCTTTACCAAACGCTGGAAGGAGCTGTCCTCCCCTACCTTTTCAGCTTTCATGTCAAAGGAACCGAATAGATTCACTGTACCGGAGGATACCTCATCTCCTTCCCCCTTGTCTGCAGGCAGGGATTCTCCCGTCATGACAGACTGGTCAATGGAGGTCTGACCCTTTATAATGACTCCATCCACTGCTACGGTTTCTCCGGGAAGCACCCGTAAAATATCCCCTGCCATCACCTCACTGGCGGGTATGATACTTTCCCTTCCCTCCTTTATTACTCTTGCAGCCGTAGGCGTCATATGTACCAGGCTTTCAATTCCAGCCCTGGCCTTTGCCACTGTCCGCTCTTCCAGATAGGCGCCGATGGTCATGATAAAGGCCACCTCCCCGGCAGCAAATATTTCACCTGTTATAACAGAGGCAATCAAGGCCATAGAAACCAATACATCTGCCTTTATATCAAATTCCGTGATCAAACCAATTACAGCCTCTTTTATAATTGGAATACCGCATAGTACTATTGCCAGCCAGGCCGCATCTGCCGGCAGCCTGCCCAGGTTAAAAAAGCTTACAATAAGAGCAGGTAAAGAAACTGCTAAAAATAAAAGGGTGCGTTTTTCTCCATTCCTTAGAAATTCTATCAACTTTGTCTCTCCTTTTCCTTTCAACGCTTATATACCTATAGGGGGTATATGTATATTGCCATTATACCCATAGGGGTATACCCTGTCAATAGAAGTTCTGGAAAAGAAGCTTGCTATGAGGAACAAAGTGTAATCCCCTCAACTCTCCTTCCCTTCATTGACAGGAGTTCCATCATAGTCTTATGAATACAAAAATCACCTTGTATATAGCTGGTACAAGGTGATTTAAAAATGAGTATTAATTTTTCTCTTGTAAGCGGTGCACGGGCTTAAAATACAACTTTTATACCATCCCTGATGTCCGAAATTCGATAGGCGTTATGCCATAGTGATCCTTGAATAATTTAAAGAAATAATTGGGTTTATTATAACCAACCCTGGCTGCAATTTCCGTCACAGATAAATCTGTATGGAGTAATAAATTTTCTGCTTCCTTTAGCCTGATCTGGCATAACAGATCCCTAAAGGTCTGCTTCGTATTCTGCTTAATCATCCTGCTAAGATAATTTTCATGGAAATGTAAGTCTTCCGCCATATCCTTTAAAGTAATGTACTGATAATTTTTCTGGATGCTGTTAAGAATTTTAGTAATATTTAAATTCTCCTTTTCAATCTCCTTAAACATTCGAATATCACTTTCCTTCATTCGCATGAGATTAATAAAAAGCAGGGATAAGAAGTTTTTCACAGCACCTCCCCAACCAATATTATTCTTAACATATTCATAAAACATATTGCATATCAATGCATCTATAATATCCTTACCTTTCAAGTCAAAAACAATAAAAGAAGCCTTCGTCATATTTTCATTCAGTGCATGCATTAAGAATTTCTTCATCAGGACATCCTGATTTATTTCTTTAAATTGGTCCATTTCAATATAATCAAAGGGTATCATGCATTTAAATACAATATCCTCTTCGCTTAGTGTCTCAATGCCATGAACAACATTTTGATTCACTATACAAAGTTCCTTTTCCTTTAAATGTAATACGTTCTCTTCGCTATTGATATAATAATTGCAGCTCCCCTTATACACATAGTCTATCTCAATATAAGTATGCTTATGTAAGTACATGACAGTAGTTGAATCCTGCCGGCTGATATCAAAATCTTTTATTTTTTTGACCGGTGCCACGCTATTCTTTACAAATTCTTTAATATCCATTGTATCTCTTTCAGTATGGTATCTTTTGATATAGTCCAGAAATTTGAGAAAAATATTGTTCATAATGAATTCTTCATCCAAAACCTGTTGAATGTTCGTCTTTAACTTATTTCTAATCTCTTCCTCCTGTTGATGGATCAGATCTAATAACTCCTCTTCTCTTATGTACATCTCTCTCCTCCGATAAAAGAAATAAGCTGTCAAAATACCAAGAGTTATTATAACAGAATTTGAGAATGAAAGCCATACTGCTTTTAGTCTGCTTACTAAATTATTTCATCGTATCTTAATTTAATGCAGTATGGAAAGAAATAATTACTTTACTCCTGCTGTTAATAATTCACAATCAGTTTATATTACATATTTCATTCATAAAGTCATTCATGAACTCTCCTATTAAAGTGACTTCTATTTTAGATACTTCACCATTTGATAATACAAGCTCCAGGGAGGAATCTGTAAGACCCTTAAGCCCTTTGTTTGCCTGAATTTCCGATAGATTAAGGGATAATTCATAATTTAAATCAGAAATATATAATTTATCTTTCGTAAAAACTGCTGCGTTCTTCATATTTCCGAATGTATCCATTGCAGCGGCAGCAATTACCTCGGATTTATCAATATTATTTTTATCAAGTGAGCATATCTTAAGATTCTTCATCTTTTTCTCATCAATGTTTTGTACCAGATAGACCTTCTTGTGATTCTCGAACTGTATCAAATTAGTGATAATCGACTTTACTACATTTTGCGGTTTCCACACCGGCACACCTGTATCTTTATTTTCCTGTTCATCTGACAGAAATTTATTTTTAAATAAATACCCTAAGTATGTATTTGAAATCATTACGTTATTGGAACTGTCCCCTGAATAATGCTCCCCATGCTGAGAAATAAAAGTGCATATATCCTTAAATTGCTTTAGTCCCGCTCTTTCACCAAGTGCACCATACCTTCCTGTTTGCATGCTCACTAAAGAATATCCCTCAGCTATAGCATTTGCCTGGAAAGTCCAATCAAGTTCAATTTTGGTTAGTCCGTTTTGCCATACATGTGAAATTTCACGTAAGAATGGTAACTTCAAACTCTTTAATTTAATCTGTTCTGCCTTATCTACACACAGCCATTCGCATACGCGAATCTTCTTTCCTATAAAAAAAGGAATTCGATTGATAAAGGTTTGATAAAGTGATTCTGTGAAGGTTTGCTTTTTTTTGATCCGATACTGGATTGGATTCTTTAATGAGACAGGTATAACCTTGAAATGCTGTCCCGGAAGAGGCGTTATTCCACTAAAAGGCTGATAATAGTATTGGACTTGACTCCCTTGGCGTAATGTATATATTTGAAGAAAATCATATGCTGCATTTCCCCCTACTAACGATGTTAATGCAGAACCTAATGCTGCTTTTGAAGAACCCACTTCCCGAAGCGAAATATTTTGAATATTTATAAATTCAATTCCTTCTTTGCTGCACTCCGCCTTTAACTGTTCCTCTCTTCGTTCATGTGATGTCTCTATGCTCTGACTGAATGATGTTGCCATATAATCGCGCTCCTTCATGTATGCTGATTTCGATAAGCTTTTTTGCTGCCTTCTTATATTTATACTTCTATTGAATCTTGATTGAGTATGCTCCGGAGGTACTGCTGCCATCTTTTGTTACTTTTACATAATAGGTACCTTTCGGTAATTTTTTGCTATTACCATTTCCTACATAAGGAATTGCTGAATCTTTGGCAGTATATTCATTAATATAAAGTCCTCCAAAAAGATAGTTTTCGGAATCATAAAAAGATAAAGTTACGTCTCCAGTAACATCTCCAGTAAATGTTATTGTTACATGCTGAGCCTTATTTAATGTAATTTTATACCAATCTTCCTTTGAGGTTGTATCCTTAGCTAGAATCAGCCCCTTTGATCCAGTTCCTAACTTCAGAGAGGCAGCTTTTGTTTTTTTATCCCCGCTTTTATCATTTATAGCGGTAAATTTATATTTGATTGAGTAGTAGGAATCACTCCCATTTGACAATTTGATATAGTATGTCCCCTGTGCCAGGCCGGTAACAGAGCCCTCTGCTAAAGACTCTCCTTTCGAAACCAGCTTCTTCTTACCACCTGCTGCTTCATATATATCAACATCCGCATAGCACTTTTTCCCATTTGCATATGTAGTATATACCTTCACAATTCCCTGGCTTTTCAGTGTTATTTTATAAAAATTACTGTCTTTATTGCTTAAAAGTGTAACCAATTTACTTTTTCCCTCTGTCAGGCTGTCATCATCAGACGAATAGATATCAGCTGCAATCGTGAAATCAATATCTTCTTCCTCAAAGGTTCTTACAGATGCATAATATGTTCCAGCTTTAGAAATAGACAATCCCATACTTATTTCTGTTTTTGAAGAAGCATTTAAAGAGGTATACGCAATATCCTTTGTAAGTCCTTCATCCGAATAAACGGTTATAGAAACAATATCCGAGTTGTTTCCCTGATAATGAAAACGTAATAGACCGGAACAGTCTGTTGTTACTTTTATTACTGAGCCTCTGACATATCCGTCGTCTCCTACGGCTGACAGCTTGCCAGTATAAGTACTGTTATCCAGCCCTTCTTTTCCGGTTTTGATTGTAACAGCTTTGATTTCCCCGTCTGCAGCCTTAACAACTTTCCCATTGAATGCCATTCCTGCCAGAATCAGGGTTAGCATAAATGCATACTTCCAGACTTTCATAAAATTTTTACTTTTCATAATTCTCTTTCTCCTATTGTACGTTATTTTAAGAGGATATCCTATTAAACCGTATAGGAATACCAGGAAATATCCTTAAATTCCTGTGGGGTCTAATACTTATATCTACACTCATCTATTATTTTATTCTTACACGTTATTAAAACAATCCTCTATTCTTACTTGAGATATCCTTTAATCTTACAGTATTTTTCCTTAATTTCCTGTAAATGGGGCTGTTGCAAAAGGAAGCTCTGCGGAGTATGACTTGCCATAATGCACTGTTTGACAGACAGATGATATGATTTGTATGCTATAAGCGAACATTTTATGTACGATTTTAGCATACAAATCATGTTAGATATCGGTCAACCGGTGTGTGTGGCAAGTTATACTCCGCAGAGCTTCCTTTTGCAACAGCCCCATTTATTATGACATTCTTGAGAAATGCTCGACTGCTTTCGAGAAATTGGCAATGGTCTTTTCCGCATCGCCATGTTCAATACCTTCCTTTACACAATGATTCAGATGACCCTCCAATACGATCTGGCCAACTTTATGAAGAGCACTCTTTGCTGCATTAATTTGTATCAGCACATCCTCACAGGGAACATCCTCATCCACCATCTTATCAATCGCCTTAATCTGCCCGGTTATCTTATTTAAGCGCCTGTGCAGATTTTCCGAATCCATACACTGTTTCATGTTTACACCTCCTGATACCCATAGGGGTATGCCACAAGTATAGCATTTGCCGGAACTTCCGTCAACCATTCGCATTTGCACCATAGGCGGAAGAGCCCGTGGTTTTATCAGGGCACCGGCTTATATGGAAGCTGTAACGACCCTGTTGCGTCCTTGGTCCTTTGCCCGGTATAAGGCCTCATCCGCTCTTTTATACCACTCTTCAAAGGATTCATTCTCATGCCTGCCTGCCGCACCGATACTTACTGTCTGCCTGCCGGTAATGGGATGGCGGTTGTCTTCGATAGCCTGGCGCACCCGGTTCAATGATATAACCGCTTCCTTTATATCCGTGTTTGGCATCATTACAACGAACTCTTCCCCTCCGAACCTGATCAAAAAGTCAGAGGCTCTAAGGCTCTTTCCTGCAATTTCAGCCGTCAGCTTAAGCTGCTCGTCTCCAATGGGATGCCCCCAGGTGTCATTCACCAGCTTAAAATGGTCCAGGTCAAGAATTGCCAGAGTTAAGGGCTCCTTATAGGTATCTGCCCTCTGCATTTCATTTTCTAAAATCATTTCAAGATAATGCCTGTTATACAGGTTGGTAAGCTGATCCTTAATGGCTATGGTCTTTAATTTCTCTGTTTCGAGCATCTTGGCTGTTATGTCCCTTGCCGAAGCATAGGCATATTTTCCGGTTCCAAGCTGAATGCGCCACTCCAGATATTTATAGGAATTATCCTTACAGCGAAAACGGTTGATTAAATCATATACCTTGCTCTTATCGGTAATGTCCCTTAATATTTGTGTGGTTTTTTCCTTATCCTCTTCATGAACAAAGGAAAGAAAGCTTTTCCCCGCCAATTCTTTTTTTCCATAACCCAGGACCTCATCAAATTTGACATTCGTTTTATAAAAACTGCCTTCGGTATCATAAACGCAGAGCATTTCCATGTTAACATTGAGAAAGCTGTCTATTTCCTTCTCCTGTAAATATTCTTTTGTGATATCCCGAAAGGATGTCACTGTTCCGGACGGTAAACCGTCTTTTCCAAGAATTGCTGCCGTCGTGCCCATTATAAAACGTTCTTTCCCATCCTTGGAGGTCAGGACCAGATTTTCCAGCCTCACATAGCTGTCCCTGCTTTTTAAAATTTCTTCCCTGCTGTATGTCTTTTTCTCTTTTGTCTGGATGTCCGTACAGCAAAAAATACTGTTTACACCAAGCCCCAGAGCTTCCTCCACTCCCCAGCCGGTATACTTTTCAGCCAGCTTATTCATCAGGACGATATCTCCCTGATTGTTCGCAACAATAATTCCCTCATGTATGGAAAAAAGAATTGTTTCAAATAAATTTCGAAGCTTATTTTCCGTATTCAGAGCTTCTTCCTTCAGCTTATAGGCCTCCTCCAGTTTTTCCTTGACCTTCTGGAGTTCATGTTCATAATTATCACGCTTGGTTATTTTCACTACGATGCATTCAACAAATTCACCCTCATTCACAGCCGCAAAGCAGCCATTTAATAAAACCGGGATATCATCACCATTTTCCGTTCGAAAAGTCAGGTAAATCTCCTCGGCATTTCCTTGAGAAGCCAGCTGCATGTAAAATAGTGAATGAAAAATAACCTTACTGGCAGCCGATAAAAATGTCTCAATATGCTTTCCTATTACCTCACAAGCCTCATATTCCAGTAGATTCAGCAGGTTCTGATTAATGTCTTCAATTATCCCCTGATGGGTAAGCAGCAGATAACCGCAGGGTACGTCTTTAATTCCGTTATTCAACTTATGATCATCCTTTTCATAATTAGTTCGGCAGTCAAGCTGCTGCCTTTTCTATCTGGTTCTAAGAGTGTCTAAAATATCCTGTAAATCCTGGGCATAACCGTAAAGGTCCGAATACTTCCCAACTTTAACCGTGCTAATGTAGTTTATACTTTGCTGTTCAAATCTTTTGAAAAAACCAGCCTATCACAGGCTTTCCCATCAATCTGATAGTAACCCTTTTCCTGCTCCTCCAATACAAAACCATTCTTGATAAGGATACGGGCAGAACCGGTATTTTCATCCACCACACTGGCATAAAGTTTTTGCAGCTTCAGGTTTCGTAATGCGAAATCACAAAGAAGGGCAACACTTCTTGTCCCATAGCCCTTTCCCCAGTAATCCTTGTGAAATACATATCCAATTTCCCCGCAGCCTACATCAAAATTAAAATCAAACAGCATTACCGTACCGATGATTTCCCCGCTTGCTTTTAATATAACGGAAGAATAAAGATGGCTGCCTGCCCCTTCTCTCCTTTGCATTGTCTGTATATGCTCATAGGTTTCCTCTCTATTTCTCATCAGCTTCCAGCCAATATAACGAGAAACCTCTTCGTCTGAAGTATATCTGTGTATTTTTTCCGTGTCCTTCAGGTCAAGAGCCTTATAGGAAATAACATCCTCCGTTAAAGTATGGAAGATGCCTGCATTTAATATAACTGGGTTTAAATTATCCATTGCTGCCTCTGCTGCCTTCTCAAAATTTTTAATATATTATTATTATAAATAATTTAACCTAAAACCTTGAAGAAATCAATTGTTTACTTAACCCAGCGCACATATTGTTATATTTTGTTTAAGAGAATAATCAAAAATGTGAACAAACTAGAGAACCCTGCAATAAAAAAATGGATACAACCTGTGTAAATACATTGTATCCATTCAACGCTATATTTTATTTAATCCCCTGTCTTAATACGGGAACACTACCGTAAGCTGCATCTTAAACTGTTCTTCAGCATACAGGGCATGAGGAACATTGTTCGGCATAACTATACTCTCTCCTTCTGAAACAGTATACTCTTTATCTCCGATGGTAATACGGGCTTTACCGGCTAACACATTTACCATGGCATCTCCGGAAGAGGCATGGGAACTGATTTGTTCCCCTTTGTCAAAGGAAAATAAAGTAACTCCGACATGATTATTCTGTACAAGGGTACGGCTTACCACCTGGCCCGGCTGATATTCTACCAGTTCCGATAATTTCAGTGCTTTTTCAAATTCAATGTTTTTCAAATATTGTGCAGACATATAATTCCTCCTTTAATTTTGTAATTTATGCTTATTGATTCTTTATCTGTATTATACTAAGATATAGGAAATATATCCGTTGTTTTTGCAACAAAAGGAGTTGTTCTATGAAAAATCGTAATGAAATTTTGAAAAGCTGTCCGCTTTTTTCCGGAATAAAGGAAGAAGAATTTGATTCCATGCTTTCCTGCCTGGGTGCAAGAGAACTGGAATATAAAAAAGAAGCGTATATTTATATGGCTGGAAATGCCGTGTCTGAAATAGGTATTGTATTGTCTGGAAGTGTTATTATCATTAAAGAAGATTTTTGGGGAAACCGTACTATTATTTCCCGAATGTCTGCTGCCGATATGTTTGCGGAATCCTTTGCTTTTGCCGGCATTCCCAAGCTTCCCATCAGCGTTGTGGCTGCGGAAAATGCGGAAGTGCTCTTTATAGACTGTAAGAATATTCTGAATGCCTATCCTTCTCCCTGCGGTTTTCATACAGCCCTGATCAATAATATGGTACGTATATTAGCCGGTAAGAATGTAATGCTAATGCAAAAAATTGACCATATCTCCTGCCGTACTACCAGGGATAAGCTTTTGTCCTATCTCTCCGTTCAGGCCATAGAGGCAAAGAGCAAAGCCTTTACCATCCCCTATAACCGCCAGGAGCTGGCTGATTACCTTTGTATTGACCGCAGTGCCATGTCCAGTGAGCTGGGCAGACTAAGGGATGAAGGAATCCTTACCTTTCATAAGAATAATTTTGAACTGCTTTGATACTGAGGCTGCCCTTTGGACAGCCTCAGATAAGTTCTCTCTTAAGGCTCTATACCCCACACCAGATTGGAACCAACGTATCCGGTTACCTTATTCCAGTCAGCGTAAGACGAACCTGTTTCCTGGAAGGAGTAATCTCCGGTCTGGGTGTAATCGGACCAGTCACTCTTTGAAAATCTTGCCTGGACTTCAGCAGACTGTCCGGCAGCAAGAGTTCCCGCACCGGCTGTAAATCCGATTTCCAGATAATAATCGGCACCAGTTTTACTTTCTGCTATCTTAACAAAATTGCTGGTTACATTACCGGTCCCGGCTGAAGACCAGTCACACCAGAAGCTCTGTGCTTTCTCTCCGTCAATGGTATAATAATATCTTACCTTCACATCGGAGAGATTGATGCTATCGGTTCCGGTATTAGTAAGCTTTAACCGCGGAGTAATTCCATTGGTCGTTGCAGAGGTGTTTCCGTTAAACATCTGTACCTTTAGATTTCCCTGTACAATAATGGAGCTGTCAATAACCGTAACAGCCAGTACAGGGTCCGTTCCCTTGTTAAAATCAAAGGTCAGCTCTGTCTTTCCAAGAGCCCTGCCGGCAAGATAGGAACTTAGTATTGTAACGGTATTGCCGGATACTGCGTAATCCGTTCCGTTTACAAGTACTGTGCTGCCGTTACGAAGGGCTGTAAGGGTATTTCCGTTTAAGGTCACCGTTACGTTAATATCCTTCTGCTTCTCAGGATTCTTATCAAACTGTGCTTGCGTAATTGAAATACTGCCGCTTGGACTGGAATCTGCAATGGTCACTGTCAGTGTCCTGTCAATGCCTGCACTGAAATCAAAGAGCAGCGAGGCTGTTCCAGCCGGCTGACCGGATAAATAAGAGGCAGATATGGTAACGGTATTACCGCTGACCGTATAATCTGTTCCCTTTACCAAGGCTGCTGTACCGTTCTTTAAATTCTCTAAGGTATTGCCGTTATAGTTAACAGTTACCGCTACATCCTTCGGGCTGTATTTATCAAAGGCGGCCGTCGTGGGACTGATAACAGCACTGTTCACTGCATTGCCGGGCTCCTTGCCGTATACCAATACTCCCGCATCATATACCGGTATATAACCGGTCTTTACAACACTTCCATTTACCACACCGTTTAAATCCGTATAGGAATAATCATTGGTGTTGTTCCAGAAGGTCGTGTTAATGGGTGCTGCAATACGGAACTGGAGTTCCTTCTTGTAAGCGGATTGTCCTCCCGGATAAACCTTGGTTCCTGTGAAATCCGCATTTACATAGTAAATATTGTTTGCTTCATCATAGGGCAGCAGTCCGGTTACTTTTGCTCCGGAGTTATAATTGGTGCTTACTGTAAAATCCTTTGCGGAATAGCCGGCTTTCACCGCTTCCGTAATATCAATAAAATACTTAAAGGACAGCTTATCTCCCATCCTAGCCGGCCAGCCGGACTGATTATTGAGAATCGCTTTTATTTCAATGAAATTACTGCCGGAAGCATTGATGCCTGCTTCAACAAAGAATTCATCATTGGTAACCTTCTCAATTGCCTTAAAATTCGAAATAGGAGTTCCGCCGTATTCACCGTACAGCTTGGCAAGTGCTCCGACAAAGCCCGCATTGTAATCACAGGCAATTTCGTTATTAACATAGTTACCGATATCATCGGTATAGCTGTCATCCTTTCCGGGACCGCCGACTAAAGCACCGTAGATTGTATGCCTGTGGTAAGCAGGTGTGGTCTGGCTGTCAGCCCAGGAGCTGTGTGCCGTTCTGTGATGGGGCCTTGTAGGAGGATTCACTCCATAGCCGACTACAAAGCTTCTTCCGGCACTTCCAAGAGCATAATCCACCTGCTGCTTTGCAAAGGTATTGTAGGTACTTACCTTACTTGAAGTACATCCGGACCAGTCTGCATAAACACTGGCTAAAAAGGCTGTTGTAGTTGCATAGCGCAATGCTCCCCAGGAATCCAGCCAGGCCAGTCCTTTTGGCGTATAACTGATACGGTTTCCGTTATACCCGCTTGTCCAGTAATCAAGATGCATTTCTATGCTCTGTTTGTATATGTCCTTACCGGTTATCCTTGCCAGAAGAAGTTCTGCTCCGTAATGCACATCATCCCAGTTCTGGGCCCATTTATAAGCTATGGTTGTGGACTGGGACTCAGTTCCCCAATTAGCTACGTAGGATTCAGCCTTACTTAAATAGGTTTTATCTCCTGTTGCAAGATAGATCCATACTCCCGCCCAGGACAATTCATCATAAAAGCCGCTGTAGGAAGTGTAAAAACCGCTTGCTGCCTTGTAACCGGCGTCGCTCTTCGTCGTATCGGCAAAGTTATATAATTCCTTTGCATGCCTGATGCATTCTGCGGAATAATCAGGGTTGCTCTTTGCAAATACTGCACCGGCGGCTGCCAGGGCTGCGGCTGCCTCAGCAGATACCGTTGAGCCTGGATTTGATAAATCCACTTTGTAAGACGGCCTGTTCATCTGCATTACTTCAGCCGGACCCCACCAGGAATGATCCGCATTGCCATCTCCAACCTGATAATAAAAAACATTGGCAGTAGGGTGGCACTTAATCAAATAGTCGGTTGCCCATTTGATTTCCTTTAATAAGTAATCCAGCTGTCCGCTTTTTCTTAAGGAATCCTCTGATTCATATACACTCCAGGACAGCATGGCCGCACTATAAGCCATAGGCAGATTGAACTTCACATGATCCCCGGCATCATACCAGCCGCCTGTCAGATCAAGTCCGGCATCTGCCCCATCCTGCAGACCGGAATCACCTCGCCAGTTATTCCTGATATCAGCCGGGAGCTTTCCGGAACGCTGGAATTCATAGAACATAATTGCTTTTTGTAATGCTTCCCCATAATTATAATTCGTATCTGCTTTGACCGGCTGTGTATAAATACCCGTCATAAATAAGCAGGCAATCAGTAAAAGACTCATCATTTTACGTATTTTACCCATAATAACCTCCTTACCGGAGCCTTTTACGGCTCCACTCCCCATTTCAGACTGTTAGAAACATATCCTGTTACATTATTCCAATCGGCATAACTATTTCCCGTGCTGGAAAAAGAATAATCACCGGTCTGGGTATAATTGCTCCAGTCAGACTTTGAAAACCTCGCCTGCACTTCTATGGCCTGTCCAGGTAAAAGCTCTCCTGCCCCTTGTGTGAATCCGATTTCCAGATAATAATCCGCACCTGTCTTTGCCTGGGGCAGTTTCACAAAGGTACCGGTCACATTGCTGGTTCCGGCAGTTGACCAGTCACACCAGAAATTCTGAGTCTTTTCACCGTCAATGGTGTAATAATATCTTATTTTCACATCTGACAGTCCAATGGTCTTATCACCGGTATTAAAAAGCTTAAGTTTGGGGCTGATGCCATTTGTCTGCGCCGAGGTATTACCGTTAAACATCTGAAGCTTCAGGCTTCCCTGTGCAACAGAAGAATCGGTAACCGTCAAGGTAAGCACCGGATCATTTCCTTCACTTAAATCAAATACCACCTTGTAAGCTCCTGCCTGTAAAGAGGCCAGAGAAGTCTTTAAAAGTGTCACAGTATTTCCTGACAGCGTATAATCCGTACCGCTGCTTAATGCCCTGTCACCCAGATTAATTCCAAGAAGCGTGTGACCAGCCTTATCCAGAGTAACCGCCACATCCGCCTGCTTATCCTTCGCCTTGTCAAATGTTGCAGCCGCCGGTGTTACCGTGCCGCTTGCCGTGGTATCACTTATGGTCACCGTAAGCACAGGGTCGGCTCCCTTGTCAAAATCAAAGGTCAGCTTAAAATCTCCGGTTGCTTTTGCAGCCAGGTAAGATTTTAACAAAGTTACTTCATTTCCTGAAAGTGTGTAATCTTTTCCTTCGCTTAAGTAGGTGCTTCCCTCTTTAATACCGGTAAATTGATTGCCATTGGGAGTAAGGGTGACCTTAATGTCCTTCTGGCTGCCGGTATTCCTGTCAAAGGCTGCACTTACCGGTGCAATAGTGGAATTGTTTACAGGGGTGCTTCCATCCCCGAAAAGAATGGAATATACTCCGTTTGCAATTGCGATATCACACTGTGCCCAGAAACGGTGATAATAAAATACCGGATCCTTATCATTCTTGTAGGCTTCTTCTACTCTCTTGTAATCCGGGTCATTTTTATATTTGGAACGGATATCCAGGAATTTAATTCCTGATTTTATGACATCACCATTTGGCATCGTTCCGGTCCAGCCCTGGGGTACATAGATTTCCTGCTCAAAGAAACGGCTGTAATCCGCTCTTGATTCCGGAGCAGCTAATCCCTTATCATCCCTGTAGAGCTTCCACATGCGGTCCAAAAGCTCTTTTGCAATCACTCTGGAACTGTCATCCCCTGAAGCCTTGCTGTAATACAATAAGGCGTTGGCTAAGGAGCCGGCTACACCGAGGTCCGTACCATAGCTCTTAACAATAACATGAAGTCCTTTATTGCCCGTATAGGTTCCGGTCCAGGTATCCGGCTGTCCGCTCCAGCTGATATTGCTTGGTATTTCAAAGGTTCCGTCAGCGTTTAGCTTAACCACTGTCTTCACCCAGCTGACCCATTTATCCAGAAGAGCTTTTGCCTTGGTATCCCCGGTCTTGTAGTAATATTCTGCTACACGCTGCATGGACCATGCCTGGAAACCAAACCAGGTATTGCTTCCCGGATCGGCATATACGGGATTTTCCTCATAGCCCATACCGTAAAAGGTCGCTGTTCCGGCAGGCCAGGTTTCATACCGTCCGTTCTTGGAATTGCTGGCTCCGCCTGCAATGGCACCTTCCGATGACTGCAGCCACTGATAGAACTCCAGCTGTCTGTTAAGGCTCTTGCTCCAATCAGAAGCACCGTTCTTAGAAGCCGGTTTAAATTCCTGGTCCTGTGACAAAATCCAGGCTGCCATAGGGTTCTGGTAACCAAAGTGGTTATGGCTGCTTCCGATTTTCCATGCCCAGTTCGCATTGATTCCACCGCCCCAGGCATAATACCAGGAAAGAAGATAATGAGCGGAATCATAGCCCGTACCAGCCGAAGAAGAAGCTCCGATTTTACGGAAATACTTATCAAACATGGCATACCGTAAATAGTCTCCCATTTTGCTGGCTTTATTTTTATAAGCTCCGATATCCGTACCGTTTTCCTTTGCCCACTGGGCTGCCCAATAAGTGGCCTGAACTGCACGGGAATCCGCATCCGGTGCGTCAGTATACTTAAACTGGGCGGAGTAGCTGTTGTCCCCGGTAAATAAGTCAAGATATCCGTTCTTTCCGCCATACTTCAGCTGGTCCCAGCAGGGCTGAGGAATGGTCTCCCAGGTGGATTCCTCCTTGCCCCTCTGGAAGGTGTTGATATAGGACGGGATTGTAACGCCGTCTCCCCTGCTGCCAAAACCGTACCAATTATCAACATCCAGAAGCCAGTGCATGCCATAGATGGTTGAAGTCCCATAGGTTGATACCAGGTCACTGTT
This sequence comes from Anaerocolumna jejuensis DSM 15929, assembly GCF_900142215.1. GTDB lineage: Bacteria > Bacillota > Clostridia > Lachnospirales > Lachnospiraceae > Anaerocolumna > Anaerocolumna jejuensis. Next base: position 77,313 of record NZ_FRAC01000012.1, on the reverse strand, counting down.
AATAGGGTCCACTCCTACCGCCGCGCCGGAATCCAGCTTAGCCGGATAGTTGCTTGGCAGCTCCCATTCCGGAGCATAGGTTGCCGGTTTACCTGCATTATACTTGCTCATGCTGGACTCCGGCTGGTCTTTCTCTGTAGGGATCAAATAGGTTTCTGCCGTATCCCAGGCCTTATCAAAACCAGTAAAATCCCCTGTGAATTTTCCGTACATTGCTTCCAGCCACATATAATAGCTCATAGCCTCACTCGTAGTAACATGACCATAATCCGGCGCTTCCACTATCATGGTCTCAATAGAATGATAAGGAATACCCTGCGGGCTGAAATACCCATTTTCCGAATTATGAAGCTCTCCCCAAAGTTCCAGGAACCTGTTTTCGTAGGTATCGGTGCTGCTTACGGAAACCTGGGAAGCCTTTGTCAGATTGCCCGGTATAAAGGAAGTGGTAAAAATCCCAAGAATAACGGCATATACCGTCATTACTTTAAACGGATGCTTAAAACTTCTCCTGTTCGGGCGTTTACAATTGCTACGTTCCAATAATTCTTTGTGCAACATACTATAAACCTCCTCATTGATTTTTATCTTGCAATTACCTCCCCAACCGGAACTTCACTAATACAGCACCCCAATACCGCACCTCCTTTCCGACCAAATTTTAGCTTTGTTTCCGGTTGTTTGAAATAATTGAAAGCCCCTCTCACAATTTCAGAAATTAGTTGTAAAAATCCATCCTCCTGTCCTGTATTTTCTATTATTTAAAAGGCTTAGGTACATACATGCTCCCCTTGCTTGTCCTATTCTGCTAAGCCTTATAAAATCAAATTTAACATTACTTCCGGTATCCGCTTACTAAACTTTCGCTGTTCTCTGTGGGTTATTTAGTTTATTCACCAAATTATGTAACTATTTACCAACAATATAACATCTTTTTACAATTTAGTCAACCACATTGTTAAAATATTACATTATTTTTTATTTATCTCACGAAATATTTCGTTAAATATCCCAAATCCGGATACCCCAATAAATGTTCTTTTTACAAAATAAAAGAACTGCTGCCTATAATATAACCGGCAGCAGCTCCCCATTATTTCTTATTTATCTGACTCCAGTGCCTGACTGATAACATTTCTCATAATATCCTCAGTCATCATTCCCGGGACATAGCCTAACAGCTTTCCTTTTTTATCAAATACAAAGGTAGTGGGAAAAGCGGATATACCGTACTTTTGCAGAACTTCTCCCGTCTCATCGAATACGGTTGGAAAGGTGTATTCCCCCTTCTCTATAAAGGACTTGATATAATCCACATCTTCATCCGAGTTGTTCGGATAATCCTTGCTCTTTGGATTTGTTATCCCTAAGAATACCACCTCTTTCTCATTGGAGCCATATTCCTTATAGAGCTTTTCTATATCAGGAAGCTCTTTCTTGCAGGGCGGGCACCAGGTCGCGTAAAAATTCAGGAATACCACCTGTCCCTTATAGTCTGAAAGCGTATGGGTATCGCCGTATTGATCCGTTAATGTAAAATCCGTGGCAAGATCAGCTTCTGCTTCATTTTCTGAATCAGTTCCATTTCCATTTTCTGTACCATCTTTTGCATCCGTACTGTTTCCATTTTCAGCTTCGGCTTCAGCACCCGTTCCGGCTTTATTTTCCTTATCAGCCTCATTTCCTGCCTGAGCCTCCTCCTGCTCTCCCTTGCCGTTATCCTTGGCAGAGGGTTCCTTATCCTGGCTATCCTTATCATCTGCAGCATTCTCCTTAACAGCCTGTGCCCTGTTCAGGTAGCTGGATATTCCGTTCATATAACCGGTAAAGGTCATCAGCCCCATTAGTATAAGGAGCACTCCGCCTGCCTTAATGGTATATTTGACGATTTTTTTCTTTTCCTTTAAAAAGTTCAATACCTGGGAAGTAAACAGCCCCAGCAATAAAAACGGAAACAGAAATCCAACGGCATAAACAAGTATCAGTAGATAACCTATTCCCGTACTCTTAGCTCCTGACACTAAGATCAGCACGGATGACAGAGCCGGACCGATACAGGGTGTCCATGCAAAGCTAAAGGTAAATCCCAAAATCAAGGCAACCAACGGATTTACTTTTTTATCTGTCACATTAAAATGCAGCTTCCTTTCTTTTTGTAAAAAAGAAAATTGGATAAAATCAAGCTGCACCAGCCCCAGGAGAATAATCAGTATACCGCTGATTTTTATAAGGAGGAATCGGTAGCTGCCTAAGAACTTTCCTATTAAGGTAAAGGAAGTTCCCAGCAGGAGAAAGGCAAAGGAAATACCAAGGACAAAAAAAGCAGTATTTAGAAATACCTTTTTCCTTTGGTATTCTACAATGCCATCCCTTTCTGTTCCCGCACTGCCAGCCAAAAAGCCCATGTAGACCGGAAGCAAAGGAATTACACAGGGTGAAAAGAAGGATAATAACCCCTCCAGAAAAACAAATACAAAGCTTATGTGGTTAGTTAACACGATTCCAGCCATTTATAACCTCCTGTATTTTATGTTCGTTTTATAACTGAAAAATTTACTCGGACAAACTGCCGCATAGTTCTAATTATATTGATTACCAGTTTTTTTTCTGTGACCGCATCACAGTAATTGCCTCACCAACGCAAATTATCAAATAATTACTTGTACCTTATGCCATATGGAGGTATAATAGCGTCTGGATTTAACAAACCAAAAGAAAAGGAACAGAGAAGATGCGAGACATAAAAGAAATGAAAATATCCTTAAGCACCTCCAGGAGGATAAAACAATGACCGGAATAAAGCACTTCCTTCAATCAGAAATCGTACTGGTGATTGCTTTTGGCGCAGCCCTTCTTTCCATGTTTTTTGTCCATCCCACCAGAGAATATATAACATACATAGACTTTCGGACACTTTCTTTGCTTTTCTGCCTGATGTTAACAGTTTCAGGTCTAAAGAGTACAGGCATATTTGATGCCTTGGCAATAAGCATCATACCCCATTTTAAAAATGCCAGGGCACTGTGCCTGGTGCTTACACTGATGTGCTTTTTTACTTCTATGTTTATCACCAATGATGTGGCGTTAATTACCTTTGTTCCCTTTACCATTATCCTGTATACAGCCTCAGGACTTATGGACAGGCTTATTTATACGGCAGTTCTGGAAACTGTGGCAGCTAATCTTGGCAGTATGCTGACACCCTTTGGAAATCCTCAGAATCTATACCTTTATTCCTATTTTCATATAAGTCCCGGGGACTTCTTCCGTATTACCCTTCCGGTTGTAAGTATTGGTCTCGTTTTTCTTTCCTTCGCTTCTCTCTTGTGTAAAAAGCAGCCGGTAAGCATGAAGCCGGAAGAAAGAAATGTTAATATCAGTAAAAAGCACTTACTGCTGTATGTTATATTATTTATCCTATGCCTGTTATCCGTATTCTATGTGATTGATTACAGGCTGATGGTCCTGTTTGTATGCCTAGTCTTTCTATTTGCCGATTGGAAATTAATTCTTCATACAGATTATGGCCTTCTGCTAACCTTTGTATGCTTTTTTATATTTGCAGGCAACGCAGGAAGAATCGGCGCAGTCCACACTGTCCTGTCCTCCCTGATCAAACACCATGAATTACTGTCGGGAGTATTATTAAGCCAGGTCATCAGCAATGTACCTGCGGCAGTTCTCCTCTCCGCCTTTACTGATAACTATAAGGCACTTTTATTAGGTACCAATATCGGCGGCCTTGGAACCTTAATTGCTTCCCTGGCAAGCCTTATTTCCTTTAAATTCTATGTCCGCACTGAAAATGCCAGGCCCTTGCGCTATCTTGGTATATTTACGGTTCTGAACCTGGTACTTTTACTGCCGGTTCTGGTGCTTTCCATGGTTTTTCTGCCATAATATTTAATCAAGGAATTATAGGGAGGAGGCTTGTATTTATTATTGTTCCGAATTACTTCTCCACTCAATATAATCTTTTCCCCAGGCCTCCAGTACATCCAGTACTGTCTTAAATTTTTCCCCTATCTCACTTAGGGAATATTCCACCTTTGGGGGTATCTGCTCATACTCATGCCGTATGATCAGCCCTTCCTCCTCCAGTTGCTTCAGCTGGCGGGATAGGGTCGCATGGGTCATTTCCTCCGGCAGTCTTCTCTGCAATTCATTAAATCTCACAGGCCCGTTACTTAACAGGTAAAGAATATACATAGACCATTTTCCCGTTAAGACCTTCTGCGCAGTCACATAGGGACATACACCAAATAATTCCTTTTTCATTTTACTCCTTTTGCATACCGCAGACCTGCCTGCAGTATTGCTGCAGTATTTAATAAGATAACGGTTTTATGTAAGAAATCGGTATTACACATGATACCAGTATTATATATGATACCAGTATCTTAAAATATCGTACTTGTTGTTCTATCTACAGTATATATAATTATACTGTAAACTAATTATAACATTTCATTTTGAAAGGAGCAATTATTTCAATGAAGGAAGTACTGGAATTTTTAAAAGAATGCCAAACCTTTTATCTTGCAACCTGTGAGGACGGTCAGCCCCGTGTCAGACCCTTTGGTGCTGTAGCCGAATACGAAGGAAATCTTTACATTACAACGAACAATAAGAAAAATGTATTTAAGCAATTATTAGCCAATCCCAAATTTGAAATATCAGGCATGAATAAGGGGAAATGGATTCGTTTAGAGGGTACAGCGGTACATGACGACCGCCTGTCTGCCCGTGAAAAATGCTTGAGGAAAACCCTTCCCTGTCCGGGATGTACTCTGCCAATGACGGTATCATGGAGGTCTTGTACATAAAAGATGCTGCCGCAACAATATGCTCTTTTACCGAGGAACCCCAGGTTATAAAATTCTAATTCTTTACGCAGGCATTTGAAATTCACACAAAATAAGCGGTCATCTGAGCTTTCAGACACCGCTTATCTAAAAAATATTTTTTAATTACCGTTGAGCATTCTTCAATCCTTATATTTCAATTATATTATTCAATCCGGCTGCCTCCACGTAAAATGCTTCTTACCTTTATTTTTCGTAGAAATGCCCATATCCCCTCCCGGCGTAGGGACAACCTCCCCTGTTCCAGTTTTCTTCTCTGCCCCTAAGGTTTTCCCTGCTTCCATATCTGCCTCTGTCACAATTGCCGCCGCTTTTCTCAAAGCTGTGCCTGTGCCTAAAACTATCAAAATTTTCAAAGCCGCTTCTAATCCAAAAATCCTCTCTGCTAAAGTCCTCCTCCTTTAATTCTGCTTCAAAGCTGTCTGCCAGCCGAAGAAGTATCCGATGCAGATTTTCCTTTTCTTCCTCACTGAGACAATCAAAGAGCTTTTCAGCCTCTGCCCTTCTTTCTTCCGCTTTACCGGCAGACTTAAGCCCTTTTCGCGTCAGCTTTACTTCCAGAATAGTATCAGCTTCCTTTAGGGTATTTACTTCAATGAAACCGCCCTCCTCCAGTCTGTCCAGACATTTGTCCAGAACCTTCGGGCGGACATCCAGGGCTTCAAGAAGCTCCCTGCTGGTTGCACTATCTCTTTCCTTCAAATACAGCAATACCTGCTCCATATGACTTCCCATAGGTCCAAATCCATCATATTTATCAAATTGAACCCTGAAAAGCATTATGTTTACGTAAAATAGCAGCTCGTTTAAACTTTTTTTATTATTATCCATAATCTAATCTCCTGTCTGAATTTTATTTTATAAGGTACCTTCACTTTTGTATTATAAAGGTACCTTTCTATATTGTCAATAGGAATTTTAAAAAAATACGCCAATTCGATTTATGCTCGAACCGGCGTATCCTGTTTCCTGATGCAATATAAAATTATTTTTTATCCGGATGTTCCGTATTGCCAGAGCCTCTTCGAAAGCTCTGTCTGCTGTTTTCCGTGCCATTAGTTCTCTGTCCGAAGGCTCCTCTCCCGAAAGGATGCCCGGAGCTGTTCCTATCGAAGGGAAAACCGCCGTGAAAGTCTCTGCTGTGGAAGCGAAATTCTTCGTCGCCGAATTTTACTTCCAAATCATTGATAATTTTTTCAAAGAACTGCCCCAGCAAGGTCTGCTCTTCCTCCTTCAGGCACCCAAATATCAAATCCTCCTCCGGCTGCACACTACTTTCACTGGCAGCCTTTTTTCCGCTCTCTGTTAAACGAATCACCATGACCCTGCGGTCTTCCTCCGAGGGAGTCCTGGTAATAAAACCACTTCGTTCTAATTTCATCAGTAGTTCTCCTAAGGATTGGGAACGTATATCCAATATCGCAGATAACTCCTTCTGGCTGATTTCCGGACTTCTCCTTAAGAGAGCCAGTATTCTTCCCTGCCCTTTATGGGGATTTGCCATTGGTCCGAATTCTCTCAGGCTCTTCAATTGATATCTTCGTACCAGCCACTCCAGACGGGAAAATTGTTCATATAAATCAGCTTTGTTATCACTCATATCATGCCTTTCCTGCACTGTCCCCGTGCATATATTCCATTTGTATATTTTTCAGGTCATAGCCTGTCGGGTTCTGGAATATTCTAAGATCAAATTCCGGAATCACTGCCATTATATGGTCAAATATATCAGCCTGAACAGCCTCATAATTCGCCCATACGGTATCATTTACAAATACATAAATCTCTATTGGAATTCCCTTTTCCGTAGGTTCCAGCTGCCTTACGAGCCGTGTCATGCCTTTATGGATCTTAGGATGGTTTTTTATATAGTTCTCTACATAAGCCCGAAAGGTTCCGATATTGGTAAGATGCCTGCCATTTACCATATTCGTGGAATCTATCCCCTTCTCTTCATTGTAGCTTTCAATTTCCTTCTTCTTATCCTCTATATATTCTTTGATATACTGGATATGCTCAAATCTCTCCAGCATTTCTTCCGTGCAGAATTTAACACTTGTTATATCAATGCAGATGGAACGCTTTATTCTTCTTCCTCCTGCTTCCTCCATGCCCTTCCAGTTCTTGAAGGATTCCGATACCAGCGCGTAGGAAGGAATGGTTATGATGGGCTTATCCCAATTCTGCACCTTTACAGTATGGAGGGAAATCTCTTTTACTTCACCGTCCGCACCATATTTGGGCATTTCAATCCAGTCACCCAGCTGCACCATATTATTGGAGGTCAGCTGGATACCTGCCACAAAGCCCAGTATGGAATTTTGAAAGACCAGTAAAAGCACGGCAGAAGCAGCTCCGATACTTCCCAGCAGAAACCAGGGTGAACGGTTCAGAAGTATCCCGATTATCACAATGCTCCCGATAACATAGGCAATAATCTTTAATACCTGCAAATACCCCATAATGGGTCTTACCTTTGACACTTCAAAATTGCTGTAAATATCATTTACCGTATCCAAAAGCTTATCCAAAGCCAGTAAGATTATAAATATGATATAGCAGAAAGCAATCCGCTGAATCAAAACCTGATAACTTCCAAAGGCAGGAGCAAAAGCATGGACCACCAGGGCCGGCACAATCCGAATCAGACGCTCAAATACCTTATTCTTTAAAAGGATGTCATCCCATTTGGTCTTACTTCTCGCTGCAAAGGCTTCCATTGATTTTATGAGTATCCGCTTGACAATTATATACAGTATCCAGCTTACCAATATCACAAAAATGACCATTATAATATTTGTAAGGCAGACAGACCATTTCCCGGCTATTCCCTGGGATTCCAGCCAGTTTTTAATTAATTTCACCATTTGTAACAATCCACTCGTTTCTTGATTCATTCAGGCTCTGTTTTCATTCTTCTCTTTTATTATAAATTATATGGCTTTAGAGTACAAGATAAGAACCCGCTTTCCCGGCAACAAATTTTATCTTCTCCTTAATCCCTATGCATATCACAAGCTTGTTTGTGATACTGCTTTAATAGAGATAAAAAATTTAACGCATTTTTTATCTCTGTACAATATATTAATTTCTTTTAATAGCTTGTGCAAGTCATGCCCATTTATAACCTCAGTATTAAAATTTCTCCAGCCATTTCAGAATCCTGCCGGCTCCTTCCTGATATCTTTGCCCGATTAAAAGTCCGGTATGGGTCGATTCTATTATCCCGGTATATTCGGCATGAAAATATTCCCCTTCTGCCCTCAGCCGCTTTTCTTCTTCCCCGTTATTCATTGTACGGATGACCAGACCCGGACAGGTAATAAGACTGCTATCAACGGATATGCCCCCGCTGGCTCCAAGAGGAATGCAGCATTCACAAAAAGCTTTTCCAGCTTCCATTGCAAGATACTTCCTTTCAAATTCTATGTCCTCCAGGGACTCATCCGTGCTGCTATTCTCGTTACGGCAGGGTGCCGGTACAATATTTCCGGAAAAGACTTCAGCTGGCCTTTCATAAGGAACCATTTTATTTACCTGGCTGCAAACGCTGGAATCAATTAATACCATGCCGGATATCCTCTCCGTTTCAGCTATCTTCTGGCACAATATGCCTCCCATGCTGAAGCCGATAATAACCGGCGGCTCACCGCACTCTGCAAGCACTACCCGGATATCCTCCAGGTAATCCTCAAAGGAGACCCTTGTTAAATCCATTACCCTGCTTTTATAATGGCTCCTTAGATTCATAGCATAACACCTCCAGCCATCCTCCAGGAAATAGGGAATATATTTGCTCCACATCCAGCTGCCCGTATAAGCACCGTGTATAAACAATAAGGGCGGCTTCTTTCTGCTGTTTTGTATTTTGCCTCCACTGCCATAATCCTCCGTATTGCTGTAAATCTCCAGGAACAAATCATTTTCACCCAGGTACTTCTCAATGTGCTCCGGTAATGTTTTCGTATAATCTTTCATTTTAACCTCTTTTCTGAAAATACAATTTTCTATTGGATATCTGTTAATCAATATTTGAAAAAACAGCTTTTTGTTTTTTCAATCTACACCATATTACATTTATCATTTAGTTTGATATCAAACTAAAATAGTAAATTAAACTACAGATTGGAATAAATCCTATTTAAAAGCCCGCATAATACCTCCTTTTCTTCTTCCGATATTCCGGTATAAAAAGCCTCCAGTACTTCCTTGGATATCTTATTAAATGCCGGCTTAAGGTCATTTCCCTTTGGAGTTAAGGTGACATATATGATCCTGGTATCCACGGCATCTCTTTCCTTTGCCACATAGCCTAACCTCACCAGCTTCTCCACAAGGGCTGTAACGGTAGACTTATCCTTACCTATTGCTGCGGCCACCTCTGCCATGGTCATTTTACCGCGGTGATTCAGGGCATCCAGAATATCGCCATGGGAAGTTACGATTCCTTCCATCCCGTACTTTTCCATCTCGGTAATAATCCGCTTATTCATCTTTTCTCTTATTTTTGAAATTAAGGATATAATGTCAGTTGTGCTCATGGTTTTATTATAGTTTGATATCAAACTTTTGTCAACATCTAAAATATCCCATATTATTCCAATATTGTTATTGACAATTAAATTGCAGCATGCTATCCTAAGTAAGGGTTTACGAAAATTTACGAAAATTTATATGATTTTGATTTATAGCTCTTCTCCGGAAGGCTGTAAATAGATTCCAAAAGGAGACGGTATGTTGAAAATTTTTCAACTGCTTATTAGCGAATAACAAATCAGAGATTTGTTATTCAAGAAAGGGGTTAACATGAAAAAGAAGTCAAAATTATTATGCAGCTTGCTGCTGTTGCTGGCACTTTTGCTGCAGCTTCCGGGGTTTACACCACAGAAGCTTGCAACAGCCAATGCAGCGGCAGACACTGTAGTAGCTGCCGGGGAACCAGCAGCAGACGGCGCTGCATTCCTCGAAACCGTATCATCCGAATACGGTTTACCCGGTACTACGGCAGAGGGTGTTATTCTTCATGCATTCGACTGGTCCTTTAACACGATCAAAAGTAATCTCGGAGCTATCGCACAAGCGGGCTACAACACAGTTCAGACCTCCGTTGTACAGCCCTCCAAAGAAGACCCGGCAAGCATGTGGTACATGCTCTATCAGCCGGTTGATTTTTCAATCGGCAATCAGCTCGGCACGGAAGCTGACTTTACATCTTTGTGCCAGGAAGCTGACAAATACGGTATTAAAATTATCGTGGACGTTTTATGCAACCATACCGCAAATAACGGTTCAGGCCAGGAAATGTATCCCTCAGACAGGTTAAATTCCGCAATCAGGAACAACGCCAGCTTCTGGCATACCTTTAAGAGCAGTATCAACTATTCTGACAGATGGCAGGTAACCCACGGCTGTATCGGACTTCCAGATCTTGCCACTGAAAATACCGATTTACAGAATAAGTATATTATCCCATTCTTAAAGAGGCTGGCAGCAGACGGAGCAGACGGCTTCCGATTTGACGCGGCAAAGCATATCGCCCTTCCGGAAGACAACGATAACCCTGCTGACTATTTCTGGCCAAATGTAATCTCAGCAATCAAAGCAGCCGACAGCAGCAGCTTTATATATGGGGAAGTACTGCAGGCAGGAGACAGGGATATCTATGACGGTAAATATACCGATGCTTTTGAGGATTATGCAAAATACATAAACCTTACCGCGTCTGCCTACGGCAATGACGTACGCAATGCCATCAAAGACCATAATGTCGGAAAAGCCCTGTCTTCCAGTTACGGGGGCAGAGGGGTCGACCCCGGTAAGCTGATAACCTGGGTAGAATCCCATGATACCTATTTAAATTCCGGCGGTGATTCCAGAAATATGAGTAACTGGCAGATTGAAATGGGCTGGGCTATCGTTGCGGCCCGGGAAAAAGGCACTCCCTTGTTCTTTAACCGTCCGGCTGACGGCAAAGGAGCTTCCGGTACTATAGGCAAGGCAGGTGATGACGAATGGAAGGACAATGAAATCACTGCCCTTAATAAATTCCACAATGCCATGGCAGGACAAAATGAAACCTTAAGACAAGTAAACAACAATGTTCTGATCATTGACAGAGGAACAAAAGGCTCCGTAATCCTGTCCCTGGATGGAACGACCACCTTTACATCCCAGGCTACGAACCTGGCAGATGGTACTTATATGGACAAAACCGGTGTCAACGGAACCTTTACGGTACAAAACGGTAAATTAAACGGTATCATTAAGAGCGGTACCATCGCTGTTTTATATAACACCGGTTCTTCCGCACCTGTTATTACTGTAAGCCCTGACAGCGGCACCTTTACTTCCGACACTCAGACCATAACCATGAGCTATTCCAATGCTTCCTACGCAACCTATTCGCTGAACAATGCAGCACCCATAGCCTTTACGTCGGGAACATCCATCCAAATTGGCGGCAACGCTCCTCAAAATACCACCTATACCTTAACGGTAACTGCCACCAATAGCACCGGCAGCACTACAAAAACCTGTACCTATATCAAATCTGCCGCAAACAGTTACACTGTTCACTATTACAAACCCTCCTCCTGGGGAACTCCTAATATTTATTATTATGACGAAACCGTTTCACCAAAGAAGGAAGGTGCTGCCTGGCCCGGAACAGCCATGACCTCCGAGGGAGATGGCTGGTACTCTTATACAATCTCAGGCTGGGATAAAGCCTATGTAATGTTTAACAGCGGAGGCGCACAAATCCCCGCCTCCGGACAGTCAGGCTACCTGGTAACCAAAAACTGCTGGATTCAGAATGGTATTATAAATGACAGCAAGCCCTCCTCCTCTTCCATCCCTGTTACCTTTACTGTCACAAATGCCACAACTGCCTTGGGACAAAATATATACATTTCCGGCAACATAGCAGAGCTTGGCAATTGGACTCCTGCCAATGCGGCCGGTCCGGCTGCCTGTCCCAATTATCCCGCCTGGCAGCTTACCGTATCTCTTCCAGCAGGCAAAAGCATTGAATTCAAAGCAATAAAAAAAGACAGCAGCGGAAATGTGGTATGGCAAAGTACCCCCAACAGTACTTATACCGTTCCAACCTCCGGTACCGGTTCCGTATCCATCTCCTGGTAATGGAGCTTCAAAATCCTAAATGCTGTTTCCCTTATAGAAAACTTTATATATATTAAATTTGTTTAATAAAAGCCAGTATCTGCTGCTAATGAAGCACACCTCCCAATACAAGATATATTTGCATCATGGGGCTGTGGCCATTAAAGCATTTACTGGCTTTTGCTGTTATAAGCTGCTTTTCTTTTAGACCGGTTTTATACTAAACTTTTTACTATTTATTTATGAAACCGAACTGTAAAATCACATTTATCACACCGTGTGTAGGTTCTTGCAAATTCAATCACCCGGTCCTCGTCATCATAGCTGATACATTCAAATAAAAATACAGGCTGGGTCATATCAATTCCAAGCATTCTGGCATCATTCTGGTTTAGTTTTGCAATATCCAAGGTCTGTTTTGCCTGCTTTAATTTAATTCCGTAAAAGTCATAAACTTCATAGATTGTAAAAACCGATAAGTCAATCCCATCCAGCTTTGGTACGATATAATGAGGAATATAAACCTCTTCCAAAGACATGGTCTCATCATCCGCGTAACAGATACGTTTTATATAATAAATATCTTCATCCGGTTTAACACCAAAGATTCTGGAATATTTATCCTCCGCCTTCCGCATGGCTTTTGAGACAATTTTCGTCTTTGGAATCTTATTCTTATCCCGCATGGTTTGATTAAACCCGCCCAGATAATCCAAATCCCGGTCCATCTTATCACCAACAACAAATATTCCCTTCCCCTGAACACGAATTAACAGTCCCTCCTGCACAAGGGCATCAATGGCATTTCGTACTGTCAACCGATTTATTCCATAGGTTTTTGCCAGAGTATTCTCTGAAGGGATAGCTGTCCCAGGAAGGTATTCTCCTTCTTCGATTTTATTTCTCACCACCTCGCGAAGCTGCAAATAAATTGGTGACTGATAATCGAGTTCACTCATCGTTCCATCATTTCCTTTACTGATTTATTTTACCAGGCGCCTGTGTACTGTAAGGTTATACTGCTGTTTTCGGCTCCTGCTTCCATACATTCCTCTATTGTTTTACCGAGAAGTAACCCTCTTAGAAAGCCTGCGATGTAGCTGTCTCCGGCACCCATAGTATCCTTAACATCACAACTGATAATGCCGAACTGATAAAAGCTCTTTCCGTCATATGCAATGCTTCCCTGTTCTCCAAGAGTCATAATTACAAGCTTCGGTCCCTTGTTATACATTTTTTGTAGAAATTCGCGGTTTTCTTTTGTATCACCGTCATCAGAAGCAAAAAATGCATAATCCACCCAGGAAATTGCCTTTGCTACAACAGGATCATTAAATTTTGTAGCAAAATCAAAAGCTATGGGAGTTCCCTTTGCTTTAATTTTATATAAATCATCCTCAATCATTCCCCATAAACCAGATACAACAATATCATGGCTGCAGAGAAAATCAATATCTTCTTTCCTTAGCTTAAAATCTGCGAGTACTCCTTCATCGTACTCACCAAAAACACGTTCACCGTCTACCAGCTCCACCTGGGTTACTGCTGTTTTGCCTTGCAATATCCTGACGTGTGAGGTATCCACCCCTTTTTCTTTCAGGGCCTTAATCATAAGCTGTCCATATTCATCCTCTCCAACTACTCCTGTATATGAAGCACTTCCTCCCAGTCTTACGGAATAAACTGCTACATTAACCGGATTACCGCCGGGAAATGCCTGGTTTAAATTCTGGTATACATCAATACAGTTGTCGCCAACTGCAGCAATTTTTATTAACTTTTCCTCACTCATGGCTCGTCTCCCTGTTGTGCCGGTCACCTGGTGAGCATACTGGAAAAACGGATTTTGTCCACTCTGGCGACCGACTTAAAGTATTCGATTGGTATTCCATCTGCATCTTTTACAACACCGGAAAGATTAAATAACGGCGTTCCTTCCTCAATCTCTAAAAGGCCTGCTTCTCTTTCATTTGCAAATGTAACACTCAATTTTTCTGTTCCTTCTGTTATAAGGGTGCCATAAACATTCTCAATTATATGATACAGAGATTCTTTTCCAAAGTCATAATCCATTAATTTCGGAAATCTCTCATAATCCATGTGTGTAACTTCAATCATGACCGGTTCATCATCCACAATACGCTTTCTCGTAATGGCAAGTACAGGATGCCCTAATTTAATACATAGCTTTCCGGACAGCTGCTTGGTACTCTCAATTATTTCCCTGCTAAGCAGAACGGTCTGTAAAGTCTTTCCTTCTTCCTTAACTGCGGCGGAAAAGGGTTTTAAATCCTGAAGATTCCGGTTCAGCTTCGGATATGCAACAAAGGTTCCTGAGCCTTTCCGGTTATATAATTTACCCTCAAAGATCATTCCCTGTATTGCACCGCGAAGGGTCATCCGGTTAATCCCCCACATCTCACTCATATCGCGCTCACTGGGAAGCTTATTGCCCGGTTTTAGATTATGTTGTGCTATATAGCTTTCAATTTTTTCGGCTGCCTCATCTCTTGGACGATTACGGTATTCCTGTAACACAACACATCACCTCTTTCAATTTTGGTATATAACTTACAGAGATGATTATACCACATTCAAATGTTTATAGCACCTGTTTTTTTCCAATTTATTGCCTGCTGATTATTTATTGTTATCTTTCATATTTTTTATATTATTACATTTACTGCCGGGAAGCAGCGGATGCATTCTTTTTATTCCTGCTTTCCCAGTAATAATATACCGGAAGTCCTGTAACAACCGCCACTAGTGCACAGATAATACCGGGAATAGGAGCCCAAAGGAAAGTTGACACAATTAATGTACCTGTCATAAACATCGCAATACCTGCCATTACATAACCTGCAGGCATTTTCCATAAGGGATTATAGCCCTGTTTTTTTCTTAATACAAATACGGTACTAAAGGTCATAAAATTCTTAATTAAGGCCACTAAAGTAAAGTATCCCAATAGTGAAGAAAGAGAACTGGCAAAGATCAATACAATCGCTACTGCACACTGAACCAGAATTGAGAAATAAGGTGTTTCCCATTTTGAATGAACCTTGGCAAAGGATTTGAAGAACAGACCGTCTTTAGCCATTGCATATTCAATACGGGGCTGGAACATGATACAGCTTGATAATGAGCCAATGATTACAATAATTGCAACAATGGCAGTTAAGGTTCCTGCTGCTCCTCCAATTAAAGGAATTTTGGCAGCAGCTTCCGCAATCGGAGCACTGGATTGTGTCAGCTTGTCAAAAGGCAGCAGACCTGTAACAACAAAGCTTAGACCAACATAGAGTAACGTTACAACTCCCACGGAAATTATTAATGCCCTCGGCATTGTTTTCTTAGGTTCTTTGATTTCACCACACATATAGCATACAGAACCCATTCCGTCAAAGGACCAGGTCGTGGCCGAAATACCTGCCAGCAAAGCTGCAATGCCAACCGGAGCTCCTATGATTGCAGGTGCAGCAAGGATATCCCCTTTTATATAGAAAATACCAATACCTATTAATAATGCAAAAGGTATAATTTTAAATGCTGTAATCAAAGTCTGAAATTTACCGCCGCCCTCTACCGAACGAAGATGGATTACCATAAACATCAGTACCAGGGCAACTGCAACCAGCTTCACTGTCAAAGAGCCAAAGCCTGTAAAGAATGCCAGATAGTTTGCTATTGCAAGTGCCATAATGGAAATTGACGGGGGATCTGTCGCCCAGAAGCTGATCCAGCCGCAAAGAAACGCAAGGGGTCTGGAACCCGCTTCACGGAAATAAATGTACTGCCCGCCATCTTCCGGATAAGCAGTTGCTAATTCTGCATAGCATAAATTAGCAGGAAGGTTAATTAAGCCACCGATTAAAAATGATAATATTACTATAATACCACAGCCAGCTGCACCTGCAACCGTTCCGATTGAGGAGAATATTCCCGATCCAACTGCAGTACCGACACTTAATGCTATCGCAGCACCAAGTCCAAGTTTACGTCCAAGTTCTTCTTTTGGTTTGTTTGACATACTGTTTCCTCCCGTTTTACAGTGAACTAAAAACCGCCTTTTAGTTCATTCGATTTTGCTTTTTATAGCCTGCGCACCCATTATATAACCTTTTATATTTTCCATACCACTTTGCATTTTCAATATAACACTTTTCCCTAAAGTGGTCAACAAAAATATAGTACTTATATAGTCATTTTATACAATTTTGTCATTGTGCATAAATATTTGTCGTTATTTTGTACAATATAGCTTATATTTCAGAAGAGTAACTATAATAATTTATTCGCTCTTCCATTTATAAAAAACAATTTGCTCATTGTAGTATCATTAAATTCAAGTTCATTATATATCTTACTGCCATTTCATTACCAATTTTATTTATTAGGAAAGCAGCTCAAACACAGCTCAGTTTTTCCTTTTTCCCTGCAAATATACAAGATTGCTGTCTCTTCTGCTTATTTATTGCCTGATTTATTCATGAATATAAATAAAAAGGTATCACCTGCAGTGATACCTTTTTATGAATACATTTTTATAAAATTTATTATATTACAGTACTGGCCGTCCTTTTTTAATAATCCAAGCGCCTGTAATAACGGCGTATCTCCATGGGATGACAGTTAAATTGCTCGATATACGCATCAATCCGCTGGGTAACGGCATGCATAACAAGGTGTGAAATATAACCGCGGAACTCCTTGCTGAATCCTTTTAAATCATAATCAGCAGTATCGATAATGGTATAATTACCACAGATACGGGGCAGGAATTTTGCTACCCTCAAACTTAATTCACGTTGGGAATCCTCACCTACAAATACCGTTACCGCCGTATCCCGGTCTACAATCTCTAGCATACCATGAAAAAATTCTGCTGCGTGGATGGACTTTGTACGAATCCAGTGCTGTTCTTCCCAATAGCACATAGCATAGGAATAGACAGCTCCCCACTGGTTGCCGGCTCCGACAAAGTAATGGATCATATCATCCTTATACTTTTTCGCAAACTCCCTGCCTGACTCATCTGCCTTTTTTTCCACATCTATTAAGGCATTAGCCAGGTATTCATCCATTTCTTTATAGAACCGGCCGTATTCCGGAAATTCCCCCCTGTTGAACATAAAACGGTCTGCAGCCATAAAGAACTTCAGCTGCTCATTAGCAGGATAGGAAATCTCATAGTCCACCATCTGTGCAAGGGCTGCTGTCTCCAAATCAATGAAGCCGAAAATTTTTGCACCTGCTTCCTTGGCCTTCTTTACACCGCGAACCATCTCTTCCGTACTTCCTGTAACAGAAGAGATGATTACTACGGAGCCTTTACCAATCCGTCTGTTGCCTGTGGCACAGTATTCTGCGGCATTTTCAACAAAGGTATCAATCTCCGAGAGTTCATTCATATGGACCAGGGTCTGCATACAGGAGGCATAAGTACCGCCAATGCCTAACCAGCAGATATTCCGATAGCCTTCCTCACAAATGCCGTCTACAATTTCGTTAATTCTTCCCCTGAGTGCTAAAGCACCGTTAATACTGTCTATTTGTTTAATTTCATCGAATTTTAGCATATATTATCTCCTTCATAGTTATACCTATCCCTTGATTCCTGCCTGCAAAGTGTTATGGAATCCTGTTATTGGCATAGATATGATTCGTATTATTCTATACCAATTTACAAATTAACTATACCACCACTTTTTTCAGGAGTCAATATTATTTTGAAAACTTATTAACAGGTATAAAACCCGTATTCATTATTATGATATTGATTCTTTTGCCCTGCTGTGGTATATTATTAATTGGTATACATTTTGCCATCACTCATATATAGCCTTTCAACTGGACAGCTTCGGAGACCGCAGCCAAAGCACGTCATCCAAATTTGAAAGGAGTACATTATGTCAAATAAACAAACTGCAGATATATTACTGCGTTCTACTGCTATATTCACAGCAACGGATATCTCTCTAATAAATGGTTATGTAGCTGTATCAGGTAATAAGATTCTTGCTGTTGGTACCGGTAACGGCTCTGAATTTCTTTCCTCTGAAACCCTGATCTATGAGCTGGGGAATAAGCTGATCTGCCCCGGCTTTTCCGATGTTCACTGCTTCTTCACCGGGTTTGCAGCAGGTTATGCAGGTGTTGATATCAGTGAAGCAGCTACTGTCCGGGATGCTATTCTGCTTCTGAAAGATATTCCCTTGTTCAACAATGCACTTATCCTTGGACATGGCTGGAATATGGAAGCATTTCCAAATGACAACAGCACCTTACAGTCCTTGGAAGAAGCCTTCGGCTCTATTCCCGTTATATTATTTGAAAAAGGCGGTGATACCTGCATCATAAATAAATCTGCCGCAGAAATATACCAATTCACCTCCGACACCTGCTATCCCGAAAGCTATTGGCGGTTATTAAAGGAGATACTAAACAACCGGGAATTTATTATTCCTGCCTTGAAAGACTATATGGCAATGCTGAACGGCAGAGGTGTAACCTCGGTAAAAGAGATGGGCTTTGATAATTTTTATGGTTTTACGGATACTTTAAAAGAATTGGAGAAATCCTCACAGTTGACTCTCCGGGTTAATTTCATGAGTCAGCCTGTTGGCTTCGATGCAGATATGCAATACGGTATAGATATGAAAAATTATTTTTCCGGTGATTTTGTCCGTTTCTCCGGATTCAACCAAATGACAGACGGTTCTATCAGTCAGCTATATGCAGACTTAAAAGAACCCTACACCTGTACTCCAGGGCTTTTCTGCAGCCAGGAAATTGATTACGAAAAGATCGAACAGGAAGTTCTTGCCGCAGATAAGCTTGGTTTTCGCTTTTCCCTTCATGCACAGGGAGACGCTGCTATTCATAAGGCAATTCAAATATTTAGTAAATGTCAGAAAAAACCTGATGGTAAGCTATTAAACCGCCACAGCATTACTGATTTGGAGTTCAGTGATCCTGCGGATCTGGAGCAAATGGGAGAGCTTGGAATTATTGCTGAAATCTATCCTCAAATCCAATCTATTGCTGAAAGAAGCAGCAAGCTTGCCATGATTGAAGAAAAGATCGGTAAAGAACGCGGCCGTTATTATTGGAACCGCAGAAAGATGGCAGACAGTAAGGTTATCCTATCCTGCGCAACGGATCTTCCCTTACTAATTGATAATATTCCGGAATCCATCTATCACGCCTGCGGCGGCTGGTTTCCAGAAGGCGGAGAAGCTTATAATAAAGAAAATACCCTTACCATACCAGAGCTGTTAAAGGCCTGGACAAAGGGCGGTGCATATAATCTGTACTGTGAAGATACCCTGGGTACCTTGGAAGCAGGTAAAAAGGCAGATATTGCAGTGCTAAATGAAAATATATTCGAAACTGCCCTGGAGGATATCCGTCATATACAGGTATGCCTTACATTTATAGACGGTATACCTGTATATCAAGCATTATGAAGATAATAATCAAGTTAATATTCAAGTTAATATTCAAGTTAATATTCCTCTAAAAATTGTACATCCACTACTTCATAAGAACGGCGGATAACTGGATTCCTCAACGGTACCTCAGCTATCCGCCATTTTTTATTTAGCCGTCAGCTTAACTGATCGAACATACTTAAGCCTATTTTAATCCTGCTTTCGTTCCTGCTTAATCAGAATTCTAAGCGCTTCCACACCAACCTTAACTGCTGCGTCCGTATCATGGACAACCGGATTATCGAGGCCTGATTTCTCTCTTTCCTGATTTGCGACTACCAGGAAATTAGAGCCGCAGCGAACTCCCAGGTAACTTGCTACAATAAACAATGCGGCTGATTCCATTTCGGAAGCTTTGCAGCCCAGACGAAGCCAGGCTTCCCACTTGCTCATTAATTCATAGCTTACCGGCTTTATTTCAGGTTCATGCTGGCCATAAAACGAGTCCTTGCATTCTACAATTCCAGCATGGTAGGAATTCCCCAGGTTCTTTGCTGCCTGTATCAAAGCGTTGGTAACCTCAATGTCGGCCACTGCCGGAAATTCAATGGGTGCATATTCCTTACTGGTTCCTTCCATACGGATGGCACCGGTAGCAACTACAATATCTCCGCCCTTTACTTTCGTATCCATGCCGCCGCAGGTTCCTACACGAATAAAGGTATCTGCACCGCACTTCACAAGTTCCTCCATTGCTATGGAAGCGGAGGGTCCGCCGATACCGGTAGAGGTTACACTCACCTTTTCCCCTTCCAGATATCCCGTATACGTAACAAACTCTCTGCTGTCCGCCACCAGACTGGCATTATCAAAATATTGGGCAATCATGGCGCATCTCTTAGGGTCTCCGGGAAGAATAACATATCTTCCTACATCTCCCTTTTTAATGGCAAGATGATATTGCATTCCTTCTTCTGCATATTTCATATTAAAGGCTCCTTTCGCGAACATGAATCTTTGATTTCATATTCCTTACCATATAGTTATTCATTTTCCAATTTTAAAGCTTATTTATTCAGACAAATATGTCTATTATTTTATACTTGTATAATACCATTTATCTGGCTTTATTGTCAACTGTTAATCCTGTGGTTTTCTATGAATTTAATACGAAACCCATTATATTATTTGATATTATCTGTATGTTTTCACCATATTATTCTGATGATGATTTAAATCTGTTGTATTTTTATACTATTTGACAGGCTAATGTATTTAGGGTATACTTAAAAGTGCCGGATCATTTATAGAAGAAACTTGTCTAGACAAAGGAGACAGTATGATTTTAGAAGATAATATTGAATCAGGAACTAATATCTCCGAAGAAAAACAGAAAAAATTGAAATATGTTAAAATATATGATGCCCTTTATCTTAAAATCATGAATGGTGAATTTCCGCCGGGAAGCCAGCTTCCCAGTGAACCGGAACTTGCCAGAATGATGGGGGTAAGCCGCATGACCCTTCGCCAGGCACTTTCCCTGCTAAAGGAAGATGGTTTAATCAGCAACGCAAGAGGTAAGGGAACATTTATAATTGATGCTAAAAACAACATTACCTTTGAACAGCCCTTTACCGGACATCCTGTTTATAACTGGTGCTCTGTCACTCCGGAAAAGACAGAGCTGGAATTTCGTATTGAGCCCCCTTCCGAATCCATAACAAGAACCCTCCAGCAAAAAACACCTGCCGTTGTGATTGCTGACCGGTGGTATAAAAATGACGGCCGGGTATTTGCCTATTCTCTTTCCTTTTTACCCATCGAGACCATTTCAAAATACGGGATTGATTTAAATGACAACGCGGGCTTTCTTAATTTTATCCAGAAAAATCTATATGAAAAATCGGAAAGCACCCGCATTAACATCCGTTTTTCCGGTGCCGGAAATTTTACTGCCCAGAAATATACCCTGTCTGAAAAAGGGCATTTTTTAATGATACAGGAAACACTGCTGGACGAAAGAAAAATACCGATAGCAGTAACAAAGCATTATATTCCGGTGGATACCACTAATATTAATTTTACTCTTAATAATTCAACTATTTAGCAGATATTATTTATCCGCTCTTCCTGAAGGATTATCCTTTTTAAGACTTGCCGCAGGATATGCATATATGTCCTTCGGCTACTCTTTTGTCCAAAATCTGCCCTCCCTGGCTTTCTTAAACTTCCCAAGTCTTTTCAAAGTATTCAAGAATCTTTTCAGTCTGATCAAGATAAGTTTCAGGTATATCGCATATCTGCATTGCTTTGATAAACTGCAGATAGGCATCCTTTTCCCACCTTAAATGCTCCTGTTGGGCAAGCTTCCCTTCTTCCGTAATTTCAAGAGCGTAGGACCTGCGGTCCTGCTTGTTAATAACCCGGCGCAAAAATCCCAACTCTTCCAGTTTATCGATGACTCCTGTCATGGTACTTTTTGATACTTGAAGCCATTCACTCATATCCCGCATAATCATCTGCGGATTTTCGCAAAGGAGACTTAAAACGGATATTTCTATTTTGCTCATATTTTTAATTCTATGAAACGAATTTTCGTCATACTGTTCATTCAATCTTACAATCCGGTGTGAAAGCCGGTTTACGCGCTCTAAGAGACGCTCTGTATTACTATCTGGCTGCATTGTATAGCTCCTCCCTTTTCGTACAATAAAATTATAACACAGGATGGATTGTTTTTAAATCATTTTGTTTTAATAAAATATATTTCAATACATAAACTATTTATAAAATAGACTATTGACTATCCGTACTATTTGTTTTATGATAAAAATCGGATTTATTCTAATAAAAGGAAAGGAAGCTGTTATGATGTCAATTAAAAGTTCAGAAGACCCGGTAATCCGTTTTGCAAAATTATCAGCAGAACTCTATTATTTTCTTGCCGATGCACTGATTGAAAATCTTGGTGAAGAAAAAGGAACAGCAGCAATAGAGGAATCCCTGAGGAACTTTGCCGAAAAACGAGTTGCCGATATGAAAAAAGAAGCAAAAGAAAGGGGACTGCCGCCGGATGCCCCTGACACCTACCTGAAAGTACGTGATATGCCCTCAAATGGCTGGGAGCATGATTCCGAAAATACGCTGCTTATAACACAATGCCCGATGTTCGATATCTGGAAAAGTTTTGGTGAAAAAGGGATAGCCATGGGTGCCCTATACTGTGAAATTGACCACATTCTTTTTAATGGCTTTGGTTTAGTACTTAACCGTTCACAATGTAAAACCAATGGTGACCAGGTATGTGATTTCAGGGTACAGCTGAAAGAGGGGCAAAGAACTGATGGAGAAAGATAATATACAGATTGTACATACCGATGTGCTTTGCATTGGCGGAGGCGGTGCTGGAATTACGGCTGCCATATCCGCTAAAAAGCAAGGGGCTAGGGTTACACTGATTTCCAAAGGAAAGCTGGGAAACAGCGGGAATACCATTATGATTGGCGGTTCCTATTCGATGGACGGGAAAAGTGCTAAAGATTACGGCTTCAAAAAGGCAGATGCCTCTTTTACTAAAGAGTATTTATTTGAGCAGATTGTTAAACAAAGCTTTTATCTTTCAGAGCAAAATCTTGTGCAGCAGTATGTAGAGGAAAGTCCCAATATTGTTTATCAGTGCTACCAATGGGGTGAGCAGGCGAAAATCAAGCAAAAATTTTTCTCGCCGGGAGGCTGGATGCTATCCGGTCATGCAATGGGAAAGGCGCTTTTACAGGGCATGAAAGAAACACCTGGCATTGAGCTTTTGGAAGACATCATGATTGTGGATTTGCTAAAAAGCGATGGCAAAATTTCAGGTGCCGTGGGATATCATGTATACACCGGGCAGGCAGTGCTGATTCATGCCAAATCCGTAGTAATCGCTACAGGCGGATACCAGCCCTTTTCAGTGACCAGTACCAACAGCGATGTGGTTTCCGGAGACGGCATTGCCATGGCTTACCGTGCCGGCGCACAGCTTGCCGATATGGAATTCCTGCTGTTTATTCCAACAGCCCTGGAGCCCCAGAGCAGCAAGGGCTCCATCCTGCCCTTTCTTCTGTATTCCTCCGGTATTCCAATTGATACGGTTGATTGTGAAGGCAGCCCGGTTAAGATTCCGCCGCAAATGCGTAAAATGGCAAAGGGAAGCGAGCTTGACAAGGTTATTTTCAATTACTATTGGTCCAACCGACTGGCTATGGGTAAGGGAACCGAAAGCGGCGGTCTTTATATGGATTTTTCAAAGCTTGCAAGGCTGCCAAAGTTTATACTTAATTTCGGCTTTCAGGAATCCCTCAAGTATTTTAAAGATTTTTATAAATACGGTTATTACCACAGTGACAATCTATTTTATTTTAAAGAGCTGATGCTGGAAAAAAAGAAGCTTGAGTTCGCTCTTTGCTCCGAATATTCTATGGGAGGGATTGTAATTGACGAAGCAATGGCTACAAGAGTGCCGGGACTATTTGCGGCCGGAGAAGCCGGAAGCGGTGTTTTCGGTGCATGCCGTGTGGCGGATGCAACGACCGAGATGATGGTCCAGGGAGTAAAGGCTGGCTGTTCAGCGACGCAGTATGCCCAATCCAATGCCCAGCCGGCAGTGGATGACGGGCAGCTGCAGAAGCTGCTGGATAAAATTCAGGCACCCCTTGAACGCAGCAGCGGCGTAAATCCCCTTGGAGTTATTCAAAAAATCCATCAGGCAGCTGACAGGGGCTTTGGCTCTATCCGCAATGAAGAAGGGTTAAGCAGAGCATTAGCAGAAATTGAGCAGCTGCGGGATGGTGAACTTCCCTTTTTAGCAGCCCGGTGTAAATCGCCAAGCTATAACTATGAACGGCTATGTGCCATACAGGCTGAAAATATGCTGACCTGTACGGAAGCCGGAATCCGCGCTGCACTTATGCGGCGTGAAAGCCGCGGTTTCCATGTGCGCTCCGATTATCCCCAGGTAGACAATGACGGCTGGTCCGTTCGTATTCTGGAAGAACAGGGACCAGACCATATGATCATGAGTAAACGAAAACCGGTTGTGACAAAGCTTCCCATTCCAAAGGGAACAGAAATGAACATTCCGGAATTCATGATAAAACAAAAATTAAGGTTTAAAAATGCCAGCATTCGATAAGATCTGATGGGAGGGAAAATTTTGAAAATTAAACTGTATCGTTTTAATCCAATGACAGATTCAGAAAGCCGCTTTGACTCCTACAATGTCCCCGCTGCTTCCAACTGGACCGTAATGGATGTACTGGACTATATCAGTGAAAATTTAGACAGTACGATTGCTTATTTTAAACATGGTGCCTGCGACCATGGTATATGCGGCAGGTGTGCCCTGCGTGTAAACGGCATAGCAAAACTGGCCTGTTCCACTGAAATCGCAGAAGAAGAAACTCTTGAAATTACACCAATAAACGAGAAGGTTATAAGAGATCTTGTTGTAAAACCATAAGTTATTTGAGTTTAACCTATCAGAATAATAACTGTCACTTAAAACTATGACTGCCAATACTATGAATACTAAAATCATGAATTCCAAAATCATGAATGCCAATGACATAACTATCAAAACCATAACTGCCCATTATGCATTTTATCTGATTGCATGATGGGCAGTTAGAACTTCTTCTCTTTTACAAG
The DNA here is from genome assembly GCF_900142215.1 of Anaerocolumna jejuensis DSM 15929. Classification (GTDB taxonomy): domain Bacteria; phylum Bacillota; class Clostridia; order Lachnospirales; family Lachnospiraceae; genus Anaerocolumna; species Anaerocolumna jejuensis. The sequence continues at coordinate 52,208 of NZ_FRAC01000012.1, read as the reverse complement.
CACTACCGTAAGATAACCACTCTTTTCATCCAGTTCGCTTATACCTGTAGTTATCTTCTCGTTGTCCATACCGCAGTTAGACACTGCGTAAACCTCATACTTTTCCGGCTCATGCTCCAGGAGTGCTTTTTTTAGTTCCGCCAGCTTTTCTCCAGCCTTCATATAAATTCTGGTTCCCTTAAGCTCCAAGGTATGCTGTATATCATAGGAGGCGGGAATGATATGTATTTCATCCTTGTTATCACCCAGGGAAATACCCAATGCGGCAGATGCAGCACAAAAGGATGGGACTCCGTTTATGATGACTGCCCTTCCTCCCTTCTCCGCCACTCTGGTATGGATGTAGCTGTAGGTGGAATATACGCAGGGGTCACCTATGGTAAGAAAAGCAACCTTCTTTTCTTCCGCCAGATATCCCGCTATCCGGTCATATATCTCATTGTGAGCCTTCATAAGCTTTTCTTTATCCTTTAACATCGGAAAAGGCAGACATGCAATTTCCTTTTCCTCTATCTGCGGATATACTTTTTTAACAATTTGGTAGGCGTAGCATTCTTCCTTCGGCTTTGAAGGCAGAATAATAACATTGCTCTCTCTGATACACCGCAATGCTTTTAATGTCATCAGTTCAGGGTCACCGGGACCTACTCCTATACCATACAAAATACTTTCCATCTATGTTTCAGCCTTTCTGAATTCTTTATCTATTAAATAGCTTAAGCAATTAATGAGATTTCAAGCTTTTATCTCTTTATTTTTCAAAATAAAAATGCTTTCTGCCTGCCTCGTCCGTAAAGCTTTGGGCTTTTACCTGAAAGACCTCATCAATTACATGGCTTTCCTGAATTTCTTCCGGAGTACCTATTTTTACGATTTTCCCCTGATTCATGACAGCTATGGAATCAGAAACATCCATGGCATAATCCAAATCATGCAGCACGGTAACCACTGTTTTTCCTTCTTCCTTTAACTGCTTCATCAGCTGCAAAAGCTCCAGCTGATAATGGATATCCAAATAGGTAGTGGGCTCATCCAATAAAAATACATCCGTTTCTCCCGCAAGTGCCATAGCAAGGTAGACCTTCTGTCTTTGCCCGCCGGAAAGCTCCTCCAATTTCTTATCCTGAAGCGGTAGTATTCCCACCTTTTCCATGGCTCGTTTACAATATGCATAATCTTCCTTACTGTATCGCCTGGGATAGGAAAGATAGGGAAATCTACCGTGGAGGACCATTCTTCCCACGGTGATTGCTCCCAAGGTGTGGCTCTGGGACAAATAGGATACCTGCTTGGCAAATTCACGGTTACCCATATCTTCTTTTCTTCTTCCCTTCAGATATACGGTCCCCTGACTGATTTCACAAAGATTCACGATTGCTTTCAGCATTGTACTTTTACCGCTTCCGTTTGGTCCGATAACGGCAGCTATCTTCCCTTTTTCAAATTCAATATTAATGCCCTGAATTACCGGGACTTTTTCATAACCGGCTGTAATATTCTCAAGCTTAAGCATTCTGTCTCCTCTTTCTTCGGTGAAATAGCAGCCATACAAAAAAAGGGGCTCCTACAAAGGATAAAATGATTCCCACCGGAAGTTCATAAGGTGCGAACCAGGTTCTGGCAATGTAATCACAGACCAGCAGGAACAATGCCCCAAGAATAGCGGAGGCTGAAATGAAATATTTGCTTTCCTCCCCTACCAGCATTCTTGCAATATGGGGAATAATCAATCCGACAAAGCCCAGGAGTCCCGCAAAGCTTACTGCCGCACCGGACAGTGCCGCAGCCAGGGCCAGAAACAAAAAGCGGTAAGCGGAAACCGAAAGCCCAAGAGTCCTTGCCGTCTCTTCCCCTAAGGATAAGACTTCCAGCTCATTGTGGAATAAGAGCACCAGAATAAGGGAAATTATCACAACAGCCCCGGCATAGGTTAATACAGATGTATTGATACCGCTTAAGCCTCCGATCCGAAAGGACGTGCTTGCCAGCAGAGATTCCTCCTGAAAGGTATACAGGGCATCCGTTGCGCCATTCAGCAGGCTCCCGATTGCCACTCCGGCCAGTATCAGTGTCATTTGAGAGGCTCCCGTCTTTTTTCCAAGGTAATATACGAACATAACGGTAAGAAAGGCTCCCCCAAAGGCTGCAAAAGGCAGTATCTGATAGGCTTTGGGAAGCAAGGCGCTGCATAGGACAACTGCAAAACCGGCTCCTGAATTTACTCCTATAATATTGGGGCCTGCAAGAGGATTGTTCAGTATTGTCTGTATGATGGCACCGGCTACCGACAACCCCATTCCGGCAATGACGGCGCCGATCATTCTCGGAAGGCGGATATACAGTATTATTCTTCCGGCTGCTGTTATCTCATTCCCTGCAAACAGATTCCAGAAATCATGAAGAGATACCTTTACGGCACCTCCCATGATTCCTGCAACCATCATTAGCAGCAGCAAAAGAAACATAATGCCTATTCTTTTTCTTGTCCTTCTCTCCTGCTTACTTCTTTCCATACAAATAATCAGCTAATATCTGATAGCTTTCCCCCCAACGCTCATTTGGCTTCGTATGGAACAGTGCTTTAGGCAATACATAGTAGTGTTTCTCCTTTACCGCAGTAAGCCCGTTCCAGGCCGGATTTGAAGTCAGGAGCTCATCCACCATGGCAATGGCAGCGTCCTCGGATTCTCCCATGGTAGTCACAAAGATATAATCCGGGTCCTTTTGGACAATGGCTTCCATACTTAAGTTATCCAATAAGCTTTTTTCATCGTCTGCAATATTGATGCAGCCTAAGTCCTTTAACATATGTCCGGTCATGCTGTCACTGTTCTGCGCCTTTACCCCGGAGGAAAAAGCTCTTAAAAACAGCACTGTCTTATGGCTTTCATCTGCCCTGTCTGTCTGCTTTTTAATTTCCGCACTCACATCTTCTACATTTTTCTGGTATAACTCTTTTTTTCCTGTGATATCGGTGAGTATTTTCATCATCCTTGCATAATCCTCAAAGGTCTCCACTTTAAAATATGCAGAGGGAATGCCTGCCTTTTCCAAGGTGTCCTTTAATTTCACCTGGTCGGAAATCGCACCGGATAATATGGCAAAATCAATTCCCTCTGAAATCATGGTTTCAACATTGGGATGATTTAAATCTCCCAGAATAACCATGTCATTTGTAACTTTAATGGTATCACCTGCATCCTTAGTAACCGCAGCAGCCACGCCTCCTGCCAGCTGCCAGGCATCTGCATAGCTGCCGGTCAGTACTGCCGTTTTCTTAGGATGATCTACCGTAATCTTATTTCCAAGGTCATCGGTAAAGGTAACTGCTTCTGTCTGATTTGTTGTCTGCTTACTATCCTGGTCCGTATTTCCGGTTGAATTATCTTTTCCCTTCCCGCATCCGCAAAGCAGGCAGGCAGTCATCACAAGTAGTACTTTTATCATTATTTTTTTCATATTTTAGTCTAAAACCTCTCTCAAATGTTCAATATATATGTTTCGGATATGTTCATACTCGCCAAGGCCTTTTAAGATGCATTGCACTTCATAGCCCTCTGCTTTTAACTTAGCGGCAAAAGAATCCTCTTCTCCTGCCATATCATTTATTGCATGGTCCCCTGCTACCAGCATAAACGGCAGTAAGAGAGCTCTTTTATCTTCCCTCTTAAGCCTGTTCAGCCGATCTATCACAGAATCAATGGTAATACTGCCTTCCACTGTAGCAATATAAATTTCTTTCCCGGTATAGCTTCTCAGTACCTCTTCCAGCTTCCCATAGCAGCTGTCTGCCTCATGAGCGGAGCCATGCCCCATTAAGATTACTGGGGAATTGAAAGCGAGGGACTTAATCTCCTCCCAAAGCCCTTTTGCAATCCTTCGGTAGTCGTCTTCCTTCTCCATAAGAACGCCTGCTGTCTGGATCTTAGTAAATAACCCCCGGCATTCCTCAATGGTCTGCTTCATTCTGCTATTTTCGATTCCATCGATAATATGCGTGGGAAGTACCACCGCCCGGGTAATCCCGTCCCCTGCCATCTGAAGCAGTGCTTCCCTTGTATCCGGGATAATCAGGTTATCCCTGTTTTTTAGAATTTTTCTTACAATATTACTGGAATATGCCTGATAGACCTGCCAGCCAGGGAATTGCTCCTGTACTTCTTCCGCCACCCTGTCAATATTTTTCTCTCTGGTTTCTTTATATGTAGTTCCAAAGCTTACAATCAGAATTCCCTTATTCATTTTAATACCAATACCCTGCTTTTCGCAAGCTTTATTGCGAAACTGCCTCGATAGTTACCATAACTCTGTACGGTACTGCCATTATGAAAGGCTGAAAGAAGCTGGCTGGCATCCTTTCCTTCAATATTTTTTCTTTCAGCCCTGCTCCTATCATACAAGCCGGTTTACACCGCTGTCAATAAGGATACCTCCTGCTGCAAAAAACAGCTTATACATTTGACTCTTTCGTCTTACCATTGGCCCACTTTTTACGTTCTACAAAGCGTCCCATGATAAAAGCAATAATGCCAACTCCAATACCGGTCTGAAGGCAGAAGAAGAGGCTTTCTACTTCTCCCGGGAGCTCTCCGTGTATCATGGTTTCCAGGACAGGTGTAAACCATGGCTCATAGCCTCCGGTAATCTGTTCGATCATAACACTTCCCGCATCATCAGAGCCCCCGAATTCGGCACCCTTTAATGCAAATAACGGTACTAATGCAATCAGTACTGCAACTAATATTAATATGATTACGGTTCTTTTTTTCTTAGTCATTTCCCTCTGCCTCCTTTATAAAATGAATGGACTTTAATTCCGGCTGTGCATAATTTTCCAGAGCCATAATAATAAGGACTGTCAGGATACCTTCCAATATGGCAAGGGGAAGCTGTGTCGGTGCAAATACACCAAGGAATTTTGCAACGGAAGCCATTACGCCGCCCTGTGGGGACGGATAGCTCAAGGCAAGCTGGAAGCTGGTCACACAATAGGTAAAGATATCTCCCAAAAAAGCTGCCAGAAAGATGGATACGAACTTATTTACCTTTAACTTCTTGCACAGGGTATAGATTCCAAAGCTTAAAAGCGGCCCTGCAATAGCCATGGAAAAGGTATTGGCTCCCAGTGTTGTAAGTCCTCCGTGGGCAAGGAGAATTGCCTGGAACAGCAATACGATAATCCCCAGAATACTAACGGTGCTGGCTCCAAATAATATGGCTCCCAGTCCTGTTCCTGTCATATGGGAACAGCTTCCTGTTACAGATGGAATTTTCAGGGAAGAGATTACAAAGATAAATGCTCCTGCCATGGCAAGCAGCGTAATATTTTTTCTGTTCTCCTGTAATTTCTTTTTAATGGACAGAAATCCCGCTGCTAAAAATGGAATACATAAAATTCCCCATGCAATACAGTATTTCGGCGGAAGATAGCCTTCCATTATGTGCATTGCATTGACACTTGGGGTAATGCTGAAGATGACGGACAATATCCCCAGAACTACAATCAGTTTTTTTTGTTTTCTTGACATTGAAACTCCCTCTTTTCATAATTTATATGGAACAAATATAAAATTTGCTGCCACTCTTATAAAAGTAAATCCAGCTCGGCTAACTGCTTTGGATAGACTGGCGATTCCTTCACCTTGCCCTTTTTCCTCAATAATTCGTATAGCTCTAAGTAAACAGGCTTTTTCAGATTTGCCTCTTTTAACAGTTCTTCCTTCTGAAAGATTTCCTGAGGCGTACCATCACCTATCAGCCTGCCCTTACTAAATACCAATACTCTTTCTGCAAAGCGGTATGCAAAATCCACGTCATGGGTGGAAAGAAGAATAGTCCTTCCTTCCTGCTCCATTTTATTCAGCACCTCTTCCAGCATCTGTGCATTTACCGGGTCTAAAGAAGCCGTAGGCTCGTCAAAAATCATGATATCGCAGTCCATTGCCAGAATGTCCGCAATGCTGACCCGCTTCTTCTCACCGCCGCTCAGGTAATGGGGCGGTCTCATTATATAATCCTCAAGGTTCATTTCCCTGATGGCACCCATTGTCCTCTTCTCTACTTCTTCTCTTTCAAGCTTCATATTCATAGGGCCAAAGGCTACCTCTGCCTTGACCGTAGTAGCAATAATCTGGCTGTCCGGGTCCTGAAAGATAATTCCCACATGCCTTCTTAGCTGGCTTCTGTTCTTCTTTCCCATAACCTCGCCCCTGTAGCGGATTTCACCGCATTCCGGTTCCCGGACTCCGTTCAGATTGAGAAAGAAGGTGGATTTTCCTGCCCCATTGGCACCAAGCACTGCAATTTTCTCTTTTTGAAATATCGAAACATTAATATCCTCCAGGGCCCTCCGGCTTTTATCGTAAGCAAATGACAGCCCGCTTACCTTCAGAATTTCTTCCTTCATTTACCCTCTCCTAATTATGTAAAAAATCAGTATCAGCAGCGCCGTATACAAAAATCCGTATACCAGCTGCCCTCCTGTCAGTTCCTTTCTTTCTTCCCAGAACCGGCAGTCACCATCATAGCCCCTGGCTTCCATGGCATCATAATACATATCCGCTTTTTTCATAGACATAACAAAAAGATTGGCAATCTCCCCGCTAAAGGTACGAAAGGATGTCTTAAGGTCACAGTATCCGTTTCTGGATTTTGCCGCTTCTTTCTGTGCACGGTTGGTATCGGAAAGGATGAATATATAGCGGTAAATCAGATGCATCAGTTCTAAAATCAGCCCCGGCACATGGACTTTACGAAACACCGAGATGATTTCTCCCATGGGGGTGGAAAGAGTTACCATATAAAATGCACTGATTGCTGCAAATGCCTTTAATGCGGTATCCAATGCAAGTATCAGGCTGTCCTTTGTGATAAATAGCCTTGTCCAGAAAAACGGGATAGAAAACAGGCTGCCCCTCCCATCTCCAAACTGAATCATTATGGCTGCTCCTCCAAGCAGGATAAAGGCTGCGGGAACCCATAATAATCTAAGATAATCCGTGCACGGTATTCTTCCGCGGCCTACATTCAGATACAGCATAAAGACCATGGTTGCAGCGGACACCAGAATCGAGTCAGCAGCTATTACCGTTAGCAGCGCCCCTAGTGAAAAAATAACCTTATAAACGGTATTCCAGTTACGTAAGCCCGATATATAGGCATAGTAATCAATGGATACATGACTGTGTGCTTTTTTCATACTCTTTTGCCCTTTCTAAAAAACGGCTGACATACTCAGTATTTGAGTAATAGTATAAATGAGGGAACCCCCACCAGTGATTCCTTCCTGCATGGACACACTGCCAGCTCCTCCCTGTCACAGGTTTTTGCGCCACACAGGAGTTTCCGTTATTCTCACTGTCAAAGTAATGGAATTCATGTCCTCTGATTTTGGTGTTTTCCTTCAGATAGCTTTCTGTATTGGCAATCAGCTCGGTAGTGGCAATCCTCTTGGCATCGGCAATCGTCTCGGTATTGGCAATCGTCTCGGTATTGGCAATCGTCTCGGTATTGGCAAACGTCTCGATATTGGCAATCCTCTTGGTATTGGCAGTTATCTCAGTATTAGCAATTACCTCAGTATTAGCAGTTATCTCGGTATTGGCAGTTATCTCGATATAACCGAAGCGTACCAGCTTTCCGGTATAATAACAGCTTCCCTTTACCGCACCAACCATAGGGAAGGTTTCCCCCTCTATGTTCTTTAGCGCTTCATGCAGATATAGGAATCCACCGCATTCTGCAATAGAGGGCATACCCCGGCGGATAGCCTCGTTGATGCTGTCTTTCATTTTCTTATTTTCGGATAGTGCCTTCCCATAAAGCTCCGGGTATCCTCCCCCTAAAACCATGCCCTGGAGATTCTCCGGAAGCCTCGTATCCCGCAGGGGCGAGAAGAAAACCAGCTCTGCATTATGCTGCCTGAGCAGCTTGAGATTATCCTCATAGTAAAAGCAAAAAGCCTCATCCCGTGCTATTCCAATCCGTACCTTTTCCGTCCGTACTGGGATAACTGCTTCTTTTGCCGTAAGCTCCTCTGCCTGTGAAGCAATCCTGCAGAGCATATCTATGTCTGCTGTGGCTGCCATGACTGCCGCCAGCCCTTTTACCTCTTCCTTTAGCCCTTCCACCTCTTCCGGCAGCTTAAGTCCCAGATGCCGGCTTTCCAAATGGATGTCCTTTTGCCTTGGGAAATATCCAAGTACGGATACCGGCAGCTGCCCTTCTATTTCCGGCTTAATGGTCTCATAAAATGCCTTTGAAATACCATTCAGCAGAACTCCCCGTATCAGACGCTCCCTGTCAAACTGTAAGAATCCGCTGATCAGGGGAATTACCGACCTCCCCATACCATGGGCATCAATTACCAGGATAATGGGTGTTTTCGTTACCCTTGCCAGATGATAGGAGGAGGCTTCTTCCTTTATTCCTCCCAACCCGTCATAAAGCCCCATAACACCTTCGATAACAGAAATATCCTTATCCCTGGCTCCCTCTAAAAAAAGGTATCTGGTGGTGTCTTCACTGGTAAAGAAGGTATCCAGATTTTTTGACGGCACTCCGATAATCTTTTGATGAAACATGGGGTCAATATAATCCGGACCACATTTAAAAGCAGCTGTCCTTTTCCCAAGGTCTGACAGGACCTGAAGAAGCGCACAGGTCAGAAGAGTCTTTCCGCTGCCGCTGCTTACCGCAGCAATCATAATTCTTGGCACCTTCATTTTCACTCATCCTTTCCGTCCTTTGTGAAGAAAAAGGACAGGATATACACCGGGTTCTCTGCCTGCATCAAATGATAGCCTCCTGCCGCCTTCGCCCTTGAGACCTGTATCTGTATAACCTCTTCCTTTTCAACCGGCATGGTTTTTAAGAGCCCTGTTACTTCGCCGACGGTTTCCAGGGTAATGGCATTGACAACGATACGAGCTTTGGGATTCTTCTGATACAATACCGCCAGTATCTCCTTCATATTCCCGCTGCTGCCTCCGATAAATACGTGGGTAGGTGCCGGCAGGCCGTTTAATGCCTCCGGTGCTTCTCCCCTTACGAGCGTCAGGTTGGAAAGGCCGTACTGTGAGCGGTTTTCTTCTATAAGCTCTGCTGCCTCTTTCTTCTTTTCGATGGCAAATACCTGAATCCCATCCGATAACCTGGCACACTCTACCGCAATCGAGCCGGTACCGCTGCCCACATCATAAAGAACAGCTTCTTTTGTTAACCCCAGCTTACAGACGGATACCTCCCTAACTTCCTCCTTGGTCATAGGCACCTTTCCTCTTAGAAAGGCTTCATCGGGCAGACCATGGGTCAGCCTTCGCCTTTCCGCCCTTTCATTCTCAAGAAGGCAGACATATAAGCCTTCCTCCTCAAGAGTCAGACATTCCCCGGGAGTTAGAGTCAAAATCTTCTCTTCCGGATAGGAAAGCTGGTATCCGGCAGATATTCCTACCTCTTCCATTCCTGCTGTTAGCAGCATATTTCCAATGGCTCTCATATCCGCCACCCCCGATACCAAAAGGAAGGTCTTTTTATTTTCCCTGACTGCCTCCAGCACATTGGCAGCTCTTCCATGGATACTTACAATCTCTGCTTCCTGCCAGCTTGTATGAAGCCTTGCCGCCAGATAAGCAACGGAGGAAATGCCGGGATAAATGCTTACTTCTGCTCTCAGACCTCCCTCCTCTGTCTCGTTCTTTAATGCTTCATAAAGCTTTTCAGCCCCGCTGTAAAAGCCGGTATCGCCGGAAAAGAGAATTGCAGCCCGCTTCCCCTTACTTTCCTTCAGATATGGAATAATATCCTGTGCCAGATAATAAGGGATCTTCTCCTTCTGCCAGGGAATCCCTTCCAAAAGTCTCCTGGCACCGATTATAAAATCCGCTTCCTTCAACTTTTCTTCCGCTTCCCTTGTCAGGAGCTTCAGGCTTCCCATTCCCATACCAATGAAGGAAATCTGCATTTTCTCTTCCTCTAAAAGAGCCTTCCCCGTCAGCTTCTCCAATTCCGTGTAGACTTCATTATCTGTTAAGCCCCCTGCCCCTTCGGGATTTCCGATTACCATTACCTTGGTTCTGTTCTTCCCTGCTGCCTGTATTTTTTCAAAGAATCCTCCGGTGCTTCCGCTTTCCTTGGTTACCAGACAGCTGATATCAAATTGTTTCAGGATTGCTTCATTCATTTCCACGGAGAAAGGGCCCTGCATGGCAATTATCTGCTTTCCGGTTATTCCGTTCTCATAGCAAAGGGATATACTCTCCAGCCCCGGCAGTACTCTCACATATAAACGTCCTTTCAGCTCCGCTATTCTGCTGTATACAGCCAGCTCCTTGCTTCCTGTGGTAAGCAGGATATTTCCGGCAGTCTCCTTTAAGGCCTCCGCACATGCCTGACTGGTTGGATAACAGGATATATTCTTCTCATGGGAGAACATTGATTTCGTATCCCGTTTTAAACGCAGATATGGTATTCCGCTTCCCGCCATGCTGTCCCTGATATTTTCGGAAACAACCGTCGCAAAGGGATGGGTAGCATCTACCACCGCAAGGTAATCTCCCTGTGTAAGAAAATCCTTCATTTCCATAGCGGTCATTCTGCCCTGCCGGACTGTAAGTCCCTCCAGTCCTTCCAGCCTTTCCATGACCATTTCCCCATATTCCGTGGCTACACAGGCCGTACAGCGAATGCCGTTTCTGCATAGAACTTCCGCCAGCCTCCGCCCTTCTGTTGTTCCTGAATAAATCAGTATCTGCTTCATAAATGATATCCTCTTTTTGCCACCAGTTTTTCTTTGATAAGCTCTGTCCTGGAATTACCGATAAATACTGTTGTGAACATGTTTACCTGCTTCTCTTTCAGTTCCTTTAAGGTACAGGTAACCGTTTTGGTTCCTTCCCTTCCGATGTTCTCCACATACCCGCAGGCTCTCTCTTCCTCTATCTGTTCCAGCAAAATCTCACAGGCTTTTTTTAGATAATCCCCTCTCTTATGGCTGGAAGGGTTATAGAGTGCAATGGAAAAATCTCCGATGGCTGCCGCTCTAAGCCTTTTCTCTATCTGCTCCCAGGGTGTCAGTAAATCACTGAGGCTTATAACACAATAATCATGGTTCAGGGGAGCTCCAAGGCAGGCAGCGCCGCTGTTGGCTGCCGTAATTCCCGGAATGACGGTAAGCTCGCAATCCGGATATTCCTTTCCGATTTCATACAGTAAGGAGGCCATTCCATAGACTCCCGCATCTCCGCTGCATAGCATTGCCACCTTTTTTCCTTTTTCTGCTTCCTCAAAGCACATTTGGCAGCGCTCCACTTCCTTACGCATCGGTGTGGATAAGAATTCCTTTCCGGAAAAACGCTCTCCCAACAGGTTCAGGTACACGGGGTATCCGATGATAACATCACTGTCCTCCAGAGCCCTCACTGCTTGAAAGGTCATCATATCCTCTGTTCCCGGACCCATTCCGACTACATAAATATTATGCTTCATCAAAAGCCACACTCCATTTCCTTTTTGCTATTGCAACTGTAATCCCGTTTTCTGCGTATTTTGATAATAGTAAGCTTCCACCCTCCTTACAGGCTGCCATGGCAGAACGCTCACATACATTGTCAACTCCTACCTGTTCCTCCACAAAGGAAGAGGTGGTAAATTCTCCGGTAATTTCCCTTAAGACTTCACTGGAAAAGGTCATAAAGGGCAGCCTGTATTTTTCGGCATACCGGACCAGTCCTTCCTCCCCCTTCTTCCTGTCAATGGAGGCCAGGGCTGCTACCGCTTCCAGCCTTATACCGGCCTGCTCCAACTGCCTGCCGACTACTTCTTCTATCTCCTTCAGGGCCTTTCCGCGCTTACAGCCAATTCCCACCACATAAGCCTTGGGACATAGCTGCAGGTCCGCATATTCTGCATCTGCCAGGAAGGGAGAGACAAGAAAGGATACCCGCTGCGTTACAGGATAGGGGACAAGGGTCAGCTCCTCCGGCACCTTCCCCCTATATTCACCTGCAACCGCTGCTGTCACCGTCTCCTGATTTAAAACAGCAGAAGCTACTTTGGCGATTCCTTTTCGGTTGCAGATGGCAAGCTCATTCTTTCTGGCAAACACATCCACTGCAAAAAGCCCATTTACGTCCGAAGCTGTTGTGAGGACTGCCGTCCCGCCCAGCTTTTCCGCAATTTCTTCCGCCAGCTCGTTGGCACCGCCGTAATGGCCGGATAATATGGGAATAACAAAGCTCCCTGCCTCATCCATTACCAGAACCGGTGAATCGGAAAGCTTATCCTTCACAAAAGGTGCAATGGTACGGACAGCGATTCCGCAGGCTCCGATAAATAACACTGCATTCCCTTCCTCAAACTGTTCCCCGGTCCACCTGGACAGGTTTTCTATGATACGGACTGCCATTCTGTGTTCACATACTTTATCCGTGCTTTCCGGCTTCTCTTTATATTCCCTTTCTGAAAAGCCTCCGAACTTAGTAAATAAATCTGTCTCTCTTTCCTCTTTCAGAGCTTCCCCGACCCTCCGGGAAAGCTCCATACCCCTTCTGGTAAAGCTAACTATACGAAGCTTCATACCCTCTTCCCCCGGTATTCCGTTTCAAAGTCCGGCGCATATAATCTGGAACGCTTATAATTCTGATGAGCTATGGCAGCTCCTACCAGAATCAAGGCTGTCTTTGTTATATTATGGGCTTTTGCTGTTTCATCCAGGGTGCTGATGGTGCAAAGGTAAGCCTCTTCCTCCGGCCAGGTGGCCTTGTAAACAATGGCTGCCGGCGTATCCGGAGAATACCCCCCCTTTACCAGCCTGTCCCTTAGCTCCCGGAGCATACCGGTGCTTAAATAAATTGCCATGGAAGCCTTATGTGCTGCCAGGCTTTCAATACTCTCTGCCTCCGGTACGGCTGTCTTCCCTTCCATTCTTGTAATAATCAGACTTTGGGAAATTCCCGGCAGCGTATATTCTAAATTCAGGGAAGCAGCAGCTCCAAAGCAGGCACTTACTCCAGGGCAGCTTTCATAAGCTATTCCAAGGCTCTCCAAAATATCCATCTGTTCTCTGACTGCACCATAGATACTAGGGTCCCCCGTGTGAAGGCGTACGGTTGTCTTCCCTTCTCCCTCGGCCTGTGTTATCACTTCTATTACTTCCTCCAGGGTCATCCTGGCACTGTTATGGATACAGCAGGCCTTCCCGGTATAATTCAAAAGCTCCGGATTAACAAGAGAGCCTGCATAAATGACCACATCTGCCTTTTCCAACAGCTTCCTTCCTCTTACCGTAATCAAATCCGCTGCTCCGGTTCCGGCTCCTACAAAATAAACCATTTCTACTCTCCCGCCTTTTTTATTTTCTGTAACAGTTCCGCTGCTCCGGCGCTCCTTACAAGCTCTCCGCATTCATTTGCATACATAATACATTCTATATGAAGCTTTCTATCCGCCCGTTTGTTCAGATGAAAGCTGGCTTTCTCCATAATAACAGCCATGGTCTCACTAAGGCTTCCACTTCTTTCCAAAATCCTGACTGCTTCTTCCGTTGTGACACAGCCAAGGATTGCCTTTGCAGCTGCCGCATCAATTCCGGCCTGTATTCCGGCCGCTGCCATAAGCTCCATCCGGCAGTCCCCTTCCCTGGAATGAGTATTCATCATCCCACCGGAAAGCTTGATTAATTTCCCGATATGTCCGGTCAAAAGCAGCTCTTCAAAGCCCGCTTCTATTGCCATATCAATGGTATTTCCTATGAAATTACTGCACTTGATACTTTTGTCAAGCTCGTACTGGTATGCCTCTTTCATAAAGGCCTGTCCGTAATTTCCCGGCGCCACTGCAACAGCCTTACAGCCTTCTGCCCTTTTTACATTCAACTCCACCCGTATGGTATCGAGTAAGGCCTGGCTGCTCATGGGCTCTACAATTCCGGTGGTCCCAAGAATAGATATACCGCCGGTTATTCCAAGCCTTGGATTAAAGGTCTGCTCCGCCAGCCTTTCGCCCTCCGGGACAGAAATTACCACTTTTAACGTGCCTTTGTAATCCGTTAGCTCACAGATTTCCGTCACTTCCTTTACAATCATCTCCCTTGGCACATGATTGATGGCGGCATTGCCAACTGGCTGGTCTAATCCGGGCTTTGTTACTCTTCCTACTCCAACGCCACCGTCGATTAGTATTTTTCCGCCTTCCTCTCCCTCTGTCCTATCTGACAATAGAACTGTGGCAAATACCAGAGTTCCATTCGTCACATCCGGGTCATCTCCGCTGTCTTTTCTGACGGCACAACAAACCATGGCTTCCGTCCTTGTAATCTCTTCCACCTCAGCCTGAAAGGGAATTCCTTTGGGCGTATCAATTATAATTGTCTTTTTCTCTTTTCCGGTAAGCAGCATATAGGCCGCTGCCTTTGCCGCTGCCGCTGCACAGCTTCCGGTGGTAAAGCCATATCTCATATTAGGCTCCCATCTGCGTGCTTTAGCACGCATACTAAATCAGGGGGAGTAAAAGATTTCGTTTTCACTCTTCCCGGCATAATGCCGCTTTATGGCATCACAAACTTCTTCTGTGTGAAAGTGTTTTTTTTTCACACTTGCTCCCATTGCATGCCGCAGACTGGTCTGCGGTACTATACATAGTCGAATTTAATAGTCTTAAAATATGATTATGACCCTCCTCTTTCAAGATCATAAAGTATGGCATTTACAATTGCTGCTGCCACATTGCTTCCACCCTTTCTGCCCCGGTTTATGATGGAGGGTATCTCAGTTGACAAAATCAATTCCTTTGCCTGTACCACATTTACAAAACCAACGGGGACACCGATAATAAAAGCCGGATAGTAGGTCCCTTCTTTTATCATTTCATAGAGCTTGAGCAGTGCGGTTGGTGCATTCCCAATAGCAAATAGCACCGGCTTTTCTATTTTTGCTGCCATCTCCATGCTGACTGTGGCTCTGGTGGAGTGATTTTGCTTTGCCAGCTCACCCACCTCCTTTTCTGCCATAAAGCAATGAGCCTCTCCCCCAAAGCGAGCCAATACGTTCTTATTGATTCCCGCCAGGGCCATATTGGTATCTGTCACGATGTCTGCGCCCTTTTGAATCAATTCCCTGGCCTTTTCCACGGCACCCTGTGAAAAGGCAAGAGTCTCTGCATAATCAAAATCCGCACTGGTATGGATAACCCGCTTTGTAACCATCTCCTGCTCCGGTTTTAATAGGATATTCCTCTCCTTCAGCTCTGCCGTGATGATTTCAAAGCTTCTCTTTTCAATCTCTTCCGGAAGCACAAATTCTATTTCCTGCATTCTTTCGCTTCCTCCATCTCTTTTATCGTTTTTATCAGCAGTTCATTCTCAGAATGGGCCTTTACGGCTATCCGGTAAAAATCCTTTCCCAATCCCCTGAAATTACTGCAGTCTCTGATTAATATTTCTTTGTCAAGAAGCCTTTCATAAAGGAGCCAGCCTGTCTTTAACAGCAGATAATCGGCCCTGGAAGGATATACCCTGATGCCCGCCTGCCTCAATTCTCCTGCCAGGTACTCCCGTTCCTCCTTTACAAGGCTTACGGTTTCCTTCAGATATTCTCCTTCCTCACAGGCTGCCCTGCCGGCTGCCTGAGCAAAAACAGACAGGTTCCATTCCGGCAGCTGCCTCTTGATGTCATTCTTTAACTCCTGATTTCCGCATAAGAGATACCCAAGCCTTACTCCCGGTATAGCAAATATCTTGGTAAAGGCCCGCACAACAATTACGTTAGGATACTCCGCCAGTTTATTTTTAAAGCTGCGACTTCCTTCCTCCCCTGTAAATTCCAGAAAACACTCATCCAGAACAATGAGAATTCCTTTCTCTTTACAGTGCTCTGCCATTTCCTCCAGGAGGGAAGCCTCTATCATATTTCCCACCGGATTGTTGGGATTTGCCAGGAAGAGCAGGTCTGTTTCATCCGTAAGGAATTCTTTGATTCCTTCCTTCAGGCTAAATTGATGCTCTTCTTTCATTTCATAGTAGACGACCTCTGCTCCGGTAGAGGCGGCCGTCCATTCATACCCGTAGAAGGAGGGCACCGGTATTACAATCCGCTCAGGCTTTACGGCATGTACAATAGCCATAAATAATTCCGACGCACCGTTTCCAAAAAGGAGGGAATCCTCACTGACACCTGCCATCCCGGCTACGCTCTTTGTAAGCTCCTCTGCCTTTATGTCCGGGTATTTACTGCACTCTCCGACAGCTTCGATTAAGGCCCTTTTCACGGAATCCGGTATCCCCAGGGGATTCACGTTTACTGAAAAATCCATCTTTACTTTATTCCGGTAGATATCTCCGCCATGACGCATACTCTAGTTCCTCACCTTTCGCCCTTGTTCTCAATTTCTCTATGTAAACCATTATCTTGCAGCTATAAAAGCAGCCAGTAGCAGACACAGCAGGCAGATTCCTTCACAAAGTCCTGCTGTCAGATACAGAAGGCGGTTCGCACGGGCAATGTCCTCATATTCCACTGCCCTTTTCTCATCCCCGATAAAGGGCTTATGATGTATCCTTCCAAAATAGCTGGCATCTCCCGCAAGACGTATGCCCAGTGCTCCGGCACAGACTGCTTCTGTGTGGGCGGAGTTCGGACTGGCATGATTTCTCCTGTCTCTTTTATATATCCTTCCAGCTTCCTTTCCGCTGTATTCTTTGCCGGCAAGATAGCTGGCCAGTATCATAAGCAGGGCACTGATTCTGGCAGGGATGAAATTCATGGCATCATCAAGCTTTGC
This sequence comes from Anaerocolumna jejuensis DSM 15929, assembly GCF_900142215.1. Classification (GTDB taxonomy): domain Bacteria; phylum Bacillota; class Clostridia; order Lachnospirales; family Lachnospiraceae; genus Anaerocolumna; species Anaerocolumna jejuensis. The sequence goes on along the minus strand of NZ_FRAC01000012.1, from coordinate 35,435 downwards.
TGCTGCTCTTCCAAAGTAAAGATATCTGTCATTCTTATAGCCCACCATGGAATCCAGGGTATTGACCGCTTTATAGAAAAATCCAAGGACCGGTCCTCCGACAGCCAGACAGAGCATTGGCGCTATTACACCATCGGAGGTATTTTCCGCCACCGTTTCAATGGCAGCCTTTGCAACACCTGTTTCGTCAAGGCATTCCGTATCCCTCCCTACAATCATGGAAACTGCCTTTCTGGCTCCCTGCAGGTCCTCTTCCTTTAACTTTTTATATACCTTCATGCTCTCCTGCTTCAGGCACTTGGTCGCAAGAATCTGATAGGTCATGATGCTCTCCACTGCAAATCCCAGACAGGGAGTGATTTTATATGCCGCATACAGAATAAGAAGGGTAATGGTCACAGTAATCACTAGTACCAGAATTGTTAAAAGAACCCCTCTTCGAAATTCCTTTCTGTTATCTCTTTGTTCTCCCTCTTTTTCCGGAAGCAGCCCATGGTCTAATTTTGCTATCAGACTTCCGATCAGCCGGATTGGATGAGGAAGCCAGTATGGGTCTCCCAGGATAAGATCCAATAGAAAACCGGTAAAAAAGCCTGCGATATGGTATATCATCATCAATTCCTCTATAACTTTCGTATTATTTCCAGCATTGGCTCCTGCTCATTCAGAAGCTTTAAGCTGCATACATAGCCTTCTGCGTTCTTACACTGGTAATCATAGTAACTTCCCCCCTTACAATAACAGCTGAGAAGTGCCATGATAGTACCGCCATGGACCACTGCGGCGGCATTGAAGGACGCTGTTCCCACATTTGTTACCAGCTCCTTCCATACCTTTTGCAGACCCTTTTGGCATCTTATAAGGAATTCTTCCCTGCTTTCACCTCCGGGAAAAGGCAGCTCACCGTTACTGTCTATCCAGGCCTGATAATCTGCATCCCCGTTAAGCTCTTTATAATTTTTTCCTTCAAAGCTGCCAAAATTAATCTCTCTCCACTCTTCTATCAGGACCGGAACCTTACCTCCATAAAGGAGTTCTGCTGTCTGGGTACAGCGTTTCATGGGACTTGAAAAAAGAATATCAGCTTTAGGATATTTCCCCATTTCCTTCTGGTAAAGGAGTTTCTCCCTTCCTGCCTCCGACAAATCCTCCTCCCCCCTTCCAAGGTATCTTCCCAATGCGTTGGAGGGAGTTTCCCCATGCCGTATAAATATCAGGTTTATTTGATTCTCTGTCCAATTCCGCATATGATCCGCTCCACCTTAACCGCTTCCTCTGCCAGTCCGCACAGAATACGGCCAAGCCTTTCCCTGTATTCTCTTTCTTCCGCTTCCATGGGTACGATTCCGTTTCCCACTTCATCACTGATAATAATCAGCTCCCTGTTCTTTGCTGTGATAGCTTTTATCAAATCCTCCGGGTCTTTGCCCTGCCTTAACAGGCTTCTGATAAGCATATGGAAATGATTGATGACCCTCACTTCTTCCATCTCGTTTTCCGATATTTCTGCAGCATCTATTACCTTATCTCGTCCAATTCCCGTCTGCTTTAAAACATAATTCAACTTTCCCTGGGCACATCCGCCAATATACAGTTCCATATTCATCCTTTCCGATTGCCTCCGGTAATCAAATCTGTTACTTTTCATGATAGTTCATATATACAGCATCCATATTGGGGTCATTCTTTTTTATATTGCGTGCCGAATAGATGAAGATTCCTATTAGATTCCAATCAAATATTTCAAAAGTTATCACACACAGATCCGCCTGCATATCACAAGCCTGTTTGTGATGCAACTTAGCTAGAAGACTGAAAAGTACACTTCATTTTCAAGCTAAATTACCTTCATAATGCAGCATGCGGAAACAATCACCACTGTAATGACCTCACTGATTGTCACATAATACCCTGCCGTATCCCCTGTTATTCCGCCGAATTCCTTGTAGCAGCGGTAACGGTAATAGAGAAAGGTCAAGGCAGCTCCTATTGTGATGGCAATTCCTGTCACGAAGGAAAGATAGAGCATAAACAGCACGCATAAAACAAGCTGAATATACAGGGAAATCTTCACGACCTTTTCATGTGCCTTGCTGGAGAAGAGGTATAGCAGTCCTTCTTTTTTCGCACATTTAAGGCTCACTACTCCAATTCCGCTTACGATGCGGGATAGGACAAATCCCGCTCCCACCGTCGCCATGGCCCTAAGACCGCTGATTTCTGAATAAGCTCCTGTAAAAATGAAATAGTACAGGATTATCTGTATGACGGAAAAGGCACCAATGTGGGAATCCTTTAAGATTTCAAGCTTCCTTTCCCTGCTCTGGTAGGAATGAAGGGCATCCATGGTATCCATAAAACCGTCCACATGAAATCCGCCGGATACCAGCAGCGGAAGAGCTGTTCCCACTGCCGCAAATATAAGCTTACCCAGCTGAAAATCCTTACAGATAATCCCCCAAAGATAGGTTAAAATACCGATTACGGCTCCAACCCAAGGAAAAAAGCAAAGTACATATTTCATGTCCTGGTCCTTCCACTCAAATTGCGGAACCGGTATCTTGGAATACATTGAAAATGAAATAAAGAATGATTTTACAACTGCCATGGTTTTACTCTCCCCCTATAATCGGTTTTCCTTTTACCGGAACCGGAATACCAACTACAACCTCTGTTACAATATCCGCTATTCCTGCCAGCTTCTCATTTATTCTGCCAAGAGCCTCCAGGTAGCCTTTCGTTGAAGCATCATATAGAATGCCATCCTCAAATACATTGTTGGTAACAATCAGCAGATTTTCCGCCTTTTCTTTTAGAAGGGCCACTTCCTCACAGACCTTTCCGGCGACCTCCTCCGGCTTCTTGCATACACCGGAAGAAAACATTTCATTGGCTGCAAGATTTGACATGCATTCCAGCAGTATGGTTTTCTTACCAGCTTTCATTTTATCAATAGCCTCTGAAAGATTATGGGGCTGCTCTATGGTCTGAAAGCCCTTTCCGGCCCTTAAACGCTGATGCCGCTCTATTTTCTTCCTGCCTTCGTCATCATAAACCTGCATCGTTGCAAGATAATACAGAGTACCTTCCTGTCCCAGCAAAACGGCTGCCTTCTCTGCATAGGCAGATTTCCCGCTGCCGCTTCCTCCTGTAATAAGCACCATCATAGGCTGCTATTGATATCATCAAAGGTTGAGCTGCCTTCGTATACGGACAGCACCGTATCCAGTAAGGGAAACAAAAATACAGCCCCGGTACCTTCACCAAGAGCCAGAGAGGCATCCAGCACCGGATGGAGTCCAAGTTCCTCCAATAATCTTTTTGCGGCAGGTTCCTTGCTCAGGTGGGAGGGTATCATATACTCCTTCACGCCGGGAACCAGCCTTTCAGCTGTTAAAGCAGCCACAGCACTGATGACTCCGTCTATTATGACCGGAATATGGTATAGGGCACCGCCGATAAATACTCCTGCAAGTCCTGCTATATCAAGTCCTCCCACCGTCTCAAGAATCCGAAGGGTCTCTTCCTTTTTAAAGCGGTATTTCTCTAAGGCTTCCTTTATCACTTCACCTTTACGCTGGAAGCCTTCTCTGCTGAGTCCGGCTCCTATACCCACGACCTCCTCCGCGCTGCAGCCAAGAAGTGCGGCTGCCATGGCACTGCTGGTGGTGGTATTGCCCATACCCAATTCTCCGGTTGCCAGAAGGGTATAGCCCTTTTCCTTACATTCCTTTACGGTTTCCATTCCAATTTCAATTGCCCTTAGAGCTTCCTCCTCCGACATAGCAGGTTCAAATCTGAAATTCTTCGTTCCGCAGACAACCCTTTGCTGAATCATACCCCTTATCTCTTCTACCTGATGAATTCCAATATTCACCGGCAGCACATCCGCCCTGGCACTTAATGCCATTCTGCTGACAGAGGCTGTCCCCTTTACCATTTCTCCGGCAATAATGGCTGTCATCTCATATCCGAAATGGCTTATTCCTTCTTCTGCGATTCCGTTGTCGGCACACATAACAATTACTGCCCTTTTCGAGATATCGATATCAGAAGTCCCTGTTATGGCACCAATCTGAGCAACAATAGCTTCAAACTGCCCAAGCCCGTTGACAGGTTTTGCAATTCCGTCCCAGACAGCTTTTACCCTCTGCCTCTGCTCCTTATCCGGCCTATCTGTTTTTAGTTCCTTTAACGCTTCTTTCGTCATGTTCTTCCTCGTTTCTATGTAATTTTGACACCTCGCATGTTTACTGTTACAAACCAGGCGCCAACAATTTTATATCTTCATTATTTTATAAATTTCATCCATGTCCAAATACTCTCTTAAGGTCTCTGCCAGCTTATCGTACTGGGTTTCCTTAAAAGCTTTATAGTCCATCATTAATCCATCTTCCAGAGTCAGTCCTTTTTTTCCGGCCAGCTCTCTGACTATAACCGATGCTGCTCCGCCTTCATCAAATATGCCATGGACATAGGTTCCATACACATTTCCTGCGGCAATTCCATCTGCTTTTTCCTGCCCGTCCAATTGGTTTGTAAGGCTGCAGAAGGAATCAAAGCCTTGCTCCTTTACCGTACTTCTTCCCATATGAATCTCATAGCCCTTTAATTCCATGCCCGACAGCCCGGACAAGAGCCCCGGTACTTTTCCGAAGGTTCCCTGGACCTGGGTCCGCACCTTTTCTTTCTCCAATACCGTGTCCATGGGAAAGAAGCCCATACCGGTAAGCTCTCCGCCCTCTTCGATTCCATAAGGGTCTGCTAACCTTTGACCCAGCATCTGAAAGCCCCCGCAGATTCCGAAAATAACGCAATCCTCCTGCCTTTTTTTCACTGCCGCTTCCAGCCCGTTCTGCCTCATCCATTTCAAATCGCCCATGGTATTTTTACTACCCGGCAGTATTATCATATCGGGATGATGGAGCTGCAGGACAGAATCCACATATCGGACGGATACTCCCTCTATCTGCTCAAATACCATAAAATCTGTGAAATTTGAAATTCTGGGGAATCTGATTACGGCAATATCGATCTGTGCTTCCTCTCTCCTCTCAAACCGGCTGCTAAGGCTGTCCTCATCCTCTATGGAAAGCTTCATATAGGGAACTACGCCGATTACCGGAACCTGGCCCTTTTCTTCCAGCATGGTAATCCCAGGGTCAAGAATGGTTTTATCTCCCCGGAACTTATTGATAATAAGTCCCTTGACCCTTGCCTTTTCCTTCTCTTCCAGCAGCATCAGAGTCCCCACAAGCTGGGCAAAAACGCCGCCTCTGTCGATATCCCCCACCAGGAGAACAGGCGCATCCAGAAGCTCTGCCAGCCCCATGTTTACAATGTCATTCTCCTTCAGGTTAATTTCCGCCGGGCTTCCCGCCCCTTCTACCACAATAATGTCAGCCTGCATTTCCAGGGCATGAAATGCTTTTTTGATATCCGGCACCAGCTTTTTCTTATAGGCAAAATAATCCCTTGCCTTCATGTTCCCGATGACCTCCCCATTTACAATTACCTGGGAGCCGATATCATTGGTCGGCTTTAAGAGGATTGGGTTCATTAATACCGAAGGCTTTATTCCTGCCGCTTCCGCCTGCATTACCTGCGCCCTTCCCATTTCCAGCCCTTCCTCCGTAATATAGGAATTTAACGCCATATTCTGAGATTTAAAAGGAGCCACCCGGTAGCCGTCCTGTTTAAAGATTCTGCACAGACCGGCTGTCAGCAGGCTTTTTCCCGCATTGGACATGGTTCCTTGGATCATTATCACTTTTGACATAAAAAAACCTCCATTGCCACGAATGGGCATGGAGGTATAAAAAGACGTAATTCAAGACAAAGTCCGACCTGTCTTATCCATTCCAAACCAGTTTCTCGTGGCTGTACAAGCTTCATTTAAGGCAGGTCTCCTGGCTGAAAGATCATAATTTACGGCAGCCTTCCCGATTAATATCAGTGACTTTTTTGCCGCAACTCCCTTATCACAGTGACGAGTTCGTACAGGATTTGCACCTGTTTCCCTTTTCATCAGAACAAAGCATATGCTTTTCTGACACCTTAAATGTATTTAATTTTCAGTAAACTATTATATTATAAATCAGAAGCTTTTACCAGTCTTTTTTTCCTCGCGGATAGTTTCTGTTGTTACAGCTCAGTATTCGACTTTTGGTCTTCATTAGATTTAAGTCTTGGGAAACGGACGATGGTTTCTGGTTCCGTTCAGGAATTTTCTCGTTCACGGTTCCAATTCCACTAAAATGCCAGCCGTTATTCCTGGAAGGTTAAATTGCACCAAACTCGCTTTACAGTTACTGGGTATATTAATACTGTGCGCTCAAACACTGGTGTAATTTAACCAGTCATAACGGCTGCCATTTAAGTGTCATAAGGAACCCCTCAATAGAAAATGCCTGAACGGAACCAGAAACCATCTGTATTTTGCCTTAAAATTTCTGTAAGTTGATGTGCAAGGCTGAACAGGCTTAACTGGAACTTCCTGTTTTTTTTGCGGGTTCTCTGACTGATTTAAGAAATTACCTTCCGAAATAAAATACACTGCTAAAGCTTACTTTGGGATTCTGCATGACTTTAATATATCTGATGCTCGCCTTCTAATGCATCGTCTAACCGTTTATCGGTACATCTTCTTGCAGCTTCTATGTCACGCTCTTTGACACATTTATATAAGCAAAGTACACTGTCATATAAGGCTTCTTTTCCATAACGGTGGCAGAAGCGCTTCCAGAGCTGTGTCACAACAGGTTCAAAGGAGATATAAATCAAGGGCATTATACTGTTTCCGCTAATCACGGAGAGTCTGTGATGAAAGGAAAAGGTAGCTGATACCGTCTCCTGAATCGATTTTGCAGCTGCAACTTCCTCCAGTAATCCTTCCAGCCCCAGGATATCCTCATCGGCAGCATTTTTAATGACGGAGTCCGTTGCCAGATGCTCCAAGGCCCGGCGGACCTCCAAGATGGAGTAAATTTGAGACTTTCCAAGGGTATCTCCGTGATATTCCATGATGGCGTTCAGGGTATTGATGTTTCCATTCTTACCGTAATCTGCCACAAATACTCCCTGCCTTGGATAGATATCTAAAAAGCCCTGTTTTTCCAGCTCCGCAAACCCGCCATTTATCACTGCCCGGCTGACCTGCATCTGCTTGGATAGCTCTCTTTCAGGTGGTAATTTGCTTCCGACGGGAAGGTGTCCTGATAAAATCATGTCACGAATCTGACAAATAAACATCTCTTTTAAGCTCAAAGCACTAAGCTTCTGAAATTCCATTGCAATTTCCTCTCATTCTGCTGCCGGAAGCGGCATAGGCTCCCTCATACTGGCTCTGGTCATACCAGGAGCCAATACTATTTTATCATACATTCTCACTAAAATCCAACAAATAAATATGTAATAGTGACAAATTTTTTTTGCATTATTGCTAGTATTCATAGAATATTCTATAATAATATTGTTAAAAAATATACGAATCTATTTCCTTGGCTGAACCAGAAAACTTATGAGAAATAATCCTGCGACTTAATTGTAAAAAGGCCTTCCGGCGACAGGAAAAATACCATAAACTGGTTCTCTTAGCCAAATAACTGAATTAGAATGTAAAAGAAAGGAGCGTGACACATGGAAGAATTTAAAGTTCTTGAGATAAAAACAAGTGTCTTTGCTGACAACAACATACAGGCCGGAAAGCTTCGTGAGGAATTAAAGGCTGAAAAGGTCTTTCTTCTTAACCTGATGTCCAGTCCCGGCGCCGGTAAGACCACAACTCTGACCCGTACCATTGAAGCCTTAAAGAGCGACCTGAGAATCGGCGTTATGGAAGCGGATATTGACTCTGACGTGGATGCCCGTACCATACAGCAGACCGGTGCCAGGGCAATCCAGCTGCATACCGGCGGTATGTGCCACCTGGATGCTGAAATGACCCGCCAGGGATTAGAGGGACTGAATACGGACGGACTTGACCTTGTAATACTGGAAAATGTGGGCAACCTGGTCTGTCCCGCCGAATTTGACACCGGTGCAGTCAAAAATGCCATGATTCTCTCCGTACCGGAAGGGGACGACAAGCCTCTTAAATATCCGCTGATGTTCTCTATCTGCGATGTGGTACTGATAAACAAGGTGGATGTTATGCCGTATTTTAACTTTGATATGGAAAAATGCAAGGCTAACATCAAGCTCCGCAATCCCAAAGCCAAAATCATTCCCATCAGTGCTCTGAAGAACGAAGGCATCAGGGAATGGACCGACTGGCTGGGCAATGCGGTAAAAGCCTGGTGTGAATAGCTGTACGTATAACCATCTTAATAGGAATGAAGTATGAATTTCAAATGCGTATAATAAGCGCAGGAAAGGAAACTATGAGTGAATTAAGACCTAAAATCGTAAAGCTTGCAAAAATGGTAGGCGGTATTGCCGGTGCCATGAATAAAATCGATGAGAATACTCCCGAATATTATTCACTGGACTGTGTCGTAACAGATGACATGGCTGATATTGCCATGATTATCGGCCTGCGTAAGCCCCGTACCTTCGAGTATGTAGCCAAGCGCTCCGGTAAGAGCAAGAAGGAGACAAAGGCTCTTTTAGAGCAGCTGACCTACACCGGTGTTGCGAAGGTATGGAAGGATAAAGAGGATAAGAAAGACAGGTACTTTGTAAATATTTTTGCCCCCGGCATGCTGGAAATGATGGTAAATAACCGTGAACAATTAAACGAGCATCCGGAAATCGGTAAAGCCTTTGAAGAATACACCAGGCTGCGTCTTGCCCCTATGGCTGCCAAGTTCCCTCAGGGTATGGCAATGATGCGTGTTATTCCTGTAGAAGAAGCCATTAAGGATATTCCCGGAACAAAACCCTGGGAACGTCTCTCCTACTATCTGGACAAATATGATACCTTTACCGTATCCGATTGCTCCTGCCGCCAATCCCGCCGTGTACTGGACGAAGGCTGCGGACATCTGGAAAAAGATATCTGCATCCAGATGGGTGAAGGTGCCGAATACTATATCCGAACAGGCAGAGGCCGCCAGATTTCACGTGAGGAAGCAAAGGAAATCATTCAATTTGCAGAAAACAACGGACTGATGCATGAAATGCCCCATACCGACGGCCTTGGTGAATCAGCGGCTATCTGTAACTGCTGCGGCTGCTCCTGCTTCTCCCTGCGGCTTGCAACACTTTTCAATACCCCGGATTCCATACGTTCCAACTTTACTGCCAAAGTTAAGAAGGAAAACTGTGTAGCCTGCGGACAGTGCGTGGAAAACTGTCCTGTCAATGCCCTGAAGCTTGGCCAGAAGCTCTGTTCCAAAACACCTGTTTCAGTAAAGGCTGAACCTACTGCCCGTGACCATATCTGGCGGGAAAGTGACTGGAATGTGGATTACCGTGAAAACCGCATGGATGTTACGGAAGAAGGTACATCACCTTGCAAAACTGCCTGTCCGGCCCATATTTCCGTACAAGGTTACATAAAGCTTGCTGCTTCCGGCCGTTACCACGAAGCACTGGAGCTGATAAAGAAGGAAAATCCTTTCCCCGCCGTCTGCGGACGGATCTGTCCTCATGGCTGCGAAAGTGAATGTACCCGTGGTGATATTGATGAACCGGTATCCATTGATGAAATCAAGAAATTTATTGCCGATAAAGAGCTGGACGGCTCTATCCGTTATATTCCGCCCATGCGTTACAACCTTGGAAACAAAATCGCAGTGGTAGGCTCCGGTCCTGCCGGTCTTTCCTGCGCTTACTACCTGGCAATCGACGGTTACCAGGTAACCGTGTTCGAAAAGGAAGAAAAGCTTGGCGGCATGCTCACCCTTGGCATTCCCTCCTTCCGTCTGGAAAAAGATGTCCTTAATGCGGAAATCAATGTTCTGCGTGAAATGGGCGTAACCTTTAAGACAGGAGTTGAGGTTGGTAAAGATGTCACCTTGAAGGGGCTTCGCGAAGAGGGCTTTGAAGCTTTCTATCTGGCAATCGGTGCACAGGGCGGAAGAAGCCTTGGCATTGAAGGAGAAGAGGCAGAAGGTGTTATTGCTGGTGTTGATTTCCTCCGTGATGTAAACCTGGGAAGAAAAGCAGAGCTATCCGGAAATGTAATAGTTATCGGCGGCGGAAATGTGGCAATTGACGTAGCACGTACTGGTACAAGGCAGGGTGCTGCAGCCGTTGACCTGTACTGCCTGGAAAGCCCCAGTGAAATGCCGGCATTACCGGATGAAATTGCAGAGGCCGAGGAGGATAGCGTGACCTTCCACAATGGCTGGGGCCCGAAACGTATCCTGACAGAAAACGGCAGGGTAACCGGTGTGGAATTCAAGCGCTGTATCAGCGTATTCGATGCAGACCACCGTTTTGCTCCTAAGTATGATGACAATGATACCATCATAGTAGAATCAGATACCGTACTGCTTTCCATCGGCCAATCCATCCAGTGGGGCGGACTCCTCTCAGAAAGCAAGGTCGAGCTTGGACGCGGCGGCATTGCAAAGGCTGATAGTCTGACCTTACAGACTTCCGAGCCGGATGTTTTTGTAGGCGGTGACTGCTTTACCGGACCTAAATTCGCTATTCATGCCATTGCAGCCGGAAAAGAGGGCGCCATCTCCATCCACCGCTATGTACAGCCCGGTCAGTCCCTCGTATTTGGCCGTGACAAACGTGAATACCATGCCTTTGATAAGAATAATGTCGCTGTAGGCGTACAGGATTTCGATACCACTCCCCGCCAGAATCCTGGCCATTCTCCCGAGAAAAAGGGCAGCTTTCTGGATGACCGTATGACCTTTACCGAGGAGCAGTTAAAGAAAGAGACCGAGCGCTGCCTTGGCTGCGGTGCTGTGGAAATTGACAGCTATATGTGCATTGGCTGCGGCATGTGTACCACGAAATGTAAATTTGACGCAATCCATCTGGAACGCACCTATAACACAGTTCCCAATACCTATGAAAAGCTTCCTGTCAAAATAGCGACCAACGCAATTGTACGTACCGGAAAGATAGCTGCTACTACACTGAAAGAAGGAGTTAGAAGGAGCTAGGGAATGGATTGCCGCTAAAAGCGGCGGAATGAGAGGTAACAATGCATGAGCTTGGTGTATTGAACTCTATGGTTCATACCATTGAACGAATCGTTAAGGAGCAGAACGTAACAGAGGTCCGCAAGCTTGTCATAGAAGTTGGTGAGCTGTCCGGTATTGTACCCAGATACCTGGAGCAAAGCTGGCCTGCTGCCTCCTACAAGACTTTTATGGAAAAAACAGAACTGGAGCTTATTGTGATTCCTGGTATTGTCAAATGCAAAAGCTGCGGCAGGGTGTTCAATGCAGTCTACAGTGATTTACAATGTCCTGATTGCGGCAGCAAGGATATGGAAATCCTGGAAGGTGATGACATGATAATCAAGGAAATCCTGTGCAGCTAACGGCTGGTTCCATACTCTATTTTTATAAGTTAAATTTTATGCATATCCCAGGTTCGCCTGGGATATTGCTTATATAGGCAGTGAATTTGTGCACTTTCTTCTAATCGCTTGATTTTACATACTGATTATGGGGTATTGAGCATTTATAAATGGCAATTATAACTTCCATCTGACTGTGAGTAATTCCTTTTATGAAAAGACTTCTCACCCAGATACTTCTGAATCAATCAGGTCATAGTGAAGATTAACTGCCTGCATGCCAAGTAACAGGTCTCCGGTCATAAGCCCTTTTAGCATATTTTCATGGGTTTCCATAAAAATACGCTGTAATTCAGGTGCGGAGCCAGTGACCACTTTTTCAATTAAGCTGCTGCATACATTGGATAAAGAATCCATAATGCTGATAATCAAAGTATTATTGCTGCCGGCAATTATCATGTCATGAAACCGCTTATCCATTAAGGCTTTTTCCCGTCCTGTGTTCTGTTTCATGCTTTCGGTGATTTCAGCCAGTTCTTCCAGCTGGGAATCCGATAATTGCTTAAGGGCACAGCCATAAGCATAAAGCTCAATGGCACGGCGCAGCTTGCTGATCTGGCTGTAGTCAATTTCCTTAATCAGGAGCATCAGTTCCATGGATTCCGTGAGGTTTTTTTCAATGTTCGTTACCAGATAATTTCCGGAGCCCTGCCTGCTCTCTATCATTCCCAGGGCATCCATGATTCTTATCGCCTCGCGGATAGAATACCGGCCAACGGATAGAATGTCCGCCAGCTCCCTTTCTGTGGGAAGCTTATCCCCGGAATGGAGCTCACCACCGGCAATCCGTTCTTTGACATATGTGATTACTTTCTTATATTCTCTGTTTTCCATATCCTATTTTATGAGGTTCCTTTTCTTTTTTTCAATAAATTCAGAAATCAGCTGGGTACAGGCTTCCAATCCAATTTCACCGCTATTGATTGCAAGGTGATAATTTCTGGAATCTCCCCACTCCTGGTCCGTATAAAATTTATGGAAGGAGGCCCGGCCTTTATCGGTCTTTTCAATAACTGCTTTCAGATTCTTATCGTGGACTCCATATATATCCCTGACCCGCTGGATTCGTTCATTGATGTCAGCGTGAATGAACACACTTACGGTATCGGGAGTGTCCTTGAAGATATAATTTCCGCATCTGCCAATAATGACACAGGCTTTATTTTCCGTAATACTCCGGATAAGGTCAAATTGCATCTTACCGATATTCTCCGAATAGGTATTCATTGCTATGGCATACAAAAGGCTGTTTACAGGCTTTTCATCATAAAAGGAAATGATTTCATCATATACCCCTTTTTCCTTTGCGATTTTTACCAGTGCATCTTTATCATAAAAGGGTATCTGGTATTGTTCGGCCAGTCTTTTCCCGATTTCATGACCGCCGCTTCCGTATTCTCTTCCGACTGTAATAATCATATAGCATCCTCCATTTGAATTTGCTTACATAAAGTTGGCAAAGACAGAAGCCCCGACAACGGTAATAAGCCCTGCAACGGCAATTGCCAGGCTGCTCATTGCTCCTTCCACTTCTCCCATCTCCATGGCCTTTGCTGTGCCGATCGCATGGGCTGCCGTTCCAATAGCGACACCCTTTGCAATGGGGTCCTTGATACGGAATATTTTGCAGACCTTCTCAGCAATTATATTTCCAAGGACTCCGGTAACAATAATGACCGTAACGGTAATTGTCACAATACCGCCCAGTTCTTCGGAAACTCCCATCCCGATAGCTGTTGTAATAGACTTCGGAAGCAGCGTGGCATATTCCCTGTGAGAGAAATGGAACAGAAGGGAAAAGAGAAGAATACTGCCAAGGCTTGCCGCAACACCGGATATAATTCCTGTAAGAATTGCCTTTAAGTTATTCTTCAGCAGTTCCATCTGCTCATAAAGAGGAACTGCAAGGCATATGGTCGCAGGCGTAAGTAAATAGCTCAGATATTTGGCACCGCTGTTATAGCTGTCATATTTCACATGAAATGCCAGCAATACTATTATAACGAAGATAATGGATATAAGCAGCGGATTGAAAATGGCCAGTTTGAATTTCCTCCTTAAAAACAGCCCTATCTCGTATCCTATTATGCTGATTAACACACCAAAGAATGTTGATTCTGCCAGTAAATTCCTCATGATTTTCTCCTCTTATCCATTCTTATGACCAGCTGTGTTACCCTTCCCGTGACCACCATTACAAAAACTGTCGTAACAACCGTAATAATGACGATTGGAATAAAGATTCCTTTTAATACTCCCCACGTATTTAGTATCCCCACAGAGGCCGGAATAAACATCAGGGGCATAATTTCAATGAGAAAAGCGGAAACCTCTTTTAACTGCTCCAATTGAATAACTCTGGTCATAAGTGCGGCAAGGAGCAGCACCAGGCCGTATATGCTCGCCGGAATCGGCAAAGGTATAAGGTACTTGCATACTTCCCCAAGAAAGGTAAAGATAAGAATAATTCCAAACTGTTTTAATAATTTCATGATTCCTCCATGCAATCCGCAAGCTTACTTGCAAAACTGCCTCTTTCCGTATGATGTCAATTGCTGTCTGTCCAAACTCCGGATAAATTGGTAACACCAATTTTAGACTATTTTAGACCTTTCAAAATATAAAGTCAATATACTTAATTAATAAAACTAATCTGCAAAACAAGAATAATAATATCTTTCCTATAATTGATTTTTTAAGCTTCTTGTGCTATTCTGCTTAATATATTTAAACGAAAGTGAGTACTCCATGCGAATAGGATTATGTGATGATGATTCCGTCTTTCTGAACTATCTGCTTCATCTGATGAAGCAATATTTTGTTAATGACAGGGACACCACTCTTTCCGCTTTTATGCCTGATAAATTAAATTCCTACATAGAAGCTTCCCAATTTCCCTTTGACATTTTCATAACTGATATTGACATGGGCAAAATAAACGGTATTAAAATTACTGCCAAGATTAACCGCATCAACTCCTCCTGTATTATTATATTTCTAAGCAATTATATTAACTTTGCTACGGAAGTATATGATGTAAGGCATATCTATTTTGTCTTAAAGTCCCAGCTTGAAGAGCGCCTTCCAAAGGCAATTGACAAAGCTCTGGCCTTATACCGGCAACGAGCCAGTCATTATTTGACTATTCGATACCAGAATAGAGAATTTCTTATACCCTTGGAGGATATTCTTTATATGGAAGCCCTGGGGCGCTATCTTTATATTCATACTGCTGCGGAAACAATTAAGAGCATTAACACCTTAAAGGATATTTCCCATCAATTGACGGATGAATTCATACGCTGTCATCACAGTTATATTGTTAATTTTTACCATATTCGTTCAGTGAGCCGAACCGAATGCGTCTTAACGGCAAACCATAAGATTTCTATCAGCCAGACTTACTCCAAGAGTTTTCAGGCAGCCTATGTACAGTTTGTCTCCCGGAAACTCTCATAAGCAGCCGACGTTAAAGAACTTCCAACACTGTGAATATTGGAAGTTCTTTGCTTTTATTATTCAATTACACCAGAGTTGTATCCAACTAATTCGATTGAACTCCCCCCAGTGTACGAGCAGTTTTTAATTTTAGAATTATTTCTGCCAGAAATCCCACCTGAATTTTTATTATCTTTACTTGATATTTCTCCTGATACGGTGCAATTTTCTATTGAACCATCATTAACAGCACTGATACCTCCTGTATAATAGCTGTTATTATAAGTACTGATAGAATCCAGTACAGCAGCAGAAGAATTACTTAATATAATGCGGCCTGTCTTGCCATTAATTCCGGTTATACCGCCAGATGCTATATAATTGTAATCCCAGGTTGATTTAACAGTTCCACTTGTAGTACAGGATTTGATTAACCCTTCATTGTCACCTGCCAACAGACCTGTTGCACCATTTCCACTTATGAAACCATCTGTAATACTGCACCTTTCTACGGTTCCTGAATTTGTTCTTACCAAAATCCCAATATATGCAGAATCTGTATTTAATGTTGCATTTACCAGGTTCATATTAACTAAAGTTCCATTAGTGCCAAGGGCTGTAAACAAAGAGCTGCTTAAGTTTAAATTAAAGAGTGATTTATTATTTCCGTCATAATAGCCTGTAAAAGGCACATCGCTTGTAAACAGTGATTTAACTACGGAATCTCCAAAGTCCAGATCAGATGTCTGTTTAAAATAGCGTCCATTGTACATTGCAACTAATTTGAATTGTTCTGCTGAACTGATCAGGTATGGATTTTCTTTTGAACCTGTTCCTCCTGCAAAGGGACAATTAACATATATTTTGAATTCATTTGTATCCGTTTTTATTGTCCCTGCTGTAACACTTATTTTATAATATCCCTCTTCCAATAAATTACCATTTTTATCTGTACCATTCCAAACAAGTAAATTTTCCTTTTTCGCATTTATGGTATTAAAAGTTTTGCTATAAACAACTATATTAGAATCATTCATTATCGATAGGATTACATCTGTTGATTTTTTATCCAAGCTGAAGGTGATTCTGCAATCCGTTTTATCAGAATAAAAATCCCCATCCCATTTACTATTGATTATTGCTGCAGCATCTGCATTTTTAACGTTTACAGCATATTTGTAGGTATCCTTTCCAATTTTTACGCTAACAGTTGTTTTTCCGGCTTTAATACCCTTTACTTTTCCTGCTGCACTAACTGTTGCAATCTTTTTGTTAGCTGATGTCCAGACTACTTTTCCTGTAGTACCTGTTTTTAAGGTGCTGCTATCCCCTACCGTTAATGTTACATTTCCTTTTGAAATAGCCGCAGCGTTTACCGGACTTGGGTTCATCATTGCAGTTGAAATCAGGACTGCAATGATAATCATAATAATTCCTTTGAAACCAGGATTTTTACTTTTCATTCTCATATAATTTTCTCCCTTACATATGTATTGTTATTTCCATTGTAAAGACAGGAAGTATGAAGCTATGAACAAATACAATTGCTATCATAAATCTTTTTATATATACTTCCTGCCCTTTAATGATTTATCCTTCTATACCAGATTAAATAATTCTTTCTTTAATTTCTATAGGAATGTCATAATTCATTATAATCCGGTTATAACTAAACATTTATGAATCATCACTGCTTTATAACTTTATAATAAAAAACGGCACAATAAGCCTGCGACTTATCATGCCTGTTCTAGTTTTTATTACTATTGATGCAATAATTATAAAAGCACCTATATCTGGCCCTAATAATCATTACAAAATCAATTCACAGAAACAATATTGGGTTTTTTAAGTTTAATACTTATTGATATTTCCTTTTCCTCTATTTTTTGTTCCATACTGCCTTTATAACGCTCAATTATTATGCTGAGCGTTTTCATCTCTCCGCTGACAGCCAAAGGACTTTTTTTGCTGATTTTATTAAGCTTGCTATAAGCTACTTCCGATGACGATCTGCTATATATAACCTCTACTATAAGCCAGAATCCCTCCATGTTTGCATTTATTTTTATAAAACTGTTTTCATTGCAATTGTTTTGGCAATTCTTTTTGGCAACTTCTATCAGGTTTGCGAAAATACTAACCAGGTCCAACTCATTTATAAAAATATCATCCGATAGATTAATATTCACTTCCGTAACAATATTTAATGAATTGCACTGTTTCACCTTATCTGAAATAACAGTGTTAATAATACTATTCTTACTATACACAGTTCCATTAATGGCATTGTATTCCTTTAGCAGCATATCCATATATTTCTTTGCTTCCTTTACTTCCCCGTTATGAACCAAAAGCTGTATTGTCCTTAAATGATTACCGCTATCATGGTGCATTCGGTAAATCCTGATTTCCTGCTGTTCCATAATGAGATAGTTTTCCATCTGCAATTTACTCTGCTCCTTCAGCATCCTGTTTTCCGTAAGTAAATGTTGTCTTTGCATATAAGTAATCAGCAGTATCATTATCAACATGATAATGAAGAATGCAAAAGAAAAGTAATCTATATTTCCTATGCCCTCTTTCCAAATATTACTTTTGTTTATTTCCCTTGCTGTATGATTGGTATAGGATTTATTACCTGTTATCACTAAAAAAACTATGATAATATTTAATAACAGCCAGAAAAAATCTGGCAGTATATGATTTGATATAAGTTTATAAATAATTTTCAGGATTTTTATCAGTAAGAATGCTAAAATTATAAGCAGTATGCTTAACAGAATTATTTGGTATACATTATTCCAGGATATAGCTTTAAGCATATGATAGTTTCCCTGGTGATATGTGTTTATATTAATATAGGTATACTGCCCAACAAGTGCAATGCTCAATTCAACTATGAAAAATATAAGCCAATAAATATGATACCATAAAGCTGCCACAAACCTTGCTATAAAAGTGATAAGTATAAATTCACTTAAAACAGCCAGGCATTTATTTAATAGCAGAATAGCAGCCGTCTCCTCTATATACCCCTGGCCAATAAATACCACTGAAAAAGCTGAGGTTATGCAACCAAACAATGAATAATACAGTCCCTTTATAATAGCTCTTTTCCTGCTTATTTTTAACGGAAAGCTAAAGCATACAACAAAATACGGTACATAATAGATGATTAAAAAGACAATATGCATACTAAGCACCTGGTTTAACAACAAAATATTCAAAGTATCCTCATTTCTTCCTTTCGTGCTTCATCCTGTGATATCGAAAGCATTACCAAGGCAGAAAACTCCTCTCCCAAATCCAGAAATTCTTCATGACCTTTATAACGTTCTACTATTTCCTTAAGTATCTTAGTTCCCTGCCCATGTACTTTCTTATCCTTCTTCCAGGTCACATGGAACTTATCGATTATTTCATCTGCCTTTTTATTGTTTATCACCTTAACCGCCAGATAATCTCCTACAATGGAGGCTCTGACTTTGATATAATGATTGTTCGAGGTACTTCTATTACAACCCTCAATGGCATTATCCAATAAATTTGCAAATATACTCATCAGGTCTATCTCACGGATGGACAGCTGGATTGGAATGTTTATATCAATATCCGCTGTTATATGGCATCTCTCGCACTGCTTTGCTTTATCCGTTAAAACTGCATTAATGATTCTGTTTGTACAATAATTGTACTTGTAGATACTTTTATATTCTTCCAATAGATTATCTGTGTATTTTTGAGCTTCTTCCTTTTCACCATTTTCTACCAGAATCTGAATCGTCCTTATATGGTTTCCTATATCATGATATAGTTGATGCACTCTCGTTTCCTGTTGCTGCATAGCCAGGTAATTGTTATACTGAAGCTCATTCTGTTCCTTCAGCATACTGTTTTCAAGCAGTAAAAACCGGCGTTGTATAAAATATAGGGTTATAACAAATATAACAAGAACTGCCAATATTATTACAAGGGCAACATAGAAACTCCCAATCCCTCTGGTCCAATGAAATGCTTCCCCCTGAGCCGCTGTATATCCTTTGTTTATGCTTAGAATAAGAATTCCCAGCAAAACGTTTACAATAATCCATATTTTTACAGGTATTTCAGGGGATTTAACATGGTTTCTTACCCAGCGTATTAAGATAATTAATACGGTAACACAAATTGACTGTATTATCAGGGTGGAAAAGAGAAAGTCAGGCAGATTGTTCCAGGTTATAAGCTTAATCGTAATAAATTCATCGGAATATTTTAAATACCTGTCTATATATAATACTTTACTAAAGAAAGAAATTACAACAGAAACAACTAACCAATCAACCCAATAAATACGGTACCAGGGGGTTTTAACCGCTTTATGTAAGTAAGCCACCATGATGCTCTCCCCTATCAAAGTAATAATTCGGTATAAGAGCTTCATTTCAAAGGTTTCATGTATTTTATAATGATTTATAAAAACACATAATACTGCTGAAATAATCGATACAAAATTAGAACAAATAAACCCCCACAAAATAGCCTTGCTTCTGCTTACTTTAATAGGAAAACTGTTCCCCATTACCAGGTAAATCCCAAAATAATTTGATAGATATACAAGGTAACTGCTTATTAACTGGTTTACCAAAATTTCCATTACCATTCCTCATTTAACACCATGCATTTCGCAAGTTAACTTATGAAACTGTATGTATTGCATTTTTCAAATTAATTCTTTACTCTAATAATTTGGGAATATTATACAACAGCTCATCAAAATTTTTGGAATAATACTCTTTGCTGATTAATTTTCTTGCAGAAGAAGAATTCCCTAGATACTGAGTGCCCTTTCCTATTTCAATGGTCAAAGTTTTAAAGGTACTGTTTGATGGGCTCAATTTAAAATCGGCTCTATCCAGATCTTTTAACTCTAAAAGTGTATATTCCTTCTTTTTATTTATAATAACTCCAAATCCATATGCTCTGGAGTATTTACTCCCCATAGCCAGTCCTGTGGCATAATCTGTTATAGTAGCTCCGACACCCTCCAAGCCGTAAGTTGAACCGTCATTTGCGTTTGTATAAGTGCTTCCGCTCTTATTTAACAGCCCTAACACCTTCGTCCGGAAATGATTACTGGCTTTTTCCTGTTTTTGCGTGGACCATTCTTTTCCGGCATATACTATGCCGCCTTGCTGATGCATGTCAATTAAACAATCCGCTTTCTCTACGGCTACATAATGGTACAGCCACTTCATAAGGGCCTGTGTCTCCGTGTTGGAACCGCCGAAGCTGCCGCGATACATACCGGAAGCCGGAGAGCTTACGGCCGTATAGCTTAACTTATTACCGCCGGATAACTGAGCCCAGGATAATCCAGGGAAATTCCTGTTTCCGTCTGTACCATTCACATAAGCCTTCCAGCTATTCCATTTTGACGAATTATTAATTATATTTTCTCTGGTGTCTACATTTATAATCGGTACTGCAACAAATTTTGTATTTTGCAGCAGCTTCATGACAGATTTATCCTTTTGGGCATCCTGAACCAAATCTACAAGCTGCTTTACGATATAAGTCCCGCCGGCAAATTCTCTGCCATGTACATTTCCCGTCAGCATGACTATTTTTTTATTGGTATTCTTGGAATCCACATCTATGTCTATAGCATATATATCACGCCCATTCGTGGAACTTCCGATCTTATACAAATAAACTCCATCGTACCTTGATAATTTCTTCAGTATGGAGCTGTATTTCGTATATGACATGGTTTGTGTCAAATCAACCGATAACTTTTCTGGTTTATTCTTATAATCAGTCAGATCCTGCCATTCATATCCCATTGTTTTTTTATATAGGTTATAACTCATTCCATCTGCAACTACTTTTCCATATCGGCTTAATTTTTGATTCATCTCTGAAACAGACAGTTTATGTACAGATATCGTAGAAGTACTTTCCTCAACATAATTATGATTTTTCATAATTGATAAGGTGTTTGGAATAAATGGTGTGGGCGTTGGTGCCGGTGTAGGTGTTTCTGTCGGTATGGGTGTGACTGTTGGTGTGGGCGTTTCTGTTGGTGCTGGTGTTTCTGTTGGTGTCACCGTTTCTGCCGGAGTCACTGTATCTATCGGCGTAGGTGTCACAGTTTCTGTTGGTATCACCGCCTCTGCTGGTGTCACTGTTCCTGTTAATGTCGGTATCACTGATTCTGCCGGTGTCACCATTTCTGCCAGCATAACTATTTTCGCTGCCTTAGATGTTTTCGCTTCCTTAGCTGTTTTTACAGATATCACTGTCTTTGCTGGTTTCACTTCTGACACACCTGCCAGCTTTTCTATTGCTGTATTAGTACTGATATTGCCTCTCTCTACTATGCTGCTTCCTTCAGCAACTTTATAATTTCCCCAAAAAGCAGATACAAAAAACAATAATGCAAATAAGATTGTCCCTGTCTTACGCTTCAATGTGTACTCCTTCCCATCCTGCTCCGCTAATAATTGTCCGGTACAACATTTTATTACTTATTTAAATTCCAGGCTATTTCATTCGTTTAAATTTCTTAGATTTCAGACGATAGACAATGGTTCTGCATTAATTTCATACATATGCTGATACATATTTTGTACAAACTCGCCTTCCGTTTTTATGTATTTTATTTTAATCCCATGCATATCGCAAGTCTGCTTGCGATATTGCTTATTTTTACTGCTATTCCCCATGCATTGACAATCTTGCTTGGGATACTGCTTAGCTAGTAAGATTAAAAATGTAACGCATTTTACAATCTAGCTGTCATCGGCATGATGAAAGCCCCTCAACCAATAATCGGCCTTCCTTTTTTCATTCCTTCATATACTCTTTTGTCTTTATAATATTTTTGCCGCTTTTTACATTAAAGGTCAGTTTAATTTTAACTGTCCCGCTGGTATTATTTGATACCAGTGCAAAAGCCCCAAAGGTTGAGCTATTGGAGGCATAGGCCGACAGTGTCTTTTTCGCTCCTGCTTTGAGAGGAGAAATACTATAGGAATATTCATCATCGGGACCTAAAAAATTAATTGTTACTTTTTCGTTCTTTTTTACTCCCTTTAAACTAACTATATTGTAGGTCAAGGGAACCTCTCCCCTTGCCTTGGAAGCTAGTATCCAGGTCATTGTCTCTCCCGGCTGTAAGGTCACCGTCTTTGTCAGGGATTTGGTATAAGCCGCAGCATAAGTCTCCGATAGCGGCATGCCTGTAAATACCAAAGCCAGGACAATAACCATGGTAATTATTACCTTCCATGTAACTGATTTTTTTAAACTCATGTTGTTCATCCTTTCACATATTTATACAAATAGAATGTATAAGCTGCCTGTATAATGTTTATTTGCTCCTCCATTCTAATGTTTTTTCCATTTTAGAACTTCTGTTTTCTTCTTTCAATACAGGTGTCATAATATGATAAAATTCGGTTATAACTAGTTATTTTCTCCCTGTATTCCGCTATTTTATTTCAATTTACTTAAAGATTCTATCATTATTGACACTATTCCTCAACAAGAAAAAGCAAAATCCCGTTATATTTTCAGAAAATCTTTCAGACCCATGTTTTAAGCTGGGATTTAAACTTCTCCCAGCCTTTACCAGTATCACTAAAATTGTAATTCCGCCTGATTATAGCAATACTTTCCAATGCTATGTATCAAATTGTTCTATAATACTTCCACTTCGCAATCGAAGTCATTGAAACATAACGTACAAAGGGTTCATTGAAATTCATACTGCAATATCACTCCTTCTAACACGTATACTCCTTATATTTAAAATAATTAATAACCCTTCGGCTGCCATAAGTTAATCTCAGCTTTCCTATGTATATTTGGAGTATAAAAATGCAACGAAGCGACTTTCACGGAGCTGAGTGTATTTTTATACTCCAAATATACATTCAATAAAGTCGAAATTGATTTATAATTTGCAAAATTATCCTTCAATATTAAATTAAAAATACAGTTTATCTCCCGTTCTGTATACTAGCTAAAAATGAGATATTAATAACTTCCTAATCAATTATTAATCAATTAATCACACATAAAAAAACACGTTCATTACCAGGAAGTTTCCTGCATAATGAACGTGCTAAGCGAATAACTTATTGATAAATTCTAACTTACTGTTAAAGTTTAATTTATTGTTAAAATTTAATTTATAGTTAAAATTCAATTTATTGTTACCGATTAATTTTATTATAAAATTCAAATTGCATTATTAAAGATTATACAAGTGCACCGCCACCGTCTACGATGATAAACTGACCCTGTACATAGCTGGAGGCATCGGAGGAAAGAAAAAGGATTGAGCCGTTCAATTCTCCTTTTTTACCAGGGCGGCCTGCGGGATTTACCATATTGTAGGCATTTAAGAACTGCTCGGATTTGAATAAGGTTCCTGCTGTCATCTCGGATTCAAAAAGGGCAGGTCCAATGGCATTAACTGTAATACCAAATCTTGCATAGGATGCCGCCATACCTTTTGTCAGTCCGAGAACGGCTGATTTGGAGGCATTATAGGAATGTCTGATAAAGGTATCATTTTTATCGGCAATTACCGCATTCACAGATGCAATGTTTACAATCTTTCCATATCCTCTTTCCTTCATCTGAGGAATCACATATTTACTTGCCAGGAAGATTCCCTTAACGTTGGTATCAAAGGACTTATCCCACTCTTCCACGGACATGCTGTCCACACCGCCGCGTACGGCAACACCTGCATTATTCAGTAAAATATCAATATGTCCGAAGGTACTGAGTACCTCCTCCATTGCTGCCTTTACACTTTCTTCCTTTGTGACATCACACGCTATGGCAGCAACTTTACGGCCTGTGCTCTCGATTGCGGCTTTTACTTCATTCAGCTTTTCTATACGTCTTGCTAATAGGGCAACGTCTGCTCCGGCCTGCGCATAGGCAAGTGCCGCATCTGCTCCAAGACCTGAACTTGCTCCTGTTACTACTGCTACTTTTCCAGTTAAATCAAATAAATTCTCCATATTATTTAATCCTTTCAATTTTTATTTTGAGGTAGATATTACCCTTCAATCTTTCACTAACAGCCATACCTTCACAACACGCCGTAAGATTGGGCCGAGGATTTCGCAGGCGCAATCTTGCGTGTGAAAATTGCTTTTTTAATTTTCACACTAACTGCTATGCTTTCCCAATGCGCCGTAAGATTGGGCCGAGGATTTCGCAGGCGCAATCTTGCGTGTGAAAATTGCTTTTTAATTTTCACACTCGTCCGGTTTCCATAAATGCCGTACGGTCATAGCGTCCGCTCAGCAAATAGGGAATTACTTCCTCCGCATCTAATTTTTCTACCAGGTTCAGCTTATGCACCAGAAGGCTGTTCTTAGAATAAGCTCCTCCTATTATCGTATTAATCGGAAGCTCTGCCCAAGGGTCATCAATACTGGATTTTAAATCCAAGGTCACTATGCCCGGTTCCCAGGATTGATAATTATATTCACACTGATTCATAAGCAAAGCACCATTCATAAAGTGGGATACTCCGTTTTCATCGGGTTCACGGTCAAAATGATAATAGAAACCGCCACCGAAGGTCTGCTTTCCGGCTGCCGGGAACTGATAGAGTGCCGCTGTCAGCGGGCTGTTGTATTCGCCCAGTTTCATAGTTATATCTACAAGCTGGGTACCTCTTCTGGTAACTCCTGCTGTTACGGTATCTCCGTTTCTTCGGATGACAAATTCTGCACCAAGCTTTTTGGGAATACTTCCGTTGTCACGGCCGCATTGTACTGCCATTTCTGCTCCGGGTCCTCCAAGTACCAGCCCCATTGTATACAGGCCAAGTGTTTTGCCGTAAGTTGCATAGACACCAAGAATTGCTTCATAGTAATCATCCGCAAAGGTTGGATTGTTCACGTGGCAGACGGACAGGGTAACGACCGGCATGGAAAATGGTTTCAAAGGCGGCGGAAGTATCTTTGCAATGGCTGCCGGGTCAGTCAGATAGCTGATGTAGAGTCCTTCCTGATTGTCCATAAGTGAGATTTTACCGAAGTTAGGAATATCCTCCATCGGAACTCTAAAGCTTGCTGGCTTTTGATTATCACTGAAGAGCTTACGTCCTGTCTCATAGCCTGTACGTACGGCCGGCGCAATTGTGCCGTCTTTTATGGCACTACCAATCAGCTCCACCTCAACACCCTTTGCTTCCAGCTCGGAGACCAGGGACTGGTCAGGTCTGAAACCAAGGGAAAGTACGACAGCTTCTGCAGCAGCCTCTGTTTCCTCGTGGTTTTCCAGATTTTCCAATACAACATGATCATCTTTGATTTCTTTTAAGGAATGTCCCAACATATATTTTACACCAGATTTTGCCAAACGTCCACAAACATCGGCTACATTGGTATGATTTGCATTTGGAGCGGGTTTATCAAGCATATCAATAATTGTTACCTGATTTCCCTCTTCGCAAAGATATTCTGCTGTTTCAAGTCCGGTAAGCCCTGCACCGATAACAGCTACTTTTTTCCCTTTTAAGGCTGCTTTACCGGATAATACCGCTTCAACCGTATATACATTCTTACCCTTAACTCCGGGAAGCTTTTCCGGTACTATCGAAACTGAACCTGTTGCAAGAATGACGGCATCAGGCTTGCAAGCCATTATATTTTCTGCATTAGCTTCTGTATTTAACTGAACTTCTACTCCAAGACGGTCAAACTCATTGCCGTAGTAGTCCGCTACCCACTGCATGCGTTCCTTTAACGGAGGCATCTTGGCCAGGTTAACGGTTCCGCCAAGGTCATTCTGTCTGTCGATAAGAGTTACTTTCACTCCTCTGAGTGCCAGTGTCTGGGCTGCACACATACCGGCAGGACCGCCTCCTACTACGACTGCCCTGTGTCCCTTGGTATCACGGACCAGGTTTCCATATTTACGCTCTCTTGCAAAGGTCGGATTTAATGCACATTCCGGCGGCAGGCCGGCAGCATTATATTCATTTAAGCTTTCAAAGCAGCGCAGGCAGGAAATACATTTGCGTAATTCCTTTTCTCTTCCTTCCTGTACCTTTTTACCCCATTCGGGGTCTGCATTCCAGGTACGTCCCATGGAAATAAAGTCTACTACTCCGTCTTCCAGGAACTTCTCTGCAGCGGCAGGCTCTCTGATAACGGAAACACCGATTACAGGAATGCTTACGTGACTCTTGACTGCCAAAAGCAGGTCATGCCTCCAGCCCTGGGGGAAGGAAATAGGCTCTACACAGGTCATACCTGTTTCATATAAGCCGCAGCTGGGGTCAATAAAATCAATACCAGTCTGCTCCAGTGCCATGGCAATCTTCACACCGTCCTGCACATGGATATAATCCTCTGTTACTCCTGTCTTATCCAGGAATTCTTCAATACTTAATCTGACACCAATAGGGAAATCAGGCCCGCACTCCTTGCGGATTCCTTCAATAATTTCTACAATCATTCTGAGACGGTTTTCGAAGCTTCCGCCGTACTCATCTTCCCTTTTATTTGTATAAGGGGATAAAAACTGGTGCAGCAGATATCCATGGGCCGCATGCAATTCCACGCCGTCACAGCCTGCTTTTTGCACTCTGACAGCTCCGTCGATAAACTGCCTGATCAGCTGTTTTACTTCCTCAGTGGTCAGGGCACGGGTTTCCTGATTCAGTAACTTACAGGGAATTGCAGAAGGAGCGACTACCGGCTGTCCGCCAAGAAGTGCGGATACTGTCTCACGTCCCGGATGATGGAGCTGGATAAATATCCTGCTGCCATGCTTATGTACCGCTTCCGCAAGCCTTGAAAGGGGCTCAATATGCCTGTCCTTTGTAACGGACAGCTGCCTCATAAGTCCTGCTCCATTAACATCATTAATACGGGTAATCTCCGGTATAATAAGCCCTGCCCCGCCGATTGCCCTTGCTTCATAATATGCAATCATATCCTCTGAAGGTGTTCCATCAAGATTAGCAAGTCCACACCCCATGGGAGACATTACCAGACGGTTTTTAAAAGTAACCTTTCCAATGCTTCCCTCTTCAAATAATTTGTTGTACATTCTATACCTCCACCTGTTATTGTTAAAAAAATAACATTCTTGATGCTATAAGAATACACGATTATCAATGATTTTACAACGTGCATCATGAATGATAAAGCTTTGACAATTTGTTTACGATGCACTAAAATAGAATTATGACTTAATTCTTTCATTTCAAAACGAGGTAAACCATGACATATAAAAAACTAATAGACAGAATTTCAGAAGAATATTGCATAGATCTTCTTTCTAAAGAAGAAGATATTGAAATACAGGATATTGCATTCATCGATAACAAGCATGGAAATGCAAGTAAGAATACTCTTTACTTTGGTTATGATAAACAAATAACAAACATCGCTCCGCCCTCTCAATGTATTCTTGCCCGTACTGAGGAGACTGCCTCTCCCATTTCCGGCAGGGGAAATATTGCCCTGGTAGCGGAGGACTCTCTCTTTGCCATCTTCAATACGGCAAAAAATCTGATTGAAACCACCCGGGGTGAAGGAATTTACGAGGAACTCACTGCCCTGGCTGATGAAACACAGAATCTCGAAGCCGTTATTGATGCAGCCTCGGTGAGACTTGGAAACTTTCTTGTCTTTTGTGATATGAATTTTAAAATTATTGCCAGTTCCGTATCAATTCCTGTTCTGGACCCCCTATGGAAGGAAAATACCGTTCAGGGATATTGCGGTTATGAATTTATCAGTGAGGTTAAGGAGCTAAGCTCCATACGGAATGCTTCTCCTACTACATCAGCCGTAGAAGTTACCTGCAGCCAGTCCCCCTACCGCAAATTAAGCAGCAAAGTCTTTCATAACAAGACCCAGATAGGGTTTCTTTTGATGATTGAAGGAGAAAACCATTTACTCCCCTCCCATTATGAAATGCTGAGTACAATAAGCCGTGTTATCAGCAATACCATAGCTTACTATACACCGGATTTTTTTGAAGAGACCAGCCGCTATCATGAATTATTATATGATATGTTAATCGGAGCACCTGCGAAGGATATTATGCCCCGTCTGATAGGACTTCATTTCCCGGCAAAAATGCTGGTTCTGTTTCTTCGCCCCACCAGATATCTGGGTCAGCAGTTTCTGAAGAACCATACCAGCAAGAACCTGAAAGCCATCATTCCAGGCACTCATGTTACCTATCATAAGAGCGGCATGGCTGCGGTTATTCCCTTGAAGGAAGATGCGGAAATGACTGCGGAGCTGTTAGAGCTTTTAAAGGATTTTTCCATGAAGGAATATGTACGGATTGGAATCAGCCATTCCTTTACCAGTATTGAAAGCTTTGCAGGCCATTTTGACCAGGCTTATACGGCTCTGGAGCTGGGACAGAAATTAAAGACGGAAGAATTGATATGCCGTTATCAGGACTATCAGATTTTTGATCTGCTTTCGGAAGTAAAAAACTCGGAAAAACTGGGCCGCTACTGCCACCCGGCATTGGCGGTACTCAGGCAGTATGACCATGCAAACAACTCCAAGCTGTATAAGACCCTGTGTGTTTACATTGAAAAAGGCTGTAATATCAAATTAACCTCAGAAAGCCTGTTTATTCACCGGAATTCCCTTGTCTACCGCCTGGACCGTATTACTGAAATATGCTGTATTGACCTTACGGATATTAATACGCTTTTCCTGCTTCGGCTTTCCTACCTTATAGACCGGTATAATGAACTGAACACAAGCATGGAATGGGGATAAAACCTGGTGTGCCTTAAGAATTCTGATCAGTTCCCAGCTTATTTGCCAGCTGTTTTGACAGAATTACCAGGGAACTGCCCAGATTTTCATTCTGCACCAGGACATGGTCCGGTACTGCCAGATGCACCGGTGCAAAATTCCATATTGCCATTACCCCGTTTTCAACAAGCATATTACTGGCCTTCTGGGCGTCTTTTGCTTCTACGGTAATAATGCCGATATTTATCTTCCTTTCAGAACAGACAGCAGGCAGCTTTTCCACGGAAAAGACCTGCTTTCCATTCATTGTTGTATCCTTCATACTCCGGTCAATATCAAATGCAGCAACAATATCAATTCCATACTCCGTAAACCCTTCATAGGTAAGTAAAGCACAGCCAAGTTCTCCCGCTCCTATGATTACAGCCCTATCCCCATTGCCATATCCCAGACAATGCTCGATATCCGAAATTAGGTTCTTAATCTCATATCCTGTTTTAGGACGGCCGCTGCCGCTTACAAGGGCCAGATCCTTTCTTACCTGTACATCATTTAAGTTCAGTTCACAAGCAATCATGGTTGCTGATATATTGACAGCTCCCTTTTTAAGGAGTACCCGAAGGTAATGCAGATAAGCCGGTAAACGCCGTAATGTCTGGGGTGATATTGTTTTTTGCAATGCATTTACCTCGCATTCCGCCGCTTCTAGCGGCACTACATTCGAAATCGGAAGTATTTTTATGCTTCCTTCTTGCCAAGGATGTATTCATCAATGGCTGCTGCTGCATTTTTTCCGGCTCCCATGGCCAAAATTACAGTTGCTGCACCGGTTACGGCATCTCCGCCTGCATAAACTCCGGTCCTTGAGGTTAATCCGGTTCCTTCTTCTGCTATGATGCCTCCCCATTTTTGGGTTTCCAGGCCTTTGGTAGTAGCTTTGATCAGAGGATTGGGAGAAGTACCGATGGATATGATCACACTGTCTACATCCACTACGAATTCACTTCCTTCTACTGCAACCGGTCTCTGTCTTCCGGAAGCATCCGGTTCGCCAAGCTCCATCTTCTGGCATACAAGACCTTTTACCCATCCGTCTTCGGTACCAGTAACTTCCAGAGGGTTTGTCAGGAAGGAAAAATGAATTCCCTCTTCCTTGGCATGCTCCACCTCTTCCAGACGTGCCGGCAATTCCTTTTCCGTACGGCGGTAAACTATTGTAACATCTGCTCCAAGGCGCTTAGCACATCTGGCTGCATCCATTGCCACATTGCCGCCGCCGACAACTGCAACTCTGCTTCCCTTTTGAATAGGAGTATTGGAATCTGCTTTGTAAGCCTTCATCAGGTTAATTCTGGTCAAGAATTCATTTGCGGAATATACTCCCTTTAAGTTCTCACCCTTGATATTCATAAAATTAGGAAGACCGGCACCGGACCCGATGAATACGCCTTCAAATCCAAAATCCTCCATCAATTCATCTATGGAGATGGTTTTTCCGATTACAACATTGGTTTGTATGGTAACTCCCAAATCTTTTAAGGAATCAATTTCCTTCTGCACAATGGCTTTGGGAAGTCTGAATTCCGGAATTCCGTATACCAGAACACCTCCGGCAAGATGCAGGGCTTCAAATACTGTGACCTCATATCCTTTACGTGCCAGGTCTCCGGCGCAGGCAAGACCGGAGGGGCCTGAACCTATTATGGCTACCTTATGGCCGTTGAGTACCGGCTTTGTTGCTTTTGCCTTACTGTTCGCATTGTGGTAATCCGCTACAAAGCGTTCCAGTCTTCCGATTGCTACGGGCTCGCCTTTAATACCGCGTACACATTTAGCCTCACACTGGGATTCCTGGGGACATACTCTGCCGCACACAGCCGGCAGGGAACTGGAACGGCTGATAACCTGAAAAGCCTCCTCAAAATTACCTTCTGATACTTCTTTAATAAATTCAGGAATATCAATCTGTACAGGACATCCCGTAACACAGGGCCTGTTCTTGCAGTTCAAACAGCGTTTTGCTTCATCAATGGCCTGCTCCTTGGTATATCCAAGTGTAACCTCTTTAAAATTTTTATTTCTTACTTCCGGGTCCTGTGTAGGCATTTCATTCTTCACTAAAGACATATTTGCAGCCATTTATCTTACCTCCTTATGAAACAGATTACAAGTCTCTTCATGTGCTTTACGTTCAAAAGGACGGTACATCGTGCTTCTTTCCATTGCCTCATCAAAGTCTACCTCGTGGGCATCAAATTCCGGTCCGTCTACACAGGCAAACTTTGTCTTCCCGCCAACACTCAAACGGCAGCCGCCGCACATACCTGTTCCGTCAACCATTACCGGATTCATACTTGCCACGGTCTTTATTCCATATTCCTTCGTTAACTTGCTGACGAATTTCATCATAATAAGAGGTCCAATGGTAATAACCTCATCATACTTTTCACCGGAATCAATTAATCTCTTTAAAGCATCTGTTACCAGACCTTTTTCACCGCAGCTTCCGTCATCGGACATTAAAAACAGCTTGCTGCTGTTTGCCCTGAATTCATCCTCTAAAATAACAAGGTCTTTATTACGGAAACCAACGATAGCATGAACCTCCGCACCCTGCTCGTGGAATTTCTTAACCACCGGATATGCAATAGCGCAGCCTACTCCGCCGCCAACTACAGCGACCTTTTTCTTACCCTCTGTCTCAGTAGCTCTGCCAAGAGGTCCTACAAAGTCATGAAGGCTGTCGCCTTCTTCTAAATGATTCAAGGCTTCCGTTGTAGCTCCAACAATCTGGTAGATAATCGTTACGGTACCTTTCTCACGATTATAATCAGCTATGGTTAATGGTATTCTTTCTCCCTCTTCATCTGCCCTCAGAATGATAAACTGTCCGGGTTCTGCTTTTCTTGCAACCATAGGGGCATCTATTTCCATTAAAGTTACTGTGGGATTCAGTACTTCTTTTTTCAAAATCTGATACATAACAACCTCCGTTGACTGGATTACTGGTTAAATAGCAGTAGAAAAGGCTCCTGCCGGCAATGGCTGCAGCCTTTTCTACTGCGATATATTGATTAGTAATTCACAAATCCATTTTTATGATGTGACAGGAGGGGTTAGACCCTTCTATCTATTTCACTATCAGCAGGTCCTGCTAATCGTGTATTATGCAGTTATTGATTAGAATGTAACTTCTGTGTCGAAGTAGCAGCAATATAACAGTTTTTCCATAACCTCAGGAGTAATTGCTCTCGGGTTGGTTCCTGTACATGCATCACCTACTGCAAGCTCTGCAACCTTAGGAAGCTTTTCTAAGAATTCCTTCTCATCGATAATGCCGCCTTCATATTCCTTGATGCTGGAAGGTATATTTAAAGCTTTGTTCATTTTCTTAATGTGTTCAATCAAAGCATCTGCGCTGGGCTCCAAACCAATGAAGGCAGCAATCTGTGCGTATCTTGCAGCTGCTGTTTCATCCTTTGCGTTATATTTGATAACCTTGGGAAGATACATTGCATTGGCACAGCCATGAACAATATGTCCGCCGCTGTAAGCTGCTCCTGTTTTATGAGCCATGGAATGAACAATACCAAGTAAAGCATTGGAAAATGCCATACCTGCAAGACATTGTGCATTGTGCATATTAGCACGGGCATCCATGTCCCCGTTGTAGGATTTGAGAAGGTTCTCGCTGACCATCTTTATTGCATGAAGGG
Source organism: Anaerocolumna jejuensis DSM 15929 (assembly GCF_900142215.1). Classification (GTDB taxonomy): domain Bacteria; phylum Bacillota; class Clostridia; order Lachnospirales; family Lachnospiraceae; genus Anaerocolumna; species Anaerocolumna jejuensis. Next base: position 3,030 of record NZ_FRAC01000012.1, on the reverse strand, counting down.
CAAGAGGATCGGTATAATCGCAGTTCATAGTGGAGACATAAGCTTCGATAGCATGTGTTATTGCATCCATACCGGTGTGTGCCGTAAGTTTTGCAGGCATTGTCTCAGCAAGATCAGGGTCAACAATAGCAACATCCGGAGTAATATTAAAATCAGCCAAAGGATACTTGATACCCTTTGCATAATCGGTAATTACTGAAAATGCGGTTACCTCGGTAGCAGTACCGGAGGTAGAAGGAATTGCGCAGAACTTTGCTTTTGTACGCAGCGTGGGGAAGTTAAACGGAATGCAAAGAGCATCAAAGGTCGTATCCGGATATTCATAAAATGTCCACATTGCCTTTGCAGCATCAATAGGTGAACCACCGCCGATTGAAACAATCCAATCCGGCTCAAATTTACGCATTGCTTCGGCACCCTTCATTACTGTTTCTACGGAAGGATCGGGTTCTACACCCTCAAATAATTGAACTTCCATTCCGGCTTCTTTTAAGTAGCTCTCTACCTTATCCAGAAAGCCAAAACGTTTCATGCTTCCGCCGCCAACAACTACAAATGCTTTCTTTCCTGTAAGGGTTTTTAAAGCATCAAGGCAGCCTTTGCCATGATAGAGATCTCTAGGAAGTGTAAATCTTGCCATTGTTTTATCTCCTTTTCAAATTATGATTAATAATGTTTTCTCTTTCTGCAACGTTTATCACCGTTTGCTTGTTTATATTTTAACAATCTAAGCAGCTAATGTGAAATTCAAAAACCTTATATCGATATTCTATTATCGATATATTTAGTGCTATTAGAAATATTCACCTGAAACATCAGGGTTTTCAGGGGTTTTACCATGGGCTCCCCCCTATGGAAGCCGTCATTTGCCCTATTTTCCTGAGCTTCTTTAACCAGGTATTGAAAATCTGTACCGGAAGCATATTGATAGCACAGCCCAGCTTTCTCAGGGAGATTGGCTGACTGTTGGTATTTCGCTCTTGGAATATCGATATTCAAATACTGATATAGCAAAAATATTCCATTTTGTATAAAAAAAAGAGGTTACGGGAATACTCCCAACCTCTTTTTTGTAAATTTACCTTTATTAGTTAATATTTTGTCTTTTCCTGTTCCAAACGAAAAAGGCTGGAATATATGGCATATTTATAGCTGGAAAAGGGCAGAAATCGGAAGCTGACCTATATATATTCGCAAAAGGTCAATTCATTTTTAGCCTCAAATAATTTATTAACAAACTTACGGTCTAATTCCGTAAATTTGTAATTCTTGGGATAAATCAAAATATCTTTATAGGTATTCCCCAAAGTCTTACATTTCCGCTGTACCAATTGATAACGTTTTAACCATTTTTCCGGTATGGGGGAAGCCCACATAAAGGTAGTCGGAATAGCCGAAAGCAGATCATACTGGCTGCTGCGCTCATAAACATAGATACACTTTGTTGTCTTGGAAGGCATATCTGCAATAATACTGTTATTGGGCATGATATATGGAATTGCCGTATCACCATGGGTAATCTCCGTATACTGCTTCAGCTCCTGATAATCCACCTTTTCGACCTCTGCCAGGGGATGCTTTTCCGACATGAGCGCCAGGTATTCAAATTCCCAAACCGTTTCAAACTTTAACTGTTTTTCTGTCAGATAATCTTTGAAATAATTCTCATATTCTGTCTGGAACCTGATAACCCCCAGATTGAAGGGCCCGTCCATAATATTGCTAATTACCTGAACGGAATTGGTTTCCTGTACATTTACGTTCACCCCTTTACTCTGGTCCAGCTCGGACAGAAGGCTTGTTACTGCATCGGCAATATAGCTGCCTCTGGGTATAGCAATATTAAAGGTCTGGATATCTACGTCGGCAGAATCCGATAAGGCCTCCATCTGCTCTATTTGATGCAGGACATTCCTGGCATAGGAAAGAAATTTAATTCCCTTTCCCGTAGGGGTTACTCCCTTGGAGGTACGCTCAAAAATCGTAAAGCCCAGAGAATCCTCCAATTCTTTTATTGCCTTACTGAGGCTTGGCTGTCCCATAAATAAATTCTCCGCCGCCTGGGATATTGAGTTTGTCCGTTCCACTTCAATGGCATATTTTAAATGTAGGGTATTCATTGTAGTCCATCTTTCTGCAGCTATTTAAGTTGTGTTTGGGTCCTGTTACTGCAAGGTTTTCTTTAAATAGTTGGATAATACGGCAAGGGATGCTGTCAGGTTCTCATTCTGAACCAGAATATGCTCCGGTACGGATAAATGAACCGATGCAAAATTCCAGATTGCCAGAATACCGCCGGCTACTAATTGGTCACAAACAATCTGCGCCTGTCCGGCCGGAACAGTAATGATGCCGATATGTATCTGCATCCGGCGGCACAGATTACTGATCTTATCCGAGGACAGGATCTTAACTCCGCATACCTCCGTATCTCCCTGATTGGGACTCGTATCAAAGGCTGCTACGATTTTCAGCCCAAAGTTCTGAAAGCTGTCATCTGCTATGATAGCCCGGGCAAGTGAGCCGGTCCCTATGATGACTGCCTCATTTACATTATGATACCCCAAAAACTCCTCCATATTATTTAACAGCTCTGTTACCAGAAAACCGGTTTTTGGCTTACCCTTCTCCCGGCAGACAGCAGCGAAGTCCTTACGTACCTGGACTTCGTTCAGATTCAGCAATTCGGCGATTTTAGGTGCGGAAACTGTCTCAACCTTCTTCTCTTTCAGTATTCTAAGCTGTTGAATATAATAAGGCATTCTTTGTAATGCCTGTACTGTAACCACCGGGTGATTACATTCACACATAAGCTATTCCCCATTTGCATCAGTTTTTACTTATCTTAAGTATAATACCGATAGAACAGGGTGTCAACCGGATGCGGAGCAATTATCTCAATCCAGGGGGGATTGGGAACGGACGATGATTTTGGCTTACCTTTCGTAATTTTCTCGTTCGGGGTTCCAAATTCCACTAAAATGCCGGCAGCTGTTCCTGGCAGGTGAAATTATACCAAACTCGCTGGGA